>CAUUHW010000001.1:0-376073 GCA_963545205.1 uncultured Desulfovibrionales bacterium
CGGTTCCTTTTATAAAAAAGACCATCTCAGATGGTCTTTTTTTATGACCAAATTCAATGAGATACTCACACCGACCTTGTTGAGCCGGCTGTTTCTTTTTTTCAGCGGGTATTTTTGAAAAAGAAAAAATAACTTATTGGCAGTATGTGGTGTTTCTGCTGCCATATTTTTCCCATTCCTGCCAAAATCCGGGAAAAGATTTTTTGACGCACTCTGGATTGTCAAGGCAAATATTACACCCCACAAGTGTCAGCAAAATCATGCTCATGGCGATACGGTGATCGTTTTGGGTGAGGATATGAACAGGTCCTTGCCTGAACTGAAAACATGGTTCAATTGTCAGGGCATTTTCTTCTGTTTCGACTTTGACTCCTGCTGCACAAAGGGCATCGGCCACGCTCGCGATGCGGTCACTTTCCTTGTGGCGCAGGTGAGAAATATTTTTGAGTTTGCTTTTTGTTTTTGCGCACGCTGCGGCTACAGCCAGAGCAGGAACCAAATCTGGCGAGTTGCTCATGTCCGCTTCAATGCCAACAAGTTCGGACGGAAAAAAAATCATTTTCGTTGCATTGATTTCTATTTTCGCGCCCATTTGTTTGAGCAGAGGCACAATCGCCGCATCCGCCTGTAATGATTTCTGGCGCAATCCGCGCAGACAAAGCGGTTCTTTCCCGATTGCCGCGGCCACACAAAAAAAAGCAGCGGCACTCCAGTCGTTTTCCATGTCATACTGGCATGGACTGTAGGACGCAGGACGTATAACCAGGGCGCGCGGTAAAGGGAAAGGCGCTGTGACCGGGGCCGGATAAATTTTTTGAACAGGCACTCCAAAATCCGCCATTACCGCCAGCGTCAGTTCAACATACGGCCACGATACAGAAAAATTATCTATCTGTATGGTCGTGTCACTGTTGGCCAGGGCCGAGGCCATGAGCAGGCCGGAAAGAAACTGGCTGCTTTTATCTGTACGCACAAAGATTTTTCCCCCGCAAAGACCGGAAGATCTGATTCGGCAAGGCAGGTGCCCCGGCTGCCTCAGCCAGTGAACCTCAATGTGTTGATAGCTGAGGGCTTCTGCCATATCTGCAAATGGTCGCCCACGCATTTGCGTGCTGCCGTCCAGCACAGCTCCATTCAAAGCCGCGCAAACAGCCCCCAGTAGCCTGGCAGTTGTACCGGAATCGCCGACATGAAGGAGAGGAAGTTGATTTGCAGGCGGCAAACAGGTCTTCCGTCCCGTGACCCACACATCTTTTCCTGAGTCTGTGAAAACAGCCCCCAATGTTTCAAGGCATTGGCGGGTGTGACGGGTGTCATCACAATCAAGGACATTCCCCAGTCTGGACGTTCCGTTGGCCAGAGCAGCGGCGATCATTGCCCGGTGGGTGAGAGATTTGGAAGCGGGAATATTAACAAAAATCATTGTCAGCCTGGAGAGCCCGCGAGGTCCGCAGGATTTCCTCATAAATAGCCAGTAACGCCTTTTGGGGAAGTGGGCCTTTTTGTTGCGTGATCTTTTCAAGCAATAATCTTTCCCGTTCAGGCTGATGTACAGGTGTCTGGCCTGCCTTGGCCCTGCCTGCGGCAATGCTTAATGCCGCCCGCTTGTGCAGGAGGCTGACCAGCTGCTCGTCGAGAGCATCCAGTTGAGCGCGAATATCGGTCAAGAGTGGAGAGGGCATTATTGTTCTCTGATTGTTTCTTCAACAGCTATGCCAAAATGACGGCCGGGTATGTCCAGACAGCATAAAACGGTATCGCCGGGCCTGATATGGGTTACGCTCACGGAAGTTCCGTCAGGGCATACCAGACGCACGGTTTCAGCATTTTGCAGAAAAATCTGGCCTTCCACCCCCTGACATTCGGCCCGAATGAGAATCATGGGGCGGATTTCTGTTTTGTTTCGACCAACCACTGCCACACGACATGAACCGTTTGCCGCAACCAAAAGCACTTCCGAGCCGGCCCGCAGTTCTTCCAGGTAGGCTGTTGTATTATGCGGCAGCCTGACATAGGCGTGTACTCCGCCAGCGTTTATCCGAAAAGGCCGGGGGGCGACATAGACATTGTGCTGAGTCTCTCCCTGCACCAGAAAGGTACACGCACTCGTATTGCCAACTAAAAGTCCCTCGCCAGCATGCAGCAGGCTCAAAGTATCCACACAGACTCTGTCGCCGGAACCAACCGGCTGCACATCAACAACCGTTGCCGGCTGCAAATGAATGTTTTGAGGAGCAAGGCACACCGTAAGAATTTTTCTGATTTCCTCAACCGCTTCCGGTAAAAGAACAATGGTTGTAACACCTCTTTCCATGATACCGGCGGCGAGCCTGGCTTCTTCCAGATTGGCAACTTCCAGACCAAGGCCTTGTACCTGAGCCAGAATATTTTCTACAGGAATGATTTCCCAGCCCCGGCGCAGAATGACTTTTTGTCCGGCTGCCAAAAGAGACACAACCTCGTTTTCGTCCTGTTTCTCTTTCAGCTGAAAAAAGATTGTTTCCTCAGTGGAGACGACCTGAAAACGGCCAAGGGCGGCGGCTTTCTCAAGATTTTCAGGACTGGTGAGGATACCGTCAATTCCGGCCTCCAGTGCGCGGGTTACTTCTTCCTTTTTGAACGGCAGAGCGGCAAATAAAAAATGTTTTTTGGTCATACTGGCTGTTTTTTTGAAATTCCCATGTTCCCTTTTGGGGGAACACTGGATACTGGAATTAGCCTAAAATTTTCAAAAATGCTGCCATCCAGGCGGGGTGAGCCGGCCAGGCTGGAGCGGTGACAAGATTGCCGTCAACATGTGCTCCGGCAAGATCAATGTCCATAAAAGTTCCGCCGCAGGCCGTAATCTCAGGAGCAACAGCCGGATAAGCAGAACATTTTTTTCCTGCAAGTACACCTGCCGCGCCTAAAAGCTGAGGGCCATGACAGATCGCGGCTACCGGCTTTTTTTTCTCCATAAAATGTCTGACCATTTCAAGGACTTTGGCGTTCAGACGTAAATATTCCGGGGCTCGCCCCCCGGGGATAACCAGCGCGTCAAAATTTTCCGCTTTAACAGTTTGAAAATCTCCATTCAGGGTAAAATTATGTCCTCTTTTTTCCGAGTAGGTTTGATCTCCCTCAAAATCATGAATGGCTGTACGAACAAAGTCCCCCACTTTTTTTTCAGGACAGACAGCAACCACATTATGTCCAACCATCTGCAAAGCCTGAAAAGGTACCATTGCTTCATAATCTTCAACATAGTCTCCAACAAGCATTAAAATATTCTTTTCCATTTCGCCCCCCCCTTTGTTAAAAGAAATGTCCAGGAAGAATTTCCTGAACCTGAGTAACACGTTAACAAAACTGATGAATAAAACAAGTTTTTTCCCAATAACACGTTTTTTGTGGGGGCAGGGGGGGATAAAAAAATAACAAAAAAAACCGATTGGGGGATCGGTCTTTTTTGTGTTTTGCCGCTGTTGCGCAGTTCCAAGGTTTTTCATGCGCTTCAGTCGGCTCATTGCTTTCTTGTCAGGCCCGGGTACTGAATGTTCCACGAAAAGGAGTGATGACCGCTGTATTGTGATAGCCGGGAAGCTGTTGCCTTTCGCGCTGAATAGTTATCAATTCATTCCTGAGCAGACCGTGCAGCCGTTTAGCCTCTTGAGACAGCGTTCCCTGAATCGCTTGCAGGCGGTGCAGTTTTTTTTTTATTCCTGTTACAGGGGAAAGCTCTTCCTTTTCAAGTCGGGAAAAAATTTCTTTTCTTTTTTCCGCGAGCTTGAACGCATGGTCATATTTTTCTTCCTGCAGGAAGAGAATTTCTTTTTCGGCCAGGGATTCTGCCATTGATAAGGCTTGCTCTGTTTCCATGCTGAATTTCCTTTTTTGCAGATAATACACAGCTGCTTTGAAAAAATATTTTAACAAACTGGGTTAGTTGGTCATGTTGTCAATGAAATTTTTCCATTCCTGCATAATGGGATTGAATTCATATTCCAGCAGATCAGCCATTAAAATCCAGTCCTGATTTTCCTGTACCTCAATGATTTCACCCAGCAGGCTGGAAAATTTTTCCAGAACAAGGCTGCCGTCCTGCCCAAAGGCAATGTTTTTATGATCATGCAGCAGGCTGATCATGGCCAGGAAGTTGCGGACAACTTCAAGCAGGTCATGGTACATTTCAAGAGCGTCACCATCATCTGCCTGACGAAAGAGTTCCGCAATACGCTGACTGCTTTTTTCCATCAGGGTCGCGACTTTGTTCAGTTCTCCAAGAATGTCCTGTATCATTGTTTTCTGAGGCACACTGATGATTTCTACCTTGTCAACGGAATCCATTTCAATGTCTTCTGCCTGATGTGGATATATCTCGGAGAAATGTTCATTGTTGACAAGGACATCTGTGACAATCCGTTCATTCAGTCCCTCAAATTTCATTGCTTCGTCCAGCAGATTTTCAAGGTTTTCAAAATCGTTAAACTGAATTTTTTGTTCGTGACCATCAATAATAAGCATAGCTTTCTCCTTTTTGGGTATTCGTTGAAAAAAGGAAAGCAAAAAGCGTGCCGTTTATCTTGAAAGAGGAAAAAGGGAAGAATCTGATCAGGAAAAAAGCGCCTGGAGCGATGTAACCAGGCGAAGGTAGCGGGCAGTCAGTTCTTTGAGAGGAGGAAGATCCGGGTGCTGCTGACTGTGGCAGTTCCACAGGTAACCGAGAACGCCGAAAAATTCATCTTTGTCCCAGTAAGCGTGGATACGTTTCCAGCTTTTCATGACCTTTTCCAGAAAGATTTTTTCCGGCCTGCTGATTGCCATGTCAAGTTGCTGGAGAAGCAGGGAGAGCAGGTTGTGGGATATCTCAAGGCGTGAACGGATCGCCTCGCCTGTTTGCCCCTGAGGAAGAGCCAGGGAAGAGAGGTGGGGAGCTTCGTGGTTGTCAATAAGATGGCAATAGGCCTGGCGCTGGATACGTAACCAGCGCACCCTGTCGCTTGCTTCGTGCCCGGTATGAGAAACAAGATTGATCCAGCCGTGTTGCAGCCGGCTTTCCCAGATTCTCGCGCCTGTTTCTCCTGCCAGATTTATCTGTTCTCCGTATTGCCATTTGAGAATACAATGAAAAACTGTTTGGGGAGTAATGAGCTGTCGACAGATGTTATTTTTTTGACACTGAGTGGAAAAGCCGCATGGGTGGCATGCGATGTCTGGTTCCAGGCAGAAACTTTTTTCCTGATACGGGCCTGTATCCCAGGGTTGGGCTGTTGCCAGAAACAGGGCAAGCACCGGAACGCCAAGACCGGCAGCCAGATGCATGGTGCCGGTATCGTTTGTGACCAGAAAACGGCATTGCCTGAGAATTGCCCCAAGTTGAGTCAGGCTGGTCTGTCCGCAAAGATCAAGAGCAGGGCATTGGGTGGCTTGTTTGTATTTTTCCGCCAGTTTTTTTTCTGACCCGCTTCCAATAAGAACAGGGCAGAGTTGTTTTTGGCGCCACAGGAGCGCGCCAAGGGTGGCAAAAAAAGCTGTGGGCCAGCGTCTGATTTCGTTGCTCGCGCCAAGCTGAAAGGCGACAAGACCTTGAGCTTCGGGGATTTGTTGCTGCTGATTTTGCGCCCAGCTTTGCGCCTGTTGGTCTGGCAGAGCCAAACTGAATGTTTGTATCGGGGCTGTTTCTGCAACCCGCGCAAAAACATCCATGAGGTTGAGAGGGCTTGAACCCCGGCAAGCAGAAGCAGCCTGAAGATAAACTGTCCAGTCATTTGAATAGAGACTGAACCCATAACCGTCTAGAGTAAATCCTTTTGCTTCGGTCTGGTCGCCAAGAAATCCGGTCAGCAGGCGGCTGGCCAGTGAAGGTGTCAGGTTGATTATCAGGTCATCTTTTTTGAGCGGCCTGATTGTGGATTTCCAGGTATACAGGCTGGTAACAGCCTGAGGCCATTGTTTTTCGGTCAGAGCCCGTAGAGACGCTCCGGGTAGAGGGTGGACAGCATTGAGGTCACGGAGCAAAGAGGTGGCCGCGCAAAAATTTTCCAGACAGACAAGTTCAACAGCAAACCCTCTGCCGGCCAAAGCGGAAATGACCGGTTGGGTCTGGAGCAGATCTCCCAGACGGGTCAGGTTAAGAAGCAAAACTCGCATATCGGGCGCCTTTATACCGGAAATGTCTGGCCCGTTATCTTGCGTACCTGAGCCAGATCTGTTTTTCCCTGTAATACCTTGAGGATACCGTCTTGTTTCATTGTCAGCAGACCTCGTTGCTGAATACTGGTTTGAATTTCATCCGTAGAGGGGCGTCCTTTGATAATTTTTTTGAGTTCGGTCGTATTGGTAAGCAGTTCGTGGATACCTGTCCGCCCTGAGTAGCCTTGTATGCATTTGGAGCAGCCAACAGCCTTGTATAATTGGAAAGGCATCAGGGACTGCTCGCGAGCGACAGTAAAAAATGTTTCTCCAAATTCTTCTGCCAGTTCATGTAATTCTGCTTCGTCCGGTGTGTAGGCAGCCCTGCAATGCTGACACAGGGTTTTTATCAGTCGCTGGGCAAGAATACAAATCAGGGAATCCGCGAAATTGAACGGGTCTATACCCATATCAAGCAGGCGGATAATTGTTTCAGCCGCTGAACCGGTATGCAGGGTTGAAAGAACAAGGTGCCCGGTTAAAGAGGCCTCAATGGCAATGTGGGTTGTTTCCCTGTCGCGCATTTCTCCAACCATGATTACGTCAGGGTCGGCCCGCAAAAAAGCACGCAGGGCCGCTGGAAAATTCAGGCCGATTTTTGAATTGGTCTGCACCTGGCGCAGGCCGGTCTGGGTGATTTCAACAGGGTCTTCCACTGTCCAGATTTTACGGGCGGGCGTATTGATCGTTCGCAGACCGGAATGCAGGGTGGTTGTTTTTCCTGAACCTGTTGGGCCAACAACAAGGATCAGGCCGTGCGGCCGATTGAGCATGACGGAGAAAGTAAAGAGATTGCTGGCGGAAAGACCCAACTGGTCAAGAGTAAATGTGCGGGCGGAAGAAAGCAACCGTAAGACAACATCTTCCTGTTCATCAATAGTTGGCACAATGGCCACACGGTATTCTGCTGTTTTTTCGTTGTCGTTCAGACTGATGACAATCTTGCCGTCTTGCGGCAGCCGGTGTTCGGCAATATCCAGATTGGCCATAATCTTTATACGGGAAATAAAGGGCCTGACGGTCTCAAGTGGCAGTTGCCCGTACTCATAGCAGGTTCCGTCAACTCGCAGGCGTATCTTGCAAATATTGTGGCGGGTATCCGGTTCAATATGGATATCCGAGGCCCTTTGCCGCCAAGCATCAAGAAGCAGGGTATTGACTAACTGAACGGTTTCGCTTGCTCTTTCGTCCATATTTTTTCCCTTGCTGAAAAAAATGCCGACTGGTTTTACGCAGTCGGCGTCTTTTTTATTTCTTCTGCAGCCAGGGCATCATGGAACGGAGCTGGTCTCCGATTTTTTCCAGTTCCTGTTCGTGGGAAATACGCCGCATTGCTTTGAATGACGGACAGTTTGCCGAATTTTCAAGAATCCATTGTTTGGCAAAGGTACCGTTTTGGATTTCTGTGAGAATTTTTTTCATCTCCTGACGGCTTTGTTCATTGATAACACGCGGGCCACGGGTATAATCTCCGTATTCTGCTGTATCGCTGATGGAATGGTGCATCTTTTTCAAGCCGCCTTCATAGAGCAGGTCAACGATGAGCTTGAGTTCATGCATGCATTCAAAATACGCGATTTCCGGCTGGTAGCCGGCGTCAACAAGGGTTTGAAAGCCGGCCTGGATAAGGGCTGTGGCTCCGCCGCATAAAACGGCCTGTTCGCCAAAGAGATCGGTCTCTGTTTCTTCCTGAAAAGAGGTCTGCAAAACGCCTGATCTGGTCGCGCCGATGCCTTTGGCATAGGCCAGAGCCGTTTCAAGAGCCCGGCCACTGGCGTTTCGATGGACAGCAACCAGAGCCGGAACACCGCCGCCTTTTTCAAATTCACGCCGGACAAGATGGCCTGGGCCTTTGGGGGCAATCATGACCACGTCAATATCCTGTGGCGGTTCAATCTGGCCGTAATGAATATTGAAGCCGTGTCCGAAAACAAGGGTTTTTCCCGCGCGCAGGTGGGCTTGGATTTCGTTTTCATAAACAGCCGGCTGATACTGGTCTTGTACGAGAATCTGGATAATATCGGCCTGTTTTGCCGCTTCGCTCGCTGAAACCGGCTCAAAGCCGTGTTCTTTGGCCAGCTGCCAGTTCGCACCGCCAGGACGCTGGCCAATAATAACGTTGATACCGGAGTCACGGAGATTTTGGGCGTGAGCGTGTCCCTGGCTGCCATAGCCGATGATGGCAACGGTTTTATCTTTTAAGGTGTTGAGGTTGGCGTCTTGATCGTAATACACTTTCATTTTTTTCCTCTCTGTTTTTATATGTTAATATACGGGAAAATAAACACATTCGACGGCATCATTCTGTTTCCATGTTGGCTATCAGCAGCTCTGTTAGCTGTCCTCTCTTGTCCGGATTCACATTGATACTTCTTTTGGCCATAACCCTATTGATTTTGTAGTCTGAATATAAGTTGTCAAAAAAAATATCGTTGTCGTTTTTACCTGTTACATCCGAGTTGCTTAAAATCCATTTATACCCTTTTGAGTTTAATTCGTCACAGAAATATTTTAACCTTTTTTGTTCATCATCGTTAAATTCGTCCTGTGAGTAAGAATTGAAACTGGAAGTTGCTGATAATGGTTTATATGGCGGATCAAAATAAAATACAGTATCGCTATCCGCATAATCTATTGTTTGTTCAAAATCTCCGGATAAAATTGTTACTCTTTTCAGAAAATCAGAAACAGCCAGGAGATTATCTTTATCACATATCATCGGCTTCTTATAGCTGCCAATGGGCACGTTAAATTGGTTTTTTCTGTTAACCCTATACAGGCCATTAAAGCAGGTCCTGTTTAGAAAGATGAACAGGGCGGTCTGGATGACTTTGTCGGAATTTCTTTCATTGAAGTTCTTTCTTTTTTCATAATAGTAGTCTTTCTTTTTATATTCATTGTTTGATAAATAATGGTATTCATATTCGTATCTTTCAAGTATCGCTATCAGTTCACTGGTATTGTTTTTTATTGTTCTGTATGAATCGATTAAGTCTTCATTGATGTCGTTAATAATAACTGATTTTAAGTTTGGGAAGTTGCTCAGTACCCAGAATAACACAGCGCCACTTCCTATAAATGGTTCGATATAGGTAAATTTATAATTTTTATGATATGGAAATATTTTTTCGATGTCATTTAATAATTGAGTCTTGCCTCCCGCCCATTTAAGAAACGGTTTGACTGTTTGGGCATTCATTGGCCTGCCTCATACGACTTTTTTATTTCTGTACAGCAACCTTCTGTATGTGAGGCATTCTGTCGTCCTTTTCCGCCCTGGTCGTCAGGAAGTAATTTGAAATCAGGACGGTATTTATGTTTTTTTTCATAACTTGTCATTTTTGTTTCTGTTGCGTTGTCATTAAAATTTTATGTGTGCTGGAAGTGTCTTTTCAAGAGGCGGTGGAAATCCGGTTTTTTGTCTGTGAGGAGACTGACAGCCTTTTATTCCCGTAGCTGCATGCTCCGACGCATGGCCAGTGTGCCTGTACGGCTGAATTCCCTGATACCGAAACGCTGCAGCAGGTTGAGAATGGCCTGGATTTTTCCCTGATCGCCGGTGGCTTCAATAATAAATTCTGTCTGGCTGACATCAACAACCTTGCACCGAAAGATATCGACTATCCGCAGAATTTCGGCCCGGTGCTGCTCCTCTGCCGTGATTTTGATCAGAACTGTTTCCCGTTCCACTACATCAACTTCAGCCAAATCCACAACCTTAATGACCGTAATCAGTTTTCGCAACTGTTTGATAATCTGTTCAATAAGATGCTGATTGGTTCTGGTTGTGATTGTTATCAGGGAGACACCTTCTTCAAGAGTCGGGCCGACATTGAGCGATTCAATATTAAACCCGCGGCCACTGAAAAGACCGACAACTCTGGAAAGGACACCGGGTTCGTTTTCAACTTGTACAGACAAAATATGTCGCATGGCCTCTCCTAAACAAGCAGCATTTCCGTGAGTGAAGCGCCGGCCGGCACCATGGGATAAACATTTTCTTCCGGGTCAATCCACACGTCCACTATTGTGGGAGCGCTGGAGGCAAAAGCGGCTTTCAGGGCGGGTTCAAGTTCTTTGTGTTGTTTGACCTGAAAACCTTCGGCTCCATATGCTTTGGCCAGGAGCATAAAGTCTGGATTGGTGTGCAGGCAGGTTGAGCTGTAGTTGCGGTTGTAAAAAAGTTCCTGCCACTGTCTGACCATGCCGAGATAGCCGTTATTCAATATAACAACATTGATCGGGAGCCCGTAGCTGACGGCTGTTGCCATTTCCTGAATATTCATCTGGATTGAGCCGTCTCCGGCAATATCCACAACCAGCTTGTCAGGATAGGCAATCTGGGCGCCAATGGCAGCGGGAAGACCATAGCCCATTGTGCCAAGTCCGCCGGAAGAGAGAAGAGAGCGTGGTGTATGGTATTTGAAAAACTGGACGGCCCACATCTGGTTTTGGCCGACTTCTGTGGAAATAATAGCCTCTCCCTTGCTGAGTTCGTATATCTTTTCAACAACATACTGTGGCTTGATCTTGTCTTTTGACGGTTCGTAACTGATAGGGCGTTGTTCCCGCCAGCGGCTGAGTTTTTCTATCCAGGCGCGGTGCTTGTCCTGCCAGTCTGTTTGCTCTTTGCTTTGTACCAGCTCCCGCAGGGACGCGAGTGCCATGCGGCAGTCCGCGACAATGGGAACGTCGACAGAGACATTTTTGCGGATAGAAGTCGGATCAATGTCGATATGGACGATTTTGGCGTTTGGCGCAAAAGTATCCAGCTTGCCGGTCACCCTGTCATCAAAGCGGGCTCCGATAGACAGAATCAGGTCGGCGTTATGCACGGCCATGTTTGCGGCGTAGCAGCCGTGCATGCCAAGCATGCCAAACCACAGCGGGCTGTTGCCGGGAAAGGCGCCAAGCCCCATGAGAGAGGAGGTAACCGGAATATGTAATGAATTGGCCAGCCAGCTGATTTCTTCAGAAGCATTACTGGAAACAGCTCCGCCGCCAATAAAAAACAAAGGCGATTCGGCTTGTTTCAGGAAATCAAAAATTTTGGGGATCTGCCTCTGGTGCGGCGTATAATGGGGATTATAACTGCGAATATGCACCTTTTCAGGATAGTCCAGTTCGGCCGTGGCCTGCATGACATCTTTGGGCAGGTCAATCAGCACTGGCCCGGGCCGCCCCGTGCTGGCGATATAAAAGGCTTTTTTGACAGTAAGCGCCAGCTCTTTAATGTCTTTGACCAGGTAATTGTGTTTGGTGCAGGGCCTGGTAATGCCGACAATATCTGCTTCCTGGAAGGCATCATTGCCAATCAGCGAAGTCGGGACCTGGCCGGTAAAGACAACAAGCGGAATAGAATCCGCGTAGGCTGTGGCCAGGCCCGTAACCGTATTTGTCGCTCCGGGCCCGGAAGTTACAAGACAGACACCAACCCGACCAGAAGCCCTTGCGTATCCGTCCGCAGCATGAACAGCTCCCTGTTCGTGGCGGACAAGAATATGCTGGAAAGGAAAGTCCGGCAGTTCATGGTAGATGTCAATAACCGCTCCTCCTGGAAAACCGAAGATCGTGTCTACGCCTTCCTGACGCAGGCATTCCAGCAGGATCCGGGCTCCGGTAAGTTGCATCATTTTTCCTTTTTGTATCTTTCAAGCAGTTGGTGGAGACGTGTTTTACCAGCCAGTTTCATCTTTTTTATATCCTTTATTTTCATTTCATCTTCCGGTGTTGGAAACGGTATTTCGGAAAGCTCCTTTAGTTGTTTTTCGTATTCAAGATGCGTTACCCACAGGCTGTCCAGTTCCTGATCTTCCTTTCTGTATCTTTCAATCAGGTCAAGTTCTGCTTTTTCCATAACGTTCCCTCCATGTTTTTCTGTTTTTTAGCAAGTAAAAACTATCTGCTAAAATTACAGGTTGGTTTCGTAAACTATCTTATTGCCAGTTGAACTAATGTTTTTATAAAAAAATCTTTTATAAATGTTATTATCAAGAGCGCAAAAAGCGGTGAAAGATCAAGGCCGCTTATATAGCTGAAAGGAATCCATTTCCTGATACGGAAAAAAATAGGTTCTGTCAGACCATGAATAATTCGTACAATCGAATTATACGGATCCGGCTGCACCCATGAGATGATACATGCAATGATAATAACCCAGAAATAAAGGGTTAAAATGGCATCAAATATCTTTGCGGTGGCCGTGATGAAATTGTTAAAAACAAACATGCAGTCTCCTGTTTAGGCTGATGGCTGGTCGGTCGCCAGCATGGTCTGAAGTGAATAAAAATTTTGAAAATGGATATCCGCATGCAGCTGCGAATTTTTGAATGACGCAAAAAAAGTATCTGCTCTGCGCGCGGCTTCCATATCCAGTGAAGAATCACCGATGAACATGACTTCACGGGGCGATAACTGCCAGTTGGCGAGGATGTTATACAGCCCTTCCGGATGCGGTTTGGCAAAAGTCACTTTTGCCGAAGTCATGACCGGAAAAAAATATGGCGTTAATCCAAAATGTTCAAGTATTTGTTCCATTGTTCCGTAACGGTTTGTATTTACAGCACAGCGTACGCCTTTTTTGCGCAGGAACTGAAGCAACGAGTCCAGTCCTTCTTCTTTTTTCATGCATGGAATCAGAGCTTCATAAGGGAATTCAGTGCATATTTTTTTTAATTCTTCCCAGCGCTCCGGCGCCACAAGACGACGGAAAAAATCTTCGGCTGTCAGGGCAAAGGCAAGTTCTTCCTGCTGCGCGGTGAGTGCTTTCAGCCCCAAAAGTTTCAGCACCTTGTTATAATACTGCGCGTTTAAGTGCCTCGTGTCAAACATGACGCCATCACAGTCAAAAATGAACCCTTTCAGGGAGTGAAGAAAGCGGGTGCTGGATTGTGTGAGCAAATATTTTTCCTTGTCTGGTTGTGTCCGGCTTATCTGACAGCCTGGGGAAAAAGTTTGGTGGCCATTTTCCTCAGCTCAAATTTTTGCACCTTTCCGCTGGCTGTTACAGGAAAGGATTTAACAAAGCTGACATATCTTGGCGCCTTGTAACGGGCTATTTTCCCTCGACAAAAATCACGTATGTCTTCCGGCGTGTAGTCAAACCCTTCCTTTAAAATGATAAAAGCCGCGACTTCCTCTCCAAATTTCCGGCTCTCTACTCCGACAACCTGTACATCCACAATGCCTTCCATGTGATAGAGAAATTCTTCAATTTCACGAGGATAAATGTTTTCTCCGCCCCGGATAATCATGTCTTTCAGACGACCGGTAATACACAGATAGCCGTCCTCGTCCATTTTTCCCATATCTCCCGTATGCAGCCAGCCTTCTTTGTCTATGGCCTTGGCTGTGGCTTCAGGCATTTTATAATACCCTTTCATGACATTGTAGCCCCGGCAACAGATTTCCCCTGGGATGCCCGTTGGAACATCTTGTCCTGTTTCAGGGTCTACGATTTTGAGTTCTATTTCAGGCATAGGCCGGCCAACGGTTTCCACCATTTTGGTCAGTTCGTCTCCAATGCGGGTTTGGGTAATAACAGGAGAGCCCTCAGTCAGACCGTAGCAGATTGTGATGTCTCTCATATTCATTTGGTCGATGACCAGACGCATGACCCGAACAGGGCAGGTCGCTCCAGCCATAATACCGGTACGCAGAGAAGAAAAGTTGAATTTTGAAAACAACCGGTGTTCCAGAACAGCAATAAACATAGTTGGAACGCCATACAGGGCCGTGCATTTTTCTTCTTCCACAGCGGTCATAACCTGCACAGGCGCAAAGCCTTCCAGAATAATGAGCGTTGCTCCATGCGTTACAGCCGCCAGTACGCCAAGTACGCAGCCGAAACAATGAAAGAGCGGGACTGGCAGGCAAACCCTGTCCTTTTCCGTAAAATGTTGGTGTCTTCCTATCCAGCGTCCGTTGTTGCCAATATTATAGTGAGTAAGTTGTACTCCCTTTGGAAATCCGGTTGTGCCTGAGGTGTACTGCATATTGACAACATCAAAAGGAGAGATGCTCTGCTTGCGGGTTTCGTAATCTTCCTGACTGACCATTTTTCCCAGCGCCATAACTTCAGGAATAGAATACATGCCCCGGTGTTTTTCATGCCCAAGAAAAAAGACATTGCGCAGGGCGGGAAAACGCTTGCTTTTCATTTCTCCTCGGGTATGGGTTTTGAGTTCGGGAACAAGTTCGTACAGAATCTGAATGTAATCAGAGTCTCTGAAGCTATCAATAATGGCGATATGTTCAGCCTCAGACTGCTCCAGCACGTAGGCCAGTTCATTTTGTTTATACAGGGTGTTTATGGTCAGCATGATCGCACCGATTCTGGCTGTGGCAAACTGGAGTGTGACCCAGAACGGCACATTCGTTGCCCAGATTGCGAGTTTGTCGCCTTTTTTTACTCCAAGATACATAAGTCCCTTGGCGAGCTGATCGACAATATCGCCAAATCCCCTGTAGGTTAACCTGAAGTCTCTGTCGATGTAGACAACGGCCTCGTTGTCCGGATATTTTTCAATCGTGTCGTCAAGTATCGCGCCGAGGGTTTTTTCCTGAAGCGCTGGCCGGTTTGTGTCATTTTGGGAGTGAGATGTCATATCCTGCCTGAACATTATTCGGGAATGTACACAACCGCGTAGATTTCCGCAGCAGTCTCAGAGACGCAGCTAACGTGATGCGGTATGATGGAATTATAATACATGCTGTCTCCGGCTTTGAGAATATGGGTTTCCTGGCCGTAAATGAGTTCAACCTCGCCGGAAATAACAATAATGAACTCTTCTCCCTCGTGAGAAGTCAGTTTTTTTTCCTCAGCGGATTCAGGCATGATTTTAATAAAGAAAGGTTCCATATGCCGGTCAACCTTTCCCTTGCCAAGAGGAAAATAGTGCAGATCCGGAGACTTGTCTTTGTCTCTGAGCATACTCAGTTCTTCCTGGCGTTCATCAAGCCTGACAATAAGAGGGTCTGCGCAGCTGACATCATCAAGAAAGGTTCCCAGCCTGATGTCCATGGCTCTGGCCACTTTCAAGAGAGGGCCAAGAGAGGGATACACGTCATCTTCTTCCAGGGCCTGCAGAAATTTTTCACTGAGTCCAGTGCGGCAGGAGAGTTCTTCACGTGAGATTTCGTTCATCTCCCGAAATTTTTTGATACGCATTCCAAGTTGTTCTCTGGACATGTATTTTTCTCCTTCAATCACGTCTGGCAAAGTTTGTGGCGGCCGACACCAGAAAAAACATTTAGCAGAACATGGACAAAGTGACAACAGGCAAACCTCCCATAAAAGTTATGGAGCCGGGAAACGAGCTGTTTCTCATGGTTTTTCAGGATTTCTTGGCGGAAGAGGGCCGTGTGTGACACGAAAAAGCCCGATGGCATGTTTTTCGGGCCGGCTGAAGATGGCAAGATTATAGTGCTTGACGAATGCAAATCTATCTTGTACAAAAAAGCACATTCTGCCGCTTCAAGTAAAAGCACGTGTCAGTCCTTGTTTTTTGCAGCTTCTTGCGGAGGAGTATTGGGCCGTGAGAATAAAAAAATAGGCGGTGTCAGCGTGGCGGGCCAGGAGGCGGCTCACAACTTATTTAAGGAGTAGAACATGGCTGATTTTAACAAAATTTTAACTCCCGGTGACTATGAGAAAGGTATTGTAAATGTTGTTGTCGAAATCCCTGAGGGCTCATGCCACAAAATTGAATGGGACAGAAAGCTGGCGGCCTTTACTCTTGATCGTGTGGAGCCGCAGGCCTTTGCCAAACCGACAAATTATGGCTTTATTCCGCAGACCCTTGATGAAGACGGCGATGAACTGGACGTTTTGATTTTGACTGATCATCCCTTGACTACCGGTATTTATATGGAAGGCCGGATTATTGGCGTGATGAAGTTTGTTGATGACAATGAGGTCGATGACAAAATCCTTGTTGTTCCCGCTGATGACAGAAATAACGGTAATGCGATTCAGACCCTGGCTGATGTTCCTGCCCAGCTGCTCAAGCAGATTGAGTTTCATTTCAACCATTACAAAGATTTGAAAAAGCCGGGCTCAACCCAGGTCAAAGCCTGGGAAGGCATTGAAGAGGCAAAAAAAGTTATTAAAGATGCTATTGCCCGCTGGAAATAAGCGGGTGGAGTAAAAAGAGAAAAAGGCGGCTTCCTGGCGGGGGCTGCCTTTTTTTGTTTATTTTTTCAGTCAGTCCGGGCCATTTTTTATAGCCGTCTGGGAAACACGCAGGCAGACACCCTGTGTTTTTTGCAATCCCGCTTTTTACTTGAAAAGCAGACAGCGGGATAAAATTTATGCGCCCAGGCATGGCAGGCAAGCCCGGAAAAGATATTTTTTCAGGGAGTTTGTTTTCGTTCTCTTGTCCTGTGCGGAAGCGGATTGGGCAAAGTGTTTAAGAGTTGCCTTTGGGTATGAAATCATTTATACGCAATTTTCGTTGAGGAGCGTCTTTTGTGACAGTCCTTTTTGAAAGGCACACTTATTTGAGAGAGAATTTATGAAAGAATCTTCGTCTGGCTTGTCTGGCAACAAGATTACTGTTGTTGTGGTGGATGACTCTGCTTTTATGCGTAAGGCCCTGAGCTCAATGCTGAATAACGATCCTAATATTGATGTGGTCGCGACTGCCAAAAATGGAAAAGAGGGTCTTGATGTTATCAGGCAGTACAACCCTGATGTAGTCACGATGGACATAGAAATGCCCGAAATGGATGGCTTGACCGCCTTGAAACGGGTTATGATGGAGATGCCCCGTCCTGTTATTATGGTCAGTTCTTTGACGACTGATGGCGCGGAAGCGACTTTGAAGGCCATGGAAAATGGTGCTGTTGATTTTATCCCTAAACAGCTTTCCAAAGTTTCGCTGGACATCATCAAGATTGAAGAAGAACTGCGCGAAAAGGTTCGTTCGGTCGCCAGAAGAAGGGTTGCTCCGGTAAGACCAAGGAAAAAGGATGATGGCGAGCCGTTAACCGTGCGTAAGGGAGTGCGCTGTCGGGATATTGTTGTTATTGGCGTTTCAACTGGTGGGCCGCCGGTTGTTCAAAGGATTTTGTCTGAACTGCCAAAGGATTTTCCTGCGTCAATTCTTATCGCCCAGCATATGCCAAAAGCCTTTACCGGCCCTTTTGCCCGCCGGCTGAATGACTCTTCCGAGCTTTTTGTGAAGGAGGCCGAAACCGGCGATGCTGTCGCTCCGGGAAAGGTGTATGTTGCTCCGGGGGGAAGTCATATCGTTTTGGACCGGCAGGGAATCATGCCTGTGGTCAAGGTCACTTCAGAGCCTGCTTCCGCCCTGTACAAACCTTCGGCCGATGTGTTGTTTGCCTCAGCCGGAGAAGTTGCCGGAGACCGGACACTTGGCGTTATGCTGACCGGTATGGGGCATGACGGAGTAGAGGGCATGCGTGTCCTGAAAGAGAAAGGGGGAAAAGGATTGGCGCAAAGTGAAGCAACCTGTGTTGTGTACGGCATGCCAAAGGCTGTTGTTGATGCGGGGCTTGTGGAAAAAGTATTTGACCTGGACGCGATTGCCGAAGGTATACTGACATATATATACAGTTAGACCTTAACAGAGGTTGTTATGGATAAAAAACAGATTCTTGAAATGCTGAAGAGCGGCGACGTCGATGTGCAACGGGAGGGCGCGTGGGCCGCAGGAGAAAAGTTTTTGCAAGAGGCTGTTTCTGAGCTGGCCAGGCTGTTGGCAACAGGTAATGTCGGAGTGCAGGAAGCTGCTGATTTCGCTTTGAGAAAAATTGGCGGTAAAGAGGCTGTTGAGGCCTTGATCCCTCTGCTAAGGGTTGACCAGGTCGTTGTCAGAAATCTGGCAATGGATATTTTGCGGGCCATTGGTGGACAAAATCTTCATTCTCTTGTCCGGTTATTGCAGGATAGCGACCCTGATGTGCGTATTTTCGCAGCAGATATTCTGGGGACATCCGGGCGTACGGGCGCTGTATCAGCCTTGAGTGAAAGCCTGCTGACAGATTCTGAGGTCAATGTCCGGTATCAGGCCGCAGTCAGTCTGGGAGAGCTTGGGCATCATGAGGCCGTGGATGCCTTATCCCGTGCTTTGGAAGAAGATGAGGAATGGGTGCAATTTGCTGTTATTGAGGCCTTGTTGAAGATCGGAGACAGTTCTGTCATTAATATGATGGTTGAAACCTTTGACAGAAGTTCTGAGTTCGTTTCTGCCATGGTTGTTGACGCGCTGGGAGAAATGGGTGAAGTCAGGGCCATTCCCTTGCTGCTAAAGCGCCTGGACACCTCTTCTCTTACCTTGCGCAACAAGATATTGAAAGCTCTTGTCAAGCTCACGGGAGAGATGTTTTTTTCTTTTTTGGCTGAAGAAGAAAGGGAAAGAATCCGTGATTTTCTGGTTATTGCCCTTGATGACGAAGATGAAAGTGTTCAGGATGCCGCTATAAAGGGCCTTTCCTTTTTTGGGGAAGAGGCTGGTCTTGAAAAGGTCTTACGTATTGTAGCCCGGATTCCGGTTGATGTCGCACTTGAGCGCCGCGAGTTTTTATTGTCACTTGTCGCTAAAATCGGCTTTTTTGCTCCTGTTTATGAGCAGGCGCTCAGTGAGAAAGACGAGAGTCTGGCGATGGTGGTGGCTGAGGCCCTGAGCTTGATAGGTGATGAGGGCGGGGCTGATTTGCTTCTTAAATATTTTGAGGTCTTTTCGCGTGATGTGCAGACTGTGATGAGTAAGACCCTTTCTCGTATCGCCCAGGCCCGGCATGAGCATTTCTTTGTATCCTTGCTGCGCAGAAAGGATCTTGACGCGTCCAGCATAAAAGACGCTTTATACTTTTTAGGCGACAGAATGGCGTTTGCCGATGTTGATGAGCTTGTTATTTCTTTCCTGGAGCATCCTTATGATGATGTGAAAGAGGCGGCTCTTAATGCTTGTATCGCCATTAACACCGAAAAAATAATAGAAAAAATGCTGGAGATGTCGAAATCCTCTGATTCGGTTCAAAGGCTTTTGGGCGTGTATGGGCTTGGACGTCTGGAGCCGAAAAAATTTCAGGATGTTTTTCACCGGTGCCTGAAAGATGAATTTTCTGATGTTCGCCGGGTGGCTCTTGAATTTTTATTTAAGACCTCAAAAGAAGAAGAAATGTTGTCTGTTGTCGCTGCTTGTCTGCAAGATGAAAGCAAGGACGTGCGTTTGGCGGCGGTTGAGATGTTGCAGAAATCCTCTCTTGAGATAGCAGACAGATACTTAATAAGCGCCTTGCAGCATGACGACGATTGGGTAAAAACAAGAGCAATAGAGGCCTTGGGTGAACGCAGGGTTCAGGCCGCTGTTTCTGATCTCATTACGCTTTTGGACTATCCCTTTCAGGTCGTTCCGGTTAAGGCTGTAAAGGCGTTGGGAAAAATTCGGGGAGAAGCAGCTCTTAAGGCTTTAATCGGTCTTTTGGGGGCGAGCGATGGGGAGTTGCAGGCTGTTGTAGCCTCTACGCTTGAGAATATGCAGAATGAATGTAAAGGGGACGCTCAATGGTAGCGCTTTTAACAACTACTGTAGATAGCTTGAAGATTACGGATAATGACTTTTTGCAGTTACGAGATTTTATCTATGATCAAACTGGTATTTATGTAGCTGAGAACAGAAAGTATCTGCTTGAAAACAGACTGGCGAACAGGCTGAAGGCTCTTGGTCTCAAAACATTTGGTGAGTATTATTATTACCTGCGTTTTGATGCGGGAAAAAGAGAAGAGTTAAAGCGTCTTTTTGAGGTTATTACAACCAATGAGACAAGTTTTTTTCGTAATCCCCCTCAACTGAAAGTCTTTCAGGATATTATACTCAAGCAGTTGATAGAAGATCTGCGAAGTAAGAGGCAGAAGAAAATACGTATCTGGTCCGCGGGTTGTTCCTCTGGCGAGGAACCGTATACCGTGTCTATTATTTTGCATGAACTGCTGAAGAAAGAAATTGCTTCATGGGATATTCGTATTACAGCCAATGACCTGTCAGAACAGGTACTGAAAACTGCTGAAAAAGGGATGTATTCTGACTATGCCCTGAGAACAACTCCTCCAGGGATTATTTCTTCTTATTTCACAAAAAATGGACTCGGCCGGTATGAGATAAAGCCTGAGGTGAAAAGACTGGTATCGTTTGGTCCGATAAACTTAAATGATCGCATGCAGCTGAAACGGGTTGAGAGTTCACATATCGTTTTTTGTCGTAATGTTATTATTTATTTCGATGAGGATATGAAAAAAAGGGTTGTAAGCAGTTTTTATGATAATCTTTTGCCGGGAGGCTATCTTTTTATTGGTCACTCAGAGTCCTTGCATAATATTTCCAGGGTGTTTAAGCCTACACACCATCCGGGCTCAATCGTGTATGTAAAGGAGGAATAAATGTCAGAAGAGCGTAGACAGTATGAGCGACTGGCTAAAAAATATCGTGTAGAGGTAAAAAAATTCTGTTTTCCTCTCAGTGCGGGTGGAGCAAAAGAGGTTTCGTGCCTGAATATCAGTGCGGGAGGTCTGTTACTTGAATCTGCGGAGAAATTTGAGGTTGGAGAACAACTGCAGGTCGCGATTTATATTTCGCTGCTTAACAAATTTCATCCTGGTTTTTTCAAGGTTTTTGAGAGCGATATTGGAAGTTCCCTGAATGCAGTGGCTGAAGTTGCCCGGGTGGAAAAAAATGCTGGAGGGGCTGGTTATAAACTTGGCATAAAATTTGTAGATGTTTATGAAGATGATTGGAAAGCACTATATCAGCTGCTCAAAAAGGAGATAGCTGCGGACAGGGCATAACTCTCTTGCAGGGGAAGAATGAATACTCAGGTTTTGGTCATTGCGAATCAAAAGGGCGGAGTTGGCAAAACCACAACGGCTTTGTCTCTGGCTGCTGCACTTTCCATACTCAAGAAAAAGGTTCTTTTGATTGATATTGACCCACATGCCTGCGCGACTGTGCATTTATCTATTTTCCAGGAAGACGTGCGCGGAAGTATCCTTGATATCTTTCGGGCGGGTATTACGCAGGACACTGAAGAGAAATGGCAGGGAATCATTACCAAAAGCAGCCGTCTACCCTTTGATTTTGTTCCCAGCCATGTGCAGCTTTCTTATCTGGATGCGGATTTGAAAGAGACTCCCGGAAAGGGACGTATCCTGGAACAGGCACTCAAGCATCTCAAGGGACAGTATGATTATATTCTTATCGACTGTCCGCCTTATGTTGGAGTGCTTTTGGTTAATGCTCTTGTTTGCGCGGATCTGCTTATTATTCCGATTCAGACAGATTTTCTTGCCCTGCATGGTTTGCGGCTGCTGTTCGATACGATGCGTGTGGTCAACAAGGCGACCCGGAAAAAAACTCGGTTTAAGGCCTTGGCAACGATGTTTGACCAACGGGCAAGTGCCTGTCGCCGGGTTTTACAATTACTGCAGACAAAGGTGCAAAAGAATTTTTTCAGGACTGTCATCAATGTGGACACAAAATTTCGTGAGGCCTCTGCTCAGGGACGGGTTATTTTTGAAGTCGCGCCTGCCTCACGCGGGGCTAAGGAATACATGCTGTTAGCCAAGGAGCTGTTAGCTGATGAAGAGTCCTGAGCAATATTTCCTTGAGCAAGAACAATGGTCACCTGAGGAGGGCATTGAGGAGTTTTCCGGCCCGGAAAAAGCGTTTTTAAAAAAATATATTGATATTGATTCTGGACTCCAGATGCTGACTGTACTGGAAGAGGAAGTCAAGCACGCAGAAGAGCAGATTGTAGTCGGAACCGATATTTTTCAGGGCGAAACAGAACTTGCTCTTGACGAGAGAACCATTGCTGACGATTTGCAGGAACGCCAGGAGATTCAGCTTGTAAGTTTCAAAGTCAGTGAACAGGAGTTTGTGCTTCCTATCGATTGCGTTCAGGAGGTTGTGACATATGTTGAACCGACAAAGCTGCCTTCTGCTTCCAGATTTATTGCCGGGATCGCGAATTTGCGTGGCCGGGTGACGCCTTTGATACGTCTTGACAGATTGCTGGGCAAGGAAAATGCTGACATGAATTTCAAGTTTATTGTGGTGTGCCGATTTAATGAATTGCAGGTTGGCTTGATTATTCATTCCATTGCGACAATGTATAGGGTTGGGCAGGATCAGATAGATTGGGGAATCAGCAATAATGGAGATGACCTTGTTTGTGGTGTAATCAAGCTGAAGGATCAATTAATCGGAATTGTTGCGATTGATAGAGTTATAAAGAGAATTGTAGATTAAGTAGTGGAGTAGTGCATGTCAAATCAGATTCTTGTTGTTGATGACTCAAAGACTGTCCGGAATCTTGTGGCGTTTATTTTGAGAAAAGAAGGTTTTCATGTTGTAACGGCAGAAAATGGTATTGACGGACTTGAAAAATTATATTCCTCTCAAGGTGAGATAGCATTGATTTTGTCTGATATAAACATGCCTCGCATGGATGGCTTTACTTTTATAAAAAATGTCCGTGAACAGGAGGCATATCGAGATATTCCGATTATTATTTTGTCCACAGAAGGACGGGAACGGGATATCGAGAACGGGATCGGGCTTGGAGCGAATCTGTACATGGTAAAGCCTGCTCAACCTGAGAAGCTGGTAAAAAATATAAAAATGTTGCTTGGACAACATTAAGATTGCAGTCTCAGATGGCGGGTAGATTTCAGGCTAAGGAGTAAAGATGGGACAGGATTTCATGGATGCCGAGATATTCGCAGCATTTGTTATAGAAGCCAGAGAGCATCTGGAGAGTATTGAGCCGAATTTGTTGGAACTTGAGAAAGAACCTGACAATCTTGCTCTTCTTGATGATATTTTTCGGCCAATGCATTCCTTGAAAGGGGCTTCCGGTTTTTTGGGCCTAAATGTTATAAATAATCTGGCTCATAAAGGGGAAAATGTTCTGGATGAGCTGCGTAAGGGCCGGATGCGCGCAACACCGGAAATAATGGACGCTATTTTGCAGGCCACGGACGTTTTGCGGGAACTTATTGATAATCTTGAGGAAACAGGGAATGAAGGTGATGTTGATACCTCAGAGATTGTTGAGCGTTTCGGGATTATTCTGGAAGGGAAAAGCGAAGAAGCTCCCGCAGTTTCCGGGGCAGAAGCCGCAGCACAGGAGACTTCCACTCAATCCCTGGAGCCCTATCTTCTTAAGATGGGCACTTCTTCACACTTGCAAAATTTTTATGAGGAAGTGCAGGAGACTGTTTCGGCCCTTAATGAGAGTCTGGTTCATCTTGAGCAGGCCGAACCTGATGAACAGGAGCGTCTGGTAAATGATATTTTCCGTTATTTCCACAACTTGAAAGGAAACAGTGGTATTCTTGGGTATAAGGAATTTAACGCCCTGACCCATGAAGCCGAGACCCTGCTGAATGGAGTGAGAAAAGGAGAAATTCCCGTTTCCCGCGCTGTTATTGACCTTCTGCTTTCCTGTCTGGATAGTATGGAAAATCTGGCCACGGGAATCAATCTGGAAAACGGTGAGGTGACCCCTGTTGATGTTGAGGCCAATGTCGCCCAGCTTCGGGCCTGTATTGAAAATCGTGGAGCAATACCTGCCAGAACAAAACAGAAAGTGTCATCTGCTTCTGGTGGAGAAAATGATGATTTAAGCATCTTCAAGGATACGGCGAACCAGCAAAAAGCGAATATCTACAAGGCTCTTGGCGTGTTAAAAGAAGATGGGCAGCATAAGGAAAGTATCGACTCCCTGTATCGTTCTTTGGTGACGATACAAAATTCCGCCAGCTACATGGAACATGATGATTTGAGGGTGTACGCTGAACGGACAGCCGGTCTGGTTGATCAGGCACGGAATTCGGAGATGGATTTTTCCGATATGTATGATATTTTGATGCAGGAAACTGAAATAATTGAGCAGATTATTGAAAAATTCATACTGTCTCAGGAAAGCGCGCAGTCCGCTCCCGAACCCAAAGAGGAATCCGGCCTTTCCGTGCCGGAAGCCGCTCAATCTGCCGCTGGTACATCTGCTGCGGCCGCAAAACAGAAGGCGGCTCAGGCAGGAGGGAAAGATAGTAAGGGAAAAGGGTCAAGCACTGTCAGAGTTGACCATTCAAAACTTGACCATCTGATGAACCTTATCGGCGAACTTATTATTAACCGAAATCGTTTTGCCATGCTGGCGCGGGGACTGGAAGAAGAACAGGACCCCGCTGAGATTGCTCAGCAGTTAACGGAAACAACATATTCCATGGCCCGGATTTCTGATGATCTGCAGGATACAATCATGGCTGTGCGTATGGTGCCCGTCCAGACTGTTTTTTCCCGTTTTCCCCGTTTGATCAGGGATCTGAGCCGGAAAAGTGATAAAAAAGTTGAGCTGATAACCTCTGGAGAAGAGACCGGTCTTGACAAGAGTGTCGTTGAAATTATCGGCGATCCATTGGTTCACCTGCTTCGCAACTCTGTTGACCATGGTCTTGAACGGGAAGAAGAAAGAATTGCCGCGGGAAAAGATCCGGTTGGAAAAGTCTGGCTCAGGGCTTCTCATCAGGGAAATTCTGTGGTGATTGAGGTTGAAGATGACGGGAAAGGTATTGATCCGGCAAAAACCAAGGCCAAAGCTGTTGAAAAGGGCGTTATAACAGAAGACGATGCCCGAAATATGGACGATCGTGAGGCTATTGATCTGATTTTTGCTCCAGGATTTTCAACTGCCGAGAAGATTACCGATATTTCAGGACGTGGCGTGGGAATGGATGTTGTGCGCAGCAACATAAAGGAATTAAAAGGTAACGTCAGCGTTCAGTCCGAGCTTGGAAAAGGTTCTCGCTTTACTCTGTCTTTGCCGCTTACATTGGCGATTATTGACGCGCTGATGGTCAAGGTCGGTGGAGATATGTTTGCCATTCCCTTGGACGCGGTCTCAGAAACAACAAAGATTGAGGCCAGTAAGCTCAGCGAGGTGAACAAACGCAAGGCACTCACTTTGAGAGGTGAAGTCCTTGGGATTGTGGAGCTGGCGGAACTTCTCAATTTACCTGAAAGAAAAGAAGATGACAGGGAATTATTACCCATTGTCATTTTAACCATCAATAAGCGCAAGGTTGGCCTGATCGTTGATTCCCTGCTTGAGCGCCAGGAGATCGTAATCAAGTCCCTTGGAGATTACCTGGGTACCTTACACGGCATTTCCGGCGCAACGATTATGGGAGACGGGAGTGTTACCCTTATCCTTGATCCGCATGAGATCTATCGCGCTGCCACTTCGCGGGGCGCTTTGTAAAAGAAAGAGCGTGCCGGATGCAGTTTCTGGCAGAGGCAGGTTACTCTTGTTCAGTCTGCTTGTCTGGAGAAGCAGACTGGCACAGATAAAGCCGTACAGCAGCGCAATTCCCAGTACAGCAGCCGATTTTTGGGCCACCGGGTTGGCATGGCAGGCAATTCGTTTCCAGAGCCAGATTGTTCCTGCTCCTGTTCCCATCGCAAAAATCAGGACGGGCAGAAGCGGGCCCTGGGTGAGCTGAGGCAGTTTGTCCATATCAGGAAAAAGATAGGCACTGAAATGGAAAACAAAAAAAACAAGTGCCCACTTAAAGCTGAAACAGAGCGCGAAGCGGTAGTAATCCCGTCCAAAATCATCTTTATTTCTTCGCAGAAGAACAAAAAGTCCAACACAGGCAAAGGCGATTGCCGCGCCAAGCAGGACAAACCATACACCTAGGCTGGCCCCTGAAAAAGGACGCTGCAGGATCAGGTCTGTTTTTTCAGTATATTGAAGAGCAGCGTAACATGCCGTCCAGAAAGCGGCTTTGGCCAGCAGAACTGTACATCCGCCAAGAAAAATATGCGCTCCTTTTTGTTTCCTGCATTTTTTCCAGCCGGCTTCGTACAGAAAAAGGAAAAGCGCAAAAAGGCCTGACAAGCCAAGAGCCATCTGTACCCAAAAAACATTTTTGATTACGGCAGCCAGTTCGTGAAAGTGCGTGAAAACAGGAACTGCAAGGACAGCAAGCAGTCCGGCTAGACTCAGTTTTACCAGTTTCAGGGATTGGCTGGCGAATTTGTCCCAAAACATCTTTTGGGTTTGCTGCCCAACAATTTCGCAACCCCAGGCGATCATTGGAACAACTATGGTACAGGCCGCCATGCAACAGCCAAGAGCCCAAAGAGGGAGCATGATAAGATCAGTTTGTATCATCTGTTATCCTTTTTCTTGTTACGTTGGAAAAGGCTTTTGTTTCTTGCCTCAAAAATCAGTACGAGGCAAGGGTGAAGGGCTAGCGTGTCTCTTGTCTTTTTTGTTCCCGTGACATATCCTTTAGACCAGAAGATTTTTCTAACTGATTGCCCCAAGGGAACTCATGCTTTTGACAAGAAATGTTTTATATTTTGTTTCTTGGGTCTTTTTTCTGGTTTTTTTTCCTGCGTGTCAGAGTCCTCAAGCTCAACAACCTGTTTTGGGAGATTTCCAAACTGAAAATCAGGAGCGAGTCTTCCAGCAGCGGGATTCCTTTATAAAAGAAGAAAGACCAATAAAAGCCCTTTCATACGCAATTGCCAATCATTCTGATCGGGAAAAAGAAAGGCTGGCCGACCAGCTCGCGGATACGATTGTCAATGATTCAGACTCGTCTCCTTTGCGGCAAAGGAAGCAGGACCGGTCTCCTGCTCCTCAGGTTGTTTATCAGAATGCTCTTTCTGTCCTGCTGGCCGGTGACGCTTTTTCCGCAAGAAAGGCATTTATGGATTTTCAAAAAAAATGGCCGGATAGTCCCTTAATGCCAAACGTATTGTACTGGCTTGGAGAATCCTATTATTTGCAGCAGGAATATATCGCGGCCTTACTCAGTTTCAAGAAAGTCTGGGAGTTGTATCCTAAGCACCAAAAGGCAGCTGACGCGATGCTGAAAGCCGCCTACAGCTGTCTTCATCTGAAAAATACAGAAAGCGCGGAGCTCTATTTACAGACGATTCTTCGTACCTATCCTCATTCACGGACTGCTGTTCTGGCCTTGTGCAAATTGAGGACGCTTTGAGTGCCGTGCCTGAGCAAAAGGACAAAGAGCGTTGGCAGGAATTTCTGGCCTGTCTGGCCCTGCGTCATACTCCAGGAATTGGAGCCATAACCTGGAAAAAATTGCTTGATCATTTTGGCTCGGCCCGTGCTGCCATTCAAAACAGGCGGCAGTGGAGTGAAGCAGGTCTGGCTTCAAAAGGACAGGCCGCGAGTCAGGAAGACAGGGAAGCGATTCAGCGGGAAGCGGATCTTGTTTGGGCCCGTAAAGACAGGTTTGTCTTATACACAGATCCTGACTATCCCGCGCGGTTGCGTGCGATTCCCGGCCCGCCGGTTCTTCTTTATTTTTCGGGGCGGCGGGAGCTTTTGCAAAGTCCTGCTGTTGCGGTTGTTGGTTCCCGCGGTTGCTCTTCTTACGGACTCAGGCAGGCAGAAAAAATTTGTCAGGAACTTTCAGCGAGCGGGATCTGTATTGTTTCCGGTCTTGCCTGTGGCATTGATCGCCAGGCTCATCTTTCCGGGTTGGGAGGTACGGGAAAATCCATTGCTGTTTTGGGAACAGGTCTGGATATTATCTATCCTGCTCTTAACCGGGACATTGCAGAGCGGTTGTTTCAGGAGGGGCTTATTGTCTCGGAATTTGCTCCGGGCACGAAACCGGAAGGACACAACTTTCCTGTACGCAACCGTATTGTGAGCGGGCTTTGTCTGGGCGTGGTTGTTGTGCAGGCCGCGATAAAAAGCGGCAGCATGGTGACAGCCCGTCTGGCTCTGGAGCAGGGGCGGGAAGTCTTTGCCGTTCCTGGGCCGGTGGATCAAAAGAAATTTGAGGGTTGTCATTATCTTATCAGGCAGGGCGGGGTGCTGACCCAGTCTGCGCAGGATATTTTGGTCGAGCTTGCTCCGCAGTTACGAGCTTTTTTGGCACCGGACACGAAGGAAAACAGCGGGCGGAATTGGAACCATGATTTTGTCGGTCTGAGTGCAAAGGAGGTCCTGGTTGTAAAATGTTTGCAAGATGGAGAAAGTCGGCATATTGATAGCCTGCAACGAGAGCTTGGCTGGGCCGGCCATGAACTGCCTGCTGTTTTGCTTGATCTTGAACTGGCAGGGCGTATCCGCTGTCTTCCAGGTATGCGTTACGTCTTGCTGTCGACTTTTTGACAGATTGGTTCTGACCGTCCGGTAAACGAGAGGAGATATATGCAAAAGGTTCCCTTACCAATGGCGCAGCCGGGAATGGTGCTGGAAAAACCGGTTACCCGCGCGAACGGCATGACCCTGATCGGCGCGGGAACTGAGCTGACAGAAAGTCTGATTCAGCGTCTGGAAAATATGGGTATTGAAAGTGTGATTGTGCGGGGGAGTCCCCTGGCTGCCACTGACGGTAAAGGGCCCTATGATGAAAAGATTGAACGGCTGGATTATTTGTTTCGTCAGTATGAAGCTGATCCCTGGATGAAAAAGGTGAAAGCCGCTCTGGTGGGGTATTATCAGAATAAAGCCATGCTTGAGAGCGGCACCGGTCAGGACGCGGGAGAAGATAATGGATGATTTGCGCACACAGCAAAAAGGCAAGCTGCTGGAAGTAAAGGATTTACCAACTCTTCCCGAAGTTCTTGAAGAGGTGAACCGGCTGGTGGAAGACCCTTCTTCCTCCACAGAGCAGATTGCCAGGGTTATCTCCCGGGATCAGGTCTTGTCAGCCAAGGTGCTCAAGATGGTCAATTCTCCGATTTATGGTTTTCCCCGTCGCATTGGAACTATTCAACACGCGCTTGTTTTACTGGGGTTTAACGTGGTTCGCGGGCTGATTATCGGCACCTCTGTTTTTGACGCCATGAATAAAAGCATGTCGGGTTTGTGGGAACACAGCCTTGCCTGCGCGGTTGCCTGTACCCGTATCGCCCAGAAACTGGGCAAGCGCGATCCTGAGGAATATTCGCTTGGCGGCTTGCTGCACGATTTGGGCAAGGTTGTTGCCGCACTCCAGCTCCCTGAGCTGAAAGATCAGATTGACACGATAGCCAAAGAAAAAAATATCACGTATTTGCAGGCGGAAAAAGAGGTTTTGGGTTTTGGGCATGACCGTATTAACGCCTGGATCGCCGACCACTGGAATCTGCCGGTGCGACTGAAAGAGGCGCTGGCATACCACCACCGGCCACTTTCTGCTGAGTTTTATCCTGACATGGCCCAGATCGTTCATCTGGCGAATTTTTTGGCCCGGGTTTTTGAGATTGGGTACAGCGGCGACGATCAGGTCAGTTATTTACAGGAGGGCGTGCTGGAGGCTTTAGGGCTGAACCTTGCCGGCCTTGATGAACTGATGAGTGAACTTGAATCTGATTTTATGGATCTTTCAGGATTTTCCTCATAGCATATTGACCAAATGAAAAGAGCCAAAAAGTTTTTTCTTATCTGTGCCAGAAAAGATGTGGCAGATGCCTTAACCGCGATCTGGCCCGTAGACGAGGTGGAGTGGACATGCTTTCAGTGCGGAAAGGAGGCCATTGAAAGACTGTTTAATGATCCGCCGGATCTTTTGGTTGTTGACACCCTGTTGTCCGGGCTTTCCGGTGTGGACATTATCAAGCTGATAAAAAGTGAAAATGTGTACCGGCAGCTTCCGGTTGTGATCTGTCTGGAGCCGGAAGGCATGGACATTGATTTTGCCACAGTGGAGGCTGATGATTTTTTGTTCCTGCCGATTGATACGCAGGAAGCGAAAATTCGTCTGGAGCTGACACTTGTTCGGGCCGGCAGAGAGCTGGATGCGAGTCCGTTGACCAAATTGCCGGGCAATACGTCCATTGTAAACCGTATTCAGGATCTGATTGACCGCAAGGAAGACTTTGCCCTTATCTACAGCGATCTCGATCATTTCAAATCATTTAATGACAAGTATGGCTTTTCCCGTGGCGATGAAGTGCTGCTTATGGCTGCCCGTGTTATTGTCAACTGTGTACGCCGCCTTATCACTGATGGCAGCGCGTTTATCGGCCATATCGGGGGAGATGATTTCGTCTGTATTGTTCCGCCGGACAAGGCGGCACTGGTATGCCAGAGAATTATCAGCAGTTTTGACAGTATTGTACCCAGTTTTTACGATCTTGAAGATCAGGAAAGACGTTGCATCCTTTCTACGGACAGGCAGGGGAAATTGCAGACTTTTCCGCTTATGGCCATTTCTTTGGCTGTTGTGTTTAATATTGGCGGAAAACTCAGTCACTTTGGTCAGGCGTCCCAGATTTCCATGAATCTGAAGAAAAAGGCAAAGAAAAATCCTGCCAGTTGTTACGTGCTTGATCAGAGACAAGGAGAAGGCAGTGAGCAAGTCCTGGCTGACTAGTTTTTTTTCTTACCTGGAGGTGCAAAAGGGGTACGCTACAGCAACCCTTCGGGCCTATCAGGCGGATTTGCAGCAGGCAGAATGCTTTTTTCAGGAAAAGGGTCTTTCTCTTGAGCGGCCGCAGGAACTCAACCCCGCCATTTTTCATGCTTATCTCGCCCATCTGCATAAAAAACATCTGGCCAAATCATCATTGGCCCGTAAACTTTCAACCTTGCGTGCATATTATATTTTTTTGAAAAAAAACGGGATCTGCGCTGAAAGTCCCTTGCGTGATATTGGCAATCCAAAGCAGGTCAAGGCCCGTCCCAAAATGATCAATGTTGATCAGGCCTACGCTTTGCTGGATCAGGAACGCACGGGTTTTGCCGGTTTGCGGGATCAGGCCCTGTTCGAGCTGCTGTATGGTTCCGGTTTGCGTATCAGCGAAGCCCTGGGGGTACGAATTGAAGACCTGAATCTTGATGAAGGCTGGGTACGGGTGCATGGAAAAGGAAGCAAGGAAAGGATTTCGCCTTTGACTGCCGCCTGCATTAAGAGTTTACGTCAGTATCTTGAAACGCGTGGCGTACGGGAAGAAAAACAACTTTTTTTAACCGAAAAAGGCAAGCCGCTGAGCAGACGGACTGCTTCAAGGCTGCTTGAAAAAGCCAGTCTGGAAGCCGGAATCATTCAGCATATAAGTCCTCACTATCTGCGGCATTCATTTGCCTCGCATCTGCTTTCTTCTGGCGCGGATCTGCGTTCTGTGCAGGAACTGCTCGGCCATTCCCGTATTTCCACAACCCAGCGTTACACGCATTTGAGCATGGATCAGCTTCTTGCTGTTTATGACAGCGCTCACCCCCGCTCCAAAAAGAACTGACTTTTGAAAACACATCATCATATTCCCGCCTGCCTTGCTGGCAAACGTCTTGATCAGGCGCTGGCCTTTTTTTATCCGCACACGTCGTTGCGCAAGAGAAGGAAGTGGATTGCTGAGGGAAGAGCGCGTGTGAACGGACAGGACGCTGCTGCGGGAATGAAAGTGCGGGAAGGTCAGGACATCGAGCTTGTGTTTTCCACTTGTGAGCAAAACAAGCTGGAGAACGGGGTGTACGTTTTGGCGCGGGAAAAAGGACTGGCTGCCATCTATAAGCCGCCGGGATTGCATTCCCAGAGTGGTAAGGGAGGCAGCCTTGAAGATATGCTGCCGGATTTGCTTGGTCCGCAGGCTGTTCTTTTGAACCGGCTTGACTATCTGACAAGCGGGATTGTGCTTGTGGCAACTGAAAACCATGTTCGGGGGGCATATCTGCGTGCCCAGCAAGCCGGAGAGATGAAAAAGATCTATCTGGCTCTGGTTGCCGGTGGGGTCAGGGAAGAATTTGTATGCACACGGGCCCTGGATTGCCGGAAGACAAAGAAAGTCAGGGTGTTGAAAAAGGAAGAACCTTCCTCACTCCGCCATACCCTGATCCGGCCTGTTCATCTTTTTGACGGCAACAAAACACTTGTTGAGGCATGTATTGTCAAAGGACAGCGGCATCAGATCAGAGCGCACCTCGCTGGGGCTGGTTTCCCGATTATTGGCGATCCACTGTATGGTCAGCAACCCGTAACCACGCGTCTTTTTTTACAGCACGCAGCCTTTTACTGGGATGATTTTTCTGTTTCAGTCCTGCCGGACTGGCAGGAGGTGGCTGAGCTTCGCAGTTTGCCCCTTGTTTTTTGATTGCACACTGTTCAATACGTCTTGAATTGATCTGGCAGTCCGCGGAAGCAGAGAAAGAGGGGCGACTTTTGATTACAGAAAAATGTTAAATTTTTATCCTGATATTCTAATCAGGGAGTTCGCTGCAGGTTGTTCCGCGAAAAGAGGAAGGCCGTACTCCAAAATGTTCCACAAAGGCTTTTGTAAAGTGGCTTTTACTGCTATATCCGACCTGGTCCGCGATCTGGCTGATCGTTTGAGAATCATTCATCAGCAGGGCAAGCGCGACCTCCATCCGTTTTTGCTTCAAAAAGCCATATGCTGTTATTCCGGTTAATCGCTTAAAAATACGTTTGAAATGAGGCAGACTCATTCCCACCCGTTCTGCCAGTACTTCCAGAGAGGGCGGATTGACCAGGTCAGATTCCAGAATTTCTTTTGCCTGCCCAATGTTGTGTGCAAATTTTGCAGATGGGAGTGCAGATTTCTTCTCTATGATTCGTTCAGAAACACATTCTAAAATTTCTATTACTTTTCCCGTATAAAAGATATTTTCTAATTGAAAACAGTTGCAGTAGTTCTGCCTATGAAATTCAATTATCTGCTGGATTATTAATCGCATAAATGTGCTTGTAAGAGACGCTGTTTCAGAGAAAATATCAATTTTCATCTCATTTAATAAATCATAAGATTCTTTACATGATATAGTTTTGTCTCCCATAAAAAATTGAGGATAAAACAGAATGTCAATAATTTTTATTTTTTGTTTGCTTTTGTATATAATAGAAAATTCTTTTGATTTTATCTCTCCATATATATATGTGGACATTGGAAATAAAAAATTACAATCAGTTTCATTTGTGACAATGCATTGAGATTTTGATATATTAAATAATATATGGATAGGTCTGTCTGCATTGCTTATTTTGATTTTTTGCTCGTCAGATTCATTCTTATATATATAAAAAGATGAAAAATCGGTCGTGAATACAAGATTTTTATTTTTAACTAGCATGTTTATTTTTGCATTTGTAGCGCATTTTTTATTTTTTTCTTTGTTCTTTTACTGCGGATGGAAGAATACCAAATCTTTTCAGAAATATTTTGCTGAAATAGCTTATATTGTTATATCCAAGTTCATACGAAATATCTGTGATATTTTTATTCGTATTTGAAATTAACTCTATTGCTCTTTGCATTCTCAACTCTTTTAAATATGAAAAAGGAGCGAGGCCAAATCTCATTTTAAAAACATGACAAAATTGATTTGGAGACATTCTTGACATTTTACATAATTCACAAAATGAAGGATGAGAATCAATATTTTCTTTTATATATTTTTCTATATGTTCTATCTTTTTTATTTCATTTTCAGAAAAAAGAATTTTTTCTTTCTCTATTTCATTTTTTATAAGTAAGAATGATAGAGAAAGAAATGTACTTGTTTTGAATTTCATTTTTAGCTGATTTAAATAGTAAAGATATGTAGTTATATTTGTATGTTTTATAAAGAAATTGTATTTGAGTAAAAGGTTATAGAAAAAGTCTCCTTTATTTTTGTTTATACCTGTCAGTTTAAAAAATATTTCTGAGCAGACATCAATTTTAATTACATCTGATTTTGAGTATGATGCATACTGAAAATCAACATCCTGTGGGAAAAAAGCAATATATTGCCCGGAAGAAATGGGAAGTAATTCATTTTTTTTGCTTTTCATCAAAATTTCTCCCTTTCCAGACAAAAGAAAAAAAAGACTGACATCATTTTTTTGTCTTCTCGTACAGGCAGAAGTCGCTCTGGTTTTTGTGTTTTCTTTTATTTGTCCACAGGAAATGATGCCCCCATCAAATGAACCGAGTGTTGTCAAATTCATTTTTACATTCCTTTAAGAATTATAGTACGATAAAAGACAGATTTCTCTTTAAAATTTTAATGTTGTTTTTATGAGAGTTTTTTCTATAGGTCAATAGCATACAAAAAGATGTTCTTGTTTCTATCTATTTGGAATTTTTACTATATTTTTATTTTATAACAAAAGGAGCTTCTGCCGTTAATAATTGATTCTGAAATGTTAGAAAATCATATTTAACAAACTTAATTACTTTGAATAAATTTTGACCCGAAATAAGCAGGTTGTCCTTTCTATGTATACATCTTTTCAATCTCCACAGAAGAACTGCAAGACCTTATCACACGTATTCAGGATGTTTTATCTGCCAGACTGGGGCTGGTATCTGGGGCTGTTATCTGTGGTGGCCGGGATACTTTTTTGCTATACAATTCTGCCTGCCAGACTTGAGCGCCTTTCTCAGCTGGCCTTTGACGGGGTCTCATTGGCAACTCTGGTTGCCGAGGGTGGACAGGTTGGATGTATTATTTGTGGCATTATTGTCTTTTCCCTTCTCAAGCGCACCCTGCTGCACTACGTCATGCGGGTCAGGGTACTCAACCGTGCCCAGCCTCTGCTGCTGAAGCAGGTACTTGCTCTTCCCCTTGACTATTTTGCGACACGCTCCCCTGGAGACCTGCTCAGCGTGATGACAAGCGTTGTCCGGTCCGCAGTGGACGGGGTTATGGCCCTGGTTGAACCGGCATTTATCGTGCTGCAGTCTTTGTATCTTATATTTTTGATGTGTTTTCTCAGTCTGGAACTGACCCTGGCAGTGTTGGGGCTGCTGGCTTTTTATATCGTTGTGTTACAGTTTGTTCGCCGCAGGCAGGCCCGTCTTTTTGAAAAGCTGATCAAGAGTGGACGTCATTTAAGTTCCATGGCCAGTGACAGTCATCAGGGTTTTTTGGAAATCAAGCACAATGCCCTGGAATCTGTTTTTGAAAAACGTTTTACTGCTGCTTCCCGCGTCCATTGGGGGAATTTTTCCGGCTGGTTCAAAACTCTGCTTATCTCAGGTGATATTTCCGAATATATTGGTGTGTTTTTGCCGGCTTTGGCTCTTTTTATTTCTGCGATGTATCTTCCTGCAGAACGTGTCGATAATGCCGCCTTTGTTTCCTTGTACACTCTGGCCATTATCCTGGTGGGGCTGTTGACTTCTTTGAATCAGCTTGGTTTTTCTTCTGCGTCTGGTTTTCAGGCCTGGAAAGAGGTGATGGAGGTTATTGAGCAAAAGCCTGAATCAGAGCGAGGCATTGTCCCCAGTGGATATACTGTGCAGTGGCAGAATGTGGGCAAGAAGCTGCGGGAAAAAGCCGTGCTTGATGGTGTGAATTTGCGCATTGCCGAAGGGGAAAAGGTCATGATTTGTGGCCGTTCCGGTGAAGGAAAAAGCACAATTCTCAAAATGCTGCCAGGCTTACTCACACCTGATACAGGAACAGCCTGTGTAGGTGGGGTATCTGTAACTGAAGCTCAGCCAAAAGCCCTGCGGGAACAAACAGCCTTTATCCCCCAGGAACCATATCTTTTTTCCACCACATTGCGCGAAAATCTCTGTTATGGCCGTGAAATAGACGAAAAAAGACTTGATGAAGTGGTGCGCCAGACCCAGCTGGATGCTTTTGTTGCCAATCTTCCAGACGGGCTGGATACTCACCTGGGGCCGGATGGCGTAAAAATTTCTGGGGGAGAAAAATCCCGCATTGCCCTGGCCCGAGCCCTTCTTGCCCAGCCCCGTATTCTGATACTTGACGAGGCAACCGCCTCACTTGATTCAAAAACCGAGGAACGCATTTATGAGCATCTGCTGGCAATGGATTGTACAGTTATTGGCGTGACCCACCGCCTTTCAACCTTAAAAATCTTTCCCCGTGTTGTGGCTCTGGCTGATGGCAAGATTGTGCTTGATGGGCTCACAGATGAAGTGGTTGCTTCTCCGGTTTTTCAGGAGCTGTTTGCTTTTCAGATGGAAAAAGAAAATGTTTGATATTTATTTGCGCGCCTTTCGTCTCTATCATAAAAATTATCTGCCCCAGATGTTGGGCTGCTTTTTTATAGCCCTTCTGGAGGTCCCTCTCTATATTTTTATTGTTTTTTGTTTTGAAAATCTTTCTGTTCAGGCTGAGCCTTTGAAAAATGGTTTATGGGTACTTGCTCTTGGCCTGGCAGGGCTTTTCGTTCGTCTGGTCTCGGATTTGAATCTGTTCCAATATGGTATGGTTAGACCCACATCTGATTTGCAGAGTGGATTATTTCGGCATTTTTTGTGTATTCCAGCCCGGCATTATCCAGCTCTTCCTCTTGGTGAGCTGACAAATGTGCTTTTTTCCCAGATTGTTGCTGGCTGGTTTGTCCAGGGTATTGTGAAGTCCGGCTGTTATCTTGTCCGTATTGTGGTACTTTTTGGTCTTATCGCTCATGTCTCATTTTTCCTGGGTCTTGTTCCAACCCTGCCAGTTTTCATCCTGATTTTTCTTGTACGCAGTCTGGGACGGTCGTTCGTCAATGCCCATGCCAGTACAGCCGACGCCAATGCCCATTTTGATTCTTTTATAACAGATACACTACGCGGGATTTTAACAGTTAAGCTGTTTAGTGCTGTGGCCTTTCATGTTGCTCAGACAAAAAAACTGGCACGAACCATGAACTGGCGCTGGCTGCGGGCTGATTTTTTGGGAGAGGGGGTTAATCGCATATCAGAGGGCTTGCCTCTGTTGGCAGTGCCGCTTTTTCTTCTTGCTGGAGGTTGGTTGATCAGTCAGGGGCAGGTTGCAGTCGCGCAGCTTATTGCCCTGTATGTTATTTTGAATTTGTTGAACAGTGCTATTTCAGAAGCAGGTATCTTGCTTGGCTATGCCTTGAATTATGGTGGTCAGCTTAAGGTGTTGCTTGATTTTTTTGATCATGAACAGGAAGGGGAGCAGGAGTTTCCTTTTAAGCAAGGTGCTGTTGATATGCAGCACGTTAATTTTGCGTACGAAAATGAAGAGCAACCTGTTTTGCGGGATTTTTCCCTCACCATTCAACCAGGAGAAAAACTTGCCCTTGCAGGTCAGTCTGGAGCGGGAAAGAGTACGGCCTTTGCAGTGTTGCAGGGTCTGGAATTTCCTCAGCAAGGCCAGGTCTTGGTGGATGGTACACTTGTTACCCCAGATAACGCTTCTGCCTTGCGTCAATATATTGCCTCTGTGCGCCAGGCCGCCTATCTTTTTGATGCTGACCTGCGTTTTAATCTCACATTGGATCAACCCATTCCTGATGCGGAACTTCGTTCCGTTCTTCACTTTGTTGGTCTGCAATTTTTTGTAGAGAACCTACCTGATGGCTTGGCAACAAAGTTGGGCCCAGATGGATTTACTGTTTCTGGGGGAGAAAAAATCCGACTCTGTCTGGCACGGGCTGTATTGCTCCACCGTCCAATATTACTTCTTGATGAATTTACAGCCAATATTGATTCTATTGCTGAACAGGACATTCTGGATGAAATATTACAGAGGATGGCAGATAAAACCATTATTGTCATTTCACACCGTTTATCTTCAGTTCGTAATTTTCCACGTATTCTGTATCTGGATGCAGGGAAAATACAGATAGCTGGTACACATCAGCAACTCTTGTCTGTCTCTCAAGAATATAAAGAAATGTTTGGAAGACAGATTGACTAGTTTTTTGATGAATTTTTGTAACTTACTATGAAAAAGGAGAAATGGTAAAGTGAAATGTACTCAATTTTTTACCAGTTTTATCGCTGTTAGTCTGCTGCTGGCTTCAACCGCGTTTGCCCATCAGTTCAGGGTCAATGCCCATCAGGTCAATATGCCGCCTCACGGTCATGTTATGATTTCCATGTCGTTCGGTCATAAACCTCCTTTGGATGAATATCTTGGCAATGAAAGAGGGTTTATGAAACTGAAATCTTATGAATTGTACAGTCCTGATAGTACTGCTGTTCCCATCGATTATAAAAAACAGGAAACGGTCGAACCGTAAAGTCTGCCCGGAATAAAGGGGGCAAAAATCATGGATAGCCAGCTTTTTGACCGGATGATTACCTTTTCGCCAGACATGAAAAAAGGTACCTGGCAGGAGGCTGCGGAGCATGAGTGGGATATTACAACAGGGTGCTTGAATAAAAAAAGAAATTTCAGATTGCTAAAAAGGGACTGAATGAGATAAAAGATGCCGAAAAAATCTTTTTCAGCATGGTCGCCAAGTTTTCAGGCAAATCTTTTTTTACAGTGGGAGACAAATGGACACAGCCCAAGCCTGTAGGACATCTGCTGGAATTGTTCCCACTTCGGATTTATCCAAGCTGAAAGCTGGCGACACTATTACGTTCCAGATACTGTATAATGGAAAACCTCTAAAACAATTTTACCACGGAGACATTCCGGTCTGGTCGTATTTTTCCGCCTACAGTTCCAATTTTGGTGGAGAAACAGAGGGCTTTCATCTGGCCGGATATTATAATAACGGTGATGGATGGTTAAGAATTCACAAACCAGGCCAATGGATTTTGTACTCAGATATATACCTTCCCATAGACAAAAAAGAAAACCCTGACCTGTATGGCAAAGCAACATATCGTTTTCTCTGCGCTTCCATTTCCTTTCATGTAAAATAGACCTGCGTAACCGGCCTGAAAATTTTGTTTTCAGGCCGGACTTTTTTTAATCGGAAACTTTCATGTCCCATTTTTTTATTGACCGGCCTGTGTTTGCCTGGGTGCTGGCCATTGGAGTCATGCTGTGCGGTGCGTTTGCCCTGCGGCATCTGTCTCTTGCTCTGTATCCTGAGATCGCTTCGCCTGCAGTGGTGGTTGGTATTGATTATCCCGGAGCTCCCGCCCAATCCATTGAAAACAACGTGGTACAGGTAATAGAGCCAGTCATGACTGGATTTGATGATCTTATTTCTGTGTATGCGCAAAGCTGTTCTGCTGGCTGGGCTGAAATTACATTGACATTCAAAGCCGGAACAGACCCTGAACTGGCCCAGATTCAGGTGCAGAACAAATTGCAGGGGGTGATGCCTCTTTTGCCCCAGACAGTGCAGGCGCATGGGGTGCAGGTGTCAAAATCCGGGGGCAGCTCTCTTCTGAACATTGCCCTTATTTCGCCTGATGGTTCTCACAACTTTTACGACTTGACAGATTTTTTTGTCTCTACCTTGCGCGACCCAATCAGCAGAATCAGTGGGGTTGGCAGTCTGGCCATCTATGGAGCGCAATACGCTATGCGAATCTGGCTTGATCTGCATAAATTGCACAGTTACAACCTGATGCCCGCAGATGTGGCCAGAGCCATTCGGGAGCAAAATTATCAGGTGCCAATGGGGGCTCTGGGCGGAACCCCTTTGGTACCTGGACAGCAAACAACAGTTTCACTTACTGCCCGTGGATTGTTGAGTACTCCGGAAGAATTTGGTCGTATCCTTCTTAAAACCAACGCGGATGGTTCGCGGGTACGGGTCAAGGATGTGGCAGAGTGGAGATTGGGGCGGAGTACTATTCCACCTCTGCCACTCTGAATGGACAACCTGCCTGCGGCTCCTCGCTTAAACTGGCTCCCGGAGCAAACGCGCTGGAAACTGCCCGTGCGGTCAAAGCCAGAATCAAGGCCATGCAAGCAAGCGGCCTTTCCTCCAGGTATTGAGGTTGTGTATACCATGGACGCAACCAGATCTCTTCAGGTTCCCATCAAGGGCATTTTTTTACCCTGCTGGAAGCAACGGCGCTGGTGGTGCTGGTCATGTATGTTTTTCTCCAGAGTTTCCGGGCCACGTTCATTCCGTCCATTACCATTCCGGTTGTGCTGCTGGGAACTTTTGGAGTTATGGCAGTGCTGGGGTTGTCCATCAATACCTTGACCATGTTCGGGCTGGTGCTGGCCATTGGTCTGCTGGTGGATGATGCCATTGTGGTGGTGGAAAATGTGGAACGGATCATGGCTGAACAGGGGCTGTCAGCAAAGGAAGCAACCCGGCAGTCCATGCGCCAGATTGCCGGCGCTCTGGTCGGCGTGGGTGTGGTGCTGTCCGCGGTGTTTGTGCCCATGGCCTTTTTAAGCGGAGCAACCGGTATTATTTACCGCCAGTTTTCTATTGCCCTGGTCACGGCTATGACCTTGTTTGTTCTTGTGGCTCTTGTGTTGACTCCCGCTCTGTGTGCTTCAATTCTCAACTCCACAGTTAATCAGAAAAAAAAGCGTGGTTTTTGGAACTGGTTCAATCGTGGCTTTGAAAAACTTAGTGTCCTGTACGGCCGAAGTATGGCCTATGTTCTGGCCAGGCTGGTTCGTTTTGGTTTTGTCTACCTGATGTTGATGGGTGTGGCAGCTGGTTTTTTTTCAAACTACCCACTTCTTTTATCCCCAGGAAGACCAGGGCGTTTTTCTGACCTCTGTGCAACTGCCTGTAGGAGCGACTAAGGAACGAACTTTGGCCGTGTTGGACAGGGTCGGTGCCTGGCTTGCTGGAGCAGGAAAAGGAAAACATTAAAACTGTGTTTGCTGTTGCTGGTTTCAGTTTTGCCGGTGATGGACAGAATATGGGAATTATTTTTACCTTGCTCAAGGGCTGGGATCTTCGTCAGCGGGAAGATCAATCCGTGTACGCTGTTCTGGCTCGGACACGGAATTTTTTTCTGAAATCAAGGATGCTCAGTTGTTTGCCTTTAACCTGTCAGGTCTTCCTGTGGGCGGTTCATCCGGATTTGACCTGTTTTTGCAGGATGTCAACGGCCAGGGGCATGACAGGCTGATGAAGGCCCGCGACAAGTTACTGGAACTTGCAGCCAAAAATCCGAATTTGGTATGGGTGCGGGCCAACGGCATGGAAGATACGCCGGAATACGCTGTGCAGGTAGATTATGAAAAAGCCATGGTCATGGGCCTGAGTCCGGGAGATATCAACTCAACCCTGGGCATTGCCTGGGGTACATCGTATGTGAATAATTTTATTCACCGTGGCAAATTCAAAAAAGTATATTTGCAGGCAGACGCTCCTTTCGCATGCAGGCCAAAGATATCAAGAGCTGGCATGTGCGCAACAGATACGGAAATATGGTGCCACTGTCTGCTTTTTCGTCTGCGCACTGGTCATATGGGGCGCCGCGTCTGGAACGGTTTAATGGGATTTCTGCTCTGCAGATTCAGGGGAACCCGCTCCAGGAAGGTCCAGCGGTCAGGCCATGCGGGCCATCACCGATATTGTAAGCTCCCTGCCCGGTGGGTTCGGCTATGAATGGACAGGTGTTTCTTATCAGGAAATTACGTCCGGGAGTCAGGCTCCTTTTTTGTATGCCATTTCCCTGCTGGTTATTTTTCCTTGTTTGGCTGCTTTGTATGAAAGCTGGACAGTGCCTTTTTCTGTGTTGCTAGCCGTGCCCCTGGGAGTGTTGGGGGCTTTGCTGGCAACCTGGATGCGGGGCATGGAAAATGACATATATTTTCAGGTCGGGCTGCTGACGACCATGGGTCTGTCCGCGAAAAACGCGGTTTTGATTGTGGAGTTTGCTAAACAGCAGGTGGACGCGGGTAAAAACGTGATTGACGCGACCTTGACTGCCGCAGGGTTACGCTTGCGTCCGATTCTGATGACTTCCGCAGCCTTTATGCTTGGGGTGCTGCCCCTGGTCATGAGTACCGGCCCCGGTGCCAACAGCCGTCGCGCTATCGGTACCAGTGTTTTTGGCGGAATGCTGTTCGTGACTGTGCTGGCTGCCTTTTTTGTGCCGCTGTTTTTTGTACTTGTCAGATGACTGGGGGCCAGAAAAGGCAGATAAGATAATTCAGCTTTTTGTATTATTATCCGGGAAAATTTAATGGGGTTAAAAGATAGTTTTTCAAAATGAGCTTGAAACGCTAAAAATAAAAATTGAAATATTAGCTCTGTCAAAAAAAACAAGCTAGAAAAAATATAAATTCTGGGTGCGACAGCATCCAGAATTTAAAGAGGGTTTCTGTCATGCTGGCATGTCTTTCAAATCTGTTTTGTAAGGAGGTGATTTTTATGCAAGAAAAAAAAGAAGTTGAACTTAATGAAATTGAGTTCATTGAACTTGAAGAAGTTGAAGATCTGAGCGTACCGTTGCATCACAATAATTCACATTTATTTTGTGCTCACACTAATTGTTAGCCCTGTAAACTTCTAATCGTGTCAGTATGACGGAACCTCCTCTGTGTGCGCCTAGAAAGTATTTTTAACATGCTAACTTTTTGAATAATAGAGAAATGAGGACATGATTCAGATACGGGAGATGCATAAGCCAAAGAGCTTTTTTATAGATAGTAACCTCAAATTTTCTCAGAATAGACCTTCGCTGTCTAGTGAGCTGTATCATGAAAACAGTAAGATTCACCCCTATGAAGTGCGCTCATGGCTTTATCAAAAAAAGACGGCCGGATTGAGGCACACAACCCTTAAAGCATTTTTAAAACGGAGTGCAAAAAGCTATAAATTGTATCCTTCTGCTCCGCAACAGCCTTTACCTCAAGAACGTGTTCAGGGACAAAATGTTGGCCTGTGGGAGGTCATGCGCTCCAGGCGTTCTTTGCGTGATTATTCTTTAGGAAGTTTGCAGCTTAATGATGTAAGTACGATTCTTTTTTATAGTTATGGTGAAACGGGGCAATTAGGTTTTAAAGATTACGTTGTTGGATTGCGGGCTGCTCCCTCAGCTGGTTCGTTGTACCCGCTGGAGATCTATCCTTTGGTTTGTGGAGTTAATGGTCTGGAGTCTGGGCTGTATCATTATAATGTTCGCGATCATGCTCTGGAATTTTTGCAGCAAGGCAATTTTCTTGAGCAACTTGTGCCTGCTATTCAGTCAGCCAATAATGAATGGCTTCAACAGGCAAAGGTTATTTTGTTTGTTACAGCCACTTTTTTTCGTAACCAGATAAAATATGGAGATCGTGGTTACAGGGGCGTATTGCTGGATGCAGGTCATTTGTCCCAGAATATCCTGCTGTCTGCAACAGGGTTAAACTTGGCTGCCTGCCCTCTCATGGGGTGCGTGGATGACCAAATAAATGATTTTCTGGAAATTGATGGAGTGGAAGAATCCATCCTGTATGCCATTGCGATTGGGCATCCTGATGCCCAATAAAATAAATCCTGGAGGAAACATTGGAAGCCGATATAGTTAAAGAACTGCCTGTCCGTCCAAAAATCCGCATCAGTTATTATGTTATTCCTATGAGTGATAGCAGGGTGCAGCTCCGTTCTGGCTCGGATGCCTTTCTTTTGCATGGAGAAACAGTGCAGGAATTGATACAGGAACTTTTCCCCCTGCTTGATGGTCAACATTCTGTGCAGAATATTTTAGAAAAGATGAAGGCCTATCCTCAGGAAACCATTGTCAATTTTTTATCCAAACTGACGCAAAGGCGGGTTGTGGAAGATGCTGCTTTGGAGCCGCCCCAGCCTGTCAGCAAGCAGGAACTTGACTGTCACGCTCCCCAGCTCACTTATTTTTCGCATTATTCTGCCAATCCCTATGAACAACAGGCTAAACTGCGTCAGGCCACTGTTGCTGTCTGGGGGCTTGGTCCATTGGGAGGCCGGTTGGCAGTGTCCCTGGCCCGTGCTGGAGTGGGTAAAATCATGAGCCTGGATGACGTGCAGGTAACAGAAACTGACATTCAGCAGGGAGTGATTTTTACAAGCAAAGATTTGGGGCAGGCACGAATCAAAAGTCTGCCCAACCCAAACCAAGCAGGCATGTCGTACACCTGCTGGGAAGGTATTGAATGCAAGGTCGAATTCCCTGAAGACCTTGTCCCTTATCTGCAGCAGGTGGATTATCTGGCTGTTTGTCTGGAATCACCAAATCCACTGCTTTTGGAGCGAATAAATCAGGCCTGTCTGGATATTGGCCTGACCTGGACCTGGTGCGCTCTGGATGGGCATATAGCGACCATTGGGCCAACAGTTATTCCACGAGAACTGGCCTGCTGGAAATGTTATGATTTGCGGGTCAAGGCCAATATTGACCATTACGAGGAATATCTGGCCTATGACAAGCATCTGCGCCAGAAGATTGAACAGCAGGTTTCTTTTGGCTATTTAACCCCTGCCCTTGATATGCTGGCCGGATTTACAGCCACAGAAATTATCAAGGATATCAGCGGGCTTACACCGCCAACAACCTATGGTGCCCAGATTAGCTTTGATATGCTGACTACAGAGTTTGACCTGCATCCAGTTCTGAAGCTGCCCCGTTGTCCGGTTTGCAGCCGTTTAAAAGATCATGGCGCAATGATCCGTCCTTTTCTGGAGAGAGAGTAATGCTCTTTCCCTGCAACGCAAGAACAGTGGATATAGGGGAAAAACTTGTTGATCCCCGCACAGGTCCAATTAAGGCCCTTTCCTGTTTAATGAACGGGGCGCATGACCCAAAAGTTTTTATCACCATTACGGAAATCAGCCGTACTAGCCGCATTTCTCCTTTTCTGGGTGGTATCTCCAGTACAGGGGTAGGGCTGACAGCTGCTGAATCCAGAGGAGTTGCTCTGGGTGAGGCCATTGAAGATTATTGTGTAACTGTTGTGCCAGATGATCTTGTTTTTTCCAACTGGGAAAAGTTGGATCAAGCAGGATATCAAGCCCTGCATCCCAAAGACTATCCACTCTTTTCTGAGTGTCAGTATGTGCAAAAAGATTTTCCTTTTTCCCCTTTTACTGAACAAACTTTCTTGCGTTGGGCCAAAAGTCATTCTGTTTTTACAAATGAAGAAATCCTTGTTCCGGCAGCCTTAGTATATACATCTTACCAACCCCACAAAGAAGAACAGCTAATCTGTCCTACAATTTATGCTGGTACTGGTTGTGGACAAACAAAAGAGCAGGCTCTCATTGCGGCATTATCCGAAGTTGTTGAGCGAGATGCCATGATGATCTGGTGGCTGAACCAGATGCCGCGTGAGCGGTGCCAACTTGTTCCTGGCTCTTGGTTCAGCCAAGTTTTGGATAAGCACTTGCATGCATCAAAACTCAAATTTGAGCTCTGGGACATCAGTACAGATATTAATATTCCCTGTTTTTTTGGTTTATTAACTGACCCCTATAATAAAATTGTCAGCGGCGGTTTTGCCTGCCGCCTGAATCCCCAACTGACCGCGCTGAAAGCTTTGTATGAATCTCTGCAAAACCGGCTTGGCGTTCTTAGTCTGAAACAGGGAACGGGAGTAGAGGAGCTGAATAAACGTATTGGTTTGGAAGTTTTGTATCAGCCAGACCTGAACGAACATTTTGCCTCTGCAGGTCAGGCCAATTTTAGCGCAATGACTCAACTGAATATGAACTTGCAGTTTTATGCTGACCCAAAAAATATGCACTATCTGGATACAATCCGTTCCTGCCAGGAAGAAGTATTGTTGCCAGATAGCCATGAAGATCCGCGCAAGGATGATCCCGCACAGATTCTGGCAGCCTATCTGCAAATATTAAAAGCAAAAAAACAGGAAATCCTATGTGTGGATATTACCCTGCCAGATATGCGTGAGCTGGGTTTTATTGTACTTCGGGTTCTGGTTCCGGGTCTTGTTCCCAACAGTGTAACAGCTTGGCCTTATCTGGGCAATTCTCGTTTGTATGAGGTGCCCCCAAAATTGGGGTTTCCTCAAAAAAATGAATCTGAGCTTTGTCCCGCTCCCATGCCCTATGGATGAAAATATGGTACACAAGTTGATAAGTTCGAAAACAGGGATAATCAAGCATATCAATTCTCTCATGCGTAACGCGGACCAGCCTCGTTTGCAGTACATGGTCAGCACGATGTGTGACAGTAGCCGTTTTTGTCCGCAGCAAAATGATTATGGAGCAACAGGAGTGGCCCTGGACCAGATATCTGCTTGGTGGTCGGCCCTGGGAGAAGGTGTTGAACGCTATTGCGCTGTGTTTTCTGATATGCATGAACAGTGTTTTGCTTCCTATTCTCAATTGCAGAAAACTGGAATGCAGGCCCTGCCCCCAGATGATTTTTGTCTGTTCAGTGAAGCTCAATACCAGGACAACAATTTCAGATATGAAAAGCCAGACAAGGATATCATGCTGAGCTGGATAAAAGGGGCAACCCTGCCTGATAGTGCAGCTTGTTATATCCCATCAGCCTTGGTTTTTAATGGTTATCAGGAACAGGCAGGAGAAAAAAGAATTGTGCCTAATATTCATCCTGGCATGGCTTGTGGGGTAGATCTGAATCAAGCTGTTTTGGCAGCTTTATTTGAGATTATTGAACGGGATTCCATGATGGTCTGGTGGCTGAACAAGCTGCCAATGCCAAGCATAACAGTCCCTACGCAAAACAGATTGCACAACATCATTGCCCATAACTTTCCGGTAATAGATAAAAAAAATATAGAATTGTCCTTTATCTGGCTCAGAAACGATCTGGATGTTCCAGTTGTATTCTGTTTGCTTGTGGACTCAAAATCCGAGGTTGTGAGTGGCGGTTGCGCAGCTCGTCTGAATCCTGAACAGGCTCTGTTCAAGGCTTTTTGTGAGGCAACTCAAACTTGGCTGCTCAGCTTAGATCTCAAGCGGGGAGAGAAAAGCAATGTTGTTGGGCTGGCCCAGAATGATCTGTTTCCCAAGGCAATGGTCTGTCCAACAGGAGAGTATGTTGCTGGTACACATATCTTTCATAATCTGAGTTTTTATAGCGACCCAACACATTGGGATATTTTGGATTTTATCCGTAAACCAGCGCAAAAAATATTGCTGCCTGACATGCCTGTATTCGCAGGAGGGGCAAAAAAGAGTCTGGATTTTATTCTGCGCCAACTGCAAAAAAGCCAGGTGAAGCCTCCTGTGGTTGTTGACCTGACCTCGTCTGATATTGTTGAGATAGGATTATGGGTAGTGCGGGTCTTTATCCCAGGTATGGTGCCCAATACTCCCACCTTGTATCCGCCTTTAGGCTTGAAGCGGTTGCATGAGCTGCCCGCAATTTTGGGATACAATCTGAAACAAACAAACAATCAAACATGGAATCTGGCACCGTTGCCTTATTCCTGAACTCATGGAGGTTACATGACTGATACATTTATTCCCTATATCAATCCCTGTCTTTCAGTTTTGACAGAAGATAGTAAGTTGAAGGCTGTATCCATTAATGGCAAGATTAAAAAATTACAATGCAACAAGGCGTTATTTGATTCTATTCTCGCAAGTATTGATGGTCAGACTTCACTTTCTGATCTCATAGCCTTTCACAGCCAGATATATTCTGCTTCTGCCATAGAACGTTTTTTGAAAACCCTGATCCAGGCAGAAGTACTGTTAGATAAACATACAGCAGAAAAAAGCAGTTTTTTAAATATTGAGTTCCAGGACTCTATACAATCTCCTCTGATTATTGGACAGGGGAAAATTTACACTGCTGTCCTAGATTTCACAGCCCAGGTGAGTCTCTTGCCTTTTAAAAATGCTCTGTTCTGGGAGACTGCAGAGCAAGAAAATATTGCGTACAACCAACTTGTACAGGCTTTTTGGGGTAAATTGCGCGAAGCAGGACCTGCGCTTGTTATTGCCTGCCCAGACCAAGCTGGCCAAAAATGGCTGGCAGCCTTGAATGCAGCCTGCCTGGAACTGCGTGTCCCGTTGCTTTTTGCTTATTCCAATGGTCAGGATCTGATTATAGGGCCAACAGTTATTCCCTGGAAAACTCCCTGTTACGCTTGTTTGCTCCAGCATCGTTTGAATTTTATGGCAACAAACAGTTCCCTGCAACTCGACTGGGAAGAAATGCTGGAACTGGGTGAAGCTTGGCCTCTGCCAGCAGGGGAACTGGTACAAGGGACTGTTGCCTGGGCAGCCAGCCTTATTGTGGCTGAAGCCGCTAAAATACTACAAGGCACAATCTGCCCCACCTATATTAAGCGTCAGGTCAAAATTCCCTTGTCAGGTCATTACGAAACAACAAAAATAACGTTTTCTACGCTCACAAGCTGCCCAACATGTGCGGGAATGAATAAAAACAAATTTGTCATTGGCCGCCCTGCTCATCTTGCTCCGCCAGAACATATTATTTTGAGCTTGAAAGATTCAAAAGCAAAGCATAGTGACGGGGGGTTACGCAATCATACCGCCCAGGAAGCAAAAGATCTTTTAACTCAGGCCATGGACAAACTTGGCGTATCAGCCAGGGTTAAACCAATACATTCAAGTCCCTTGGATACGGTTTTGCCTTCTTTTGGTTCAGAGGTTGACGCATTTTACCATAAGGATTTTCCTTTTATTATTGAGAGAAAAAATCATTGGGGTAAGGGTGTCAGCCAGGAACAGGCCTTTCTATCTGGTGGATTTGAGTTGTTTGAAAGAATAAGTGCTGAATATTATGGCGATATTGAAATGATCAGGGCCTGTTATAGCGAAGTGCAGGACATCGCCATTGATGTCAAAGCCCAGATTGGGACAGTTTATTGTGATCATGGGCTTGAACCTTTTACTGATGATGCTGAAATTGATTGGGTCTGGGGCTACTCACTGACACAGAAAAAACCGCTTCTAGTTCCAGCCTTTATGGTCTATCTAAATTGTTTAGAGCCTTTTAAGGGGGTATTTTATCCAAACTCTTCCGGTGGACTGGCGGCTGGAACAACAATTGAAGACGCTTTGCTCCAGGGATTATATGAAACAGTTGAACATGATGCCTGGATGATTTATCAGGCTAACGCTATTACTCCTCCAACTCTTGAAATCAGTTCCATCCCAGATGCTCAAACGCATTCTCTTATTAAGAAGATAGAAGGCTCTGGCTATCAAGTCATTATTAAATATTTACAAAATGATTTAAACATTCCTGTTTTCAAGACCTGGCTCCTGAATGAAAAAGACTATGTTGACTTTGGATTTTGTGGATATGGAGCAAATTTAGATCCTCTTATTGCCATGAATCGTTCTATAACTGAGTCAAAGCTCGGGACTCCAAATTATCAACCACAAAAAAATTATTCTTTTCCCCACATAAAGAATTCGAATATTTTTTCTTGCAGGAGTTCTATATTTTACTTGCATCATTTTCTTAAAACAGAGATTTGGAAACAAAGTCCAACTATACAATTTTCTGATATAAAAAATATGTCAACAGGAAATGTTGTCAGTGATATAGAGCAAGGTACAAAGTTGTTGAAAAAAAATATACCCGAATCTGATATCATTGTGGTCGATCTCACAAGGAAAGAATTTAATGTTCCTGTTGTGAGAGTTATAGTTTCTGGTCTTCAGAACTGTTTTGAGCCTATTCAATGCGCAAAAGAGAGGCTGTTTGATCTTCCTAAAAAGATAGGAATAACTAACGATAGGAAAGAATATAAAAAACTTTATACCGGTCAATATCCACATTAGGAATACAGTTATTTATCATTTTTTATAATAAACAAATAACTTCAATCTAAGGAGAAAAAAATGAGTGTCTGGTCAAAGTTATTATTTCCCTTTATAATACTATGTTATACAGTATCTGCTTTTGCTGCTGATAAGGAAAAAGAACAGGCAAAAGTAATATTGGATGAGATTGTGGTCACCGCCACAAAAACAGCAATCAAAATCAGAGATGTGCCGGCAGCGGTAAATGTTGTCTCTGATGAAGATATTGAACTTCGTGCTAATACAGATAATTTTATTGATACCATCAGCACCCTTCCCGGAGTGACAGTTGTAAGAGGAGGAATGTCGGATACTTTAAGTATTCGCGGTATGAATCCTTCTATTCTTGTTAACGGGAGGGACATGAATTTTTTTGCTTCTTTGACTGGACCTGAACAGATAGGAATGGGTTCCATCGAACGAATTGAGGTTATAAAAGGGCCGCAGGCTGCTATTTATGGAGCAAAAGCAGTCTCTGGTGTCGTAAACATTATCCAAAAAAAGGGGGATGCCAATAATCCCTTTGGAGAAATACGCGGATTTTTGGGACAGGGAGATGAATATAGTTTTGGTGCAAGTCTTGGTGGTGGAATTGATAAATTTTCTTATTTTCTGGACATGACCCTTGCAGAACAAGACAAATATGAAACTCCAAAGGGAGATATTTCCTACATGGATTCTGACCGTACAAATATTTTGGGCCGTTTTGACTATGCTTTTTTCGAAAACCACGAACTGACCTTTGATTTTTCCCATAATCGTTCCAAAAAAACTGTGGGGGGAGATGGATATTATTATTTTCGGTCTGAATGGAATAATTTGTACGGCTTTGAATCAATATACCAAGGTGGGGGGGTGACCTATAATGGAAAATTTTCAGATTTTTTTTCTTTGTACGCCAACTTTGGACTGGGAAAACAAGAATATGAACTGATAACGGGCATGCCCAATTATGAGCCAGAGCATTTTTTGAACAAAGAGAACGAAACCTTTTATAAAGAAGACGTATTACAGGGAGAAATACGGGGAACTGCAAACCTGTTTTCTGATGACAAACTGCGTCTGATTGCCGGGTTACAATACAAAAAAATGGACCTTGATGGAAATTCTAAAAGGACTGTGGGTGGAACAAAAGTACCCTTTTTTGTTTGGGATGTGAGCGAAAAGTACATAGCTCCTTACACTCAACTGGAATTCAAACCTGTGCCCTACTTGTTGATGGTGGCAGGTATTCGTTATGATGATTATAAAAGTGCAGGCAAAAAATATTCTGCCACAAGTCCGAATGTTGGTCTTTCTTTGTTTCCTTTCGCTGGTAGAGATTATGATTGGACAACCCTTTGGGGGTCTTACAGTAAAGGGTTTCGTACTCCTGGCGCACCAGCGAGATTTCTGCCTAGTTTTCTCGGCGGAAACCCTGACCTTGAACCAGAGAAGTCCAAGGGGTGGGAAATTGGTTTGAAACAGCGTATCAGCAAATGGGCAAATATTGAAACCAGCTATTTTGAAACCGATTATACGAATTTGATTTTTCTGAAATCCTTAGGCCCTAATGAATGGTTGTTTGTAAATGAGGCTGAATCCACATTCAAGGGGTATGAGTTGTTGGCAGAATTCTATCCTGTGGATTGGCTGATTCTTCATTTTGGCTATACCAATATGGACAAGGAAGATGCCAAAAGCGGGAAAAAACTCTATGGAACGCCAGACCTGGTCTTCCAATATGGGTTGACCATTCCTGATTTCTATGGATTTTCTTTTTCCCTCTGGGGAAGCCAATATAAAGATTTTAAGTTCAGAAAAGGTATGAGCCATCCTTCAGAAAATGCAAGTATTTGGAACGCAAAAGCCAAGTATCATTGGAATATTACAGAGCGTATTCTTTTTGAACCTTTTGTCTCTGTGGAAAATCTTTCTGATGAAACATACTATACTCTCGTAGCTGGTGAAGTCGGAATTATGGAAGGGCGTACATGGAATATGGGCGCAAATCTGCGAATGGATTTTTAGCCTTATCGAAATATTTTTTGTCAGGTCTCTGTTTTGAAGCCTGACAAAATTTTATACATAAATGAACAATAAGGATTTTATTATGCAAAAAAAGTTTTTTATAACAGTGCTTGTCCTTTTATTTTTCTTTTCCAATTCTGCTTTTGCTCATCATTTTTATGTGAGCGTCACAGAATCCATGGCTCATGCTCCGGGCAGTATTGTCACCAATATCGGCTGGGGGCATGGGTTGCCTTTTGATGATTTTTGTCCGGGCGATATGCTTTCGTCGTATTCCGTTTATGACCCGGATTTGAAAAAAATGGATTTTCCCTTTGATGCAAATGCCAACAAGGGAGCAGAAGGCAACATGGGGAAGGAAGTTCCTCATTTTCCCGGAGGAACGATGTTGCCCGGGGATATGTATGTCCGAAAATTATTTTTTAAGAAAAATGCTCCTCAAGGAACATATCAAGTCGCAGCAAAGATGAAAAAAACTCAATTTTCGCTTTGGATAGATCAAAAAGGGCGACAAAAATGGGGACATACTTATCTGAATGATATAAAAGAGTTTAAAAAGATTCTGCTCTGTCTGAATTTTCAATCCTTTGCCAAATCGTTTGTTACGGTCGGCAAATGGGCAGAACCCAAGCCGTTGGGACATGACCTTGAACTGATTCCGCTCACGGATTTGTCTCAGGTAAAAGTGGGCGATGAGGTTGTTTTCAAGGTCTTGCTGCTGGGAAAACCTGTACAGCAAAATATGGAAGGGTTACCGGACTTGAAAGTCTTTGGTGAACATTACGGAGCAGATGGCTCTCATTGTTTGCGAGGTGCAATTTTTAACGGTATTGCCAAAATTCGAGTTACAGCTCCTGGTCGCTGGTTGGCAGTGGTTGATATTCGTAAACCCGTCAACAAGGAAAACGGTCCTAAGGAACTCATCGGCAAGGCTTTGACAACAGGCTATAATGCTTCGGCCACCTTTTTTGTACGCCCCTGATTCGCTGTAAAAGCAAACCACTACAACATCAGCCCATCCCTCCTGTGGCCTTTGCACTGTACTTCTTTCTGGATGAGCCGGGCATTGCCACGGGGGGGGGGATTTCTCCCCGTCGAGTTTCAAGGAAACCACATTTTGAAAGGACTCCGCCAGATCATTTTCAGGTATTGACTCATATCCTCAGAAAATACAGTATTCAAATAGTGTTATCTTTCATTGTAGTCAAAGAGGAGATACAACGAGATGAAATACATCAGCCCAACCTCTGACATTTTTTAAAATATCTTTTTGGTCTTGAAGAGGACAGTCCCCTGCTCAGGGATTTCATCAACACCGATTATGGCCTCCTCATCATCAAAAGCCTTACCGTCCGAAATCCTTGCACCTGAAAACTATGCATTTTGATAAGGAATCTGTGTTGGACATCCGGGTGATTTCCGAAGATGGAGAAACCTTTAATACAGGCACCAAACTTGAAAAATGGCTCTATTATCTGAAAAACGAAGGCAATCCAGAGGAGGACGAAACCATGCGTATCCTGTTAAAAGAAAACTCAAATCTGAACAAGGCCCACAAGAAATATCTCTCCTTTACAATGGACTCTGAACTTGTGGATGCTTATGAAGCTCATATGAAATGGAAGCGGGGCTACGCTTCCGGCGTTGATGAAGCTCTAAAGAAAGGGAGAAAAGAGTCAAAGGTGGAAATTACAAAAAATATGCTGGATAATGGCTCTGAGATTGCTTTTGTCAGTAAATGCACAGGTATGACCATAAGATGAATTGCAAAAACTGTGATAAAAGATTTGGTGTTGTCAGAATCCGCTTACTACTTTTGTGCAACCATAACAAATGCAAAAAGATATTTTGAAAAAGAAACGTTTTTTTGTCCCGGAAGATATGCAGATTGATTCCTGGGAAGTAATAGCACCTCTTTTTCAGAGTTTGTTGAATGAGAGTTTGAATTCTGAACAGGAAATAAAAGCATGGCAGGAAAAGGTCAGGGAACTGAAAGCTGTTTTGCATCAGGAAAAAACTGTACGCTATATTGAAATGACCTGCCATGTTGATGACCCTGGGAGGCTAGGAAGGTATCAGGATTTTATCAGTAAGATGGAACCTCGATATAAAACAGGTTTTCAACAATTAAATATGAAATTACAGGCTTCTTGTGGGGAAGCCCGTTTCCCTCAACAAGTTCAAAGCAGCAAAGCAACTCAGCAAAAAATGCTCGCCCTGAAAAGTGAGGAAAATGAGCTAAAATCCGCTTATCAGCAGATAGTTGGCTCACTGAACCTGCAGTATAAGGGACAAAATTTTACTCTTCAGCAAGCGAGTCGTTTTTCAGGGGGGGGAGACAGAGAAACACGAAAAACCATCTGGGAACTGCAAAGCCAGCAATGGCTTGGCGTGGCCGACAAGATTGAAGACATCTTTACCAGATTGATACAGGTCAGAACCCGGCTTGCTGTGCAGGCTGGGTTTTCCAATTATATGGAGTATGTCTTTCATGCCTACAAAAGAGTGGATTATAGGCCAGAAGACTGTGTGGCCTTTCATCGTCTCTCTGCCGGGCATGTAGTGCCTTTGCTGAAAAAAATGCAGGCAGAAAACCGAAAAAAACTGGACCTGAAAGTCTTGCGTCCTTTTGATCTGGGCTGTGATGAGGATGGGGCGGCATTGCGTCCTTTTGCGGATACAGATGAACTGCTGAAAAAAATGCAGCAACTTTTTGAGACGCTGGGTTCTCGTTTTGGACTTTGGTTTCAACAGATTGTTCAGAATGATTTGTTAGACCTAGAAAACCGGAAAGGCAAGGCTCCTGGTTCCTATTGTGTGCATCTGGAAGAAAGCAGGCTGTCTTTTATTTTTATGAACGCTACAGGGACTCACCAGGATGTCATCACGCTTTTACATGAAAGCGGGCATGCTTTTCATTATCTGGCAATGGTGGAGGCCAATGAACAGAAGGTTCCTCCCAGAGAAATGAGTGAACTGGCTGCCATTGGCATGGAAGTTATGGGGACAAACTTTTTGAATATTTTTTATTCTTCAGCAGAAGATGTTCGGAGAGCCAGGAAAAAATATTTTCAGCAACAACTCCTTTATCTCACGGGAATAGCAACAATAGATGCTTTTGCTCATTGGGTTTATACGCATAAAGATCATAGCGTAAGAGAGCGTCGAGATTGTTGGATAAAGTTATCAAATATCTATCAGGGAGATGTAGACTATTTTGAATATCAAAATATTTTAGAAACAGGATATCATCAAGTATCATTATTTTTTGAGGATCCTTTTTATTTTATTGAATATGCATTTGCTCGTATTGGTTCTTTGCAACTCTTGTGTAACTTTCAAAAAGACAAAGGCAGTTGTATTAATGACTATTTATATAGCCTGTCTCTTGGAGGTAGGATTTCTTTACCTGAACTTTACCAGGCAGCAGGTGTAAAATTTGGTTTTGAAGAAGGCAATTTTTTCACTTCCCTTGCCAATTTGGAACAGGAATTTCAAAAAATTAACTATAATTAATTGTAGGTGGTCAAGACTAGCAGATAAGACCGGTAATCCCCCCTGGTACACATCACTCTTTTTAGACCAACTAAAAATAGGAGGAATATCTGGTCAGCAATTACAGCAGAATGAACGGTATATTGAGCATTGAAAAAAAAATAGAAAAGCAAGTATTTCCTCAGAGGGTGTGGATGTAGCTGTTGATAAAACTTGGCCTGCAAAAAAGTTGATTGTATGTATCCGTTAGAATACAGATTGCACTTATGAGTATCCTCATATGAATCAGATGATCTTTCACTGAATTACAGGTCTTAGAAGACTCAGATCCCAATGTGTTTTTGACAGCTCTTGCAGATGTTGCAAAAGCACGAGGAGTGACTAGACTAATGATGCTGGTGTCGGTCGTGAAAGTTTATAAGACTCTTTCTTTTGGAACAAAGCCTCGGTTTGAGACTATTCAGAAAATCATAAAGGTGCTGGGTGTGTCTTTGGATATAAAACCCGCGCTCTTAACCATTCCTGTTTCCTGATGATTTTGTAACTCGTTGATGCATTGACTTGATACTGATGGGCGAGACTGAAAGGAGACTGGCCAGCATACTCCATAAATCTTATACGGATAGTTTTCTGGAGCGTCCTAAATGCCTGCCCAGGGCATTGGCTGATTGTCTTTCCCGGATGATGGTCCGTTCAAATTCAGCAACAGCTCCCATTAACTGAAACATAAGATTTTGCATTGGGGAAGTCTGGTTGTTGAATGTCAGATTCTCTTTGTGAAAATGGACTGTAATACCCTCTGAATTGCCCGTGTGTTTGAAGAAAAAACTCCCTTTTTTCAGGCGGTCTGAAAAAGGTTCTGTATCTGAATATTTCAAAACCCCAAAAAAGTGAATCTGGAGCATATCGCTCAGCACGTAATCCAGTTCCTTTTCCCTGAGCAAAAAACAGGTATGCCCCTGTTTGATGTTTTCAAAGAAAATATGATTGAGCAGCTGGACACCTCGGTTTACTTGGGAGTTAGTACGAGAGAAATGACCAGACATGCGAGGAGTTGGTGACCGGCGTCCAGCAGAAGAGCCTTGATATACTGGCAATAACAGGGCGTGAAAAAAACATCACCCCCTGTTTTGATTGTGGTTCGGTTCAGGCAGGCTTCCTTTTTTGAGCGTACTGTTCAATAAGATTTTTAGCTGTCATTGCCAGTCTGCCAACTTCCGGTTTTGTTATCTGGTCGTCAGCTCCCACAGATTCTCCTTTGTGGCGGGAGCGCTCACTGATGAGGGAAGAGAAGAGAATAACCGGAAGCTGTTTGAGCTGCGCGTCTTCCTTGACTCTTTTGGTCAGATTCAGGCCGTCCATGCCGGGCATTTCTATATCCGAGACCAGAATTTGAACATAATCGGAAACCTGCCTGTTTTCTTTTTCCGCCGTCGCTTTCAGGGCTTCCAGTCTATCCCAGGCTTCTTTGCCGTTTTTGCAGGCTTCAACAAGAAATCCCGCTTGCTCCAGAAGTTCCTTGAGCATGTGCCTGATCATGTTTGAGTCATCAGCGACAAGGGCTGAATAGTTCTTTTCGTTTTTCCAGTTGGCATCAAGATCCAGTTTGAGAGTAACATTGGGGTTGAGCCCAAAAACGATTTCTTCAAGATCCAGAATGAAAATAACCCGTTTTTCCAGACGAACGATGCTGGTAATGGTATTGGAGCTGAACTTGGATATATATTCGTTTGGAGCTTCCACCTGTTCCCAGCTTAAACGATGAATCCTGTTGACGCCGGAAACAAGAAAAGCCGTGACCTGAGTATTGAACTCTGTGATGATCACTTTTTCGTTTCCGGTTTTTTTTCGTTCTTTTCCCAGCCATAAACTGAGGTCTATCAGGGGAATAATACTTGAGCGCTGGTTAAAGGCTCCAAGCACGGCAGGGTGAGGACTGTCAGGCAGTTCGGTTACGCTTGGCAGGTTTGTTATTTCAAGGACTTTAGCGACATTCACGCCATAATATCCTCTGTACCCACTTATGTCGTCACTGGAATTTTCTTTCAGGTCTTCGTCTAGATAAAATTCAATTATTTCAAGTTCATTCGTGCCGGCTTCAAGGAGGATACGGTTTTTGCTCATTGTGTTCTCCATTTGTTCTAAAGTAAGTTCCCAAAAAGTAGCCCGAAGAAGAAAAAAAGTCACCTTGTATTTTGGGAGGGCATTCAAAAGACTGCCCGGAACTGGGGCAATCTGCCTTGGTTAAAAATTTTCAATTTGCTGGCGGATTTCATCCACAATGTCTTGTGGAGTGGAAGCACCGGCGGTAAGACCTATGTATGAATATTTTTTCAGCTCCTGCACTGGCAGATCAGCCACTGTTTCAACATGAAAAACCGTTGCAGTATGCAGGGAGGCAATTTCCGCGAGTCTGCGTGTATTGCCGCTGTTTTTTCCGCCGACAACGATAATGCACTGTGTTTTTTGGGCCAGTTCTATGACTTCTTCCTGTCTGTTTTTAGTCGCGTCACAGATCGTATCAAGGGCGGTAAGGGATGATATTTTTTCTTTCAGACGGGCTTCAATTGTGTAAAACTCATTCCTGTCCTGTGTTGTCTGGGCGGCCAGAAAATATGTTCCGGGAGGAATTGTCTGCTGTTTCAGACTGTCAAGGTTTTCAAAGACAAAAGACCGGGCGCTGTAGCTTAAAAGGCCTCTTACCTCCGGGTGATCCGCTTCTCCAAACAAGAGCATTGTTTTTCCCTCTTTGCTCTGTTCTTCAATGATAAGCTGCGCTTTTTTGACTTTGGGGCATGTCGCGTCAATGATATTGACCTGTTTCGTTCTCAGCTTGTCTTCTTCATCTTTTGGGATTCCGTGGGCACGGATGATAACAGTGCTGCCAGGGGGAATTTCGTCAAGCGTATGGGCCAGCTGGACTCCTTTTTCCTTATAGCGTTGCTGAACCTGCGGGTTGTGTATGATCGGCCCCAGGGTGAAGATAGAGTCGCCTGGGTTTTGTTTTAGCAGAGCCCGGTCAAGTTTTCCTAAAGCAAGGCTGACTCCCATGCAAAAACCGGCAGAACGTGCGATTGTTACGGTATGTTTCATTGTTTTTATTCTGTTTCTGTTTTTTTCAATAATACGTGTACATCTTCCCATGTTGTACAGGATTGTATTTTTTTTCTGATTTCTTTTGCTCCGGGCATATCCTTGACAAAGCGGGGCAGTAATGTGCGCATACGCAAAAGAGCCTGTCTTGGACAGCCGTACCGGACATAAAAATTTTCCATTGACAGTGTCAGGGTTTGTATTTCCTCAACAGTCCGTTCCTGCAGAGGTTCACCAGCCTGTAATTTGTGAAATTTCGCAAAGACAGATGGATCTGCAAGCGCTCCGCGGGCAAAAAGAACAGTGTCAATTCCTGTTTGTTGGAGACAGTCACGTGCGGCCTGGGCGCTTAATATATCGCCGCTGCCAATAACCGGAATATTGACGGTTTGTTTTAATTGGTAAAGACTTTTCCAGTCCGCCTGTCCGCGAAAGCCCTGTCTGCCTGTGCGGGGATGCAGGCAGATCCAGCTCGCTCCGGTCTGCTCGATTGCCGGAGCCAGATTCGGCCAGGTCGCGGATTCCCAGCCAAGACGAATTTTTACTCCCACCCGGCTGGGCCCGGCCTTTTGTACCATGGCGCTGAGAATTTCAAGGAGCAGGTCGGGCTCACGCATTAAGGCGCAGCCGCTTCCTGTTTTGATCACTTTTTTGACTGAACAGCCACAGTTCAAATCGAAAAATACATAGCCTTTCTCAAGAAGGAGATCCATTGCTCTGGCAATAAATTCCGGCTCCCTGCCAAAAAGCTGAACAACAAGTGGAGTATCATCAGGGCAGGTGGCAAGCAGGGCAGAGGTTCCTTCGCTGCCATACACCAGTCCTTTGGCGCTGATCATTTCTGTACAGGCAACAGCGCAGCCGAAATAGCGGCAAAGGAGACGGAAGGGCAGATCGCTGAAACCTGCCAGAGGAGCCAGCCAGGGCAAGTGAAAAGGAAGTGAAGGCAATGTGTACGTCCGTAAAAAAAGTTGAATACCCGTCCCGCGTCAAACGGGGCGGGCTAAAAGGTGACAGCCTATCCAGGTTGAGCAGTCATCGCATTAGATTTGTGTGTGTTATTCCATGCGCCTATTTTGGGCGCTCCTGGGGGCCTCGAACACGGAGACAGCGGGCAGCTTGCCGGTGTACTTTTCAATCTGAGTTTCAATTCACGATAAATCCGGTAACCACGCTTGAGATTCTAGACAAATCCTGTACGTTACGCAAATGCAAAAATACGGATCCAATCCCCAGTTACACTGATGGGGGTGTCAGATAAAATTTTCTGTGTTGTCTTTACCGGAAAATTTTATTTTTCAAATCAACTGGTTTTTACATCGAAAATAACATTCGCTTGTTGCCAGGATATTGAATCTAAAAATATTAAATAATTTTTAGAGTGTTGTTTGTTTTTTTGGGGGGCGAATAAATAACAACATGCCTTCAAACGAGAATATGAAGACGTTGTTCCTTTGGGGTTGTATGGTCTGTTGGTTTCAGCACAATATTCGGTTCCAGGTGGAGGATTTCGAAGAAGAGTTTTTTTCCTTTTTCACTTGGTTCTGTAATATTGGCAAGAAGGTAATGTCCATTTATTTTAACCCAGTTCAGACCCTGGCCGTATGTGTCAACATAGGTGGCTTCTACTATTTGTCCAATACAATGCTCGTGTTTGAACTTAGCAACACGTTTTTTTTCTTTTTTGGTATTGCTGTTGTATCCTGATTGAAAACCAGAAATATGCACCACTCTATCCTGCTTTAGATGTTTTCCTGGCCAAGAATAAGTTCTATTTCATCTTTACTCATTCCCGTTGCCAGGGATAATGCCTGAACAGACTGTCCCCGTTTATAGCCGGAAAGAATTGTCTGGCGTAAAAATTGGGGAGACTTGCAGAAAGTTTCTGTCTGTTTGAGTAGGCGGTACAGTTCCTGCGCCCGCTCATCAAGTTTTTCTTCCAGCTTTATGAGTTCCTGTTGTCGGGTACTGAAGCTCTCAACCAGCTCTTTTTCCAGGCGGGAATTAAAGTCAAGGCGTTCAACAAATGCCTGTTGTTTTTTTTCAAGGCTGGAGAGCAGGATTTCAGATTTGCGCAATTTGAGAAAAAAAACAAGAACCAGACCGAGCAGAAGCAGTTCAACAGCGCTTGATACAATAATTATCCAGTACAGGGCGTTCATTTAACTTTGAGTAACCTTTGTTGGGGATGTTCTAAATGTGTATATCCAACAGTCTGTTTTTTTCGGCTTGCAATTCTTCTTTTTTCTTTTTTCGTGACTTTGATTGGTGAAAATCGTGGTCATTTGTTTTTTCTTTATCCTGTTGTTCAGGGGCAAGCTCATTTTTGGAGACCTTGACGACCTGCGTATTTTCCTTTTCCTGGCGTTCAACAACATCTCTGGCGAGTGCCGCCTGGGCCATCTCCGGGCCGGATTGCCCCGCGTTTTGTACTTTCTGTACATTTGGGAGCTGTGACAGGATGATGGGAAGTTCTATCGGACTCACCATTAGCGCACCAGATATTTGTCAATCAAAATGTCCGTAACCGGCATGGAGCTGATATGCTGGTTAATAACTTCCAGAATTTCTTTTTTGAACTGCTGGGCATTTTTTTTGTTTTCCAGGAAAAAAATATCTTTATTTTTGAGATAAAAATACAAGGCGTCCCGTATCTCAAGGAAGTGTTTCCGAAGTTCCGTGTTCTGGATAATATTGGGAGAAGACAGGCTCAGGGCGCATTCCAGAAAACGTGATTTTCCGTCCTGCCGGTACTCAATAAAAAAAGGCTCAAGTTGAATAACCCGTTTTTCTTCCCGCGCCAGTGGTTCGGAATTTTCCTCTTCTTTTTTTTCAGGAGCCGGAGGTGGGGGTGGCGGGGGGGCGGGCGGTGTGTCTTGTTTCAGAAACAACCACAGTCCGATTCCGCACAGAAGAAAAAAAGCGGCTCCTGCTGTAAGCAAGAGCTTCTTTTTTGATTTTTTTTCCGGTTCTTCGGCCGCAGTTTTTATCGGCGCAGGGGCTTCTTTTTGGGGAACGGGCGCTGCTTCCGGTTCTTCCGCCTCATCTTCATCGTCAAGAAACGGAGCGTCATCAAGGTCGAGTTCAACCTTGTCCGATTTTTTAGGTACAGATGCTTCTGGTTCCTGATCTTCAGCCGGGCTCATGCGCTGTTCTCCCAAAGGTAAGGGCTGCCCCTTTTATTATTTGTTGAAGATTTTGTCTATCTTCTGGCCGAGTGTTTCAGCGGTAAAAGGTTTGACAATGTAATTGGAGACCTTGGCCTGTACAGCTTCAATGATATTTTCCTGCTGCGCTTCCGCTGTTACCATAAGAAAAGGAATATCAGCGAACTCTTCGCTGGATCTGACTTTCCGCAAAAGCTCAATTCCTGTCATCTGCGGCATATTCCAGTCGGACACGATAAAATCGATCTTGCTTTTGTTGAGTGTATCCCAGGCTGTTGTTCCATCGTCAGCCTCCACGATGTTGGTAAAACCGATCTGGCGAAGAATATTTTTGACAATCCGGCGCATGGTCGAAAAATCGTCAACTACCAGAACATTCATATTTTTATCGTATGACATTGCAAAACTCCTTTTTCACGGCTTTTGTGTTAGGCAACATGTAATTTTACTTAACTAATTTTTTCTTTCGGTACAAATAAAACTGGCACGAAAATTTTTTTTCAGTTTTTTTACAATCCTGGCATGGAGCTGAGAAACCCTTCCCTCCGTAACTTCAAGAATTTCCGCAACCTCTCGCATTGTCAGCTCCTGTTCATAATATAAAGAAAGAAGGAGTTGTTCACGTTCGGGCAATTCTTGCAGCAGTTGGGTAACCTGTTCGATGAGTTCCTTGCGGCTGATTGCTTCTACCGGTTCATTTTCTTGTTTTTTTTCAGCCAGGAAGGTCAAATTTTCCTGAAGCTGGTCAAAATCCATTATGAAATTGGCCTGACTTGTCTCTAATAGCTGAGAGACCTCCTTTTTGTCCAGACCTGAGAGGCTGGCAAGCTGATCCGTTGTCGGGGATATTCCGGTTGAAACCTCCTGCTGGACAATCAGTTCTTCCAGTTGCTTTATTTTGCTGCGCATGCCACGGGAAAGCCAGTCCTGACGGCGTAATTCGTCCAGCATCATGCCTCTGATCCTGGAAACAGCGTAAGCTTCCAAGGGAACGCCAAAATGTTCCGCAAAGTGCTTGAACGCGTAAAAAAGGCCCTGTAAGCCCGCGGCAACAAGATCTTCAAGTTCAATATGCGGGGGGAGACGGTTTTTCAGGCGTACTGCCATTTTTTGCACTGTCGGAGCAAAATGGCGGACAAGCGTGTTTTTTTCCTGATGATTACATTCGCTGTATTTTTTTTCTCCTTTTTCCAGAGCTTGCCAGAGTTCACTCCCTGAACAGGAGTTTTTTCCAGAAAAATTTGATATTACCATCAAGATGATCCAGAACTTTCCAGTTCGTTATTTTTTTAGCCGCTTCCGCAAGAGCTGTCGCGGCAGGACTCTGCGGCATGTCAAGACAAAAAGGTACCTGTTTGATAACGGATTGCCGCACATTACGGTCATGAGGAATAAATCCGACAAAATCAAGGGATACTCCACTTAGAAAATGATCGCAAGCTGAGTACAGTTTGGTAAAAACAGCGGAGGCTTCTTTTGGGCTTGGGGTCATGTTGACCAGTACCTTGAAGTGGTTAATCCCGTATTGGGTTGTCATGATTTTTATCAGGGCGTAGGCATCCGTGAGCGAAGTCGGCTCTGTTGTCAGCACGATAATACGCTCCTGGACCGCGAGGTTGAAATACATGACATTGTCATTGATTCCGGCTCCGGTATCAACAATGAGAAAGTCAATCTGATCTTCAAGCGTATCAAAAGATTCAAGCAGTTCAAGTTTTTGCCCGGTGCTGAGCATGATCATGTCACTGACACCGGAAGCCGCCGGTAAAATGGTAAAACCGTATTTCGTCTGAACCAGAATTTGTTTGAGATCAATCCCTTCATGAAAGAGGTGAAAGATATTAAATTCCGGAGTCAGACCGAGAATGACATCAACATTGGCAAGTCCCAAATCAGCGTCCAGGATCATGGTCTTTTTTCCCATTTGTTGCAGGCAACAGGCCAGATTGACGGAGATATTGGTTTTGCCGACACCGCCTTTGCCTGATGAAACTGAAAAAACCATTGGAGGAGAACTGTTCATCGTTTTTTTTTCCTTATTTAGTCTACGAAATTGCTGGTAACGTGGTTTCGTGTTTGAATATCAATCTCCAGAGCTGGGCCAGATCCGCTTTTATCAGGTTGTGTTTCAGGCCGGGGCCGTTTGTGAGTAAAGAAACAGGCAGGCCCGTGGCCTGGGACTGGTTGATAATTTCTCCATACGAGGAGGCTTCATCAATTTTTGTCCAGATCAGGCTGGCGACAGAACTGTCTTGAAACCTGTGCATGAAATTTTGTGTCTGTCTGGAAGAATAGAGCGGATTCATCACCAGATGAACCTGAATATGGTCATCCAGATTTTGTGCTTCCTGCAGCCAGGCAAGAAATTCCCGGCGTTCACTGTATCCCTGGGTGTCAATGATCACCCTGTCAAAATTCTGGCTTGTTCTCATCAGCTCTCTCATGCTTTCGAAATCAAAGATTTCCTTATACTGGAAGCCGGACAGGTCAGCATAATGGCGCATGAAAAGGCGACCTTTGCCGTTGTCCGCGTTTGCCAGGCAGATCCTGATGTCCGGGTTTTCCTGTTTCAGTTCCAGAGCCATGCGCAGGGCTGTGGTTGTTTTTCCCGTGCCAAACGGACCGGCCAGAACATGAAATTTTTCCGGCCAGACCTTTGCCGTCCAGGGCTTGACCCGCACAATGGATTTAAGCAGGGCCAGTGTTTTTTCGTGCGGACAGCTCCGCATATGCTGCCAGATACCGGTAATGACCGAGGGAGTTACGCCTTCTTTTTCAAGGTATTCAAGGACAATCCTTTGACGGGGGGCCAACAGGCTCATATCCATTTGCGGGCGCATAACAGCAAAGAAATGTTCTTTCAGTTCCTGCCAGTCCTGGTGTATCTTTTGCCAGCTTTCAGGGGCGTGTTGTTTTTCTTCCTGTTTTCCCGGCTGCTTTGGGGCAGAAGGTTCAGCTTCAACAGCGGCCATGATTTCATAGTACCGTTTGCCGTCTTTTTTTATGGTCTTGTTGCTGAGGATAACAGCCTCGTCTCCCATTTCCTTGCGGATCTGCTCCATAACAGAGCTTGAGCTCATGCCGTGAAAGGTTTTAACTCGCATTGAGGGTCACCATTCCTATTGAATTCAGATTGATGTCAGGAGGAATCTCCGCCTGCGAAATAACGGGCAGTGTCGGTATAAATCTGGCCAGAAGTTGGGCCAGATGCGGACGAATCGCGGGAGTTGTCAGCAAAACAGGCTGGCCTTCAGCCAGAATACTTTCTTCATAACTCCGGTTGATATTCTGGACAATGCGTTGGGCCGAACCCGGGTCCATTGTCAGATATGTGCCATGTTCAGTGCTTTGCAGGCTTTCCTGAAAATGCTGTTCAATATCAGGAGACAGACTGAGCATGGCCAGGCTGTTATCTGTAGGTGCGATGTACGGTTTGACAATTGTGCGGGCCAGTTTCTGCCGGACAAATTCCGTGAGCTGGTCAGGGTCTTTCACGCTTGGGCCGTAGTCGGCCAGGGTTTCAATAATACTGAGCAGGTCGCGGATAGAGACGTTTTCCCGCACAAGATTTTGCAGCACCTTTTGCACCATGCCAAGTGACATGATGCCGGGCACAAGTTCTTCAACCGCCTTTGGCGCCCTTTGACCAAGATTGTCAAGCAGTTCCTGGGTTTCTTGTCTGCCAAGAAATTCCGCCAGATTCTTTTTCAGGACCTCTGTCAAATGAGTGGCAATTACGGTTGACGGGTCAACAACTGTATAGCCGGCCATCAGGGCCTCGTCCTTTTGTTTTTCAGGAATCCACAGGGCCGGCAGGTTAAATGCCGGTTCCAGCGTGTCAATGCCCTTTACCTTGTGCTTGATATTACCGGGGTCCATGGCCAGAAAATGGTCAACCATGATTTCAGCGCTTACCAGTCTGTTGCCTTTTATACGCACAGCGTACTGCCCGGGTTTGAGTTCCAAATTGTCACGCAGATGGAGCGATGGAATAATAACTCCCATGTCAAGGGCGAACTGGCGGCGTATGGAGCGGATACGGGCCAGGAGATTGCCATCCTGTTCTTCGTCAACCAAGGGAATAAGGCCATAGCCGACTTCCAGCTCCAGCACGTCCAGAGGCATGATATTTTGTATCTCTTCCGGGCTGGCTCCGGCCTCCTGTCCCTGTTCGCCTTTTCTGCTCTGGTTCGCTCTTGCTTCTTCAGCCATGGCCCGTTGTTTGGCTGCGACAATTGATGTCAGATAAAGCACTCCGGCCAGAAGCAGGAAGGCGAAAGTCGGCATACCGGGAACAATGGCAAAAAGCAGTAAAACGCCGGAAACAAGGCGCAGGGCGCGGGGGTGAAAGGTCAGCTGGCCGATAAATTCTTCACCCATCTTTGCTTCGGCAGCGGCGCGGCTGACAATGATACCGGCAGACGTGGAAATAACCAGAGATGGAATCGTTGAAACCAGACCATCGCCAATGGTCAGGAGGGTGTAGGTTTTGGCGGCGCTCATCCAGTCCATACCCTGCATGAGTGTCCCTATGAACAGGCCCCCCACAATATTGATGGCCGTAATCAGCATACCGGCCTTGACATCACCGGATACAAATTTTCCGGCGCCGTCCATGGCGCCGTAAAAATCAGCCTCACGCCGGATCATTTCCCGCTGTTTTCTGGCCTCGTGTTCGTCAATGAGACCGGCATTCAGGTCAGCCTCAATGGCCATCTGTTTACCGGGCATGGCGTCCAGGGTAAAACGGGCTGCGACTTCCGCGATGCGGGTTGTACCGGAGACAATAACCATTTTATTGAGCGCGAAAAGAATCAAAAAAATGACAACGCCAATGACAAAATTGCCGCCAACAACAAACTGGCCAAAGGCCTCAATCACTTTTCCCGCTGCTGTGGGGCCTTCATCTCCGTGTAAAAGAATAATTCTGGTTGAGGCCACGTTCAGGGCCAGGCGCATGAGCGTGGTGATAAGCAGAACTGACGGAAAAATAGAAAACTCAAGAGGCGAGGTCATGAACATGGAGGTAATAAGAATGACCATGGCAAACGAGATGCTGAAAGCCAGCATAATATCAAGGACAACTGTTGGCAGCGGTACCAGCATGACAAAAAGGATAAGTACAACACCCCCGGCAAGCATGATATCACCCTGTTTGCTGAACCGGCTGTAATCGACATTGGTGATTGCGGACTTGAATGACATATTTTTGACACCATGTGTTGGAGTTGAGTTTTCATCTTTGCTTATTCTGGTCGTAACCAGAGTGCGTACAACCTGGCAGGAAGGCTATCTGGAAGCGGTTTTTTTCCGTATACGGTATACTTCCGCCAGGACTGTGGCCACTGCCTGGAACATTTCCTCAGGAATGACATCTCCTACCTCCACCACCTTATACAAGGCTCGTGCCAAAGGCTTGTTTTCCCTTATTGGGACATTGTTTTCTCTGGCGACTTTTTTAATTTTTTCAGCGACATGGCCAGCTCCTTTGGCCAGTACAATCGGGGCAGGGGCCTTGAGCGCGTCATATTTGAGTGCGATTGCCAGATGGGTGGGGTTGGTGATGACAACATCGGCCTGGGGAACCTGTTTCATCATTCTTTGCTGCATGGCGGCCATTCTTTTTTCACGCTGTTTCTGCTTGATGACCGGATCACCTTCAGCCTGTCTGTGTTCATCCTTTACTTCGTCCTTGGTCATTTTCAGGTTTTCTTCGTAATCCCAGCGGGTATAGAGCAGGTCCGCGATGCCGATGACCAGCATGGGAATCAGGGCGTACAGTGTCATGTCAAAGGCCAGCCCGAGAATGTGGGCGGATATGGCGTTTGTGTTCATGAAAAACATGGTGTGAATCTGCGGCAGTTCCTTTTTCAGGATAAAGTATGAAGTCGTGCCAATCACAGTGGCCTGCAACATACTTTTGAGCAGACGAAGACCTGCCTGCGGACTGGCAATCATGCGTTGCAGCCCGGCGAAAATATTGAGCTTGAGTTTGAACTTGAATACCTTGGTCGTCCACAGGCTGCCGACTTGCAGACGCATATTACTGAACGCGACAAGGCTGATAAGCGCCATGATTGGCAGCAGGATAAGGCCCAGTTCCCTGGCGCAGAAAAACAGGGTGTGGACAACAAAGGTGGGCGTCAGTTCGGTCATCAGCTCTGTTTGTATAAAGTAACGCAGCACCTCCTGAATATGGGTATTGATATGTTCGATTCCAAGGCGAAGGCCAATAAGCCCGGCCAGCAGGACAAGCGGTTTGGATAATTCCTGACTTTTGGGGACATTTCCTTCTTCCCTGGCCTTGTTTCGCCTCTTGGGTGTGGCCTGTTCGGTTCTGCTTGGATCTTTTTGTGCCATTTTTATTTCACCAATTACGGGGCCATAAGGTGAAATATCTGGTTAAATTCCAGACCTATTTTGGACGTGTAGCGCTCTATGGCAGCCGCGAGCAGGCTGAACAGTACGCCGATGAAGATGAATCCCAGCATGATTTTTAAGGGAAAACCAATAATCAGGACATTCATCTGCGGAGCGGCCTTGGAAACCAGAGCCAGAGCCAGGTCTGCCAGAAAAACAGCGGCCGTGACCGGAGCCGCGATCTTGATGGCCAAAATAAATATCTGTTCTGAAAGGCGGATCATATGGGAAGTGAGTTCGGGACTGATGAGAAGCTGGCCCGGCGGAACAAGATCAAAACTTGTACTCAGGGCTTTTAAGAGCATCAAATGCCCGTTAAAGGCCAAAAAAACAAGCAGGGCGGTCATGTATAAAAAATGGGAAAGTGCGGCTTCGCTTACGCCTGTTAACGGGTCAACCGCGTTGACCATGCTGAATCCAATCTGAAACGAAATAAGGGAGCCGCCTGTTTGAATGGCGGCAAAAATAAAATTGGTGATAAGGCTGAGCGATATTCCAAGGATCAGCTCTCCAAGTATCATCAGGGCCAGTCCAAAAGGGTGGGCGGGGAGGACCGGGTCTGGAAAGGAAAGAGATGGCCATAGGCCAAAAGACAGCACCAGGCACAGTGCCGCCTTTACCTGATTGGGCAGGGAAGCACCGCCAAAAAACGGCAGCAGGAAAAGTACGACACTGAGCCGGATAAAGGTCAGGAAAAAGCTGAAAATCGTCTGGTAATCAAAGTTGAAAAGATCCATTGTCTCCCCGCGCGAGCTGCCAGCGTAACAATCCGTTTTTGATGTTTGTTCTTCGGGTGTTGTCTGTTTGTATCAGTTGTTTTATTTCTTCTGCAATTTTTGTGCGCTGTGTGTCTCCTGAAGAGGGGCAGGGATTGTTCCACACCGGCAGGTTCCATTGTCTGCAGGCCAGTGTTATTTCTTTTTTATCAAGCAGGAGCAGGGGACGCAGCATTGTCAACCTGCCGCCAAAATAGGATTCCCTGGCCGGAAGCGTCCAGACTTTGCCGGTTTGAATCAGATTCATAAAAAACGTTGTCACCAGATCGTCCGCGTGGTGACCAAGGGCCAGATGCGTGAGTTTATATTTTCTGCACAGTTCAAACAGGCGTTTGCGTCTGTGCCAGGCGCAGAAAAAACAGGGTGATTTCTTTTTGTTTTCTTCCGAGTGCGCCCGCAACCCTATGTCGCTGGCCTCAACATGGGCGGCAATGTCGTTTTGTTCAAGCCAGGCAAGCAGGGGCTGGTGGTTGTGAGGATCAAAACCCGGATTCAGGTGCAGGGCCATGATTTGAAAGGGAAAGGGAACAATCCTGCGCCGCAGGACAAGGGTTTGCAAAAGCACCCAACTGTCAGAACCGCCGGAAACAGCCACGCCGATTTTCGCGCCTGGCCCTACCATGTTCTGGCTCTGCATCAGCTTGCCGGTCTTGCCCAGACAGATTTTCTGCCCGTACTTGAGCTTGCCGAGTTTGGACATTTGTCAGTTCTTTGCGGCCGTCAGTCTATTTCCAGACCAACAGGGCAGTGGTCTGAACCCGTGACGTCCTGTTCAATCCAGGCGTTTTTGATGCGTGGAACAAGCTCTTCACTGGCAAAAAAATAATCAATGCGCCAGCCCGCGTTTCGGGTCCGCGCGCCAAACCGGTAACTCCACCAGCTGTATTCGTCTCCCTGCGCGTTGAACAGCCGAAAGGTGTCCGCGTACCCGTTTTCCACAAGGCGGTCCAGCCAGGCTCGTTCAATGGGCAAAAAGCCGGATACGTCTTCGTTGGCCTTTGGATTTTTCAGGTCTATTTCCTTGTGCGCGGTGTTAAAATCTCCGCAGACAAGAATGGGTTTTTGTTTCCGCAAAGTCTGGGCGTATTCAAGAAAGGCATCGTAATAGCCCAGTTTGAACGCCAGCCGCTGGTCATTCATCTTGCCGTTAGGGAAATAGATATTGAACAGGTAAAAGTCCGGGTATTCAAGCCGGATAAGCCGACCCTCTCCTGCAAACGCGCCATCAGGCAGCCCCGTGGAGATGCCAAGCGGGGGCGTGCGAAAAAAACAGGCCGTGCCGGAGTAGCCTTTTTTGGTTTTGGCCGGATTCCAAAATGAACTGTACGGTTCAATGAGCCTGTCTTCTTCTTCGACCTGTTTTTCCCCGGCCTTTGTTTCCTGAATGCAGATAATGTCCGCGTCTGATTGTTTTGCCCAGTCCCAGAAGCCTTTTTTGATGGCGGCCCGAATGCCGTTTACATTCCAGGAGTATATTTTCATCGTGTTGTTTCCAGTCGGGCTGTAACACCCTGAGAAGAGATAAAAATCCGTATAAATCCGCCGGAAGCAAAGTCGCCCGGATTGAGTACCAGGGTTTTGCCAATGGTGTCGGTTGCCGCTGATTCGTGAATATGGCCGGTAATGCAGATGGCAGGCTGGATTTTCTCTATCCATTGCCGCACGGCATGGCTGCCCACGGATGTGCCGCTGCTTAACCTGTCGGTTGCGGTTCCAAAGGGCGGGGTATGCGACATGAGAATAACATGCTCAAAATCCTGTATTTTTTCTTCTGTGGCCAGCAACCAGCTTGCAAGCTGCTCTTCGCTGACCTCAGACGGTGTGCAAAACGGCGTTGGTGTGGAGCAGCCAAGCCCAACCAGTGCCACATGCGGACTGAGTGCTGTCAGGCGCGCGTGGACATTTATGCCCTGGGTTTCAAGGTAATTTTCAACTGCCTGGGTGTCCATGTTCCCAATCTGGGCCAAAACATTCGGGTTGTACCAGCGAATCTGGTCAAGAATCTTCTGGCTTTCATTTTGGCCGCCACAGTTGGTCAGGTCACCGGAAATCAAAATTCCAGCTGCCTGCCTGAGGCCGGGAATTTTTGCCAGTTGCGATGTGTTGTTATGAATATCGCCAAAGGCGATCCATGTTTGGTCCATTTTTTCTGCTCCGGGCCGTGTTGCTGTCAGAGAAAAAATAATTTAACAGTTCATTTTTAATCAGACATGTTATCAGCCCTGCAAGCTGATTGTCAAACAACAGGAGCAAGGTGAAAGCTGATATTCGGGCCCGGCTTCTCGCTCGCCGAGGTGAACTTGACACGGGTGAGGCAAAAACAAAAAGTCTTGTGATTTGTGCCGCGCTGGAGCGTTTGCTGGCTGCCCGGCAACCGGACACGGTGTTTTTGTATGCGCCGTTCAGGGGAGAAGTGGATGTTTTTCCTTTGGCCGCGGGACTTCTGGAGCGGGACGAGTGTGGGGTTTGTTTTCCGCGTTGCGTTGCCGGCAGTTTGGGGCGCATGGAATTTTGGCGGGTTCGCTCACTCCGGGAACTCTCCCCTGGGGCGTATGGAATGTTGGAACCTGATCCAGGGCAGTGCGTTCGGGTTACAGCGCCGCCTGACGTGCTTGTGCTGCCTGGCGTTGGTTTTGACAGGCAAGGTTTTCGACTTGGATATGGCGGCGGCTATTATGACCGTTTTCTTGCGGACGTTCCTGATGTTTTTGGTGTCGGGGCAGCCTTTTCCTGTCAGGTTGTTGCAAGCTTGCCGCGTGACATTTGGGACCGGCCGGTGCAGTGTGTTGTAACAGAACAGGATGTGTTTTTTTCTGACCATGTTTCCATATAATTTATATGCAGGAGAAGATGGTATGGGTACAAAGGTTCTTTTGAATGAAAATGAGTTTCAAATAACGCTTGAGCGGCTGGCCGCCACAGTACTTGAGCGGTGCCGTATGGAGCGCTTCGCTCTGGTTGGCATTCAGCGGCGGGGTTTTCCTCTGGCCTTGCGTATTGGCAAACTGATTGGGGCCCGCACGCAGCAAGGCGTGGAATGTGGCAGTCTTGATATTTCCTTTTACCGGGATGACTGGACAACAAGCAATCTGTCACCCCGTCTGAACAGCACTGAAATCCCTTTTGATGTTGAGGGCCGCGATATTTTGCTGGTTGATGACGTGCTATACACAGGCCGGACCGTCCGCGCTGCTCTGGAAGCTCTGCTTGATTATGGCCGTCCGGCAAGTATCCGTTTGCTGGCACTTGTAGATCGTGGGCACCGTGAACTCCCGATTTACGCCGAATTTGTCGGACGGGAAATCGCCACGTCCGCGACTGAAAAAGTTGATGTTTTTGTGCGTGAATATGACGGCCGTGAAGGTGTTTTTTTGAATCAGCAGTGAATGAATAGAGTTGTTGCCATCTGTCTATGGCCGGCATTTCGCGCGCGGGCAAAAAATGTTGAATTTTGCGGCTGCAAATGCCAGCTCTACGATGCGGCCAATCTGGTTGGCTGTATCGGGATTGAACTCCCTGATTTTCTGGAAAAGCAGCTTGTGCGGAGCTTTTTGGGCCGATTGGGACAGTCTGGCTGCGTCTATATATAATACCCATTATAAAGTATCCCATCTCAACCTCCTTTTGAAGGGCATATTAAATGGTGGTATTTCCATAATCAGGAAAGTAGAATTTTTTTGGAGGGCCGGGGGAAGGTAAAAACAGCTTGTTGAGGATATTATTAAAGATAAAAGGATAATGGTTGACAGCAGGTAGAATAAAAACTGCAAAACAGGGTATGCAACAGGAATTTGAAATAGTTGTTTACCAGACAAGTGAAGGGCATTCGCCGCCTGAATCATGGCTGGAGATAAAAAATCGCAGGACGCGGATATAAAAAAGGCCAGGACATACCGAATTGATTACATGGGAGAAAAAATGAAAAAAAAGTAAACCGGTTGAAGAAATGGCCGTGAACCTCTACAGGCAAGACCCCGCTCTTGCTGCGCAGGTGTTAAATGAGTGTTTGGCAGACGGGAGCGTTGAAGAGTTTTTGCTGGCTTTGCGTCATGCAACCAAGGCTTTTGGCGGAATGCCGGAATTTGCCAGAGCTACGGGGGTATACGAAAAAAAGTTTTGTAACATGCTGTCAAAAAAAGGAATCCAAATCTGAAAACCCTTGTCGGGGTAGCAGGAGCATGGTTGTTTGCCCTGATTCCTTGCCGGTACAAATATCTTGCCGGCAGCCTTGCCAACTTTTTGTTTCCTGTCAAAAAAATGTTTTTTTCCCCCTTTCTGTTTTCCTGTTCTTACGTTTAACTTTTCTTAAAATATATTCTTTTTGTTTTGGAATGTATTTTGCAATTTCCCTCGTGAAAAAATTGAACACAGATTTTTCAGGAGGCAGAAATGAAGTCTTTATTTGAGCCACATATTAACATGACCGCGAAAGTGATGGATTTCCGTCTGGAGCGGCAAAATGTTGTCGCGGCAAACTTGGCCAATATCAATACGCCGGATTATCGCCCCTTGCGCCTTGAGTTTGAAAAAGACTTGCAGGCTGCGCTCAACCTTGGTGTCAGAGGGAAGCTGACTAGGACGGAGCAGAGACATATCCCCGGGGCTTTTGACCCGGATAACAGCAAATCAACCCTTGAACAGACATTGACCAAACGTCTTGTTCGTTCGCATGACGAAATTGATCTGGACAAGGAAATGAGCATAATGGCCAAAAATACAATGATGTATAACGCCCTTTCCACGGTGATAAAAAATCAGATGGACGGGTTGAAAAAAGTTATCAGCGACGGGAGCAGATAAATGAATTTTATGAACGCCATTGATATTGGCGCATCAGGCTTGAGTGCGCAGCGCACGCATCTGAATGTTGTGTCCATGAACCTGGCCAATGCCAGTACCACGCGGACTGTAACCGGCGGGCCGTACCACAAGAAAGTGGTGACCATGAAAGCGGCTCCGCTGACCCCTTTTGCCAGTGTCATGGGCAATCAGCTTGAGCGTGAACTGCGTGGAGTAAAGGTAAATGCTGTGGTTAATGACCCCGGCCCGCTCAGAAAGGTTTATGACCCGACCCATCCAGACGCGGATAAGAGCGGGTATGTCAGTTATCCGAATATCAACGCGGTGCAGGAAATGGCCAACCTGATGTCCGTGCTCCGGATTTACGAGGCTAATGTCAATTCCATTTCCACGGCCAAAAATATGTTTAACAAGGCCACAGAAATCGGCAGGGGGTAGATAAATGGCTCTTGCATCAGTTGCCATGCAGGCATACACAAACGCGCTTCATAATCGTCCGTTGTTGCAGCAGCGTCTGCCTTCGGATGAAAAAAGGAAGGATTTTGCCAATACAATGGCCAATCTTGATAATCTGGCCCGTTCGGCTGACAAAAACGGTGATATCGGAGCCAAGACCTTGTCTGAAACCGTTGCCAGCTCTTTGGGCAGGGTCAATGAACTGCAGCAGGAAAAATCGGACATGGTCAATGCCTTTGCTGCCGGAGAAAAGCAAAATGTGCATGAGCTGATGATTTCCCTGCAAAAAGCCGGAATGGCCGTGAGTTTGACTTCAGCCGTACGCAACAAGATTCTGGAGTCCTACAAGGAATTGTCAAAGATGCATTTTTAGATCAGTGATGACTGATTTGTTGATACTGAGATACGTTTGAGAGGAAATTATGTCTGACTGGGTCCGTGAAAATGGTGCGAAGCTTCTGGAGCTGTGGAAAGACAGCAGTCTTTCCCAGCGCATTCTGATTGGTGGAGTTCTTGGCTCCGTCCTGGGTATAATTATCCTGATGACTTTTTGGCTTCGCCAGGAAGAGTACGCTCTGCTGTATTCAAACCTGTACGCTGAAGACGCGGCCAGTGTTGTTGAAATTTTGCAGAAAGATAAAATTCCCTATCAGCTTAAAGACAACGGTTCTTCTGTACTGGTTCCGCAGGATGCTGTTTATGATTTGCGTTTGAAAATCGCTGCTGCCGGGGTCTTGCACGGTCAGGGTATCGGATTTGAGATTTTTAATGAAAACAAACTGGGCCAGACTGAGTTTGTTCAGCATATCAATTATCAGCGGGCCTTGCAGGGAGAACTTTCCCGCACAATCAATGAAATTCCCGAAGTCGCTTCCTCTCGTATCCATCTTGTTCTGCCCAACAAAAGTCTGTTTATTGAAGAACAAAAACCGCCCTCAGCGGCAGTTATGCTCAAACTCAAGGCCGGACGCTCAATAAACACGCAGCAGGTGCAAAGTATTGTCAATCTGGTGGCAACCGCTGTTGAAGGGCTTGAACGCAAAAATATTACGGTTACGGATAACCGTGGACGGTTGTTGTATGAAGACCGGGAAAGCGGACTGGCCGGTCTGACAAGCACCCAGCTTGAATACCAGCTTGGCGTGCAAAAAGATCTGGAAACACGTATTGAGCAGTTGCTTGTTCCGGTTATCGGGCCGGGCAAGGTTATTGCCAAGGTCAATGCTGACCTTGATTTTGACAGACGTACAGTGCGCAAGGAAACTTACGATCCCAAAAGTTCGGTTGTGCGCAGTGAAAATGTCAGTGAGGAAAACAGTCGCGGAAAGGCGAATCTGTCCAAGGATATACCGGAAATGGCCTATGAAGGCGAAATCGAGGGCCTTGGCTCCGGTTCCTCTCAGGAGGTTTCCCGTACCTCGGCCCTGACCAACTATGAAATCAATAAGGAAGAGCAGGAAATTGTAACCGCTCTTGGAGACATCAGACGATTAAGTATTGCTGTTATTGTTGACGGCGAACACCAGAAAGGCCAAGATGGAACGTACGCGTTTACGCCGCTTGGAGAGCAGGAACTTGCCAATGTTCGCCAGCTTGTTTCCCGTGCTGTAGGATTGGACGCTGCCCGTGGCGATTCTATTGAAGTGTCCTGCATTTCTTTTGGCCCGCCGACAGAAGATCCCGCGCTGGATATGATGGACAGGCTCGCGCACTGGTACGAAGTGGGCAAGCCGTTTATCAACAGCCTGCTGATTGTTTTGGTGCTCATCTTTGTTGTGCGTCCGATACTGATGTCCCTGCTGGCGCCCAAGATTGAAGAGGGCGATGACGAGGGGCTTGAAGGATTGCCGGGTGAGGGTCTGGATGCCCTGGATAGCGGCGAGATGACTCTTGATGAAATGCAAACACAAAAACGGATTGAAGATTTGAAAGCTTTGGCAAATCGTCTTACAAGCCAGTATTTTGAACAGTCACTTCTTGTTATCAAGAGTTGGATGAAGGAAGGAGAAGTGTAGTTGGCGGCTGATAATAAGCTCACCGGAGTTCAGAAAACAGCGATTTTACTCCTCGCCTTGGGTGAAGAATTTACCAGTGATGTGTTTAAGCAGCTTCACAAAAAGGAAATCACCAGAATCAGCAAGGCGATGGTGGAGATGAATACCGTGTCCCGCGAAGTCGCGGAGGCTGTTTTGAGAGAATTTAATCAGGAAGTCCTGCTGGGCAAGGAAATGCTCATGGCCGGGCCTGAGCAGGTAAAGCGGATTTTGAAAAACACCCTTGATCCTGAAACCGCCAAATACGTGCTTGACGCCTTGCAGCTGGATGTCGGAGACCCGCCGTTCAAGGAGTTGGAAAATGTCAGTCCCAAAGTGCTGGCCCGTATCCTGCGTAACGAACATCCGCAGACTCTGGCTTTGATAAGTGGACACCTGCCTTCAGAGACTGCTGCGGAATTTTTACAGTTCCTGCCGCCGGGAGTACGGCCTGAAATTATGATTCGTCTGGCCAAGCTGGAAGCGGTTCCTGAAGAAATGCTGGCCACTGTTGATCAGGTTCTGCAAAGTCAGCTTATTGCCATGGGCGGCCGTGAAGGACATAAGGCTGGTGGAGCGCAGTCCGTGGCTGAAATCCTCAACGCCATTGACCGGGCCACGGAAGAAGAGATTCTGGCTGATATTGAAGAGGAATCAAGTCAGCTCGCAGAAGAAATCAAACAGCTTATGTTTGTTTTTGATGACATACTTGAAATTGATGACCGCGCTATCCGCGAAGTGCTCAAGGAAGTGCAAAATGATGATCTGACCCTGGCCCTGAAAGCTGCCAATGACGATTTGAAAGAGAAGTTTTTTAGCAACCTGTCAGAACGTGCCGGTAACATGATCCGGGAAGACCTGGAGATTATGGGCCCTGTGAAGCTTTCTGATGTTGAGGGTGCGCAGCAAACGATTGTCCGGATTGTCCGCCGGCTGGAAGCTGAAGGCAAGATTGTCCTTGGCAACAAGGGCGGCGGAGAGGTCCTTGTCTAGCATGGGCAGGACTGCTTTGAAGGAGAGCGCGTGAAACGGCAAGCGCAGATTTTTATGGGCCCTGGTTCGCAGATGCTGGAAGACCGGAGCACTTCCACATTCAAAGAGTGGACGGAAGAGGAAAAAAGAGCCTATCTGGACAAAGTTCGGCAACGGGCCCAGGACAAGGCCCAGGAAATTCTGGCCCAGGCCCTGCAAGAAGCCGAAGAAATAAGAGAACAGGCCAGAAACGCCGGATACGAAGAGGGCATGTCACTTGCCGAGGGCGAGCGCAGTGAACAGCTCGCCGTCATGAGTGAACGTCTGCAAACCTTTCTGCTTGGCCTTGAACAGGAAAAAATGGATATATGGCAGGGTTTGCGTGGCGATATTTTGAGCCTTGTCCGCTTGAGTGTGGAAAAGGTGCTGCATGTTGAGATGAGTGAGCGGCGGGAAGAAATTTTGTCCGGCCTGCTTGATGAAGCCGTGGCCACTCTTGAAGATCAACAAAGCGTTTGCATGTATGTCCATCCTGATGACATGGAAGATATGCAGGCTCTGATGAACGGCGTTGACCGGAAAAATCAGGAAAATGGCCGCTGGCAGCTGCACGCTGACCCGGAGCTGGCAATGGGCGGTGTGCGTCTGGAGAGTGCTGTTGGAATCTCGGATAACTCCATTGCCGGGCGCAAGGCCGAGGTTGACGCGATCTGGGACAAGATCAGCCTGAGAACTGAGGGAGCGGAAAAATGATTTCTGTTCAGGCCGCGGCTTCCCTGTTGCGTGAACTGCACGGCCTGCAGGTGTTCGGCAAGGTGAGCAAGATGGTCGGGCTTGTTGTTGAAGGCAAAGGCATCAAGGCTCCGATTGGCTCTGTTTGCCAGATTATTCCTGATAAAGAACATCTGGAACACGCTGTCAATGCTGAAATTGTCGGATTTCGGGACGAAAGCGTTTTACTTATGCCCTACGCTGACTTGCGTGGTATCCGTCCGGGCAGTCTTATCCGGGCCACAAATATCCCGCCTCTTTTTCCTGTGGGCCCGGATTTTCTTGGCGTGGCTGTTGACGCCTTTGGCCAGCCGCTGGAAGATGATCGTCAGGTGACGCCCGATACTTTTTATCCCCTTCACGCCTACGCGCCAAATCCTTTGAAAAGACCACAGATAGACACTCCGCTTGATGTTGGTGTGCGGGCCATAAACGGACTTCTGACCCTGGGAAAAGGGCAGCGGATTGGTATCATGGCCGGTTCCGGTGTGGGAAAAAGCACCTTGCTTGGCATGATGGCCCGCTACACAAAGGCTGACGTGAATGTCATTGCCCTGATTGGCGAACGTGGTCGTGAAGTAGCGGAATTTATGGACAAATCTCTTGGCTCGGAGGGGCTGGCCCGTTCCTGTTTGGTTATTGCCACCTCCGATCAGGAACCGCTTGTCCGTATTCGGGCGGCTTACGCCGCCACTGCCGTGGCTGAATATTTTCGGGATCATGGCAAAGACGTGCTGTTGATGATGGATTCAGTCACCCGTTTTGCCATGGCCGCCAGAGAGGTTGGGCTGGCCGCAGGGGAACCGCCAACAACCAAAGGCTATACCCCAACTGTTTTCGCGCATCTGCCCAGGCTTCTGGAACGGGCCGGCCGCAACGACAAAGGCAGTATTACCGGTATCTATACAGTTCTTGTTGAGGGTGATGACTTTAACGAGCCAATCGCTGACAGTGTTCGTTCCATTCTGGACGGACATATTGTGCTGACCAGAGAACTGGCAGATCAGGGGCATTTCCCCTCAATTGACATCTTAAAAAGCGTAAGCCGGTTGCGTGATGATATCGTTTCAGAGGAACATTTACGCACCGGCCAGGACATTGTCCGTCATATCGCGACGTTTCGCCGGGTGGAGGATATGGTCAATATCGGGGCCTATTCCCGTGGCAGCAGCCCGGAGATTGACGCAGCCCTTGTCATGCACCCGCGTATCAATGAATATCTTTGTCAGCAGGTCAGTGAGTATGAAAGCGTTGAGACCAGTTTTGAAAAACTTCGCGCCCTGTTGCAGTCTGGTGAACAAAAAGCCGGTTAGTTCCTGGCTGCCGCCCTGTTTTTTAAGGTCTGGAACTGCCGGGCCTGCATAACGCTGTCTGTTGGCTGTATTTTTATTGAGCCGTCAAGGCTGGCCTGCGAGGTTTCTTCCTGCACATTTTCCACAATGATTGACGCTACGAGATGGTGTTTTTTGTTTGCTATGATGAGTTCCTGGCCCGGCTGAATTCCGTGCCTGCTGCCAAGACCGAAAACGATTTCCCACATGTTGTTTTTTCGGGCCAGCTTGTAGATTGCGCCAATGCCCTGCGCCTGTTTTTTTTCTTCTTCTGCTGATGAACGCAGGTAGGCGAGATAGAGCATCAAAAGCCCCAGAGGCAACAGAACAAGAGTCAGCCATAAGGGCTGAATACCAAGGAAACGTTTGGAAAATGTGACTTCACTTGCCTGTAATGCCCCGGTATCTGAAAAGACATGAACCTGAAAACGGAAATCAGCTTCGCTGAGAGGAACATCTTTTTGGTGTACAGCCAGTTCAAATATGCCCCGGCGAATTGCCGGGCTGGCCAGCAGCCTGCCGCGCCACATCCTGCCTGTAAGCTCTTCAAAATGAATGCTCAGTTCCGGGCAGTCCGTTGAAAATGTTAAATGAGCAGCAAGGTCTTCCGGGGTATTTTTGACCCCCTGCAGACGTTCCAGGGCTGGAAGGTCAGAACTTAATCGTCCATTGACAGGAACGCTCCCGCCTCTGACGATTTTGATGATTGTGGCTGATTCCATAATTCCCTGACAGGAATCAATAATGGAAAGGGCCAGTAAGCCAAGAACAGTTAACGCTACATGATTAAAGCGGATCATTACTTAGTGTTGTATCTGCTGTATGCAGTTTTCGGATTATGAGGCGAAAGATAAATAAGGTTCCCAGGCAGAGCGGAACATAAGAGCTCAGGAAAAGATACGGCATATTCGCCTTGTCCTGATGGCTGAAATAGACGCACAGGGTCAGTTCCACCAGCAGCAGAATATCCATGCATAAAAGAGCGAGTTTTTGGCGCGTGTTGAAATGATCCATTTTTTTCTCCGGCAGGTGTGGAAAAGTGCCGGGAAAGTTTTTACTTTCCCGGCGACTTTTTTATTTTTTCATCAGATCCTGTCTTGTGACATTCATGACCTTGAAAGCGACCTTTTTATCCTGCCGCAGTTCATAGGCCAGTCGGACGATGTCACCCTGTTCAGGGCTGATACCGATTTCCGCGTCAGTAATATCAAACACGGATTCGACTCCTGTTGGGTTGCCATATTTGCTTGTTGTAAAGTTGGTATCATATTCTTCAACTGTCAGGGTTTGGCCTGCTGTAAAAGAAAGACATTTTCCCTGCACAACTTCTGCCGCAAATCCAGCTCCGGGAAGGAAGAGAAAGAGGGCGAAAATGATAGCCGTATTGAGTACACGCATGATATTTTCTCCTAGTTGTTATTGTTGGCGGCGTTAGCCTTCTTTTCCCGAAGTTCCTGAATGGCACCACGAATCATTATGCGTATGATAACAAGGCAGATAATGGTAATAGCGCTGAGGATAAGGACCGCGGAAGGCAGGGAAAGGCCAAATTGCTTGAGGATAATGGAAAGCATGCAGCACAGAACAGCGATTCCGAACAGGATTCGGATGCCGTATCCCTGGGAATACTTTGTGGCAACTGTTCCAATCTGCGCGCCAATGGCCGCTCCGGTGAGCATAACAAAAACAGCGACCAGTTCGATACGTCCCTTGTAGGCGTAGGTAAACGCGCCGTACAGACCGGAGATCATAACCTCAAACAGGTCAGTGCCAACTGCAATGTGAGTTGGACAGCCAATAAGGTACACAAGGGCCGGCATACGCAGCAATCCGCCGCCGATACCAAGAAACCCCGCCAGAATACCAGTCAGCAGACTGACAAGGATTGGCAGCCATCCCGAGCAGGTAAATCCGGAGGCCTTGAAATGTATCATCGGGGGAATATTGATTTTATGCAGGGTCTTGTACCAGGTAAAACCTTCAGCACCTTTTTCACCAACCTCTCCCTGCTTCTTTTTCTTTACCGCCTTGCGGTAGTCTCCAAAAACCATGAGCACAATCAGAGCCAGGAAGACAACGTATACCCAGCGGACAACAGAACCTACCATGCCCAGACGCTCAAGGAACATGACAATCTGGGCGCCGATTTCAATTCCGACCATTGTTCCGGCAAGCATCACAATACCAAGTTTATAGTCCACGTTTCCGAATTTGGCGTGTCTGATGGTTGAAACCATGGATTTACCGGCAATATGGGCAATATCTGTTCCAATGGCAAAAGCCATGGGAAAACCAAGAATATTCAGCCCCGGTGTTACCATCCAGGCCCCGCCCATTCCAAAGAAGCCGCCAATAACTCCAACGGAAAATCCAATAAGGACAAGTCCTGGCCAGAAAATATAAACACCAGCTATAGGCATGTACATATAGAGCCAATTCGTGCTTTCAAGCATGTTGTTTCTCCTTAGTGTTCGACAATTTTGCGTGATTTCAGATCAAGACCTGTCCGTGCCATGATCAGATCCATGAGAAAGCCCAGAAAGGCCCCGTAGGCTCCGGTCAGTACCACCGCCCAGACAGCCATCATTGTATGGCTGGTATTATAGACATTGGCAAAATAGCGGAGAATTGGATTGTCTATGATACGGGTATCAGCAACAACAACCAGGTCTGCCGCTGCCTTGCCGCCTGCAAACAGCCAGCCGGGCATGAGAAGTTCCGCGGCCAGCACCATAAGACCCAAAAGAATAAGGTATGTTTTTTTCATTTTTCCTCCTTGATTAACGGATAATAAAAACTGAACAGTTCGCGTGTATGGCGACTTTTTCCGCCACGCTGCCTATAAAAAAGCGCTCCAGGTTGCCTTTTCCCTTAGCTCCCAGAACAACTGCGTCAAATCCTTCATTTGCCTTTTGTATTATGGATTCTGCCGGAGATGTCCCCAGCTCAATCTTTCCTGTTACCTGCAGGCCGGAGCTTTGCACTTTTTCCATTGCTTTCGCAAGGACAGGTTGCATATCCGCCTGCATTTTTTCAGCCATGAGCGGATGGACCTCTCCCGGCCCGCCGGGTAAAGGCGCGACGCTTATGATGTGAATACTTGCCTGAGTGCTTTTGGCGTATTCAATTGCCTGCTCAAGCGCGGCCTGCGCAAATGAAGAATTATCCATTGCCACTAAAATCTTTTTCATGCCTGAACCTCCTTTTTAGAGCTTGGAGCAATGTTCGTGCCACTGCGCGTGCTTGACCAAATTGCGTGATTGTGATTCTCTGCACAAACAAGCCCTATGAAAGTTGGGATATACAACAATAGCGGGCAGTTTGAGGCTGGTTCAACACGTGAGAGATATTTCCTGCCTGAATAAGAAAAATTGCAGGTATCCTATGGAATTTTCTGTAAAAAAAAGATGTTCTTCCTGGTTTTTGTCTCTGCCAAGATATATTGTCAGGAATACTATTATGGGCAAACTCCTGCTGGCCCTGATACCGTCCCTGATTTTGCTTCTGACTGTAACAGGTTTTCTGACATATCGCTTCTCTTCAAAGTTTATAGGAACAGCTCTTGTCCGTAACGTGCAGATACAAAATCTTGGTCAGGCATTGGCTCTTGAAAGCTATCTTGAACAATGCAGACAGGACGTGCTTTTTATCGCGCAATCTGAGCTTGGCCCTGACGCTTTGCGTGATTTTTTGCGCCAGCGCAGCGCGTTAAGCTCCAGAGAGTACCCGTTTGTGGGATATATTTCACTTCGTGATAATCACCATATCTTCTATGCCCAGTACAAGGGGGAACTGGTTGCTCTTTCTGTGGATAAGCTGGGGAGCTGTTCTCCTGATCCTTTTTTGTTTTATGAGCAGATACAGTCGCTCGGAAAAAAGGATGTCTGGCTTTCCTCGCTTGTGGAGGCTGTACTGCCGTTTCCAATGGGGCAAAATGCCAATTATCGTCTGCACAGTCCGGCTTTTTTTCTGGCCGCGCCTTTTTTCAGGAAAGAAGAGCTCGTTGGGTACGTCCTGCTGGCGGTTCCTCTTGGCGAGATTCATCAGGTTGTGAACAGGTATAATGGAGAATCCATTTTGCACCGGGCCTATCCCCGCAGCTCTGAAGTCCGGTTCAGCTTTTTTTTCACTCCGGAAGGCTGGGTGCTGTTTGAATCCGGGGCCCAGGGAGAAGAAAAGGATTTTTATTCCACGGAAAACATGCGTGGGCATTGCAGCGGAAGCATTGGCCTGCCCGGATTGAAAGAGGCGTTTCGTCCAAATTCTGCCTGTGGGTTTTTCTGGGAATCCGTTGCAGAGGTGAAAAAGGGAAAGCAGGGAGTTGTGGGGCTTGCGCAGGAGAAAATTTTTGAGCCTTCACCCATGCTGGCCTATGCGCCTGTTTTTTTCTGTGAGCGGGAGGACGGGAAACGGAAAATTATAGGCGGGATCGGTTTTGAGGATCGCAGCCGTCTTTCTGTTGCTGCCGGGTATAAACATATTGATGTCATGTTTCTGCTTATTTTGGGGGCCTCTGTTTTTTGCGTGGTGCTTGTGTATTTTCTCAGCTGGTATGTGACCCGGCCCCTGATGCGTTTGACGCAGGCTGTAAAGAATCTGTCCATTACTGACAACCGTCCTGAATTTCTTGAAATCCCAAAGGCGGGGTATGAAACATCCTTATTACAAAAAGCCATCAACTCCATGCTCGCCACCACCTATAGGCAGCTTGAAGAAATCAGGGTGCGTGACCAGCAGCTCGAGTCTGAAATCTTACGTGAACCGGTCAGTTTTTTACCTGTTTCAGATGACGGAGAGGACATACGCGCGGTGGACAGGATTTTGGGAGAAGCCCCTTGTATGCAGACTTTACGCTCGGAAATCCTCAAGGCAGCCAAGGTTGATGTGGATATTCTGATTGTTGGAGAAACAGGGACTGGAAAACAACTCACGGCCGAGGCTGTTCATTTTTGCAGTAAACGGCAGCATAAGCCCTTTATTTCCATTAACTGTGGAGAACTGGACGAAAATTTGCTTATGGATACCCTGTTCGGGCATGTGAAAGGGGCGTTTACTGAAGCAAAAAACGAACGGAAAGGCGCTTTTCTTCAGGCGCATGGGGGGACACTTTTTCTGGACGAAATCCAGCTTGCCTCCGCAAAAGTGCAGCAGGCTCTTTTACGGGTCCTGGCTCTGCACAAGATAAAGCCTTTGGGCAGTGATAAAGAGCTTGATGTTGATGTGCGTGTTACTGCCGCCAGTAATGTTGATCTGCGTCATTTGATTCGTGCCCGTTTGTTTCGCGATGATCTGTATTTCCGTTTGAAAGTACTCACCATTCACACGCCGCCACTGCGTGAACACAAGGAAGACATTTTGCCTGTTGCAATGCAGTGTTTGAAGGAAAGTGAAAAGATGACCGGACGGAAAGGGCGTATTCTAAGCAAGGGCGCGCTTGAAAAGATGCAGAATTATGACTGGCCGGGAAATGTGCGTGAACTTCGTAATTGTGTGACAAGAGCTGCCGTGATGTATGAAAGTGAAGTTCTCCTGGCCGATCATATCATACTGGATAATGAATCTTCACTGCCTGTTTTTGTTCCTGATGATACGGAAAAAGAAGATGTTATTAAAGAGAGTAATACAGATTTTTTAGATGATATTAAATCTCGGCAATCTGCTCAAGACAGATACAGTGAGGATGTTGTTGAATTAAATGTGAGGCAGAGTTTGGCCTGGAAGCGTATTGTGAAAATGGAAAGCATTACGCGCGGTCAGTATCAGGAATTGATGGAAAAAAATATCGCCGCGCGCACAGCCGTATATGATTTACAGGATATGGTTGAAAAAGGCTTGTTACGTAAGGAAGGCAGCGGGCCGGCAACCCGTTACGTGGTAACAGGCGGAGAAAAGAAAACTAGGTTAATCTGATTTTTTATGAGGAAGAGTCATGCGAAATTTTTTTCATTCGTTGTTTAAGAAATCTCCTGTTGATGACACTGCTGTTATTCAAAATTTTAAGGGCAAGTACGAATGTTTTCGTAATCTATTAGAATCAAATGCTGAACTTTTGCGCATTACTACCGTTCTACAGGAGGCGCTGCGCGGTGACGAGGTCTTCGGAGTTTCTTTTCTCCGTACCCAGGCCGCGCGGGCTGTTTTTCATGCTGTTCGCATTGTTGCAAGTCTCAATGAGATGTCGGGTGGGGCCTATCCCGGTCTGCAACGGGTAACAGAGGGTCTTCGTGAGCAGATTGAAGCCATTGTTGGCGCGGAATTTCCCGAACAGGAATGCCCGTTTGTTTTGTGGCATCTGGCGGTTGGGAAAGAATCCACCCATCTGGTGGGCGGAAAGAACGCGAATCTGGGCGAGGTTGTTTCCCGTGTGGGCTTGCCTGTTCCAAGAGGCTTTGCCATCACGGTTTCCGCCTTTGCCGCCTTGCTGAATGAAGCTGACCGCCTGGAGCATATCCGTTCAATTTCCATGAATATTTTGCCTGATGATACCCGTTCCCTTGCCCGCTGTGGCAAAGAAATAGAACAGCTTATTTTGAACGGGCCAATTCCTGATGAATTGGAGCAGGCTATTTACGATGCCTGGGACAGGTGTTTTTCTCCGGGCCAGAAAGTGGCCCTGCGCAGCAGCGCAGTAGGAGAAGACAGTGAGCTTTCCTTTGCCGGACAATATATTTCCCTGATGGGAATTCCTCGTGAAAAGCTCATTTCCGGCTACCGGGAAGTTGTGGCCAGCCTTTTTTCGCCACAGGCTGTTGCCTATCGGCTTTATAAAGGCGTTCCCCTTGAGGAAAGCTCCATGGGCGTGGTGTGTATGGAAATGGTTGATTCCGTGGCCAGCGGGGTTGTGTATTCCCGCCATCCCTTTCATCAGCAAGATGACCGGGTGCTTGTGAACGCGATCTGGGGGCATGGTTCGTATCTGGTTGATGGCCGTGTTTCACCGGACAGTTTTAGTGTCGCGCGGGGAGAAAATCTGATCATTGTTGCCCGCTCTGTTGCCCGGAAATCAACGCGTCTTGTTCTTCTGCCTGACGGAAACCAGGCTGAAGAACAGGTGGAACGGGAACAGGCAGAGACCGCCTGCCTTGATGATGAGCAAGTTCTGACGCTGGCGGCCTGGGCCTTGCGTCTGGAAAAACATTATGGCTGTCCGCAGGATATGGAATGGGCGCTTGACAGGAGCGGGCGGCTGCTTGTTGTGCAGACACGTCCCCTGATTGTGGCGGGAGTCGGGAATGAAAAACAGGAAAAGTCCCGACCTTTGCCCGGGCGGGAAATTCTGCTGGAAGCCGGACAGACCGCCTGTCCGGGAGCGGGGTGCGGGCCTGTGTGTATTGTGGAAAATGAAGAGGATATCGACTCCTTTCCCCCCGGCGGCGTGCTGGTTATCCGGCATTCTTCTCCCCGCTATACCCTTGTGCTGCAGCTGGCGAGCGCTGTTGTAACCGATGCTGGAAGCATAGCAGGACATATGGCTTCGCTGACACGGGAATTTCAGGTTCCGGCGCTGCTTGATACCCGTGAGGCAACGACAAAACTGCACCAGGGCCAGATTGTTACGGTTGATGCCACTTCATGTCGTGTGTACGCCGGAGTGGCAGAAGAACTGCTTGTTGAACAAAGGCCGCAACAAGGCAAGATGATTGGCTCTTCGGTTTACGGTCTGCTGGAAAAACTGGCCGCCCTGATTGTGCCCCTGAACCTGACTGACCCCAAATCTCCGGATTTTAATCCTGAAAAATGTCTGACACTCCATGATGTTATGCGGTTCGCGCATGAGCGTTCCTATACCGAGATGTTTTCCATCAACGACCTGACCTCGTCCCGCAGCTCCATCAGTGTCCGGCTCAAGTCGGATATTCCCTTTGATTTGTATGTCATCGACCTTGGAGAAGGTCTGAAGGTTTCGAGCCGTGACCGCCGGGTTATTGAGCTGGCTGATGTTGTTTCGCCGCCTTTTCTGGCCCTGATACATGGAATGGAGCGCCAGGATTCCCAGTCATGTGAACCGCGGCCTGTGCAGCTGGAGGGCTTTTTTTCGGTTTTGAGCCAACAGATGCTGGCTCCTCCCAAACTTGGCACGGAACGCTTTGGTGACCGCAGTTACGCTCTTATTTCAGACCGTTATCTGAATTTTAGCTCCAGAGTGGGCTATCATTACGGAATTGTTGATGCGTACTGCGGAAAGACCCTGAGTAAAAACTATGTGAATTTTGAATTTAAGGGCGGAGCGGCAGATGCAACCAGAAGGAACCGGCGGGTAGTGGCTATTTCCCGTATTCTGGAAAAACAGGACTTTGCCGTTGAAGTTACCGGAGACAGGGCTGTTGCCCGTTTTCAAAAGTATGAATGTGAAGATATTCTGGTGCGGCTCAATATGCTTGGGCGGTTGCTTATTTTTACCCGCCAGATGGATATGCTGATGAACAGCGACCGTGATATTGATAACGCCGTGAGCAGCTTTTTACGGGGAGACCATGAGCTGAACGGAAAAGAAGGAGAGAAAAAGTGAAAAGTGATGTTGCTGTTCGGGTGTTGCTGGTTGATGATGACCAGTTGTTTTGCCAAAACGCCGTGCGCTTGCTGGCCGGTGAAGGCGTGCGGGCGGATTTTGTCCTGAGCGGGGAAGACTGTTTACAGCGCGTGCAGGAAGAAGAGTTTGACGTTTTAGTGCTGGATCAGAAAATGCCGGGCCTCAGCGGAACAGAAACCCTGCGTCTGCTGCGGGAAAATAACTGTACCGCAGAGGTGCTTTTGCTGACCGGACACGCCTCTGTTGGAGACGCCTGTGATGGAACACGTCTGAATGCTGCTGATTATCTGCTCAAACCTGTTTCCATGGCTGTTCTGGCGGCAAAAATTATTGGCGTTTACGAACGCAAGCAGGAAAAGGAAAGACAAATTCCAGATTAAATGGATGTTCGTCCCGCATTTGCCTGGCCAATTCCCACATGCTGGCTGGAACCTGTCAGGGCGTTAAACAGGGGTGATTTACCGGCATTTGGCTGCCCCAGCAGGGCAATGGTTTTTCCTGCCGGATTTTTCTGATGGCTTGGCGATTTCATTTCGGCTCTTCTTTGGCAGACGGGAGACGGTTTATGTCTGTATCCATGAAAATCTGTTCAGCCTCAGCCCGGTTCACGGCAATCATGGTATCCTGACAGAAGAGCAGTACCGGACGATCCCTTTCATTGGCCAATCTGTACAAAAGATCCGACAACAAGCCCGATGGATGATGCCCGGCTCAGAAACCGGGCATCTCCCTCAATAGCGGTAATCGTTCCTGGGAATCCCGGCCTGACCAGGGTAATCTTTCCACTCATAACACGTTCTTAGAAGTAAGAACTTGCCTGAATTCCGACAACCAACGGTTCAGCAGTCATTTTTGCCCGGCCAAAGGTGGATATGATATGCTTTTCATCCAGCAGATTGCGGCCAAACACGGAAACAGACCAGTTCTGCGCTTCATATCCAACCTTGGCATTGAGCAGGGTATAGGCGTCCTGCTTCATCTCGTTTAGGTGGGTAAAGTATTTTGGCCCCATAAAGCTCACGTCCGCAGCAGCAAATATCCCGCTGGAGTGGCGATAGATAAAACCGGTATTCACAGTATATTCATTGGTTTTTGGCAGAAGATTCCCCTTCAGATCAATAATCTGCCCGGATTTGGCGGTGATAAATTCGTCAAATTCATAGTCAAGCATATATCCGGCATTGAAAAAGGCTGTCAGGCCGCGTGTCAGACGCATTCTCGCCTCAAGTTCCAGACCTGAGCTGTGGGCTTCGGCCGCGTTTTCCTTTTTTAACTGCTGCACATTGTCCAGATCAACCACATCCACCTGCATATCCTTCCATTTGATATAAAAGGCAGCCAGATTCAGTTCCACACGGCGGTCGGCAAAAAGCCCCTTATACCCGGCTTCATAGGTGATGGTATATTCAGGATCAACCGCCTTGCTCACCGTTGCCGGATTGGGTTCCACGCAATTATAATCACCTTCCTTGTAGCCACGGACAACGGAGAGATAGGCCCGGTGTTCCTTGGCCGGAAGCCAGGAGATGGAAAAAGAGGGCAAAAGGGCAAACCAGTCATCTGTAAAATCCTTATGCACAACAGGCATGGGCATATTGAAAAAATTTCGCCAGTCCAGCTCCTTTCTGGAGTAATCCAGACGCAGTCCTCCGCTGATTTCCACCTTGGCAGACACAGGCCAGGTAAACTGACCAAAAAGGGCGGCATTTCTGGAGGTAAGGGTGGAATTTTGTCCCATGACCATTCCGGCAGAAGGCCCGGCATCCTGCCCCATACGCACAATGGTTTCCATGTCATGATCTTCAGTCATTAAAAACAGACCGCCCAGCCATTGCAGGCCGGAATCTGTCTTGCCGTTCAGACGCAGTTCCTGGGTCAGGGTCTTATAGGTTTCATCATATTCGCCAGTAACGGCATCATACCGGGCAAAATCCCAATCCTGGAGCATTCCGTAATTGGAATGGGAGTAGTTGGTAATGGAGGTCAGTTTCATGCTGCCAATCTCCTTTTCCCAGGTCAGGATGGGAGACATCAGATGGCCATCGTTATAGCCAGATTCATTGTTGGTGGTGTGATAATCTCCTGTCAGGCTGTAGGCATCAAAACCGTCATCAAATTTGTCCAGGAGCAGTTCAAGGGTCAGGCGGCTGTCCTGGGCAATATCAAAGACCAGTTTACCCTGGCCGGATATCTGTTCCTGTTCATTGCCGTCATCAATGCCAAGAAAATCATTTTTAAAATATCCATCCCCCTGTTTATAGGCAAAGGCCAGCCGATAGCTCACTCTGTCAGAAATTGGACCACCAATACCTGACTGAAATTTCCCGCTGTCATAACTGCCGTATTCTGCCCTGACATAACCCTCAAAAAGATTACTTGGCCTACGAGTGATGATATTGATAATACCGGAATAGGAATTGCGGCCATACAAACAGCCCTGACTGCCCCGCAGCACTTCCACCCGCTCCAGATCCAGAAAATTGGCCAGAGCCACATAGGGAATGGTAACGCCATCAATATTCACGTTGAAAATCTTGTTCATGTTAATCATGCCGCCCATGCCCCGGTACACCAGATAGGTGGTATGATTATCAGGACGGTCAATGCCGATATTGGGGGTAATCACACTTACATCGTCCAGACTGTCCACCTGCATATCTTCCAGGGCCAGGCCGTCAAACACGCTGACACTTGCCGGCACATCCTGCACGCTGGTTTCTGTTTTCTGAGCTGTAACCGTGATCTGTTCAAGTTCCATGGACTGGGACGCATCCCTTTGTTCCGCATTTGTTCCGGCCTGACAGGGAACCAGAAAAGCAAACAATATCAGCCCCACAATCAGGACTGTGCCTGAATACACTTTTTTTGCGCTTTTCATAATTTTTTCTCCCTTTGTATTACAGCCAGAGACAGAGCTGAACAGCCTGCTTTGCCCATGGCCGGTTATGGTAAAAATCATCCGCCATGTATGAAAATAAAAACACAGTGCTTCATAGCAGAGCAGGAAAAAAAATTCTGCCTGAATCCGCATTTTTTCTGTCCAGAAAGGAAGTCCAGAGCATTGGAAGATGAAAAAAGAGAACAGAGTAAAAAACTATGAAGATAATGGGTTAATATCGTTATCAAAAAAACGACTGCGAATTTGTTTGCGATTGAAAAGATATTTGCCCGGCAATATCCCGTATCGTTTCTGAAACAGGTCGGAAAAATGCCCTGCGTTGCTGTAGCCCACGGCAAAGGCGGCTTCACTGACGTTTTGCGTTCCGCTGTCCAGCAGTTGTTTTGCCTTTTCCAGACGAAACTCCTTGAGGGCTGAGTACACCGTTTTTCCAAAGAGCTGACGAAATCCCGTGGTCAGTTTGTTTCTGTTAATGCCCACCTTACGGGCAAGCTCTTCCAGAGACGGCGGTTCCTGATATTCAAAAAAAAGAATGTCCCTGGCTTTTTTCAGACAAAGAATGTCTTCCTGGGTCAGGGGAAAAGACGTTGTTTCCTGAACCCCTGTCCAGCATTCCACTTCCAGGGCCAGAATTTCCACCACCTTGGCATGGAAAAAAAGTTGCCTGGCAAGTCCATGCAGGGGGGAAGAGAACATCTGATGAATCACGGTTGCAATCATGGGCGGCACAGAACCTGACTGCCCGATCAGGCTGTTTTTGGCAACAAAGGCATGTACAAATTTGTCTATCATACCAGAATCATACCCCAGATACATTGCCAGAGCCTTACGGCTGAAATACACATGCACCACTTTTACAGGACAAGCAGAATTCAGTCTGAAAATTCCCTGACCGCAGGATTGCCAGGTAATACTTCTGAAAGGCTGGGAAATTCCTGTCCGGCTATTGTGCCAGGGCTCTATCTGCCCCTGTCCGGAAAGACAATACACACACTCAAGTATGTCCTGGGGTGTTTTTTTATAGGCAATGGCGATATCGTGCTGCAGGGTAAAATTTTCAACAGTTACAATGGTGTCTGGTTCTAAATGGTACACCTGTCTTTGTTCCTGCCAGGGCAGATCATTGCTTTGGTTCTGCCACAGGGATGTGGATGGTCCCATAACCTGTTGCTCCTTGAAAATATTGTCTCACAAAACTTCACCCAGACTACTCTTGTTGAGTCATGGTTGCAATGCCGGATATACAGGTCTGCAGGGGAAGTGCATTTATATTTTTTCGTTTTTGATTTGAAAAAAAGAAAAGTCCGCAGATAATGAGTTTTGCTTCGCTGATTTTGGATTGAAAGAAAAGATGGTTGGTGATTTTTGATTTTTGTTTCGGGTTCAGCGGCAGGGAAGCCGAACCTGAAAAACAGCCCCGCCCTGGTCATGATTGCCAGCCTGAATAGTTCCGCCCAGGCGGGTGACGATAGCTAGGCAAAGGGGGAGCCCAAGTCCTGTTCCCTTGCCGGGAGCCTTGGTCGTAAAAAAAGGAGTAAAAATCGAATCCAGATGTTGTGGCGCAATACCCGGGCCGTTATCCTTGACTTCCAGCACGAACGTCTCTTTTTCGTATTCTGTTCGTATCGCTACTTTTCCGTTTTTTTCTGTTGCCTGCACCGCGTTGTTCAGCAGATTCAAAACCAGATGCCTGAGCATGGGAGCGTCTGTGGAAAGTTCCGGCAGGGCGGGGTCATAGTTGCGGGTGATGGCAATGGCATGTTTTTGGGCTTCTTTTTCCACCCAAATGACCATATCTTCAACCAGACGGTTTATATCGGTTTTTTGCTCCACTGTATGCAGTTCTCTGGCAAAATTTAACATGCCATGTGTAATTTCCGTACACCGCTGTACCTGTGATTTTATCTGGCTGGCAATCTCGCTCATTTCTTTTTGCCGGGTTTCTTCATTTTGTTCTTTCAGAGCCAGACGCATGAGTTCAACTTCCTGGACAATGATATTCAGCGGCGTGTTTAGTTCATGCGCGATACCCGAAGACATTTCTCCTATGGCCGCCATTTTGCGGGACTGGAGCAGGTATTCGTCAAGGTCTCGAGTGCGGTGGTAGAGTTTTCGGGCCAGAAAGAGCAAAATACCGGCGGAAAGCAACATGCAGAAGGTTATCACGCATAAAATGGCAGGAACAGAGGCAAGGGAGAATGAAAAAGCTGCGCAGGCCCCGGCCAGCAGCAGGAGTGGAAGCACGAGCAAGTGGAGAACAGGAGCAGGCCATGAGGAGATATACCAGGCTATTGTTTTCAGATGTTTTGCAGATGGCAGACAGCCGGCCTTAATCATTTTTGTTTCTCCGCGAGCATCAACTGGCGTCTTTCATAGGCTTTTTGTACTTTGTACAGTAAATCTTTCATGTCAAACGGTTTCATAATGCAGTCATAGGCGCCGTGGTGTATTCCCTGTAAACTGGATTCGATAGAGCCGTGTCCGGTGAGTATCAGAACTTCTACAAATGGCTGTCTTTTTTTTATTTCCTTGAGCGTTTCTATTCCATTCATACCCGGCATCTTGATATCCAAAATAACAATATCAACGGAATTTTTATCCAGCCAGCCAAGAGCTTCCTGCCCGCTCTGCGCGCTGGCAACCTGAAAAGAGCGTTTTTGAAGACGTTTGACAAAAAGTTCCACAAACTCTGCTTCATCATCTACGACCAGAATTTTTATTGTAGACTGTTCCATATTTTTCTCCTGTTTTCATTTATTGTTCAAGAGGAAAGGTAATGGTAAAAGTCGTTCCTTTTTCAGGCTCACTTTCAGCGAAGATACGGCCATTCATCTTTTCCAGCAGACCAAAAACAATGGCCAATCCAAGGCCGGTTCCTTCTCCGACCTCTTTTGTTGTATAGAATGGGTCAAAAATATGCTGTAGTTTTTCTTTGTCCATACCTTCTCCTGTATCACCAATGGCAATAAAAATTTCCTGGCCCTCTTTTTTCTTGCCGCTTGTCAGAGTGATTGTGCCGTTCTGGCCAATGGCATCAATGGCGTTATCCAGAATGTTCAAAAAAACCTGCTGCGCCTGTATTGGATCAATGGTGATAAAAGGAAGTTGGGTGTCAAGTTCATTGACGATGGAAATATTTCTGAACATGGCCTCGTTTTCCATGAACTTGACCGTTTCAAGCAAAATGGAATTGAGATTCACGTTTTCCTGGCGGGGATCCATGCGCCGCCCAAACCCCAGCATCCGGTGGGTAACGGCTTTTGCCCGCTCCACATGCTGGTCAATTTTTGTTAATGTTTCATGGAGTTCCTGATAGTTGTGTATAGACTCAGCGTCTTCTTCTTCCAGCAGGTCTTTTGCCCAGCCCGCGCTTTCCCTGATCATGGTCAGAGGATTATTGACTTCATGCGCGACTCCGGCAGCCATTTTTCCAAGAGCGGCCATTTTGTTTGACTGCAGAACAGAGGCGTCAAGGTTGGCGGCTTCTTGGTCGGCGCGGCGGATTTTCTTGATGATGTTGCCGGTTACAAGAAAGGCCCCCCCCACAATGATAAAAAGGCCGCCAAACAGGGCGATAACAGCCAGTTTGTCCGCGCGGAGCATTGGCCCCATCTGTTCCTGCCAGTCTTCATCAACAACAAGCAGCCAGTTTACTGTTTTGAGGCGTACCATGCCTGTCAGGAGCGGTCCCTGATTGTGTTTTTCTTTCCATTCAAGCGCGACCTCGCCGGCAGGAGGAAGTTGGTTAAAAGAAGGTATGGACGGGTAAGGGAAACGGGCCGGGGTTTGCAGTTTGCCCTGGGCGTTTGCCAGATAGGCGTCTCCATGACGGCCGGTCTGAACGCTTTGCACCATGGATTTTAAGACGTCCAGGTCAACAGTAGCCCGCAGTATCCAGGTCTGATCCTGTTCACGGCGCAACACGGCGATAATAAAATGCGGGTAGTTACGAAAACCCAGAGAAACATCGCTGACGTACACGCCTTTAATCAACACCTCCTGGAACCACTGTTCATTTTTATAGTTGGCGCTTGAGATTTCATACGGCCCCATATAGGCAACATGCTGACCGTGCTGGTCAATCACGCCAAGGTCTATGAAATCGCTCGCGCCTGACTTCAAAGAAGAAAAGAGATTTTGAATGGCGGCAGGCGTACTGATGTTGGAAAAGGTGTTGGCATAGGCCAGGGTGCGGATAAAGGCGATTTTTTCTTTCAAAAAAAGATCAATGGATTTTTGTTTGTTGCTGACAATGGTATGGATATTGCGGGCTGTTTTTTCCTTGTATGTCTGGTTGAATTCATAAAAAAATATATAACTCATTCCCAGAAGGGGAATCATGGAAAAACTGACAATGATCGTCAGGAGCCTGCGATGGAGTTGTCCATAATTTTTGGGGCCTGGCATGACTGCTCCTTGTATTGAATGACATAACAGTTTTTCATCGAAACATATAGTAGCAAGATGTATTCCGATAATCGCGCAAACCTGGTTTGCGTGATAAGGTTGTACGCGCAAACTGACAACACGGAAATATGGAGGAAAGGCAGGTGAAGTCAGCCTGCCCTGAGTTTTGGATTGTTATGGTGACGGTCTTTGTCCCGTTGTGTTTTTTTCTCCAGATTGGCCTGTGCCGCTGTTGTCAAGTCTATTCCACACTGATTGGCAATGCAAGTCAGCACAAACAGGACATCGGCCAGTTCGTCTGCGAGTCCGTCCTGTTGCTCGCCGTCCTTGAAGCTTTGGTCGCCGTACATTCTGGTCATCAGTCTCGCCACTTCTCCTGTTTCTTCTACCAGTATGCCAAGATTGGTCAGCTCTGAAAAATAGCGCACGCCATGTCTTTGCACCCAAAGATCAACCTGTTGCTGATATTCTGTCAGGGAGAACGGTAAGTTCGGCATAATTTTTTCCTGTTGTTGAAATTGGGATTGAACAGGCTAACTCCCTTGTTTCTTTTTTGGGCAAGGGATAGAATCAGTTTTTTTACAATAAATAAAAGAAGGATGCAAAATGTACCAGGCGCATATATTTGAACTCTTGCAAAGTTCTGTTTCTCCAGTGGTTATGATTTCCGGTATCGGTCTTTTACTTTTGTCCATGACCAACCGTTTTTCCCGTCCTGTTGATGGGATCAGGCGATTGATTCAGGAGCGGGAAAAGGCAACCGCAGGCAGAAAAACCGTTATTGACGCGGAAATCCAGATTTTTTATAAACGCTGCCATCTGTTGCGGCTGGCCTTGTTTCTTGTCTGCGCCAGTCTGGGATTTGTGAGTTCAATTATCCTGTTTCTGTTTTTGGCCCAGTTGTTCGCCTTTGATTTTTCCCTGATTATCAAATTATTATTTGTTGCCAGCCTTGCGTCTTTGCTGGGTTCCTTGTTCTTTTTCATGCTTGACGTGCGGATAACACTGAATTCCCTGCGGCTGGAGATCGCCTCCCTGGTAGGCAGGTGAGATTTTTATTGCACGACTGGAGACGGTTCCACACTCCAGTGCTGAGTGAGCAGTTTTTTTTGTACGTGTTCTATCAGACCATGCAAGGAGTTTTTCTGTCTGGCTGAAACAGGGCTTCCTTCCGGAAAACGCTGTTTGAGTTCGTCACGCAGGTCTGGTGCCACAATATCCCATTTGTTCAGGGCCAGCACGCGCGGTATGTGTTCAAGATCCAGGGAACGCAGCAGTCCGTTTACAGCGGCAATCTGCTCTTCAAGCTGAGGGTGGCTTGCGTCCGCGACCTGAATCAGGACGCTGGCCTCACCGAGTTCTTCCAGTGTCGCCAGAAACGCCTGTTTAAGGTCTTGTGGCAGTTCTCGGATAAAACCAACGGTATCTGTCAAAATAACTTCCTGATCCTGTGGAAAACGCAAGCGGCGGCTGGTTGGATCAAGTGTGGCAAACAGCTTGTCTTCGGCCAGAATGTGGCTGTCCGTCAGGGTGTTGAGCAGGGTCGATTTTCCGGCATTTGTATAGCCAACCAGAGCGATAACAGGAAGTCCCGCCTGCTTCCTGCGCCTGCGTGTTGTTTCTCTGTGCCGGCGTACGGTTTGCAGCTCCCTTTGCAGCTGTCCTAGGCGGTTTCTGGTTTTGCGTCTGTCCATTTCCAGACGGGTTTCTCCCGGGCCTCGTCCCCCTATGCCCCCGGCCAGCCGACTGAGCGCCCTGTTTTGCCCGACAAGACGGGGCAGCATGTATTTGAGCTGGGCTATTTCAACCTGTATTTTTCCGGCCTTGGTTAAAGCGCGTTGAGCAAAGATGTCCAGAATAAGCTGGGTGCGGTCAAGAATCTGGCGTTCGGTAATGCGGGAAAGATTGCGCTGCTGGGCCGGTGTGAGTTCCTGATTAAAAAGGAGCAGGCCGGCTCCGTGTTGCAGGGCGCTGATTTCCAGTTCAGCCAGTTTGCCTTTTCCGAGAATATGGTTGGGATTGGGGCTGGAGACCCGCTGAATGAACTGCCCGGCAGGAATGAGTCCCGCAGTTCTGGCCAGTTCCGCCAACTCTTCCATTTCCAGCAGTTGCGCGCGGTGAGACTGCGTTGAAACACTGACCAGAAGGGCGCAGCCCTGGCTGTTTTCAGTTTCAAGAATCTGGCCTGTTCTGGCCAATTCGTCTTCAATAGCTTGGGCCTGAGCGCTGAAATCAATCTGGCATACGTCCCATCTGACAGGATCAGTTATCTGCCAGCCTTTTTCCTTTCCGGGCAGCAAAGAGGCTGATTGAGTCCGGGTTGGCGCACCGCCTGCCGTTCCAAGTGCAATCACCGCGTCCAAGCGCAAAAAGATCATATCCATAATGTCTTCCTGCGTCAGCAGCCCGTCTGTTGGCAAAATGTGCAGGAAGCGCAATCCGCTGAGTCTGCCTCTTCCTTCCCGGGCTCTTTCAAGTTCAGGAATGCAGACCGACTGCTGGTCGCCAACAATAACCATGTCCACCCCACCTTTTCTGTCAATCAGCAGGCCAAGATGGCGTTTGCAGGAAAAAGCAATAAGCGCCAGTTCCCTTGCCTGCTCCGGTGTGCATATGCCGGTGTCCGGGAAACGGCGTGTGTGCAGACGGGTCAGCATCTTGATTTGTCCCGGCTTGAGACCAGAAAGATTGCCTCTTGGCTTGGTGGCTATCTGGGGCCTCCAAGGTAGTCGGCAATCATGGCATCATACTGCGAAACAAGGGCAAAGGTTTTCGCGGCCATCCTTTGTCGGAACGCAAGGCTGACCCGCATTTCATGTCTGGTGAGTTCCTGGCGCAGTTCGTCATAATCGTCTGTTGACGGAATGACCAGCAGGCTGTGAAAGTTTTTTGCTCCGGCCCGCAGCAGGGTCGGGCCGCCAATATCAATCTGCTCCACGGCCTCATTCAGAGCAAGGTTTTGGCGAGCGGCTCCGGCAAAGTTATAGAGATTGACGCAAACCAGATCAAACGGCGCAATCTCGTATTGTTCCAGTGCTGCGAGGTGTTCGGGCCTGTCTTTATCGGCCAGGACGCCTCCGTGAATACGTGGATGCAGGGTTTTTACCCGTCCATCAAGAATTTCAGGAAATCCTGTTACATCGCTGACAGCGGTGACAGGAAGTCCGGCCTCCTGCAGGGTTTTGTATGTTCCTCCGGTGGAAACAAGTTCTGTGCCGCCGGCATGCAGATACTGACCAAGCTCGACAAGTCCGGTCTTGTCCGTAACGCTTAAAAGTGCCCTGCGAAGAGGAAGAAAGTCCATGTCTGCTCCTGCTGACTTTTACGGGTTATTTTTTCAGCCTGCCCAGGTTGACCAGTTGCGTCCAGCCCGCGCCGTTATTATCATTGACAATCCACATCTCACCGTTCAGGAGACAGAGTCCCTCAATTCTTCTTTGCAATATTCCATGCTCGCTGAGTATGTCGCAGACCAGTTCTTTTGGCATTATCTTCTTGTGGGCAAAATCTTTTTCCTGAACAGCGTAAATCCTTTTTACTTCAGACATATTGGCCTCGGCCTTATCCCGTTCAAGCACCAGTATCCGGCCATCGCCTGTCAGGCTGAGGGCCGAGATGCTGGTCCAATATTTTTTGGGATTTTTTGAATGCGTTGTCAGTGGATACCAGGCTGCTGACCATTTTTGGGTCTCAACATGAAAACGGATAATGGCACTCTGCGCCTTTCCCGGATTAAATCCGCGCTGCATGGCAATATACACGGTTTTTTCATCAGGGCTGACAGCAATACCCTCAAAACCGTATCTGATTGGCGCGCCAAAGCTTCTGATAAGGTTTGGTGACAGGTGGTGTTCCCTGACTATTGTTCCATCATGCCGGGCAAAGACAAGCAGGTTTTCCTCGGCTTTTTTTCCTTCCGCCACAAGCCAGAAGCCGTTTTTTGTCCAGCAGATGTCTTCAAAGTCATAGTGGACGGCTTTTTTATTTTTGGTCAGCACAATTTCCTGGTCGATTTCAACCTGTCCCTTTTTGACCTTGCTCATGTTCAGACGCCATATTCTGGAAGGGCTGATACAGTGATCACCAACCGCGTACAGATTTTTTCCGTCTGTTGTCAGGCCGGACAGACTCGCCCAGGTGAATTTTCTTGAAAAGACAAGAGGCTGGTCCGGCGTGCCAAGGTCGTTTTTCCGGCTGGCGGCATAAATGTTGATGCTGCCTTCATATTTGTTGCCACACACGAGCAGGTTATTGCCGTCAGCGCGATGTATGGTTATCACGCCTTCAGGGCTGCTGCCTGTGGGCAGAATCTGGATAAATTCTCCCTGGACAAAATCATTCAGCCGGTACACGGCCAGAAAAGAGCCGTGTTCTGAGGCGCCAATAAGCAGGTCGTCTCCGAAAAAGTTCGCACTGGTAATCCCTTCTATTTCAATGCCCCGTTTTTCCGAACGCCTGTCAGGATAATGCCCGAAAAGGGCAACATGGCGTTCCAGATCAAGGTCGGTTTCCCAGATACACACGCCTTCCGGTGAGTGCAGACTCATATTTCTGCCGCCTGAATATATGCCGTCAGAAAAAGTGTATTCATCAGTATCGCCCTCGTTGGCCAGTGCCAGGTAAACATTTTTTCCCTTGGTCACATAGGTTATCATCTTGGGTTCGCGTCTGCCTCTGAACTCATCTGTAAAGGCAATTTTTTTATCTTGTTTCAGGTCGGTGTTGCGTTTTGGAGTTGTGCCCGCGCAAAACACGTCCTTGACCACAGGGCGGGCAGGATTGCTGATGTCAAGGTGCGCGATGGCATTGTTGCTCTGCAGGCTGACAGCGACCTCCGGTTCCCTCGGGTGAACCGTTACAAATTCCGGTTTGGGATCGGAAGAAAAGTTAATGCCATACACGGTCTTGAGCATATTTTTCGGGAAAGTGACAGTTGCCAGAGACGAACTGGCTGGATTTTCCGTATTGAGAATGAGCACGTCAACGCTGCCCGGGCGTTTTCCGCTCAGCGCCGGTCTGCCGTGTTCATCGAATTCTCCATCTTTAATGGCCACAATGGCAACAAGATTGTTGTTGACCTCGGTCAGGGCAACGGAACTTGGCCCGACTCCAACAGGGATGCTGCCACGGAAAACAGGTTCGCGGGGATTTTGAATGTCATATAAAAACAAGGTGCCCGGAAAGGGCTTTTCCTGGTCATCTCCATTTCTGGCCACAAAAACAAGGAACTTTCCGTCCGGGCTGACTGCCACGGATGTTGGCATCGCTTCATCCGTGGAAATAAAGCCAATATGCCTGGGGCTGCCAGGATTTGTGATATCTGTTATACCAATGGAGTGAACAGCTGTATCTGTGTAGTAAAGAAAATTTCCATCAGGAGTGGCGCAGATGTTTTCCGCTGTTCTGCCTTCAGGAACCGCGTAATGCGACTTCAAAACAAAAGATTTGAAGTCGCCAGCATTTGCTGGACAGTTTATCAGTAGTATCCAAAAGAGCGTACACAGTGTACGGCGTACGATACGGTTCATTCTCTCCTCCCTGTTTGTAAAACCGATATGGCTGGCAATACTGGGCAAAAGCCCATTTTGTGAAAAAAATTATTGAAAAATTTTTATGTCTTCCAGTTGCAGGTTAATGCTTGTCAGGCCCTTGTAACTGCTTTTCCCGGGCCTGAACGCGAGAATATAAGGAATGTTCTGCCTGAGCCTGTCTTTCCATTGTGCAGCCATGTTCCAGCCAACAGCCTGGAAGGTGGCTTTGGTTTGTGTTGAGCGCAATTGCAGTTCAAGATGTTTGGTCTTTCCTTTGCCAAACGCTCTCATCTGTTGAATCATAACCGGCTGGGACTGAAAAACGGGCTTCCTATTTCCTGTACCAAACGGCTGCATAAGGTCAAGCTCCTGTATCAGGGGCAAATCAATGTCGGAAAACGGGAGAGTCGCGTCAATCTTGATGCTGCGCACAGGTTGTTGCTCTCCTGTCTGACGACGAACAGCCCGGTCAAAGGCCAAGGCCAAAGCCTGCAATCTGTCCGCCTGTAACCTGAGACCCGCTGCCAGACGGTGTCCGCCGAACTGTTCAAGCTCGTCTGTACATTCCGCCAGAGCCTGGTAGAGGTTAACCTGTGAAATGCTTCGCCCCGAACCCTTTATCTCCTTATTGTCTTTTGTCAGCATCAGGCAGGGCTTATAAAAGGTTTCCACCATCTTGGAAGCCACAATGCCGATGATGCCACTGTCCCAATGGGGCTGATACAAGACAAGTCCCTGTTTTGCCTGCTGTTGTTCAGCAAGCTGCTCAGCCTCAAGACAGGTTGTTTCTTCCAGTTTTTTTCGTTGCTCGTTGAGCGCGTCCAGTTTTTTGGCAAGGCTCGCGGCTGTTTGGGAATCTTGAGTGACAAGGGTCTGAAAGGCAAGTTCAGGGTCGCCAATCCGGCCGGCGGCATTCAGGCGGGGAGCCAGTCCAAAACTGATTTCTCCCGTGCCAATTTTCGCGGCAGGAGCCATGTCGCAGACCGCCTTGAGCGCGGCAATTCCGGGACGTTTTGCTTCCTGTAAAAGTAAAAGACCGTTTTTGACTAAAATCCTGTTTTGTTCATCAAGCGGAACCAGGTCGGCAACCGTGCCAAGAGCGACAAGATCAAGAAAATTTCTGATGTCCAAGCCAGTGCCCGGAAGCAGATTATTAAGGGCCGCGGCCAGATAAAAGGCCACGCCTACGCCTGCCAGCTGGGGAGCCGGACAGGGAAGAATGCGCGGGTTCACAACCGCGTCCGCAACAGGCAGACTGGAGGCCGGAGTATGATGGTCGGTTACAATGGTTGTTATGCCAAGTTCCCGGGCCCGCTGTATTTCTTTGAGGGCTGTTATGCCGCAATCTACGGTGATCAGGGCCTGAACTCCGCTGGCATGGAGCTGCTCGATTTTTTGGGTGTTCAGCCCATAGCCCCAGCTCCGGTGAGGAATGACAGGGATAATGTCAGTTTGCGCGCGCTGTTTGAAAAAAAGGGCCAGCAGGGCTGTGGCGCTGATGCCGTCCACGTCATAATCGCCCCATACCGCGATTTTTTTGTGCTGATCAACAAGCCGACAAATGATGTCTGCTGCCGGTTCAACAGCGGGCCAGTCTTTCCAGTGAGACAGATGGCGCAGGCCGGGCGAAAGATAGCGATCCATGGCCTGGGCGCTTTCAAAGCCTCTTTGTGTCAGCAACCGGGCGAGAAGAGGAGATATTTCAAGCCGCCCGGCCAGATTTTCTATTTGAGACTGCGTAAAGGCAGTATATTGCAGTTCCCACCGGGTGGAAGACATACGTGTTCCTGTTTGCGCTGCTCAGGGAATAAGCTTTTTCTTTTTCATGTACTCAAGAAATTTTTGTGCCTCTTCCATGTTCTTGTTGATCTGGAGTGCCTTGTTCAGACATTCTCCGACCTTTTTCATCTCTTTTTTGTCAAAATAGGCTCTGGCCATATTATAGTAGAGATTTTCATCTTTTGGGGCCAGTTTTTCCGCCCGTTCATAATAACCGATAGATTCATCAAGTAACTGGTTTTTTCGCAGACTGATACCAAATTCATTGAAAAGATGCTTGTGTTCCCTGTCAAAGGTGGCATCAAGTTTGACCAGCCGTTCCAGAATGTCAGCACCTTTTTGTTTGTCGCCGCGTTCCAGATAGGTCAGGCCAAGACCAAAATTGGCCCTGATATTTTCTTCATCAATATTAAGGACTTTTGAATATTCATGCTCGGCGCTGTAGGTTTCGCCGTTTTGACGGTGTCTGTCGGCCAAGGCAATGGTTTTGGTCAGCTCCCGCATTTTGGGGAACACGGTTTTGGTGTACATTTCCGGCTCAGGAGTATAGTTGTCCAGAAATTCATCACGGGACACAATCTTTTTTGGTCCTGCCGGAACATTGTTGAAGTTAAGGGCCTGAATTTCTATGTCACCATTTTTTTGTTCCGTGGCAAACCAGTACATTTTCTGCACTGTTTTGCGCTGGGTAACACCCGTGCCGATCTTGCAGATGGTCTGGGTGGAAAACAGTCCTTTTATCAGGTTTTCTTTTTCTGTTTCCATCGTTTTCGTCGTTTTCGTCATTTTCGTCATTTTTTCCTCCTTTTTCTGTCCGGCTATCTGGCTGTCAGTTTCTGTATAAAAAAATATGCCGCTTTCTGTGGATCAGGGGCTTGTGTAACAGGGCGTCCCACGACCAGAAAATCAGAGCCGTCAGCAACAGCCTGCTCTGGAGTAACAATCCTTTTCTGATCATCATGTTCCGTTCCCAGGCGGATACCCGGAGTTATGTATTGCAGATGGGGAAATCGGCTTTTCAGATATTTTACTTCACGTCCTGAGCAGACAACGCCGTCCAGCTGCCAGTTGTTCGCCTTGTCCGCAAAGTCTGTAACAACATCCTTGACAGAACGGGATTCCGGCCAGGGAAAACTTTTTGGGTTCCAGCTGGTCAGTACTGTAACACCCAGGAGCCAGCACTTTTTTTCGGTTTTGTCCCGTGCTTCAAGCGCGGCACGGACCATGTCCCGCCCCCCTGTAATATGAATGGTCAGCATGTCCGCGCCCAGTTTGCAGGCGCTTGTGACGGCTCCGGCAACTGTGTTTGGAATGTCCAGAAATTTGAGATCAAGAAAGACCCGAAAACCGCTGTCTTTCAGTTCGGTAATCAGCTTCGGGCCGCAAGCGGTGAAAAGTTCCAGTCCGACCTTGAGCCAGGAAACGCTGCCTTCCAGTTGCCTAGCCAGGGCCAGGGCCGGTTTTTTTTGAGGAAAATCAAGAGCGACAACTAGTTCAGCCATTTTTGTATCCAGGATTTTGCAGCAATATGTTTGCCGTGTCTGCCGCCAGATCTTTTTTTACGGTTTGGGCGAGATAAACAGCCTCAAGCAGGCCCGCGGCCTTTTCCAGATCGTCATTGATAATATAATAATCAAAGTGGTGGGCCTGGGCTATTTCATTTTTTGCGCCGCTCAGTCTTTTTTGCAGGGTCTGGGTTGTTTCTGTTTTACGCAACAGCAGCCGTTTTCTGAGTTCCTCAAATGAGGGCGGAAAAAGAAAGACTGAAACAGCCTGGGGCAGGCTTTTTTGCAGTTGCAGGGCCCCTTGGACATCAATGTCAAAAAGCAGATCCTGGCCCCGGGCGCGAAGTTCTTCCACGTGGGCCAGAGGCGTTCCATAATAATTGCCATGTACTTCCGCCCATTCCGCGAAATATCCTTTTTCCCTGCGGCTCAGAAATTCGTCTTTGTCCAGAAAAAAATAATCCCTGCCGTGCTGTTCACCTTGGCGTGGAGCTCGGGTTGTACAGGATATGGAAAAATTGATTTCAGGGTGGCGGGTGCGCAGTTTGTGGATCAGTGTGCTTTTTCCCGTACCTGAAGGAGCGCTGACAATGAGCAGAACACCTGTTCGGGAAAGCCGGTTTTCCTGAGCTGTTGAATTTGGGAGTGGGCAATCAGTCATGTTTCTCTTCTTCCAGACGCTGGGCAACGGTTTCAGGCTGCACTGCGGAAAGGATACAGTGATTTGAGTCGGTTATGATAATGGAGCGTGTTTTTCTGCCCTGTGTGGCATCAATAAGGCGGCCTTCCTGTCTGGCATCTTCACGCAAACGCCGCATGGGCGAGGAAGCCGGACTAACAATGGCGACAATACGGGAACAGACAACCGAGTTGTTGTATCCGATGTTTAACAGGGTGGTTTTCTGTGGTTTGGTCATAGCGGACTCCGTATTATTCAAGATTTTGAATCTGTTCGCGGCACTTTTCAAGCTCGGCCTTGAAGGCCACAGCCAGATGGCTGACTTCTGTGTTCTGGGCCTTGTTTGAACAGGTGTTGATTTCACGAAAACATTCCTGGAAAAGAAAATCAAGTTTGCGCCCGACTTCTGCTGTTTTTTCAAAAAGAGCGGCAATTTCTTTCAGGTGAATATCAAGCCTGGTAAGTTCTTCGCTGACATCAAGCCTGTCCGCCAGAATTGCCAATTCCTGCAGCATGCGTTCTTCCGGGAGCAGGGAGTCCGTGAGCAGTTCCTTTACCCTGTCCTGCAGGGCCCTGAATTTTTCTTCAGCCAGATTCTGACAGCGGTTTTTGAGCGCATCAACAGTGCTGACAAGAAAAGCGTGCCGTTTTTTCAGGTCGTTTGCCAGCTCACGTCCTTCCCGAATCCGTTCCTGATCCCAGGCCGAGACTGCCTGTTGAAGTCCCTCAAGCAGTCCTTTTTGCATATCCCTGTTTTCAAGCAGTCCGTCTTCTTTCCATACATACGGAACATTCAGGAAACAGCTGACGTCTCCCTGCCAGTCCTGAGAGGGCGCAAGCTGTTTGAGCTGGTTCAGCATGGACATGGCCAGCGGCAGATCAAGGCGTATGTTCTGGAGTTGCGGGTCGGTAATGTACAGGGTCAGGAAAATATCAATCTTTCCGCGCAGGGCTGTCTTTTTTATTTCTTTTTCCCAGCTGCTGACCATGGCATTCATAAAAGACGGGGTCTTAAAGCGCAGATCAAGATGGCGGCTGTTCACGCTGCGGATTTCCCAGGTCGCGTTCCAGGCCGGTGTCGTGGTCAGATATTGTCCGTATCCGGTCATACTTTTGGGCATATATATTCCTTAAGAGCAGACTGTTGGTTGCGTTGTTTTTTTCCTGTCCCTGATCTGGGCGTGATACGTCTGCCTGATGCTGCTCAGATGCTCCTGTATTTCAGCAGTGGCATAGTCAGGAAATGTCCAAGGCAGATTTTGCCATTTGCCGCCATGAAAGACCAGGGTGAGGTCGGCCCAGATTTGTTGTCCAAGATAGACACGGTGGGTAAAGTTTTTTCCCGTGGCCAGTACCAGCCGTTCCAGAGTCAAATAGCCGGGGTCAAGGTTGAGTGTTCTGTTTCCTTGCTTTGCCAGCCGATTTTCAAGGGCGTTGGTAAAAATCTTTATTTCGGGCAACTCTTCCATGTTACGCAGATTGGAAAAACTGAGCAAGCGCCGAAAAATGGGAGAGCCCAGTTCCTTATCGTAATATGTGGTCTGGGTGAAAGCAATCAGCCCAGAGCAATAATCAGTAGGACCCAGCCGGTCTTCAAGCTCGGTTTGCAGATCCGGCCAGAATGTGTCCCAACTGGCGCTTAAAATTGACAGGATGTATTTGGCTGGAGCCGGTGTTTGGGGAATACTCATAGGGTGACCACAAGATTGTTGTGTTTGACGCCAACGGGCCTGACAACCTGTATCTGGCCCGGTACAAGTTCTGATTCAGACATACATTCCACATAGAACTGACACATGCCTTTCTGCCTGTTTTCAGGAATAATGGCCAGTTGTTTTTGGGCGGTCAGGCTGGTGAGAAAGGCCTGCTTTTTCGCGGTGACAAGCTGGCGCAGTTTTTTGGCCCGCGCGTGCCGGATATGGGGAAATATCTGGCCTGGCAAATGAGCGGCAGGAGTTGAGGGGCGGGGAGAAAACGGAAAGATATGGGCGTAGGTCAGCGGGGCCTTTGAACAAAAATTGTATGTTTCTTCAAACGCCTGCTCCGATTCAGCAGGGAAACCGGCAATGATATCCGCTCCCAGAGCAAAAACAGGCCAGAACGAGCGGAGTTCTTCAAAAAATGGCAGCAGGTCTGGGGCCGCGTAATGCCCCCGTTTCATGCCCCGCAAAACATCGCTGCTCGCGCTTTGCAGGGAAATGTGCAGGTGCGGGCACACGAGCTTGCCTGCCCGCAGTGTGGCAAGGGCCTTGTTATTCAGTTCGGACGGTTCAAGGGAACTGAGGCGCAGGCGGTGCGTTGGCGCGTACGCTGCCAGGGTTTCTTCAAGATGGGCCAGTAAGTCCCAGAAATCGCACGCGGGGCGAAGGTCTTTTCCGAACAGGCGCAGATTAACTCCACATAAACTGATTTCTCGGATTCCGGCCCGGAAAATCCCTTTTATTTCATCTGTAATGGCGGTAAAATCCCGGCTGACAGAACGACCGCGTGTTTTTGGAATAATGCAGTATGAGCAGTTGTGTGAGCAGCCGTCCTGAATCTTGATCGCGGCTCTGGCGCGATGGTATCCGGTAATTTGGGGCTGGGCCTTGCCGCGCAGGTCAAGCAGCTCTGTTTTGGCGGATTGGGGAACAACCCGTGTTACGCCGGGTTCCTGCCTGAGTTCGTTTGCAAGAATCTGGGCGGCGCAGCCGGTAATAATGATTTCAGCATGGTTTTGCTGGTGGAAACGGCGAATAGTGCGGAACAGATCCTGAACCGCCCGCTGGGTGACAGCGCAGCTGTTGATAAGAATGATGTCTGCCCGGCTTGCGTCTTTTGTTTCCTGCAAGCCTTTTTTGAGCCATGCTTCACGAATGGCCTGGCTTTCGTATTGGTTGACCTTGCAGCCCTGCGTGATCAGAAAAAAGGTTTTTGGTGTGTCCATAAAGAGAAGAGCAAAGGTGGAGCGCCCTTTTCAGTCCTGCAAGTGCCCTGAGGGGGCATTTGATTTTCTTTTTGAGAGGAATTTTTTTGTCAGCCCCGCCAACATACCAACGAAACAACCGAGAAAAAATGCTCTGGGCTGGGGCATACCAAACCAGCCGGCCATGAGACCGCAGGCGGCTCCGATAAAAAGTCCTTTCAGCAGAGGAGTGTCTTTCATAAAAAAGGAAAGGCCGACCCGTACGGATCGGCCTTTATGGTTGACAGTTTTGAATTAGAGCATGTCGTCAGCAGGGGTGTAGGGCAGTCCAAAGGCGTCGGAAACACCCTTGAAAGTAACCTTACCCTGAGCAATGTTCAGACCCTGTTTCAGACCGGCATCGTCCTTACAAGCCTGCTTCCAGCCCTTGTTGGCCAGTCTGAGGGCGTAAGGCAAGGTGGCGTTGGTCAGAGCCATGGTTGAGGTCATGGCAGCGGCACCGGGCATATTGGTAACACAGTAATGTGTAATACCTTCTTCAATAAATGTTGGATTGTCGTGAGTAGTCGGATGTGAAGATTCAAAACAACCGCCCTGGTCAATGGCAACGTCAACCATAATCGTGCCCGGCTTCATCAGCTTGAGCATGTCGCGGGTAACGAGCTTGGGAGCCTTGGCTCCGGGAATAAGAACCGAACCGATGATGATGTCCGCTCTTTGTACCAGTTCGCGGATGGTCGCGGTGGAAGACATGAGCATGGTACAGTTCTTGGGCATGATCTCGTCAAGGTAACGCAGGCGGTCCAGGCTGACGTCTGTAACATAGACCTGAGCACCGAGTCCGCACAGAATCATGGCCGAGTTGGTTCCAACCATACCACCGCCAACAACAAGTGCGGTTGCAGGGGCAACACCGGTAACACCGGCCATAATCTTTCCGGGACCACCAGAGGTTTTGAGCAGCAGGTTGGCTGCAACCTGGGCGGACATACGACCGGCGACTTCACTCATCGGGCTCAGCAGAGGACGACCGCCATGAGGGCCGATAACTGTTTCATAGGCAATACCGACAGCTTTTGATTTAATGAAAGCGTCAGTCAGTTCTTTTTCAGCGGCAAAGTGGAAATAGGTGAAAACGAGCTGGTTCTCACGGATCAGTCCATATTCCGCAGGCATAGGTTCTTTAACGTGCATGACCATCTCGCTGCGGTCATAGATTTCTTTTGCAGTGGCAATAAGTTCTGCGCCAGCGGCCTTGTAGGCGTCATCGCTGAAACCGCTGCCAACGCCGGCAGCTTTTTCGACCAGAACGGTGTGCCCGTTTTTTTTCATTTCCTCGACACCGGACGGGGTCATGCTAACGCGACTTTCTTGCTGTTTGATCTCTTTTAATACACCGACAATCATACTAATCCCTCACTTGAAAAAAGATTAAAAAGATAATTTGGATGAATCTTGTGCCAGAAGGTTCCAAGACATAAGCCAAGATGACTTTATATCGTTTCCATTTTCATTTGTCTATGACTTTTTTGGGACAAAAAACGTAACATGTTTATATTAAAGGACTTTCTTTCATTTTTTCAGATATTTCTGATTTCAGGAGATTATAAGCCAAGCTGGGCAAGCAGGTCATCAACATCTGTTTGTGAGGAATCTGACTGGGGCCCTTTGAGTTCTGAAACCTTTTGCTCCGCTTCCTGACGTATTTCGTTGAGTTCTTTTTTCGGATTTTGATCATAGGCTTTCATGCTCAACCCTGTTGACATATACAGCTCAAAAACAATGCCTTCGACTTTTCGCAGGGCCTCAATAATTTTTTTTACCCGCTGGCCGGTCAGATCCTGAAAACTGAGGGTGGTCATAATGGAAATCAGGTCATTGTTTATCTGCTCATTGGCGTTTATGAGCATGGTCATTTCTTTTGACTCAGGGTGCTTCTCTTTTATCGTGGTAAGGGTATTTGTAACCTCTGTCTGCAGATCAAGGTTTTTTTCAACCAGTTCCATGATTTGTATTGTGGCTGATTCCGTTGACTGCAAAATCTCGTCAAGCTGATCTGAGGCCTCGGAAAAAAGTTTGGTCGCTTCCTGTTTTTCAGGAACGCTTCCCGCGTTTTCTGACTGACCTGCTTTTGTAACTCCTGTTATTTCCTTGTAAATATTGCTCAGGCCGCCGCGAAGATCACTGCTGATGGTCTTATAAAATTCACTTTCCATGATTGGCTGCATGAGAAACGCGCGCAGTTCATCTTTCAGGTTGTCATCAATGCTGGGAACAGCTTTTTTCAGATGAGTCAGAAGTTGATTTAACAGGTCCTCAACAAGATATTCTTTGGATATGTTTTGATTTTGAGACATAATTTTTTCTTTTTAGTATTGGTTAGATGGAGCCGTCTGTTTTGGACGACCGGTTTTTTCGGATTGATTCCCGTTGTTCATGAAAAACGTACTGGACAATTGCTTCTCTGTCATTGTCCCGGATATTGGTAAAGCCCGCGACCCAGACAGGTTGCTCAGGACTGCCTTCCTGGCGCACCAGAGTGCAGACTATGCCGATGACTTTGAGTGGAGAATGGCTGAGGACAAGAGCCAGTTCAAGCGCCTCGTCCAGTTGGAACATCTCCTTGGTCGTAAATTTGATTCCGGCTCCGCTGATTTCAGTGATTTCCAGAACAAATGGAAATTCTGATTCCATGGAATGTTTGTTGAGCAGACCAATGACCGTATCAATCTTGTTGTCCAGTTTTTTCAGGAACTGGATAAGTGGGTCAGGAATCCCCTGCACGCGATCCGGAAGCGTGAAGTTTTGAGTCGGCCCGCAACTGTAAAGCGATTTGACGTTTCCAGACGGGACTTTGCGGGCATAGGCCCGTATCCTGGTCTTGACTCTGGAAAATTTCCTGCTTTCTGTTTTCATGTTTGCTTTGTGTCCGTTCGGGATCAGTTCGGATTTTTCAGGAATGTTTTGGCCCGGCTGGCTTCAAAAGATTCCGGCATCTGCTTAATAAGGTCATTGAGAACAATGGTTCCCGCTTCTTTTTTTCCCAGTCTGAAAAAGGCAATACCCTGCTTGAGCAAGGCTGGAGCGTATTTATTACATTTTTTGTACTTGCTGATAACCTGTTGATAGGAAAGGACGGCCTGGGCGTAATTCTGTTGCTGAAAAGCGGCTTCCCCATGCCAGAAAAAGGCATTGGCCGTAAGCGGGTTATCTGGAAAAGCGTTTGTAAATTCTCCCCACATACTTTGGGCCTTGGCGTAATCCCGCGCGTAGAAAGATTCCAGTGCCTTTTTATACAGCGTCTGGGCAGAAGAATATTGTGTTTCTGCTTCTTGCTGTGCCGCAGGCGGTTGGGGTTGATCTGCCGGATCCTGGTGTTTTTCCTGCTCTGTTGCTTTCACGGGACTGACCGGAGCCCGGTTCAGGCCAAGCTGACTGGTTATCTGAAGCAGTTCCTGGCTGATTTCTTTTTCACGCAAGGTGAGGGTGTTGAGTTTCTGATTGTCTTCTGTTGAGGACTGCTCCAGAATCTGCGTCCGTTTGTTCAGTTCTTCAAGTGTTCCCTGTACTCTGGAGAGTTCTGTTTTCAACGAGCGCATTTCTTCGGCAATATTGGCTTGGTTAAAGCGAACCGGCTGGCTGGACTGGGAGATCTCTTCTCTGAGTGAAGAGTCTGTCTGGCCGAGTTGTTTTTCCAGTTCACGGATCTTTTTTTCCATGACAATACGTTGTTGCTGTTCCATACTCAGTTGATAGTTCAGCGCGTCCACGTCTTGTTTGTTTGAGCAGCCGAGCAGAGCAGCAAGAGCCAAAAGGGAAATGGCGAGAGAGAGTTTTTTCATTCTTCAGTCCTCTTTTTTTCATATTGTTGTTCAGGGAGGGGAGGGAGTATTCTTTTTCTTCCTATGGCAATGTAGAAAAGTCCTCCCAGAACCGGTACAAACACACAGGCTCCAATCCAGGCCATTTTTTCCAGGGCTGTATGAAAATCGTTTCTGAATACATGCCAGATTCCCCAGAGGTTCGGCAAGATGGGAAGCAGGAAAATCAGACCCCAAAGAAGCATTTTGTCCACAGGCAGTGATGTCAACACGGTATTTTTCCCTCAATTACCGCTTGGCTTTTCTCAGCAGCAGCCGGAGGCCAAGCAGAAAAGCCAGTACACTGACGGCCTGTGTCGCGCTTATCGGGCCAAAGTAACCCCGATAATCAGCACGAAAAATTTCTGTCGTGAATCTGCCCACTGCAAACAAAACCAGAAACAGCCCCATGAGTTTGCCTTTGGTGCGGAAAGAATTCTTGCACGTGATGAGGATGAAAAATGTTATCCAGGCGGCCAGAATATGATAGAGCTGTGTCGGGTGCAGGGTTGTATGCAGTGGGGCCAGGCTACGGGGGTCTGTGAACGTAATGGCCCACGGCAGGGAACACACCTTTCCATAGCAGCAGCCGGCGGCCAGACAGCCGATTCGTCCAATACCTTGTCCCAGGGCCAGGGCCGGAGCAAAAACATTCAGCCAGGACAGAAGATTCTGGCCTTTTTTGCGTAAATACCAGGCTCCGCCAAGAGCGCCGGCAATAACTCCGCCTGAAAAAACCAGCCCGCCTTTCCAGAACATGAGCATCTCAAGCGGGTGGGCGGCAAAATATGTGGGATTTATTAAAATATAAAAAAATCTTGCTCCAATAATGGAAGTCAAAATGACATAAAAAGCCGCGTCTGAAACCAGCCGGTAATCAAGGCCATAGGTTTTGGCCTCGTATATCGCTCTGCTGATTCCGGCCAGAAAGGCAGCTGCGATAAAAAAACCGTAGCTGTATATGGTGATTGGCCCTAATTCAATGAGAACCGGATGCATGACGTTTCCTTTGATACAGAGTAACGAGCAGACAGGCTGTGCCAGTGCAGATCGCCATGTCCGCGACATTAAACGCCGGCCAGTGATGCCCATTGATAAAAAAATCCAGAAAATCAACAACCGCGCCAAACCGTACCCGGTCAATCATATTGCCCACGGCCCCGCCCAGAAGTAAACCAAGGCCAAGACGGCTCAAGCTGTCCTGGTATTCCTTACTGCGCGCCAGATACAAAATAAGAATAATCGCCAGAACCGAAGCCAGAAGAAAAAAATAAGGCTGCCAGTTCATATCGTCCCTGTTCAAAAAACCAAAAGCCGCACCCTTATTCATGTAGTAAACCAGATTTAAAAAACCGGAAATGACACTGCGCGCCTCCCAGAGATCAAGCGTGCTTTGTATCCAGTTTTTTGTGAGCTGGTCGAAAATGACAACAACGGTGCTGACCGTTGCCAGGAATGTATAGGGCGTTTTTCTCAACAGGCCATAACCTCCGCGCATCTTGGACAAATATCTGCGTGCGTTGGATTGATTCCGATTTGTTCGCTGTAGCTCCAGCAGCGCGCGCATTTTGTGCCGGCAGCGTGTTCAACCAGTATCTTCAGGCTCGGCTGGATTTCCTGGGTCGCAACCGCTTGTTTTGCTGCCTGTTCAATCGGTTGAAGACTGACTTTGGAAACGATGAAAATAAAGCGCAGATCCTGCGCGTGCGGCTGCAGCAAGGACAGAATCTCGGCCGGAGCAAACAGTGTGATATGGCTGTCAAGCGAATGGCCCAGTGTTCCTGATTGCCGGACAGGTTCAATAGCTTTTGTGACTTCCTGACGCAACAGGGAAATATATTCCCATGTTTCACGCTCCTGGGGCCACAGTTTTGTGTTAGTCTCTACCGGCAAGGGCTCCGCGAAAATCGTGCTTGTTTTTTTGGCTATTGTGGCCGGAAAATGGCTGAACACTTCTTCTGCCGTAAAGCTGAGAATTGGTGCCATGTTCAGGGTTAAAACCTTGAGGGCCTGCCACAGAACAGTCTGGGCAGAGCGTCTTTCTCTGCTGTTTGGGCCATAAATATAAAGCCTGTCCTTTACAATATCCAGATAAAAGGAACTTAAATCCGTTACGCACAGGTTGTACAGGGCCTGGTATATTTTATGGAACTCAAATTCTTCGTAATGTGTCTGTATCTTTTCATGCCATCTGGCCAGAAAATCAAGCATGTATCTGTCAAGACTGAGCATGTCTTCTGGAGCAACACCATGGGTCTTGGGAGCAAAGTCGTTGAGGTTGCCGAGCAGAAAACGGCAGGTATTGCGGATACGGCGGTAGGCATCAACCAGTCGTTTGATGATTTCGTCCGAAATCCGCAGGTCTTCCTGATAATTTTCCGAGGCAACCCACAGGCGCAGAATTTCCGCCCCGTGTTTTTCAATGATTTGCTGGGGCGCGATAACATTGCCCAGTGATTTTGACATCTTGCGGCCCTGGCCGTCCAGCACGAAACCGTGCGTCAAAACAGACTTGTAAGGCGGAATATCTCTGGTTCCGACCGAGGCCAGAAGCGAGCTGTGAAACCAGCCACGGTGCTGATCTGTTCCTTCCAGATACAGGTCAGCCGGGCAGGAACAATCCTTGCGCCCCTCAAGAACTGCGGCAAAGCTGGTGCCGGAATCAAACCAGACATCAAGAATATCGTCTTCCTTGATCCAGTTCTGCCCCTTGCAGTGCGGACAGCTCAAGCCTTCCGGCACAATATCTTTCAGTTCGGCTTCAAACCAGTAATTGGCTCCGGTCGGGTGCTTGGCGAATCTGTCGGCAATTTGGTGCGCCCAGTCCGCGTCAAACCATGCCTGTCCGCAATCCTGACAAAGCAGGGCTATGATCGGCACTCCCCACATGCGCTGACGGGAAATACACCAGTCCGGTCGGTGGGCAACCATGTTGTAGATACGGTCTTTGCCCCAGGCCGGTATCCAGCGCACGGATTTTTCAATGGCCTCAAGCGCTTTTTTGCGCAAGTCTGCCGCTTGCATGGAGATAAACCACTGGGTTGTGGCCCGGAAGATAACCGGCTTTTTACAACGCCAGCAATGCGGGTAGGAGTGCGAGATGTTTTCCTGTCCAAGCAGATGGGTACATGATGCCAGTTTTTCAATGACTGGGGCATTGGCCTCAAAGACATTTTTGCCCGCGAAAAATTTAACGCCTGGCAGAAAGCGGGCTTTATCATCAAGAGGTGAAAGGATTTCAAGGCCGTAACGCAGACCTGTTTCATAGTCTTCCCGTCCGTGGCCGGGTGCCGTATGGACGCAGCCGGTTCCGGCGTCCAGCGTGACATAGTCTGCCAGAACGATAGGAGAGGGGCGGTCATAAAACGGGTGACGGGCGATAACGCCTTCCAGTTCCGCTCCTGTGAATGTGGTCACAATTTCTTTTTCCTGCCAGCCAAAACGGGTGGCGCAGGTCGCAACAAGTTCCTGGGCCAGAATATACAGGGTTCTGTTTTCCCGTACCAGGGCGTAGGTAAATTCCGGGTGTACGGCAACAGCCATATTGTCGGGAATTGTCCACGGAGTTGTCGTCCAGATGAGAATATATGCTTCACTGTTCTGGGGCAGTTTTCCTGCCAGTTTTTGCGCGTCTGTAATGGGAAAGCGAACAAAAATGGATGGGGATACGTGGTCACCGTATTCAACTTCGGCCTCGGCCAGAGCAGTTTCGCAGGACGGGCACCAGTAAATGGGTTTTTTGTTGCGCTGAACAGAACCGCGTCCCATAAAATTGGCCAGTTCATGGGCTGTTGCCGCTTCATAAGCCGGAGTCATGGTGATGTATGGATCGTCCCATTTGCCAAGGACTCCCAGACGTTTGAATTCTTCCCTTTGAATGTCGAGCCATTTCAGAGCATACTCGCGGCAGCGTTTTCTGACTTCAAGAACTCCCAGATCGTCTTTGCTCTCTTTGGAGAGCTGCTCCACCTTGTACTCAATGGGCAGACCATGACAATCCCAGCCCGGAACATACTGGGCCTTTTTCCCGCTCAGATTGCGGTGCTTGACAATAAAATCCTTGAGTACCTTGTTCATGGCTGTTCCCAGATGAATATTGGCGTTGGCGTAAGGAGGACCGTCGTGCAATGTATATGAATCGTTGTCCGCGTTTTTTTCAATCATTTCGCGGTAAGCATCTTTTTCCTGCCAGGCGCGAAGGATATTGGGTTCGTTTTTGGTCAGGTTGGCCCGCATGGGAAAATCTGTTTTGGGCAAATTGAGGCTGTCCTTGTAGTCACTCATTGTTCTTATATTCCTCCGGTTTTTTATGGAAGTAGTAAAATTGAAATAGATGTTGCAGGAAGTCAAGAAAATATTGGGAATCAGGACAGGTTCTGTTTTTTATCAGGCTGGGAAAGGCTCCTGGCCGGAGAAAGTACCGGTTTGTCCCGGCTTAAAATACCGCAGCCGGTTTTTTGCGAGAGTGTAAATAGGCCTTTGAGATTTTTAGCTTGCGCGGCCAAGGCAATCTGTTGTCCACAAAAATTTTTTTGTTTCTGTGTCATCACTGGCAAGTATTTTTTGCGCCTGGTCAATATCTGCCTGAATCTGTTGTTTAAGTTCGTCCAGCCCGCCAAATTTTTTTTCCGGCCGCAGGTTGCGGACAAAATGGACATAAAGCTGTTTGCCATACATATCAGCTGAAAAATTTGGGATGTGGACTTCCACGGAAAGCACGTCGTTTCCGAATGTGGGATTAAAACCAATATTGGCCACTGCCGGCATGACCATGTTTTCGTATTCGGCAAAAACCGCGTACACGCCGGGAAGCGGAAAGAGTTCATCTGTCAGGCAAAGGTTGGCTGTTGGAAAACCGAGCAAGCGGCCGCCACGGTTTTGGCCGTGAACAACCTGACCTTCAACTCTGTAAAAGCGGCCAAGCAGTTCGCGGGCTTCAAAAACCTGCCCGGCTTCAATCATTTCCCTGATACGGGTCGAGCTGACCGCGCCGCCGTTATAGGCAAAAGGCCTGGACTGCTGCACAGTATAGCCGAATTTTTCTCCCAGCTCTTGCAGGGTCTGAAAATTGCCGCTGCGATTTTTTCCAAAAGCGTAATCGTAGCCAATAATAAGATGGCGCATGGAAAGAGCGTTGACCAGGTAGGTTTCAACGAATTTTTCAGGAGTGAGGTTGGCCATTTCACGGGTAAAATTAATGCAAAAAACAGCGTTAATACCTGCTTTTTCTATAAGCTCCAGTTTTTGTTTGGTCAGGGTAATAAACGGGGGCTGTTTTATCCCTTTCAGGACGCGGAGCGGATGCGGGTCAAAGGTGACAACAACACTTCTCAAGCCTGCCTGTCCGGCGTATGTTCGTACCTGGTTGAGGAGATATTGGTGTCCCTTATGCACGCCGTCAAAGTTGCCGATTGTGACACAGGAATTTTCAATATTTATTGTTTCAGGCGCGGTAAAGATGCGCATGAGCGTTTCTCCATAAGTGAACGGGAAAAATCGTGTTCTGAGGAAGAAAGAAGTGACTGAAAGACTGCTGCCTGAAAAAAAGATGATCAGGAGTTATTCTTGCTCAACAGATTTTTTGATTCCGGCGAGTTTTCGTTCCGCTTCCTTGATTTTCTGGTTCAGATTATTTCTTTTTGATTCTATGTTGAGTTTCTTGGCGTGCAGTTTTTTTTGCAGATTTTCAATCATCTTATTTCGGTTATGCGCGCGGTGTTGCATGACATTATAAAAATTTCCAATCAGAAAAAATGTCAGTGCACTTAATGTTAAAAGAGTAATAAGGATGGTCATGAATTTTCCACTTCAAGTTTTGCGTTTTCAATTTCTTCTTTGCTGATAATCCCCAGGATTGAAAGGGCGTTTTCAAAGTTGATTCCATTCAGTTTCTGGAAACGCTGTACCTTTTCCAGTTGTTTCTGGGAAAGTTGTTCATTCTTGAGCAGGATTTCCTGAAGATTTTTAACTTCTTCATGATTTTTTGCTGTTTTTTTGCTTTTTTGAACCGGCTTTTTTTTCTGCCACGTGCTGATTTCTTTATTCAGTTCTTCAAGGCGAGCTGTTAATTCATCCGATCCTTCCGGAATATCTTCAATTTCTTTTTTGAGCCTTTCGATCTCATTGTCCTGTGAACGGAACTGGTCTCCATGTCTTTTATAGATAAAAGTTCCCAGGGCCAGATTGAGAATGACAAAAAAAAGAATAAGAAGAAAAAGAATCATTGTTTCCATTTGCCTGCCTTGGTGACTCTTCGAAAAACTATATATATGTCAAGAACAGTTTGCCAGTCAAGGAAGCCTGCTGGCCAGGTTGTGCTTTGTTCGCTGCTTTTCGCGTTCGACGCCGCCAGTAGACTGGTTACAAAAAATTGACATTTCAGATAGATATGAGTAATTTTTGAGATTGTAAAAAAGGAGTTCACTGTATGAGTCGTTATGAGCAGATACAGGGCCAGTTAATCGCTGAACCTAAAAAATGGCTGATAACGGGCTGTGCCGGATTTATTGGCTGCAATCTTTTGGAAAAGCTGTTGAAACTGGAGCAGACTGTTGTCGGGCTTGATAATTTCATGACAGGATATCAGCGCAATCTTGATGAGGTTCGAGGTTGTGTCAGCGTAGAACAATGGGCGCGTTTTCATTTTATTGAAGGTGATATCCGGGACAAAGATGTTTGTCGGACCGCGACTGACGGGGTTGACTATGTTTTGCATCAGGCCGCTCTTGGTTCTGTTCCCCGTTCGATTGAAGATCCTGTACTGACAAATGATATAAATATCAGTGGGTTTTTGAATATGCTGGTTTGCGCCCGTAACGCGAAGGTAAAGACCTTTGTCTACGCTGCCAGCAGTTCAACTTACGGAGACCATCCGGGACTTCCCAAGGTTGAAGATGAAATCGGCCGCCCGCTTTCTCCCTACGCCGTGACAAAATATGTGAATGAGCTGTACGCTGATGTTTTTGCCCGTGTTTATGAAATGAACAGTATCGGCCTGCGTTATTTTAATGTTTTTGGGCCCCGTCAGGACCCCAACGGAGCGTATGCCGCTGTTATTCCCAAATGGTTTGCCGCAATGTTGAAAGATGAGACTGTTTTTATAAATGGAGACGGCGAAACGAGCCGTGATTTCTGTTTTATCGACAATACTGTCCAGGCCAATATACTGGCTGCAACAGCAAAAGGTTCTGCGCAAAACCAGGTCTATAATGTCGCGGTACAGGCTCAGACTTCCTTAACTGAGCTTCATGAATTACTAAAAAAGGAATTTGTAAAACATGGGATTGCTGTCTCCCGTTTGCCAGAGTACCGTGATTTTCGGGAAGGAGACGTGCGCCATTCCCTTGCGGATATTGAAAAGGCGAGGCGGATGCTTGGTTACTCACCCACACATAGTCTTGGACAGGGCCTGGAGCAGGCTTTTTTCTGGTACAGAAATTCTCTTGCGTAAAAAATGCGTAGAAAACAAAGGGAGGAAAAGATATTTATAATAAAGCACAGGCGTGTAATTACAGCCTTAGCATTTCCATGAGTGCTTCTCTCCAGCGCTCTATATGCGCATTGCGGGAAAATTTTTCTTTGTAGCGCGTGCGGGCTTTTTTTCCCATCTCTTGCAGTTTTTCCCTGTTGTTGGCCAGCTGAATAATATGGCTTCCCAAGTCATCACTTTTTTCCAGTGAGAAAAGAAGTCCTGTTTTTTCATGAACAACCAATTCCGGGATACCATTTATATTTGAAGCGACACAGGTTGTACCAAGAGCCATGGCCTCCATAATAGTCAGCGGCAGGGCTTCTTCTCTGGAAGGAAGGACCATAAGGTTTGTGGCGTGGATATATTCCAGTGCGTTTTCCTTGCTGCCTAAAAAATGTACCCGATCTTTGTGCTGTATTGTTCGCGCCATCTCAACGATTTCATTGCCGTGAAGATGCGCCAGAACAGGGCCGACAAAAAGAAATCTGGCTGTAGGAACATGTTCCACAATTCTGTCAACCTGTTTAAGTAAAATATCCTGTCCTTTGCGATATTGGACACTTGCCAGGCAAAGAACAAGAAAATCCTGTTCCGGGAGTTCAAGCTGCTGGCGGAGTTCTTTTTCCGGCCGGGCAAGCAGTGGTTCTATTTCATATTCCCGAACACAGTTTGGAATACTGAACCATTTTTTTTTGTTCTGACCGGGGATTTGCTGCCATTCTTTCATAACATTTTCAGACACGCTGATATTGAAATCATAGTGTTTGAGGGCGTTGATTACCGCTGGAAATGGAGTGTCCGTTGTAATATCTTCTGAGTAATGATGGGGAGAGTTGTGGTGCATAAATCCGGCAGGGCAGGTAAATGGCAGCCCCAGGGAGAGAAGATAGGCATGGGGATTGATCCGTATTCCTTCCACAAGAATGAGATCCGCCGGTTTTTCAAGGCCACGGCATGAATCCCATGTTCCCTGAAACAGGGGTTGGGTTTTGTGGGCCAGATGGGAATGTTGTTTCTTGCGTACTGTTGCTGCCCAGTTTGGCCAAGGGGTGTCTTCCTGTTTTTGACCGGAAAAGTACTGGCGGGAAAATTCAGCTATTCCGGCAGGTAAAGCCGGTGTTAAAGGTGTGATAACGGTTACTTCGCACAGGTCACTGTTTCGGAGAATGCTGCCAAGGGTCATGTTTTTTGCCTGAGACACGCCATTGACTCCACCGGCAAGAAAACCAAAGGAATCACTTACATACCAGACCTGCTTGCGTCTGGCGGGAAGGGTTTTTACGGGAATGTGCGGCAAATCCTGGCCGTATTCTTTTGCTATCTGACAGGTTTTCTGGGCCGCGCTGAACATTTTCCGGGTAATTTGCAATTCAAACACTTTTACATTGGCCAGTTTTGAGTCCGGTGAAAAAATTCTGGCCCCCTCCAAAAGCCCCATTTTTTGTTTTTCGTTTTCCGGCAGTTCGGCTTGGGCGCAGAGACAGACTGTAAGCAGGGACAGGATTTCTTTGTCAAGGTTCCAGAGAGAAAGCGCAAAAGCCCCTGTCTGGTACGCGGCCTGAAAAGACTCTGCCTTGATCAGGCATTCCACAAAAAGCAGAAGCAGTTCTTTTTGGAGTGGGTATTGTGCAAGCAGGTTCGCGCTGACTGTTACTGCCTCGTTAAATTTTTCCGCGACATGGAGCTTTGCCACCTGCTCAAGAATTTTGGTGTACAGTCCGGGAAGTTTTTTTTCCTGCCCAAATCCGGCTTTTTCAGACAAAAATTCCTTTTTGAACGCGGGGGCTGTTTGCGCGTACATGCCGAGAATATATTTTTTCCCTTCACGAATTCGTATCTCTTCTGTGATTCTAGCCGGTTGAATGGCAGGTTCGCTGTTTCTGGGGTGTATTGTAAATTCCGGTCGTATGAGTTGGGGAGGGATCCAGTTGGGGCGGTGCAGGTCGCCCACAACATGGGGCAGCTTTGAGGCGTCATATATATCCGGGTGAAGCCGGATGATTTGTTCCTTTATTCTTGCATCGTTTTTTCTGGAGTTGGTTATCATTGAGTCTGCTTTCCGCAAATAAAAGAACAGTGGTTCGTCAATCTGTTTTCCTGTCCAGCCTTCTTTTGTGGCGCGTATCCAGAACTCCCAGTCTTCATATCCATGAATCATGGTTGTTGCGTACCCGCCAAGTTCTTTCCACATCTGTTTGCGAAAAAGAGTCGTGCAGGTTTGCTGGTTGGTTATCAGAAAATTGACAGAGAATAAATCGTTTTTGGGCCAGATCAGATTGGAGTGCCCAAAAAATAATGCCTTGGTGCTCACAAAGCCTAGTTCCGGTGATGATTCCAGCTCCTGAACTGTTCTGCTCAAAAAGATCGGCGCGAGCAGATCGTCAGCATCAATGGGCAGGATATACCTGCCTCTTGCAACAGTGATGCCTCTGTTGCGGGAGCGAACAAGTCCCGCGTTTTGCTGTTTGATATATTTTATGGCATGGTCTGGAAATTCTTTAATAATTTTTGTTGCTTCCTGGTCTGTATCGTCTGTGCTGCCGTCATTGATAATAATGATTTCAAAGGCGGTGTAGTCCTGTTTGAGCAGGCTCAGGACGCACCCGCGGAGATACCCCCCATGATTGTAACAAGGAACAATGCACGAGACTGTTGGTGTCCCCTTGTGCGGGGGTAAAATTTTTCCTTCCGCGAGAAAAGAACGCATCAGCCAGTCGGCAAGTACCCCAGATTGTCCCTTGTTTTTAAGAAAATCACAAACCGCGAAGTACAGATTTTTGGGCCTTTTGGTGCCGGCCTGTCTTGTTGCTTCTTCAAGTTTTTGCAATTCCATGTCAATATGCTTCCCTTGGTGAAAAAAATAATTGTGTAAGGATGAAGTTTTTTTATTCTGCCAATGGGCAGTTTTTTCATGGCAGGCTCCTGATGTTAGGTCCATGGAACGCTTTGGCAGCTTCTGCGCGAACACACGAAAGACGAAATATGTGAAGAAAAATCCTTATCGTCTCTATTGTCTCTGTATTTATCATGTATGGACAATACTTTTCCGTGTCTCCTTAATTCTATATATTTGAGGAGAATGTCGTATGGAAATATGATAACAATTTCTCATGTTTGAATTTTTGATCAATTTTAATAAATTTTGTTTTGTCACATTTGGTTACACTGTGTTTTTTGAGGCTAGTGTGTAATTATATATGTGTCTATGGCAACTGGGTATCTTCCCTCTGTTCATACAGACCAAACTTTTTTAACATATAGGCAATGTTATCTCTGTATTTGTCATGTATAGACAGCGCTTTTTCATATTCTTTTATGGCGAATTTTTTATTTTGTGCTTCCTTTCTCAAGCCAAGCCAAAAATGAGGCATAGAGGAATCAGGATGTTTTTTAGATGCTGTGACCACTCTTTGCAGTGTCTGATCGCTCATATTGCAAAGAATTTTTATTGCTGATTCAAGTTCATCTTCTCTATACAGATCAGGATGTAAGGTAATAATTGTGGCATGGGCTTCATGAAAGAGAGGCTTTACCTGATCAAATCCACTTCCGGTTCTCACTCTGTAATAAAAAATTGTTTCGTTGACATTAACAGGACGCAATCCATATTGAGACAAGTCTATCCAAAAATTCCAGTCTTCAACCTGCCAGGGCAGAGCTTCAAAGAGTCCACCAGCTTTTTTCCAGAGTTCTTTTTTGAAGACAGATGCGATAGTAAAGGCATTATTTCGCAATAAATTTTCACGGATGTATTGAACAGGAAAATGTTGGCGTTTTTTTTCTCCAAATTCCTGTATGCCGTAATTGATAAAGTTGATTGTGTCGGTTGTGTTTATCTGCTGTACAGCTTTTGCTAAATAATCCTTATGAATTATGTCATCGCTGTCTAAAAGCAAAATCCATTCCCCCTTGGCTTTTTGTATGCCGACATTACGCGCCTGGGCTACTCCTCCATTTTCTTTTTCCAGCAGGGAGATTTCCACGTTCGGTTTTTTGGCTATAAGCTCATGCGCGACTTCTGATGTATTATCCGTGCTTCCGTCGTTGACAATAATACATTCCCAGTTGGTATAGGTTTGGGCAAGAATACTTTCTATGGTTTCAGGCAGCCAGTGAGCCTGATTATAACAGGGAACAATCACGGAAATAAGCGGTTTTTGCTGGCCGGCAGGTTTATTTTGAACAGACGGCAGAGTGGCTCTGACGAGACAGGAGAGCAGGGTATTGGCTGGAGAAGGATCGTGGTGTTTCAAAAAGAAGTCACGCGCGTTTTGTCCCAGCTGCGGCCATTGCTCGCGGCAGGCCCAGGCGGCTTCAAGAGCTTCATCTATATGACGGGGAGAAGATGACTGTGCCCTAAATCCTTCCTGACCGTTACGAACCCATTCAAAATTGCCTCCGGCATCTGCCACAACAGATGGTCGTCCGCAAAGCATGGCTTCCATCAGAACCAGGGGAGTTCCTTCAATCCGTGAGGGCAGAACCAGTAAATGGTGGTGCTGCCAGATATAGCGAACATCATTGATAAATCTCCAGCGCAGGCGGTTTGAGAGCTGGTAATGGGCAGCCAAATCCCGCAGATAGGCTTCGTGCTGACCTTTTCCGAAAAGACTCAGGTTCCAGTCCCGTTCCAGCCATTTTTTTTGGGCAAGAACCTCAAAGAGAACATCCTGAGCCTTTGATGTTGTTTCCAAACGTGCCACGCAAGCCAGTTGTGGTGTTTTTTCTGTGGGCCAGGCAACATCTTTCTGTCCCTGCAGGTTGACCGGGTTATTGATGACGGCGCCATTGGCAATGGGAGCCGCCAACTGCCGTCTGGCTACATCCAGATTGGCTTGAGAAACAAACAGAACTTTCCGGGCTGCCTTAAAATAGGCGTTAAGTACGGCTCGCTGTTCGTTGTTTGGCTGGTAGAGTTCCGTATTGGCCTGAATAACGACAACATAGGGAATGGCGCGGGTCAGCAGGTATTCAATCAAAAGAAAATGACCGTTTACAACGTCCAGTAGTCCTCCATGACTGACGCAGACAACATCCGGGACGAAATTTTCCAGAGGATTGTAAGGATACCATTCTGGCAACCCCGCGTCTGCATTGGTTTTTCTGGAGCTGCCTTTTTGTTTCCATTCTTCGACATGGAGCCCAAGGCGTTCAAGGTGCTGAACCTTGTGGCTGCGAGGCCGCCATCTTGGCAGCAGGGCCAGAACGTGGTGATTGTCTGCCAGGGCCTTTTGGGCCATTTGCCCCCAGAGTTCTTCACTGCCTCCCCAGGAAACTTCAGCCATTGTTGAAATGATTGCGATTTTCATGGTGTGTTTTTATTTGTTTATGTTATCACTTTTTGACACAGAAGTAAGCATCTCCGTCAATAGAAATTAAATCTGCTTGTATATTAAGATGTTCAAAATATTCATTTACAGCACGATGCGATCCTTCCCATGTTCCATAATCATCTATGATGAGAATCCCTCCAACAGCAAGGCGCGGATAGAGATGAATAAGTTCATGTTTTGTTGATTCATACCAATCAGTATCAAGACGTAATAACGCAATTTTTTCAGGAATTACACCTGGAATCGTTTCTTCAACCTTTCCCTGGATAAAATGTATCTTCGATAATGGGTATCCTGTAGTAGAAATGTTTTTTTGTACATCCTGCAACGGAGTATAAGCCCAGTAGTGGTTTTTTTTATCTTTTTTTTGTTCATTCAGAATATCAGAAGCCTTTTTGCCTGATGCTCTTTCAATATCATTTTGAGTTGGAGCTGACATGCCGTCATAGGTGTCGTACAGATAAAAATCACGCTCCATATTGCCACAACGGAGGCTGGCAAGCATTCCCGCCATAGAAGCCCCGCCCCGCCAAACACCGCATTCCACAAAATCTCCGGCAATGTTATTTACTTCAATATGTTCAATGGAGCGGATAACATTTAGTACCCGTATGTCAGGGGTCATAGTAAAATCTCTAACAAAGCTGACAATCATGGAATCAGCGTCAGAAACAATGTCTGTTTTTTCTTTTTTGGTGCAAACAAAGTGGGTAAGTTTATTTTTCTGGTCTCCTTTCCCATGTTTTCGACCTGTGTAGGGAGATACTATTTTTGAGGCAGAAAAATGAGTGCGGCTGAATGCGAAGTTCAGATAATCAAAGGAGTATGCCCGGTTGCCAAGGTAAGGGTCATAGAGGACATTGGAAACACTAAGAGCATGTTCTCTTTCCGGGTACGAACCGTTTTGTAGTGAAGAGTTGATTGTTGTCAGGGTGGAGTTAAATCTGTTAATCCAGTCCTGTTTTGTAAGAGGTGTTTCGTTGAGGATAACCAGTACTCCGTCATCTTTCAGGACCCGGCGAAGTTCCTGTAGCAGGTCAAGCAGACTCGGTGCACGGTGAACAGAAGAACTGGCGACAATCAGGTCATAGGTCGTATCTTCTACAGGCAGAGGAGAAAAAAAGCCAAGGACTGGATTGATTTTTTCCAGGTTCCCCCCCATGCGTTTTGTAATGGCAGGCAGCATTTGGGTCAGACTGTACCTGTTGGAATCCAGAGCATCTATGCTTTTAATCTGTTCAAACCGGGACAGCCATGCACTGAGCCAGCCTGTTCCGCATCCAAGGTCCAGAGCCTTTATCTTATTGCGCTGAAAAAGTTTTTTCCAGTCAATTATCTTAACCGCATCAAGATAGTTCCAGTCTTTATAGAGCCAGGCAAGATGCTCTTCCGGGTCAGCCCATGCCCTGTAATATTGGGGGTAGTAAGTCTGCATGGCTGATGACCAGCAGTCCGCCAGCATTTCTGACTGTTGCGCCAGCCAGTTCTTGTCGTTCATGTTTCCTCCAGAATGTCTGTGATAACACAAGGGTTAAACGAAAAATGATCCGTCATGGTAAGACAGAGTATCTGGACCTGTATCCAAAATTTTTATCAAACATGAATTTGACCTGACTGTCCCCAAAGCTTGTTAACGGAGTTGAGTTTTGTTGAATGGTAATTTTTATGCAAGGAGTATTCCAGTTTTGACATATTACTGGAGGGCACCCGCTGGTTTGATTTTTTGGGCCTGAGAAGTTTTTTGCGACAGACTTGTCCCGTTAAACTCATAATTCATCCAGAATGTCTGTAATAGCACGAGGATTAAACGGAAAATGGATATAATCTTCAAGTATGGACGGATCTACAGTAATTTTGTTTTTTAGAAAATATATCAGATCATCCTCTGTTTCGGCAACTGGGACTTTTTTATTTTTTCCGTCAAATGGAGGATCCTGTTTATTGGGAAGAGCTTCATTGTAATTTTTGGGCATATAGCAGAGATAGTTGACTCGATGATAAAGAGCGTCAAAAAGAACAGTCGTTCTCTCTCCTATAACCAGGCCTGCTTTTGACAGTGCAGATTCCAGTCCTTCATCTGTCAATGTATAAAAATTACTATTTGTAAATTTACGAAACCACTGTATTGATTCTGAAGGGTGAGGCCTTAACATCGCGTTCTTAACTCCACATTTTTCAAGGCAATATTGAATATTATATACGTAGTCAAGAGGGATGGCTCTGTTCGGATATATAGGAACTTCAGAACTTGGAGCTCCTGCGATAGGATAGGTAAGAACAAGAGTGTCATCAAGAGAGACTTTTTTTATTGGTTGGGCAGGCAATGTCTGATATATTGGAGAACCTGATGTGAGAATCTGTTCTTTTTTTATCCAGTTGTTTGTGAGGTCAAAATATTCAGACCCACCCCATACTACATAATAGTCAAATTTACAGTATCTTGGGCATAATTTTATTGTTGAGTGTCCGTGATCAACAAGGAACGTTTTCTTTTTGAGTTCATTGAATATTTTTATCGTAATATATTCAAAATAAGGATTTGTATACGGAAAAATAAATGCCTTAACAGAGCTATGGCTGTAGTATTCTTTTATATTCTCTGTCACTTTTTGGAGTGTTTTTATGAATTCAGGGTGGAGTATGACATGAAATCCAAGCCTGAAAACATGTTGAACGAGTTGACATTGTTCTCTGAGTAGGCCTTCAATTGGATTCGCATCTTTTCTTGGCGCCCACAGAGGTGGATGGATTGCTATCCTTTTGGTTGTTAGATATTTTTCCCATTTGAAATAGGCGTTACAAACAGCAATATTTCTTTTATCGTCTCGAAAATGTGCTTTTTGGGGCCAGTTTTTTATTTTGTCCAGTGTATAGTTTATATTTCGTATTTTGTATAATATATTGTTAAATAGATTGTCGATGGAATTGTCATTAATATTGTTTTCAAAAGGATGTCTGAAATGATTTCCATAGTAATAAATATGCCGTTCTAATTCATATTTTAAGGATAATATTAAATCTTTTTCGTAATGAAAAGATTTTGTTATAGAATCTAATAGATACATAGAAGTTTTTAGTGGATTTTTTGTGTTGTAAGGCATGAATATCTCCTTTAGTCTTCTTTGTATTTAACTAAAACGCAAAATAGTTGGCTAATGGTAACAAATTTGCTGGCGCTTGTATTATTTTTTTGCCACAGCAAGAAAAATATTGCATGTCTGGTCTGGAAAAAGACTCATTAGTGCTTTCATGATTAAATTTCCTGCTGCATTGAGGCGATAGCCTTCCTTCCTGCCAATATGCTCGTTAAATATTTTATGTTTTTTGTGGCGAAATAATTTATACTTATACAGTATTGGCATATTGACTACAGGCTCTATTTTCAAAATAGAAAATCCATTTTTGGTCAAAATATCGTTAAATTCTTTTTTGGTCAGATTGAGTTTGTGGAACTCTCTCTGCGCGTGCCTGCTTTCTTTTGCTCTCAGCCAGTCAGATATACGTGTATTGATGTTATCTGCCCGAAAAGAACATACAAGGATTCCATCTTTTTCGAGTATTCTTTTCGTTTCTGAAAAAGCCCTGTCCTGTAATTCAGGTGGAAGACTATGATACAGGCCAAATGCCATTACAGATGAAAATTTTTCGTCCTCGTAATGCATGTTTAATATGTCACCTGTTTCAGCAACGATATTTGTTTCTTTATTTATTTTTTCTATTGCTTCTGGAATATAGTCCATGCCTACAACATCGTATCCATGTTCATATAGCCAGCGTAAAATACGGCCATTTCCGCATCCTGCTTCCAGTATTTTCCCGCCTTTGCGCATCAGACTGATCCCCTGAAGAGCATATTTTAATGGATAAATGCTTGTATTTTCCATTGGTTCGTCTGTTTGAATACTTGTCCATCTTTTTGTCCAGTATTCTTTTGCTGAATTTTTTCTATATGTAACACGCATCGTATTTCCTTATTTTCTGAGTAGTAAAATGTGTCGAAGAACAGGGTGCATAATGAAATAGGGCGGAGTTTTGATGTTTTCGCATTGAACTTGTGGCCATTTTTTCTCTGTCGTGTAGTATTGAATAACATCGCAGAGTACTTCCGAACGAAAGACAGGGTCAAGGCCATGGTCTATTTGTTTCAGGTTTTGTGGAGCAGGAAATTTTTTACGCCAGAGGATGTCCCCACTGTCGATTTCTTCTGTCAGAAAAAAGGCAGATGCTCCGCAAAAATTTTCCTGTAGCAGGCTGTAGTGATTTGTTGTGCTTCCTTTGTAGTCAGGCAGCCAGCCGCCATGAACATGCAGAAAAGGTTTTCCACAGCGCAGGACCTGTTTGCGCAATAATACACCACCAAAGCCAGCGTAAATATATACGGAAGCCGAATGTTTGGCTAACAAGGAGATAGATGCATCGCTGTTAATATTATTTTCAGGAGCTTGTATGACAGGAATATTTTTTTCATGACATGTGGAATGTACGGACAGGTCCGGATAAAAAGTACCCCATGATGCTTGCAGGCTTGGGATGGCGTTTCCTTTTGCATTCTGACCGGGGAGAGGCTTTCCTTCATCAGGCAGCACGATACATGCAGCCGGATTCAGATTTCGAGCTGTAAGAGCCTGAAGATAGCAACGTGCCCGTGAGGTGTCTCCACAAACCATTGTAATATCATGTAGTATCATAGCTCCTCCCGAAGACGTTCAACAGCCTTTTTTTCCGCCTTAAAAGCCATAGCAACAAAAGGGTGAGATTTGACAGGGAGTTCCTCAAGAGAGCAAAGAAGGTCATTGAGTTTAAGGAGACAATTTAATTGTCGAATATCCGCATTCTGTGAAAAATAGCCAAGTGTTGCTGCGAGGCATGCGTAAGGAAGTGCATCTTCAAGGGCTTCGCCGTTTATGGAGTAACTGGGTGGAACCAGATAGCGCGGTAGTTTCTTGTTGATTTCAAATCGTTGCAGCAAGCCTTCCAGGGTGTTTAGGTCATTTGTTGTTAATTTGTCTGGAGTAAGACTGGTGTATAATAAAAAGTCCGGTGTGTGTGTTGGATTCCAGTCATGTGGCTGTTCTGGAAAATGTCTATGTATATCAAGGCGGTTGAGACAGGCCGCTCTGCTTTTTTCCCAGACAACAAGAAAAGATTCTCCCTGATAGGGGGGATACATATAGGTTTGTGGGAATTGCAGTATGTTTTTTTGTGTGTAGGGGTAATCAGCTTGCATTGTTGTCCTTGATTTTTTGAACCAGTATCTGTGCGTAGGCGAGCAGTTCTTTTTGGCTGGCAGTATTGTTAATAATTATGTCTGGTTTGGCTGGTTCTGAAAAAGGCAGATTTATACCCGGCAGTTTAATTTCCCCTTGCTCTGCTTTTGCGTACAAGCCTTTTGGGTCCCGTTGGCGGAGATCAGCCAGGGGCGTTTTGATAAAGACTTCATAATAGTTTTTAAGATGGGTACGATTCCACTCCCTGCTTTCTTCAAAAAGAGACAGAATAGCCGCTACTGCGTGAATATTTTGTTGCTCCAAATAGGAGCAGAGGCGGTTGAGGCGGTCTGCATTTTTTTTGCGTTCACTCAGCGAATGCCCAAGATTGTCGCCCCATACCGCACGCAGATCGTCTCCATCCACAAGAGCGATATTCGGGACATGTTGTCTGGCAAGCCGAACAACCTCTTTCGCGAGAGTTGTTTTTCCCGCTCCAGACAGGCCAATAATCCAGATGACCATTTCATCTCCAGTCATGCGTCCAGTTTGTCAGACGCAGTGCTTTTTCATAGGCTGCAATGTCCTGTTCTGTGTCGCATTCACACCAGCCGCCATCAATGCCAATGGCTTGAATAGCGATATTGTGTTCCAGAAGCCCCCGCAAGAGCGAGGTCATATCCATTTTTTCGACTTCGTGTTTGGGTAGACTGTTAATATATTGCACAACTTGTTCCAATCCTGTTTTGGAAAATTGTACAAGGCCCATATATTGTCCCTGTACCTGAGTAATCTTTTCCGGTTTATTGCCGAGTTCAATGAGCCGTCCCTGACGGGTGGCAAAGGTTTCCGCGTCTTCTAACGGGTTTTCATTTCGCAGTCGCCACAGGCTTTCCCAGTCTCTGTCATAGGTCAGACAGATGTCGCCTTTGGCTGCCAGCAATTTTGTGACATGGTCTGCCTTGTACACAATATCGGCGTAGGCAACCAAAATTTTTTCTTCTGTCAGTACAGGTAAGGCACACATCAGACTGGTGACCATATTGCTGTCTTTCCAGCGTGGATTATCAACAGTTTCAAAATCACCGGTCAGCATTTTCTTCTTGTACCCGCGAACCACTACAATTCGTTTGAGGCCAGCGGCCTTGAGAGCTTCAAGCTGCCAGTGCAGCAAAGGGCGGCCTGCCAGTTTCAGCAGACATTTAGGAGTGTCGTTTGTCAGGTCCCGCATACGGGAGCCCCGTCCCGCGGCGAGAATAACAGCAGTCGTTGTCATATTATTTCGCACTGTTAGGTTAAAAAAAGTTCGCGTACGAGCTTTCTGTCATGTTTTGCGGGAATTTTTTCTCGTTCAGGGTGCCAGAGAATCCCTTTCCACGGCAGGTTGTTATGGGCAAACGCTTCAATATAACCTTGTTCGTCCATGCCGACAACCGAGAGGTTCTTACCCAGCCCTTTGGGCTGAATGCCGAATTGGTGAAAGGAATTGACGCTGATTTTTTCCGTTGCCAGTTGTACGCTGTGTCGGGTTGTTACGTGTCTGGCGGGAGCTACGGCTTCCAGACACCCTCCGCAGAAACGATTGATGACCTGCGCTCCTCTGCATACTCCCAGCACTGGTAGGGCATGTGTTTTTGCAAAATCAAGTAAAAGTGTTTCTGTATAGTCCCGCTCAGGGAATATTCCCCAATCGTCTCCGCCGGAAAGTACCAACGCGTTTATCTTAAAATGTTTCACAACAGCAAGAACAGCCTGTTCTGTATTTGGCAGTGGTATCCAGGGAATATCCGGCAAAACATGTTGTAAAAACCGTCCCCAGTCGGTTGCCAGTCCGTCACGTTGTTCATGCGTGGTTCGCATTCTGCGCGTGGTTACTCCCAGTCGAAGCATAATCATGCCTCTTGCACAATGCACGCTCCGGTGTTTAATCGGCAGCGTTCAGCGGAAATTATGCGGGTAAAAAGTTGTTCGCCAACACCAATGGCTGCCGGCAGGCCGTATTCCGCACAACGAATGGCCATGTGTGAATTGGTTCCGCCATACATGGTTACCAGTCCTGCAATATTGCGGGTAAAAATCCAGTCAAACCCCGGGTCGGCGTTTTCAATGCACACAATTTTTCCCTGCACCTCCACACTGCATGAGGTATTGGCATGGAGATAACAAACTGGTGCTTCTTTATCGCCCTGCCCCACAAAGTTGGGTGTGCTGCGATGCTGGGGCACAATATAGACATCTCTTGATGAACGGATCAGGTAGCCCAGTTTAAGGCCGCGTCCCAGAGCATGCAGCGCACGGCCTTTTTCCACACATTTTTTGAAATAGGCCGCCGGAGATTGTAAAAGCGCGCAGGTATCCCATTCAAGAATGTCACGGATATCAAGGTAGGAAATGTCTTCGCGCGAAAGTCCGACAGATTTTCCCCAGCAGGTCAGGGATTCCAGAACATCTGAAATATTACGTGTAAAAACAAATTTGGAAAATTCCCGTCCGGCAATGGCCGAGCGGGCATAGGTCAAAAGATGCTCTGCTGACGTTTCAAGTCCGGCTTCTGCCAGAAGCTGGTGTATATCACGGCGTTCTTCTTCGGTAAGGGTAAAACATGCCGCGTCAAGCGGTTTTGATGGAACTTCCTTGCGAACAAACAGGTCATGCCTGTCTGCGTAGCGTGGAGAGAGAATATCGTAGCTTCCGGGACGCAGATGTCCATAGCGTTGCAGGAAAGTGCTTTGTTCCATAAGGCCGCAACAGGTATTTGCAAAATCATGAACCATTTCTCCAGAAATTGTCTGTATGGAATATTTGAAGTCTTGCAAGCGTTCTGCTTGCAGTGCTTTTCTGGCCACGGCAGAACGCAAGAGGGATTCAGCAATAAAAGCGTGCCGGGCCAGAATGGAAAAAGGAAGGGTGCCAAGGTTACGGCATTCATCAAGCAGATTTTTTACCTGCCCTGGAGTGTTGATTATTTCAATGTTGTGCCTGAGAGTCTGACGGTTTTGAAGTTCGTTGCTCATTTTGAGTGCCCAGCGCAGGGAACTGCCTTCTTCTGTTTTCAAACAGGCAAGAGTAAGGCGGCGCAAGGCTGCCTTGAACTCGTTTTTTTGTGTGGGATTGAGCAGGTTCGGATAGCGGTTATCTAAATGTTTTTCAAAGCAGAAATCAAGTGCTGTCTGGGCAACCTCAAACTCAACTTTGTCATGAAATTGCGGGTGGTTTTCCAGTCTATTGAGCCATGCTTCCACAAGGAGTTCTCCTGTTGTGCCACTCAGGCCCGCAGGCAAAAAAGAATTGAAGCTGGCCCGCACGTCAATAAACGGACGACCGCCAATAAGCAGCATCAATTCTGTAGGCGGCATGGAACGGTAGCCCATACGTTCTCTTGCCTGGCTCCAAATCCTGGAAGTGATGACATTGCGGTACAATGAAGAAGCAAGCTGGCGTGGCGTGATACCAATCATTTCTGCCGGATTCCAGTCCGGCATGACGCCAAGAATAGTACGGGAGCCAAAAAGCTCCGGCTGGCGGCACATACGGGTATCAACAAAGTCGCTTACAAAGTCGATATTTTTTTTCACGTGCGCGTCAACATCATGAATCCATTGTTTTTGGGTACATAAAGGACGCACCTGTAGAAGATAGAGCTTCCCCGCCTGGTCCAGACAGAACTCTATGTCAAGGGCGTCTGTTTCGCACAGGGTTTCTACCTGTCTTGCCAAACGGATAAAGGAACATAAGCGGGGAGAGCCAAAATCTTTTTCAGCTGTACCACGAAAAACATATACTGTTTTGCTGATACTTGAACCGGCGGTAATGGTATCTGTTTTTCCTGATTCATCATCATAATTGACGACATAGTAAGGCGAACCGTCTGCGAGAACGCGTGTGGTAATAACTCCGCTGACCACGATGTTGCCGATCATTGACTGCACAAGAACCTGATCGTTTTTCTCGGCAACTCTGTAAGAATGAATAACATTTTCTATTGCGGTTTTGAGTTCCTGTCTGGAACGGGAAATATTGAGTATGCTGACAAAGGCGCCTGCCGCTGATGTTTCCATGCTGTCTTCTTTTTGACAGGAACTTCTTACGGCCAGCTTGTTATCAGAAAAAAAATCCAGTACCTTCTCAAGAACCGTGTCTTGAGACTTTTCCCATTCCTCGACGGAAAACGCGTATGATGCAGGAATGCAGAGTTCACTCTTGTTTGAAAGGGCCAGCAAGGTATCAGCCTTAGAGGTAAAAATCTGGAAGCTGTTAGAGTTTTTCATTGCTTGCGGGCAGTGTTTTTTGTTTTTGGGGCAAGGACAAATGAGTCCCCGCGAAATACATTTGTTTTATAGACAACACATAAAAAAGCAACGCGGACAAGAAAGAAATAGAAAGGACATACTGCACAAAAAAATAAACGGTCCCAAAAAACACAGTTGCCTGCCTGCTTTCCTTTTCTCAGCCAGGTTAAGGAGGGAAGTTCGCCTTCAAGAGGACGAAACAGGTCGAGTAGCCAATGCCATTTTGTTTTTCCTGAGGTTGCAAGCAAGGGATAATCGAAACTTGCAAATTCCGGTTGCAGAAATTTTTCAATAAGCCGGATTTCGTGTTTTTTGAGGCGTTTTTTCCAGCGTTCTGTTACATGGCGATTTGGACCGGCACAGGCTCTGGATTTTTCTTCGCTTTCATTCTCAAGACGCGTACCTGGACAGTAGTTACTGTTGTAGGCTCCTGTGCCTCGCCAGATTTTTCCAAGGTGTGTGGGTTGAAAAGATTCATTCGCATCCCAGTCTTGCAGATAATCTACATTGAGGGATTCGCTTAATTTTCGCATGGAACGGCAAAAATCAAGATTAAGGTCTTCATTTTTTATGGTCAGAAAAAGTTGAGGATATTCCTCTTTTTTTCGCATAATGGCTTCGTATGTCTGGCGAAAATACATGAGCCAGAAACCAAATATAAAGATTTGCTCCCAATCAAATTCAAGGCGGGCTATTTTTTGTATTCTGGAGCAGGCATTCCCCCAATGTAAACCGTACATATTCCCCAGTTGGTTAATAAACTGATGATTGCTGGAGGCAAACCCTGCCCTGGGGTCACGTACAAGATGGATAAGTCTGGCTTCTGGAAAATCTTTGTTTGCAGCATCAAGTATTTTGCCACTGTAGCCGCTGAAAAAATTTTCATTGCGTAAGGAAATGGAATCAGAAAGCAATATGTAACGGATTTTTGCGGGGTCACGCCCTGTTCCCAGGGCAAAAGCAAAATAGGTCGCCAGAATCAACTTTTGACGACTGATTGTTTTTTCGGAGCCAATAATCTGGTCAAAAACATCTCGTACAAGATGACGGTCAATATTGGCTTGAGGGTCGGACCCCATCTTACGGATCAGAGCTTCCCGATTTTCATTGAGTTCCTGATAGACAAGGGCAAAGTAGCGTTGTTCTGTCCAGTGGGCAACGGCTTCTGTGGACAGAATTTTTTCCTGTTCTCCGAATATATGCAGAAAATAGGAATAGGTATAGTGCAACCACGGACAGGAAAGAATCTGTGGGTGTTGATCAAAGATGGAAAGAAAAAAATTATTTCCAGACCGTCCTGCATGGTCAATAACCAATATAAGGTTTGTATTTTTGCAAAATGATATAAATTGTGAATGCACTATGCTTCCCTTTTTCTTTTTTACTTGCAGTGTTAATGCAAATACTATATTTCGTATCTATTTACGAAATGCTAGTGAAGCAAATTGAGTGCATGTAAAGAGGAGCTTCCATTTTTCTTCTGGAGATATGTTTAATGTATCTGGAAATGTCCTTTCTTTTAAGATAGGGGGGGGGGCTTCGTGGCGGTTAATGTATTCTTGTCGTTCCTCTTTGAATTGGTAGCGTGCTAATTTACAGGAGTAGTTAAGAGGATTTTCCCTTATAGGTAGTGGCATAGCCTTATCTCCTGCTGGAAGATCTGTACGGGAGATTAAGGAAGGTAGCTGTGAAGCGTAGTTGCTGTCGAGGAGCAGGTGTTGCTCGAAGAAGTTTTGTGTGTAGCGATTCAGACTAAAGAAATCAAAGAGTGTATTGGAATGGGAAACAAGTAAAAAACCTTTAGGGCGAATGATACGTTGCGCCTGAGTGTAAAAAATATCTTCTTCTTCTGGAGAAAAGTAAGCAAGTACATTAAGGGCAATAATGCCATCAAGGCTGGCATCGGGAATCTTTTTCAGGATTTCAACTCCGCCAATCTGTAATCTGCTGTCTGCTAATATGTAATTTTCTGAGCGCAATCTTTTTTGCGTTTCCTGGATCATTCGTTCTTCTTTGTCGCAAGCTGTGACCTGTACCCCTGAGTTCAGGAAAAACGGCAGGAATGTTCCTTCTCCGCAACCAAAATCCAATATATGCATTCCTTCTCGTAAATCAGGAATCATATCAAGGAGTACATTCATTCTGTGCTTATGATATGGATTTTTCATCGCCTTGACATAGGCATCTGTTTTTTCGTGCCAATCAACGTTTCTGGTCTTCATTTTTTTATCCTTTTTTCGATATTAACAATACGCTGTTCAGTTCTCGTTTTCTGCTTTCAGCGTGCCAAAAAATTCCGGTTATTCTATAAAATCAACACCAACTGTAAATTTGGGTTTCCATTTATTTTTTGAATCTTTGAAAAAGAGTTTTTTATTGACATAGTTGTCAACAGTTTCCCAGAATTTTTTTTCTGAAATATCAATTGATTCACAATAAGCATCAATGTATTGCTGGCCACATTTCCCATCGTATTCTTTTACATACCAGATCGCATCTTCCCTGCTCAGACGGCCTTCCCGAATATCGTAACATGCTTCGTCTGTGGCAAATCCAAACCCAAATTTGAGATATTTTATCATTTGATTTGCGATCTCACAATCATCATCAAGTGAAGCAAATCGTCTGTATCTCCCAATGTCATGCAGGTCTTCTGTCATACGTCCTGTCAGCCCTCTGGCTACGGCAAAGTCAGCATTTCCCACATGTGACCAGTTTTTCATGTAATATTGCAGCCAGATTGCAGTGATAGATTTCTCTTGCATTTCTTTTATATCAGGAAAACGGTACATATAGAGTTTATGTTTTGGAAATTCTTTTTCTGGCAATTCGTCAAGTGAACTGTTTTGGATAGTGTTGTAGGAAAGTGCGTTAAATGCATTTGCCGAAGTGTCTGTATGCAAACAGGTTCCGAGAACAAGAGCAGTATTTTCTCCTTGAATTATGAGTGGAATTTCAAATTTTTCCGCAATACGGCAACTTGAGACCCAAAGAGCGCGTTCCGAATATATAAAAATATTGCCAAATGACAGGAATGCGTGTCTGGCCAATTTCCGTGCTATATTGGGATCGGGCTGTATCTTGATTATATCAAATCCCAGCTTGGCCAGATTGTCGATATTGTGTTGTCCCGCCGGTGTCATATTGTCGGGCACGCAATTAACCAGAAGGGGGTTTAGCCCCAGCTTCTCTTTGGCCGTGACAGCCTGAAAGGTGCTGTCTTTCCCGCCGGATACCCCAATGACACAGTCATAGGCAGATGATTTTTTTTGGGCCTGTTCCGCAATTTTTTGTAATTCCTGCCATCTGTTTGCCCAATCAATGTTCTTTTTTTCTTCCTCGTAGAGGCAGGCATAGCAGATTTGTTTTTCATTGAAATAAAGTCCGGGACGCGTGTCCGGCTGAAGGCATTTTTTACAATAGCGCATTTCTTTTCTTTCTCCAGGCTGTTGATTGGTTTATTAGGGCTGCCAGGCAAGAATTGTTTTTGGAAAGAAAGGGTTGTTGCCAAAATAATTCTTTTTCTCGTACACTATATTTATCAAGTCTCCATTCAGTTTTTTAAGTTCTGAATCAAACACTATGTTATATTTGTTTATTTCCATGTATTTCGCACAAAGCTGGCCATATAACGTATCTGTATTAAAATTACTGTAGAATGGTTCAAAAAACAAAACAATTTTAGGCTGATACCGAAGGATTGCTTTTACTATTTTCTCTATTGGGTGGTGTATGACAGTAAGGACAGAAGTTATTATAATTATAGAGCCTTTCGGGATTTTTTTTGTTGTAAGCCGGTCAGAAAACAGATCGCATTCTCCAGTAATAACTTTTGTATTTGTTCTTTCTGCAAGTATGTCTATAATTTTTTGACCACTTTGCATTTTTTCTAATGCGTAGATTGGAATCGTCGCAAATTCAGGCATTGACGCCAGAGCCAGCGAAGTTGTTCCAAAACCTGCGCCGAGATCAACAATCGCAGGGGCTGGAAGGTACGGCTTGAGACAATCTGCGGTAACGGCATTGTCGATGAAAAAAGCTTCTTTCCAGGAAAACAGCTTAAAGATTCCTTCCACGGAATAAACGCATTTTTCTTTTCCTTGGGTCAGAACAGGAGGAAGGTCGTGAGGAAACCTTATATTTGTATTTTTTGAAACAATTTCCAGAACAGGCTGATATTTTTCTTTTTCATATTCACGCTCTACATCTTTAGGTGTCCTTTCTCCTCTTTCCCATTTTGAAAGACCTATCATTCGTGAAGGCCAGGGGCTATACTTTGGAAGATCATTTAAAGACACTTCTTGTGCATTATTTATTATCTTTTGAACTTCAGCGTCATGTTTATTCATACTATTTCCCATTTATTGAATCGTTAATAGAGCACAGTAAATTCTATTTTCATATTTTTTCAAAGAATTCCACCTCATCATCAAGGTTTTCTTGCCAGCTTTTTGTTATGAACAGGAGATTTTAACCCATTATATGTTCTTAACAAAGAATATTCCCTGATTTTTCAGAAACATCCAGTCGGTCTATCTCTTCTGCGGACAGGTCCGTAATCTGCCGAATAATATGAGAAGAGCAGTTTGATGTCTGCCAATTTCTATTCCGGCCGACGGCCTTCTTTCCGTAATTGTTCCGCTATGGTCATAATCAATCCTCCTTGCTCCTCAGACATTGAATCAGCAAAAACAGTCTGAATTTTTCGAGGGTTACAGAGTGCAGGCTGCCTCAATTCAGAATATATTTAAGCAGGGTTTCAAAATATTGCAATCCTGTATCCTGTTGGGATAATTCCTTGAACAGGCAACCAATCTCGGATGGCTTTTCAAGCAGGTTATCAGTATCGGCATATTTAAGGATACGCAGGGAATTTGGGTCATCACCTCGCCTTTTGTCTCGCTGTCCGTATAGCGGGACAAATCATGGAGCAAATAGTGAAAATCAGGGACACAGGCTGCCAGACTATCTGTTACACCTTGAAAACATTCTGTAAAATGCTCCGGCATATTCCATACAGGTTTTCCGTGATAGACAACCAGCGGAATCACGATGGGAAGTTTTGTTGTTTTGTCTGGCCCAGTTGATTGTTTGATATATAAGTCCCAGATGGAAAGCATATATCGTACTGGCTGTAGGAACATACATTTTTCAGGGAGACTTTTATGCTCGAACAGAAAATAGACAAATCCAGGGTGCCCGCCAAGCCGAGCCTGATACAACACATCCGAGTAATATTGTTTTATATCCGGCTCAACAAATGAGTCCTTGCAGATGGTGAGTGAGTCAAGGGCAATTAGTACCCGCATCCCTGATGGCAGGTATTCTTCCAGAAACAAACGGACAAGAGTCACGTTGCTCCAGCTTTTTTTGAAAAAAAGGTCATGGAGATTTTGTACAGTGTCTTTTTTCATGCTGGAGAGTTTGTTTTTTTATTCAGTTTATGAATTGTAAAATTATTTATTCCACTGTCACCTGAGTTTATTTCTGTTTTTCCATACTTTTTCAAAGGCTTCTAAAACATCATCAAGGTCTTTTTTTCCCATTCCCGGCAACATAAATTCATGAGTCAAAAGTTTTTTTGCGTGTAATTCTTCGCATACAGGGCAGAGATTTCCTTTATAATTTTTATCTGAATGGTAAAAAAATGGCCATTTCTCATTTTTAGCTGGTTGGTTCTGAAAGAGCGGAAGCTTATAGAGAGGCCGGACATAGCCAACCCCCAGCTTGGTTACTTCCTTTTCACGAGGAGTGATATGCGGGAGTTCAAGCCGTAACGCTTCCATAAATTGTCGAGCGGAAACATTTGTTGCTTGTTCATCGTATAAACAGGCGTGAACATAGTAAACATGTTTAGCACCAGCGCGGACTTTAGGCGTGGTCAGGCAGGGGATATGTTGAAGCCCGTTTTCCAGATAGCTCACATTTTGCAGACGTTTTTTGTTGAGTTGTTCCAGTTTGGTCAGCTGACAGCGGGCAATGGCTGCTTCAAGCTCGGTCATACGAAAATTGTACCCAAGCATATTGCTGAGGTCTGCAACTCCCATGCCTTCAACAACAGCCTCCGCGTGATTACGAATGAGACGTACACGCTTTGCCAGTTTGTCATCATCAGTTGCCACGATGCCGCCTTCGCCGCAGTGGATATGTTTGTGATAATTCAGGGAAAAGACTCCGATATCACCCAAAGTTCCACTTGCTTTTCCATGCAGGGAGCCACCTGGAGCCTGGGCTGCGTCTTCAATCACAAGAAGGCCATGTTGTTTGGCCAAGGCGTTTATTTGTTTGGCATCATAGGGCTGGCCAAAGAGGTCAACTGCAAGAATTGCTTTTGTGCGGGGGGTAATTTTAGGGGCTACGTCTGCTGGATTCAGACAAAAACAGTCCGGTTCCACATCAGCAAAGACTGGAGTCGCTCCATAAAAAAGAGGCGCTGTCGCGGAAATACTCATAGACCAGGGGCCGACAATGACCTCGTCTCCCGGTTTGATACCTGCGGCCCCCAAGGCACAGATGAGCCCTGAAGTCGCAGAGTTGACAGCAATCGCGTGTTTCACCTTGAAATACGCAGCCCATTCCTTTTCCAGAGCACGTACTTCCTCCCCGCCCATAAAATCTTCGTGCCACGCGCCAAGATATCGGGACAGCACGCCGGAATCAAGCACCCGGCAGGCAGCTTCCTTTTCTTCTGCACCAATGGTTACATGAGGTGGAAATGGCCGTGTTCTGACAGGTGTTCCTCCGTGCAGGGCCAGTTTCATGATTGTTGTTCTCCGGATAGCAAGACCGCTCCCATAAGTTCTGCCATTCTCCAGTCTTCAGGTGTATCAATGTCCAGAGTACGCTCTCTTGGCAGCATAAATGGGAGTGCCCCTGGCATAACAAGTCGTTTTTCAGCCCGAAATCTTTTTGTGTTGAACCAGTAAAATTGCCCTGCGTCGTGAAAAAACTCTTTTAAGTCCTGAGAGCGGGTCAGTTCATATTCCGGCCAGTAGAAAGCAACACTTCCGTCATCAAGCCCGTGAAGTGTGCGGAGAATAGGATAGGAAAAAGTAGTTACAGAAACAACTCCCGGGGCGTTGTTGGTACGGAGTTTTTCCAGCCCCTGCCGGAGATATTCGGGCAGCACAAAAGGGGTCGCGGGATACATGCAACAGGTATATTCCGGGTCACAGCCGTTTTCGGACAGAACGTCAAGCGCGTGGGCCAGAACAGGTGCTGTAGGCGTGTAGTCATCTGCCAGATTCGCAGGTCGTAAAAAGGGAGTTTCCGCGCCCCATTCACGGGCAACAGCAGCTATTTCTTCTGAATCTGTGGAGACGATGATTCTGTCAAAAAGTCCTGATGCCTGGGCAATAGCGATGGGCCAGGCAATTATGGGTTTCCCGTAAAAATTTTTGATATTTTTTCCAGGGACGCGCTTTGAGCCGCCTCTGGCAGGAATAATAATAACATTCATGTACGTTCTCCTTTTTTCAGTTTAAGAGCCAGTTCCGCAATTTTACGTGGGGCTTCCTGATGCAGTTTCAGTTCCGGTCGGGCAACAGGCATCTTTTTCTGACGCGATTGCTTGAGCCATTGTTGTACAAATTTAGGAATTTTATCCTGCTGGTCCGTATAAAAGATTTTTTCAAGGGTTGCGAACCTTCGTGTTGACTCCAAACGGCAGTTGGGCTGCATAGACAGAGTTGGCAGACCGGCAAGCCATGATTCATACAGCAAGATTGATGCCATTCCCGCAATGCCGGAAACCATGCGCAAAATTTCTCTGCCTGTGGGCAGGGCAAGGACCTCGCCTGTCAAATTGCCACGAAATGATTCCCATGATTGAACAACTTCTTCTTTGTTTTGTCTAGGGTGAGCCAGGATAATCATATATATTTCTTCTGCGTAAGGAGTAAGGGCGGAAAGAAAACAGGGTAAAACCGTTTGTCCTGTAAAACTTGGCTGGGTGTCTGGCAATCCACTTGTTCCCGAAACAGGAGTCGCTGGTTCGTCAATAAAGGCCAGGCAGAGTTTGTTTTGGGGGAGCTTGTATTTCTGAGCCAGGTCTGGATCAGGAACCCCTGTCAATTTTTTGGTATATTCATCGGGTTCTGTCAGTCCCGGACGCCCGGTAATAACCAGACAGGATTTGGGCACTCCTTCTGATATGGCATTACGCATGGAAACCGTATCAAGCACTGTATAGACATCAGGAATATGCATTTCAAGGCCGTCAGTGCAAAGACGGGCATGATAAGAACTCCAGTTGTCAAGCACATGCAAGGTCGGAACATGACGCTGCCTTGCCTGCCTGGCCAGGGAAAGAGGGAGCGAATCTGTTGCGCTGGAGCCAAAGATATAAACAGAGTTTTTAGACAGGTACCTGGTTATATTTTCGGCCGGACATAAAAGAGCTTTTGAGGATGCAGGCAGTTCTCGCGCCAGAAAACCATGTTGCAGGACAATACATTTTTCTCCCATGTTTTCAATCTCGTTGAGAACCGGCAGGAGCGAGCGGCTGCCACCGGGGTCTGCAGCCGCGAAGATCATACTCATCGTGTTTGGCCTTTTAGGATTTCTTCCAGAATACGTTGAGTTAAAAGGGCAGTTGTCAGATTTGAGGCAGGTTGCCTTTTTTCCTGATGCGCCAAGAGTAAATCCGCCAGGGCGTAATCCATGTGTCCGTCTATGCCCCCGATTTTGGGAAAGAGCGTGTTGTCTGTTTCCAGCTTGTAAAATCCGGGAGTGATGGGATTGGGAATACTTTTTTCAACATGGATTTTTCTGCCGCCTTTATCCATAGAAAGAATGGCCTGATCAAAGATCATAGTGATAGTATTGGTGTGATAGGGCAGATCCCGACCACAGACAACAGCGATATGTCCGGTGGAAAGGCGAAGGCCAAATAGAGGATTGTCGGGGTCGTTTGCTTTTTCCAGCCAAAGTAGTTCATAATCATTTGCCCCTGTCAGAAAAAAAAGTTGATCCACTAAATGGCAACCGTTACGCATCAGCCCTGGCGAATATAGAATCTGGAGAAGTTGACAGGTTCCAAACCGCCCTGTGTCCAGTATTGATTTGCAATATTGATAGGCAGGCAAGGTGCGGCGAAAATAGTTCACTCCGACTGTAATACTTTTTTCTTTGGCCATATCCTGCATGGAACAGGCATCTGTCAGACTTGCAGCAGCCGGTTTTTCCAGCCAGATAATCTGTGCTCCACAATCAACCGCAGATAAAAAATTTTCAAAATGATTTACTGTTGGGGAACATACGCCAATCAGTTTCGGTTGTGTTTTATCCAGCATGGCTTCCAGGTTATCAAAGGCTGGGAGACCTGACCACGTTTGAAACTGCTCCCTGTCTGTTTTGTTTGGTGAAAAGCCCCCAACCAGACGCACATTCGGATGGCGTAACATGGCTCCAGCCTGGCTCAAGGCAAAAGAATTTTTAAGCTGAGTCCTGGCATCGTATTTCCAGGCTATGCCTCCAAGACCGATAAGAGCGGCATCAATCATTGTTTTGGCCCTGTCGGTGGTATCTATGGTCTCGAACAGCTAAAATATGCCGTTCATCACAGAGAAAATTTGTATCTATTAATGCCTGCAATTCATTCACCAGAGGCTCTATTTTGGATTTGAACTGGGAATACAGGGATGCATTGAAAATCTGCTGTGCCTGAGCGAGCAGCACATTGGTCAGGGTTATCGCGTCCTGCCCGAAAAGCCACTGGGCAACGGGGCGATAGCCCATGCTGTGCAACAGGTATTCAATGGACTTTTCTGTAAAAAGCTGGCGATGGACGGCTCCGTCAAGGCATTTGGCCGCGTTTTCCGTGAAAATGGCATCCAGAACAGGGGTGAGGCCAAAGGTTGGAACAGAAAAGACAAAAACTGTTCCTTCTGGTTTGGCTTTGAGGGCGTTAGTGAGTGTTTTTTGCTCTTCCAGGTGTTCCAGAACAAAAAAAGCTGCGTATATTTGGGCGGTGGAATGGCTGACTGCTGAGGCGATATCCTGTCCGCAGATTATTTTTTCCTGCCCGAATTTGTTTTGAACCCGTTTGGCCAAATCAGGGTTGGCCTCAATTCCTCTGTACGCTGAGACTCCAGAGGATTGCAACGCTCCTAAAAAATATCCGGCACCAACGCCCAGCTCGAACCAAGAAGCAGCAAGAGGGTCTGTTTGAAAAAAAGTTTCTTGCCGTAACTGCCGGACTATCCATTCCAGTTTGGGCTGGTAGATACGCTGGCATCTTGATAGCCAGGCTTTTTCATCTAAAAATGGATAGGTTGTCGCGAAATCAACATCGGCCGAAGATTGTAAAATATGTTCAGATTGAATATGCCCACATTCCTTGCAAACAAGATATGTGGTCTGGCGGTGCAGAAATGGGGTTTCAAAATGAGTGGAGTTGCAAAGCAGGCAATTTGTACGCTTTTTTTTTCGTTTATGGGTCGTTAAGAAAGTATCTTGCTCTTTTTTATACTCTTTGTCTTTCTGTCGGTAGTCAAGATTTTCTGATAGTACATCATCTGAGGGTTTGGAAAAATCCGTATGTATTTTTTTATTTCCATTTATTTTCATGACGGATTGTTGGGGCTAGTTTCATTCATTTTGAGCTAATTCTCTGGCAATACGCAAGGATTGTCCCGAGTCGATAAAAAAACATTCGTTTTCCTGCATAGGAAAGTGAACCATAAACGGTCCATCAAGTGAGCCTTTTTTTATGTTTTTGTTTCTTAGGGCCCTGGCAGTATTTACTTGCTGGTAAATGATATCAAAGTCACTGTGTATTCCTCGCTGTGGATTGATTTGAGTGAGTCCGTGAGAATCACGTCTGAAAAGTGGTTCTCTTACTTCCAGCATGCCCATGGCCGCGTCAGCCTCGTTCATAATGAGGGTTGCCAAGGCTTCTTCAAGAGAGCCAAGAGAGACAAACGGAGCTTGTGGGTAACTGATAACAGTTGATCCTGCCATATCTGGATCAATATCCATAAAAAGTGTGTCAAGGGTCAGGGCCAGTGAAGCGGAACGAATGGTTTCTGCTTTTTTTCGTTTGTGAAAACGCAGGCGTGGATCTTTATACATATTAAGAATATCTTTTGCTTCGGGATTGTCACAACAAACTACAATGTCGTCAAACAATTCAGAGGGAAGAATGCGTTCTATCTCCCTTTGCAACAGGCTTTTTCCATTTAGTTCGCTTTTCCACAGATCGGGAACAAAGTCGTAATGTTGGCGGCAGGGGATACACAGAATAATGGGGCGAAAACTGTCTATTGTTCGGGCAATAGCGTCCAGCTTGATATGCCGTCTGGCCGTGAAAATCCTTTTATTGTCCGTTGTGAGATTGGTAGAGTGGCGGCGATAGTAGAAAAGTGGCAAATTGATATTCGCGAAGCGGTAATCATGCAGAATCTTGCTCCAAAGATCGTAGCCGTCCTGTGCGCCAAGGTCTTCACGGTAACAGTTGACTTCTTTGAGGACGGATTTGCGGATCAGGCAGCAGGCTCCATTTGGTGGGTTATCAAACACATGGTTGCTGCGAAAGAATTTTTCCCGCCATTCGTGGATAAGAATGTCCCCATTGACATCTACCAGATAATAATCAGGAAACACCAGGGCGCATAAAGGGTTTTGTTCCAGATGCGTTGTTAATACCAGCAAAATATTGCTGCTGAATACATCGTCGGCGTCAAGACGGATAATATATTCTCCTCTTGCTTCCCGTATGGCCAGGTTGCAAACTTTTGGCAGTGAACCGTATTGCACATGAAAAAGACGGATTCTTTCATCTCCTTCATAGTAGCGCATTATTTCCGGTGTGTTATCTGTTGAACTGTCATTTATGACCAGAAGTTCCCATGAGCTGTATGTTTGGCTGAGGACACTTTCTATGGCTTCCTGTAGGAATGGACCGTAGTTATGGCTGGGAATATAAACAGTTACCTTTGGATTGCTCATTTCGGGGAAATGCCTTTTTCCGGTTGTGTGCTTTTATAAAAGTTGTTTCAGGTCATTCCTGAAAAGATTGAGCCTTGCAAGTTCTGAGGGGGTCATGCTGCAGGAATGATCAGGGCCATACATATTTTTGTCAAGAGTAAAATGTTTTTCAATAATTTTTGCTCCACGGGCAAAAGCGGCCATTGCCGCGCTGATACCAATGCTGTGGTCGCTAAACCCTGCGTATTTATTGAAATCAACATGATTCAGTTTGATTTTGTCGAGTGGTGTCGGATATTGTGAGATGCAGTACAGGTAGGACACCTCATTTGGGGATTGAATGTCAGGAAAATCCTCATGTTCCCACATACCAAGGGAGACAAGTAACTGCTTGCCCGTAGAGTTTAAGGCATCAATCAGGCCGCTGTCATGTATGGAACGTGAGGCCACTTTGTACCGTTTGACATGTATCTCTTCCAACCAGGTGATCCGTTGGGTATCAAAAACTGACGCAAAAAATTCAATTTTTTGCTCAGAACAAAATTCTGCCAGGTTCAGGATATCTTTTCGGGTCAATTCTGTGGAAAGGTTGTAATCATACCAGGGATTGTTCTCTTGAGGAAATAACGCTCTGGCATCATAGACCTGAAATTTGACAGCATCAGCTCCGTTTTCTTTGGCAGCGCAAATAAGTTCACGCGCGAGTCCCATGTCACCATTGTGATTTTGACCGATTTCAGCAATTATTTCCATTGTTCTGTCCTCTCCAGCCATATATTCAGCATGATAAAAGAAAAAAGGGAGTGCCCGTTTAATCTGTCAGGGTCATGAAGCAAAAGATGTGCCGTTTTTTCTGATTTTGACGACAGCAAGCCATACCGCGCCAAAGCCGAAGAAGGGGCAAAGGTTGCGGAAAAAAGATCTTTCCACTCGTTTCTCAGCCAGTAATCAACAGGGACGTTAAAGCCATGTTTTTGACGGGTGGCAACTCCGGAGGGGAGTATATCTTCAAATGCTTTTCTCAGGGGCCATTTCAAAATGTCTCCTTTGGGAGTTTTTCTGATTATCTGTGAAAAAGACAAGGTTTTGGCAAGGGCCTGTATTGATGGCGCGGCAAAAGGGATTCGGCCTTCAACAGACGCGGCCATCGTCATTCTGTCCGCTTTGCACAACATTTCAAAGGGGAAGTAAAAATTTTGGTCGTGATGGATATAGTCGATTGCTGACCAGTTTTCTGATTTGTAATTGCCAAAGTGCCGCAGGGACGATTGTATCTCCGCAAATGGCTCTGCCGAAAAAAGAGCTGTTTTTTCTTCTTCTGCCGCGTAATAATGCCAGGCCCACGCCCGTTTCGGGGGAGAATACGCCGCAAGAATTTCCAGCCGTTTTTGAATGGCAAGTCCTGTATTCTGAAAGGAAACCGGATGTTGAGGAAGAGAGCTCGCAGGGGACACGCCGGAAAATGGTAAAAAAGGATACCATGAATACCCGCCAAAGGCCTCATCCGCGCCATCTCCGGTCAGCAATACCTTGATACCTTTTTCTCTGGCCAGTTTAGAAACAGCCAGTACGCCAAGGCCGGAAGATACCGAAAAAGGCAGGTCTCCCTTATCGCAGAATTCTGGCAAAAGAGCGCGAAAGTCAGAGGCCGTGACATGCAGGGTATGATGGCGGCTGCCCAAGGCTTGGGCTGTTGTTTCTGCCTGAGCGGATTCATCAGCCATGCCGTGATAGGGGTCATGGAGATTTTCAAATCCAATGGTAAAGGTATCCAGGCATGATAATTTTCGGGCAGCCAGGGTCGCGATGATAGAGCTGTCAAGGCCCCCTGAAAGAAATGCCCCTACTGGAACATCCGATAAAAGGCGGCTCTCAACGGCTTGAGTGACTATTGCCCGCGTGTATTCAATGAGCTCTGAGTCTGGAAGGGAGGCAGCATTTATCTCTTCCGTTGGAAAAGGTGAAAATGGGCGTATTCGTGTTGTGTTTTGATCGCAAATGAGTATATGCCCGCGTGGCAAACTCTTAATGGCTGAAAAAGCTGTTGCTGGTTCTGGTATCCACAGGAAGGTGGGGAAATCCCATAATGCCTGATAATCAAGAGAACGGTCTAGATACGGTATCCGCAAAAGACTCTTGACTTCCGATGCAAATGTCAGCCCGTTTTGGGGAAGCATGGAATAGTAAAGAGGTTTTTCTCCCGCGCTGTCTCGCGCCAAAATGAGTTTTTTTTCTTTTTCTATCCACAGGGCGCAGGCAAACATGCCGTCCAGATGAGAAAAAAGATTTTCACCATAGAGGTCATACAAATGGCAGATGACTTCTCCGTCCGAATGGGTCCGGAAAGTGATGCCCTGCTTTTGCAAAGATTGTCGCAACTCAGGAGAGTTATATATTTCGCCATTATAAAACAGCAGAACATCTTTGCGGGTGTTATAAAGGGGCTGGTCTCCTGTTTTCAAGTCATTGATTGCCAAGCGGCGCTGGCCTGCCATATATTCGTTTGAAAAATAGCGTCCACTCGCATCTGGTCCCCGATGATACAAGGCTTCAAGCATGTGCTCTAATACGTGTTGGGGAGGAAGAGAGTGTGTTTTTATTCCGCAAATTCCGCACATGCCGCAATTTTTTCAGGATTATAGTGTGTTATTGATAAACAGGCGTACTCTGCCTTCGGGCGAGGATGAGTCATTTTTCTGAACAATTTTTTCACTGTTGGACGATGCTGTTTACAGATGATAGAGCTAGAACTTACAGCCGCCAGGCTCGGTAGCCACGAGAGAGAATTTCATCTTGCGGTAAAAAGGACTTAACATCAATGACAACTCCACCGGGTTCAAGTGGTTGCAAAAGTTTGTCTGCTCCTATTGTTTTGTAGTATTGATGCGCAACAGCACATACAAGCATTTCAACCTGTCCAATTTTTTCCCATTCTGTCAAGGTTAATCCATATTCTCGTTTGGCGTCCGCTTGAGCGGCAAGTGGATCATGGATAACGACTTCAATTCCATATTCCTGTAGTTCCCGCACAATATCAACTGTTTTTGAATTGCGGATATCTGGACAGTCTTCTTTGAAAGTCAGGCCGCAAACCAATGCCCGTGCGCCTTTTATATTGCGGCCACGGGCAATAAGCAGTTTTACTGATTTTTCGGCGATAAATTTGCCCATGCCGTCATTAATATTGCGTCCTGCCAAAATGACTTTGGGGGTGTAGCCTGCCATTTGGGCCTTGTATGTCAGATAATAAGGGTCTACTCCAATGCAGTGCCCCCCGACCAAGCCTGGCTGAAAAGGCAGAAAGTTCCATTTGGTTCCTGCAGCACGCAAGACGTTCAGGGTATCTATGCCGAGTTTGTCAAAGATGATTGCCAGTTCGTTCATAAAGGCAATATTCAAGTCCCGTTGGGTGTTTTCTATGACTTTGGCTGCTTCCGCTTCCTTTATTGTTTGGCAGCGGTAAACACCGGCAGCGACAACATGTTCGTATAGATTGGCGACATTCGTTAATGTTCGTGGCGTGTCTCCGGCAACAACCTTGGTGATGTCTGCCAGACCGTGTTTTTTGTCTCCGGGATTTATTCTTTCCGGTGAATAGCCTATCCAGAAATCTTTTTTCCAGACAAGGCCGGAAGTTTTCTGTAACAGAGGGGCGCAATGCTCTTCCGTTATTCCCGGATAGACAGTGGATTCAAAAACAACGGTTGTTCCCGCCCGCATGTTTGCGCCAATGAGTGTGCAGGCATTGGAAAGCAGGGTCAAGTCAGGCTGTTTGGCCGCGTCAACAGGGGTTGGTACGGCAACAAGGATAAAGTTGGCCTCTTTCAGGCGGTCTGGCTCATTTGTCGGCTCAAAAAAACGTGCCTGGGAGAAATCTTCGGTTTGTACTTCTCCCATAGGATCTTCATGACGCAGGTAAGCCTCAACTTTTTCCTGGCTCAGGTCAAAACCAATGGTTGGAAGATGTTTTCCAAATGCGATTGCCAGAGGAAGCCCCACATAACCGAGTCCGACAACAGCGACAGTATGTTGCATAATTTTTCCTTGTTAGAGCAGCAGAAGAATATAAGTGTCAAAACCTGCGGTTATATTTCCGGTTCCAGATTGTCCTTCAAAACTCCATTGCCGCGTGCCTGAAAATTCACTTGAGAGATGCAGAAAATATTTTGTACTAATGCAAATCCCTTGCCAAGGGGGCATTCGCAAGAGAAGCATTTTATCCATGCAGCTGTGTCCTCATTTTTTCTTCCAACGTCTTGAGCGGTAAAGGCCGGAAGGTTTCTTTCCAGGCGGATGCCTTTCCAGCAAGTTCTGCCCGCAAGGTTGTATCTTTTCGGATAACGGACTGGCTGCCAAGAACAATCCGGCACAAAAGTTCTCAGCTATTTTACCAAGGTTTGTCCACTCTTAAATCCTTGCCCGATAACTTCTTGCAGTGACCAGTATTCTCTTGATGTTGGCGCGTAAATAAAGGGATTAATCTTGTCTATTGCCGGCAGTCCCTTGTCGTCCAGAATTTCCTCGTCTGCCCTGATGCCTTTTATTTCCCCGATAAACTGAACATGCCCGCCGATTTCAACGACATGCTTGACTTCACATTCAAAGACAAGGGGAAATTCCTCCACGTAAGGCGCGTCAATGATATCCGACCGTGTTGCTGTCAGGCCGGAGACTGCGAATTTATCGGTATTTTTGCCGCTGGCGATTCCGAAGTAATCGGCTTCCTTGAGATATTGTACAGAAGGAATGGAAACAGTGTAGCATTTGCGGCTCATGAGTGCCGCGTAGGTATGGGTTGCCTTGCGAACACTTACGGTCAGGTGTGGCGGAGCAGAGCAGCAGATGCCACCCCAGGCAATGGTCATGATGTTGGCCTTGTTGTTCTCGTCATACGTGCCAACACACCATGTGGGGGTTGGGCAGGCATAGGTTCCCGGAGCAATACTTTTTTTCATTATTTGTCTCCCTTGGTTATATGTTTGGTTACGCTGTGTCAGATAACATAATGTATATGAATCTATCGCTCTTGCCGCGTTTTTTCAAGAAAAGAATCGGTCAATTATCGCATAGTTCGTATGCCATTTGCTTCCGACAGATAGAAGGTGGTAAATTGACGTGCTAGATAGAAATGAGTAGATTTTGGAAGTAAAAAGGAGTTTTTATGGCTGGTATGATACCTCTTCTTTTATGCCACTGGCGACAAAGAGGCAGAGCAACAGCGAAGCAGGAGGGATTGTCATGGATCAGGCAACAGTTCAGGAAATTAAGGGATTTTTTCAGGAAATTCGAGAATTATATCGGGAAACCGATCTGCGGATGAAAGAGACTGACCGGCAAATGAAAGAAACAGCCCTGCAGATGAAAGAGACGGATCGGAAAATTCAGGCGGTAAACAAACAGATTGGAGAGCTGACCGGCCGCCTGGGGCAATTTGTAGAAGAAATGGTCAGGCCTGGCGTGGAAAAGCTGTTTCAGGAACGGGGCATAGATGTTACTATGACAACCAGCGGTACGAGTGTTTCTGACCATGAAGGCGGTATTGAAATCGACATACTGGTCAGAAACGGTAAGGAAATCGTACTGATTGAATGCAAGAGCAAGCTCAGTACGGATGACGTCAATGAGCACCTGGAACGTCTGGCAAAATTCAAAAGATATTTTCCTGAATACGCGGACAAAAAAGTCATGGGAGCCGTGGCAGCCATGGTCATTCCTGAGGATGTCGGGAAGTACGCCTATAAAAAAGGTCTGTTTGTCATGGCCCAGCACGGTGAGTTCATGACCATTCTAAACGATGAGAAGTTTGAACCAGAGGTTTTTTGACCCCGGTCAAAACCTGCGCCTGCATTCCCAGTTCCAGGCTGTTTGCAAAATATCCTGAAGACTCGTGTAGCGAGGTTCCCAGCCCAGGACTTCTTTTGCCTTGTTCTTGGCCGCGAAGAGTCTGGCCGGGTCTCCGGGGCGTCTTTTGGCCTCTTTAACCGGACAGGGGTTACCCGTGACCTGCTCGGCAGCAGTAATGATTTCTTTGACCGATGTTGGTACCCCTGTGCCCAGATTCAGATAGCCGCTGTAGGAATCTATTTTTCCCAGGGCCAGGCGGTGGGCTTCGGCCAGGTCTTCCACATGAATATAATCCCGTAGACAGGTTCCGTCCGGCGTGTCGTAATCCGTACCAAAGATGGAAAGAACGTCCCGTTTTCCCTGAATTGCCTGGAAAACAAGCGGAATAAGATGTGTTTCCGGGTCATGGCTTTCACCCAGCTCTCCGTCTGCTGAAGCTCCGGCCGCGTTGAAATAGCGCAGCGATATATGATTGAGTCCGTAGGCTGTTGCGTAGTCCGCAAAGATGGTTTCAATCATCAGCTTGGTCTGGCCATAAGGGTTGATGGGAAGTTGGCGGTGATCTTCGTCTATGGGCGTATATTCCGGCTGGCCGTATGTGGCGCAGGTGCTTGAAAATACTATGTTTTTGATATTGTGTGCCAGCATGGATTCCAGCAGGCACAGTGTGCCCGTGACATTATTTTTGTAGTATTTTTGTGGGTCAATAACGCTTTCTCCCACATATCCAAAAGCCGCAAAATGGATTACCGCGTCAATCGGCCAGGAAGTAAATATGCGGTGCAGGGTTTTGCTGTCGCTGATATCTGCCTGTTCAAAATGCGGTGTCAGCACGGCTTCACGGTGACCGTAAATCAGGTTGTCAAGGACGATGCAGGTGTAGCCATTGGCCATAAGGTTTTTGACTGTGTGCGAGCCGATATAGCCTGCTCCGCCAGTGACTAAAATATTTTTCATTGCGGTTCCCTTATCATCACATCTCACGCAACAGTGTTTCAAAATATCTGGCAGTGGGTTGCAGCCCTTCACGCAGCGGAGTTCGCGGTTCCCAGCCGTAGCGCTTCCTGGCCAAAGAGATGTCCGGACGGCGTTGTTTGGGGTCATCGCTGGGAAGCGGCCTGTATTCAATCCGCGAAGAGCTGCCCGTCAGCGCAAGTATTTCCCGGGCCAGTTCCTTGATGGTAAATTCGCCGGGGTTGCCCATGTTTATGGGGCCGGTAACATCTGTTTCATCATTCATGAACCGGATCATGAGTTCAATCAGGTCATCAATATAGCAGAACGAGCGGGTTTGAGAGCCGTCTCCATAAATGGTCAGCGGTTTTCCCTGCAGGGCCTGGACAATAAAGTTGGAAACCACTCGGCCATCGTTAGGGTGCATAAATGGGCCATAGGTGTTGAAGATGCGGCCAACGCGGATAGCAATATTATGCTGGCGGTGGTAGGAAAAAAAGAGTGATTCTGCGCAGCGTTTGCCCTCATCGTAACAGGAGCGTTCACCAATGGGATTGACATTCCCCCAGTACTCTTCCTGTTGCGGGTGCATATTCGGGTCGCCGTACACTTCCGATGTTGAAGCCTGAAAGATACGCGCTCCAAGCCGTTTGGCCAGACCAAGCATATTGATGGCCCCGTGTACGCAGGTTTTTGTCGTCTGAATTGAATCGTGTTGATAATGAACAGGCGAAGCCGGACAGGCCAGGTTATAGATTTCATCGACTTCCAGATAAAGCGGAAAGGTGATGTCGTGGCGGATAAGTTCAAAACGCGGGTTTTCCAGCAATGGCAGCACATTTTGTTTTGAAGAACTGAAAAAATTATCCACGCCAATGACGTCACAGCCATCATTGAGCAGCCTTTGACACAGGTGAGTCCCGATAAAACCGGACGCACCCGTAACCAGAATCCGTTTATGAGTATGCATGTTATCTTCCTTATTTTCTGATTTGCCGTTCAGGATAGTTTATCCTGTTTGAGTTCGGCAACAAGACATTTTTTTTCTTGCCTGCCTGTCGGGTTCAGGAATATATGCAAAAAGTTTGCCTGAACTGCGTGAAATGAGCAAGTGGAAACAGTCTGTCAAAATAAGAATACAAGGAGTGGCTGCCTCGCCCGCTGCTATGAATACTCTTTCTTTTCCGCACCCTGAACCTCCACGTGAACAGATGCGCCTGTTGCCGGTTTTTTTGCCGTTTGCCGGTTGTCCTGACGGACGCTGTATTTTTTGCAACCAGCCGGCCCAAACAGGGCTTGGCGCTGTACCTTTGCAGCGTGCCTGGGATGACTTGCGAAATATGCTTGATAAACAGGACAAACCTTGCGGAATTGGTTTTTTTGGCGGCACATTCACTGGTCTTGCCCCGCATTTGCAGGAAAAATTTCTTGTATTGACAGATAAATACCGGAAAAAAGGCATTGTCTCTCATGTCCGGCTTTCAACCCGTCCGGACAAAATCTCTTCTGCCTCGGCAGTGTGGCTGAAAGAGCAGGGCGTGGATATGGTTGAATTTGGTATCCAGACATTTTCAACGCCTGTTTTGCGGTTCAGTGGCCGGGGATATGACGCAAAGCGCGCCCGGAACGCCTGCCACATCGCCCGTGAAGCCGGACTTGATTTTGGTATTCAGCTTTTGCCCGGTCTGCCCGGTCATGACACGGAGTTGTGGCAGGAAGATATCTTGCAAACCATTAAGCTTCGTCCAGGTGTGGTGCGGATTTATCCCTGTCTTGTTTTGCGCGAAACAGAGCTGGCCCGCAGGTATATGGCTGGTTTGTTTCAGCCCTGGTCACTTGAACAGGCCGTGGAGCGGGCAGGGCAGGCACTTTTGCAATTTTGGCAGGCAAAAATACGGGTCATTCGTCTTGGCCTGTTGGGTGATTTGCAGGATATACTTGTGGCTGGCCCCTGGCATCCGGCTTTTGGCACGATGGCGCGGAGCATGGCCCTTTTTTTTCTGTTGCGTCAGCATGTTGAGGTCCGCGCGAAAAAAGTTCTGGCCCTGCATGTCCCGCAAAGGTTCAGTGGGGAGATTTTTGGCGTTGGCGGAGCAAACAAAAAAAAACTGGCAACGTTGGGAGTTACAGCAGAGCGAATTTTTTGGACGCAGGGGGAACAATTCGTGCTGGAGGAAGAGTGAAAAAGATTTCAGTGTACACCATCAGTTTGGGCTGTCCTAAAAATCAGGTCGATACCGAATGGATGCTGGGTGGTTTTGGGGCCGCCTTTGTCAATGCTGCGCAAATAGACACGGCTGATGTGGTGCTTATCAATACCTGCGGTTTTATTCGTCCAGCGGTTGATGAATCCATCGCGACAATTCTTGACGTGGCAGATGAAATTCAGGGACTGGGCACAAAGCCTGTTTTTGTTGTGACAGGCTGTCTCGTTTCCCGTTACGGAAAGGATTTGGAGGCTGAGCTGCCGGAAGTTGATTTGTTTTTGGATATTGCCAGTCAAAAAGACCTGGGGCGGCGGCTCGAAGAAATACTGTCCCGGCCCATTCAATCCTTTTCTCACCGAATGCTGAGCAGTGCGCCAAGTTTTGCTTATCTGAAAATTGCCGAGGGCTGCAACAACCATTGCCGTTTTTGTGTTATTCCGGGGATTCGGGGTAAACTGGTCAGCCGAGAGGTGGCTGATATTCTGGAAGATGCGCGGCATTGTCTGCGCCAGGGGCGAAAGGAACTGGTTGTGGTGGCGCAGGATGTAACAGCCTACGGCGAGGACTTTGGAGGAAAAGGCCATCTTGAGCGCTTGGTGGGAGAACTGGCAGGGCTTGACGGACTTTTTTGGCTGCGGCTTATGTATTTGTATCCGGCCGGTCTTACGTCCGATGTGCTTTCTTTTCTGTCCGGGCTTGGCAAGCCGTTTGTGCCGTATTTTGATATTCCGTTGCAGCACGCGCATGCGGATATTCTTACTCGCATGGGGAGGCCGTTCCGGCATAATCCGCGCGAACTTCTTGACCGTGTTCGCCATTTTTTCCCGCATGCCGCTCTTCGTACCTCACTGATTGTTGGTTACCCGGGGGAGACAGACGCCCATTTTCAGGCTTTGGAAGATTTTGTGCGTGAGACCAGATTTACCCAGCTCGGCGTTTTTCCATATTACGCTGAAGATGGTTCTCCTGCCGCAAAAATATCCGGTCAGGTTCCAGAAGATGTCAAACTTGAGCGGCGTGAACGGATTATGGAAGTGCAGGCTGAAATCAGTGAAGAACTGCTGGGCGAGTTTCAGGATATGGAACTGGACGTTTTGGTGGATAAGGCGCATGAAGAATGGCCCGGACTTTTTGAGGGGCGGGTCTGGTTTCAGGCTCCTGAGGTTGACGGCGTAACGTATGTTAGTGGAGAAGATATTCAGGTGGGGCAGATGACTCGCGCGCGTATCGAGGAAAGCAAGGTGTACGATTTGGTTGCGTTCGCGTAAAACAGGTAGGGAGCCAGCGCCCAAAAGCCCCAGATGCCGGATAGCCATTTTTCCGGTATCGACAGAGATGGATTTTCCCAGGTGCAGACCTTCAGATATAGCTTTTTTGAGCGTCGCGCTCACGTTCCTGTATGTTGCCTGCAATTTGTTCCCAACACCGTCTTAGCGCGGCAATCTCTCCGTAATTTGACACATCTGATTCATTCTCCGGATGTCTGATAACAACCGGAGTGCCCGGTTTTGTATTTGCTGCGAGCCTGTTCAGATCATCTTCCGTCCACGTGCGCGTTCTGCCGTTGCTGTCCTCATGCGTTCCGGCAGTAAAAATTGTGTCCCAGTTCATTTGACTTTCTCCGGTTTATGTGGCTAGACTCGTTTCAACAGTAGCCAGACACGATGGTCGCAGTTGGTAGCGGGGCGGGAAGAGACCATGGTCTCTTTCGGCATATCGCGGGTTCGAATCCCGCCGTATCTGGCTCTGCAACTCCTCAAAAAATTTCTTCATATCTCCTGTCTCCAGCGATATCTTCTGGCTTGATAACTCCCGTTGTCCGTATGCTGTTTGCCACAAGGCCTTGTTTGTTAAATATCCTGTAATCCAGATCCGTAAATAAATAGCCACAAACTTCATATTTCAACCCACTTGCCTGAGTTACAAAACAGACAAGACCATAAAATGTATGATTCCCTTATGTGAAATTGGTAATAATTCTTTCATCAAGACAGGTTCTAAGAAATTGATTCATTTTATCCATATTGTTTGAATCATAAAATTCCAGCATGAGTGTATTAAATTCCTGTTTTCGTTTTACAGGAACATTGATCACAGGATAGCCAGCTTCAAGTAAGATCCCATTCATCATAAATCGCCCCATCCTTTTATTCACATCCCAGAAGAACTGGGTCCTTGCCATTTGCAAAAAAGCGGTGATTGCTCTATCGTAACTGTCTGGTATGAATGGCAAAATTTTTTCAAGTTCTACCCATTTCTCATCAAGTTCTTGCGGTACAGGCGGGGTATAATCTGTTCCACTGATGGTAACATTTCCGGAACGAAACATCCCCCATTCAAAAGCTTCTTCTTTTCCTGCAATCCCATGAAGTTCAAGGGCAATAGATTTTGAGAAAACAAATCTTTTTTTATCAATGAGATGAATCAAATGCTTCCAGGCAGTTGCCTGATTGGTTACAATATTCTGATCGGATATTTTGTGTCCACCCACAGTAATACCATCAAGAATTGTTTGTACTTCCGGCAGGGTCATGGCAATCCCTTCCAGATTCACAGCCTCATACACCAAAGAAGGAATCTCACGCACGGCCAATTGGATTGCCAACCGCCTGTTCGGATTCATATTCCATTTTTTATCTAAGGTTTCCACGTTTCCTCTCTTTTCCCTATTCGAACAACTACAAAAATATTTCTGCCCAATTTTGTTGATAAATGTCAAATTATCTTTAGCTATAAATTTCATGAACTATAAAACAAGGCTTTCACATTTCAAAAAAGTGGGGTTCTCCCAACTTAATCCTGCGTCAGGATCATATAACTCTTTGCCAATCAAGGCATAAAACTGCTGACCAAGGCAAGCCCTATTGATAATTTCCACGTGATCCAAACGATAAAGTTCTTCCAGGGCCTTCTGGGGCACCTGTACAATGTAAGGCTGAAGACTACGGGCAAGGCCGCCCGTTCTTTCTGCATACCGAAGATTATCTATCAACTGTTCCGCTTCGTTATCGTAGGGAATAATGAGAGGCATCAGGCAGCTTTCAATCATTTGAAAACATCTGGCAATGGTTTGAAAGGAAAAATCCAGAGAACTTGCTCCTGCGGAATGGAGTTGCAACAATTGTTTTTTATCCAGCTTTGCTCCTTTTTGCCAATACACCAGGGAAAAATAGTTTTCCATGGCCTGGGGAGAAAGCAGGTTATCCTTATGCTGGCGAACGATTTCTCGCATGGATGCTACCAGGGTTCCCAATTCCGGCGGATTTTTCCATGTTTCTTCAGCTTGAAAAACAAGAACTTCGCTTTGTTCTGGGCTGTTCTTTCCTTCCCTGTTACACCGACCTGCGGCCTGGGCAATGGAATCCAGCCCTGTTTCAGCCCTCATGACGCAAGGGAAATCCACATCGACACCTGCTTCTATAAGGGATGTTGAAATCACACGACATGGTTTGTCCTTAATCAAATCCACCCGTATCTTTTCTAGTACAGAACTTCGGTGTTTAGCGCACAATAAGGTAGTCAAAAGAAATGTACCTTCTGTTTCTTTGACCGTATCATACAGGAAACGGGCGTGGCGACGGTTGTTGACAATAATAACCACTTGTTTCTTTTGGCAAATATGTACACAGAGCTGTTCATCCGTTTACAAGCCAATATATTTGATTGTAACCCGCTTTAAGTCTTCAAAAATCTGCTCAGGCTGCGGAGCCAGTTCACGCACATTGGTAAAACCATTATAAAATCTTTTTTCTTCCAGCAAAGCTGGTTGGGTTGCGCTGCAAAGAACAATACTGCATTGATAGTTGCGCGCCAGTTCATCAATGGCCGCCATAATGGGACGAAGCAATGGCAAAGGGAGTACCTGGGCCTCGTCAAGAATAATCACACTACCTGCAATATTGTGCAGTTTACGGCAGCGAGAAGAACGATCGGCAAACAGGGATTCAAAAAATTGCACTGCCGTGGTAACGATGACAGGATAATCCCAGTTTTCCTGGGGCAACCTTAGTTTGTCTTTGGTGGTCTGTTCTTTGAAACTTGTATCATCAAAGCTGCTGTGATGCTCCAACACGGCAGCTTGCCCCAACTCCCCAAATGCCTTGCGAAATACCTGGGCATTTTGCTCAATAATGCTGGTAAAAGGAATGACATAAATGACCCGCCGTAAATCATTACGTAAGGCATGACCCAGGGCAAAAGCCATTGATGCAAAAGTTTTTCCGCCACCTGTAGGTACGGTAAGGGTAAAAAGCCCTGGTGAAAGGGCAACTGCTTTTTGACGGCAGGTTTCCAATATATTGCTTCGGATGGTATTGAGTCTGCCGGGATTTTTTTCTCTGGCCTTTTCCACCAGTTTTTTCAGGTTCGCATTTAATGCTGTCTGAAGTTCTGACAATGACGGATATTTCCTCCGTAATGGCAACACCCCATCCATCTGAGAATAAAAGGCTTCGGTATCCAAAAAATCGGCATCCACCAGGCAGGAATAGAGCATCCGAGTGAGAAAGGCTAACTGAAAGCCATGAAAAGCAGAATTTACAGCAGGAAGAATGGGAGGCGAGGGAAGGACTTCTGGCAGGCTGGTTTCTTCTTTCCAGATGGAGTCCAGTACGGGAATATCCTACCAAATTCAAGAGCAAGTCGGCTCTCTAATGTACTGCGATTATCCCCTTCCTCAATACCATTGGCAAGACCTGCATGATGCCCGGCAATACAATATGCCATAAGTTTTGCCAGGGGGTTAGTTTTGTACCATTTTTCCATGGCAATTTTTGCTCCGGCAGTAGCATGGTCAACTCTTGATCCGCCATGTAAACGATTTTGATAGCTTTCACTGTACTTGCCCAACTCGTGAAGTTTCCCAATTAACTCTGCCATGGATTGAGCGCCAAACCAATTGGCATTTTTAGAGGTAATACTGCCGACCTTGTTACAGTGGTCCGCCAGTAACTGCCAGTCTTTATGATTGTTGTCTTTGCCAGAATGTGCGTAGAACATAGGGCAATATCCTCCAAAAGAAAGAGAGATTACATCTGCTTTTTGTGCTTCCTGAGCCAGGAGTTAGAGATTTTTGACTTTATCAGAAACACAATAAGCATTTTGGGTGAGATTACGTCCTTCAATTTGCTCCGTCCATCATTTTTTTATTGGAAGAAGCATGTATCCCCGCTTACAGATAAAGGTGAAATGTCCGGGCGGCACTGGCAGGGTGAAAGGAAGACCTGAACCGGAATCCTTGACTTTTTGGGCATAGGTCTTAACAATGCAGCGTTTATGTTTTTTATCCTGCTAGGGGAAAGTGCTATGAGCGCCGAAATACTTGATGGCCGAAAACTTGCCGGAATGATTCAAAATGAGCTGCGGACCCGTATCTTTCATCTGCAAAAGAAGCATGATCAGGTTCCAGGGCTGGTAACAATTCTGGTTGGAGAAAATCCCGCCTCTGTCAGTTACGTGACCTTAAAGGCGCGTACCGCCCGCAATCTTTGTTTCCTGGAAATTCAGGAAAATCTTGAAGAGCGCACCACAACTGCGGAACTGGTTGCCCTGATTCAGCGTTATAATGCGGACAGCCGGATTCATGGGATTCTTGTTCAGCTTCCGCTTCCGCCTCATATTGACGAGCGGCAGGTCATCTGGGCTATTGATCCGGACAAGGACGTGGACGGGTTTCATCCGGTTAATCTTGGTCGCATGATGCTTGGAGGCGAGGCTGTCAGGTTTTTGCCCTGTACGCCGGCCGGTATTCAGCAACTGCTGGTACGCAATGGAGTGCAAACTGAGGGGAGCAATGTCTTGGTTGTGGGGCGTTCCAATATTGTTGGAAAACCGCTGGCTGTCATGCTTGGCCAAAAAGGCAGGGGCGGGAACGCAACTGTCACTCTGGCCCACACCCGAACCAAAAACCTGGACGAACTCTGCCGCAGGGCTGAGATTCTGATTGTCGCCGCCGGTGTTCCCGGACTTGTAAGACCGCAGTGGATTCGTCCGGGTGCGACAGTGATTGACGTGGGTGTGAACAGGGTTGGCACCAATCCTGAAACCGGTAAGGCCATCTTGCGGGGAGACGTTGAATTTGACGCGGCTCTTTCTGTTGCCGGTCGTATTACGCCTGTACCCGGTGGAGTCGGGCCAATGACGATTACAATGCTGATGCAAAATACAGTGCGTTCCGCAGAATTGTATTTGAACGAATTCGACTAAAAACGGCCATTTTTGCGCGCTGGAGGAAGATATGTTGACTGAATTTGAACCTGTTCGTCTTTTGGGGGCAAAAGTGCTGAAAAAGGCCAGTCAAGGGCAGGCAAAAGCGGGTTTTGATCCCGAACTGCTGTATGTGGAATGCGCCAGATGTCACCGGCCTCTTTTGTGGGAACAGGGCGAAACATCAAAGCTTATTCGCCGTTCACAAATTGATGTCAGAAGTCTTAACTCGCAGTGTATGATACTCTCTGATGGCTGCCCTGTGTGCGCCGCCGGTCAGGACGGCTACGTGGCGAAACTGGTTCTGGTCGTGGAAAACATTGAAGATGAAAAGCTGCTCGTTGCTCCGGGAGTGGAGGTTTAGCTAGGTTTGAACGGTTTCTCGTCATCATAGTGCCCCTTGCACTGAGCAATAACACAATTTTCGCCTTGAATCGTGTAAACCAGGCGATGACGATCATCAATCCGGCGGCTCCAGAAGCCGGGAAGATTCTCCCTGAGCGGTTCGGGTTTTTCTGTACCCGTAAGTGGATGCCGCTCTGTGTCTTTGATAAGCTGGTTAATGCGCTTCAATTAACCCCCCGAGGGCAGTGCGGTTCCGAGCCTTTAGATCCCGCCTGGGCTTCGCGCATGCACCTTATGATTCCGCAGGGATAAGCATGTATTCAGACATCATGCAGGCGCCACCGGCTCCTGCGCGCCGTATAATTTCGAGATTTTCAGGCTTGATGCCGCCGATAGCATAGATGGGAAATTCGGCGGGTTTTGAAAGCAGGATTTCTTTCAAAAATCTTATGCCCTTAGGGCTGAGCCCTTTTTTGGAGGCGGTTGCAAATATATGACCGGCAAATGCGTAATTTGCTTTTAATTCAACAGCCTGTTTCAAATCTTCCGCAGAATGGATAGATGTCCCTATGAGTGCGGGCATTGAGAATGTGTCCGCAAAACTTGTATTTGCATGTAGAGCAAGCAATTCACTGAAAGGCAGATGTATTTTGCGATATTGCAAATCGCGCACAATATTGATACGGGAGTGCAAGATTGCTTCCACTCCATATTCGTTACAAATTGAGATTATCTCCACCGCCAATTTTTTGTAATCGGAATCCGGCAGATCCTTTTCGCGTAAAATCAGCATATCCGGCAAAGGCGGCAAAGTCGTTATTTCATCGCGATCTTTCGATTTTGCGAGCTTGTGAAAGAGCTTTTCAATATGCTTATCAAGCGGCAGATTGCATAAGTTTCGATTTGTGACGGCGATAATTTTGAATTTTTCCATCTGTATCACACCAATATATAATCATTCATAACCGGTTGGAGTCCTTTTTTTCTGATTGCAGCGATGACTTCAGTCACATTCCTGTTATCGGCTATTTCAAATTGATCATCTCCGCTTCCGGCGGAATTTCCCCGGCTTTCTCCATTTTCACTCTCCGTATGGGCGCCGATGCCGGTGCTCACTCCTGCCGAAATTTTCGTCGCGCAGAGTCCTATTACATTATCACGAAATTCCGCGCGTTCCCGAGTGGAAATTGTCATTCCCGCAAAAGGCATAAAAATCCGATATGCGAGCATAATTTGCAACAGATTTGGTTCATGTACATCTTTAGCGTTTATCGTCTCGTTATTTACAATCGGCCTCAAGCGAGGGCATGAAAATGATATTTCCGCATGCGGGTACTTTCGTTGTAAAAGATATGCATGCATGCCCGTTGCAAAAGCATCTTTGCGATAATCATCAAGACCGAGAAGCGCCGCGAAAGCTACCCCGCGCATACCTCCTCTAAGAGCGCGCTCCTGCGCATTTAAGCGATATGGGAATATCCTCTTGTGTCCTGCAAGGTGGAGAGTTTCGTATTTATCCGGATTGTATGTTTCTTGGAAAACGGTCACATAATCAGCTCCGCATTCTCTGAGATATGCATACTCATCGGTATTTAACGGATAAATTTCAAGTCCGATATTTTTGAAGTATTTTTTTGCTTCCCTGCAGGCATTGCCGATATATTCTATATCCGAATAGCGCCTGCTTTCGCCCGTGAGAATGAGCACTTCTTCAAGTCCCGTGGCGGCGATCGCTTTCATCTCGAGTGCGATTTGCTCCTCTGTCAGTTTCGCTCTGCGTATATTATTGGTTCGGTTGAAGCCGCAATAGATACAGTGATTTTCGCAGTAATTTGATATATAAAGCGGGGTGAACAGGTAGATGTTAGTGCCGAAATGGCGCATGGTTTCTTTCTTTGCAAGCCTTGCCATATCCTCAAGATACGGCATCGCGGCAGGGGAGAGAAGCGCAGCGAAATCCTCGGGCGTTTTGCTCCTGTCTTCCAGTGCGGATAGCACATCTTCTGCGGTGTATTTTTGCGGATTGTAGTTTTCGCGTGCAAGCAAAATCCTCTCTCCTATGCCGGAATCTATGATTTCCATGTCCGGAAGATATTCCATGTGATCTATTCGTTTTTTTTCAGACGATGCGGCATGCCCGTCTTTCATACCCTGTGATCTATTTGAATTGTTTAACATATTGAAATACCTCTTTGTTCAATCGGCATTATAAATAACGAATTTGCAGATCTTTGATTTTGCAAACAATCTGTACATTCTGCCCTCAAATGGTTTATTTGTTTTACTCTTGTAAAAATCCGGTCAGCGGCGAGGAAGCCGATGCCTTGCCGGAAAGTATTCTGCCCGTTCCGGCCAAGTATGCTTTTCTGCCCGCACTGACAGCATCCTTGAATGCCGATGCCATCATGGGAATATCGCCGGCTGTAGCTATCGCGGTGTTCGCCATGATTGCCGCCGCGCCCATTTCCATCGCCTCCGCTGCTTGCGACGGTCTGCCTATACCCGCATCCACGATTACAGGTAAATCAACCTCATCTATAAGGATTTGTATAAATTCCCTGGTCGCGAGTCCTCTGTTGGTGCCGATCGGCGCGGCAAGGGGCATAATGGCGGCAGCTCCCGCATTTGCCAAATCTCTTGCGGTATTCAAATCCGGATACATATATGGTAGAACTATGAAGCCCTCTCCGGCTAAAATTTCTGTCGCCTTTACGGTTTCGTAATTATCGGGGAGAAGATACTTGCTGTCGCGAATCACTTCGATTTTCACAAAATCACCGCAGCCCATAGCGCGCGCGAGTCTTGCAATTCGCGCCGCTTCTTCGGCGTTTCGCGCGCCTGAAGTGTTCGGAAGCAGAGTAATGCCCTCGGGAATAAAATCAATGATGTTTTCATCGGATTCGGTGTTCGCGCGCCTGAGTGCAAGTGTGATTATTTCCGCACCTGCCTGCTCCACGGCGGCAGTGATAAGCGCAACATTGTATTTGCCCGAGCCCAGTATGAATCGGGAGGTGAATTCATGGCCGCCCAATATCAGTTTGTCATCTCTTATATTTTCAGCACTAACGGCATCTTTCTTTTTATCCATTTTACCATCTCCTCGTAATATATTTTCCTGTAAATCAGCTTCCATGTATCTCGTGATTCTCTTTCACATATCCCTGCACATTCTTAAATCCATTCTCATACATCTTTTGATCTGCTTTTAATCAGCTTCCGTATATTCAATACTTCTTAAACACATTGTTTTGATGAGCAGGGATATCATTCCTGCAATTCCGGCTCGCTGAGCAGGCGCAGAACCATATTTGCCTGATGGCCCGCACAGATGAGCACACGTGGTGCAAACAGTTTTTCACCGCCGGAAATATCGCTTTCTTCATCGCCGCATATATACAGCTTTTTCATCGCCTGTCTGGTGCGTATGGTTTCTGCCGGGTATAGCCCCGCCATGCCGGATACGGATATTATAATCGGCGGCGAATCGCCGGAAAGCAGACAGTTTATGAGCATTGCTTTTTCTTCAGGGTGATCGAACGCCTCACAAACTATGGGATATCCGTTAAAATGTTCAAAAACATTTTGAGAGGTGATTCGATCTCCGCTGATTTGCAAATCCAGTGCCGGATTTATTGAAAGCAATACATCACGGAGAGCCTCAACTTTCTTGCGCCCTATGTCATTTTTTGTATATATTTGGCGAGCGGGATTTGTAGCATCCACCACATCAAAATCAACTATTTTTATGTGGCCGACTCCCGCGCGCACAAGCGCGGTCGCGGTATGTGACCCGATGCCTCCCGCACCTGCTATCGCAATGCGCGCCGCGCTAAATTTTTTTTCAAGATCTTCAATGGGATACATAAAATCGCCCCTGTAAATCAGCCGCCCCCGACAAATCGCACAATTTCAATCTTATCTCCCCCACAAAGGATTGTTTGCTCATATGCCGCCGGCATGATTACCGAGCCGTTATGTTCTACGGCTATGTATTTAATTTCATAGTTTTTGGATTTCAGCAGCTCGGAAATGCTGATGCCACGGGCGATCTCACATTCCTCGCCGTTTACCTTTATTTTAATCAAACTTCGCCCTCCCGTTCACTACTTCATAATTGTCTGATCGCCTAATTGTTGAAAGTTTGCAGGGTGCTTGCTTTGTAATTCGCATTGCACGCTTTGCTGAGACGATAAATACAAAAGAATAAAGCGGCTTAAATATCAAAAAAATCACAGAAAGTCTGCACCCGAGGTGGTGCACCCCTTCATGTGATTTGCACACTCTACAACTATTATAGACAGTAGGGATTGTCTTTGTCAATGTTTAAGACTTGCAAAAAAGGTGTTATTCGTGTATTGTAAATAGGCAATCGGTTTTTGTTTTGAAAGGTGGGTTGTGTATGAGAATCAGACGAGATAAGGAACATGAAATAGAGGGATTGACCGATGAGGAAATAGAGGTGATCGTAAAGGCATCGGATGCACTTGCGCATCCGGTCAGGATAAAACTCTATCGCTTCATAATGAAAAACAATATCGACAGGATAAGACTGTGCAACAAGGATATCGTGGCGGCCATGGATTATTCGCAGGCGACTATTTCTCAGCACCTCACAAAGCTTTGCAAAGCAGGGCTGTTAGATACCGTGAAAGAGGATAAATTCACCTATTACTATGCGAACATGGGCGTTTTGATGAAATATTTGAACGCGACTAAAAAGCTTTTTACGTTCAAATTCGGTGATAAGCGAAAACCCAAATTCTTCGATTTAATTAAAAAAGACCGGCTGCCGAAAACTTGCGGCAAATACAAAAAATATTCGGAACAATGCATAAAAATTCAAAATAATGTTGTCAATCGCAAATGAAAATGTCCCAAAATTTTTCAAATATTAGCGCTGGTTTTCCAGTGCTTTTATGTACGACGGGCATGCCGTCAATCTGTGGTGAAAGTCCACGTAGGGCGTAGTTGCCGACGACCCCCATAGCGACTCCCAAGGTATGCATCGCGAGGTGCAGGCGAGAGGAAGGGATAGCGAAATCGTAGTCTGACGAACAGAAACCTGATACCAAGGCACATACGGCGGATAAGTGGGCATGAAGTCACGAAGTCCAGAAGGCAATCGTAACCCGTATGGCAGATTAGGCAGGGAGACGAGGAAAGATTGATGACTTATCCCGTGAGGTCTCGTGAGCAGAGAAATCTGTAGTAACAACGAATCACGAGAAGTCAGCCAAGGTCATAGTAGTTAAGAAACTTCTGTAATGGAAGTGGAGCGAAGGAGCGAACAATCCAAGGTCAAATGGAACTCTGAAGGTAAATATTCATGCTTGACGAGAACGATAGTAGTGAAGACGCAACAGAGCGAAACGTTCAGCGGAAGGTAGAGCAAAGGATATGCGAGCAGAGGAAGGAAAGGAGACAACTCCATGTCTGAACTTTTGGAGGAAATCCTAAGTAGAGAAAACGTGATGCTTGCGTACAAAAGAGTGAAAGCCAGCTAAACGAACTGGACAAGGAACTCGAAGCAAGAGGACTTCACTTTGTCAGATATGCAGATACTGTGTAATTGCAGTAGGAAGTGTGGAAGAAACCTGGCAAACGAATGTGGGGTTTAAGGAAACTCGGAGCACCCGAGTGGATGGCGAGAAAGTCAGTAGGCTTTGGGAATCACTATCAAGCGGTTTGCAGAACAACAGGGCTTCATCTCATCAGCAAAGAAATCCCCGCACGGCGAGGACTTCTGAATTGCTTGGATTATTACTTGGATTGAACCGCCGTATGCCGAATGGCACGCACGGTGGTGTGAGAGGGGCTACAGGTTAGCCCCTGCTCGATTTCATATTGTTTTGAGTTGTCTTATTTTTTTCTGTCTGAGCGTCCGCCACGGCCATTGCCGCCGGAACGGCCCTTGTTTTGCGCGGCTTCGTAATCGAACTCTTCTCCTGCCTCCTCCATCAGCACAGCCAGACGGCTCAGGCGCAGTTTGCCGTTGTTTTCAATGGCAATAACCTTGACCTTGATTTTGTCTCCTTCGCGCACAACATCGGTAACATTTTGTACCCGTCCGCGGTCAAGCTGGGAAACGTGAACAAGTCCTTCTACACCGGGCAGAATTTCAACAAAGGCTCCAAAATCAACAAGTTTTTTGACAACAGCATCGTAGGTTTTGCCCATTTCAGCTTTCTGGTCGTAAAAAAGAACCATTTCTCTGGCCCGCTGAAGCGAATCCTGGGTCGGGGCGAAAATTGAAACCTTGCCGTCATCTTCAATGTCAATGGAGGCATCGGTTGCCGCGGTAATGGCTTTGATGTTTTTCCCGCCAGGGCCAATAACATCGCGGATTTTGCTTGTATCCACATACACAATATCCATCTGCGGCGCGTAGCGGGAAAGTTCCTCACGCGGTTTTTCCAGACTGGCCTGCATGGTATCCAGAATATGCAGTCGCGCGTCTTTGGCCTGAGCAAGCGCCTTGCTCATAACCTCGGTCGGGATACCCGCGATTTTGATGTCCATCTGGATAGCGGTGATGCCGTCTCGTGTTCCGGCAACCTTGAAGTCCATATCGCCGAGATGGTCTTCATCGCCCAGAATATCTGTTAAAACGAGGTACTCTCCCTCTTCCTTAATAAGCCCCATGGCAATACCAGCTACCGGCTCCTTGATTGGCACGCCCGCATCCATCAGCGAAAGTGTGCTGCCGCAGACAGTGGCCATTGATGAAGAACCGTTACTTTCCATAACCTCAGACACAACCCGCAGGGTAAATGGAAAATCGTCCGTGTCCGGCAGTACCGGAGTCAGTGCCCGCTCAGCCAGGGTGCCGTGTCCGATTTCGCGCCTGGACGGGCCGCGCAGCGGACGGACTTCTCCGACACAGTAGGGCGGAAAATTATAGTGGAGCATAAAGCGTTTGTTTTCTTCTCCGGTCAGGGTTTCAACGCGCTGTTCGTCACGGGTGCTGCCGAGTGTGGCAATACAAAGCGCTTTTGTTTCTCCGCGGGCAAAAAGGGCAGAGCCATGTGTGCGCGGCAGCAGACCGGTTTCTATTTTAAGCGGGCGTACTGTGGTCAGGTCACGGCCGTCAATCCGTGTTTTTTCGGTGACAATACGTTTGCGGACAATATCTTTTTCCTGCTCTTCCCAGATCATGTCAAACTGTTTGAGGCGGTCGGGCTGGTCGGCAAACTGTTCACGCAGGGATTCCAGAACATCTGTTCTGGCCTTGCTTTTTGCTGTTTTGCGGGCCATTTTTTCAGGCACGCGCAGGGCCGCTGACAGGGATTCACGTCCCTTGGCAACAATCAGCTTTTCAAGTTCCGTATCCTTGGCCGGTACGCTGACCTGATACTTGGGTTTACCGGCCTGACTCATCAGTTCTTCCTGCATATCAAGCAGCGGCTGGAGTTGCGTGTGCCCCCAGGTAATGGCTTCGGCCAGTGTGGATTCCGGCAGAAAATTCGCGCCGCCTTCAACCATGACAACAGCGTCCCGACTGCCGGCCATAACCAGATTGAGCTTGCTCTGTTCCATAACGTCGCGGTCAGGATTAAAAACAAACTGGCCACCCACGTAGCCGATTCTGGCCCCGGCAATCGGGCCCTGAAAAGGAATAGATGAGATCTGCAGGGCCGCGGACGCTCCGGTAATCGCCAGTACGTCAGGATCCTGGTTCGGATCGGAAGACAGAACAGTGGCAATAACCTGAATTTCATTGCCTATACCTTCCGGAAACAGCGGACGGATCGGGCGGTCAATCAGGCGTGAAACAAGGGTCTCACGGTCGGTGGGACGACCAATTTCACGCCGAAAATAGCCCCCCGGAATCCGGCCGGCAGCGTAAATCATTTCCTGATAGTTGACCACAAGCGGCAAAAAATCTACCTCCCGGTCAAGAGCCTGGCTTTGAGCCGTGACCAAGACAATGGTATCCGCGCACTGAATCCAGACCGCGCCATCGGCCTGACAGGCCAAGCGGCCGGTTTCCAGGCTGATGGTATGTTTTCCCATTGGGATTGAAACTTTTTTTACATCAAAAATATCAGACATAGAATCCTCTTTTGGGACGAAATCGTGTCCCTGTTTTGATACGGTGGATGCGCGAATGGAAGAACACGTCACAAATCTGACCTGATTTTCCATTCTCACATCCACAAGATTGATGCCTTGCGGCAGATAGAATGAACCGGACAGACCAACAAGCCTGTCCGGTTGGGCATTACTTGCGCAAATTGAGTTTGGCAATAATATCGCGGTAACGCTGAATGTCTTTTTTCTTGAGATAGTTCAGCAGCATTCTTCTTTTTCCAACCAGTCTGAGCAGACCGGTACGGGAGTGATAGTCTTTTTTATGCTCCTTGAAGTGGTCGGTCAGATAGTTGATACGGAAGCTCAAAAGGGCGATCTGGACTTCCGGTGAGCCGGTATCGCCTTCATGCTGACTGTACTTTTCAATAATCTCTTTTTTCTTTTCCGGTGTAATAGCCACAGCAGTTCTCCTTAGAAAGAGGTTAGTCCGGGAGGTCTTCCTGCCACAGTCCGCGTAACGAAGCCCAGTGCGGCCGGCCATGTACTTCTTCGCACTGCGCGAGTGCCAGGGGACGGCCTTCACTGTCCAGAAAAAAAGCCTTTGTTCCCAGGTCGGCGGGAAGATCGCCAACCTGATCCGCAGGAAGACGCATACCGTTGCGTATCGCCTTTTCCAGCGGTGGCGGGAGTATCTTTCGCGGCCAATGCGGCAGGCACTGGTCAAGCGGAATGAGATATTCCTCTAACTGTGCTTTTTTCTGGGCCAGAGTGTCAAACTCAACTGCCTGTTTGAGACAGAAAGGATGACAACATTCTCTGCGCAGGGCTGTCAGTATCGCCCCACACCCTAACCGTTTCCCCAAGCTGTGGGCGAGGGAACGGATATAGGTGCCCTGAGAGCAGGTAACCCGGAAGGTTACAAAAGGAAGCTGAACCAAAATCAGCTCCACTGAAAAAATCTGAATCGGCTTTTCTTTCACAGGAACTTCTTGCCCGCGCCGCTGCAGGGTGTAAAGCGGAGTCCCCTTGTATTTGGCTGCTGAAACCGGCGGCACAATCTGGGTTTTCAGCTCGCTCCAGGCCAGGATTTCTTTGCCTACCTCTTCTTCCGTGAGGTGCTGCCAGGGACTTTGGGCCACGCATTTTCCCTGCCGGTCGTAGCTGTCAGTTTCCCTGCCCAGTTCAAGCTGGCCGGAGTACACCTTATATTCATTTGAAAGATAGGGTGCGATCTTGGTGCCCTGTCCCAGCATCACCAGCAGCACTCCGGTAGCCATGGGATCAAGGGTTCCGGCATGGCCGATTTTTTTTTGCCGGTGTTCTCTTTTCAAGGTATTCAAACAGGCCGTGGAAGTTGGGCCTTCCGGCTTATCCACGACAAGCAGGCCGTGCAGCTGTGTTTTTTGCTCTTTCAATCCACAATTTCCTTATGGAAAAGAGCCTGTTGCAGGTGGCGGACAATCATGTCTTCTGCCTGTTGCAGGCTGGCTGCCATTTTTCCGCCAGCGGCATTTCTATGTCCTCCTCCTCCAAAATGAGAGGCCGTAGTCCGAATATCTGTATTTCCAAAAGAGCGCAAACTAAATTTTGTCTGGCCGTCCTGCTCTTCCCGTAAAGACAGGGCCGCGAGCACGCCCTTGATTTGAAGAACAGAAGACACCAGATCCTCACAGGCACTGCTGTCCGTGTGCGTCTGTTTGAACATCTTCTGACTCACGCTGACAACCGCTATCCGTCCCTGGCTGTGCATGCGCAGTTCCTGCAAGGCCAGCGCGTGCAGGCGGAGCTGATTGGCTGTTCTTTGATTTTTGACCAAGGCGTTAAACGTACCGGGGTCAAGACCGCAACGCAAGATTTCAGCCGCCATTTCCATTGTTCTGGGGCGGGTGTTCCCATAACTGAAGTAACCTGAATCCGTAACTAGGGCCAGATAAACAGCCGCGCCAAGGCCTCCGTCAAGTGAAAAACCCAGCTCAAGAGCAAGTTCTCCAATCATTTCCCCGACAGAAGAACGACCGGGGTCAACCCAGTTCAGCTCGCCAAATTCAGGGTTGCCCAGATGGTGGTCAATATTCAGCACCCGGCACTGTTGGAGGTGACTTTCCAGTGCTTCTCCAACCCGGTAAGCATCGCCGCTGTCAACAATAATCACATTCGCGGGTATTGACTGAGGCAGCTCTGAACATATGGGAGCGGGCAGCTCAAGCCACTGAAAGCGTTCGGGAAGACCTGATTCGTTATACAGGACAAACCGTTTGCCAAGTCTTTGCAATAAAAAGCCGGCAGCGACAGTGGCTCCAATGGCGTCTCCGTCCGGCGCGAAATGTCCGGCTACAAGAAACTTATCTTCTTTTTTAAGAAAATCAAGGATTGGGGTGAAATTATGTTGCATAGACCATGTTTTCCAGAAAATCATCCCAAACAAAACGCAGCTGCGGAACACTTCGCAGGCGCAGTCTGCTGCCCAGCTGGGTACGAAAAAAGCCCGTGGCCTGTTTTAGACCCCGCTCAATCTCGGGCTGTCTGCTCTTGCCCTCAATATGCGTGTACATGATTTCAACAATACTCATATCCGTGTTCATGCACGCGCCGGTGATTGTGACCAGTTCCAGGCGAGGATCTGCCGTTTCTTCGGTCAGGATTCGTCCCAGTTCTCTGGCGATCTGATCCGCCTTTTGAAAGGCTCTGCGTGATTGCGCTTTTTGCATCTGTTGTTTCCCGGCCTAGTCCAAAGTGGCCTTTTCTTCCTTTTCTTCAAAGGCGTCAATGATATCGCCAACCTTGATGTCGTTGAATTTTTCAAGACCAGCCCCGCATTCAAAGCCTTTGGCAACCTCGCGGGCATCGTCCTTGAAGCGTTTCAGGGAGCTGAGTTTACCGGTGTAGATAACAACTCCTTCACGCAGCAGACGGACTCCGGCGTTGCGTTTGAGCTTGCCGTCATTGACCATACAACCGGCAATGGTTCCGATTCTGGGAACACTGAATATTTCAAGAACCGTTGCCTGTCCAAGGTACTGTTCGCTGATGATCGGAGCGAGCATGCCGGCCATGGCGTCCTTGATTTCGCCAATCAGCTTGTAGATGATGTCGTAGAAACGGATTTCAACCTGTTCCTGTTCGGCGATTTCTTTTACCTTTGCGGTTGGCCGGACATTAAATCCAATCAGAATCGCGCCTGATGCCGCGGCCAGCAAAATGTCCGCTTCGCGGATCGCGCCTGTTCCGGCGTGAACAATATTGACCTTGACCTCATCCGTGGACAGCTTGTTCAGCGAGTCAATAATCGCGCCCTGCGAACCAAAGACATCTGTTTTCAGTACCAGATTGAGGGTTTTGACCTCTCCATCAGCCTTGCTGGCCAGAAATGTTTCGAGCGTCACCTTGCTTTCCGCGGCCAGTGCTTTGGCCCGTTGTTTGCTGTGGCGGATTTCGGCAATCTTGCGCGCGATTTTTTCATCAGCAACAACAACAAATTCATCTCCGGCGTCCGGTACGCCTTCCATACCCAGAACCTCAACCGGAATTGACGGGCCAGCGTGCTTGATTTTTTTACCCTGGTCGCTGAAAAGGGCGCGCAGTTTGCCGCTGTGCACGCCGCAAACAAAGGCATCTCCCTGGTGCAGGGTTCCTTCCTGTACCAGCACTGTGGCAACCGGGCCGCGGCCTTTATCGAGCTTGGCCTCAATAATATGGCCAAGAGCACGTTTGTCAGGATTGGCCTTCAAATCCAGTACCTCTGCCTGCAAGGCGACAAGTTCCAGCAGGTCGTCAAGGCCGATTCTGGCTTTGGCCGACACTTCGGAAAAAATGGTTTCTCCGCCCCATTCTTCAGGAGTCAGACCGAGCTCGGCCAGTTCACGCTTGACGCGGTCTGGATTGGCCCCTTCCTTGTCAATCTTGTTCACCGCAACAACAATGGGAACTCCTGCCGCCTTGGAGTGACTGACGGCTTCCCGTGTCTGTTCCATAACGCCGTCATCAGCGGCAACAACCAGGATAACGAGATCGGTGATCTGGGCTCCGCGCATGCGCATGGCTGTAAAAGCTTCGTGTCCGGGCGTGTCCAGAAAAACGATTTCTCCCCGACTGGTCTGAACGTGGTATGCGCCAATATGCTGGGTGATACCGCCGGCTTCTCCCGCTGTAACGCTTGACTGGCGAATAGCGTCAAGCAGTGAGGTCTTTCCGTGGTCAACGTGCCCCATAATGGTTACAACAGGCGGACGCGGCTTGAGCTGCTCTTCCGTGTCCGGTTCCTGCGTGAGCAGGAACGATTCTTCATTAAAGCTGAAACTTTCAACCTCAAAATCATATTCAACGGCGATTAAAGATGCGGTTTCAACATCAATGGACTGGTTGATAGTGGCCATAATGCCCATGCCAAACAGGAGTTTGATGATTTCCTGGGCCCTGACTCCAAGCTCCTGAGCCAGATCGCCAATACGGATATGGTCTTCCATTCTGATTTTGCGCTTGGAAGCCCGTAGCGGCTGGGTAACCGGAGCCTGTTCCTTGACCTGCTTTTTGGCGGGTTTGCTTCTTCTGGCCGGTTTTTTCCGGGGTTGGTTTCTTTCTGAGGCTTCGCTGTCTTTTTCCGACCATAAATCCTGTACCTCTTCCGCGTCATCGTGGTAGAGATCGGCCGCTTCGACAATCCGTTTGTCTTTTTTCCGCATCCCCTTGCTTTTTTTCTTTTTGGGGCCGCCTTCTTCCTTGTCCAGCTCTTTTTTCAGAAAATCTTCCTTTGGAGCGTGAGCGGGTTTATGGCCGGGCATAGGCTGGATAACAGGTTCCGGCTCTGTTTCTTTTTTTTCTTCCCTGACAATGGCCGGACGGGAAATGATTCGCGCCTGTGGAGTGGCTTCCGGTTGCTGTTTTTGGACTCGGGGTTCTTTTTTCTTTTTTTGGGGAGCTTGTGTCGACTTTATCTCTTCTTTTTCCTGTTTGTCTTGTTCTTGTATTTGTTCTGGAGCAAGAGTTTCAACTTCCTGAACGGTTTTTTCTTCTCGCGCGGGAGCGTGCTGAACTGTCGGAGATTTTTTTTCAGAAGGAGCCTCGGCCTGAGGCGCTGGCTTTTCTTCTTGAGGTTCGCTGGCTTTTTTTCTGCGGCGGATAATAATCCTGGCTTCCTCTTTGGGTTCTTCTTCCGTCTGGGGATTTTGGGCCGCTTTTATTGTTTCGCGCACGATTTTTTCTTCCTCGTCTGTCAGGCCACTGCTGTGGTATTTACCTGTAATTCCTTTTTGTTCCAGAATCCCGATCAGCTCTTTATTGCTGATGTTGAGTTCCTTTGACAGATCATTGACTCTCATTGTGCTTTTTCGCTCCATTTTTTACTTTGCGACCGGGCCGGAAGCGCGGTTTTTTTCTCTGACAAACAGGAGACTGACAGAAATAGTAGCCTCGCCCTTCTTTTTTTGAGCCGGCATCAGGGAGAAAAAGTCCAGGCGCCGGGTATGTAAAGCGTTCCAGTTCTTTTTGTGGGAATTTCTGGCGGCAGACAACACAGGTTCTGACCGGTGTATGCCTGGTCATTGGCACGCTATTTTTTCTTTCGCCCACGCTGTTATTCTTCTTTTCCCATGTCTGGCGTATCTTTTTCCATTTGCAGGAGATTTAAGGCCGCCTTGAGGGCCGCCATTTTTTCTTCTGTCATGCCTTCTATCTGCATCAGGGAGTCAGGTTCAGCCTCGGCAATGGACTCCAGAGAATCAAACCCCGCGTGTGTAAAACTGTCTATCGGGATTTCAGCGGCACTGGCAAGCTGGGTCATCTGCTGCCTGTTTGTATTGCCTTCCAGATAGCGGCTTTCTGTCAGAACATCTATGCGCCAGCCAAGCAGTTTTGAGGCCAGTTTGACATTTTGTCCCTTTTTCCCAATGGCCGGAGTCAGCTGGTCGTCCGGAACAATGACTTCCAGTGTTTTTTCGTCTTCATCTATAAAGATGCGTGAGACCCTGGCCGGAGACAGGGCATTGACCGCGTAACTGGCAATATCCGGGTGCCAGACAACAATGTCAACCCGCTCACCTCGCAGTTCCTGGACAATATTGTGGATACGTGACCCACGTACCCCTACGCAGGAACCAACCGGATCAACCTCGTTTTCTCTGGAAATGACAGCCAGTTTTGCCCGTTTCCCCGGGTCTCTTGCCGCGCCCATGATCTGGACAATACCGTCTGATATCTCAGGAACTTCCTGATGAAAAAGGGCTTTTAAGTAATCAGGGTGTGAACGGCTGATAATGATTTGCGGGCCTCTTCCTTCTTGGCGCACATCAATAATAAGTCCCTGTACCCGGTCATTGCGGTGGAAATGTTCACTTGGAATCTGTTCTTCACGGGGCAAAAGGGCGTCTGTGCGGCCAAGGTTGATGACCCAGCCGGTGCGGTCACGCCGCTGCACATTCCCGCTGATGATTTCGCCTGTTCTGTTTTTGTATTCTTCGTAGATAATCTTTTGTTCCGCGTCACGCATCCGCTGAATAATAACCTGTTTGGCCGATTGGGCGGCAATTCTGCCCAGGTCTTTGACCTCAAGCTTGAAGCCAACCTCGTCTTCAAGCGTGACACCCGGATCATGCTGTCTGGCATCTTTCAGAGAAATTTCTGTTTGTTCGTCTTCAACTTCTTCAACAACAACCTTGAACTGATAGACTTCAATCCGTCCCTCATCTTCATTAAAGTTAACTTCAATGTCGAGAGCGTCTCCGAATTTTTTGCTGACAGAGGAACGTACTGCTTCTTCCAGGGTTTCTATGAGTGTTGCGCGATCAATGCCTCTGTCTTTGCTGATTTGGTCTATGGTTTTTTTCAGTTCCATGTTCAGGCTCATGGAGCCCCTCCTCTTTTTTATGTGTTCGGAAAAACAAAGGGATAGATGAGACGAGCTTTCTTGACTGTATCCCATTGCAGGCGAGTGGCCTGTCCATCAACTTCAAGTAAAAATTCTTCTTCTTCAACAGACTTAAGCGTGCCTGTGTAATGCTTGCGGCCCTGAGTGCTGGCCAGGCATTCAATTCTGATCGTTTTTCCAATATAGTCCCGCAGCTGGTCAAGCGAGAAAAAAAGCCGTTCCAGACCGGGAGAGGAAACTTCAAGAATGTACGCTCCGGCTATGACGTCTTCCGCGTCAAGAATAACGCTCAGTTCCCGGCTGATCATTGAGCACTGTTCAATGTCGGCACCCTCATCAGAGTCAATAAAGACCTGCAGCGTCTTTTTGTAACCGGCTTTTCCGCTCAAACTGATTCCCCATAACCGTAACCCGTTTTCCGCGCAAAGAGGAATCAGAATCTCTTCAAGTCGTTTTTTTGTCTGCTGTATGTCCATGCCACCTTGTCCTGACCGAAAAAAAAAGTGGACCATAAGGCCCACCCCTTTCAAGTTACTACATCCCCAGGAGTGGAGCGGGAGACGGGGTTCGAACCCGCGACACCAAGCTTGGGAAGCTTGTACTCTACCAACTGAGCTACTCCCGCTCTGCTGAAAATTGGTCTTTTATCCTGAACTTTTTTTTCTGTCAAGCAAGAGCGTATGATGAAGTTCTCAGGTTGTTTTCGGCATGTAATTTGCAGTTTGATTGCCCAGCAGGAGGATACTATATGCAAGCAAGCGCTTATAATGGAGTCTTTGGGGCTTTAACCCAGCAGCGTCGCCTTGATCTTATCGCCAATAATCTGGCGAACGTGAACACAACCGGATTTAAGCGGGAACACGCCTCTTTTAAGGATGTTTTTGCCCGCTACGCCCACGATTATATCAATCCAAATCAGGAAGTGGAAGACGCTGTTCCGTGGTTTAAGCAATATCTTATCGCCAAGCCCCGAGTGAACGGCAATCATGTTGTTTTTGAGCAGGGCTCGCTGCGCCAGACGGATAATCCGCTTGATCTGGCTTTGGAAGGCGAGGGTTTTTTTAAGGTTCGCAGTTCAAAAGGAGAATTTTACACCCGTGGCGGTATGTTTCGGCGGAATGATGAGGGAACAGTTGTTGATCAGAACGGAAATGAGCTTTTGGTTGACGGAGCGCCGCTGAGGCTGCCCACAGAGGGACGGGTGCAGATCGGGCCTGATGGCTCTGTTCTGGTCAATGAAGAACCTGTTGGTACTATTGATGTTGTTAATATTAAAGAGCCGGGCGCGCTTGAAAAGATTGGGGGCAATCTGTACCGCGTCAATGAAAAATGGCGCAATCAGGCAGGTCTTGAGGAATTTCGTCCACAGGGAACAAATGTTTCTCAGGGATTTCTAGAGATGGCGAACGTGGAAGTTGTTTCTGAAATGGTAAATATGATTGATACATTGCGTATTTTTGAGGCCTGTCAAAAAGTTGTTTCCTCGACCCAGGAAACAGACCAGAGATTGATGAACAAGGTCGGAAACGGAAACTAAGGGAAGAAAAGGAGAAAGAAATGATACGTTCTTTATGGACAGCGGCATCCGGCATGATCGCCCAGCAGATGAACATTGATGTGACATCCAACAACCTGGCCAACGTCAATACCACGGGGTTCAAGAAAAGCCGGGCTGAATTTGAAGATCTCATGTACCAGACCCACCGGGTGGCTGGTGCGGAAAATGTTTCGGGAATCCGTCTGCCAACCGGTTTACAGATCGGACTTGGTTCACGCACCGTTGACGTGCATAAGATGTTTTCTCAGGGAAATTATCAGCGTACCGGAAATCCGCTTGATATGATGATTGAGGGTGACGGCTTTTTCAAGGTTATCGCCAATGGAGAAGAAGCCTATACCCGCGCCGGAAACTTCAAGCCGGATAATGAGGGCCGGATCGTTACTGGTAACGGCTATCCGCTTGACCCTGAATTTATTATTCCGCCTGAAACGCAAAATATCGTGATTACCGAACAAGGTCATCTTTCCGCGCTGGATAAACAGGGTAATGAACTGGCCGGTGTTGATATTCCGCTTTACACCTTTATCAATCCGTCCGGTCTTAATAGCGTGGGCCGCAATCTGTATAAGCAAACCCTGGGTTCAGGAGAAGCCGTACAGGGCGTGCCCGGTGAAAACAACGTGGGAACAATCGCCCAGGCTTCCCTTGAAATGTCCAATGTCGAGCTGGTTGAAGAAATGGTGAACATGATTGTTGGGCAAAGGGCCTATGAAGTCAATTCCAAGGCCATTACCACCTCTGACAGCATGTTGCAGCTCGCCAATCAGATGAAGCGCTGACAGAATATGGGTTTGTGGTCATGAAAAGAATGAAAACGGTTTTTGGGTCTTTGCTTTTCTTGCTTGTTTTTTGCGCAGGTGAATCCGCTGCCGGTTCCATTCTTCTCAAACCTCTTGTTTGTGTTACGGGTAAATCCGTGACGCTGCGGGAACTGGCTGTTGCTGATCTGCCTGAAGACCTTTGGGAGCAGATTGCTGACGTTCCGCTTTTTCCCGCGCCGCAGCAAGTTGGCAATAAAATGCGCCTTTCTCGCCGGGATATGAAAAAGTTTCTTCATTCCTTTTCACCAGATATTGCCGAACTGTGCAGTATTCCGGCTCAGATTCTTATCCAGCGCGGGGGCCGGTTCTGGGACAAGGCAGACCTGAGTCAGCAGGTCGACAGATTTTTGACGGCAAAGGTCGTGGGGGAAAAAGGGGAAATCGTTTTTCGTGATCATCAGCTGCCAAGCTGGATTTTTTCTGGAAAGGACGGAAAAAGCGTGCGGGTTGAGCTGGCCAGAAAGTTTGCCCCCGGCCGGATAGCTCTGCGCCTTGAACTCCAGGACGCTGCTGGCAGGAGTGTGCGCCGGTATAGTGGCTCAGTTTTTATGGATCAGTGGATTGCCGTGCCATGCGCTGTTCATCCGCTGAACAGGGGAGAACGGGTCAATCCGGCAACAGATGTCAGCTTTTTGCGTAAGAACATGGCCTATCTGCGTGAACCTGTCTGGGACGGCAAGGGCGGTATATGGCGTGTTGTTCGTCCCGTGGGAACGAACCAGCCTTTGTACGCTTCAAGCCTTGAATCCATGCCGGTTGTTTCCAAAGGCAAGCGGTGCGTTTTGAAGTTTTCAGGCCGGTATATTGAACTGGAGGTGCCAGCCCTTGCCCTGCAAGATGGTGGGATTGGACAGTCTGTTCTGGTTCAGAATTTGCAAAGTAAAAAAACAGTTGTGGGACGGGTTGTTGCGACCGAGACGGTTGTTGTTGGCAGTCGGTGAGTTCCCAAAAGATACTATCTCGCTGGAGCAAGGATATGAAAAAAGAAATACTGTTGACAGGGGTGATACTGATGCTTTGCGGCTGTACAGCCCGGTATCATAATCCCTCACCAATGCCGGTCTATTCTCCTCCCCCGCAGGAATCCGCGAGCCGCAGTAACAATCCGGGCTCACTTTTTGCTTCCGGCCAGGCTGATTTTTTATTCGCGGACAGTCGGGCTTACCGGGTGGGTGACATTGTGCTGGTCAGGATTATCGAAAGCACGCTGGCTACAAACAAGGCGGTAACCAGTTCAAAAAAGAGTTCAGATACCGGACTGCAGGTCAATCATCTGTTCGGTCAGACATCGCTGCTTGGCCTGCCTGTGGGAGAAACACCAGTACTTGGCGCAAAGTCGGAAAATACGTTTAATGGTGACGGACGCACAACCAGGCAAAGTTCCCTGATGACAACAGTCGCGGCCAGAATTGTTCGCGTGCTGCCCAATAATGTGTTTGAAATTGAAGGCGGCCGCGAGGTGCGGGTCAACGATGAAAATCAGATTGTTGTGTTGCGTGGTCTTGCCCGTGGACGGGATATTGACGCGGATAACAGTATCCTGTCGACCAAAATCGCTGATGCCAGAATTGAATTGTATGGTGAAGGAATTTTGACAGACAAGCAAAAACCCGGCTGGCTGACTCGTATTGTTGACAATATCTGGCCATTTTAAGTGAACACGGCACACCGATTGATGGAGTACGCGTGATGAAAAAAATTTTTATGTTGGGGGCGTTGATATGCCTTTGCTGCACAAGCATCCAGGCCTCGGTACGCTTGAAAGATATAGCCCAGTTCAGCGGCATGCGTTCCAATCAGCTGGTTGGATATGGTTTGGTGGTCGGCCTTGTTGGAACCGGAGACAAGGCAGGATCGGAATTTACCATTCAGTCCATGGCTAACATGCTTGAGCGGGTCGGAGTGCGTGTGGAAAAAAAGGCCCTGAAAGTCAAGAACGTGGCCGCGGTTATGGTAACGGCCCAGATGCCGGCTTCCGCCACTCCCGGAGCAAAGCTGCCTGTCAGTGTTTCTTCCATTGGTGACGCTTCGAGTCTGCATGGTGGAACGCTTTTGATGACGCCGCTGCGCGGGATAGACGGCAATGTGTACGCCCTGGCCCAGGGCGCGATTCTGGTGGGCGGGTATGCCGCTGGCGGAGCAGGGGCTTCAAGTTCCAAGAACGTGCCGACAGCGGCCGCGATTCCAAATGGAGCCGTTGTTGAGCGTAGTATCCCGTTCGCCTTTAATGACCAGAAAGATATTGCCATCAATCTGAATGCCAGCGATTTTTCAACGACCATGAAAGTGGTTGATGCCATTAACCTGCAATTAGGCGGAAAATTTGCCGTGGCCAACAGTGCCTCAACAATCAAGCTGGATATTCCGGCCGCGTTTGAGGGCAATATTGTTCCGCTTCTGGCCTCCCTTGAAAATCTGGAAGTCAGTCCTGATTCCAGAGCCAGGGTTGTTATTGATGAAAAAACAGGCACTGTTGTTCTGGGGCAGAATGTCACCCTGTCTAAGGTCGCCTTGAGTCACGGCAACCTGCACATTGTGGTCAGGGAAAGCGAGGATGTTTCCCAGCCTGAACCTTTCAGTCAGGGGCAGACCGTTGTTACTCCCAAAACTGATATTCAGGTTCATGAAACAAATCGTAAGCTGATGCTGGTGGAAGGGGCAAATATTCAGGAACTTGTCAACGGCCTGAACTCGATTGGCGCGAGTTCGCGCGACATCATGACCATTCTTTTTTCCCTGAAAGCCTCTGGAGCCTTGCATGCTGACGTGGAGGTTATATGAACCCTCTTTTGACAACTGATTTGCACGGAAAGGCCGAACAGGCCCGCGCGCAGCAAAAGATGCATGAGCTGCAAAGGCGGCTTGGAAACAGTCCCAAGGATTCTGCAAAGCTGAAAAAGGCCTGTGAGGATTTTGAATCACTTTTTATGGCCAAAATCTGGCAGCAGATGCGGGCAACCGTCCCCAGGGAGGGCTATCTGCACAGCAAGCAGGAAGAGCAGTATATGGGTATGTTTGAGCAGGAACTGGCCTCAAAAATGGCCTCTTCCGGCGGCATTGGTCTTGGCAAGATGTTGTTTAACAATTTGCAGCAAGCACTGAAAAGTGCCAGCCGTGAAACAACCGCTGTTCAGGATATGGCCCCTGTTTTTCCAGCCCCCAAGCCCATTCCATTGCACAATGAGAAGAAGATGAATCCACTGCCTGAACTGAAAGAGAAACAGGTGGCTGGCAGAACGCCAAAAGAAGAACTTGTTGTGCAGATTGCGCTTCAAGAAGCAGCGGCTCAGGTCAAGGCCCATCAAAATCAGTCCGCGGCTCAGGTGACCGGAAAAAAAGAAAACAACACGTGGCAGCACAATATGCAGGCCACGGAACTTGCCAGTCTGGTTATTCAGGAAAAATACGTTAATCAGGGGGGACTTGAACCTGACGCGGCCAGCCGGATTCAGGAGAAGAATATAAAACAGGGAGCGCAGAATGCTGTGTTGCCGGAGTTGAACTGGCCATTGGCCGAAGGGCGGAAAAGCTCCGGTTTTGGCTGGCGTGACGATCCGTTTACTGGAAAACGCGCCTGGCACGCCGGCGTTGATCTGGCCGCTCCCATAGGCAGTCCGATTACGTCCTGCTGGCCGGGAACAGTCAGTTTTTCCGGTCGTCGGGGCGGGTACGGTAACCTTGTTATTGTTGATCATCCCGGGGGCTGGCAGAGTTTTTACGGGCATAACAGTGAAAATCTGGTCAGGGTTGGAGATAAGATTGCTGCTGGCAAGGAAATTGCAAAGGTGGGAAGTACCGGTCGGTCCACAGGTCCGCATCTGCACTTTGAATTGCGGCAAGGCAACCAGGCCTGGAATCCTGAAATGATTTTGAATCGAATGCAGGCCGGGCTGGATATCGGCAAAAAAGCGTAGGAACAGGTGACGGGATACGGAAGGCATTTTTTTCTTATCACTGACAAGGAGAGTCTCATGTTTAATATCGGTCAGAAAATACATGAACGTATGCGGCGGCAGGAAGGGGCCCTGGAATTTTTATGGGATTTGCTGCAGGAAGAATTTGCATTGTTGCGGGCCGGAAAACCGGACGAAATTGCCGCCTGTGAGCTTTCCATTCAGGAACTGCTGCGCCAGCTTGCCTGTGAAAAAGAAGATCTGCGGCTGTTTTTGGAGCAATATGTTCCGGGAAGTGAAGGCGTGCGCTCCGCGCTTGCCTGTTTGCCCGACAGTGAAGCAAAGCAGGTTTTGCCGCTTATCAGCAGCGTGCAGCAAAAAGAACAGGATTGCGCCCGTCAGGCGGCCATGAACGCTGATCTGGCCCTGGCCTTGCAAGAACAAAGTATGCAGATGCTGAATTTTTTTAGGGCCCAGGTCATGCCAAAAGAGGAAAATGTGTACAGCGCTGATGCCAGAATGTATTCCCGGACACGAACCCCGGCCCTTTTAAGCGCGCGTTACTAATGTTGGAGGAATAAAAAATGGCAGGTCTCAATACGCTTCTTGGTATCGGAAAGTCAGGCCTTACAGCTGCCCAGACTAATATTTCGACAACAGGAAATAATATTGCCAATGTAAATACTCCCGGTTATCGCCGCCAGAGCGTTATCCAGGAGGAAGCATACCCTTTTTATACAACCCCCGGAGAAATCGGAACCGGTGTTGAGACCAAGGAAGTTATCCGCCATTTTAACAAATTCATTGAAGCGCATTACCTGAACAAGTCAGGGCAGCAGGAAAAATGGAACGCCCTGCATGAAGAGCTGCGTTCTGTTGAGTCGTTGTTCAATGAATCAAATTCTTCAGGCATCAGCAAGGCCCTGATCAGTATGTTTGAGGACTGGCAGAGTTTAAGTGTGCATCCGGATACTGTTTCTGCCCGCACGGCCTTGCTTGGCCGCACTGAAGCCCTGCTGGGATCAATAAGAACCGCCGCTGTTGATATGGCCAATCAGAGTGAGCAGCTTGATTTTGAACTCAATGCTGAAGTTGAGAAAACAAATGGCCTGATGCGTGAGATTGCCCGTTTGAACAAGGAAATTCAGGCGCAGGACATACCGGGTTCACGCAACGCCAATTCCCTGTACGATGAACGGGACAAGATGGTGCGTGAACTGGCTAAAAAACTTGATATCCACTGTATTGACAATGGTGGAGGGAATTTTTCTGTTATAACAGATTCCGGTCAGACCCTGGTTGAGGCCCAGCATCATTTTCGTCTGAGTTTTGAGGGGCCTCAGGTACTTGAAAATCTTACGGCCGGGTCAAGTTTTGATGGCGAGATTGCGTTTAAGGGAGACTCCAGACACGAGTATCTGGTAAAGGTTGTCAGTGGTGGAGCCATTGGCACCGCGACCTATAAGGTTTCCATTGATAACGGCGCAACCTGGCTGGAAGATGAAAACGGAAACTCCGTTTTTACCTCAAGCACAGATTTTTTCAAGGTTCCGGGACGGGAAATCAAGCTGTCCTTTCGTCCGGGAAGCAATCCGTTGGCAGCAGACGATACCTTTGTTGTTGTTCCCAAAAAGAGCCTGTTCTGGATTAAAAATGCCTCGACAAAAGAACATATCGCGCCTTTTCCGTCTTCTTCAACAGGCGGAGACCTGCACCAGCGCAGGCTGCAGGGCGGCGAGCTGTGCGGAAAACTTTTACATCGTGACGCCTATCTTGGTGAATACAGGGAGCGGCTGGACAATTTTGCCCGTTCTCTGGTCTGGCAGGTGAACAAGATTCACTCGCAGGGTATGGGCCTGAAAAAGTTTACGGATGCAAAAGGGACTTATCCGGTTGACAGTACCGCCCTGACCGAGCCGCTCAACGGCAGCCGGGCCGATCTTTTCTTTGGCGACAAAATCAAGGACGGCCAGTGCACGTTTTTTGTTTACGATTCTGCCGGTATTGTGCGCAGAACAACAGTTGATATTCACCAGACGGACAGCCTGCAGGATATTGTGAATACAATTAACAACGCAGGCACAGGTGTTCCAAATCTGACAGCGAGCATCGAGGATGGCAAACTCAAGCTGGTTGCTGATAATGGATATTCTTTTGCCTTTGGTGAAGATTCTTCAGGCGCAATGGCCGCTCTTGGCCTGAATACATTTTTTGACGGCGGCAGGGGCAGGGACATCAGCATCAATCAGCTTATCCGTTCCGATCTTTCTTATATCAACAGTAACCATGTGAACGGTGCCGGTGAATACAATGTTGGTGACAACAAGACAGCCAAGGAACTTGCGGCATTGCAGTATCAAAAGGTAGAATTTGATACCATTGGCAATGTTTCCACCAAGGCTGAAACTCTTCAGGAATATTACGACACACTGGTTGGAAAAATTGGCGCGGACACCTCTACAGCGAACTTTCATTATAAATTTGAAAAGGCATTGGCAAGTGAACTTGACGCCCGGCAAGAAGAAATCGGCGGAGTCAATTTAAACGAGGAAATGGGCAATCTGATTCGTTTTCAGCACAATTATTCCGCTTCCGCGAAATTGATAACTACAGCGGATAAAATGTTTCAGACCTTACTGTCCCTGAAAAACTAGGAGGTTCCCATGCGGGTAACAACCAGCTCAATGTATGGAAGAATTTTGAATAATCTGTTCAATTCGTCTGAAAGGCTTGTTGATTTGAATATCAAATCCGGATCACAGAAAAATATCAACAAACCTTCAGATGATCCTATGGGTACTTTGCGGGTCATGGGGTATAACGATTCCATTGCCGCATTGAAACAGTACAAAAAAAATATTGATACTTCCAGAGGCTGGCTCAATCTTGCGGATGAGACCCTGCAGCAGGTGAATGTGCAGCTTGTCAGGCTGAAATCCATTGCTGAACAGGCCGCAACAGGAACACTCACTCCTGAAAACAGGGAACAAATCAGTTATGAAGCCAAGCAGATTTTTGAGCAACTTATCGCTCTTTCTAATACCGAATTTGAAGGCAAGAGCATTTTTTCCGGTCATAAGCTGGAAGAAGACGCTTATGCACGTTCAATGGGGCTGACAGCCAATAAGGACAATGTGCCGCAGGCAACAATCAGCGGTAAGGTGGGGGGGACAATACTGGTTCAGTTTACAAGCGCGGGAGAAGTGGGAACTGATGCCCTGAACTACAGATTTTCTTCTGATGGCGGAAAAACCTGGGAAGACGGAACATTGGCGGCAGGCTCAAGGCAGATTACTCTTGGCGACACCAGGATTGATTTTCAGAAGAATTTTACTGTTGAGGCAACTGATATTGATAATATCAACGATAGCAGCGGGACCTGGCTCTGGGCCAGACCAACGGCAACCTATAAGGGCGATGACAACAACTTTACTGTCTGGGACGGTGGTGGAAATATACAGGGAACCGCCCTTGGCCGTAATATACCTGAGGGTTTACAGGTGCGCTATGATGGTCCTGGTGTGGGAACAATCCGAAATTTCAGCTACAGCCTGGACGGCGGAGGAACGTGGACTGCCGTGAGTGCTAGTGACCAGCCGTATCAACTGGAAGTTCCCGGCGGGAAAGTGGTGCTGGGTTCTCTTGCCGGAGTCGCTGCCGGAACCGTTATGACCCTGAGCAAGAACAAGGGAGATTTGCAGGTTGAAATTTCCGAAGAAGTGAATGTTCAGATTAACAGTGTGGGGCTGAATATTTTTGGAGGCCAGTACAAGGTCCCGGGCAGCGGCGATTTGTATTTCAAGGCAAATGAGGGCGAAAGCAACCTGTTTGAGGCTGTTGGAGAACTTGTTGGGTATCTGGAAACAAATAATCAGGACGGTTGTGGAAAGATAGTGGCCAGGCTGCGGGCTGTACAATCTGAAATCGGGAGCAGACAGGCTGTTATTGGCGCTCGTGTCAACAGATTGGACGCGGCAAAGACTGTGACAGAAGGTCTTATTGATAATGAGAAGAAAAGAAAAAGCAGTATTGAAGACGTGAAGGTGGAAGAGCTGATGACAGAAATGCGGAAAGAAGAATTTATCTATGAGGCTGTATTGCGTTCCTCGTCAATGATTATGAAGATGAGCCTTATGAATTACATGTAGGTTTGTAGGGAAGTTATTGGTATGTTAATTTTGTCACGCCGTTCAGGAGAAAGCCTGAATCTGGGAGACGAAATCCGAATAACCGTCCTTGAGGTGAACGGAAAGCAGGTCAAGTTGGGGCTGGATGTTCCTGATGACATGGCTGTTTACCGCGAGGAAATTTTTCTTCAGGTACAGGAAAGCAACGCGGTTGCCGCGCGTGTAAGGGAAGAAGACGTTTTAGCTGTGGCGGATATATGGAAAACAGAGTAAAAATAGATTCCCGGCTTGGGCGGGTAAGCATAGACGCGAATAAAGTGATCTTTTTTCCGCAAGGTCTTATTGGTTTTGAGGAATTAAAAAGATTTTCCTTGGTTGAATTCAAAAAAAAGTCGCCTTTTTTGTTGCTGCAAAGTATGGAGCAGGCGCACTTTGGTCTTGTTGTGACAGACCCGCATATTTTTTTGCCTGATTACGCGCCACGGCTCACTCCGGTTGAGAAAAAAATTCTGCGAAAAGATGTGTCTGAACTGCTGATTCTGGTGAGTGTGACAATTCCGGCTGGCCAGCCGGAACAGACAGCATTGAATCTGTCCGGGCCCGTGTTTATTAACAACGAGAAAAAAATCGCGCTGCAGTCTCCTCAAAACGACAGTCCTTTTGAGGGCAAAGTCCTGCTAAGCGAGTTTGCCAATGTCGGCCAGACCGGCTGATATAAAACATCAGCCAATTTACCACGCTTTTTGAACATTGATTTCAGGCATTAGAACGTGAATAATAGCCATTTTTTATCCTTATCTAGTCGAAATTACGCTACTTATTATATTGATTCGGTTTTTTCTCTTTATGCTAAGAAATAATAAAATTAATCCGATTAGTGGGATAAGTGCAATAAGTTGATACCATCCACCAGGGTTGGTGTCGTACAGTCTCCTTACAGAAACAGATAGAGTTGGCAAGATTACTGCTAGCCAAAATATCATGCTAACTATTTCTTTAATACCAATGTTACAAGGTGCTGCCAACAATTAAAAATAAAAAAAAACTACCAGTATTCTGGTCTTGAAGCTCTGCCTTTGAAGTCAGCATTGCTGAAATATGTTTTAATGGAATCTACAACGTTCATGACTCACTCCTCTTTTGGGATTTTAAGTTTTTTGACGGTCTCTTGGAGTGGACTAAAATTTTTTGTCCCAATCTCCTAATAACATGCTAGCTCCGTTCAAGAAAATTTTTTATAATACATATGTGTCTCAAGTTGAGCTTTATGTTTTTTGAACTGCAACCTCCTGAAATTTTTTTCTATAAATTGGAGAAAAAAGGAGTATCAAGCGTGCAGCAAGCCCAGGATGGCAGTTAGCTGCTGTTGTCGGAGCGGCTGTTGCCCAGCGGCGGAAGGAAAAAGGATATTAACCCAGGAGCAGTTTGCCGAGTATCTGGAAATTGGTCAGAATTCCCTGTCAAGAATGGAAAAAGGTGTAATTGCCCCTGAATTTTCCCGCTTGCCAAAGATTGCGTGTACTGTTGCCGAACTCTTTTTTCTCCCATCGGAGCCAACCTGCCTGCACGCCAGACTCATTAAGGAAAAAATTACCACTTTGCTTGAAAATCTACAGGAAATTGCGCTTGAACTGGTAGAACAAATCGTACTCAGTCTCAAAAAAGTGCCATAGTTTCAGGTGCGGCTTGCACTGGAAGGTGCAAAACAATCCAATTTGTAAAAATAATTGTTGGTGTGTCTTTGACAGTGTTTTCTGGTCAACTTGACCATCTCAAATGACTATTTTATTGTATTTTCAATTGAGGAGGTTTGAAAAAATGGAAAACACAATGTCAATTTCGGAATTTAAGGCGACTTGTCTTAAAGTGATTAGTTCTGTCAAAGAAACAGGGATTCCTCTTGTTATAACGAAAAGAGGGGTGCCCTGCGCTCTTATCTCTCCTCCACCTCTCCCGAAAAAAGAAGAAAGCTGGATAGGCAAATTTAGCGATGATTTTACGATAACTGGCGATATTATTGAGCCTGCTTGTCCGGCTACTGACTGGGAAGTTTTGAAATGAAATTTCTGCTTGATACGCACATTTTACTTTGGAGCATGTGGGGAAGTAATAAGCTCCCTAACAAGATGAAGGAGGCTATAGAAAAGAATGGAAATGAATTGTGGTTGTCTCCTGTCTCTGCCTGGGAAATCCTGGTGCTGGCGGAAAAGGGCAGGATTGAGGTTCCGGGCAAAAGACCGGAGGTATGGGTAAAAAATATTTTGGAATCAGTGCCTGTAAAAGTGGCGCCTCTTAATTGGGAAGTTGCAATAAAAAGTCGTCAAGTAAAATTGACGCATGAAGATCCTGCTGACCGTTTTATTGTTGCAACTGCACTTATCTATGATTTGATATTGCTTACTATGGACCAAAAAATACTTGACAGTAGTTGTTCTGAATTTTGTTTTAAGATTTAATTTTGAAAAAATCTTAAGGACGCTTCATTGTTAAGCACAAGGGGCTTGAGGCCGTCCAGTTGTAGGGCTTTGGGGCGCGTTTTTCCTGTTTGCAGCGAATCAAAGCAAGAGACAGGCACTGTTCAGATTCTGCCGTATTATTGGCAATTATTTCCAGAGTTCCATTTGTTCATCAACAATTTTGGTGGCAATGGCCCTGGTGTCAGGCATATAGTTGTTGGCCGCTATTTGCTGTTTAAGCGCGTCAACCTTTTCCCGGCGAATGTCCGGAGCTTTTTGGGCTTCCTGTAGTCCTGCCGCGAGCAGTTTTGCTTCGCTGGAAAGTGAGATCGTATCTTTTTCTTTTGAGATTTCCTTGCCTTTTGAAGCTGCTGCCTGGCGTTTTTGAGTTTTTTGCAGGCTTGCGCCTTCATAGGGCCCCAGTCCAGTGGTAACTTTTTGTAAAGACATTTTTCCTCCGGATAACGAGCTTACAACATAGTCTCGTTAACTTTTTCCTTTGTAATTTCCCACATTCTGGCTATGATTTTTTCTTTTTCCTCTGCGGGAAGTTTCACTGTTTTTTTCTTTTCGTCCTTTTTGAGTATATACAGGCCTTCTCCGTCCGGAGAATAGGTAAAGCTGAGTTCGCTTCTGAATTCGGCGCAAAGCTGCTGGCGGATAGCCTGAACAACCGGGTTTTTGCTGTTTGTACCGATCAGGTTGTGTACGATTTCTCTGGAAACCTTGTCTACCAGCTGGAGTCTTTTGGCTTCACGGGAAATGGTAATCGCGTCGGTCTGGCCGCTGCGCTTCAAGTACTGCCCCAAACGAGAGAGGCGGCGAGCGGTTTCCAGCTGTCTGCCGTAGGTACTGTTGACCGTTTTGATTAAAAAGGGATTGATCGTCACGTAATTACTCCTAATCCCTTAGTCGGTTGCTTCCCTGAAAACTTTAGGGGTAAAAATAAAAAAAAGAAAAAATGTAACCTGGTTTTTTTAGCGTGTTTTTTTATATTTTTCATGCACGATGCTGCTTATAACCCCCGTGCAAAGTATAAACATGCTGGCCAACCCGGTTGTGATTTCTCCGCCCGGCAGATGATGGCCGGCGGCCGCAGTAAACATGACAAGAACCAGAAAGGCGATGGCCCAGAACGCGGCGGGTTCCAGAAAAACAAATTGTTCCAGAGAGCCGCGTTCCACAAGGTAGACGGTCATGGAGCGGACAAAAAGCGCGCCAATGCCAAGACCAATGGCAATAAGCCAGAAGTTGCCGGTGATGGCAAAAGCCGCGATAACTCCGTCAAAGGAAAAGCTGCTGTCCAGAATTTCCAGATAAATAAAACCGATAAACCCGTTTCGGGCCGCGACTGTCGCGATATTACCCCCACCCACGAAATGTTTGAGCACATCAATGCAGACATGGACGGAAAAGCCAATCAGGGCGCTGAGTAAAAAGGGATATTGGTCCTGACTTTCCAGCATGAATGTCACGCCCAGAATAAGAAAAATTCCAAGGCTGGCCGCAGCGTTTTCAACTCCTCCCAATTTGACAAGCACACGCTCAATGCCTGGCAGCCAGTGGGTTTCCTTGTTTTGGTCCAGAAAAAAGGTAAGGGCGACCATGAGTAAAAAAGCACCGCCAAAGCCCATGATGGACAGATGACTTTGTTCCATAAGGAGCTGGAATTCAGCGGGCCGTGAGGTGGCGATAACCCATGCGGTGTGGAAATCAACCTTGCCGGCAAAGCTCACAATCAGGATTGGAAATAAGACACGCATTCCAAAAACAGCAATGGCAATTCCGATTGTTAGAAAGATGATGCGCCAAAAGTGGGTCATAACACGCAAGATGGTCGCGTTGACAACAGCGTTGTCAAGAGAAACGGATAGTTCCAGCCCGGCCAGAAGGCTCGCGGTAAACAGAAACTGAAGAGCCATAGGCAGGCCGCCTTGCTGGAGCCCCAGATAAAAGGCAATGCTCAGGCCGATAACAGACAAAATAATTGATTCAAGAAAGAAGGTCAGAATGTTTTTTGGTTTCATGGGTGTAATGGGTGGTGAGAAAGTTTTTTCCTTTTTCGGGCGTTGTCGGCTCGTTGTTCCGGTTCGTATGGTTGGCAAGTAATCGAAAACAGCTTATAACCGTAACAGGAAGAACAGAGGAAATCAATACGCAACGAGATTATGAGCCGCACAAAAGAGGGGTTGAAAATGGCTGGTGGCTGGACAAATGACCAGGGAGTCCAAAATCAGATACAAGACAGTCTCAATGACGAAATTGAGCGGGCCAGGAATCGTTTGCCCAAAGGCAGGAGCCTCAGATTTTGTGAAGAGTGCGGAGAAGAAATATCTACCGCCCGGCAAAAGGCCCTGCCCGGAGTTCGTCTGTGCATTGTTTGTCAGGAAGAAGCGGACAGGGAAGACAAAGGCGTTGCGCTTTATAACCGAAGAGGGAGTAAAGACAGCCAGTTACGCTAGTTCCTTTGTCCGGTTGTTGCTGGTTTTGTAAGGACGGCTAGCTTAAGGTTCGTTTATAGCGCGTCATGGCAAGCAGGATTGCAACGAGCCAGAAGGCAAAAATGGCGAAAAAATCTGTCATAAGCATCTGCCAGCCCGCGTCTTTCAGCATTACTCCGCGAACAATCCGTAAAAAATGGGTAAGTGGTAAGATTTCGCCCAGATACTGCGCCCAGACCGGCATGCCTCGAAAGGGAAACATAAAGCCTGAAAGCAAGAGCGAGGGAAGAAAGAAGAAAAAGGTCATCTGCAGGGCCTGGAGTTGCGAGCTGGCGATGGTACTGAAAGTAAAGCCCAGGGTCAGATTCGCAAGCAAAAAGAGGATCAGTCCTGCTGACAGGGTCCCGACGCTGCCGATAAAAGGGACATTAAACAGCAAAAGTGCAACACCAATGATCAGCAATGACTGTAACAGACTGACGAGAATATAAGGAATGACTTTTCCGGCCATAACTTCCAGTGGATGTGCCGGCATTGCAAGAAGATTTTCCATTGTACCGCGTTCATGTTCACGTGTCATTGTGATGGCGGTAATCATAATGCCGGTCATGGTAATAATTACACCCAGTAATCCCGGTACAATGTTTACCCTGGTTTGCAACTGCGGATTATAGGCATTGTGAATGATGACTTCAACCGGCATTTTTGACTGCAGTATATGTCGGGGGTCATGCTCAAACGGTTTCAGTGCGCGCTGAACCAGCTGAGCAACATAGACACTGGCACTGCCTGCCGCAGGATCGGTCGCGTCCACTTCAAGAAGCAGGGCTGGACATTCACCACGAACAACAGCCCTGGAAAAGCCGGCAGGAATGGAGAGCACAAAATTGACTTTTCCAGATTGGAGCAAGGCCGTTGTTTTGGCCGCATCCCGCTGTTCAGCAACCAGGTCGAAATAATCAGAGTGCAGCATGGTGGCAATGATGCTTCGGGTGATGTCGCTTTGTTCTTCAAAATGAACAGCAAGGGGAAGATGACGCGGTTGAAGGTTGATGGCATATCCAAACAGGATAAGTTGCATTATTGGAATGCTGATCAGCATGGCAAAGGTCACCCGGTCACGCCGCATTTGTCGCCATTCTTTGTATATCATGGCGCTGATTCGTCCGAAGATGAAGCGTGTGTTGTCTCTCATCGGTGATCTCCGCCACTGCTGCGCTGAAGCGCAATAAATGCGTCATCAAGTGTGGGCGATTCTTCCTGCCATTTCAGATCGTGACCAAAACTGAGCAGGGCAGCATCAAGGGCGAGCGCGTCGCGCCCAAGCACGTGGAGCCTGCCACCATAAAAAGAGACCGCATCAATGTTTGAATCTGTTTGGAGCGCCGGTAAAAATTGCCGAACATCCTCACCTGTCCGGCTGCACCTTGCCTGTAATCCTGAATGGTGGATAATCTCGTCCACCCGTCCCTGCGCGAGCAGTTGGCCATAGGCCAAATAGACAATGTGGTCACAGCGTTCCGCTTCATCCATATAATGAGTGGAAACCAATACTGTAATACCCTGGGCCTGGGAAAAAGAGTGAATCATTTGCCAAAATTCCCGGCGAGCCTGAGGGTCGACACCGGCTGTGGGTTCGTCAAGGAGCAGGAGTTGAGGCCGATGAAGGGTAACGGCAGCTAGGGCCAGTCGTTGCTTCCAGCCGCCGGATAATCCCGCGGCGAGTTCATGTTGCCGCAAAGTGAGGCCAAAAGTTTCCATCTGGGCTTCAATGAGCTGCCGCTGTCTGGGCAGATTATACAACCGTGCGACAAAGTTCAGGTTTTCCCGAACCGTCAGATCCTGCCAAAAACTAAAGTGCTGGGTCATATAGCCGGTACGCAGCTTAATCTCACTGGACTGGGTGCGAAAATCAAAGCCAAGACATTGTCCTTCTCCGGCATCTGCCTTTAGCAGACCGCAGAGAAGACGGATACAGGTGGTTTTGCCTGAACCATTGGGGCCCAAGAACCCCCAAACACTGCCTTTGGGCTGAGTAATTGAAATGTTTTTTACAGCTGTCTTGCCATGAAAGGATTTGCTCAGGCCGGTGACCTCAATTGCAAGATCAGACATTGCGGACACTCACAGGGAGTCCTGCCGGCAATCCTTCCCCGTCAAGATACGCCACCATTCTAAATACCAGTTTTGTCCGCATACTTTCACTGTAAATAACAGGCGGTGTAAAGCTGGCCTGATCATCAATTTCCCGGATGGTCGCTATTTGCGGTTTTATTCCGTCCGCGCTGACCATCACTTTGTCATGCAGCTGCCAGCGGCCAACTTCAGATTCTGGCACATAAAAGACAACCTTGCGGGTCTGTTTTGACTGCACCTTAATGACAACCTGGCCGGATTGTACCCACTCTCCAGAATACGCATAAACAGCATTTATCTGGCCTTCAAATTGACTGTAAACAACTCGTCGCGCCTGGGTGGCTCTGGCTTCCGCCAGTATCGCGCGAGCAGCCGCAACCTGCGCCTGCGCCGCTGCAATCTGGTTCTCACGAGCGGGCAGCCGGGCCAATGCGATATCGGCATCAAGCGCTTCAATTTGTTTTTTTAATTCATGAACCTTTGTCTGCGAATGTTGGGCATCAACCATTGCCAGCACGTTTTTTTCAGCCAGTTTCGTATTTCGTTTGGCATCTGATCTGGTTTGATTCAAGGTTGCCTGTAATGCTTCACGGGTGGCTTCCAGTCCTTTTATAACCTGCGCCCTTTTACCGCGTTGCAAGTCCGCCAGTTGAAAAACAGCCGCATTGAGCTGCGCCTGTGCTTTTTGGACTGCCAGTACTTGAAGTTCATCATCAATTTTGAAGGCAAGAGCGCCAACAGAGATGTTGTTTCCAGTCTGCCAGGGCATCTCTGTCAGCCAGCCTGAAGCAGGTGTCGCGATAAAACGGTAGTCTCCTTCAACGTAGCCTGAATAAGACGCAGTTGTGGAATCCGTGCAGCTTCCAAGGCAGAGCAGGAAGAAAAATAACATACTATACTGAAAGATAGTGCCTTTTTCTTTACTCAACATTCTATCCTCTCATTCTTAATAGAAGCGCTCAGTAGGCATAACACTGAATGATTATTACTCTATCGGGTTGATTGTTTTTTTGCAATCGCGGTTGTGTTCAGAAACGGCTTTTCAGTACCTGACTGAGAACCTGGGCGGTAAAGTCCACAACCGGCAGTACTCTGGAATAGTCCATTCTGATTGGACCTATAATGCCAATGACTCCGGCTGTTTCGTCAGTTAAGAGATAGGGAGAGGAAATAAGACAGCAGCTTTCAAGTTCGCTGTCATCTTCTTTGTCTTTCAGGCCAAAGACTATGCTTACGCCGCCTTCTTCAAGGGTTTTGTCGAGTATCGCGAGCAGTCTTGAGCGCTCTTCAAGCAGGGAAAGCAGCCCTTTCATGGTGTTCATGTCTGAAAATTCCGGCTGATCAAGGAGTTTGACTGTTCCATCAACGTACAGTTCGCGTTCTCCGTTTTCTGCTTCAAATGATTCCCGGGCCAGATTGAGCGCTGCCTGGCACAGACTGTTAAGCTGTTTCCTGGCAAGTTCCATCTGCTCCATCAGCAGCCTGCGGGCTTGAAAAATGGTTCGGCCCTGAAAGAGCTGGTTCAGGTAGTTACTGTATTTGACCAGATCGTCAGAGGTGATTTTTTTGTCAACATCAATATTTTTGGTTTTTATCAGCCCCCCTTCCAGAACAAGGATAGAAGCGATCAGGCCGGGACGAAGCAAAACAAAATCTATCTGCTGCCAGCGGATCATGTTCTGGCTGGGGGTTAAAACCATGCTCACCTGATCTGCCAGGGAAGAAAGCAGTTTTGAGGTCTGACGGAGCAGGGCGCTTAATTCTGTTCCCGCGTCAGTAATGTTACGGGCAATATTTTTTTGTTTTTCACCGGACAGGGGCGCGAGTTTGAGACAGGAATCAAGATAGAGGCGAAAACCTTTGGGAGTGGGAATGCGCCCGGCTGAGGTATGTGGCTGCTGCAAATAGCCCTCTTCGGTTAAATCCGCCATGATGTTGCGGATACTTGCCGCGCTGAGGTCAAGGTGAGATTTTTTGGAGACCGTTCTTGAACCAACAGGGAGCGCCGAAGAAATGTATTCTTCCACAATCGTACTCAGTATGCTGATTTTGCGAAGATCCGGGCTCATTTTTTACCATGTTTTCCTATAAAAAGTCGTGTCCAGATGCCATAAAATGTGATTGCTGTTCTGTCAATAACCACAAAAGAACCTAACTCTCCAATTTTTTATAACCTGTTACTGCTAGAACAGATCTATCGGATAGATTGGCGCATAATATTTTGTAACCAGGTGGAATAGTTGTTTTTTTGCGCCTTCTGTTTCTTGTCTGCCAGATTTATGGCAACGTTTGGCCAAAACATACATATGCCTTACGGGCTTCATTTTATATTGTTCCGGCTGGTTCCAGTGCCTGAGGAAATTGGCTTGTCCTGAACAGTTCTGTGGCAATGATATAATGATATTTTATTTTATAAGGTAGTTGGCCGTTGACTTTCATAGTATGCCGGTCAGAGCGATTGTTAACAAGGCACAACAGCAGATTGTAAATAACCGCCTGCTTTAATTGACGGATTTTTTGAACAATATCTTTTGGCAGATCGTGGTTATGATACCGATAAAATTCTTTTTCAGGCACGTAACCAAGGGATGTCACCAGTTATTCCTTTCAAGAAGAACCGGAAGGAGCAGCGGGAGTATGACAAATATCTTTATGAAATTCGATAGCAGTTGAGAATGCCTTTCTTCATCTGAAGCAGTGGCGTGGCATTGCAACGCTTTTAGCTGCTGTTCAGATCATGGGCTTCAATCTCGTGACTACTCTATCTACAGAATGAAGTAAAAAATGTTTGACAATTTAATGGAATGATGCGAGCTTTTAAAAAAGTCGACATTTATACATTAATGGAGAGTAATGTGGTTCCCAGATGTTGGAAGTTCGGCGGCGAGTTTAAGCTTTGAGAGGCATTGTTTTTTTAGCTGCCTTTTGGATGGACAAGCTATAGGCATTGATGAATCTGATTATGAATGGCTGATGATTGATGTCAGTCATTGAAGATCCATCTTTATGCTGCAGGGGAAAAGGCGGTAATCAGGGCATGGGCCGTACAGAAGGAGGCTCAACAGAAAATTGTATCTGGCCGTTGATTCGTATGGTAGGCCGTTCAGAGCGATTGTCACACAGAGCTCTTGGATACGCTGGTCGACCCTTGGAGGCTGGAAAAATTACCGCATGAGGGTTGGTTTTGTGCAATAACAGTTTTACCTGGAGGGAAAGATGATGCGAAAACTAATGTTGCTGACCTTGCTTGCTGCTTTGTTGATGCTTGTTTCTTTTGATGTATATGCCGTTACAACGTTGACGTATGCTTCTAACGGACCTGAACACTCCGTACGGGGAGCAGCTGAAAAATTGTTTCTTGATGAAATTGAGAAACAGTCAAAAGGGCAGATTAAGGTGCATGCTTTTTGGGCAAATACCTTGATGTCTGGCAATGAATTGTTGAAAGGTTGCGCTGATGGAGTTGCCGACATGGTTTTCATGAATTCGAACTTTTATCCAAAAGCTCTACCTCATAATAGTGCTCTGGGAGTGAACGAGTTTGGGCCTTCCAAAGGGCGTACCCTTGTCACTATGTTTAAGGACCTTTTTTTAAATGTTCCAGAACTTATTGAAGATTTTAAGAAGCACAACCAATTTCCTGTGTATTTTTATGCCACTGACTGTAATGCATTTATTTCTAACAGACAAATTAAAGACGTGGAAGGGCTAAAAGGCATGAAACTGCGTGCCTCCAGTCGTTGGAAGTTGGCAGATTTTAAGGATCTAGGCGCCACTCCTGTTTCAGTACCATGGGCCGATTGTTATATGGCATTGCAATCCGGCACAGTAGATTCCATTATGACATCTGTGGAATCCATCCACCGTGGTCGCTTGTATGAAGTAGGGGAACATCTGTGGGTATGGGATAAAATGTCTTTCCCCATTCCCTATCTTATTACCATGAATATAAAAAAATTTAACAAATTGAGCGAAGAAGAGCAAGCAGCTATTCTGCGTGCAGGTGAAATTGCCAGCCAGAAATTTGCTGAAAGATTTGATGCAGCCCTTGCAGGAGAAATTGAAGAGATAAAAAATGCAGGCTGCAAGGTTAGTTATGCTACAGAGGCTGATTATATCGCTTGGGGCAAACTACCTTCTGCCTCAGGCGGTAATATGAAGACCTGGGCAGATGAAGCTCGTGTTCTTGGCATAGCAGAGCCAGAAAAAGTCGCAGCTAAGATATCTGAGATTTTTAGATCCTACTATAGTAAGGAGGAATGATAAAAAGTCGTTATAGGAATTCGTGAATTGAGTAAGCTGTCTGTAACCGAAGATTTCTGGGGCAGCGAGGCTACTGTTCGACATGTTTTGTGGTTCCTGAAAACCGGAAAGGAGACTGAAGAGCCGTAGCCGTAACATTCAATGGTCAGCAAGACCGTATATGAGCGAAGACCGCCGAGTAAACGAAGCAGGACGTTATCCATGTATACCGATGTGGGTATGGCTCATTTTTGGAAAAGATGACCGGTCTGATGTCGCTGGGATACAAAGTTACAGCGGCAGTGGAATCAATGGGTAACACACGGTATTTCCGCAATCAGCTTTTACAGGCAGGGATTGAGGTACGGGTTGTCAACACTATGAAATTCAAGGTTGTAAACCAATCAGTAAAAAAGACGGACAAACATGACGCAAGAACGCTTGCAGAATTTCCTGAAAAAGACATGCTGCCAGAATCTGTTTTATGCAGCCAGGCAAGCGAAGAGATTCGTCGCATTTTGAAGTCACGTTCTGTTCTGGTGAAGGCTTTGGTTGCTTTGAAAAATCAGGTTCATGGGTTTTTGCTGGGTTAAAGAAAGGCAGCGTATCCTTAGATCTCAAGGACCATAGGAGTTACGGAAACGCTGCCCAAGCGGTCGAACTGCTGTTAATTACTACAGGCAATGTTGCTGTAGAAAACAAACGTTTTGAAAAAGTACTGAAGATAAGGATGTGGAGCTTCTGCAAACGGTACCAGCTATAGGCCTTATATGCGATATTGAAATGAGGGGAACCTTTCGATCCTGCAAAGCAGGAATTTGTTGAGAGCCAAACTGATTCAATCCCTGTTGAGAAACTTTTAGCTTTGGCTGGATAACCATCTTAACTCAGGTGCCTGTTTGCATAATTTTTTGTAGACTTTTTATAGGAGGAGAATTAAATATATTTTTATAGGGTTATACAGATCATTTTTTGTATAGACCTTTTTTATGAGCTAGTTATTTCAATTATTGATTATCTAGCGAGTGGGGGAGAGTATGAAAAAATTTTTGGCGTATTTGAGCAGATTATCTTCGACAATTTGCGGCTATCTATTGGCAGTGCTCGGATTATTGCTTTTTATGGATATTATGTTGCGTACAGCAGGTCATCCCATTATAGGGGTGGCCGAAATTTCTATGTATGTTATGTTGTCTACAGTTTATCTGGGTATGGGAAATTGTGAACAAAATAGGGGTCATGTTAAAATCGACTTTTTAACAGACAGACTCAGGCCTTCTTTTGCAAGAAAAATTTTCATATTTTCAGGCGCGTTGAGTTCTGGGACGCTGATTGTATGCACTTATGCTATGGTAATTAATACTATCGATTCATTTAAGGGCAATGAGGCTCTTGCTGGCCTTGTGCCACTGACAGTGTGGCCGATTAAGGCTGTTATGAGTTTTGGTATCTTCCTTTATCTGGTTCAATTTATATATAATTTTATCTCATTGATACGACAGCCTCACGAAACAGCAACTCCGGTACTCAAGTAAGCGTAACCGGCTTTGGAGTAAGTGTTATGAGCTTAACTGTTATTGGTATTATCGGTTCGATTATCCTGCTGGTGTTACTGTTTTGCGGTGTCCCGATGGGGTTGGATTTTATTTTTGTCGGTTTGATTGGTTTGTCTATCATTATCAGTTTCGACGCGGCCTGTACACTCTTAGGAGAAACCCTGTATAGTGCTGTTGCATCGCCCTCTTTTTGTGTATTACCTCTGTTTATTCTTATGGGAGCCTTTGCCAGCCGTGGAGGGTTTGCTAGGCTCGCATATCAAAGTGTGCACACTATGCTGGCACGTCTTCCTGGGGCTTTGGCTATTGCCACTACATTTGGTTGTGCTGTATTCGCTTCTGTTTGTGGCTCCACTATTGCCACGGCCTCCATTTTTGGCAAATTGGCGTTTCCTGAAATGGAACGTTACGGGTATAAACGTACCTTTGCTTTGGGCTCTATCGGCTGTTCTGGAAGTTTTGCCTGTATGATTCCACCAAGTGGCATGTTTATTCTTTTTGCCATTTTTACAGACCAGTCTGTGGGTAAACTGTTTCTTTCAGGTATTTTTCCTGGTATTATCACGGCGTTTGTCTATGCCACTTGCATGTTTCTTATCGCAAAATTTGGTAAGAATGTTGCACCTGTTCATCCTGATGAATATAAGGTCTCTATGCCGGATCGCGCAAAAGCCATGTGCAAACTATGGCCTATTTTAACGTTGGCTTTCATCGTTATGGGAGGTATTTATTCTGGTATTTTTACCGCCAATGAAGCCGCGGCAGTTGGGGCCATAGGTACATTGATTTTTGGCCTTGTCAATGGAGAGCTTCGCAAGAATGGGGAAGTGAACAACGCGTTGCGCGAAACAGCACGTTCTTCAGCCATGTTGTTTATCATCATCATTGCCTCTATGTATTTCAGTCGATTTTTGGCTGTCACACGTATCCCAAATAATTTGGCCACATTCTTGGTGACATGGAATGTTTCTCCTTATGTCATCTTTTTGTGCGTGATAGCAGTATGGTTTATTCTTGGCATGTTAGTCGCACAGGCTGCTGTATTCGCTATGACATTGCCTGTTATCTTTCCTGTATTAGTAAGTTTAGGGTTTGATCCTGTATGGACTTGTGTTATAGCTATGAAGCTAAATGAAATAGCTGGTGTTACACCTCCTGTTGGTATCAATTCTTTTGCTTTGGCTGGTGTAACAGATGCACGTGTTGAAGACGTCTTTTCTGGAACTTTTCCTTTTATAATCTGTGATCTTATTGTCGTTGTTATTTTGTGTATCTTCCCTGAAATTGTTACTTTTTTGCCAAATTCTATGGTAAAATAGGGATTATATATGAATTTTACTGCATCTATATTGCCATCAGAATTGGTGGCATTACGTCGTCAGTTTCATAAGCATGCGGAATCAGGTTTGTCAGAATTTTGGACATCGGCTTGTCTTGCCAAAGAGCTTACAGTTGCGGGCTATCAGGTAAAATATGGTGATGAAGTTCAAGATCGTGATGCATTGTTGGGTTTGCCAGATGAACAGACACAGGCACGACGCAAGGCTGTTGCTCTTGAACAAGGGGCAGATCCGGAATGGGTGCAAAAGCAGAATGGCCTGACTGCGCTAGTGGTGGATGTACGCCCTGATCTGGCTCCGCACACAGCGTTACGCTTTGATTTTGACGCAGTTGATGTGGAAGAGAGTACGGATACCGACCATAAACCCACGGCAGAAGGCTTTGCCTCTATTAATCCAGGACAATTTCACGCATGCGGTCACGATGGACATGCCACCATTGGTTTGGCCGTTGCTAAAGAGTTGCTTCGCTATAAGGATCAGCTTCGTCATAATATCCGTATCCTTTTTGAACCGGCTGAAGAAGGAGGGAGGGGAGCTGCCCCTATGGTGAAAGCCGGAGTTGTAAACGGGATCAAATATTTTTTTGCTGCTCATATTGGTGCCTACGCCCAAAAAGATCATCAACTCATCTGCGGCACCAAAGGTTTGTTGGCTACGACTAAATTTGATGTTGAATTCTTTGGTAAGGCTGCCCATGCCGGTTCTGATCCTCATAAAGGAAAGAATTCACTTCTTGCTGCGGCTAGTATGGTGATGAATTTACATGCCATACCTCGCAACGGAGAAGGGACTACACGTATTACTGTAGGCAAAATTGAATCAGGGACAGGCCGTAACGTTATTCCATCTTATGCCAAGCTTATCTGTGAAACAAGAGGGAGTTCCACTGAGATAAATGAGTATATGTTTGATAAAGTTAAGTTGATTGTTGAAAATACTGCAGCTATGTATGAGCAGCAGTACAAGTTGACAATTATGGGTGGCGCTGGCTGTACAGATAGTGATCAAAAAATAATAGATGTGGTGCGTGCTGTTGGTGAGCAGATCCCATATTTTTATAATGAGCTTATTACAGATGTTGAACGTGGCTTAGGGACAGATGATGTTTGTACATTTATTGAAGCCATTCAGAAACAAGGTGGATTTGGCAGTTATGCCCAAATAGGTAGTAAACTTGAAGCAGGTCATCATAATCAACGATTTGATTTTAATGAAGATCTTCTTGCTCCATCTGTGGAGTTGTTTTGTAGAGTTGCATTGCAGCTAGATACAATGGATTGAAAAGAGGTAATATTGTTTGATCTATTGGTGAAGCAAGTACATGTTGAAGACCCCGTCAATGGTATTTCCGGAGTTCGCGACATCGCTATCGAAGACAGGCGCATTGCTAATGTATGCGAAGAAATTGCAAGTGATTCTGCCAAAACAGTGCTTGATCTCGAAGGCAATATCGCTATTCCCGGTATCATCGACCCTCATGTTCATATATGCGGAGAATTTGGTAATCCTACGGGATTCCCAATGCTGGTCAAGGCAGGTGTGTGTACTGCGTTTAATTTGGCCGGTCCTGTGGAAGCAGCATGGGAATGTATACCATATGGCTGTGGACTAAATTTGGCAACTCTTGAGGACGCTACTCCCGGGCGCCGTATTGATTCCAACCATCTCAAGCAATCAGCAGTAGATGCTTTTATTGATATTGCCTTGGAAGCTGGTGCGTTGGGAATAAAGATTCTTGGGGGGCACCATCCGCTTACACCGGAAACTTCAGAGCGTATAATCAGGTCAACATTTAGGTCGGGAGGGTATGCATCTTGGCACGCAGGCTCCACATGCAGTGGATCAAACATAGAAGGGATGCGAGAAGTTATAGAGCTTGTTGGTGATACACATGTCCACATCGCCCATATCAACAGCTATTGTCGAGGCCAGATTTACCATGAACTGGCAGAAGTGATGGAGGCTCTTGAACTATTAGAGAATCATCCTTCTGTTCTTAGTGAATCATATATTGCTGCCGTCAACGGTACGCATTTGGCTATTGGTGATGATGGCCGTTTAGTCAGTCACAGTACGCGTATTAGTTTTAATTGTCTAGGATATTCTGATGATGAAAAAGGTGTTGCATCTGCCATTAAAGATGGTAAGGCTTATGTATTGGTGGTACGCGGAGGTGAAACTATTTCTATTACTGGAGATGAAGGTGTGGCAGCTTGGTATGAGGCTGAAACACATATCGCTGGTAGTCTGAATGTTAATCCCCCCATGGGGCGTATCGCTTTAGCAGTGGCAAGGCGCAGTAGCGGTGATTTCAGTGTAGATGCCCTCTCTACTGATGGGGGGAGTATCCCACGCAATGTATTGGTCTCTCAGGGGCTGGCCCTTGTAGCTGTTGGAGTATTAACCATGAGTGAATATGTGCGTAAAATAAGCTATAATGCCTCGCGTATGTTGTCGCTTAGAAACAAGGGACATCTTGGCATTGGAGCTGATGCAGATATTTCTGTGCTGAATTTTGCAAATCGAAAAGCTGTTGCAACCATTATTGGCGGAGAAGTATGCATGGTGAATGGATATGTTTGTGGAAAAGGAGGAACAGCCATTATTACTGAGCGTGGGAGCCGCGCTATAAAAAAACGTGGGCTGTCCTATTACTGTACAGATGTTAGTCATGGACCTTTGCCTTTTCGTCAGGGGCTGTAATTCTTGACGATACCTTTTTTCAGAGTTGCCAGAGCATACCTTTTGCTGGGCTATGTTTGGATAACAACTTATTGCCATTTGAAAGAGTGTGAGTTTCGGCTTAATCATAGGAAAGAACATAGTTATAAATTGGAGCTAAAAATTCTTAGAAACAAGCCTCTCTGCTAGTCATGACCCTTTTTTCAATATTTTTTTTGCTTGCTGATAACTGTATGATATTCCTCATATGTTCTGGCTTGTTGCTGCATGGCTTGGACTTGCTCTGTGGCAATTGCATACAGTTTATTGGTTTCGTTTGTTCGGATTGTTGGCACAGCCAGAAATTTAGAGCCATTGCCAAAACCAGTTGTTTTTTCATTGTGTTTTCTTCTGTTGTTTATGGAAACAAGCTGTACAGATACAGTTCTTTATTTGAAAAATTATTTTTTGACCAGAATCCTGCTCGATTTTCAGGGAGTCGCATTTTTGAAATTGGCGTTTCAGGGAAGATTTGGTCTGCTTTGTCTGATGTATTCAGCCAGGGCCTCCTGCCACGGACGGGGCGTAATGCCGGCTGTCTGCTCAAAATCCGTGTGGTCAAGGACAGAGTAGGGAGGGCGTTTGGCCTGCTGCGGAAAATCAGCCGAGGCAATCGGTTCAACCCGGCATGAAATGCCGGCCAGTTTAACGGCTTGCGCCGTGAGTTCGTACCAGCTGGCCTGGCCCGCGTTGACAACATGATACCGTCCTCTGGCCTGTTTTTCGATGAGCGCGGCGCAGTATTCGCTTACGTCTGTTGTGCAGGAAGGCGAGCCAATCTGGTCGTGGACAATGGTCAGCCGGTCGTGCTTACGGGCCAGCCCAAGAATTTTATGGACAAAGTTTGTCTTGTCCGGGCCAAAAAGCCAGGCCGTGCGTAAAATCAGAACATGCTGCGGGCCAAGCGCCAAAAGACGCTGTTCACCTTCCAGTTTGGTTTGGCCGTACACGCTTTGTGGATTGGGGCTGTCTGTTGGCAGGTAGGGGCTGCCTTTTGCGCCGTCAAAAACAAAATCCGTACTGTAGTGAACAAGCGGGACAGCGCACGAAACTGCTACTTTTCCCAGTATCTCCGGCAAATCCGCGTTCAGGCGGGCGGCTTCCTCTGGCTGCTTCTCAGCCTTGTCAACCTGGGTGTAGGCAACTGTGTTGATAATTGCCGTGATGCGCTCGTCTGTTATCAACCTGTGCAGGGCTGGCGCGTTAAACAGGTCATCGTGCCGTCCAAGGCACAGCGTACTCCAGTTTCGCCTGTCGCATGTTTTTTTCAGTGCCTGTCCCAAAAGTCCTGTTTTTCCGCCCAGAAGAAGAATGCGCATTATTTTTTCCTGTTGTTGTACCATTGCTGGATAAAATTGCGGTATTCGCCGCTTTTGACATTTGTAAGCCACCCTTGGTTATTTTGGTACCATTCAAGAGTTGATTGCAAGCCTTGGGCAAAGGTCATGCGCGCTTTCCAACCAAGTTCACGTTTTGCCTTTCCGCTGTCCATTGCGTAGCGCAGGTCATGTCCGGGCCGATCCTGAACAAAGGTCACCAGGCTTTCGGGTTTGTCCAGAAAGGCAAGAATCTCGCGCACAACTTCCAGATTGGTACGTTCCGCGCTGCCGCCGAAATTGTAGATTTCACCGGCCTTGCCGTGTTCAATGGCCGCCAAGATGCCCAGGCAATGGTCACGGACATAAATCCAGTCGCGCACGTTCTGGCCATTTCCATATATGGGCAGAGGCTCATTCTTGCAGGCGCGTTCAAGCATGAATGGAATGAGTTTTTCAGGAAACTGGTACGGTCCGTAATTATTGGAGCAGCGGGTGGTGATGACCGGAAAATTATAGGTATGAAAATAGGCCCGGGCCAAAAGGTCAGAGGCGGCTTTTGAAGCAGAGTAGGGGCTGTTGGGAGCCAGCGGGGTTGTTTCGGTAAAATAGCCTGTTGAGCCAAGTGTGCCGTACACCTCATCTGTTGAGACGTGGACAAATAGGGGGAGACCATAGATTCGGGCCTGCTCAAGCAGGACATGCGTGCCGTTGATATTGGTCGCAACACATGCGCTGGAATCGTTGATGGAGCGGTCAACATGGGATTCGGCCGCAAAGTGAACGAGCTGGTCGATTTTATATTCGCGCAGACAGGTTGCCACAAGCGCAGCGTCATTTATATCGCCGTGGACAAATGTATAGCGGTTGTCATTTGCAAATTGTTCCAGGTTGCGCGGGTTGCCTGCGTAGGTCAGTTTGTCGAGATTGACGATATGATCGTTTTTGTTTTCAAAAACAGTCTGGATAAAATTGGTGCCAATAAATCCGCACCCACCGGTGACAAGAATATTCATGCTGTTTCCTGTAAAAAAAGAACTTGTTTTTTGTTTTTGTCAGGCGTATAGACCTGTCTTTCAAGGGCGATTAACTCAGTGGTTAGAGTGCCACCTTCACACGGTGGAAGTCCGGGGTTCAAATCCCCGATCGCCCACCACACATACAGCCCTGATAAAGGGCTTTTCTTGTTTAAGGGACAAGTACATGCAACTTGTTTTGTATGAGCCGGAAATTCCTCCTAACACTGGTACGATTGCCCGGCTGTGCGCTGCAACCAAAACCCCTCTTCATCTTATACGGCCGCTGGGATTCAGCCTGGAAGATCGGTATCTGAAACGGGCCGGACTTGATTACTGGCCGCACGTCAATCTGAGTGTATGGAATGGCTGGGAAGAATTCAAGGCCGAAGCGGGTGGTTCAGGCCGTCTCGTATATACAAGTGCCAGACAGGGGACGCCGTATCACAGGTTTTCTTTTATCCATGAGGATATTGTTGTGCTGGGGCCGGAAACAAGAGGGTTGCCGGAAGCGCTGACAAGCGCCACGTCCTATTTGCTCCGTATTCCGATCTGGGGTAAGGTACGCAGCCTGAATCTGGCCAATGCCGCGTCCATACTTTTGTATGAAGGATTGCGTCAGTGCGGTGAACTGGACAGGCAGTTGTCTGGAGAAGAATGAAAAAAGTGCATAAAAAGGAAAATCATGCCTGAAACGTATAAAGACTGTATCCTTTGTTGGTTGGAAATCCGGTGTTTTTCTGGCACGAAAAAATATTTTTTTAGGAGTATCAGGCGATGAAAAAAGAATACTGTGGCCTGTTTGGCATTGATTCTCACCCGCAGGCCGCCCGTATGACTTATTTTGGGCTGTACGCCTTGCAGCATCGGGGGCAGGAAAGTGCCGGTATTGTTGCCTGGGACGGAGAAAAACTCAGGGAACAGCGTGGAATGGGGCTGGTGGCTGACGTGTTTGAAGAGCATCATCTGGAACGTCAGCTCAAAGGAAGTGTGTCCATCGGGCATGTACGGTATTCAACAACCGGAGCTTCACTTTTGCGCAATGCCCAGCCCTTTATGGTCCATTATAAGGATTGGGATATGGCCGTTGCCCATAACGGCAACCTGACCAATACCGGACAGCTGCACAGGGAACTGGAAGAGCAGGGTGTTATTTTTCAGACCACGATGGACAGTGAAGTTATTATGCATCTGGTGGCGCGCAACATGCGTGATGCCAGTCTTGAGCAGGCTGTTATTGAGGCCTGTAAATGCATTCAGGGTGCGTTCAGCCTTCTTTTTCTGTGCAATAACAAGATGATTGCCTTGCGTGACCCGTGGGGCATACGTCCTCTGGCTCTGGGGCGATTGGGAAATTCTTATGTACTGGCCTCTGAGACCTGTGCCTTTGATTTGCTTGAGGCCGAATATCTGCGCAGTCTGGAACCGGGTGAAATGGTGGTTATTGAAGACGGTAAAATGACAAGTATGCAGGCGCTTACTCCACTTAAAAAAAGTTCCTGCATTTTTGAACTGGTGTATTTTGCCCGCCCGGACTCAATTGTTTTTGACCAGGAAGTGTACAGCGCGCGCAAAAAAATGGGCAAGATACTGGCGCAGGAAATGCCGGTGGATGCTGATTTTGTCATGCCCTTTCCAGACTCAGGCATCTACGCGGCCCTTGGCTATTCGCAGCAGTCGGGACTGCCTTTTGAAACAGCCATGATCCGCAATCACTATGTGGGCAGAACATTTATCCAACCCACGCAGGATCAGCGCGATTTTGGAGTGCGTATCAAGCTCAATCCCGTGCGCAGTATGGTCAAGGGAAAGCGGATTGTGATTGTTGAAGACTCTATTGTCAGAGGCACAACAATTAAAACCCGGGTCAAGAAGCTGCGGGAACTGGGCGCGCGCGAACTGCATATGCGGGTGAGTTGCCCGCCCATCTGCTATCCGTGTTTTTACGGCATTGATTTTTCCTCAAAAGGAGAACTTATCGCGGCCAATAACAGTGTTGAGGAAATCGCCCGGTATATTGGTCTTGATTCCCTGCATTTTTTAAGTGTTGAAGGACTGTTACATTCTGTTGCGCCAAATGGCTACTGTTTGGCCTGTTTTAATGGAGATTACCCACTGTTACCCATCAACTAGGAATACTTATGTCTTGTTCTGTAAAAAAAACTGCTTCTGAACAGGATTGGATACGGATTGCTTCAGAAGTTCTTGATATTGAAATCGAGGGTCTGCGTGCTGTTCGCCACAACCTTGATGTTTCCTTTGTACAGGCCCTGCGCTGTATGGCTGAATGCAAGGGACGGGTTGTTGTCACTGGCCTTGGCAAATCCGGTCTTGTTGGCCGAAAAATCGCGGCAACCTTGAGCAGTACCGGCACTCCGGCTTTTTTCCTGCATCCGGTGGAAGGGGCGCATGGCGATATGGGGGCTTTGCGTAAGGAAGATGTTGTGCTGGCATTATCAAATAGCGGTGAAACAGATGAACTGAACGCCATTTTGCCGAGCTTAAAAGACTTAACAGGTGTGCTTATTGGTCTGACCGCGGGGCTTACGTCCACTTTGGCCGGTTTTTGCGATATTGTATTGAGTACAAAAGTTCCCAAGGAGGCGTGTCCTTTGGGTCTTGCGCCTACTGCCAGCACAACCGCGACCCTGGCCCTGGGTGATGCTCTGGCTGTATGTCTTATTCAGTGGAAGTCCTTTGTTGAAAATGATTTTCGCCGTTTTCACCCGGCAGGAGCTTTGGGGCGCCGTTTGACGCGGCCTGTTGCTGATTTTATGCACAGGGATTCACTGCCCCTGCTGCCGGAAAATGTACTTTTTGATGAAGCCTTGCGGGTACTTGACGCTGGCGGGCTTGGAACCGTGCTGTTTCATAACGAGGCTGGAAAATTATGCGGTATTTTGACGGATGGCGACATCAGGCGACTGCTTTGTTCCGGCCGTATCGGGCCGGATGTAAGGGCATCAGATGTGATGACGACCTCTCCGGCTTACGCGCGGGCAGAGGATTCGTCGGCTTTGGTTCTTGACCGTATGGAAAAAAGGCTGATTACTGCGCTGCCTGTTGTTGATGGGCAAATGCATGTTATTGGCCTGGTGCATTTACACGACATGCTGGGCAAGGGGGACTTGAGTTTTTCCGGTAGCGGACGATGAGCCGGGACATACATATCTGCGCCCATTGCGCTGTCCGGCAACAAACTTGCTGTCAGCTTGAACCGGGAACAGAGGCCAACTGTTTTTCACTTTCTGCGCCGGAAAAAGAGCGTTTGCTCGCTGCCGGTTACACGGATTTCTGGCAAGAGGAAAAAACCTCTTTTGCGTTTCTGGAGAATATGTATTCCCTGTTTCCTCAGTCCCGCCGCCGTGTCCGTGAAGTTTTTCCTTTGGGAGCAGCACATGACCGTCTGGCGACAAGGGCGGACGGCTGTTGTGTTTTTCTGGGCAATTCAGGTTGTGTGCTGCCCCGGGAGATCCGGCCCTGGTATTGCCGTTTATTCCCTTTCTGGGTTCTTTCAGGTAAGTTGTCCATGCTTGGAGACAAGCACTGTCTTGTGGTACAGCTTGGGATGAGAGAAGGATTGCGGGCTCTTGATGTTCCTGCTCATTCCGTTCTGGCCCTGTATACTTCCCTGATTGAGGACTGGGGGTTCTGTATAAGGTTGGAAAGAAAATGAAAACTGCCATTAAATATTTTTGCGTTGCTACTCTGCTTTTTTTCCTGGCCGGGGGAGCCGGAGTTACTTTTGTTTATTACTGGGTAACTGAGAATTTACCAAGTTTTAAGAGCATCACTGACTATAATCCTTCTTTGGTTACCAGTGTTTATAGCCGTAATGGTGAAATCCTGGGGCATTTTTACCGCGAAAAGCGTTTTCTTGTGCCCTTGTCGGCCATGTCGCCGTATGTGGTCAAATCCTTTCTGGCTGCGGAAGATACCAGTTTTTATCAGCACAAGGGCGTTGATATTCCCGGTATTGTCCGCGCGGCAATAAAAAATATGATTGCCGGAGGTATTGTTCAGGGCGGAAGCACCATCACACAGCAGGTTGTAAAATCTTTATTGCTGAGTCCTGAGCGTAGTTATAAGCGAAAAATTCGCGAGGCTGTCCTGGCTTACCGGCTTGAAAATTATCTGAGCAAGGACGAAATCTTAACCTTATATCTGAACGAAATTTATATGGGAGCCGGGAGCTACGGAGTGGAAGCCGCTGCCCAGCAGTATTTTGCCTGTCACGCAGCAGAACTCACTCTGGCGCAGGCGGCCTTGCTGGCCGGACTGCCCAAGGCTCCAAGCCGCTACGATCCGTATCGCAACCCGAATCTGGCCAAAAAACGGCAGATGTATGTTCTGAAACGGTTACGCAGTATTCAGTGGATCAGCGAAGGAGAATACGCTCTTGCCTGTGAAGAGATCCTGAATTTCAAGAGCCTGCCCGATCCGTCCTGGACACGGGGAGCGTATTATCTGGAAGAAGTCCGTCAGCGTTTAATCGCCCAGTTTGGAGAGGAAAAAGTTTATACTGCTGGTTTGCAGGTGTACACCGGCATTGATTTCAAGCATCAGGAAAACGCGGAAAAAGCCCTTCGTGATGGCTTGCGCGCTTCAAGCAAAAGGCGTGGCTGGCAAGGCCCTGTTGACCATCTTAAAGTGGAAAATTTTGCAAAGTTTTTTCAGCCTGGATCTGAAGAAAATCTGGCTGTTGGAGACTGGAAAAAAGTACTGGTTGTTGGCGTGCAGCAAGATTTTGCCGCTGTTCGTTTTGGTAGATGGCAGGGCCGGATAGATGTCAAAACAATGGGGTGGGCCAGAGTGCCGGATGAAAAAAAAGCTCCTGGAGATGTACCCAAGATTCGTGATGCTTCCAAGGTATTGACCGTTGGTGATGTTGTCTGGGCTTCGCTTCTTAGTTTGCCGGAAAAAGGAGGCACTTTTGTTAACATGGCTTTGGAACAGGAACCCAATATTGAGGGCGCCCTTGTGTCCATTGAACCGCAAAACGGGCAGGTCGTGGCCCTGGTTGGCGGGTATGATTTTTTTCGTTCTCAGTTTAATCGGGCCACGAAAGCCTGGCGTCAGCCCGGATCAGCCTTTAAACCCATAGTTTATTCAGCAGCTCTGGATTCAGGAATGACAGCGGCTTCTGTTGTTTTGGACGCTCCCATTGTTTTTGAAAACGAAGACGAGGAAACCTGGAAACCGCGTAATTTTGAGGGAGTTTTTTTTGGCCCGACCCTGTTGCGTACCGCTCTTGTTAAGTCACGCAATCTGGTTACAGTGCGTATTGCGCAGCAGATTGGTATCAGGAATGTTATTCACCGTGCCAGGCAGATGGGGATTGTGTCTGATTTTAAGCCCAATCTTGCTCTTTCCCTGGGAGCAAGCGAGGTTACGCCGCTGTCTTTGTGCACAGGCTATATGTCTTTTGCCCGTTTAGGAACCTGGGTTGAACCGGAGATTATTTCACGGGTGGAAAGTGCCTGGGGCAATCTCCTTTATGAACATTCCAGACAAGAGCATGTGTCCATGAGTGCGCAGACAGCCTATATTATGAATAAGTTGCTGCAGGCGGTGGTCAATGATGGAACCGGCTGGCGCGCGCGGGTTATTCAACGCGCGGTTGCCGGAAAAACAGGAACATCCAATGATGAACATGATGCTTGGTTTATTGGCTTTACGCCGTATCTGCTGACCGGAGTGTATGTTGGGTTTGATCAGGTACGTCCTATGGGCCGGTATGAAACAGGTTCCAGAGTAGCCGTTCCGATCTGGGTGGATTACCGCAAGGCAGTTGAACAGGATTATCCTGAGCAGAATTTTGTTTCACCTCCGGATATTGTCATGGCCCGTATTGATCCGGCAAATGGAAAGCTCGCGGCTCCTGAAAGTGTGGATTTTTTCTATCTGCCTTTTAAGAAAGGAACCGAGCCTCGCGTCGTGAGCCGCCCTTTGTTGCCCGGACAGCCGGATCAGGTTTCAGAAGAAAGGCCCGACGAGGGGAGTTCGGAAAGTATTTTGAAAGATATTTTTTAGAAAGAGCTGATTATGGCAGATGTGCTGAAAAGTTTTTCCCAGACCTGCTTGCAGGTTATGAGGGATGTAAATCGCATTTCCTTGACGCTGTTCAAAATTATGATCCCGATTCTCATTGTTGTAAAACTGTTGCAGGAATTCGGGATTATTAGATGGCTGTCAGTCCCGTTGGAGCCGGTTATGAGCCTTGTTGGCCTGCCCGCTTCCATGGGATTTGTCTGGGCCACGGCCATATTTAATTCTATTTTCAGCGGGATTGTTGTCTACGCTTCTCTGATTGGTGGAGATACTCCTCTTAGCGTTGCTCAGATAACAGTGCTTGGCGTTATGATTCTTGTGGCGCATTCCTTGCCTGTGGAGATTGAAATTGCCCGTCAAAGCGGCCCGCGTTTTCTCTTTCAGCTCATGACCAGAATTTGTTCCGCCCTGGTACTTGGTATTGCTTTGAACCTTGTCTATCAGTATGGGAACTGGTTGCAGGAACCAGCCGTATTTACCTTGAAACTTGCCGGTAACGCCCCTGATCTGCTTGACTGGGCAAGAGGGCAGATACAAAATCTTGCTATTGTATATACCACTATTTTGGCGCTTGTTGTCTTGATGCGGGTTTTGAAGTGGCTGAAAATCATTGATATGCTCACCCGCTGTCTGCACCCGGTGCTCCGTGTTCTGGGGATAGGAGAAGAAGCGACATCGATAACCATTGTCGCTCTTTTGCTGGGAATAAGCTATGGCGGGGGCCTGATTATTCAGGAAGCAAAGTCTGGAAACATTGGTCGGAGGGATATTTTCTTTGCCCTGACTTTCATGGGCCTTTGTCACAGTCTTATAGAAGACACCTTGTTGTTTTTTATGATTGGCGCCCATCTTTCCGGTTTGCTCTGGGCCAGATGCCTGTACGCGCTTGTTTTTATGTTTTTTCTTGTCCGTGTCGTTACAAAGATGTCAGACAGGAAGTTTGCAACCTATCTGTTTTCATCTTCTTTTGAAAGACAGCCAAAGGCTGCAAAGAGCTTTTAATCCTGTGTAGAGCAGGGAGAAAAAAGTTTTCTGTGGATTATATCTTTGAAAAAATAACCTTGACAAGGGCTGGTAATTCCCATAAAAGGCTTTCCTTAGCCAAACGGGTCGTTAACTCAGTAGGTAGAGTATCTGCCTTTTAAGCAGAGAGTCGCAGGTTCGATCCCTGCACGACCCACCATCTTTTTTCGTCCCCATCGTCTAGTGGCCTAGGACACCGGCCTCTCACGCCGGTAACAGGGGTTCAAACCCCCTTGGGGACGCCAGCAAATATGTTAAGTATATCCTGTTTGTTTTTGTATAAGTGGAAATGGTTTGATAAGGAACTGTTTTCGTTTGTTGTTGACTCGCTCACTTCTTGTAACAGTTGTTTTTTGTGCCCTGCTCATGCCGTGTTCACGGCAAAGCTGAGCAACGGGAATACCGTTCGGCCTGTTTCAAAATATTCAAAATTTGACTGTCAGAATAACGGGGTGTTTTCATGTAAAATCTTCTATGTTGTCCTTACAAGAAAATTTTACTTTTCAAAACTACGAAGTTGAGGGGGAGATTTTTTGATTTTTAATTTTTTATTGTTTATAAATTATTTTAAATTTGCTGCTGTGTCTTAAATATATTTGATTTCGTATTCCTTAAGAAATAGAATTTGTTCTGATGCTGTATTTTTGAATGTGTAATTGCATAATAAATATATTTGAAGATATTTTCTTTTTCTTCACTTAAAGATAACTATAAATGATTTACATTAAAAATCTCGTAATCTGCATTCAATATTGAGTTTTTCCACTTTTTCCTTTGCTGAAATTAGCATCTTCACATGGTGATAAGTTTTTTATAAGGATTTGATATATCCCTAATCGTTTGATTCGTTTTTTCAAGATGGCCCTCTCTTTATTTTCTTCAGCAACCATACCTGCATAGAGAACTGTAAAGAGTTTTTCTGCTTTTAGTTCGTTATCATTGTATGTTAGAGATAAGTGTTCAATCAGTTTAAAATTATTGTTTTATCGTTAAATCTGTTTTGTTGTAGATTGCTATAAAATCATTGTATATCTGTTGAGATGTATATATTTGAGATAAATTCTGTAAGTCTGTAAAATATTCTTCATCTCTTGGGGCTATCCTTTTGTTATTTACAACGAAATAAATGCATCAATCATCAAATTTTCCCCTGTCATAATATTTTGCAATTAGTTTTTCGAAAGTATTCTCAGTCATTTGTTCAATTTTTGCTAAAGCTTCATTCAAATGCAAAGAATTAGCAAAACGGAAATTACCTTTTGAAATATTTTTTTCTGATCTGGCCTGATCTATAATTATTTTTTGGATACGAATGCCTTTCGAGTTGCCAATGCGAACCAATTCAGCCATCTGTACTTTCTCTTTAGTCAATTTCGTCCGGCCCGTGCCAGACAATATGGTTTTCATCTTGCTGGCGGTATTTACGCAGTAAAATATACATGGCTCCAAGTCCGCCATGTTGGGGCAAGGCCGTACAAAAAGCAAGCACAACCCGACAAAGCGGCTCTTTTGTCAGCCACTGCGGGATTTCTTCTTTTAATATTCCGATACCCATTGGCGAGTTATTCCCTTTTCCGGGCACCACCAGGATACAGCGTTGTTTTCGCCGGTAGCTGTTTTGGACCGTGTCCAGTAAGCGGGTGTAGGCCTGAACAGTGCTCAGACCATGCATGTCCAGGGTTTGTTCTATCGGGAACTGGCCGTTTTTTAATTCGCGGACGGTTTTGGGATTGAGCCCATGAAGGTTGCCACTCAGGTCTTTTCCGGTGTTTTCAATGTCAAAACGGAGATTTTTTTCCGAGATTTTTTGGGGAGGAGGGGAGAAAGAAGGAGTTTGGATGATTTCCCGTCCTTTCCCATTTAGCGGTTTGACATTGTGCATGGCCCTTGCAAAATGCAGAAGTTCAAGGTCTTCATCATCAGGGATTTTTTGAGAGGCAGGTTTGACCTGCCGGAGCTGTTCAAGGAAATTTTTTTTGGGGGCCATTGTAAAAAAATATATTGTGTTACTGTGAAGAGGACTGACCAAAGCCGGGCAGCGCGAGTTTTTTGTCCAGCAGATGAAGAAGCCAGGTAGCGAGTGTAACCAGAAAAAGATAATAGAGCCCAACGATTGTAAATAGTTCTGTAAAATGGAAGGTGCGGCTGGCCAGGTTTTTTGCCTCTGCTGTCAGTTCTATAAACGTGACGATATAGGCCAGGGAAGAGTATTTTATCAGGTAGATAATTTCATTGCCGCAGCCGGGCAGGGCCTTGCGAAAAGCCTGGGGAATAATAATCGCGCTCAGGGCCTGCACGGTTGACAGACCAAGGGCCTGGGCGGCCAGAAACTGTTCTTTTTTTATGGAAACAAGGCCGCCGCGGACATATTCGCAGTGATAGGCCGCGCTGCACAGGATAAAACCAAGGGTTGCGGCTGTGTAGGGGGAAAGATAAATCCCGATATTGGGCAGGCCGAAATAGAGAATCATAAGCTGGATAACCAGTGGTGTGCCGCGGAACAGAGCAACATATCCCTTGGCAAGGCCGGAAAGAACAGGGCCGCCATAGGCCCGCGCCGTACCAAGTACGATGCCGAAAGCAAGGCCGAAAAAAGCGGCCGGCACAATGACGTACAGGCTTTTGACAAACCCCTGATTCAAAACCGGTATAATTTCCGAACTGATAAAAGACGCAGTCACTTTTCGTCCTCGTGAAATTCTGTCAAAGAGTAGCAGAAATCTCTTGTTCTGGTAGATGTTCCGTCTGTCTTTGACGCCAGAAGCGAGTCCGGCGTATTGCATTCAATGATTTCACCCTGCTCCATAAAATAGATTTCATCTGCCAGGGAGCGAACAAATCCCATCTGGTGCGTGGCCATAATCATGGTCATGCCGTTTTGGGCCAGATGACGGATAACCTGCAACACCTCTCCAACCAGCTCAGGGTCAAGAGCGGAAGTTGGCTCGTCCAGAAGCAGCACATCCGGTTGCATGGCCAGGGCCCGGGCAATGGAAACCCGCTGTTTCTGCCCGCCGGATAGTTCTGCCGGATACAGGCCGGCTTTATCCAGCAAGCCGACCTGTTCAAGCTCTTTATGGGCCAGATACAGGGCCTCTTTTTGGCTTTTGTTTTTGACCTTGCGCAGGGCAATGGCCACATTTTTTTCCGCGCTGAGATGGTCGAACAGATTAAAATCTTGAAAAATCATGCCGACTTTTTGCCGGAAAAAACACAAATCTTTTTTATTATGAAAATTAATTTGTTTTTCACCCAGAAAGATTTCTCCCTCATCCGGCACAAGAAGGCAGTTTAGGCACTGCAAAAGCGTGCTTTTTCCACCGCCGGACGGGCCGATAAGCGCCTTGAGTTCGCCTTTTTGGGTGGACAGGGAAATGCCTTTGAGGATTTTTTTTCCGCCCAGTGTTTTGTGGAGGTTATTGGTTCGTAATATGGAATCTGACATGGATTATCCTTGCTTGTTGAGCTGACGCCTAGATATAGCCGGGAATATGGAGTTTCTTTTCCAGAAGAAAAAGCGCCTTGACCCCAAGCCAGGTGAGGACAAAGTAGCAGATGGCGGCTGTGATATACAGTGGCAGGTGTTCGTATGTTCTGGAGGCGACAAAATGGGTTCTGGCCATGATTTCTGTTGTTCCGCCAAGCACAAAAGCCACTGCTGAATCTTTCAGCACAATAGAATACTCGTTTGACCAGCCTGGAATCGCCACGCGCATGGCCTGGGGCAGAATAATGTTGCTGATGGCCTGAAAATTGGTCATGCCCAGCGCCTTGGCTGCCTTGAGCTGGCCCTGGGGCAGGGACTGGATTGCGCCGCGAAAAATCTGGGACTGGTAGGCTGCGCTGCAAAGGCCAAGCACAATCCAGGAGGAGGTAAACGGGGAGAGATTCAGCCCCAAAAGAGAGAACAGGCCGAAATAGAAAAGAAAGAGCAGAACCAGAATGGGAACGCCCCGAAAAAACCAGACGTAGCCTGAGGCCAGCCAGGCGACTTTTTTGTTTCCATACACCTGCACAAGGGCCAGCGGAACGCCTATAATCAGTCCTGTGAACATGGCTCCCAAAACAATACCCATAGTCACTGGAATCCCGCTTAGCAGATAAGGCAACGCCTGTTCAAGAGTATGAAATGTTTTCCACATAAAAGCAGCAATTGAAAAAATTTTAATTCACAAAAAAAAACTGTGTAGCCGTTTCCGGCACTGGTGTCCAGAAAGAGCGCCATCCGTTAATAGACCTTTCTGGTTGAAAATCCTTTTCCCAGTACGTTGAATGTATTTTCAAAGATAATCATGGCTTCCGGGTCAACAGAAAAAATGACCTCTTCCAGTTTTTTTTGCTGCACATTGTTGACAACCGTCATGATGACCGGAAGTTTCTGGCCGGAGTATCCGCCTTTTCCTTCAAGCAGGGTCAGCCCTCGGCGCATTTCGCGAAGTATCGCGCTTGCGACTTCCTGTGACAGTCGGGAAATAATAAAAACCAGTTTACGCTGGTTTAACATGCTGAGAATATAATCCGTGACCTGGGCGCTTACGAATACGGAAATAAGAGAGTACATGATTAAATCCACATCCATTAAAAAAGCGCTTATGCCGAACACGCCGACATTAAAGAGAAAGGTAAACTGCCCAATACGAAAGCCGAATTTTTTATGTAAAATCACTCCAATAATATCAGTTCCACCTGCGCTGCCTAAAGAACGCAGACACACGCCGCCGCCTGCCCCCACCAGAACACCGGATGCTATCGCGGCCAAAAGAGTATCCTGCAGGGGAATTTGAAAGTGAATACATTCCATGAAACCTGACGTGGCGAACATGCCGTAGGCAGTGTAGAGAATAAACCGGCGGCTAATCATGAGCCAGCCAAGCGCGATGATTGGAATACTGAGTAGCAAGAGCCAGATTCCCGGACTCAGGAGTTGAAGAAAATAGTAAAAGAGCAGGCCAAGCCCTGTTACTCCGCTGGAGATAAGCTGGTGCGGAACAGCTGCTGCCTGAATCCCGATGGCCAGAAGCGCGGAGCCCACGGTCAGCAAAAAAATATTCCAGGGAACGGAAAAGGCGATGATATGTTGTGTTTTTATTGACATTGTTATTGTTGAGCTCTCTTTGATGCGGATTGGTACTTGCTCACGAGTAGGAAGCCTAAAAAAACACAGGATTTTCCGCAAGGAAATTGTAAGCCGGAAAATGCTGACCATTTTTTCTGTGAAGTTCGCACAGGCATTTTGGGAAAGGAGAAAACGTATTTTTATTGACAGCTCAGAACTCTCTTTTTTAGAGTGAATATTTTGCGCTTGCGTGCAAGCGAGCATAGGCCCTGGAAAAAAGGGATTTTTGGCAGGAAAATTTTGAGCCGGAGGAAAGGCCATGAAAGAAGAAACTGTCGTCATTGTTGGTGCCAGTCCCAAAAAAGACCGGTATTCAAACAAGGCGCAGAACCTGTTGCGTGAATACGGCCACAGGGTTATTCCTGTTCACCCGCAATTCAAGGAGATAGACGGGGATACGGTATATGCATCTTTGCAGGATATAAAAGAAAATGTTGACACCGTTACCCTGTATGTGAACCCGCAACGGGGCGAGGAACTGGTGGAGCAGATTATTGGCCTGCGCCCGCGCCGCGTTATTTTTAATCCTGGAACGGAATCGGAAAAGATGAGCGCAACCTTTGTTGCCGCCGGGATAGAACCAATTAACGCCTGCACGCTTGTTTTGTTACGCACCAAACAGTTTTAACAGGTTGTTCGCTAAAAGGAATGTTATGGCAAGCACAATAGATGAAATCAGCATCGACTGGACAGACGAAGACGGCACGCAAAAAGTAAAGCAGTTGCGCAAGGAAATCCTGACCAAGGGGGCCTGGACAACAATACTTTTTGCCTATCAGGAATTGGACGCCAAAACAGAGGATTTCGGGCCGGTAAAATTCAGAGTTGGACGTTACCAGAAACGGAACGAACGCTTTTCACAGCAATCCAAATTCAATATTTCCTCGGTGAAGCAGGCCAAACAGGTTGTTGCCATTCTGGAAAAATGGATAGAAGAGTTTGACTGCGGCGAGTAGGGCGCAAAGTTGGCAGCAAAGAGATGTTTTGCTCGGTGCCGGTTCAAATATGGGGGAGCGGGAAAAATATCTGGAGCAGGCTGCAACCCGGATACAGGCCCTGCCCGCAGTAAGTGGTTTTTGCGCGTCTTCCGTCTTTTATACTGAGCCCCAGCTGGTTCAGAATCAGGACTGGTTTGCCAATCAGGTGTTTTTGCTGCGCTGTGATGAGCGCTGGACGCCCTTGGCCTTTTTGCGCCAGCTTCTGGCCATTGAGCGGGACTTGGGCCGCGTCCGGCTCAAACAATACGGCCCCAGAACTCTTGATTTGGATCTTTTACTGTTTGGACAGACGTATTTGGCCAGCCCTGAGCTGACTCTGCCGCACCCACGTCTGCATGAGCGGGCTTTTGTCCTGGTGCCGCTGCTTGAAATCAGGCCGGATTTTGTTTTTCCTGATGGGATACCTGCCAGTCAAAAACTGGCCCGGTTGCATTATCGGGTGGAAGGGAACCGGATATGGCAGGGGAAAGACCCGGCTCCGTTTGCATGAGCGCTTGACGTACCTGTTCCCAGAACTGTTTTTGGCCTGCGCCGGTTTTGCTGGAAAAAAAGATGACAGGCTGATTGGCTCCTAAAATATCCGTCCACTGCTGTTTGACTTTCATTTTCTCGGCCTGTTTGCTTTTATCGCTTTTAGTCAGCACGGCAAGCAGCCGGATATGGCTTTGGTTCATGTATGAGATAAGTTCCATGTCCAGTTGTTGCGGGGGTAAACGGCAGTCGAGCAGGGCCGCGGCAAGACAGATATTGGTTGCTTTTTTGAGGTACATGTCAATCAGTCTGGCCCAGCTTGCCCGTTCCTGCCTGGAGCAGCGGGCGTAGCCGTAACCGGGCAGGTCAACAAGGTAAAAACCGTAAGGCTCTGCGCGGTAAAAATTCAGGCTGCGGGTTTTACCCGGCACGGAACTGGTTTTCGCCAGTTTTTTGCGTCCGGCCAGACAGTTGAGTAAAGAGGATTTGCCAACATTTGAGCGTCCGGTCAGAAGAATTTGCGGAGCGTCCGGGAAAAATATCTGGTTTTGCAGGTACACGGTTTTTTCAAGGATAATCCGGTTGGGGCAAAAAAATTCAGGAGCCGGTTGCGGCGTGGAAGATGATGGTGTGTTCATCGAAAAATCATGCATGTTTTTTGAGGAATGGTAAAGATGAAGTTTGTAATCATAAATGGCCCGAATCTGGCGTACTTAGGGAGGCGTGAGCCTGAGCTGTACGGGACTGAAAGCCTTGAGTGTTTACCGGAAAGATTACGTGATGTTTTAGGGGTGTCAGCGCAGGGCATGGAATTTGATTTCTTTCAGTCCAACCATGAAGGAGCAATCATTGACCGCCTGGAGCGGGCCTGGAAAGAAAAGACAGACGGACTGGTGCTCAATGCCGGGGCCTACACGCATACCAGCCTGGCTTTGGCCGACTGTCTGCGCTGGATACAGATACCTTGCGTTGAAGTTCATCTGACCAATATTTATGGACGAATCAACACGTTGCGCCATACCAGCCTGATTGCGCCCGCCTGTGTTGGTGTTATTGCCGGTTTTGGAATTATGGGCTATGTACTTGCAGTTCAGGCACTCATACATCAATTGACTTTGGAGGATACATGATTTCTACGGCTGAATTTAAGAAAGGAAAAAAAATAGAAGTAGACGGCGCGCCTTGCGAAATTCTGGAATGCCAGCATTACAAACCGGGCAAGGGCGGGGCGTTTATGAAAACAAAGTACCGCAACCTGCTGACAGGTTCCGTGATGGACCAGAATTTTCGTTCAGGCATGAAGTTTGAAACGCCAAATCTGGAAAGTCGTGAAATCCAGTACCTGTATAAGGACGGCGAGAAATTTGTGTTTATGGATATGACCAGTTACGAACAACTGGAAGTCGAAAAAGAGATTGTCGGAGGGTCTGCTGGTTTTCTCAAAAACGGCATGAGCGTGCAGGTCATGCTGTACGAAGGCCGTCCCATCAGTCTGGATTTGCCGCCGTCTGTTGTGCTGGAAGTGACAGAAACCGACCCCGGCTTAAAAGGCGATACCGTCAGTGGTGCTTCCAAACCCGCGACAATGGAAACAGGGCTGGTGGTCAATGTCCCGCTTTTTATCAATACCGGTGATAGACTGAAGATTGATACCCGCACGAACGCCTATCTTTCCCGCGAGTAGGACGCGAATTTTTCCGACGGCAGAGGGTTTTTGAGGCCAGGGCATGGATTTGACTTCCTGCCCTGGCTTTTTTCATTCATGGACAAGAGGCTCTATTCTTTTAGGTTTTGAATTGTTTTTGGGCCTGAGAAAGCGTTTCGGCTCAGGCCATGAAGGCGCTTTTCACGGGTTCGTACAGGGTTACAAGTTCATCATCAGCGTTAAAGCGTTCGTATGCGTTATGCGCCTGAATCAGAAGGGGATCATCTTTCAGTGAAATTTCCATTTTTGCCTCCTCATCTGAATCGCCCGCGTGCTTGAAGAAAAAAATTCCCTTTTTTCAGGCGGTCTGAAAAAGGTTCTGTATCTGAATATTTCAAAATCTCAAAAAAGTGAATCTGGAGCATATCGCTCAGCACGTAATCCAGTTCCTTTTCCCTGAGCAAAAAACAGGTATGCCCCTGTTTGATGTTCTCAAAAAGGATATGGTGCCGCATATTGATGCAGATAACCGGCCGTAATTTTATGTATTTCTGTCCCTTGCCGAGCGGCCCATGATACAGCCGGGATCAGTAGTACGGGCTCCGGTTGATGTAAAAATGTTCTGGAATATTTTGAAGTGCAACATCAAAAATACGCTGGTCATCCGCTCAGCCCGGCGTCCAGCAACATGGTATAAATCAACCAATATTGGCTTGTTTTCCTCAGAACCCAAAAGGTAGCGGACAAAAAAATCGGATGTTGCTCTGACAGGACTGGTCATACAGATACCCGTTTTGCAAAAGTTGAACAGAAACAGGTTGCAAAGAATTGAAAAGCATCTATCTGAATTTATTGCCTTTGGCTCTTTTGGTCAAGGCAGAAATATCCATATTTGTCCGGTGTTCCGGGACGTGAGGCATGCCTGATGAATTTTGGAGGTCCATTCAACACTTCTTTGGCAGGTTGTTTTTTGCAGCAAGTTGTTCGGATTGTGGATTACCAATAAAATATCTTCATGTCTTTTTCAGGTGAGCTTTGCCAACGCGCGACAATTCTGTTGACAGAAACATGACAGGTTTGTATTTTATCTTCTTGCCTTGCTTCCAGGTCGTTTTTTGGAAAAACATGCGCACTGGAGGCCTGATGACCGTAAGGAGGTTTTTATGGTAAGCAGATATGAGACGCTGCTTTTACTCAGCCCTGAATTTGGAGCCGAGCAGAGGCAGGAAATCGTTGCGACTCTCACTGGTATTATTGAGCGCGATGGTGGAAAAATGGTTGTGGTTGATGACTGGGGGGCAAAAAATCTTGCCTATCCGGTCAGAAAGTTCACACGCGGGTACTATATTCGCCTTGAATTTGAGACAGACGGAAAAAATATCGCTGAACTCGAAAGAAATATTCGGATTAATGAAGATATTTTCAAATTTGTCACTGTCCGGCTTGCAGTCGAACCTGAGGAGAAATAGTCATGGGTTTTAAGAAAAAATTTGCTCCGCGCAGAAAATATTGCCGTTTTTGTGAGAACAAGGATATTCCTTTGGATTACAAGCATCCTGAGGTGTTGAATGATTTTGTCACCGAGCGTGGAAAAATCGTTGCCCGCCGTGTTACCGGTACATGCGCTCTTCATCAGCGCCGTTTGACAACAGAAATCAAGCGTGCCCGGCAGATGGCCCTTATGTTTTACACCGCGACTCACAGTTCAGAAGTGGTTAAAAAGAGTATTTAGCATCCAGGAGAGAAAAGATGAAATTGATTTTACGAGCCGATGTTGAAAATCTTGGCCGCCTGGGTGATCTTGTTGAGGTCAAATCCGGTTACGGCCGGAATTATCTTGTTCCTCAGGGACTTGCCATGCTGGCGACCAAGGCCAATCTCAAGGCTTTTGAGCTTGAGCGGAAAAAATTGCAACAGAAAATGGACGCCCTGCGGGCCGGAGCCCAGTCTGTTGCGGACAGGGTCAATAGCCTTGTCGTGCGCCTTGAAGTCCGTGTGGGCGAAGGTGACAAGATGTACGGTTCCGTGACCGCGACAAATATTGCTGACGCCATGCTTGAGCAGGGAGTGGAAATTGACCGCCGCAAACTCGTACTGGACGAGCCTATCCGGGCACTTGGCGAATATGACGTGAAAGTGAAATTGCACCAGGACGTTGACTCCAGTGTCAAGGTTATTATTGCCAAATATGGCGCGAGCCAGGAAGCCGGAAACGGGGAAGCTGCAGAAGCTCCTGCCGGGCAGCAGGAAACAGAAGAGTAGAGTTTTCTGATGACAAGTCCGGGTAGCACGTCTGCTTTTCGGAAAAAAGATGAACAATCCGCCGATGTCCTGAAAAGAGCATCGGCGGATTTGTTGCAAAAACTCCCCCCTCAAAATATTGAGGCTGAACAGGCTGTTCTGGGCGGGGTTTTTCTGCGCAATGAAACCCTGCATTCCCTTGTGGATATGCTGGGAGCCGAGGATTTTTATTCTCCGGCCCACCGTCTTATTTTTGAAGCCTTTTGCGAACTCTACCGTTTGAACCGTCCGGTTGATTTGCTGACAGTTACGGACTGGCTGCAAAAACAGGGGCAGCTTGAAGCTGTTGGTGGCAGTTTATATCTCACCTCGCTTTCCAGCGCGGTTGTGAGTGCTGCGAATTTCTCCTATCATGCTGAAATCGTGCGGGAAAAGTCTATCCGGCGCCGTCTGATTTCCACGTCTTCCGAAATTCTGTCCCGTTGTTTTGATGCCGGAGAGGAAGTGGATACCCTGCTTGACCGTTCTGAGCAGGAAATTTTTTCTATTGCCGAATCAAAAAATCAGGCTTCTTTTGTCAGCAGCAAGGAGCTTGTCAGCTGCGTGTTCAAGCAGTTGGAAGAGCGGGTACAACGTCGGGAGCTCGTTACCGGAGTTCCAACTTCCTATGACAAGTTTGATGAGCTGACGTCGGGTTTGCAACCAACCGATTTGATTATTGTTGCCGGCAGACCCGGCATGGGAAAAACTGCCTTTGCCCTGAATGTTGCCCTGCGCGCAGCAATTTTTCATGAAGTGCCAACGGCAATCTTTACGCTTGAAATGTCCATGGAGCAGCTTATTATGCGTATGCTCTGCTCCTGGGGCAAGGTTGATCTGTCCAAGCTGCGCAACGGTTTTTTGAATGATGAGGACTGGAGCCGTTTGTATTCGGCTGCTGACGCCCTTGGTTCCGCGCCTATTTACATTGATGACACACCGGCTCTTGGTACGCTGGAGATGCGTTCAAAATGCCGCAGACTCAAAAAGGAAAAAAATATCGGGCTGGTCATTGTTGATTATTTGCAACTGATGCGTGCCAGCCGCAGAATTGATTCGCGCGAACAGGAAATTTCAGAAATTTCCCGAACCCTCAAAGCCCTGGCCAAGGAAATGGATTTGCCTGTTGTGGCACTTTCCCAGTTGAACCGTAAGGTTGAAGAGCGTTCTAACCGGCGTCCCATGGCTTCGGACCTGCGTGAATCCGGCGCCATTGAACAGGATGCCGACCTGATTGTCTTTTTGTACCGCGATGACGCCTACAACAAGAGTGAAGATAATCCACGTAAGGGTATTGCCGAGGTTATTATTGAAAAGCAAAGAAACGGTCCGCAGGGCACTGTTGAGCTGGCCTATTTAAGCCGGTTTACTGCTTTTGAAAATCTGTCCGGTATGCCAGCTCCTTCCGAATCCGGTGGAATGTAATCTTTGGTCGCTGTAGAGGACGCAGAGGAAAGCATGGAATATTACCATAAAAATGAAACCCTCTCACGTGATGCCCTTGTCGCGTTACAGGAAATTCGTTTGCGGAACACATTGGAACGCATACGCAAGACAGATTTTTACAGAAATAAACTTCAAGACTGTATGGTTGCTGAATCATGCGGTGTTGAAAATATTCACCTGCTGCCCTTTACTGAAAAAAGTGATTTGCGCGCGCAGTATCCAACAGGGCTGCTGACCATGCCCTTGAGCCAGGTCGAGCGGATGCATGCCTCTTCCGGCACCACCGGCAATCCAACCGCGATTTTGTATTCACGAAACGACCTCAATACCTGGGCAGATTTGATGGCCCGTTGTATGTACATGGTTGGAATGCGCAGCCGCGACATTTTTCAGAACATGTCAGGATATGGGCTGTTTACTGGTGGACTTGGTATTCATTATGGTGCTGAGCGGTTAGGCTGCCTGACTATTCCGGCCGGTGCCGGAAACAGCAGACGCCAAATCAAGATGTTGCAGGATTTTCAGGTTTCAAGCGTGCACATCATTCCTTCCTATGCCCTGCATCTGAGCTCGGTTTTTGCCGAAATGGGGGTTGACCCACGTGATTTGTCCCTGCGGGTCGCGCTTATTGGGGCTGAACCGCATACAGAGGAAATCAGGCGGCGTATTGAAGATTTTTACGGCATCAAGGCCTACAATTCGTACGGACTTTCCGAGATGAACGGTCCGGGCGTGGCTTTTGAATGTCAGGCCCAGGATGGTCTGCATGTTTGGGAAGATGCCTATGTGCCTGAAATTGTTGACCCCGTTACGGGTAGACCTGTTGCCGAAGGTGAGGTTGGGGAGCTGGTGCTTACCAGTTTATGCCGTGAAGCCATGCCGCTTTTGCGCTACCGCACGCGGGATTTGACCCGGTTTTTGCCGGGGCAGTGCGCGTGCGGACGAAAACATCGCCGCCTAGACAGGATACTGGGGCGCTGTGATGACATGATTATTCTCAAAGGCGTGAATATTTATCCCATGCAGATTGAAAAAATCCTGATGTCTGTTCCTGAGGTGGGAGAGAATTATGTCATTGAACTTGTCCGGGAAGAATTTCTTGAATCCATGCGCGTCAAGGTTGAAATCCGAGCACAGTGTTTTGTTGAGGATATGCGTGTCCTGCGGGGTTTGCAGGACAGGATAACATATCTGCTGCGTGATGAAATTCTGATTACGCCCAGGGTTGATCTGGTACAGCCGGGCAGCCTGCCCAAATCTGAAGGGAAGGCGCTGAGAGTTGTTGATTTGCGCGTCCAGACACAAGGCTGACGCTGATGCGCAAGCTCGGGAGCAGATTTTTTCTCAGTTTTCTGGTGCCGGGACTGTTTGTTCTGATTTTTATCGGAGCTGATTTTTATCGTTTTCTGACGGTTGGGGGGACAGCGGGCGAGCAGGTTTTCAAGATTGAGCAGGGCCAGTCGTTGCAGGTAATTGCTTCCAACCTGGAAAAAAAAGGAATTATCCTGAGCGCCGGAAAATTTCGTCTTCTGGCCTACCTGCTTGGCCGGGAGCGGCAAATGCAGGCCGGCGAATTTTTGCTTCCTTCCGGCGCGCTGCCTGCTCAATTGCTTCGTATTCTCGCAAAGGGGAAACCGCTTCAGCATTCCCTGACCATTCCGGAAGGTCTGAGCTGGTGGCAAACCGGAGAGCTGCTTGAACAGGCTGGTTATTGTTCACTTGCCAGTTTTACAGAAACCGTGCATGATACATCATTTCTCTTGCGGCACGGTATCAAGGGACTGAACGCGGAAGGTTTTTTATATCCGTCAACCTATTTTTTCGTGCGGGAAGAAAAAGGAAACGCCAGAAAGATTGTTGCCAGGTTGCTGCGCACTTTCTGGGACCAGACCGGACTTGACCCTGCCCAGGACTGGCAGGAAATTTTTAACTGGGTGATTCTTGCTTCTCTGGTGGAAAAGGAAACATCAATCCCTGATGAGCGGGCCAGGATTGCCGGAGTGTTTACCAACCGTTTGCGGCTGAAAATGCGTTTACAGTGTGACCCTACGGTTATTTATGGTCTTGGCCCTGATTTTAACGGAAATCTGACCAGGGCCAATCTGCGGGACGGGGAAAACAGTTTTAATACCTACGCTCACAGTGGATTACCGCCAACTCCGATTTGTTCGTTCGGCCGTGCCGCTCTTGATGCTGCCCGGCAGCCAGAACAGCATAATCTGTTATATTTTGTGGCGCAGGGAGATGGACGGCATGTTTTCAGTTCAAATTTGAGTGAACACAACAGGGCTGTTCGGCGTTATCTGCGGCGTTTCGGTCATTAGCAGGCTGTGGGGCCGGGATTTTCCGGTTCGCTATAAACTTTTTAACAAGGTAAGGTCGTTATGAAAAAATGTCTTTTCTGTACTCTGGCGTTTCTTTTGCTGTGCATGGGCAGTCTGCCTGCCTCGGCGGAAAAAGGAAAAACCCTGGTTGTTGCCATGCCCTCAGATCCAGTTTCTCTTGACCCGCATGTTCAGCTTTCTGCTGGAATGCTCCAGTATTCTCATTTGGTCTTTGATCCGCTTGTGCGCTGGACAAAAGATATGACCTTTGAGCCGCGTCTGGCTACGAAATGGGAACGAATTGATGATTTAACCATGCGTTTTTATCTGCGTAAGGGTGTCACTTTTCATTCCGGTAATCCCTTTACCGCCAAGGACGTTGCCTGGACTCTGGCCCGTTTGAAAAAAAGCGCGGATTTTAAGGGTCTGTTTGAACCATTTGCTGAGCCCAGGATTATTGACGACCACACCATTGATATCATTACCCAGAAACCGTACCCCTTGCTGATGAATATGGCCACCTATATCTTTCCCATGGACAGTAAATTTTATACAGGAATGGACAACAAGGGACAGCCCAAGGACGCTATCGTTAAAACTGATTATTCCTTTGCCAATATGAATGAATCCGGCACTGGAAAATATCGGGTTACCCACCGTGAGCAGGGTGTAAAAGATGTTTTTGAAAAATACGATGGCTATTGGAACAAGGACGGAAACGTTGATAAAATCGTGCTGCGCGTTATTAAAAATGACGCGACCCGTTCCGCAGCCTTGCTTTCCGGTGATGTTGATTTTATCGCTCCTGTGCCCCCGCAGGACTATAACCGTATTTTCAGTAAAAGTGGTGTGCAGCTCGTTACCATGGGTGGCAGCCGGATTATTGAGCTGCAGCTCAATCAGACCCGGCGGCCTGAATTCAGAAATCTCAAAGTACGCCAGGCTGTTGTGTATGCGATAAACAACGCCGGAATCGTAAAAAAACTGATGAAGGGAACTGCCACTGCTGCCGGACAGCAGGGACCAAAAGGATTTGCCGGGTACAAGGAAAATCTGGTTCCCCGTTACGACCTGAACAAGGCCAAACAGCTGATGAAAGAGGCCGGATTTGAAAAGGGTTTTGAGTGTTCAATGATTTCTCCCAATAACCGTTACGTGAATGATGAAAAGATTGCTGAGGCCATTGTGCCCATGCTGGCCAAGATTGGTATCAAGGTTCATCTCAAAACCATGCCCAAGGCACAGTACTGGGACGAATTTGACGCGAAGGTCGCGGATATCCAGCTGATTGGCTGGCATCCTGATACTGAAGATTCTTCCAACTATACCGAATACCTGGCCATGTGTATTGATCCAAAATCCGGTTATGGCCAGTACAACAGCGGAACGTATTGCAATAAAAGGGTTGATGAGCTGATTCTTGCCAGTATGTCGGAAACAGACCAAGCCAAGCGTTCAGCCATGTTGCAGGAAGTTGAGCAGATTATGTACGATGAGGCCGCGTTCGTGCCGCTGCACTGGGAGAATTTGTCATGGGCGGGCAAAGACAACATGAATATCGCAGATATTGTAAACGTCCAGGACTTCCCCTATTTTGGAGACCTTGTCATAAAATAAGCAATAAACACACGGGGGGAACCCTCCCCCCGCGTATTCCATTTCAGAGAAAAAATGTTTGCATTTATTGTTCGCCGTGGCTTACAGGCTGTTTTTGTCATGCTTGTTGTCAGTTTTTTGGGTTTTTCCATTAAGCAGCAGGTTGGAGACCCGGTTCGGGAACTGACCGGTGTTTCAGTTTCAGCCAATGAGCGGGAAAAGGTACGGGACGAGCTTGGCCTCAATGACCCTTTTCTGGTGCAGTATGTCCGGTTTTTGAAAAATGCTGTACACGGAGATATCGGCCGTTCTTTTTTTTATCAAAAACCGGCCATGGACGTTATTTTGAATAAGGCTCCGGCCACGCTGGAGCTTGTTTTTGCCAGTTCTGTACTTATTATTTTTCTTTCCATTCCTGTTGGTATTTTTTGCGCGATTGCTCCTAAAAATTTTTTTTCCCGTCTCGCGATGGGAGCCAGTATTGTCGGGGTCTCAATCCCTGTTTTTTTTACAGCCATCATGCTTATTTATATTTTTTCCATAAAATTGGGCTGGTTGCCGTCTTATGGGCGCGGCGATACTGTTGAGCTGTGGGGGTGGGAAACCGGATTTTTGACCCTGGATGGACTGAAACATCTTGTTTTGCCAACAATTGCTCTTTGTTCAATCATGCTCCCGCTTTTTATCCGTCTGGTTCGCTCGGAAATGATGGAAGTGCTGCAGGCTGAATATATCAAGTTCGCCTGGGCCAAAGGTCTTGCCCGCTGGAGGATATGGTTTGTGCACGCTTTCAAGAATACCTTGCTGCCGGTCATTACTGTTGGCGGTGTGCAGCTTGGTATCATGATTGCCTTTACCATTTTGACAGAAACTGTTTTTCAGTGGCCCGGCATGGGTTTTTTATTTCTGGAAGCCGTGGAGCGTTCGGATACCTCGCTTCTTGTTGCCTATCTTATCTTTGTTGGAGCGCTTTTTGTTGTGGTGAATACTGTTGTTGATATTATTTACGGACTGGTCAATCCAATGGTCAGGATTTCAGGAAAAAGAACATGAAGTTTTGGGACGACCTGAAAAAGTCATATTTTTTCTATTCATTTAAGCGGGACAAGGTCGCGATTGTCAGTTTTTTCCTGCTTGTGCTGCTGATTGGAGCCAGTGTTCTGGCTCCTGTGATTGCGCCCCACAATCCTTATGACAGCGCGACCATTGATGTTATGGACGCTGAACAACCGCCGAGCTGGATGCCGGATGGTGATAAACGGTTCTTACTGGGCACTGACGCCCAGGGGCGGGATATGCTCAGCACCATGCTGTACGGTATGCGGATTTCTATCTTCATCGGCCTTGGAGCGGTTGCCCTGCAGGCCCTTATTGGGGTGCTGGTTGGGCTGCTTTCCGGGTATTTTGGAGGAAAAATAGATTCTTTTCTCATGCGCCTGGCAGATGTGCAACTGTCTTTTTCCACCATGATGGTGGCTATTTTTTTAAGCGCTATCTTCCAGGCTGCCTTTGGTGTGGCCAATTACGCGGAACTGGCTGTTCTGTTTCTGGTGCTGGTGATCGGAATTGCTGAATGGCCGCAATACGCCCGTACGGTACGGGCTTCTGTTCTGGCTGAAAGAAAAAAGGAATATGTTGAGGCCGCGCGGGTTATCGGTCTGCCCTCGGCCCGGATTATGCTGCGCCATATCTTGCCCAATTGCCTGTCGCCGCTTCTGGTTATCTCAACGGTTCAGGTGGCCAATGCCATTATGAGTGAGGCGGCTCTTTCCTTCCTTGGTCTGGGAATGCCTGTGACCAAACCATCCCTTGGGTCGCTTATCAACTCCGGGTTTGAATTTATTTTCAGTGGTTCCTGGTGGATAAGTATGTATCCGGGGCTGCTGCTGGTGTTGCTTATCCTGGTCATCAATCTGCTTGGAGATTGGCTGCGTGATGTACTCAACCCCAGATTATATAAGGAGTAGAGGGGTGTTTTCCAAAAACGGACAGATGCGATGACAAAACTTCTGCAGGTAAAAGACCTGGTTGTGAAATTTAAGCTGCGGACAGGAGATTTGACCGCGCTGAACGGTATTTCTTTTGATCTGAACGCGGGTGAAAAGATGGGGCTGGTGGGTGAAAGCGGAGCCGGGAAATCTGTTGCCGGTTTTTCAATTATCAATCTGATCAGCAAACCCGGGTATATCCATTCGGGAGAGATTTTACTGGACGATCAGGTCATCAATACGCTGGATTTTAATCAAATCCGCGATATTCGCGGCAACCGGATCAGCATGATTTTTCAGGACCCGATGATGACCCTCAATCCGGTGCTGACCATTGGTTCTCAGATGACAGAAACCGTCTTGGCCCACAAAAAAGTATCAAAAGCACGCGCCAGGGAAATCGCCCTTGAAAATCTGCGCAAGGTGTATATTCCCTCACCTGAAAAACGTCTGGAGCAGTACCCGTACGAGCTTTCTGGTGGTATGCGCCAGCGGGTGGTTATTGCCATTTCCCTATTGACCGGCCCCAACTTGATTATTGCTGATGAGCCGACAACCGCGCTTGATGTGACCATTCAGGCCGAGATTATGGACCTTTTGCTCCAGCTCTGTGTAAGTGAACGCATGGGGCTTATTCTGATTACGCATGATCTGGGGGTTGTTTCCCAGACAACAGATAAAATCGCGGTTATGTACGCCGGACGCATTGTTGAACAGGGGACTTCCAAAGATGTTTCTTTGCGTCCGCAGCACCCGTACACAAAAGGTCTGCTCGCGGCCCTGCCGCAACAGGGAACACGTGGACAAAGACTGAGCCAGATTCCGGGCATGATGCCCAACCTGACCAGTATCCCGCAGGGGTGTCCTTTTCATCCGCGTTGTGACAAGGTCATGCCGATATGCGTGCAGACAGAGCCGAAATTTTATCAGGCTCAGGGGAGCGCTACACGGGTCGCCTGTCATCTTTTTGCCGCTGGAGACAAAAAATGACCCTGTTGACAACCAGTATTGAGCGGGTACTCACTGTCCGTAACCTTGTACGTCATTTCGATATTTCAGGCGGGCTGCTGGACCGTCTTACCTTTTCCGGCGGCAAACCGGGCCTGCGTTCAACTGTTGTCCATGCCCTGAACGACATCAGCTTTTCCATTTTTCCCGGAGAGACCTTTAGTGTTGTTGGCGAGAGTGGTTGCGGAAAATCAACGCTTGGGCGGACGATTATAGGTTTGTATCCGCCGACTTCCGGCAAGATTCTGTACCGGGGGGAACGGGTTGATAATTTGCCTGCCGGACACATGCTGCCGTACCGGTCCAAAATGCAGATGATTTTTCAGGACCCTTATGCTTCACTGAATCCGCGCATGACAGTGAGCCAGATCCTGCGGGAGCCGGTCAGCTTTCATCGTCCGCAAAGTTCAAGGTCGGAAGTAGAGGACCGGGTCGCGGAAGTCATGCGCCTTGTTGGCGTTGATCCGGCCTGGGGCACCCGTTACCCGCATGAGTTTTCCGGCGGACAGCGTCAGCGTATCAGTATTGCCCGCGCTCTGAGCGTGGAGCCGGAATTTATTGTCGCGGACGAGCCGATTTCCGCCCTTGACGTTTCCATTCAGGCCCAGATTCTCAATTTGCTGATGGATGCCCAGGAAAAGAAAAAATTGACCTATCTGTTCATCACGCACGATTTGTCCGTTGTTGAACATATCAGTACGCGGGTCGCTGTTATGTATCTTGGGCGGATGTGCGAACTGGCCCGGACGCAGGAGCTTTTTTCCAGTCCGCAGCACCCGTATACCCAGGCCCTGCTCAGCGCCATTCCCCGTGTTGGGGCCGAGCCTTCGCAGCATATCCGTTTGAGCGGGGAAGTGCCAACACCCATCAACCTGCCGGGCGGCTGTGTGTTTCACGCCCGTTGTCCAAAGAAGATTGATATTTGCAGCAAGGAGGTTCCGCCGTTGCAAACGCTTCAGTCCGGGACAACGGTTGCCTGCCATTGCGTGTAAGAAATGAAAAATGTGTGTGTCAGAATTGACCCTGATGGTCAAGAGCTCGTTTTTGAGCACGTTAAAACCGTACACCAGCTTTTGAACCGCCTGCAGTTACGGACCGAAGAAGTGCTGGTTATTCGTGGAGATGAACTGCTGACCATTGACCGTTTTTTGCAGCAAGATGATGTTGTTGTTATCCGTAAGGTGATTTCAAGGGGCTGAGATGAAATGCAAGCGTTGTTCCGCTGTGGCCCAGATTGCCCTGCCCAGTCATCATACCGCATTTTGCCCTGAGTGTTTTTTTCTTTTCTTTTCCAGGCAGGTGGAAAAGGCCATTCATAAACAATTCATGTTTCGTCCTGATGAACGGATTCTGGTTGCTTTGAGCGGGGGCAAGGATTCCCTGGCCCTGGCTTTGCAACTGCAGATGCTGGGTTACACCATCAGCGGCTTGCATATTGACCTGGGAATCGGCGAATCTTCCAGGCAGGCCAGAGAACTGACAGAAAAATTTTGCAAGCACTTTGGTATCCGGCTGCATGTTCTTGAAACCGCGCAGTACGGCCTGGCGATTCCACGGGTCAAGGCGGCTGTAAAACGGCCAGTCTGTTCTGTTTGTGGGCAGATCAAGCGGTATTATTTTAACTGGTTCACCCTGGAAAACGGTTATGATGTGCTGGCAACAGGGCATAACCAGGACGACGAAACCGCACGGCTGATGGCCAATGTTTTAAGCTGGGACAAGGAACATCTGCGGGACCAGCACCCGGTACTGGCCGCTGAAAACGGTTTTGTCCGTAAAGTCAAACCATTGTATCTTGTTTCTGAATATGAAACCACTGCCTTCTGCGTACTCAAAAAAATCAATTATGGTTTCGCGCCTTGTCCGTACAGTCAGGGTGCGAGTTTTACCTTTTACAAGGAACTGCTGGCCCAGCTTGAAAAAAAACAGCCCGGCCGCAAACGCAGTTTTTATGACAGGTTTCTCAAGGAAGGGCGGGCGTGTTTTACGCAGCCGCAAACGGAAAACCCGCTTGGCTGCTGCCAACAGTGCGGTATGCCCACTTCTTTGGAACTTTGCCCTGTTTGTCGTTTGCGCCAGCAGCTTGTCGGGTCGGAATAAACTCTGGTGTTATCTGTCTTGAATTTTCCCGCAAATTAGGCAAGGTAGCCGTTACCTATGGAAAACCTGTATCTCAAAAGCAAGTCTTAAATTTTTTCGGTTAGATAGTGCCGTCAATAAATTTTGTCCAAATGGCGATACCCCTGATGTGTACGGCAGCCAGAAGTGATGCTGTATTTTTGGCATAGCGGGTAGCAATCCCACGCCAGCACTTCAATTCCAGAAACGCATGCTCTACCAGATGCCGGAGGCCATACAGATATTTGTCGTAATCCCGTGGGGTGTTGCGCCTCTTCCGGGGAGGGATAACCGGGATGATTTGCCTTCCCTTAAGAATGTCTGCAAAAGTATCACTGTCGTATCCTTTATCTGCCAGCAATCTGTGTTGCTTATTGCGACCGAAGCTGACAAGCAAAAAGGCTGTACCTTTAGGTGTAATCCTGCAACAACTGTCCCTTGCCGGTTTGTTACAGTGTTGCGTGTACCAGTTCTATTTCAAAATGCAGGGTCTGACCGGCCAGCGGGTGGTTGGCATTGACCTGAACATGGTCTTCCGCAATTTCGTCTATAACCGCCAGGATTTCCTGTCCTTCGGGGCTGCGTAGGTTGAGCATCGCGCCTGGTTCGATTTTGATTTCAGGAGGAAAATTGGTTTTGGGGATAGACAGCACAAGTTCTTCCTTATACTGCCCGTAGCCCTGCTCAGGGCTGAGGGTGATTTTTGTTTTTTGTCCCACTTCAAGGTTTTTGACGGCGTTTTCGAACCCGGCCAGCACTTCTCCCGCGCCAATAGTAAAGGCGAGCGGTCCTTTTCCAAAAGACGAATCAAATTCTTCTCCGTCTGCCAGCGTGCCCCGGTAATGCACCTGTACTTTTGTGTTGTTGGCCAGTTGTTTCATTTTTTATCTCATTACTGACACATATAATTTGCTGCGTCCTGAATCGTCCATTCCCGTATGTTTTTACATTTTGGTCTGGTATCTCCTACGCCAGAAGTACACATTACTTCATTATCTGATATAGTTACATGCCCAAAACTACCATTGTTGCAGCCAACATACCATGTGTCTGAAAAAGCACCTTTTTCGTGTTCAATATGTCTAACTCCATGATCTCTTCCTTTGAAACGATTAAAGTTTTGTCCTATATATCTATAATTATTTCATCTTATTTTATCTTTTGTAATGAGCCAATCTGTATTTTTTGACTATTTATTAAAATCTTTTTTATCTGTTTTATATCTTTTGCAACAGGTCGGCATTTATAAATATCATAATACGCAGTCTTATTTTTTATTGCTTCAAGGTTAAACAACCTTCAAAAAAAGCTTAAATCTTTTTCTTTTGTGTCTTGATGCGAATGTTTGCAATCAGCCTTATTGATTAATGTTATTATGTTTTTATGATTTTATTTGCCACATCTTTCATTGTTGTGCCAGGCTGATATTTTGGGAGTTAAATCTTTCAGAACGTATTTATATTCGATAGAATCAAAAAAATTGTATCTATTCAGATTTGAAGCAAAATCTTTTAATTTGACTATCTGTTCGTAGAATTGTGAGTTTGCCTGGCCTGTTTCCTGGGTAATTTTTTGCCATTCAGGAATGTCTTGAATTGATTTAACTTGTGAATCAAACAGCATTTTGTCCGCTTTTTCAGGATATATTTTTACTAAGACATCATAAAACCCTTTTGGATTATCTGCGATATTTATTTTTTTTAATATGTATGTGATGTCATCGTCTGTTATCAGTTCGTTAAAAAAAGAGTTTTTATTTTTAATTAAGTTTTTATTTCCCTTCCAGATGGTTTGTAATATATTTTCGCGATAAGAATATAACATACTGTTTATATTTTTTCCAATATTTTCTAATAATTCATGATTTAGTTCTTTTTCTGTATTTATCTTGGACAGGTCATCCAGAGCCTTTTGAGGTTCTAAAGATAATGTATTTTTTTAAAAATATAAGTGAAGATAACACTGTTGCTTCCAGTATATTCCCTCTTTTATATTATGATTGGCAAAGACAGATGAATCGTCTAACTTTTTTTACAGAGTCCATATCTTTCTTTTTGTCCTTCTGAGATGGTAATGCATCCTTTTTTAATTTTATCGGAAATTTTGTTGTAGTTATAAATCTCATTTATTCCGTTTTTATCTATTTTTTTCTTAATTTTTTTATCTCTATATCTTTATCTGTATAAATATTAAAAAATATGTGTAGATTTTTTGTTTTTATTTTTTGTAAATAGATTTTGTTGCTATCGTTCGCTTTTGAGATATAATACTGAGGTTGCTTTTGTCCGCAGGATTGAGAAAACAGGGTGATTATTGTTAATAAAATAATTTTTTTTCAACATAATTGCTCCTTATTTTATTTAGATATAAGGTATGCTCGCCATTAGTGTCAAATAAATTTTGGGGAAGGAGCGTAGGGCCGGGAGGAAATTTTGCTGTTCCATACAAACAAGAAAGCGGCCTTCCAGCCGCTTTCTTGCTGCTCGACATCAGATTCCTCTATTGGCCATGATGGTCTTGATTTCATCTTCGTTGATACCGACCATGGCCTCTCCCAAGTCTTTGGAGATTTCCGCCAGCACCTGGGGATTATCATAATTTTTTACCGCCATTACAATGGCTTCGGCCCGTTTGGCGGGATTGTCTGACTTGAATATACCGCTTCCCACAAAAACGCCTTGCGCTCCAAGCTGGCGCATGAGTGCCGCGTCAGCAGGGGTTGCCACGCCGCCGGCAGAAAAATTGGCAACAGGCAATTTTCCGTTTTTGTGTACATCTTTTACCAGTTCATAAGGAACTGCCAGTTCTTTGGCGAAATGGCAGAGTTCATCTTCACGCATGGCAGCAAGACGGCGGATGTCGCCCTGAATCTGTCTCATGTGCGAGACCGCCTGGACAATATCTCCTGTTCCGGCTTCTCCCTTGGTGCGAATCATGGAGGCGCCTTCCTGAATCCGTCTTAGCGCTTCGCCCAGATTTCTTGCCCCGCAAACAAATGGAGTTTTGAATTGTGTTTTGTCCACATGGAAGACATTGTCCGCAGGAGAAAGAACTTCGCTTTCGTCAATATAATCAATGCCTATGGCTTCCAGAATTTGTGCTTCTACAAAATGGCCTATGCGGACCTTGGCCATTACCGGAATTGAGACAGTGTCCATAATGCGTTGAATCATTTTGGGGTCAGACATGCGAGAGACACCACCGGCAACACGAATATCCGCCGGAATCCTTTCCAGGGCCATGACCGCGACAGCTCCTGATTTCTCAGCTATTCTGGCCTGCTCCGGTGTTGTAACGTCCATGATAACGCCGCCCAAAAATTTTTTGGCAATTTCTTTTTTCATATTTTCCTCCTGTAGGTTGTATTGAAGTCGGTTGTTCTTTGGGATAGGATAAATCTGGTTGGTACAAAAGAACCAAAATGGAAAATTTTTAAGGGTTCAGAAAGGGAAGGAATATGGAGACGAACTGTCCGATTTATCTGGAAATTTATGAAAACATAAAAAAGAACATCCAGCAGGGAATCTTGCGCCCCAAAGAAAAGCTGGAAAGCAAGCGGGCGCTGGCGCGGCGGCTCAATGTTGGAATAAATACGGTTGAAAACGCCTATGCCATGCTTATTGAGGAGGGCTATATAGAGCCAATACAGCGGCGAGGGTATTTTGTGGCCAATCAGAATCTGGTTTTACGTCCATTGAAAGAAAGCAAAAATGTGGTTCATTCGCTTCAACCAGAATACACTTATGATTTTTCCTGTCAGGGAGTGGACGAAAATTTTCCATTTGCCTTGTGGAAACGGCTGACAAAAGAGGCGCTGGATATGGAAAAAGAAAGTCTTTTGCAGCGGGGAGAGGCACAGGGGCAGGAAAATCTGCGGGAGTCAATCGCGGCTTATCTTCAATCCTCAAGAGGCATAGAGGCCAGAAAAGAAAATATTGTTGTTCATGCCGGTACAGAGCATTTATTTCAGATTCTTTTCAGACTCTGGGCAGAAAAAAAAGTTTTTGGGATAGAAAATCCCGGTTTTGAGCTCTGGAGTATGCTTTTTGAAACCAATGACATGCCGTATCTCCCTTTGAAAATGGACAAATATGGAGTGCTGCCAGGTGATGTTCAAAAAAAGGCCGTTGATATTTTGTGTATAACACCTTCCCATCAGTTTCCTACAGGAACCATTATGCCTATTGGAAGACGAAAAGAAATTTTATCCTGGGCAGAAAAAGCAGGAAGATACATTATTGAAGATGATTATGATGGAGAATTTAAGTATAAAGGACGGCCTGTTCCTCCTCTTAAAAGTATTGATACTGATGATAAGGTTATCTATATGGGAAATTTTGGAAGCACCATAAGCCCTGCCATACGCGTAAGCTATATGCTTCTTCCTGATTCTCTGATGAAAAAATATCATCAAAGGCTGGCATTTCATTTCTGTCCTGTTCCGGTTTTAACACAAAATACCCTGTATCTTTTTTTGTCAGGAGGATATTTTATTCGCCATGTAAATAAGATGAGGAAAATTTACAGGGAAAAAAGAGAAATCGTTTTGCACGAATTGAAAAACAGTTCAAATCTGACTCTGGACGGAATACAGGCCGGGCTTAATGCTGTTCTTGTTTATAATGGAAAAAGAAAGGAAGAAGAGCTTTGCCTGCTTGCTCAAAAAAGAGGTGTTTTCATTTATGGAATGAGTAAATACTGTGTTGGAAGGGAAAAACTGAAAAAGCCATCGTTTGTTTTAAGGTTTTCAGGACTTTCAAAGGAAAAAATACAGAAAGGTATGCGGGAACTCAAGGAAGCATGGAAGGAAAACGGGAGTTTTTATTGAGAATCTGATAGTAGCCAGGGGGGCATTGCCGGAGCGATTTTTTTGCATCCCGGCCCGTTGAGCGTGCTGCGTCCCTGCATTGCGGGCATAATGCTGATATGTGTGCCGATTCGTTCCCGCAGAGCCGACATATGAGAAATAATGCCGATGATTTTTCCGTCTTGCTCAAGTCCGGCCAGTGTTTCCAGCGCGGTTTCCAGGGCTTCTTCGTCCAGGGTGCCAAAACCTTCGTCCAGAAACAGGCTGTCCACGCGCACGTTCTGGCTGGCCATTTGGGAAAGCCCCAGAGCCAGTGCCAGACTGACAAGAAAACTTTCTCCGCCGGAAAGGTTTTTGGTCGATCTGATTTCTCCGGCCTGGTAATTATCCACAACGCTGAGTTCCAAAGGGGCCTCAGTGTCCCGTATCAGCAGATAACGGTCGCTCATTTTGGCCAGTTGTTTGTTGGCATGGCTGACCATGATTTCAAAGGTCAGTCCCTGGGCAAAATTGCGGTATTTTTTTCCGTCGGCCGAGCCAATCAGGGCGTGCAGTTTGTCAAAACGCGCGCACTCTTTTTTCTGCGCGGTAATGGTGGCCTGTTTTTCCCGGAGCCGTTCCCTGGCCGCCCTGTTTTCAGCCAGCTTATGGGCAAGGGCCGCTCTGGTCTCCCGCAATTTTCCTGAAGTTTCTTCATATTGTCGTTGCTGCTCGCTGAGTTCTTCAAGGCTTTGTTCGGTGATGTTTTTGGCTGTTTCCATTTCCAGACGGATTTTTCGGTCTTCCTGTCTGGCTTTCAGTTGAGTCGCCTTATTGTCTAACTCCTGAGCCTGAAAAGACAAAACCTCCTGCTCTTCCTTACTCAGCCGTGCCGCGAGAAAATCTTTTTCCGATTCAAAACCTGCTGATTGCAAGTCCGCTGCAAATTCTGCCTGCTTTTTTTGCAGTTCAGGCTCTGCTTGCCGCAGGCGTTGTCTCAGGTCTTCAATATGGTTTTTGGCTGCCATCAAACGCTGCCGGGCTTGCGCGTGCGAATCCGCGGCCTGTTTTTCCGCTTCTTCTGCCTGCTCTGTGGCAGTATGCAGCTGCTTTTCTTCTGTATCGGGATTTTTGAGGCCATACAGTTGGTTTCGTTGTTGCTTTTGGACGGCAAGTTCATTTTCAATATGTTGTAACTTTTCATCTTTTTCTGCCAAAATTTTTCGCCGTGTTGCAATTGCGGCGTCCAGACTTTTTATTTCACTGTCTATGCTGGAAATTTCTTTTTCAATCTCAATTTGTTGTGTTGATTTTTCCTGCCACTGCCGTAATTTTTGTTTGAGAAAAGCGAACAGTTCCACCGGAGCGATTTTTTCAGGATGATAGCCCAGCGGCATGAGATTTTGTTCTACCTTGTGTTGCAGCTCTGCAAGTCTGTTTTGCAGTTGGAAAATGTTTTCTTTTTCTGCTGTTAATTTTTTCTCTGCGCTTTGCTGAGTATGTACGGCATTTATCTCAATTTTTTCACTGTTATCAAGCTGTTTACGGATATTTATTTCCTGTTGTTCAAGTTCGTTGATGAGAGTTTCCTGCTTTTCAGCTTTAGTAATAATTTGGGTCAATAAATTTATTTTTTTATCTATTTCATCTGGAACAGGAAGACCTCCCGTTGCAAAAGGGTGTTCAAGTGCACCGCAAAGCGGGCAAGGCTGGCCGTTTTCCAGTTTGGCACGAAGCAGTTCAAGATTTTCAATCCGTTTGATATAGGCCCGTTCCCGCAAAAGAGCTTCTTTTTCCGCGCGGTATTCCCGAAGCAGTTTTTCTCCAAGTATATTTTGCAGGCAGAACCTGCCGTGTTGCAGATTCCTGGCGGCTGTTTCCAGTTTGTTTCTGCTCAAACGGGTCTGGCCGGTGGCGGCTTCAAGGGCACGGGCGGCTTGTGTTGCCGCGGCCTGAGTCTGCTCCAGCTCTTTTTTTTGGCGTGTTATTTCCCGTTCTTTTTCCGTCAGAACGGCAAGCTGTTCCTGGATTCCGGCCAGACCGCTGATTAACCACTCATCTTTGGCATGTTCTTTCAGATAATGTTGTGTTGCCTGCAGTTGTTTTGCAGCGGCAATTTTTTTTTGTTTTTCTCCCTCCTGTGTTGTCTGTACCGCCTTGATTTGTGCTGCCTCCTGTTCGCGGCTTACAGCCAGCTCCTGTAGGTATCTGGCGTGTTCGGCAATTTTTTGGTCTAGCAAACGGACAGCCCGGATCAGTGGTGCAGCTCGCATCAGTTCGGCTTTGGCCTGAGCTGCGCGCTGTCCTGCGGCCTGAAAAATCGCGTCCTGTTTTTTCAGAGATGCTTCCTGTTCCGGCAGTGTGGCAGTTGCTGTTTGTAAGGCTCGCAGGTCTGTTGCGCGCTGGGTGGTCAGAGCGGTGAGCGCGGCGTAGATGCCATCTAAAAAAGCTGCTTTTTTTCCTTGCTCCAGTCTGATTCGCTGTGGTTTGAAATTTTCCATATCTCCCCGCAGCCGGATTTCTTCTGCCTCAAGATTGAGGATTTCTTTTTTCAGATTTTCCATGTTGCGCAGCCAAGCAATGGCCTCACTGGTCTTGGCTGAGTTGGCAATCAGTTCTGTTTCCTGTTTTTGTGTTTTTGCAATCTGTTCCTGAACAGCCTGTTCCTGCTCCGGTTCCAGAAGCACAATGCCGGAAGTTTGCGCTTGCAGCAGACTGAGTTTGTCCCGTTCTTCACGCTGGCGTTCGTGTACACGGCGGGAAATGCGGGAATAGATTTCGCTGCCGGTAATCTGTTCCAGTATCTTTGATTTTTCTTCGGCTTCCGCTCGTAAAAAGGTATCAAAGCCGCCCTGGGCCAGCAAAGCAGAACGGGTGAAGCGGTCAAAATCCATGCCGGTTTTTTCCTCAATCACCGTTCCGACAAGGCTCTTTCTGGTTTCGATGAGTTGACCGGTATTGGCGTCGGCAATCTGGTGCTCCTGGTCCTGCAGCTTGCCATCCGGTTTTTTTCGTGAGCGTCTTTGTTCCCAGTGGCAGCGAAAGCGCCCCTGGCGGGATTCAAATATGACCTCTGCGTAGCATTCACCTGTCTGGCGGGACATGATTTCGTTTCCGCCTTTGGTAATTTTTCCCAGACGGGGAGTCGCTCCATACAGGGCCAGACAAATGGCATCTAAAATAGTGGATTTACCCGCTCCTGTCGGGCCGGTCAGGGCAAAAATGCCTCCTGCCTCGTATTCCGGACTGGTAAAATCTATGAGCCATTCTCCATACAAAGAGTTGAGGTTTTTCAGTCGCAGTTCAAGAATTTTCATAATTTTTGATTTTTTGTGATGTCTTGATTGAAGCGACAAAAATGGCGGTGAATTCGTTCGCTTCCAAAAGAAGAGGTTTTACCGTGGCTTGAGGCAGTAGCTCGCTTTCAATAATGAGTTCAGGCCAAAAGCAGGTTTCATCGGCTTCTTCAACAACAATACCCAATTTTGAGATAAATTCTGCTTTTGATCTTTCGCGGCAAGCTGACCGATAGTTGGCTCCAACAGAGGTTGCGGAACGAATGAGTTGTCTGCCAAGAACAAATGCTGCGGTTGTTTTGGGCAAGGTATCTGCTAATTGTACGATTTTTAATGCAAAATTTTTGGTTCTGTTTTTTAGCTTTTGTTCCATATCCCGTACTCCTGAATCAACAATCAGAAATTATTACAGTCTTCTTCCCGTATTTCCTGAATAATCTCATCATGGGTAGCCATGAGTTCTTTCCTGTCTTCAGGCGGGACGTTAAAGACTTCCAGGCAGCGTTGAAACACGTCTGACACGCTTAAATCGTCCAGACTTTCCTGCTGGGCGGTTTGGCTGATGACCCGTTCCATGACCCACTGGTTTTTTATCCGCCGGATTTCCATGCCGGAGCCGCTTACTGTTTCTTCAATCCGTTCCCGCAAATTGTCCATGATGCTGGCACCGGTGTATTCAATTTCCAGCCAGGCCGTGCTTTTTTCTTTTTTGAGCGCGTTCAGTCTGGCGTTGATGGTATCCCAGTCTCCGGCAACGCGAATCAGTTCCTGGAAGCAGGGAACAGGAATGAGTGTGATTTTTGGTTGTTGTCCGTTAGCATCAAACTCCGCGATGACAACTGATTTTTGCTGTCCGGCTTCGCTGTATCCCATGGGAATTGGCGAGCCGCTGTAACGGATATGTTCCGTGCCGCCCACTGTTTGCGGCATATGCAGATGTCCCAGAGCCAGATAGTCAAGAGAGGCGGGAAAAATGTCTGAACGCACATGGGCCAGCGAACCAACATACAGCTCCCGGACTCCGTCGCCGTCAACAGTCTGGCCGCCAGCGGTAAAAAGATGGCCCATGCCAAGAATGGGAATTTTTGATTGTTGGTTTTTGAAATGCGATTTCTGATTGAGGCGCGAGCGTTTTTCTTCGGCCAGTTTTACCACTTCGGCATAGTGGGTCTTGATGGCCAGAGCCAGTTTTTTGTTTTTATCGTCAATGGTTTCACCGGGTTCCATCACGCGAATATCTTTGTCCCGCAAGTACGGCACCGCGCAGATAATGGCGGTTTGTGCCGGATTGGGGCAAGAATCTTCACAACCGTAAATTTCAATTATCTCATCTTCCAGGGAATCTGTTATAGCTCCCACCACATAGACATTGAGCGTTCGCAAAAGTTCCTTTGGGGCATTCAAAAAAGACGGAGAATCATGATTGCCGCCAATGACCACCACATGGCGGCAGCACGTGGCTGCTGTCTGGCATAAAAAGCGGTAGTACAGTTCTTGGGCCTGATTACCGGGCATGCCGGTATCAAATATGTCTCCAGCCACCAGCAGGACATCAACCTTTTCCTTTTCAATGGTTGCAATCAGCCAATCCAGAAAGGCTCCTTGTTCCCGGTAGCGTTTGCGCCCATACAGGGAGCGCCCCAAATGCCAGTCAGAGGTGTGAAGAAATTTCATGTACAGCCCTTCTTGTGTGTTGTCCGGTGCGCTTAAACTATCCGCAAAAAAAACTATGGCAGTTCTTCCAGCCACTGTTGCCAAACGGTTCTGGCGCGGCGGGCGTAGAGTTTTTTGCGTTCACGTTTGCGGACTTTTTGCGCAAGAGGGGGCATGAGTCCAAAAATGACATTTGCTGGTTGAAAGCGGTCTGTTGGGGTTTGCAAATGAGCCAAGAGCGCCCCCAGAGCTGTTTGCGGCGGGGGGAAATTTTTGATTTTTCCGGCCAGATGCAGCCCCAGCCACAGGCCGCAGGCAGCGGATTCAAGATAGCCTTCAACTCCTGTAATCTGTCCGGCCAGGTGCAGCCCCGGCCTGTTTTTCATCTCCAGACTGGCACTCAGGGCCTGCGGCGCGTTGAGAAAGGTATTGCGGTGAATGCTGCCCAGCCGTTCAAACTGGGCGTTTCTGAGTCCTGGAATCATGCGGAAAATCCGTTCCTGCTCGCCATATTTGAGTTTGGTCTGGAACCCAACCATGTTCAGGGTTGATTTATCCTGTTTTTCCGCCCGCAGCTGCACAACGGCAAATGGGTCTTTTCCGGTACGCGGGTCAGGCAAGCCAACAGGTTTCAGCGGGCCAAAGGCCAGTGTCATGTCGCCGCGTTCAGCCATGGCTTCTATGGGCAGGCAGCCCTCAAAATGGATTTCGTTTTCAAAGGCGCGGGGGGCCACATATTCGGCTTCACGCAGGGCCTTGATAAAAGCCAGATATTCTTCTTCCCGCATCGGACAGTTTAGGTAGTCCTTCCCGTCCGGCTGGTAGCGTTCGCCCCAGTAGGCAACGCTCATATCAATACTGTCTGTGACCACAATCGGAGCAATAGCGTCATAAAAATACAGATGCTCAAACCCTGCCAGTTCCCGTAATTCCGCGGCCAGTTCGTCTGTTACCAGCGGTCCAGCCGCCAGAACAACACGGTCAAATTTGGCCAGTTCCGGCGCGAAAAGACTTTTTATTTCCTGACGGCGCAGGGTAATGTTGGGAAGGGCTGTGATTTTTTCAGTTATCCGAGCGCAAAATTGTTCGCGGTTAACTGCCAGAGCCCGGCCTGCCGGCACGCGGCATTCATAGGTGGTCTGCATAATCAGGCTGCCGAGCTCCTGCATTTCCAGTTTCAGCAGCCCAATGGCACAGTGTTCGTCTTCAGAGCGAAAGGAGTTGGAACAAACCAGTTCCGCTAGCCCCTCCTGCTGATGGGCCGGAGAAAAGCGCTTGGGTTTCATTTCAAAAAGCGTGCACCTGGTACCATGTTTTGCCAGTTGCCAGGCACATTCACAACCGGCAAGTCCGGCTCCGATTACAGCTATAGACATGAGCGTTATATTTCCATAAAAAGTAAAAAATGGTTGTTACAAATTCAGCCAAAGGGATATGAGGTTGACCTGCAGTGAAAAGAATACTTTTTACCCTTTACCTGCTGCTTCTCAGTACAGGTCTTGCCCACGCCTGGCAAGAACTGGAAGCTGGTTTATGGCTGCGGGAGTTTTCCTGCCCGGAAGAAATTGTTTCCCAATCCTGCCGTATCCATGTACTGCGCATTGACCTTAGCCTTTTCAAGCCGATTTTGTGTATGGCCAGCAAGGACGGGGGCAGGGCTTTACTCCAGGAGTGGGCAGCCAGATACGATATGGTGGCCGCCATTAACGCCAGTATGTACATGCCGGATATGCGAACCAGCACCGGATACATGAAGAGTCGGGGCATGGAAAATAACGGCTATGTCAATCCCGGGTACGGTGCTTTTTTGCTTTTTGAGCCGCTTGTTCCTGACCTGCCGCAGGTGCAGATGATAGACAAAAACCACTGCCCGCAGTGGCGGGACCTGCTCGGACAGTACGGCTCCTGTATCCAGAATTTTCGTCTTGTGAGCAAGGAACAAAAAAATGTCTGGTACAGGGACTCTGAGCCTGTCAGCATCGCGGCAGTGGGTGTGAATAGCGCGGGCGAACTGCTTTTTATTCACAGTCGCAGTCTGCTTTCCGTGCGCCATTTTACTGATGTTTTGCTTTCCCTGCCTCTTGATATTTCCATGACCATGTATGTTGAAGGCGGTGTGGACGCCAGCCTGTACATTCGTACTCCAAAGTCAAAACAGATTTTTTCCGGCACCAATTCCCAAACATTCTGGATAGAAAATCGTAACCGATACCTGCCCAATGTGCTTGGCATTATCCGCCGAAAGTAACAAGCCGCGCAGATTAAAAGTGTATAACTTCCTGTATCTGTGCCATGTCCTTGTCGCCACGACCGGACAAATTGACGAGTATGATTTTGTCAGCGTCAAGCGTTGGCGCAATCTTGATGGCCTGAGCCAAGGCGTGAGCAGATTCCAGAGCAGGAATAATCCCTTCGGCGCGGGACAGGCGCATCAGGGCTTCTATGGCTTCCGTGTCGCCAATGGTAACATACTGCGCGCGTCCTTCGTCTTTGAGGGCACTGTGTTCAGGCCCGACTCCCGGATAATCCAGTCCGGCGGAAATGGAATACACGTCAGCGGCTTCTCCTGCTTCGTCCTGTAACAGGTAGGAGCGAAATCCGTGCAAGATACCTGGGGTGCCAAGGGACAGGCTGGCCGCGTGCTGTCCTGGCGTCAGTCCTCTTCCGGCTGGTTCAATCCCTTGCAGGCGAACTTCCCTGTCTTTGAGAAAAGCGGAAAAAATGCCAATGGCGTTTGAGCCGCCGCCAACACAGGCCAGGACATAATCCGGCAGCCGACCGGCGCTTTCAAGCATTTGTTTTCTGGCTTCCGTGCCGATAACCGATTGAAAATGTCTGACCATTGTTGGATAGGGGTGCGGTCCGACCGCGCTGCCAATAACGTAAAATGTTTCTTCAGGGTCAGCTAGCAAGGCCTCGAATGCTTCGTCCACGGCTTCTTTCAGGGTTTTTTGTCCACGGGTGACAGGCTGCACCCTGGCGCCCATCATTTTCATGCGAAAGACATTATGTTTTTGGCGGCGTATATCTTCTTCGCCCATGTAAATGGTGCAGTCCATGTTCAGCAGGGCGGCTGTGGCGGCCGTGGCAACACCGTGCTGGCCGGCCCCTGTTTCAGCGATGATCCGTTTTTTGCCCATACGCCTGGCCAGCAAGGTCTGCCCGATGGTGTTATTGATTTTGTGCGCGCCCAGATGATTCAGATCTTCCCGTTTGAGATAGATTCGGGCGCCGCCAAGCTCTTTGGTCAGGTTGGCACAAAAATACACCGGAGTCGGGCGGCCGGAATAATGCCGGAAACAGGCATCTATTTCCGCGTTAAATTCCGGGTCGTCCTTGTAACGCTCAAAGGCTTGGTCAATGGCGTTGACAATGGGAAGAAGACTTTCTGGGATAAACTGTCCACCGTATTCACCGAAAAATCCTTTTGCTTTATTCATGCTGTCTCCTTGCGGCAGGATTATACGGCAGGCAAAAAAAGAAAAACCGCAATCAGCCGTATCATCGTGCTGCCGCGGTTAGTGGTTGGTCTCGCGGCTCTTTTTACCAGAGCCACCAATTTGGTGTATGAAATATATTTTGCTGCATGGCGATTCTTTTTTCTGAACTTGGAGCGATTGTCAAGTTTTTTTTCGTCAGTTCGGGAATGTCTGTTAAGAGATTTCAGCCGGCTCTGCTGAATGCCCTTTGTCGTTACTGCCCAAAATAGTGCTTCGCCGCTGTCAATCAAAAAACTGCAATCTCAAAATAATCTGCGTAATCTGCGGGTTAAAAATCATCAATTTCTTTACCTGAGAGCAAGCATTGAAACGTAGGTGTATTTTTTGTCGTGCGAGTGAATGTTAAAAAATTCCATCTCAACAGGAATTTTCTCTTTGAATTTATTCAGGATGGCGAGTTCGCAATTTTTTCTATCGTTGCAGTCAATTTTCCCGGATATGATGCCGTTGAGAAAATCACCGCATTCTTTACCTGTTACCTGGAAAAAATTCAGAAAAGATTTTCCGCTCATTTCCTTGAAATCATCATAGCCGAATAAATTGAGCGTCCTTTTATTTGCTTGCATAATAGTGTTGTCTTCCAGAATCAACGCGGCATGTTGGGAGTTTAAGAAAATGCTGGTGAGCAAGTCTTCCTTTTTTTTCAACTCGTTTGTTAAAAATATTTTCATATTTATATAGTTAATAATCATTGCTGATGCGATGGTGGCGGTTGGATAAATAACCAATACAAGCAATGCAATGAGTGTAGATTGAATGTTTTTTATGTTTTCCGGGACAAGTATGATAGAAAAAAAACTTATAGCGTTTGTAATGAAACTGAGTAGAAAAATCGTGCGTATTTCTGTATTTTTCCCTTTTGGCACTGTTTTTAAGTAGAATATAAATGTTGTAAGAACAATAAGAACGATACTTATAATTGCGGGAAATGTTCCTTGTGTGCCTCTGTAAAATCTGAGCACCATTGTGAAAAATCCGGTGATAAAACAACTTATTGGTCCATAATAAATGCCAGAGATGTTTAATAATACCTCTCTCGCGTCATAGTTTGAGTTATTTGAAGTGATAAAAGGATTTGTCATGTCAATATACACAATAATAGAGAACAAAATGCCCTGTATTATTGAATTGAAAGTTTTATCCTTTATTCTGTTGGACAAGAATCCTGATAAAATCATCATTGAAGTTATGAAGCATACTTTTATGATAAAGTTAAAAAATATTTGCATAGCTGCTCTGGATTGTTTTTATGTTTGACTCTGTAACGTATAAACATACAGACAATATGTTTTTATCGTCATGTCTTCTATGTTTTTTGCAAAAAAGTATTTGGTAACTACAGGAAAAAAGGGAAGTTATCATGGCGATTCAATTTTTGTTTCTGTTGTGCAGAGCTATGTTTTTAGCTTCAAGAATTTTTTCTCTATCCGAAAACGAATTAAACGGCAATAGAAATGTTTCTGGGAGGGTTGGTTTGGTGTTTTTTATTTTTTCAATCAGCTTATTCCTGACCTGTTTGGTAACTCTTGAAGGCTGCATATGTTTTTTCAGGTAGGCCTGTTTCTTCGTCTTGCTTGCCGGACAGGAAAAAATTATAGTTTTATTTTTCTTTGGAAGGTCATGTGAAGAACAAGCAACGCCTTGAATTTTTACGCGCGGAAATCAGCCGTCACGCCCGGTTGTATTACAGTGATGACGCGCCGGAAATTTCAGATGCCGAGTACGATTCCCTGTTTCGTGAACTTAAAAGTCTGGAAGCTGCTGTTCCTGAACTGGCAAGCGATGATTCGCCAACCCGTCAGGTCGGGGCGCGTCCCGCTTCGGGATTTGCGCCCTGGTCGCGGGAAATTCCCATGCATAGTCTGGAAAATGGTATGGGTCGGGATGATTTTTACGCCTGGGTCAGTCGAGTGCGGAAGATGGCTGACACGCGTGAAATGCCGTGCTGGGTGGAACCCAAGATGGACGGTCTGGCCGTGGAGATTTTATATATCAACGGCCGGTTCAGCGGGGCGGGTACACGGGGCGATGGTCGCACCGGAGAAGATGTTTCAGCCAATATGCGCACGGTTAAAAACCTGCCTTTGCGCCTGAAAGGCGATGATATTCCGGCTCTGCTTGAGGTACGCGGAGAAGTTCTTATGAACCGGGACGATTTTGACCGCCTGAATTTGCGGCAGGAAGAACAGGGGCTGAACTTGTTCGCCAATCCCAGGAACGCTGCAGCCGGTTCTTTGCGTCAGCTTGACGCGGTCATTACCGCCAGCCGTCCCCTGCGTTTTCTGGCCTACGGTATTGGCCGGTGCCAAGGGAAAACCTTTGGTTGCCAGTCTGAGCAGATTAGTTTTTTGCGCTCGCTGGGGCTGGATATTGCACCTGAAGCCGGGTTGTACAACTCGTTTGGCGCAATCTGGGACTATTATGAAGACCTGATTCAAAACAGGAGGCGGTTTCCTTTTGATATTGACGGGGTTGTTCTCAAAGTTGATGACCTTCAGTTGCAGGCCGCCCTGGGATTTACAGCTAGGGCGCCGCGCTGGGCGTTGGCGCTTAAGTTTCCGGCTGCTCAGGCCATAACAACCCTGCTTGATATTCAGGTCCAGGTCGGGCGAACCGGTGTGCTGACGCCTGTGGCTATTCTGGAACCGGTCAGTGTGGGCGGAGTCACGGTTGCCAGAGCAACCCTGCATAACGAAAGCGAAATTCAGGCCAAAGGAATTTTGATTGGCGACAAGGTGATTGTGCAGCGGGCAGGTGATGTTATTCCTGAACTGGTCCGTCCGCTTGTTGAGCTGCGGTGCGGAAAGGAGACCCGTTTTGTGTTCCCCACAACCTGTCCGTCTTGCGAACAACCGGTCAGACGGTTGCAGAACAAGGTTGCCTGGCGGTGCCTGAACGCGTCCTGTCCTGCCCAGTTATTGCAGCGTATTATTTATTTTACGTCCAAGGCAGGACTCAATATTGACGGTCTTGGCCCGCGCTGGATTGAGATTTTTGTTGAGCAGGGGCTGGTGCGCTCGGCTGCTGATATTTTTTCCCTACGCCGCGAAGACTTGCTCGGTCTGGAGCGGGTAAAGGAAAAACTGGCAGATAACCTGCTGACGGTAATTGAGGCTGCCCGTCAAAATTGCACATTGGAACAACTGATCAGTGCCTTGGGCATCGGGCTGGTTGGCCAGCAGACCGCGCGCACGCTGGGAGCCGCTTTTGAAGACCTTGACGCTCTTGGGCAGGCTGACAGGGAAAATCTGACAGCCCTGCCGGATATCGGGCCGCTGGTGGCGGATTCGATAGTGCTGTTTTTTGCCAATGCGGGCAATCAGGAGCTGCTGCAGGACCTGAAAAATGTCGGACTTTGGCCGCGCAGAAACGATTTGCCGGACAAGGAAAATAGACATTTCCCTTTTGCCAGCCAGGTTGTTTTGTTTACGGGCAGTCTTGAGGGGGTGAGCCGAAGCCGGGCGCAGGAGATGGTAAGAATCGGCGGGGGAGAGGTTGCTATGTCCTTTTCCGGGAAAGTGACCTTGCTGGTGGCCGGAGAAAAGGCCGGAAGCAAGCTGGCTAAGGCCAGAGAAAATGGCATAACAATAATCAGTCAAAAGGAATTTTTAAGCCGGGCAGCACGCATGGAGTGAGGAGAAAAAATGAAAAATATTATTATCATGGGCGCCAATGGGCGCATGGGGTCAACTCTGACCGGGCTGGTCAGGAAAAATCCGGATTTGTATCTGGCCGGGGTTGTGGAAAAAAAAGAGCGGCAGGAAGGGCTTGATCAACTTGGCTGTCCGGTTGCCGCAAGTCTCGGTGAGCTGTTTGAGCAAAAGATACACGGAACAGTCATTGATTTTACCGCGCCACAATTCAGTGTCGCAAATGCCAGGCTGGCTGCGCAAAACGCCTGCCCTGTTGTTATTGGGACAACAGGTTTTGATGCCGCCCAAAAGGAAGAACTGGCCGCGAGCGCGAAAAGAACACCGCTTTTCTGGTCGCCGAACATGAGTGTTGGCATCAATGTCTTGTTGCAGGTTTTGCCGCAACTGACCAGACTGCTTGGGCCGGCTTACGACCTTGAAATCGCTGAGGTGCATCACCGCCTGAAAAAGGACGCGCCCAGCGGAACAGCTATCCGTCTGGGGCAGTGCCTGGCGCAGGCCAGAGGACAGGAGTATGAAGATGTGGCGCGTTGCTGCCGGGAAGGGATTGTCGGTGAGCGCACAGATGAGGAAATTGGTGTGCAGACACTACGTGGTGGTGATGTCGTTGGCGACCATACGGTGTTTTACTTTGGCCCGGGCGAGCGCATAGAAGTCACTCACAGGGCGCATTCCCGTGAAACATTCGCCCAAGGGGCATTGCGCGCCGCTGCCTGGCTCGCGTCTCAGCCTGCGGGCAAAATATACGCCATGGAAGATATGCTGCGGTGATAAAAAAACTGGCAGAATCTTCCAACCTGTCAAAAGAAAAAAATAAACGGCAGCGTGAAGTCTGGCTGGCTGTTACTTTTTTTTTGATTGCTGTGTGTTTGAGCTGGCTTGAGCTCAAATACGCAGGGGGCGATTCCTATTTTTTTCTTGCTCTTTTTAATATTAATGTTCTTCTTTTGCTGACCGTTTTATTTCTTGTTTTCAGAAATATTTTGAAACTGGTCACGGAAAGACGGCGAAAGGTTTTTGGCTCAAAGCTGCGAACAAGGCTGGTTTTGACCTTTGTCTCCCTTGCTATTGTGCCGGTCACGCTCATGTTTCTTTTTTCCGTTCGTCTGGTTCAAACTTCTGTTGATTATCTGTTTCGGGTCCAGGTCGATGAATCAATTCAGCAGGCGGTCAATCTGGGGCAGATTTTTTACGCGTCCATTGAACAGGATATGAAACGGACGGGTTTGATGTTTCTGAGTCAACTCGGCCAGAAAAAAATTGTTGCGGCTGACAAAAAAATTGAACGCATCGTTTTGGAAAAAAAAGCGGAATGGGGCCTTGATCTGCTCGGTTTCCTGGACGCGACAGGCAAGAAACAATACTGGGCGGTATCAAAGAACTGGGAAAAGGTCTGGCCGCAGATGAAGGAGAAGTTTGAGCGTGAAAAAGGGCAGTCTGAACGAAAATTTTTCACCTCTTTTTACCAGGACCGGCAAAATGATTGCGTATTGTCTTTCCTGGAGATTGATAGTCAAAAAGATATGTATCTTGTTTTGGGCAAGACATTGAAATCCGGTGTATTAAACGGACTTGACGGTATTGCACGGGGCGCGAAAGAATATCAGCAGGTCAAAAATCTGAAAGACCCACTCAAACTTATTCTCTATATCGTGTTGGCTCTTATTACTCTGCTTATTTTGCTGGCTTCCATCTGGTTTGGTTTCCGGCTGGCCAGGGAAATCAGTCTGCCGCTGCTGGCTGTGGCTGAAGCCACAAAAGAAGTTGCCATAGGCAACCTGAACGTGTTTATTGAGGATCGCGCGGATGATGAAATCAATGTCCTGATCAGCTCGTTCAATCAGATGGCCAAAGATCTGAAACTCAGCCAGGAGAATCTGCTGGCGGCTAATACCTGTCTGGAGCAGCAAAATCTGGAACTTGAGGCGCGCCGGCAATACGCTCAGGCCATTATGGATAATATTACGGCGGGTGTCATTGCTCTTGACCATGAGGGGAAGATTATGACTGTCAATCATGCGGCGGAAAAAATTTTACGCGTGCGTGCGTCTGCCTTGCTGGGGCGTGACCCTGTTCAGTTTCTTCCTGATTTTTTCAGAAGACTTGTACAGGACATGAAAGATTTTTTGTATGAAAATCCTTTTTCCCGCTGGCAAAGACAAGTGACTGTAACCTTTTCCGATCACAATGATATCCGGCTTCTGATCAGCGCTGTTGTCCTGGACACGCCAGAAGTGCATCGGCGGGGTATTGTAGCCGTATTTGAAGATATTACGGAAATGGAAAAGATGCAGCGTCTGGATGCCTGGAAAGAGGTCGCCCGCCGCATTGCCCACGAAATAAAAAATCCGCTCACTCCTATCAAGCTGTCTGCCCAGCGTCTGGAAAAAAAGTTTGCAGCCCAGATTACAGACAGTGTTTTTTCTGATTGTACGGCTTTGATTGTTCGCCAGGTTGAAATTTTGCAAAGAATGTTCAGTGATTTTTCTTCGTTTGCCCAACTGCCGCAGCAGGAACTGGCTGAGGGCGACATCGTGCCTTTGCTGCAGGAAACTGTCAGTGATTTTGCCCAGACGCAGAGCCAAATTACCTGGTACCTTGATGCGGGAGAAAATATTCCCGGATTTTATTTTGATTCCGGCGGGATCCGTCAGGTACTGACCAATCTGTTTTTGAACGCCACGCAGGTTATGCAGGGAAAAACAGATGGTAAGGTGTGGGTGGCGGTCAGTTTTGACGCCCAGGCGCGTCTTGTGCGTCTGACTGTAATGGATAATGGACCGGGCCTTGATCCTGAAGAATTGTCCCGCCTTTTTGAGCCCTATTATTCCCGCCGCAAAGGCGGTACAGGTCTTGGTCTGACAATTGTCCGTTCCATTTTGCTGGAACATAACGCGACAATTCGGGCTGAATCAAGTGGGCATGGTTCTGTTTTTATTATCGAATTTGATATAAAAGACCGGGTGCGGATGGAGCGTGACAGAGTATGAAAGGGAAGATTCTGATTGTTGACGATGAAAAGGCTATCCGGTTTTCTCTGCGCGGTATCCTGAATGATGAAGGCTATCGGGTGGTTGAAGCCGAAAGCGGGGAAGAGGGGCTGCGTCTGGCTCAGGAACACCAGCCTGATCTTGTTTTTCTTGATATCTGGCTGCCCGGTATGGACGGCATGGATGTTTTGGATCGTTTGCGCCAGACCTTTCCAGATTTGGCCGTGATCATGATTTCCGGTCACGGAAATATTGAAACAGCTGTTCAAGCCATGCAAAAAGGGGCCTTTGACTTTATTGAAAAACCGTTTTCACTTGATGCGTCTTTACTAGCCGTGAAAAAAGCCTTTGATTACATGACGCTCAAACGGGAAAATAAGGACTTGCGTCGCCAGATGCGGGAAAAGCATGTTCAGAAACTGAGCGGAACATCACAGCCCATTGTTGAACTTAAAAAGATGATCGCCCAGGTCGCGCCCACTTCTGCCTGGGTGCTTATTTCCGGTGAAAACGGAACAGGCAAGGAAATTGTCGCCCGTTCAATTCACGCGGCCAGTCTGCGCAAGGACATGCCAATGGTGGCGGTCAACTGCGCGGCGATTCCTGAAGAACTTATTGAATCCGAACTGTTCGGACATGCCAAGGGTGCATTTACCGGCGCGGACAAGATGAAACAGGGAAGGTTTGAGCTGGCTGATCAGGGGACGCTTTTTCTTGATGAAATTGGCGATATGAGCCTGAAAACACAGGCAAAGATTTTGCGTATTTTACAGGAACAGCAGTTTGAACGGGTTGGTGACAATGAACGGATACGGGTTGACGTGCGGGTTATTGCCGCGTCAAACAAGGATTTGGAAAGTGAAATTGAAAAGGGCAATTTTCGGGCGGACCTGTATTACCGTCTGAAGGTCTTTCCATTGCATGTACCGCCTTTGCGGCAGCGGCGTGAAGATATTCCGTTGTTGCTGGAAGAGTTTTTAACGTGCATGGTGCGTGAACATAATTTCAAGCCTCTGTGTTTCGCAAAAGACGCCCTGGAGTTTCTGTCGCATTATTCCTGGCCGGGGAATGTGCGGGAGATGAAAAATTTTGTGGAGCGCCTTTTTATTTTGTATCAGGGCCAGGAAGTGACCGCGGCCATGCTGCCCCTGGACCCAAATCCTGGAGCCGTGGTTACGGGAGATTTTTTTGCCGAAGATATTCCCGCTGATTTCAAGGCTGCCCGCACCATCTTTGAAACCTGGTTTCTACAGCGGGAATATGACCGAGCTGAGGGCAATATCAGCAAGCTGGCCCAGAATATTGGCATGGAAAGAAGTTATATCCACAGAAAGGTAAAAGAGTTGGGCATCAGAAAGGACAGCTAGAGATTTTTTAGGGTGAAAAAATTTGCTCTTGCCACTGAAATGGAATATAAAATTGAAATTGATGAGATTGAGAATAGGCGTGATTTTCTGAGCTTCACGGACAGTTCCGGAGCAAAAGGAGTAAGCAGGATGGATTTTGAATTGGCAAAACCTTTTATCAAGGCGACAAAAGATGTGTTATCAATGATGGCTATGACAGAAGTTGTGCCGGGAACTCCCTATGTAAAGAAGAATAATCAGGCTGTTGGTGACGTGACTGGAATTATTGGTATGTCCGGCAACAAGTCAGGGACATTTTCCATCACTTTCAGTCGGGAATGCGCCGTGTATATTGTCAGGCAAATGCTTGGAGATGAGATCGGAGATATCGTACAGGACGCGCAGGACGCGGTTGGCGAGATTACAAACATGATTTCCGGACAGGCTCGCATCGGTTTGGAAGCTTTTGGCGTAAGCATGGTAGGAACAACTCCAAGTATTGTTTTGGGAGACAATCACACCATTTCGCACCAGACCAAGGCTCCGGTCATGGCTGTGCCTTTCAAATGTGCCGGCGGAGAGTTTACTATTGAATTTTGTTTTGAATAGAGCCTGAAAAAGCCCCCTGGTTGGCCAGAGGGCTTGGTGGTGGATCAGACCTTTTCAAAGTATTCTTTTTCTGCTCCGCATGTGGGGCAGACCCAGTCTTCCGGAATATCTTCAAAGGCCGTTCCCGGTTCAATTCCGTTTTCCGGATCACCCAGTTCCGGGTCATAAACGTATCCACAGGGACATTCGTATTTTGCAGCCACAACTCCTCCTTTTTGTTCTGGATATTTTTATCCAGTTCTTTCTGTTAACGATTTCTCAGGAAATGACTTTCAGTCCATTATCGTATGGGGGCAAACAGGACAATGGTGATTGTTGAATTTGTCATTTTTTCTCTCTGTTAGTGAAGAGATAAGAATATATATCAGATAGGAGAAAGTTCAAGTGAGTTGTGAAAAAAAAGTATGTTTTTGTGGACTAAGTTGTTTGATTTCCTTGCCAATAAGGTACAATGTTTTTTGCCGCCGCGAAAAGAGCACAGACAGCCGGAGCTTGCATGATTGGAAGTGAAGCTGATTTTTTGGCCATGATAGACCGTTTTTTTCCTAATCACGGCATGCTTGTTGGACGGGGAGATGATTGCGCTGTTTTTTCCTGTCCGGAAAAGATGTGCGTGACAAGTGATCTGTTTATTGAAGACGTGCATTTTCGACGTAGATATTTTTCTCCATTTGACATTGGACACAAGGCTCTGGCTGTTAATATCAGTGATATCGCCGCGATGGGGGCGGTTCCTTTGGGTTTCAGCCTGTCTTTGGCTGTTCCCACCGGTCTTGATCAGAACTTCTGGTCTGGCTTTTTTTCCGGCATGTCCGGCCTGGCTCAGAAACATGCACTTTTTTTGAGCGGCGGCGATCTGAGCCGGGCGGACAAGCTGGCTGCCAATATTACCATCTGGGGAGATTGTTCTTCGGGATACCGCCTTCGCGGACATTGCCGTGAAGGTGACAAAATTTTTCTTGTCGGCAAGATTGGCCTTGCCAGAACAGGACTTTTTTTGCTGGAGTCAGGAATGTCCTCTCGCGGCTACAGCCGGGCGATTGAGGCGCATTTACGGCCATTGCCGCAGGTTGAAGCGGGAATACAGTTGGCCGGTCTTGAAGGAGTCATGGCCATGATGGACGTGTCTGACGGTCTGGCGCGGGATTTTCCCCGTTTACTTGGGCCTGATATGGGCGTGGAGATTGAGCTTGATCACGCGGACCTTGACTCTGAAATTGTATCCTGGTGTAGCCGTACAGGAGAAAATCCGCTTGAATTTGCCCTGCTTGGAGGCGAGGATTACGCGCTTGTGGCTGTGGTTGATAAACAAGCTGTTGTCCGACTGGGAGATGAACTTGGTTTGCAGGGACGTTTTATCGGAACAGTCTGCAAGAAGGCGGGGATTTTTTTGCAGGGAGTACCGCTTACCTGTCAGGGATTTGATCATTTTTCTTACCAGTAGTGAATATGAAAGAAAAACATACTCCTGAAATTCTTGCGCCGGCTGGCGGGCCGGATGCTTTTTTGGCTGCTTTGGCTGCTGGCACGGACGCTGTGTATTGCGGGTTGAAAAATTTTTCCGCACGCATGGAAGCGGATAATTTTTCCCTGAAAGAACTGGCCAGGCTGACTGAACTGGCTCATTCCCGCGGCACGCGCGTGCATGTTACATTCAATACACTGCTCAAGCCTGATGAAGCAGAGCGGGTCGGGCATCTTGTGGAAAATCTGCAGCGTTACGTGCACCCGGACGCGCTTATTATTCAGGATTTAGGTGTGCTGCGTATCGCCCGCATGGCCGGATTTGAAGGGGGGCTGCATCTTTCAACTCTTGCCAATGCCTGTTCTCCAAGCGCTCTGGCCAGTGTTCACAAACTTGGCGCGACACGGGCGGTACTGCCAAGAGAGCTGAATATTGATGAAGTCAGGCAGATGGCAGCAAACACGCCGGAAAACCTGGAGCTGGAAGTTTTTATTCACGGCGCGTTGTGCTACGCGGTTTCCGGCCGTTGTTACTGGAGCAGTTTTCTGGGCGGCAGAAGCGGGCTGCGGGGCAGGTGTGTGCAGCCATGCCGCCGGCAGTATGAACAGTTCAGGAGCTCCTGCCGTTTTTTTTCCTGTTCAGATTTAAGCCTGGATGTACTCACTCGTCCGCTGTGTGAAATTTCCCAAGTCAGTTCCTGGAAAATTGAAGGCCGTAAAAAAGGGCCGCATTATGTTTTTTATACGGTCAAGGCGTACCAACTGCTGCGTGATCATGGCGATGACCCAAAGGCGCGCAAGATGGCGGAAGAATACCTGAGCCAGTCTCTTGGGAGAAAGAGCGGGCATTATCTTTTCCTGCCGCAACGCCCAAAACTGCCCTTTGATCAGGAACAAACAGGCTCCGGCCTGCAGCTTGGAGTGATCCGCAAGGACGGAAAAAAAACATATTTTATGCCCCGCCAGCCCTTGTTAAGTGGAGATTTGCTCCGTATCGGGTACAGCGATCAGCCCTGGCATTTTCTGTACAAGGTACGCCGGGCGCTTCCCAGGGGAGGGCGGCTTGATATGCGCTTACCATCACGGCCCGCGCCCAAAGGGACTCCTGTTTTTCTTGTTGACCGGCGCGAACCGGAACTGCTTGCAATGATGCAGGCTCTGGAGCAGGAATTAGCGGCTTTTGACGGTCCGGACATCCAGCCCTCATCTTTTTGTCCAAAGCCTGTGCAGGGCATGAAAATACAGAAAAACAAGCAGGTGCCGGTACAGACTGTTTGTTTTGCGCACCATTTCAATTCCCGTTATGATGGGGCTTGGTTAGATCTGGATGGAAAATTTCCCGTGGGCAAGGTTTGGCACTGGCTGCCGCCTGTTATCTGGCCGCGGGAAGAAAAAAAATGGCAGGAGTGTATCGCGCGGATTCAAAAGCGAGGCGGCGGGCTTTTTGTGCTCAACGCTCCCTGGCAGATAGAGCTTTTTGAGCGCGTACCGGCCGCGGTCTGGGCCGGACCTTTCTGTAATATCGCCAATGCTCATGCCTTGCTTACGCTTAAGGAAATGGGATTTTCCGGTGCCATTGTCTCGCCGGAACTCAGTAGCGAAAACATGCTTGCCCTGCCCAAGATGAGCCCCTTGCCTCTGGGAATTGTGCTGGCAGGTTTTTGGCCGCTGGCCCTTGCCCGTATTGTAAATCCTGAACTTAAACAGGGTGAACCCTTTGTCAGCCCCAAAAAAGAACAGGCCTGGGCAATACAGCATGACAACCTGACCTGGGTGTATCCGAACTGGCGGCTTGATCTGGGAGAAAAGAAACGGGAACTGGCAAATGCCGGATACAGCCTGTTTGTTACGCTGGACGAAAAGGTGCCCCGCAGTGTGGAACTGAGAAAACGGCCCGGACTTTGGAACTGGGACTTACAGTTGCTCTGAGCCGACCAGTACGCCAGCATATCCCACAACCCGCTCATAATCTCCCGTTACTTCGCCTGATGTCGCGTAGGCGCACAAACGGGCAAAGCTCGCTCCAAGACTTAATGCCGCTTGCAGTCCTGTAACCATTGGCAGCACGCCGCACATGCTGACGCGTTTTCGGCGTACGACTTCATACAGTCCAAGCGGCGACAGGGCCAGAATCTGTGCCAGGGCCAGACTGTCCTGATCTTTTGTTTGTTGCTGGGGAAGAAAGTGTGACATATCCGAACTGATGACCAGGCTGACAGGAGTTTTCCAGGTTTTTATGACCTGGGCCAGACCGGAGCCAAGGCTGAGTAAAAATTGTGGGTTCGGGTTTGACAGGCAAAGCGGGACAATGGACGTTTTGGGCTGTATCTGGTGCAAAAAAGGAAGGAGGACTTCCAGTGAGTGTTCAAAAAGATGCGCTTCATAGTCTTTTTCAACGCCGTTTATGGCAAGCAGGGCTGTTGCAAGTTCCTGATTGACCGGCAGGCTTGCCCCTGGAATCTGCCAGCAGCCATCAGGCCACAGCGCAACAGGGTATCCGCGTCCGGTATGATTGGGGCCGATGAGAATAACGGTTTCCTGTAGCCCGGCCTGCATAAGAGTCTGTCCGGCAACCGCACCGGAAAAGACGATTCCCGCGTGTGGAACCATTGCCAGCAACGAACTGCGATTTTCGTCTTTTTGGGGGCCAAGAAAGCCTTGAATCTCCCGGCGGAGCTGTGAGGCTTCAGCCGGATAGAATTTTCCGTTTACAACAGGTTGACGGTTCATTGTTTTTTCTCAGGAAAAGCGTTTCACATCTTTATTGAGTTCGTATCCTTTCAGGTCGGACGTTGCCATTTCACTGTAAATGGATTGCGGTGCCAGCTTAATGAGTTCATTCAGTTTTTTCTTCCAGTTTTCAATATCTGAATTCAGTTTGTACAGATTGGCCAGACGGTAAGTAAAAGCGGGCCACTGCTCATCATCAGGATTGACATATTTGTTGTATTCCAGGGCCCAGGCCAATGCTTCCTGTTTGCGTCCACTTTGTTCCGTGGCCCTGATGAGCAGATCAAGGCAGTCTTTTATTTTGGGCTGATCCGGCACTTCAAGTGCCAGCAGGAGTTCGAGTGCTTCTTTGCCAAAAAGAGCGACATTGGCCAGGTCTTCCTTGGAGTAGGCATGCAGGGCCATGAAATACAGGGCGTAGGCCCGCTGGCTGTCCTGCAGGCCGACATCCAGCCCCAGTTTGTGCCACAGGGGCTGGCTTTTTTCGCTTTGCCCCAGATTTTCGTGAGCCAGAGCTAGGGCGTAATCCGCCTGGCGCTGCCTTTGGGGTGCAAGTTCCCAGTCTGTTATCTGGGGCGCGAGAGTTGTGATTTTTTCCCAGTTCTGTGAGTCCGTGTAAATAGAAAGAACAAGGTCAAGAATCATCTCTGATGCCTGATTTTTTTCTATTTTCTGGTTCAAAAAAGGCTGGGCCAGACGCAAGGATTCTTTCGCGTCTCCTGTTTTCCACAGCGCGTGTGCCAAAGCAACCCGGTGTTCAGGCTTGAGGCTATTTTCATCACGCAGGAAGCTGTATTTTTTCCAGAATTCTGCTGTTTCAACAACCCGGTCCTCTTTGGCGTGTTCCTCCATCAGGCGTTCAAAGGCCTTTTGTCCAACTGAAACAGCCCGTTGCTGGAGATTGCTGATTGGAAATTTGCCAAGAAAGTCGTTTACTTCAACCAGACTTTCCTTGAATTTGTCTTCCCATAACAACCACATGGCCAGTTTGAGATGGGCAACAGGAGCCAGAGGGCTTTTGGGATATTCATTGATAATTTTCCGGTAAATTTTTTCCGGTCGTAAATTATATGGCCTGTCAAAGACAGTGAACATATCCTTGATAGAAGGTGCGTCAAAAATACCTTCTTCGGCCAGACGCATTTGGGCGATAAGACCGCCTTCCCTGTCTGGAAAATCTTCAGCTGTTTTTTCATATAGATGTCTGGCAACATCTTTCTTTTTTTGCAGCAGCGCTATGTCTCCCAGGCGGGCCAGAACCATATCTGCGTCCGGGCCATTGGGTTGCATATTGTAGTAGAGCGAAAATATTTCTTTTGCCGTGTCAATCCGGTTGTTTTTCTGGGCAATGATACCGGCGAGCATCAGCAGGGACGGATCAGTAATATAAGCGCGCGGCCACCTTTTTTTGAGATAATCTATTATTTCTTCGGCCTGCTTGTTGTAGTTGAGATTGTTGAGCGCTCTGGCCAGACCGATTGTGCTTGGCAGGGCGATTTTATACTCTGGATACTGAAGCAGAACATTTTGAAAATATTTCGCGGCCTCCTGATGCTTTTCCTCTTTTGCGAAATGGCTTCCCCAAAGAAAGTCTATAATCGGGATAGTTAAGTCCCGTGGGTATTTCTTTTTCAAAAGATCAAAATAACCTTTGGCCTCCGGGATATTTTTTACCAGCAAGTTGGCGTGTCCCATCTGTAAAAGAGCGTGTGGCACTTTTGGGGAGTGGGGATTGTAATTGATCGCTTTTTGGTAGGCGCGCATGATTGGATGAAAATTGGCCTCAAAATTGTTGATTGAGGTCTGAAAAAGAACATCTCCATAAAGATAAAGTACGGCTTCCTGCATGTCCGCGGACATTGTTGCCTGCAACAGCTCTTCCAGAAGGGGCAAAGCCTGGAGCGGTGTGTCATTGGCAATAAATGTTTCAATTTCATTGAACAGTCTGTTGTTATACTCAGGAGTTCCCGGAATTTTTTCAGAGGCCAGATTCGCAATCATGCCTGTCTGAGTGGGAGCTTGTTCCCTGCTCGGCTCAATTTTTTGGCCTCTTGTCTGTTGGGGCTGTTTTGCCTGCCGTGAGGGGGCCTGCTGTTCTGATGCCACCGGTTTAGGCTGACTGACGGCAGCTTGCTCTTGTTTGATTTCTTCCAGGTTGGCTGCTTCTTCTGCTGATTGCATCTGGTTGCCGGGAGAGCGAAATACAGCCGGATTTGAAGCGGATGTATTTTGAATTGTTTGCCGTAGTTTGAATCGCTCCTGCTCCTCCGCTGACAGCTCTTTTGTTACAGCTTGTTCAGCCGGTTGAGCAGGTGTGTTGTCTGGCTCCTGTTTAGGGTCTTGTTTTCCCGCCAGAACCTGTTTTTTTGGAGGAGCCTCGGCTTGTTTCTGTTTGGGAGCGAGTGTTGGACTGATTTTTGGGGCCGCCGGAGCTGCCTGGGGCTGTTTTGCTGTTGCAGCTTTTGAAGGCCCTTGTTGTACCGGGGCTTTTGGTTGCTGCGCTGCTGGATTCTTTTTGGGCTGCACTTTGTTTGGCTGTTTGGGGGCTGTTTTCGGAGCTGGAGGAGCCCAGTTTTTGCCAACCGGATCAAAGAATATATCAACAAGGAAGTTTTTTTCTTCTTCAAGAGGAGAAAAGATAAAGCCGATAGAACGGTTTTTTAAGCTGATTTTTATGTTTTTTGGGGTAAAATCAATCCGTTTGATAAAATCGGAATCAGGCAGAATTGCCGGCAGGGCTTTTTTTTCCTTTTTCCAAAAGTCGGAGGGCAAAGGGATTGTCAGTTGCAAATAACCTGTTCTGGTTACTTTCAAGGGCGGAACGTCTTTTTCAAAATGCAGGCTCAAACGTTCATTTTGGGGCATTTTATGCCAGGAGGTGGTTAAGGACGATGCTGGAGATACCTGAGTGAATATCAGGACAAGTAAAAGCAGAAAGAAAAAGCGGTTGCCGGTCATACAGTTCTGTCTCCAACAAGGCATTGTATCTTTTATTGAATATTTTTTTTCCGTAATTTTTCAATCAGGGTTGTGCGTTTTATTCCCAGCAAATCCGCGGCCTTGTTTTTTATGCCGTCAGCTTGTTGCAAGGCTTCAAAAAGGAGCTGGTCTTCCATGGCTTCAAAAAATTCTTTCAGTCCTAACCCGCTTTTTTGCAGGTCTGCCAGACATGGCCCGCGGAACTCTGTTGGTTCTGTTGCTTGTTGGGAAGTTTCAGGTTTTGGTGCCAGCTCCTGTGTCTGTTGTAAGATTTTTGGCGGCAGATCACTGCGTTGTACGGTATTGTTATCGCACAGTATGGAAATACGTTCCATGAAATTTTCCAGTTCCCGAACATTACCCGGCCATGAGTACTGCTTAAGCAGGGCTGCTGTTTCAGGTTCCAGTTTCAGCTCTTTTCGTTTTTTTTCCTGACAAAAACGCTGTAAAAAGCTTTGGGCGAGCAGTAAAATGTCATCTCCCCGTTCCCGCAAGGGGGGCAGATGCAGAGGAATAACATTGAGACGGTAAAAAAGATCTTCGCGAAACGTCCCTTTTTCAACCTCTTTTTCCAGGTCGCGATTGGTCGCGGCAACCACGCGAACATCTGTGGAAATCGTTTGGTTGCCGCCAACCCGTTCAAATTCTCTTTCTTGCAGGATACGTAAAATTTTTACCTGCAAGTTAAGTTCCATTTCGCCAATTTCGTCAAGAAAAATTGTCCCGCCGGAAGCCAGTTCAAATCTGCCCGCTCGGGAGCGAATGGCGTGGGTAAAGGCGCCTTTTTCGTGTCCAAAGAGTTCGGATTCAAGCAGTTCGCTTGGGATTGCTCCACAGTTAATCGGAACAAAAGGTTTGGTTTTGCGCAGGCTGTTTATATGCAGGGCGCGGACAAGCAGTTCTTTTCCCGTACCTGATTCGCCCGTTACAAGAACCGTGCTGTCAGTGGGCGCCACTTTGGAAAGAATGCGAAAAACATCTTTCCAGATGGGGCTTTGTCCAAGAATTCCACATGTATCAAGTTGCATTTTTTCCTCATTTTTTGCTTGTTGTTATGTGGTACGTTTCTTAGCTGTCAATTTTATGACAACAAGTCAAGTCTTTCTTGTTTTTTTGTTTATTGGGGGGAGGATTTCATGCTTCCTTTCTTCCTTTTAATCAATGGGCTAGAGAAGAGGACAGAGGCGCCGAGCAGTATATAGCATGTCTGTACCGACCTTGATATGTGCGCAATCCCTCATCTCAATTGAGACTCCTTTTGTTTCTTTTTTCCTTCAACAACAATAACCAATACGAATAGTTGATGTTTCTAAATTCAGATAATAAAATGGCAAGAAAAAATATTGACAGCTTCCCTGTTACCTTTTAATTCCTTTTTTTACTCAGGGGCGGTTAGCTCAGTTGGGAGAGCATCGGCCTTACAAGCCGGGGGTCACAGGTTCAAGCCCTGTACCGCCCACCATTAAAATCAAATAGTTAGGCGATTTTGTTATTTCTTTCGCTGTAAACGTGTGTACCAAAATGTGGACTTTGCTTTTCAAAGTAATTTTTTCACGACACTTGAGAACGCAGCTCCAACACTTTGCAGTTAAACACGTCGTCAAGATTCGCCTGTACTCCGCGAAGGGAGTGCAGGTATCTTGATGTAGTTGCCGCCGATTTGTGTCTCAACACCGCTTGTATTGTGCCAAGTGGGACTCCTGCTTTATCCATCATGCAAGCCGACAGATGCCGAATTGAGTGAAAACCGAACGGCTTTACTCCCGCCTTTTTGCAAGCCCGTGCCATAAACTTACGGGCGCAGGGAACCGAAAACACATAACATATAGAGTCCGTTGACCGTCTATGCTCCAGCAAGACCTGTTTCAAGGTCGCTGTCATCGGCACCCTGTCAATCTCCTGCGTCCCATCTTTGCGTTTGCGGGTTTTAAGAGCAATGGACGACTCCTGGAAATCAATGTCCGACCAGCGCAGATCAAGCACCTCTGTTTTTCTCCCTGCGGTATGCAGCATGGTCAGTAAAAGTGCATATTCTGCACCTGACACTGATTGCAAGACCATTTCCATGTCTCCAATAGTCGGTATATAGCGAGGACTCCGCTTCTCCGCGAATTTCTCGATGCTGAAAGGGTTGTCTTTGGGAAGACCCAAATATTTGACACCCCATTCCCACGCTGCCCGCAAATTTTTACGGTCTTTGTTCGCAGCGTAGCCGCTCCGTTCCCTGTTTTGTACCCGTAAATGTCTGGACGTTATGGCAGGGGTTAAATCTTCGGCAGGAAAGTCAGCACCGACACTTTTTATCAGCAGTTTTACGGCCAGAAGTTTTTCTTGATATGTCTTATATACAAAGCGCTCCCGACACATATCAAGATACTGCGTGCCCCATTCATAACAAGAGACCGTGTGGATCGGAGCGGCTTGTTGTACCCAAAGTTCCGCAGTTTGCGCAGCTTCCCAGGCTACGGCCTCTTTTTTGGTCAGGAAGACTTTTGTTTTCCTGACATAGTTTATTTTCTTTTCCGCCCGCCACTTGCCATTCTTCATTCTGCTGGGCATTGAAGACCTCCTTAATTTTTTGCAGAGAGAACCGGATATTTCCCCGGAAGCAAGGGCTGAAACCGCCAAGCAGACGCTTATGCCTGTACACCCAATCCTTGCTTGTGTGCAAGAGGTCTGCAACCTGTGCGGCGGTCAGGATTTCGTCGTTCATTGCTCTATCTCCTCTTTTACCTTGTCGGCGAGACGGCATCCCCAGTGATGGGCTTCGCGGTCTTCAAGTTCCGGATCCGTGAGTTCTGTCAGGTCAAATAGCGCCCTGCGCAACCATTTCCAGGCATGTTTGCGCTCTGGATTGTTTGACGGCATGGCAAAATACGCATCATCGACAACGGCAAGCATTGCCGTACATATTGCAGGAGGGTAAGCTATTTCTTCTTCTGGCCACCATTCGTTATGCACGTATTCCTTGAGATTATTGAATATTTTTGCTGTTTTCTTTTGCACTGACCAGTCCCGTTCCCTGCGCCCGCCGGGGATAAACTCCCAGCAGACAGCCACCCATTTATCAATTCGCTTCCTGACGACTTTTAGCCGCGTCCCGGCACAGTGTTTGTCTATTGCCTCGGCAAAGACCTCCACAAATCGAAGCGGGATCGCCTGCTTATGCCAGGCGCTCATTTTTGCGGCTCCAGCGTGATTTCAATGGCATTCTCGGATACTTTTTTGATTGTTGTATGTCGTCCAATCGCAGAAGCATCCAACAATCTTTGCCGCCAGGCTCCAACCAAGGAACAATGCTTCCTGGCTTCGCCTACACTTTTTGTCAAAACGAGATGTTTGTCGTCTTCGTTTGTGTTATATAAGATACACCCAATTTTGCCCCGAGCAAAAAACAAATCGACAAACTGAAATGCCTGAAGATTGAACTTCTTGACAACAGCGGAAGAGAAGGACAATGTTTTTGGGGATACTCTCACAAATTCGGCGGCATCCCTATTGTAGCAAGTCTTTTTTTCGTACTTTTCCCAGCCCGCAAACGGCTGGATTTCTTTTTGGTTTCCCATTTTTTTGCTCTTTTTTACATTATGTTTTTTGACCCACGTTTCTATTTTTGCGCATTGCCAACAGGGGTTGACAGGCTTGCGCTCTTCAATGGCCGCAAAATAAAGTCCTGCGCAATCGTCCATGTCTACCCATTTTTTAACCCTGCCACACAAGACTTTTATACCTCTGGACGCTGCATAGGCTTGTTCTTTAGCGGCAAGCTCAACGTCTTTTGCGTTGACGTCGAGAGCGATTTTTGTGTTTTTTACAGCGTGTTCATGCTGTGTCCTTTGGACTTCGTTCATGCCGCAGTTCCCATCTAAAACGGAACATCGTCATAGCCTGCAGGCTCTGGGTGCGGAGGACCTAGCGGGGAAGCATCATTTCGGCAGAGGGATTGCACCCGTTGAGCCACAATCTCTGTTGTGTAGCGGTTTTGCCCCTGGTTATCCTGCCATTTTCTGGTCTGGATTTTGCCCTCGATACAAACAAGGTCACCCTTGCCGACATAATTCCCGCAAAACTCGGCGGGTTTGCCCCAGGCCGTTACCCTGTGCCATTCGGACTTTTCGACTTTTTGATTATTCTGGTCTTTGTAGCTTTCGTCTGTTGCAACAGACAAGGAAGCAACAGCTTGCCCCGATTGCGTGTATTTTATCTCCGGTTTTCTGCCGACCCTGCCAATAATAATTGCTTTGTTCACGCTTGTTTCCTTTTAGTAGATAATTTTTAATGCTTTGACGTGACCGTCCAAAATTGCGTCTAGTGTAAACCTTTTTGCTTTCGCTTCAATTGTATTTGTATTTGCCATTTTATGCCTCCTTTACGGACAAGAACCTTTTTTTGATCTCTGCAATATCGGCCTCAGACCAATTTCTGAGGAATTTCTTGATGTTGTTTTCGACATCAACGAGCGCGTGTCCAGTAGCTTCCAGTTCTCCCAGTAACTTCTCCCGCTCATCGCAAAGCTTTTCGTTGGATAGATCAGGTGTCTTTGGCTGTTTTTTCGGTTCGGCGGGTGCGGACGGCTGCTGGTTCTCAAGGACTTTGTTCAGGTCCTCAGTATTTGAGGATGGTTGTGTGTCCATCTCAAACCAATCCTCTGGCGTGGAAAAACCGTCGCTGATGGACGTGTGTATTTTACGCAGGGATATTATCTGTGCTGGCTGCAGAGCAGACAGCCTATGCCCCAGCCTCTTTTCTATCGCGGCCTTGGAAACTCCGAATTTTGCAAAAGCGTCAGCGACCCCTGCAACAGCCGCTTTTAAGTCTTTGACTGACGCTTTCAGTGTTTCCTCGCACTGTTTAACAGCGTCTTCTATAATATCGCCGGGGACGATCTCAAGGATTGTGGCCCGAACCCTGCGCTGCGCCTGATTTGCCATAAGTTCATAAATGTCCCGTTCATCTTTCAGCGCGTACCCTCCTGAGCGTGTGTCCCGCCAATGTTTTACGGCAAACTGCCGTACAGCCTTGGTGTTTGTTTCCAAGTCCCAGGCGAATGCCTCGCATTCACTGTTGCCTTCTCCACGGGACAGCTCGCGGAAGCCATAAATCATATTACCCCAAGCCCTTGCCGCAGCTTCCGCAAGACGGATTGACGGGCCTGATACAGATTGATTCCCGCGCGGGTATTGATATACAGCCCCGGAAGCAAGGCTGGCACGCTGGCAGGCGTTTAACAGTTTGTCCCTGCTCAAACTCTCATTTCGGGGCCTGCTCTGGGCGACAACCATAGCAGCTTGCGTCTCTGCTATTGCTCTTTGCTGGTCTGTCGCTGCAAGTGAGGACCTCACAGGAGAAACCAGGCTTTGAGTCGCAGCCAGGGCCGGTGCCCCACCGCCAACCTCTATATCTGTAAATGCATTTGCTTGTGCCGGTAAATTATTAGCCATTTTCAATCGCCTCCCGTACTGCCCAATCGGGCAGGGATAAAGTTTCAATTTTTGTTGAGTATGCGGGCCAGTTATTATCGACCATGCACGCGGCCATTTTTAATAGCTCGTCTTTGTAGAGGATCCGCCCCGCTTCCACAGCCTGATTGTCAAGCTGGTAAACCGCTACCGCGTATGGCGGTTTTTTTTCCACGGCCACAAAGACAAATCCTTTTACCGGAAGCAGGGCCGTTGTCAGGCCGTCAGAATAAAACGCGGACTGAACGTGGTATCTGTATTTTGCGATAGAACGCATGAAAGCCCGCGGACTCGCGTCCTCTGTAGTTTTCAGGTCAACCACAATGCCGTCCGCCCTATAAAAATCGGGGCGACACTTACATAAAACCCCTGTATCGTCATCTTGCCAGAAAAGGCTGTTTTCAGCACGACCATTGCCACCCAACAGTACGCTGGCAGCTGGGTGGTCTTTTATGGAACATGCCATGCCGGATAACATCTCCCATTCGTCAGCAGACACGACTTCCGCGCCCTCGTTTGCCGCGCAGAACTCCTCGTATTCAGCCTTTCCCGCCTTTGTGCGCCTGTCGCAAGCCGGAGCCGGGACAATCCGTATTGTCTCCGGCTCCAGAATCAGAGAGTGAAACAGGCTGCCGATACGCATTGCCTGGGTCTCAGCCCTTGGTGTCTGCAATGCGGATATGTAATGCGCAGGGCTTTTCGCAAACTGGTCAAGATCAGATTTGCTTATGCTTTTCATAGCGTGATAATCTTGGTTGCTGATACTGGGGATTAACCCCGCACCGACAAGGGTAATTACTTCCTGCATTGTTTTCCCTCCTGCATCTGCCTGACTTCCCAGTCTTCCAGGCGATCGTTTAAGACCGTTCTTTTTGCCCGCAGCGCAAGGATTAACTTGCGGCTGTCAATCATCTTTTCTTTTTTCTTTCTCAGCAGCATGTTTCACCTCTCTCTTTTTTTACGCCAAGACCGGGACTCCCGGTATGTTTTCAATGAGCCACGCCTTGATTCTGGCGATTGTTTCAATCCGCCAACGCTCGTTTTTGGTCTTGAAGAGCGCGCCCTCCACTACGTCTTCATTTCTCCTGCTCAGGCGGAAAATAAAGTCTCCCGGCACGGGCTCAATTTCGGGGAAAGACCGATAAGGCAGAAGGGGGATCGGGTTTTTGATCTCGACCTCTCCAACCCTTGTAATTCCTGTCCTAGCAATGATGGTCTGCCCAACACCGTCATCTAACATTTTGACTTCTTTTGTCCGGGCCAGACCACCAAGATAGGAAAGCACTTCCTTCTTGCCCTCTGACTCCGCAAAGCTCGACATTACATCAATTACCATCTGCTCAAGACCACAATAGCTGTCAAACGGGAAATGAAACCTTGGTGCTTCTGCAACTGCAAAGATATTTCTTTGCTCAAAATCCCCAAGGGGCTGGGAAATCAGAGAGACATTGCCGATCCCCCTGATATGCAAGGCGAAACGATTCGAACTTGACTGTGTCAAAAAATCAGGATTTTCTACGCACGCTTTAAGCCCTGTGAGCGTTGACAGCTCAAGTGTTGGGGCAAAATCAAGTTTTACCGGATATATCTTTCTATCCGTATATTGCGCCCCGTTAATTTCGAGCTTCTGGACCGTTGCTTGGTCTAGAAAATACTCCATTGCTTCTTTAATCATCTTATTGCCTCCTTATTAAATTCCAGCGGGAGCGGCAGTTCGCCAGTCCCCTGCTGTATTTCAAAACCTACACACTCCCCATGCACCCGATCCAACAAGACCGTCGTAGCAACCTCTTTTGTAGGAGCAAGTTTCGGAATTGCTTGGAACTTAATCTCGACAATCCCTCTTTCCTGATTCGGTTTAACCTTAATTTTTAAGGTTACTTCTCGTTGCAACGTCGCCTCTGTGTTCGGGTCTTGGATATTCGCGAAGACATTCGCAAGCTCATAATTCACGGCCTCAAGCGCCGCCCCCTCGTACAAATTTTGGAGGGTCACAGGTTCCTGTTCACGCATAAAAACTCCTTTTTATTTTATTAATAACTCTCTCGCCTCTTGCCGCTCTCAGAAACGTCCTTATCGTTACCTCGCCAACACTTGCCTCTTGCCTTAGGTTGCGCTAATGTCGGAGCGCGAACCGCTAACAATCAGGGCTGTCCAGTACACCCAGGAATTTTGATGGCGTCTGCGCATCCGGTATTCCCTGTCCGTTGAAAACCATAATTGCATAAACGCAATTATATGTCAAACGATAAATTGAATATAGGAAATCTTTAGGAGCCAAAAATGCTAAAAAATGTTCGGCTGTTAATTGGTGTGATGATCTTGGGCTTTGTTGTTTTTGGCGTTCCCCAGTACCGAAAGGGAACTTTCGAGTGCATAGCGGGAGACGAAACAATAAGTTGGACAACCTACGAAGCAATAGTCTTGAAAGTCGTAGATGGCGACACTGTGCACGTTGAAACGCCTGATGGGGCAGAAAAGAAAATCCGGCTTTATGGGATAGACGCGCCGGAAGGGGGACAGGATTTTTTCCAAAAATCAAAAGAGAATCTTGCCAAGATGCTGTCCGTGGGAAAAAAGGTCACGGTCAAAAAAAGCGGAGAAGACAGGTATAGGCGAGATGTGGGTGTAGTTCTTGCGGATGGGGTCAACGTAAACGCCAAACAGGTTCAAGATGGTTCCGCTTTGGTTTATTACAAATACTGTAAGGCTGGTTTCTGTACAGAATGGGGAAAAGCCCAAGACAGGGCGCAGAAAGCAAGGCTGGGTCTTTGGGCTGCAGATTCAATTATTACCCCGTGGGGATTCCGCGAACAGAAAAAAGGCATCTCTAGCAAGGAAAAGTCACCAACCAGTCATTTGCCTTACGATGCAATTGTGGACATTGTGACTACCAACGCCACAATCCTGGGGCGAGCTGTGGGTTGCGGGATAAGTATAAAAGAAGAATCCCTGATGATGGGGGAATGGTTAAAAGAAAACGCGCAGAAAGACCGACACAGAGAGATACTTTTAATCTATATGATGGGCTTAACTCATAACGCAGAACTCCAAGCCAAAGGCCAATCTCCTGACTCATGTGCAACTATCAAGAGAACGATGCGGGAGACAAGAAGCTGGCCGTTTTTTAAGTAACCCCGGCCGCTGTGGGAGTAGAGAAGCTGTGGACAAGTGTAACTCCTAAAACACATCAAAACACCCTTCCCGACCACCTGACACGACCGATAATATACACATCGTCAACTTTTTTCGTGTCTTGTGGCGGATATAAGTCTTTATTTTCTGAGTGTATCCGTAGGCCCCCAGAAATAAGCGTTTCCAGGCGCTTGATGTGTATTTCCTCGTTTATCCTGATAGCATAATATTTACCGCTGATGATTTCCTTTTGATTCACGGCAACCAAGACAGAATCATCAGGAAAGAATGTCGGAATCATTGAGTCACCAATAATTTCAAACAATACGCCATCTTTTTTGCCATGTATCCCAACCCTGGTGAGAAATTCTTTACGGAATGCATAAAGACCGTCCGGCTCATCATCAACGATCAAGCTTGACCCTGCGCCCAGCTTGCCCCTTACTTTTGGGATTAGGGTGTAGTCCTCAAAGTCGTATGTTGCAGGCTCTTTTTCGCCAGGAAAAACAACTTCTGCACCCAGAGCCTCCAACACCAAAGAAACCTTGTCAAGGCCGAGGCTCTGCTTTGCATTTCCCAGTGCACGGGTGAAGTTAGCAGGGCTTATGCCCGTCCTCCTAGATAGTGCGGCTAGCTGCCTATCCTCTTTAAGCTGCTCTAACTTGCTGAGTATTTTTTTTTCAAAATTCATGTTTCTTGTCATAGCAGGGTCTCTCTTTTCTCAAAAGGCCTTATCCGTAATTTTATAGTTGACTTTAGATTGCGTATCCGCAAAAATGGTTTCATGAAAAAAATTGACATGTTCAGAAAAAATCTCCGCTCATTTCTTGAGCGTCAGGGGCGAGGGGCCCAGGCTGATTTAAGCCGAAAGGCCAACGTGCCGCCATATGTTCTTTCGCGCTTTCTTTCAGGGAGCGACATTTCGGGAAGTTTTCTCTTGCCAATCCAAGAATACTTGGCGTCCTTGCCTGATTTCCTTGCCCACCACCCTACCACACCAAGCCAATCTATCCATGATAGATTGGATCGTAATCATGGGAAGTAGTACGAGATGCGGAAGATAACGAAGCGCTTTCAGGATATGGTGCTATCCCGCAGGTCGGTAACGATTGGAGACGTGGCCGAATGGTTGGATAAGGCACCAAGCACAATCTACGGCATGTTAAATCCGTACCCGCAGGAAGGGCGGCATGACAAACTTGGAATTGAAGAGGCATTTGTCATTGCTGACCGGATGAACGACTACACGCCGATAATCGAAGCCATGAAAGAACGCGGCTTTGTCGTTGAGCGGGAAGAAAAAGACTGCCGCGCACTCAGCGAAGGCAACATATACAAAGAACTTGCCGATGTGTTTTTGTATTCTGGCAGGCTTGCCGAAACAGTCAACAAGGCGATGGAAGACAGCAGCCTGCCAAACGACGAACTCCGGGCAATTATCAGTTCCGCCATGAATATCGAAAACGAACTCCGGGACATAATCAACGGCGCGCACAAAGCCGTAGGGGAAAGGATATGAATACTGACTTCCGCGTAAATAAATTTTGTCTCGCCAATGGTTTTATACCCCTTCCTGAAAGCCTTTACGGAAGCCTTCCCGAAAGCCTTTACGGAAGCCTTTCTGAAAGCTTGGAGTAGACCCGATGAAATACAGAAAAGTTGCTTCGCAATTCTGGAATGACGCTAAAATCTCAACATTTACAGACGAAGGAAGATATGCGTTTCTCTTTTTGCTGACCTGCCCAGCCATGACACAAATAGGGGCGATACGCGGCAACATTCCAGGGCTCGCTCACGAACTCGGTTGGACACCTGAAAAATTATCCAGTGCACTCTCTCAAGCTATTGAGTTTGGCATGGTAAAATACGACCCAAAAAAGAGCCTGCTCTGGCTCCCAAATTTCATAAAATACAATCAGCCCGAAAGCCCAAATGTCGTAAAATCCTGGATATGGGCATACTCTGAATTGCCTGAATGCCATCTAAAAGACGAAATATTATATAGACTTAAAGAGGAGATAGAAGGCTTATCGAAAGCCTTTCAGGAAGCCTTTCAGGAAGCCTTTCAGGAAGCCTTTGCGAAGGCTTCCCTTAATCAAGAACAAGAACAAGAACAAGAAATAAGAATACCCCCCCATAAGCCCCCCCAGGGGGGCGGTTGTGTTGGTAGTGAAAAACCCGCTCTTGAGTTTGAACCGGACGAAGAGATGCCAGTCCCAAAAGCTGACGCCTCTAACCAGCAGCCAAAGGCAAACCCCAAACCGCCACCAAAGGCAAAGGCGGAAAAGACAGCAAAGCCCGTGAAACTAAACACTCAGGAAGCACTCAAAACAGAAATTGCCGGATACGCACGTTCTCCTGACCTGCAAAACGCGCTGAAAGACTTTTGCGAAATGCGGGAGAAAATACGCAAGCCGCTCACGGTCAGAGCTTTGCAGCTTATTTTTGAGAAGCTGGACGAACTTTCCGCCGGTGACAACCTGCTCAAAGTGCAAATTCTGGAGCAGTCCGTGATGAGTTCTTGGCAGGGGGTGTTCCCGCTCAAAAGCCGAAGTCCGGGCACTCAGCCGCAACACGCGGGGGCTTTGGCACAACGAAACCTGGCAACAGCGCGAAGAGTGCTCATGAAACTTGAACGCGAAAAAGAACAAGAAAACGGAGACAGTTATGCAGAAAACCAATGAAAGAAAATCGCTGGCAATCACCGCTCTGGCGGAAAATTTCGGGAAAGAGTTTTCGGACACGCTGCTGGAGCTTTGGCTGAAATCGCTTGAAAAATACACGGCGGAAGAAGTTGAAATAGCGGTTGCAAAAGTGATTGACAGCTACGAGTACAAAACACTCCCCCCGCTGGCGGTAATCAAGAAATTTCTGACGCCGGACAAAGAAAAACCGGAAGCTCTTGAGGCGCAGGCCCAAGCTGAATGGACAGCCCTGCTCCACGCACTGGAGACAAACGGCCACTACTCACCGCCCAAACTCCACCCCACAACCGAGGTCGTTTTGCAGCAAATGGGCGGTTGGCAGACAGCTTGCCAGTGGGAACGCAAGAACCTTGATTTTAAGCAGCAGATTTTTATCAAATCTTGGCAGAAAACAAACGGCAACGAACCACAAATGATTGCAGGCGCTGACGCCATGCTTGCAAAAATCGAGGCAGGAAGGCGCCACGCAACAACACCCTCAGCATTGCCGGAATGGAGGCAATAAACCATGTGGCACTACAAAGACGGCAAAAAACCGCCGAAAGACCGCGCTTTTCTGGCTGATGTGCTGGGGCTCCCTTTGGCCGTTATGTGCATCTACCACCCAGGAATCAGAAATTTTATTTATACCAACTCGGAAGAAGGCATGGTGGATGGGCAACCTGATCCGTGCTGGGGGGATGAAATTACTGACGAAAGCGCAATCATAGCCTGGGCAGAACTACCTGAAACGCCAACAACAAAAAAATGGGGCCATGGTAAATACGGGGGCAAGACGAAATGACCGCCACAGTCTCCGCACAGGAAATTCGGGCAGCTGGTGGACTGGAAAAGTGGACGCGAAAGGCAAGCGTAAAACTGCCACGAAACAACGCCGTGGGCTACGTAGCTGACCGCATGAATAAACTCGAAACCAGATACGCCATGCACTTGGATGTTCAGAAAGAACTGGGGCACATTGTGCTGTGGCGGTACGAAGAGGTGAAATTCAGGCTGGCAGATCGCACCTGGTACACGCCTGATTTTTATATCATCACTGCCGCGGGGAAGATTGAACTGCACGAAACAAAAGGCTTCATGCAAGAAGATGCGAATGTGAAAATCAAATCCGTTGCCGAGAAATTCCAGGAACTAACATTCGTTCTGGTCCGGGAGGGAAAAGGGCGGTGGGAACTTTACGAATACGGGAGACAGGAAAAGTGACACAGAAAGAAAAAGAAAAATTGTTTAACCTCGCAATGTCGCTCGAAAAAGAAACTGAGCGGATAGATAAGAAACTTGAACGGCTTGCAGGGTTGGTCTTTGATGACAAATAACAACACAATCACTGCCCCACTTGATGCGATTTTTGAAGCCTGCAAAGCGCAGATTGCAACCGGAAAGGGAGCACAGCGGCACGGAAGCAACCAGCCAATCACGGAGCAGCCGATTTACAAGGGCGCGGAAATTTTCGGGCCAGAAGCACTGCTGTTCCAGGCGTGGGAAAAGACCGCTGAAACCGTGCGCCTGCAAGCAATGGAGAACGGCACAGAGCGCGCCTTGAACGAAATTTACGGAGCAATAAATTACATGGCTGTGGCTGCTCTTGTGATTCAAGAGCAGAGTACCGACACAAAACCAAAACAGCCAGAAAAGGATTAGCGGGCGTGCCAGGTTTTTTTTATTTTTTCCCAAAAACCACCGCTGCTGACGCTGCAAAACCTTACAGGAGAGGCGCTCTCCTGGGCAGTGAGTCAGCCGTCAGCCCCACGTCACGGGGCGCCAAAAGGAGAAATAACGATGGAAATAGTAATGTATGGCCTGAAAAATAAAGAGACAGGCGAACTGGCTTTCTGCCGAATTGAGGAGGACGAACTCATAGGAACGAGGTACGTCTTGGACTTTGAATGGCGCGCACTTTGGCTTGTAACAGGGGACTGGGACGTTGACAAACTTAGGTCGTTTGAATGGCGCACACCTTGGCTTGTAACTAGAAGGCAGCTAGCCGAGGCAACAAGGGAGCAGCGCAAAGAAGACCGCCCAGGGGGAAGCTATGGCGTCCCGTTTCATAAATTTGACATGAAACAATTAGAAACAGTCGCAGTAATACTCACATGGGGACATATCGAACAGTGACCTTTTTAGGCCTTTGCGCAGGAATAGGCGGTATATCCCTTGGTCTTGAATGACATGTAGATTGTGGCCGGGAAAATCAAGTGTGAACTGTTCGGGGGAAACCGAAGAGTTGAAAAAACGCAGGAGATAAAATGTCAAATTTTGGAACACTGAGTGCGGCTTTTACGGGCAAATATCGGCACTGGAAGACGGGTGATTTGAATGCCGGATGGAGTACATCAGATTTTTGTCAAACGGTTATAGCAGGCAAGACCTGGAGAAGATGAGGGAGCCGCGATAGATGAACTGTCCGAACTGCAACGGGAAACTAAAAGTCACACGGACAATCAAAAGGCAACAGAAGACATATAGGGAAATTCTGTGTCTGAACTGTTTGTCAAAGTACAGATCAAAAGAAATTATTATCCAGAGCAAGACACCAAAATAACATTAAGCTGCCTGTTCGGCAGTAAGACAGTGGATTTTCTTTCCTCTAATTTTCTAAGCTACCTATGCGGCAGTAAAATCTATTCTTACAATCAATCATAAAAAAAGTCAAGTTTATGATTCAAGAAAGACTGTTTTTCTTGCTATCTTTTTTTGCATGTTTTTCCAACCCAAAATCACATGCCAAAAATGGGCGGACGAATACTTGACATATTCGCGCCAAAAATTCGCACAACGCACAATCGAGGGGAAAGAACGAGCCTTCCGTGAGTTGTTAGGCTTCTTCGGGCCAAAGTTTGATGTCCGCAAAATTACCTGCAAACTGGCTTTTGACCACTTGGCGGCTCAGGCCAAACAAAGAACAGGAGCCGCCGCGAACGCCGACCGTAAAGACTTGCGGGCGGGATGGGCGTTCGGGGTAAAATTTCTTGACTTCCCTGAAAAAAATCCGTTCAGCATCAGCAAATTCCCTCAAATCAAACGGAAACGCTACGTCCCACCGAAAAAAGACATGCAGTCCGTGCTTAATGTTGCAGGGCCACAAGACTACGCCATTTTAACAACCATGCTGCATACTGCCGGACGGAAGAATGAAATCCTGGGGCTGAAATGGACGGACGTTGACCTTGAAAACCGGAAAATAACGCTTTGGACCAAGAAGCGGGCAGGTGGCCACACAGAACCGGACGACCTGCCTATGACTGATGTACTGCATGACTGTCTTACGGAATATTCCAAGATTCGCCCATGCCCAGCAAGTGAATACGTCTTTTCCAGAAAAAACGGGACACGCTACCTGCATAAAAATCATCTCATGCGCGAGCTTTGCGCCGCCGCCGGTGTCAAAAAATTTACTTACCACTGCATCCGGCATCTGTCAGCGTCCATGCTTGCAGAAGCAGGAGTCCCGCTTGTTGTCATCCAACAAATTTTACGCCACAAGTCGATTTCAACGACCAGCAGGTATGTCCATTCGTTGCTGGGGACACAGGTTAATCTTGATAGTGCGCTAAAACTGGATTGACGCCTCACATCCTGCAAGGTTTTTCATTTTTTTGCACAATAAGGTTTTTGGCAAAAAACTTACCCTGCGAACTTGGCCAGGTCTTCTTCACAGCTGCAACCTGAAAAAGTTGCGGCCCAGTCTGAGAGCACCCATCTTTCAAAAAAAGAAAGAGTTTCAACCTTCTTCAAAAGCTGCTCCCTGTCTATTTTATATTTTGCGGCGCAGCCCTTAAAGTCCAGCCCCTCTTTCAGTTGAGCGAGTAAACGCAGATCTGCCCACCCCCTTGCGTCCTCGCTCCTGTCAATTTCGACTCCGCAGAAACAGTCTGCAATGGCTTGGGCCTCTTGTCTTGAGAGCAAGCAGTGAAGATTAAACAACGCTTGTTCGGCTAACATGTAATATGCACTCAATGAGCCCACAATTTCTTCAGATTGGCTGTTCCTTTTTTTTTCTTTTTGTTGTTCAATTTTTTCTTTAAGAGCCTTCGACATTCTGATTGTTGTCGGAAGGATTTTTGTTTTTTTTCCCATTTGCATCCATTCCCCTTTTCGCCTCACATCCTGCGAGGTTTTTCATTTTTTCGCACGACAGGATTCTCACATCCTGCAAGGTTTTTGAAATTTGACACACGCCCTCTTTTGCACAACGGCCTGACGCCTCACATCCTGCGAGGTTTTTCATTTTTTCGCACGACAGGATTCTCACATCCTGCAAGGTTTTTGAAATTTGACACACGCCCTCTTTCAAAAACCACGTCAACCGCCAAAACATGCCTCCCCAAAAAAAACAGGAGCTGGCGGCGCGCTGCATGAAAAAACTGCTTGTCATAAAAAACTCGCACGTTTTGTCAGCCGCAAAAAAGAATGAATCTGTTGTTGATGTTACACTGTTACCTCTTTCCCTCCCTATTTTTTTTTGTTTTCCGGAACGCCAGCGACTGTGTCACCTTTCTTCCGTCATGCCCCGATTATATACAATTTTTATATTTTTGTAAAGATTTTAGTGTGTTGCAGGTATTTTTTTGAGCTAACACATACCCTGTTTTTTGCTCCCTAAAGCCTGTTCTCAGGCGTCCATAATCAACCACGCCCCTACCCCTTAACAAAGATATTTTTGCAGTACGCCGCAAAATACGACTTCGTTATTTCGATTCTAAGGCGCTTAAAATTTTTCCCCGACATTAACATCATCTTGCGCCCATGAAACGCCTTAAAATGGACATAAAAAACTTATAAAATCAGCAGGTTATAGAAAACAAGGACAGGCCCGAAAAAAAGGACAAAAAAAGAGAGCCTCGCGGCTCTCTGGAATGGGATTTTTGAAAGAAGTTTGCAAGTACCGGCTATTTTCAATCAGCTGTCAAAGTTTTTTTGTCGTCTTCTCCCTCGGACAGCAGGGTCTGTTCGATTTCTGCGACTCTTTGCTTGAGAGTCGCAAGCTCTGCACGCAGAGACTCTTTGTCAGCATCAGCCGTACTTTTTTTATGCTGCTCGTAATGTTTATAAGCAGCAACTTTTGACGCTAGCGGCTCCAATTCGCCGCTGGCGTTAACAAAATAAAATTCGGGGGCGTTGTACCGCGAATTGCGGTTGTCTTTCTGCCCGCGCGCCACGACATCATTAATATTTGCTTGAAGAAAAAGAATGCCCTCTTCTCCTTTTTGCCCAGTCCAGCTGCCGAACCGAAAATCTCCCTTTTTGCTCGTGCTAAAATCAACACGAGCAATCCAGGGCTTGCCGTATCTTTTTTCGTTATAAGAAGATGTTTCGATTCTGATTTCCATTTTTTTCTCCTTTTTTTTCTTTCTGTTTTTTATTATCTATTTTCAGCGCAGTTTTTGAAATTCCTTTCTTTTCTGCGCGACCTCGCCGGGGCGGTGTAAGGCGCCCCGGCGTTTTTGTTTTTTTAGAAGAATGGGGAGACCTCAAACAAAAAGTACTCACGCCCCTGCCATTTTATTTTTTCTAAATAATATCTGTAAGAGTTTATGTACCCCTCCCTCGCCGCCTTTTTGTTGCGATAGACTTTCTTGTAGGATACGTTTATCGGCGTGCCGTCTATCGCTACCTCCCCGCAAACCGGGACTTCGTTTTCTTCGGTGTCTACTTCGAGATAGCCGACTCCTTGAATGTACACTGTTTCCCGTGTTGCCTGCACATCTCTAAAACCTGGGATGTAAACTGTTACTTTTGACATATTTTCCTTCCTTTTTTTTTGCCGCGTAAGCGGCTGTTAATTTTTCTTTGCCCCCGCCATTTTGCTCTGTCCCGGCGAGCCACCGCCAGCATTTTTTTAAGATTTTTAAGGTCTTAGCAGGCTGCCCCGTACACCTGCGGCTTTATTTTCGCGGACTGCTGGGGGTTTTTCCCTCCCCCTTTTGACTACATTTTTATCGAAAAGCGGTGCGCATGTCAACAACTTTTTTTTATTTTTTAAAAAAAAATGAATATAATATTTTTATCATATATAATAAGTATTGATCAGATAAAAAAGAACGCTCTTGTTTCTTTGCATCAAGCAAACATGCGCAAGTAAAGGTTTGCAACAAAAAAATAAAGCAATGCAATTCTTGTTTTATTATTATTTTATTACTGTATTCAATTATTTTATTTCTCGAATTTTTATTTCAAAAAAAAATCATCATTTTTTTATTTTTTTTTGTGAAAAATTGGGGGGGGATTTTTCTTTTGTGATTTCTTTCGTAAACCGCTGTTGCCTCTAAAATTTTTACGTTGTCAAAATAATGCATAAAATAATTGCTATATATAGCGCTCCAGTGTTGACGCCTCTTCATTCCGTGGTACCCATGTGTATGGGGTTACAAAAAGTGGAAGACAGAAAAATTACTGATGAAGAAATAGAACGATTCGTCATAGCGCTTGAAAAGCGAATAATGCCGAGTCTCTGTTTTACGCCTGACGAATACAGGATGCTGAAAAAATTGACGACATGGTTCAACCGCGCGTCAATGTTGATTGGCGGCGCAGTCTTGAGCTCTGTGCTGCTTGGTTTATCTGCGCTATTCGTTGTTGGCTTAAAAATGTTCGGAATCCATTTTAAGGAATTTTTTAAGTAATGCCTCCGCGCCCACATAAGCCGTGCAGAAAGGCAGGTTGCAGGTCGTTGACAACAAACTCTCATGGTTTCTGTGACGCTCATGTTGAATATGCGAAGCAGTCATGGAGCAAGGCAGATACTGAGAGAGAAAACAGCTCCAAACGTGGGTATAATAGGCGTTGGCGCAAAGCGCGGTTGACGTTTCTCTCTTCTCACCCGCTTTGTGCTGAGTGCCAACGCAAGGGGCGGATACAGGAGGCAACTGTTGTTGACCATATCGTGCCCCACAGGGGTGACAGTGTGGTTTTTTGGGATTCGTCGAACTGGCAACCGCTTTGTGCGAGCTGTCACAGTAGAAAAACGGCAAGGGGTGAATAATGGGCAGGAAAAAGGACACAGACGCCGCAAAGGTGTTGCGCGGGACGTTCAGGAAAGACCGTTCCACAGCTCCCATGCCTGAACCATCTCCAGAGTCATTGACTGTTCCTGGCTGGCTTTCTGATTCAGCATTCCCCTATTTCGAGGAGTTGCAAGACAGGCTGTCGGAAATCGGCCTTAATTCCTGTACCTTTTCGGGCACAGTCGCCCTTGCGGCCCTGCGTCTTGATGAAATTGACCGTTGCGGCCGCGACATTGCCGAACATGGGGAGTCGTTCCCTATTGATTCGATGAACGGGAGCTATAGAAAGGAAAATCCGTCTGTCGCGCAACGGGACAGGGCATTGCGGCATCTGCATAAGCTCTATGAAGCTCTATGCCTTACGCCACAGGCATTGGCAAAGGCCCCAGGCAAAGAGCAGAAGAAAACCGTACAGGGGTTTGGGGCGTTATGAATAAGAATATCCGCAAGCTTCGCACCCATCCGCATTGTCGCAAAGCGACGAAATACGCAAAAGACATCTGCGGCGGCAAAATCAAGGCGTGTAAATTGACCCGTCTTGCGTGTGAGCGCTTTCTGAATAACTTGGCAGATAAGGGTTTCCCCTACAAGCTAAACAGGAACCGTGCTGAAAGGTTCTGCAACTTTATAGAGCTGCTACCGCATGTGAAAGGGAAGTGGGCTGGCACCCCCATAAAGCTGGAGCCTTGGCAGTCGTTTATTTTTGTAAATTTATTTGGCTGGGAAGATGTGAACGGATTACGGCGTTTCCGCAGGGCGTATATTCGTGTTCCACGCAAAAACGGTAAGACGGCACTGGCCGCAACGGTCGGCCTGGGCATGTTGACGATTGAGGCCGAACCGGGAGCGGAAATTTATTGCGGAGCGACATCAGAAACGCAGGCCGACGAAGTTTTCCGCCCTGCCAAGGCAATGGCCAACAGAGCGAAGGGCTTCAAGTCTCATTTTGGAGTCGCTGTTGCGGCCTCTTCTATTTACCGTGAAGAAGGTCTGTCTTTCTTCCGGCGGCTTATCGGAAAGCCCGGCGAGGGGCAAAGCCCCCTCTGCGCGATACATGACGAATATCACGAGCATAAAACGCCTGACCAGGTTGATTCTATGGATACGGGAATGGGCGCAAGGCAGGAGCCACTACAGTTCATCATCACTACGGCGGGGAAAGACATTTCTTCTCCGTGCAAGGAGCTTGATGATTATGCGGCCAATGTTCTTGAGGGGCAGTTCAGGAATGAAAATTTCTTTGCGCTTATGTACGGGATTGACCCTGATGACGACTGGACGGACTTCGATAATTGGAAAAAAGCCAATCCTAACTTTGGGGTCTCCGTGTCAGAGGATTATTTGCGTGGAAAGCTGGCAGAGGCAATTCAGCGTACCAGCCTGCAGAACACGGTAAAAACCAAGCACCTGAATGTCTGGTGTAATGCAGGTGCTAGCTGGATAAACATGGCGAAATGGAACGCCAACGCAGACGAGAGCCTCGACCTGAAGAATTTTAAGGGCTGCCAGGCGTGGGTAGGCATTGACCTGGCCAGCAAGGTAGACCTTACAGCTATGCTGGTACTTATCCCCCACGATGGCAGTTATTATCTTTTTGGAAAATACTACCTGCCGCAGGAAACCATAGATTTGCCAGGTAACGAACATTATCAGCGCTGGCAAATGGAGGGAGCTTTGACAGGGACGCCAGGCGCAAGGACAGATTATGCCTATCTAGAGGATGATTTACTGGCTCTGTACGGGACATTGAAGGTCGAAGAGATAGTTTATGACCCGCGTGAAGCTGAATATCTCATGCAGTCTATACGGGAACAGGTTTCCTGCCCAATCGTTGAAATGACCCAAAGCGCAGCCAATCTGTCAGAGCCGATGAAAGAATTTGAAGCGGCCTATTTGAGCGGCAATCTTTTGCATACAGGCGACCCCGTACTCGCGTGGGCGGCAAGCAATGTTGTTTTGAAAGAGGCCCGCAATAAGCTCTACTATCCGGCTAAAGAAAGCGCGGGGAACAAAATAGACCCGATTGTTGCCGCGGTGATGGCCCTTTCGAGAGCCAAGTCCGCTGTGGAAGAACAGTCCATATTCGCGGAGGTCTGGTAGCGGTGAATTTTCTGTTCTGGAAGAAGAAATCAGAACCCAAGGTAATGAACTCCAAAGAATTGTTTGATGAGCTCATCTTGGGTCTGGAAGCGAAAAGCGGCGTTCCTGTCACATGGCAAACCGCCCTGCAATGCGTAACGTCCTTGGCGTGCGCGGTGGTAAAAGCAAATGGTCTTGCGCAAGTGCCTTTTCGGCTGTTCCGCAGCACATCCGGTGTAAGGCTCCCTGCGACAGACCACCCGCTTTATATGCTTTTGGCCCATGCGCCAAACGACTTTCAGTCTTCTTTTGAGTTTCGCCAGGAGGTCGGTCTGCATCTGTGTTTAACGGGCAATGCTTTTATCTGGAGTCCGAAGCTGAATGGCCGTGTAGTTGAGCTTCTGCCTTATCCTCCCGGTTCAGTCATGGTCACAGGTGATGGCTGGGAAAAACAATATCATGTCTCAACCACAAATGGTTTTGTAGAAATACCAAGGGAGGAGATGTGGCATATCCGCTGGCTTCCCTGGGAAGGGGCTCAGGGATTAGACGGCGTAAGGCTGGCCAGAGAAGCCATCGGGTTGTCACTTGTCACGGAACAGCATGGGGCGTTACTTTTCAGGAACAGCGCACAACCACGCGGTCTTTTGTCCACTGACAAGATTTTAACAGAAGAGCAGCGTAAAGCATTAAAAGCGGCATGGCATCAGGCCCACGGAGGAGAAAACAAGTTTGGTACGGCTGTCATGTATGGTGGCATGACCTTTTCCGCCCTGGGGTTCCCGAATGACCAGTCTCAGTTCCTGGAAACCAGACGTTTTCAGGTGGAAGAGGTTTGCCGTGCGTTCGGAGTGCTGCCCATCATGGTTGGGCACAACGACAAGGCCAGCACCTACGCAAGCGCGGAGCAGATGTTTTTACACCATGCTGTCCATTGTCTTGGTCCTTGGTACGCGAATTTTGAATCCAGTGCTACTCGCTGGTTGCTCACGCCAAAAGAGCTCAAAGATGGATATTACTGCAAGTTGAATGCAAACGGTCTTATGCGCGGCTCAGCCAAAGACCGGGCGGAGTATTTCGCCAAGGCCCTGGGTGCGGGGGGGGCTCCAGCGTGGATGACGCAAGATGAAATCAGGGAGTTGGAAGAATTAAACCCCAAGGGCGGCAATGCTGCCTTGCTTCGGGAACCAACCAATGTGGGCGGCAAACCTGACAAGAGCGGCAAGGATACGGAGGGATAAGGATGGAAACCAAAACAATACCTTTTTCTTTTGAAACAAAGGCTGCCGAAGAAGACGGCGCCATGAGTTTTACAGGTTACGGTTCGGTCTTTGATGTTGTGGATGCTTACGAGGATGCTATCAAGAAAGGTGCGTTTGCCAAGTCCATAACCGAGGCGAAACAGGACGGCAAATGGCCTGCTATGCTCTCTCAACACGGCGGCTGGGGCATATCCCCAGATGACATGACTCCCGTTGGCGTCTGGACAGATCTGGTCGAGGATGAACACGGGCTGAAAATACAAGGCGTACTGGCCAACACTGTTAGAGGTAAGGAGCTTTACACGCTGATGAAGATGCAACCCCGCCCTGCCATAAACGGGCTGAGCATCGGATTTATCCCCATCAAGTGGGAGAACCGCCGCAATCAGGGGGAGCCAAGGCGGACGATTACAGAAGTAAAACTTGTGGAAGTTTCCCTTGTGACCTTCCCGGCTAACGGCAAGGCCAGGGTAACAGATGTAAAGTCTGATTTGCCTATAAGAGAGATTGAAAAAGCTCTGCGTGATGCTGGGCTGTCAAGAAGCCAGGCAAAAGCTCTTTTGGCTGGTGGATACAAGGCTTTATCTGTGCGGGACGCTCAAGATGAAGACAGTGGTTTAATCGAATTATTAACCCGAAACCTGCGCATTTTGCAGCAAGAGACGGAGCGTAGAAAATGCCTGATATGACAGAAGTAAAAGATCTGCTTGAACAACAGCATAAAGCGTTTGAAGAGTTTAAGCAGGTTAACGACAGAATCCTGGAAGCCAAGGCCGAAGGGAAAGCCGTTTCCGAAATGGAAGCTAAACTTGCAAAGACTGATGCGGAAATTGTCCGTCTAAGCAAAGAAATGGATGATCTTGTGAAAAAAGGACGCCTGGATGCGACATCCAACGCCTCTGAAAAGGTGGCAGAAGAACACAAAGCCGCCTGGTTACAGTGGGTACGTAAGGGAGCCGAAGACGGACTTGAAGATTTGGAAAAGAAAGCCATGTCTGTTGGCTCTCCCGCAGACGGAGGCTATGCCTTGCCGATTGAGCAGGACAAACAGATTTTGCGGTTGCTGGAAGAACGCTCACCCATGCGTCAGGTTTGTCGAGTGGTGCGGGCATCAACAGAAGATTATCGCAAATTGGTTGACCTGGGCGGCGTAACTGCTGGCTGGGTTGGTGAAACAGACGCGCGGCCAGAAACTGATACGGCAAAATACGCGGAAATCAAGCCTGTTATGGGGGAGGTTTACGCCAATCCCGCTGTGACCCAAAAAGCTCTTGATGACTTGTTTTTTGATGTTGCGGGGGAGTTAGTCAGGGATATTGCGGAAGTCTTTGCTGAAAAGGAAGGGGCCGCTTTCCTCAACGGCGATGGTACCAATAAGCCCAAGGGGCTGTTGGCCTACAATCAGGCGGAAACAGCAGATTCCGCCCGCCCGTTCGGGACTCTCCAGTTCCTTAAAACGGGCGTTGCTGGTGGATTTAAGGCCGCTTCTGCGACCGTCAGCCCTGCTGACGACCTGGTCGACCTTATTTACACCTTAAAAAAAGGCTATAGGGCAGGGGCAAAGTTCATGCTCAACAACAAAACACTCTCTGTCGTCCGCAAATGGAAGACACCAGAGGGGGAATACCTCTGGCAACCGTCCATGCAGGCAGGGCAGCCGTCTTCCATTTTTGGTTACGGCATTGTTGAAAATGAAGACATGCCGGATGCTGGCGCGGGTTCAATCCCGATCATGTTTGGAGACTTTGCCAGAACATTCTGGATATTCGATCGTGCCGGAACCCGCTCTTTGCGCGACCCGTACACACACAAACCGTACATCCACTTTTACACCACAAAGCGGGTTGGCTCAATGCTTGTTGACTCTAACGCTACAAAGTTGCTTAAGCTGGCGGCATAACAAATAGTACAAGGGGGGGGTATCTACCCTGCCCCCCCCCATGAGGTACACCATGACAAAAGTAATACTGAAAAAAGAGTTTGAGTTTTATACTAATGGCTGCTGGCCAGTTACGTACCCTGCAGGTGAGGTTGAGTTGCCGGAAGACGCGCTTCTGTCAGCCATGTCTCTTGCCCTTATCGAAGACAAGGGCAGGGGCAAGGGGAAATAATGCTGCGCATCATCACCCCCCCAGAGGGGCTGCCTGCCACGGTTGACGGGCTAAAGCAATATGCGCTCGTTGAGCATGACTCTGATGACGCTTTACTAAAAAGCCTGCTCACAGTGGCCACGAACAAGGCCCAGGATTTGACCAACAGGGTGCTTGTTCTGTCTGAATGCGAACTGTGGCGGTACAGAGTTGGGTTTAATCCGGTATTGCTGCCCGCTCCTTTGGTCAGGGTAACACAGGTTATGTGTGTAGACACTAGCACTCCAGTTATTCTGCCGCCTGAAACCTACTCGGTAGACGTGAACAGAGAACCAGGAACGCTAACGTTGAAAACGTCACCTGAGGGCATGACGCGCACCAGCTCCCTGGCTGTCAGGTTTTGGGCAGGCTGGCCAATAACAGACGGCGTTTGGCAGGGGCCACAGGACATAGCCATGTACATCTATTCTTGCGCGGCGTTTGTTTATGACAACAGGGACGCCGACCCCTATGCTAAATTTTCCGGGCTGCTCAGTAATTATGTTGTTTTTTGAGGATAGGTAATGAAGCCAGGAAGACTCCGTTCAATCATTGTATATGAACAAAAAACGCTCTCAACTGATGATTATGGTGGCCCTGTCGGAGAGTGGGAAGAGTACAAGACCGTAAGGGCAACTGTTACCCCTTTGCGAGGGAAAGACATTGTTGGGTCTCAAGGCATGTTTTCAGAAGCACAGGTCAGGTTCTTCCATCGTTACGTTGAAGGCATAAATTCAGCAATGCGAATTGTCTATAATGGTACGGTATACGAAATAACAGGGCCACCTGTAGATATTCGTAACATGCACAGGGAGCATGAAGTTATGGCAAGGGCGATAGTTGGTGGAGCATGAGTTATTTAGAGTCTGAATTGCATAATCTGCTTTATCCGCTTGCAAAAGGCGGGGCATGGCCGATATCAAATATAGAAAGCACTCCTGTTTGGCCGTATATCGTGTACAACAAGATATCTGGCATAGAAGAGGAGACACTAGATGGTTATTTTGGCCTTGAAGATACGCTGTTTCAAATTGACATTTATGCAAAAACATACGGAGAGGCGAAAAAGATATCGGGTCTTGTTTTTAAGGCGATAACAGAGGCTTTTCCCTCTACTTCGCATAAAGAAATGGAAAAAGACGGCGGGTATAACAAAGACCTTGAAGACTACAGGGTCATAACTGAATACAAAGTCTGGTCAACAACAGATTAAAAAGGAGGAGAGATATGTCAACATCTGCACAGGTCGCAAAACACACAAAGCTTTTTATCCAGAAAGGCGGGGACTGGCTACCAATCAAGGAATTACGCAGTATCAAGCCTGGAGGGGCTGAGGTTGAAAAAATTGATTGTACGGACCTTGATAGCGATGCGGATGAATTTTTGCCGGGCATGGTCAACCACTCGACCCTGACCATAGATTTGATGGTGCTGGAATCAGACCCCGGCCAGGCTGAAATGCTGGTTGCCTTTGAAGGGGACAACGCCCGTCAGTTCAAACATGAAACCAAACTCAAGCGGCGCTTGTTTTCCGGCACTGTTACCAAATGGCCGACAATCCCCGATGCGTCGCTGAAAGGTTTGCTTGAAGGCACAGGAGAAATCCAGATTAACGGGAAGATCGCCGTGGAGGACATTTAATGATAGCCGCAAACGCACAAGTCCTTTTGGAAAAATTGCCATGCACGACCAAGACCATTTCTCTAGGGGAAGATGTAGAGGTGCGGTTAAGCGAGATTGACGCAAACACCTTCCTGGAGATTTGGGAGAACGAGCGGTTCAGGGCTGCAGGAGACCCTGACAAAATATCCTTGTCGGCCCTGGCTCCTTATCTGGTTGTTGAATCTGTGGTCAACGAAGAAGGCGAAAAAATTCTGACCGTTGACGATTACAAAAGGCTGTCACGCGGGGCGCAATTCCGCCTAAACCTTGAGGCCCTTAAAATCAACGGATTGATGGAGACGGACGACAAGGAAGAAGGCGGGGGAACAAAAAAAAAGAGTGGCGTAAATTCCTCTTCAGACTCTGTTTAGAGCTTGGGTATCCCCATCCCGACTATCTGACGAGGTTGCTGACTGCCCGTCAGGTAGTCGAGTGGGGACGATATTCAGAGATTGAACCTTTTGGGGCGGTTTTTGACGACAAAAGGCACGGTATAGCATGTGCCTTGCTCGCCAACTGCAATAGAGACGCGAAGCAAAAAGCCACCCCGTTTGAGCCTAAAGATTTTATGATTACCCAGGAACCTGAACGGGAATTATCAGCAGAAGAAGTTGAAGCAGAAGTCGAAAGGATGTTTGGAGGTTAACCGGTGGGAGCACTACAAGCGCATGTCCGCATTGAAGACATTGACGGGCTTTTTAATGAATCTGTCAAAGATATTTTGGCTGCAATAAATGCCGACCTGGGAGCCGTAGCACAGGCTGTCTATGAAAACGCGAAAGCGTCCACAGCGTTTAAGGACAAAACAGGGGGACTGCGCCGCCGGATAAAGCTGCTCAAATCCTTGTATCCTGATGGCGGATATATCGTCCGTTCAGGGGCGCCCCACTCTCATCTGATTGAATTCGGTCATGACCTGTACATTCACGGCCGCTTTGTTGGCCGTGTAGCCCCATACCCGTTTTTGCGTCCAGCGTATGATAAGGGAGTGCGAGAGGCCGTAATGAGGTTTAAGGGGCAAGCTGAATGAGCAAAATAAAAGGCATTTATGTTGAAATAAGAGGAGACACTTCACATCTCGCAACAGATATGAAAAAGGCCCGTGACCTTGTAAAAACACAGACCAAGGGCATATCTGATGCTTTCAACAATGCTGTCTCAGAAAAACAGGTCAGAAACTCCGTCAACCGCATGGTTGCAGACCTGAACAAAATATATAGGGCCGTCAAAATCCCGAAAGGCAGCTTCGACCACATTGCCGCGGACCTTGGAGAATTCACCAAACTGACAGGGCTTGCGGAAAAAGAATTTCATGCATTGCAACGCCGTATGCTTGAAAACAGGGCCGCAGAGCAGCAGCGTAAGGCATTGGAGAATATCGCCCGCGCCGCAGGTTTAAGCCGTAAAGAGACGTTGAAGCTGGGTAAACAGCTTGGCATGACCAGAGAACAAATGGAAGAGTTAAATCGGAGTGCCAGGCAAACTGCCAAAGGGCTTGGCCGGTTGACCGCAAGTGCCAAGGGCTTTGTGACAGGTGTCTCCATTTACACTATCGGAGGAGCAGCGAAGGGCATACTGGACACAAAGGTTCAGGTTGACAGCTTGGAACGGTCTTTTGTGGCTATCACAGGGAGCCAAAAAGCAGCAAGACAAGAAATGGAGTATTGGAAAAGGGCTTCAAAAAAATATGGACAAAATTTCTATGAAGTGGCCGACATGCTCAGGGGGGTTTTGGCGTCTGTAAGGGGCTCCGCCCTGGAAGGAAAAGACATAAGAGGAATAATTGAATCTTCTCTTGCGACAGGAACGGTGATGGGAAATTCACCTGCCGACATCCAGGGTGTTTTGCGGGCTTACATGCAAATTATCTCAAAAGGCGTGGTTATGAAAGAAGAACTTTCTAACCAGCTCGGCGAGAGGCTTTACGGAATTTTCCAAATGGCCGCCAAGGAAATGGGAAAAACTGATAGGGAGCTTAGCAAGTTAATTGAACGCGGCGAGGTCCTGCCTGATGAGTTGCTCCCAGCCATTAAAAGAGGGCTTATGGAGGTTTACGGGGAGACCGCTAAAACAGCAGCTCTGGAAGCAGGGAGCGCAGCCTTAAACTTGTTTACATCCGAATGGACGAGGCTAAAGGACAATCTCGTTAGCGGTGAAACAGCTTTCGCGCCCATAAGGATTCTTACTACCGCCCTTGAGGGATTAAATTTTGTGCTGGATAAGTTGCGGGGCAAGTCTGAACTGGACACGTCATCAATTTTTGACGAGGTGGACACTCCAAAAATTAACGAAAAAAACGAGAGCCTGCGCAAAAGAGTCGAGAGTTTCTTGGGGTTTGAAGAAGGAGAAAATCCATGGGTAAGCCCTGCCCTAAGAAGGGACCACATCGCCAAACTGCGTAACGACAGAATTAAAAAAGAGCTGGGAGCTCTCAACTCTTTGGGAAATTTATTGCCTTTTGGCGGTGCAGCGGCCAGTGAACTAATAAACAGTAAAAAACCTGAAGAGCAAAGACGTAAATTAACCGCTGAATATAAAAAAGCGGATATGTTTTTTAACCAATATTACGAGTCATTAAAAACCAACAAAGAAAAACTGCTCGAACAAAAAGCCGAGCTTGAAAAAGCCTTAAAGGTATTGGGCGAAGATGTCCCTAAGGGGAAAGTCATTGTTGCTTTTGCAGCGATAAATAAAGCCATAAGAGAAGCGGAAAATCAGGGGAAGACTTCCGCCGAGGCGTTTGAGGCCAAGATTAAAGAGCTACAAGCCAGTTACAAAGCGTTAACGCTTTCGGGCCGTGAGCTGGACAAATTTAAGATAGAACAGGAAGCGAAAAAAGAATCCGACTGGTTTGTGGAAGCGGGGGCCTCTGTTCCTCCTGTAATAGAGATGATCCGACAGATCAAACTCAAGATTCTTGACGAGGAAGCCAGAAAACAGATTCAGGAAAAGGTTAAGGCTCTTGATGACGAAATAGCCCGCCTGACAATGGGGGAATATGAACACCAGCGGCACCAGCTCAAGGTAAAGATTGCGGGGTTGAAAGAGAGCGGCCTGCCCGCAAGCAAGATTGAAGCCTACCGCAAGGCACAATCTGCGGCAATAGATAAAGCTGAAAAGGCCGAAAACCAGCGCAAAGTCAATGACGCTCTGGCTGACATAAGCCGCATCGCAGAGGCGCAAAGAAAAGCCCAGCAGGAAATGTCTAGCCAATACCGTATTTTGAAAATTGGCGACACCAGGTTTGCCATTGAGCAGCTTAAAAAAGAAATCAAAGAGAAAAAAGCCATACCCGGGGTTGATCACAAGCAGGTTGACGCCGTTTATGGAAAGAAAATTACCGAGCTGGAAGACCAGGCCATGATGGAAGCGTTGCGGGCTTCCGGGCACTGGGAGGATGGGCTGCATCTTGGATTGAAAGGATACGCCAAGGAAGTGGGAACATTTGCGACCGAGGTTGAAAATGTTGTCAAAAATGCGTTCAGAGGAATGGAAGACAGCCTGACTGAGTTTGTAACTACGGGCAAAGCAGACATCAGCTCTTTTGTGAATGCTGTTGTTGCTGATTTTGTCCGACTGACTGTCCGCATGGCTGTTACCTCGCAGATTGCCCAAGGTTTTATCCAGATGTTCGGCTTTAGTAGCGCTGGCGGTGCGGGGGGTGCTCCAGTTGGCCATGCCAAGGGTGGCGTCCCCGGCGCGGCTGGGCTGCACCGGTACGTGAACACCGTTGTGGACAAGCCAACTATCTTCCCTTACGCGCGGGGTGGCACTTTTGGGCTGATGGGTGAAGCAGGGGCAGAGGCCATTATGCCGCTAAAGAAAATGCCCGGCGGCGAGCTTGGCATCAGAGCGGAAACTATCGCCCCGAATATCCAGGTGAACATTCATGAGGCGCCGGGAACAGAAGCAGAGGTCCGCACGTCCGAAGACGGGACGACAATGGATATTTTTATCCAGCAAATAGAGGGAGCATTGACCAAAAGAATGGCGCGCGGGCAGGGTTTAGCCCAATCTCTTGATAATCGCTATGGGAGAAAGTGGTAATGGACGAATGGCCTTTTGCTCTTCCCCCCCCGCTCTGGGATTATGAATTTGAATATATGAATGGCATGACCGGTGGCATTGCTCCCCGCCGTAACCGCTGGCACGCTGACAAAAAAATGTCTGTTGCCTTTGTTCTGGCAGAGGGACGGCTAAAAATCTTCCGTGCTTTTTACCGGCGTGTAGGCGGGGCCTTCTTTGAAGCCCGCTGGTTGAAAAAAGCCGGTTTCCCAGGACAGGTATGTCGTTTTGTCGGAGATATAAAGATTAAACCTCTGGGCAAAGGGCAATGGAAACTTTTTGTCACGCTGGAAGTTTCGACATTCAGCCATTTCAAGGAGACATAGACCATGCCAGTACCGTTTCCATCTTTGATACCATCGCCAACGCTGAGAGGCACAAGCGTAACGCTTGGCAGCAATGTAAAACGGCGGCAAACCCAGTCTGGGCAAGACGAGGTGCGGAATTTCGGTTGGGGCGCGCCCGACTCTGCCATCTTGCGGTTTGTGCTGACTCGTCGTGAATATGAAGTCTTTATCGAGTTTTACAACCTGACGGCCTCTATGGGGGAGAACTGGTTTTCCGCTACCTGGTTGCACCATTTTTGCAATCCTGCCCGGTTCTTGACCAACGAAAGCAGCAAGTACGACATCTACGCCCGCTTTGCTGGCAAACCCAAGGTACAAGCCTACGGCACAATGTACCGCATTGTTACGGTTCCTGTCGTGATTGGGGCATTGCCAAACGTAACAACCTACCAAGATATTGAATACCCAGACATCCCTTATACGGAGATTGAAGAGCCATATATTGAACGGCCTCCGGGGGATTTTCTGATTGAAAACGAAACTCAAAAAGAGCTTTGGCTTGACGCAGCAGATGAAGAAACATTTTTGTACGACACGGGGAGGCTAGTAAACACCTGGAGGAACAAAAGCAAGGCTCAAGACGTTTTTGATTTAAGGGACGTGGAACATGAACCCCGCCGCTCTCAGGGCAATACTGGCGTAGAATTTGGCGGCTCGCATGTTCTAGCAGGACATCGGCCTCCGTACGTGCCAGGCATTTACGGGGGGGAGTATATTTATCGCCTTCCAAAAAATAGTTTTTGCGCTTTCTTTGTCTTCACTTTGGGTAGCAAACTTACCAAAGACATGCAACTTTGGGGGGCGTTGCGTATGCGCGGGAAGGACGGCGGGTTCACAGACAATGGAGGCTGGGAGGTTTATCTGTCAGCAGATACGGGCACGTTTTGTGCTCATGCGAAGCTGAACAAAACTATAAACAATGTTGCGGACAGGACACAGGCGATTGGCTTGACCAGGTTGATGCCTGGAAAGACGTATCTATATTCTGTGTGTGTTGATTATTCCAAGCCTAACGCAAACAGGTTTGAATTGTATCGTTGCGGAGAGCAGGAAGCCTCTGCGTATTGGCAAAATTTTCAAAGTTATTTTCATGGGAGTTATTCCCCCGACCCCACCCCCTGTATCGGGGCCGGATTGGCTCAAATTTCAACCGGCATTATTAGTCATGGGGATTTTACGGCAAAATATGGCGTCCCGTGGGACAGTAGTTGGCAGCCGCGCAGCCAAAATTTTGCTTTTCCTTTCACCGGCACTATCCACGAGATTCTTCTTTTTTCTAAGGCTATGACGGCCAAAGAACGACACCGGCTTGAAGCCCACCTTGCCTACAAATGGGATTATCTGTTGCAAAAAAACACACTGGTCAATGCCTTGCCGGAAGACCACCCGTTCAAGCACAGGCCACCAAACGAAAGTGACAGGGGATAAACAAAATGTCAGACCAACCAACACCGATTACAATGGATGAGGCCATGAAAGAGGCGTATGCCCACGCTGAACCAAAGGACATCTTTTTTGACACTCTAACCTTTACATCAGACGGCGAAAAGCTGTCTGTTGTCTGCTCTGACGTGGCAGTCCCGTATTTTGACAGCCAGGAGTTTCACCCCTGCCCTTTCAATTTCCGGCTGCCGACAACAGAATCAAAGATTGTCGGCGCGCTGGAAATAGAGCTGCCATTCCTGCCACAAGAAGCCATGCGCTGGCTGGTTGAAACCAGTATGCGCGGTGGCCGGATCTCTGTTGTCTGGAAACAGTATCTTTGTCAATTTTTGGAGGACACAAACGGAGGCGAAGAAGACAAAACAGGATATGGGCACATCTCTCCGACAAGCACACAACTTTCCGCTCAATTGGCACCGCTGGAAATTGTATCTGTGGAACGGACACCAACGGGAGCAGTTGCAACGGCGACAGTGGTTGACCTGGTTAATACGCCTTTCCCGCGTAAATTGATGTTGACCGAGGACCTGCCCGGAGGCGTTCTTTAATGCACTGGTGCGCAAAATATATTGGTAAGGAATGGACGGAAAAGCGGGACTGTGGGTGGTGGTTCCGTTTTTGGTCGCGCGTTTATTTTGGGCGGCGTGTTCCTCCCATCATTGTCAATCACGACAACCATCTTACCAGCACGGCCAGGGCAATGCGCATGGATATAAGGGCGAGTTACGGCTTTGCGCCGACAGAGATGCCACGGGAAGGCGACGCTGTATTTTTGTCACAAAGGCGGCGCCCACACCATCTGGGAATGATTGTCTTTGTGGACGGGGAGAAACAAGTCTTGCACGCTTTAGAGGAAGTTGGGGTTGTATTGTCAGACACCGCCTCTTTATTTGCGAATGGTTGGCGTGTGGTTGGCTGTTACGGTTATTGTGGGGAGAAGTAATGGAAGTAAGACGGTGCTGGAACAACCTGGTGCTTGACGAAGACTATGAAGTCGTTTGTCTGGGCGAAGAGCCGCTGTCTCCTAACCAGATAATCAAGCAAGGCAATCTTGTTTTTGAACGCCCTGTCATGTGCCTTGTTGGTTCTGACTTCTGGAGCCGTGCGGATTGGGATTGTATCGTCCCGCAAAATGCCGTTGTGCGCTTCGTTGAACTGCCTTGTGGCACAGGTGGGGGAAAATCAAACCCGTTGCGAACGCTTGCAACTATAGTTGTATCGGCAGCGGCAATGGCTGCGGGGGCAGCTCTTTTGCCCATACTTGGCCCTTTTGGTGCGGGGCTGGTCAGCGCGGGCATAATGATTTTGGGGACGCTGCTCATTAACGCCATTTTTGGCCCACCCGGCGGGAAAAATCGTGGCAGGGGTGAAGGGGATCCCGACCCAATGTATTCCATATCAGGAGGTAGTAACCGGCTTCGTATTGGCGAGCCATACGCTGAGAGCTTTGGGCGTATAAAAATATTTCCTGACTTGGCCCAGGTGCCTTACACTTCCATAAAAAATAATGAGCAGTATCTTTATTTTTTGGGAATTATCGGGGTTGGCCACTACGACATAGAAGAGGTTTATATAGATAAGACCCCTATCGCAGAGTATGATGAAGCTTCATACCATATTGTCTCCCCTGGCTCAGGATTGACTATTGCCCGTGAGGTTTGTTGGACGAGTTCAGAAGCTAACGGGCAAGAGCTTGATCATGAAGATTGGCTCTCATTCGTCGCCAATCCTGCTGGAACGGTTGCGCTGGAAATTGAGTTCGATGTTGTTTTCCCCGGTGGATTGATTAGATATGATGATGAGGGGGACAAACACCATGCGGCTGTTGGGATTATAGCTGAAACACGAGCGATAGATGCGGACGCCCAGCCTCTTGGGGAGTGGGGGACATTTTATACACGTGATTATGTTTTTTCCCAAATAGATCCCTTGCGCTTTTCCATCCGACTCCCCGCCCGCCAAGGAGCGGGTAGGTTTGAATTTCGGGTAAAACGTAAAAAGGCCAAAAGCAAGGATTCAAAATGTACAGACAGGGCGATGCTTGGGGGACTTAGGGCCTATGGCGGCGCGCATCCAACAGTGCCCTGTGCTACTCTTCTGGAATGCAAAATCAAAGCAACTGAAAAGCTGTCAGGGAACGTGGCGAATAAAATCAACGTGATCGCCACAAGAAAGCTGAACACATGGAACAGTAACGGGGTTGCCGATACAAGTACTTTTAAGGCTACACGCTCGCCCGTTGACGCAATCGTGTATATCATTGCCAGCTGTAACGGCGGGCGTCTGGGTAAAGACCCCGCCAATTTTCATGGTAATTTTGGGAATTTTGGTGACAAGGCGTGTGGTGACATCCTGTATGCCTTAAGGCAGAAATTCGAAGAAAAACAGTGGTATTTTGATTGGAGGTTCACGTCCAGGACGGGAGTGATGGAGGCCTCTGCTCAAATTGCCAAGTTGCTTAAATGTGTCCCCTACATGCCCGGAGGCAAGTTCGCCATTGTGGAAGACAAGCTACAAACAGTGCCGAGTGCTATTTTTGCCGCAAAGGACATAACAAAAGATTCTCTTTCTGTAGTAACGGCTTTCAGAACTGAAAAGTCGCCTACTTGCGTCAAAATTACATACGTCAATCCTATCAGTTGGCAACCCCAAACGATTGACTGTTATGACGAACAGGGAAGCCTCACAATCCCCCTGGAAGTCACCCTTGAGGGCTGCACCAGCCGCCAACATGCCTGGGAAATAGGCATGTATCTGTATTGGGATATGATGCGGACGGTGACAACTGTACAGTTTGATGTTGGTCTGAAAGGACACCTGGTCAGCATGTTTTCCAAGGTTGTGGTGGCGGATGAAACCGTTGATTGGGGACAAAGCGGGGTTGTATGGGACGCAACCACGGACAAGCTGGTGCTTTCCGAGCCTGTAGATTTCAGGGGGCAAGACAGTGGACAAATTTATCTGACAACAACGCAAGGCTCCCCCAGCGGGCCACATACAGTGACCCCAACGGATATAGAAAACGAAGTGAGCACTGGGCAGGACTTGTCAGACTTGGTCAACCTCGCGAAGAATCAACCAGAAACGGCATCAGGGTTTGTTTTTGGGGCATTGGCCCAAAACAATCTCTTTATCAGGGTGATGAGTATTACTCCCAAGGGGCAAGATTCTATAGGGATTACCGGTCAGGTCATAGACAGCAGGGTCTATGGGGCCCCTGGTAATGCTCCTGCTATTGGCGTCTGGGCACCTGACGATTTTTCAGCAGTGGTTTTTTGGCAGGGGGGAGACCAATTCCAGCTTAACTGGAAAGGGATGTATAACTCAGTTGAAATAGAGGCGCATCCCCCCGACATGCCTCCAATAGTGCAGGTGCTCACCAGACCTGGTGAACAATTTTTCACCGTACAAGGGCTGGAGAAACCGTGGTCAACCCGATTTACTGTTTATGCATCTCCTTTTTTGCCCAACGGGACGTTGGGGGTGAAAGTGGACGCCAAATGGCAGGACGGAGACAACCCAAATTACGACCTGATAGAAAACGTGCGTTGCTCCTTTAAGGCCAAAGGGGTGTTTGGTGGTTCTTTTCTTTTCGAGTGGGACTCTTATCCAGCCAGTGACGTTGTCTATGATATACGTTTTTGGCTGAATGATAAGGAGGTAAACAGAAAAGAAACGACAAAGCCAAAGCTTGAAGTGACTAAAAAAGATATGTTTTTTGCAAACAAGCAGTGGGTTCCGTTTACTATAAAAGTTGCCCCAATCATGGAAGACGGGCGCAGGGGGCATTTTTCAGCGCTGGACGTATCCCCATTAGAGCTGGTCGAAGGTTGTTTCAATCTCCCTGCGGTAAACCTGCGCGTTGTCCAGCGGATGGACGAAGGAGTTGTGCTGGCCTGGAACGCTGTACAGGGGGTGAGTGAATTTCATCTTAAACGTGACAATGGGATAGGAAGTGACTTTAACCCTATAACACAAGGCGTTGAGTGCTATAAGGGGGGCGAGACCCAGGCTCTGGTTGCAGGTCTTAATATGTCCCAACCACATCATTTTCGGATAGAAGCCAGAGATACAGACGATGAAGAGGAGATCTTACATCTTTTTGCTTTTTCGACAGAAGTTGTATCTGTCTTGCCAGAAGGCATGTTTCAAACCCCCGACTACATAGGCTTGTACTGTTCGCAAACCCTGACTGAGGGATTTGTTTTGAACTGGTCTTCCCTTTCCGGGGCCATAGGTTATGTCGTGGCCTATGGTATGGAACCTGCCTTTAATCCGAATACTGCGGCGCTGCTGTATGACGGCAGTTTGAATAGAGCTGTAATCCTTGGCTTGAACATGACGCCCAACCTGACATATTATTTCCGTGTGGCAGGGTACAGCAAAACAGCTTGGCGGCAATCTGACCTTATCTTTTCCCAGCAAGTTCTAGCCTGCGCCACGCCGCCGCCTCCACCACCGCCGTAAGGATAAAAAAAGGAGAGAGAATGGATAACGTACAATATAAATGTGGTTTTTTCGGGACCCTAAGCCGAGCCTGGAGGCTCGTCACAGGGCATTTGCCGCCGTTTGAAATCTGTTGTGAAGAACACGACCTGGCCTATGAGCAAGTCGAAAACGAGGCAGACCGCATCTGGGCGGACGCGCATTTTATGCGCTGTATAGACAAAGCCGGCTGGCGCAAGCTGGGGTATATTCTCCTGCTCTTGGTCCGGTGTTTCGGCTGGATGACACATTTTATGAAAAACAAGGAGAAGAAACATGAGTGACGGGATGATATACATTGTTTTTGGCGTATTGGCGGTTTTACTGTTGGCTGGGTGCGGGCTTATCAAGCGCCCGACATCAGAACAACTGCAGTCATACCACAAACGGGCGGAGGAGGCCCTAGCTGTTGGTGAAGGCGCGTATTCGTCACTGCGGCTCACATACAATGATTTGCGTGCCGCAGGGGAAATAGACGACAAACTACACTCCAAGGTCGTGGCAGCAGACAAAAAACTCCGCGCGGCGTATATCGTAGCAAAAGAAGCAGTGGATTCGTTCGATGAGTCATCAATTAAATCCGCTCTGCAAACGCTGTGCGCGGTAGCGGAGAGCGTAATAAAAGAGCTTGGCCACTTTGCGGTAGCAGATACTGGCACTCTGCGCAGGGCCAGCATCACATTGATGATTGTAAAACGGATTGCAATGTTGGTGTAATAAAAAATGGAAGACTGGTTTGAAAAGAACATCAACCATTTTGCCTGGCAGGAGTTTGGAGCGCACCCTGAGAAAGTAGCAAAGCCCCTACTCCTCGCCCTGGATATGCTCCGGGACAAGGCAGGCTACCCGGTTGTGATACACTGTGCTTATGACACAGACGGTCATTCCCCGAAAAGCTACCATTACAAGGGGTTAGCCGCAGACCTGCATTTTAAGAGTGATTTGACGCCGCTTGAACAGTACTGCTTTATCAGCATGGTTCCCGGGTTAAATGGCGTGGGTTGGTATCCAGGCTGGAACAACCCTGGCTGGCATGTCGATTTAAGGCCCAAACCGTTACGCTGGGTGCGGAAAGATGGCGTGTATTGCTATGATGTGCGGGAGTTTTGCAGGGCTTTGAAAGCGTAAGGCTGTGTGGTTTTTTTGTGTGGACTTTTGTCGTAAAATGATATTTTTTCGGGCGGTCACGTGCGGGCAAAATTTTGGTGTTTTGTGAGTTGTCTGCTGGCGATTCCGGCCTTACAAGCCGGGGGTCACAGGTTCAAGCCCTGTACCGCCCACCACACAAATAAGCACTGAAAATCTCTTTTTAAGAGAAGGTTGGTGCTTTTTCATTGTTGATTCTTTTGCTTGTAATCCTTGGCATGAGTCCGAAAAATTTGACTTAAAACTTGGAGGCACCACTGTTGCAACTGTAGGCATTGCGACTACTATTGTTTTGGGGTTTTTACCTATCCTTTACTCTATTTTTTGTATTTATTTTGTAACTTCGTTTGTTGGCTGGAGTTTGATCTTTGAGGGGAAATCAATACGCAAGGACAAAGAAGCAGATAAGAAACAATAGACCAGACATTGTTTTTCCTGCCCTACAAAATCCCTTCTTTTTTCAGGGCAATCTGTAGGCAGCTGATGGCGGCGGGAGTGATGCCCGATATCCTGCTGGCCTGGCCCAGAGTAGCAGGGCGAATTTTTTCAATTTTTTCCCTGGCCTCAAGGGACAGACCGGCAATTTGAGAGTAATCAAGGTGCTGGGGCAAAAGAATCTTTTCAAGACGGTTTAAGCGGTCAACAAGTTCCTGTTGCCGTTGCAGATAACCGCTGTATTTTATCTGGACTTCCGCTTCCAGCAATACTTCTTCCGGCATGGATTCAAGCACCGGACAAAGTGGCGCCAGCTGCTTTATTCCGATCTGTGGCTGACGGAGAATCGCTGACAGGCAAACAGCTTTTTGGGGAGGTACGGCATCAATTCCCTGCAAAAAGTCCCGTGTTGGAGCGTCTGGTCGTATTGTACTTGTTTCTACGGCCTCAATGGCCCTGTCCAGTAACAGTTTTTTTTCTGTATAAATCTGCCATTGTTCATCTTTTACCAGGCCAAGTTCTCGTCCTTTGCTTGTCAGACGCTGATCTGCATTGTCTTCCCGCAGCAAAAGGCGGTATTCAGCCCTGGACGTAAACATGCGGTATGGTTCCTGCGTACCTTTTGTTACCAGATCATCTACCAGCACCGCCATATAGGCTTCGTCCCTGCCCGGCAAAAAAGGCGGCAGGCCGTGCAATTTACAAAAGACATTCAGACCGGCCCACAACCCTTGAGCAGCGGCCTCTTCGTAACCTGATGTGCCGTTGATCTGACCGGCGCAATACAGTCCGGCCACAGCTTTTGTCTCCAGCGTGGATTTGAGCTGGGTGGGAAAAACAAAATCGTATTCAATGCCGTAACCCGGACGGACAATACAGCTTTTTTCCAGTCCGGGGATAGTCGCCAGCATGGCTTTTTGTGTTTCCAGGGGCAGGGTTGTCGTCAGGCCGTTGGGATAGACTTCCTGGCTTTCCAGACCTTCCGGTTCAACAAATATCTGGTGCCGTTCTTTTTCAGGAAAGCGGGCGATCTTGTCTTCAATGCTGGGACAGTAGCGGGGGCTTTGGATATCAGTATTGAAACAGACTTCTGAGCGGGCAATATCTTTGGCGACAACTGTGTGTGTGTCCTGATTGGTATAGGTGATATAGCAGGGAAGTTGTGGAATATGTTGCGGGCTGGAACGGGAACTGAACAGGCGGGGAGTTTCGCCGTCCTGTACTTCCATACGGGAGGTGTCAACACTGTCTTTGTGCAGTCTGGGAACTGTTGAGGTTTTCAGACGCCCCAGTTGTAATCCAAGGTTCGTAAGACTCGCGGAAAGGGCGTTACTGGCCGGATCTCCAAAACGGCCGCCACTGAAAGAGGCCTGCCCAATATACATATTACCTCGTAAAAATGTGCCGGTAGTGATTACGGCCGTCCGGGTCGCTATGCGTTGCAGGCGTGTCCGAACCGCGCAGACTTGGCCGTTTGCAACCAGAATTTCTTCGGCCATATCTTCAATAACTGTCAGATTGGGCTGGTTCAAAATATCCTTTTTTACCGCCCGCATATAACGCTCTCTGTCCATCTGGGCACGGGAAGCCCGTACCGCCGGGCCTTTTCGCGTATTCAGGGTTCTGAACTGAATGGTTGCCTGATCCGCCCAAAATCCCATCATGCCGCCCAGGGCGTCAATTTCCCTGACCATATGCCCTTTTGCCAATCCGCCGATGGCCGGATTGCATGACAGATGACCTATGCGGTCAAGGTTGACAGTAATCAGCAGCGTGCGCAGGCCAAGACCAGAAGCGGCCATGGCAGCTTCACAGCCGGCATGGCCCGCTCCAACAACAACAAGATCGAAAACCTTCATTTCGCCTTTGGCTCAACCACGAGTTCAGCTATGACTTGCGCGTCTTTGAGCATATTTTGAACGGATGTTTTTTCATTGGCTTTGTGGGCGTTGCCTAAAAGCGTACTCCATACTGCCACGGCAAAGCCTTTCTTCCGTAAGGGAGAACCCACTGTGCCGCCGCCAATTCCTGTTGACTTGGCCGAAACATGGTACACATCGGCAATGGCTTTTTCCAGGCGCAGGAAAATTTCGCTTTCCTGGCTGGTTACCGGCGCGGGGTGCTCCTCCTGCACAATTTCAAGGTCGATTTTGACCTGATACTGGGCTTCTATTTCGCCGGCCATCTCTTTGACAGCGGTTTTGATTTCGCCCAATGTGTAGCCGGGCAGTATGCGGCAATCCAGATAAAAGACATCTTTTCCCGGTATAGTGTTAATATTCGGGACATTTGCCTCTTTGCGTGTGGGGGCAAAGGTTGAAATCGGAGGAGAAAACAGGTCGTTTCTTTTATCGAATTTCGAGTACAGTTCATCTGTTTTCAGGATAAAGGCTGCGGCCGCGCGCAGGCTGTTTACGCCTTCTTCAGGAGTGGAAGCGTGGCTTTGTTTACCGTTGACTGTAACTTTTATCCACAGCAGCCCCTTTTCCGCTATTTCTATTTTGTCACTGGTCGGGACACCGTGGTCAGGAACAAGAAACAGGTCGTTTTCCCTGAAAATCTCCGCGTGGTGTTCCAGCATATAGTGGATGCCCAGATTGTTGCCTGTTTCTTCATCAGCGACAAAGAGCAGGCCCAGATTCAGGTCCGGCGTAACAGAAAGTTTTTGCAGGGCATGGGCAACGAGCAGGCTGCTTGTCAGACCGTGTTGATTGTCTTCAACTCCCCGTCCGATAAGGGTATCGCCATCAACAACAACCTGGTAAGGGTTTGTTTTCCATAGTTCAAGATCGCCGGGAGGCACAACATCCATATGCGAGACGATCCAGATTGTTTTTTCCGTATTTTTGCCCATAATTTTCGCGGCAATATTGGGACGGTAGCCGCAGGGTACATCTGGATCAGGCGCATTGAGCTGTGTTATTTGCGAGATGCCAAGTCGTTGCAGGTAGTCGATCAGGAAGTCGGCTTTTTCCTTTTCTCCCCGCCCGTCATTTTGCGGGCCAAGGGCCACTCGCCTGCTCATTTCTTTTTGTAAAAAAATCGCTTCATCTCTCAGGGTGGCAATATGGTCTTGTATTTTTTTCAGCATGGCTATTTCTCCGTGTATATCAAATTCTGTGCTAACCTAATTTGCATTCCGCACCCAAAAAATGTTATGGGGGCATTGACAGGCGCAGTCAAGACTTTTGTCGTTGCTGTCCGCTTATTTTTTCTCCCCGCTCATTTTGTGGGGTATTTCAGGGAAAAGAGGAAAATGGAAAGGATATGAAAGATACAGCTGTATTACTTTTGCATGGCTACAGCGGGGCCCCCTTTGAAATGGAATTTTTAGCTGATGGCTTGCGACAACGCGGATTGCCGGCATTTATTCCAACCTTGCCCGGTCACGACACAACCTTTGCTGATTTTCAATCCACCCGTTTTCCGGATTGGCTGCAAAAAAGTGAAGAGACTTTTTTGAAGCTGAGAAAAGAATTTTCCCGCGTCGTGCTTCTTGGTTTTTCAATGGGAGGAACATTGGCTCTTTCGATTGGAGCAAAGTTTGACCCGGCCGCGATTGTGTGCGTGGCGGCTCCGATTTGTTTGCAACCCTGGAAATTCTGGCGTGGAACAGACAGGAGACTGCCTTTTTTGTCGCTTCTGCGGTGGGTGACTCCAGTTCTGACCACCCGTCCGCCCCGCCCCGCTTCCAGAGCGATTGCTCCCTGGAAAGGATATGAAGGGCAGATCGCCCTGCACCCACTTCATTCTCTTATACGCGGCCTGCGCCGGACCCGAAAGCAGCTTGGGGATATACAAGCCCCGCTTTTGGTATTGCACGGAAAACGGGACCGACTTGTCCACCCTGATAATGCCTGGTGGATTTTGCGTGAAAGCGGATCGCGTCTGAAACGGCTTGAGCTGATTTATCTTGCAGAGACCCTGACCAGCGGGCACACTTTGACAACGCATCGGGAGTGTAAACAAGTGCTGCTTGAACGCTGTTTTTCCTTTTTTCAGGAAGCATTAAGAGACGAATCCGTAATCTGATTTTTTGTGCTTTCTATTTTGGGATCCGGAGTCGGCTCTTCAAGCTCTTTTTTATATTCCGCGATTGCCGCAATAAACTTGCTTTTTTCTTTCTGTGGTACAGGTTGCGCAGTCGGCGATTTGAGAGTGAGCGGATTAATATAGGTTCCATTCTTTTTGATGCGGAAATCAAGATGCGGCCCTGTTGCGTAGCCACTGGTGCCCACATAGCCAATAACGTCTCCCTGCCGAACCCGCATTCCCTGGGTCAATCCGTCTGCGTAGCGGGACATATGCATATAAACTGTTTCGTAATTATTCAAATGCTGGATTTTGACATATCGGCCAGCTCCCTGCCCATAAGCCTTGGCAATAACAATGCCATCACCAATCGTTCTGATTGGTGTGCCGTTGGGCGCGGCGTAGTCTATGCCGTGGTGAGGCCGCCATACTTTTAAGATTGGGTGAAGACGGTTGTCAGAGTAGCCGGAAGAAATGCGGGTAAAGCGGAGCGGGGCTTTCAAGAAAGCCTTGCGCAGGGAAGCCCCTGTATGGTCGTAATAGCCAGTATGTCCGGCTTCATTTTTATATCTGTAGGCGCAAAATGTTGTTCCCTGATTGATGAATTTTGCCGCCAGGATGTGTCCATATCCGGCATCTTCTCCATTGCGGCTTCTTTTTTCAACAATGATGGTAAAAGAATCGTCCTTGCGTAAGCCGCGCATGAAATCAATATCCCAGCTGAAAAGATCGGCCAACTTGAAAGCCAGCTCACTTTTTTCACCGGCCTTGACGATAGCCTCAAAAAGATTGGAACTGATTTTGCCCTCTACCGTGGCCCGGACAACCTCGTAGGGTATGGGTTCAATAAGGGCTTTGATTTTAACTTCGTTTTCTTCATTGACCCACGTGACGGTGAGTTGGTTGGAGTCATCAATCTCATATCTGAAAGCCTGCAGGTCATTTTTGAGCAGCTCTATGGTATAGGGATTGCCCGTCCGTATCTTGTTGAGAGGATACACGTGCTTGCAAGCCAGACTGACAGCATTGATTTGTACCGGCGAGATATACTGGCTTAAAATATTGGAGGCGGTTTCTCCGGCCTTGATATAGCTGCTGATGATTTGCCTCTGTTCTTTTATTGGCTTTTTTTTCGTTATGATTTCAGGGACAACGATTGGTTCCTGTACAATAATCTGGGGAACAACCAGCTCGTTTCGGGACGCTAGGAAAGAAGGTACTGCGCTTGAAAGAAAAAGAGCTACAAGGCCAAAGGACAACAGCCTGAAATGCAGGTCTTTTTTCTTTTTTGCCAGTCTGTTACGATAAATATTTTTTTTATAGGAAAGAGTTGTCTTTTTTTTGAAAAACATGGAAATTCTGCTCTCTTTATTATTTATGAAAAATAAGTATTCCCATTTGAAGGGGGCTCTTGTCAAGAATATTCCATTGTCTCAGATTCTCTGCCGTCACGCCATCTTGAGTGGCCCCAAAAGCGCGGCCCTCAAAAATATACTGGTGCCGACGCCCCCCTGAAATTTTTTCGCTGTTGCTGTCCGGCGCGGAGCCGGGCCGAAGCGGGAGAATTTCGTTGCCAGCCTCTGGGTTTCTGCTGCTTAAGACTGAGTCGCTGATCTGACTTTTGCCATGTAATTTCTTTTTGCACAAGCTGTTGAAGAAGAGAAAAAAAGAGATTTGAATTCCTGTTGGTTAAGATTTGAGCCTTTTCGCTCTTTCCGGTTTGAGGCCCATAGGTGAACAGTTTTTTTCTGGTGTGGCTTCCAGTTGTCATCTGTTTTTCTCTTTCCTGGTTTGACTTGGTCACATAAATGCAGTTCTCTCAAGCACGTCAAGAATTTTTTTGAAGTGAAAAATCAGATAGTTCCTGAGCAGGTTTTTTTGGTTTTTGTTTTTTTTGAAGTTGGAAGTACATAGGGCCGCGCACAGAATACCAAGGATGTTTCCGGCAATTGTGGCACTAATTGTGTGGGCATCAAGCATGAATCTTGCGTACATGGTTTGCGAACAAGACTGGAATCTGTGCACAGTACAACTTGTTTTCTGGCTTGACAAGTAAAAAAAAAGGAATAATAGTGGGTAACATTGTAGGAACACAAGGAGAAAATATATGGGATATGGTGGTGGAGTGTCAATTCCGGCCGGTCCTTTTTATTCACCTCCGGCCGGCCATATCGAAGCGCAGCCTGCCGGAAATATTGAACCGGTTCCTGCCGGTCAGATTATACCTGCCCAGGCTGGGCCGGGGTATTCTCCGCCAGCAGGCGAAACTATCTGCGGCCCGGCAGGAGAAGTCAGACTTGACCCGATTGGCGCCCATGTATTTATTAACCCGCCAGGTCATGTTGCCATTGAAAGGTCAACTGGGGGCGCGGGAGCCATTATCCATTATATTGTCTGAGAATTTTGCCGGACTGAAAAACAGTCCGGCTTTTTTTATTTTGTGTCTGTCTGCGTGTCCCACCAAAAAATCAGTTCGGGGTTACCTTTGGTGCGCCAGAGACTGACTGCCGCAAAAACAAGCAGAGCCAGCACAAGCGTTGGCACAATAGCGTGTGTCCCGCCAATCTTTATTTTCAAGACCGTTAAACAAACAAACACGCTGATACCTGTCAGCATGGAGGCCAATGCTCCCCAGCTTTCTGCCCGTGACCAGTAAAGTCCAAGTGCCATTGGCCATAAAAAAGCGGCCTGCAGTCCACCAAAGGCAAAGAGATTGAGCCAGACAATCAGGTCGGGCGGATTGAGTGCCGCCACAAAGACAATAAGGCCTAAAAGGGCGGTGGTATAGAAACTCAGTTTGTCCACTTTGCTCATATCCGGTTCTTTTTTATCTGGATTTTGAAGAATATAGCGCAGATAGAGGTCTTTTATCAGTGTCGCTGAAGCCAAAATAAGCTGGGAATCTATGGTGGACATTATTGCCGCCAACGGCCCGGCCAGAAAGATACCCACAACAACAGGAGGCAGCACTTCCAGGCTCAGGCGCGGCATGATGGTGTCCGCCACTGTCAGGTCCGGCAGGATTGCCCGCCCAAGAGCGCCGCACAGGTGCATACCCAGAACAATAAAACCAAGAACAAACGTCCCAAGTACAATCGCAGTATGCATTGACCGGCTGTTTTTGTAGCCAAAACAGCGTACAGCGGTTTGGGGCAGGGCAATGACGCCAAAACAGACCAGTACCCAAAAAGAAAGTATGAAAGGCTGGGAAAGAAAATTGTCTGGTCCCACAGGTGAAATCAGGCCAGGGTCAATGCTGCCAAGTTTTTGCACCAGTGCTCCCATTCCATCGCCAGCGGAAAGGATACCCCAAAGCAGGGCCAGGGTGCCAATCATCATGATAACACCCTGAACAGCGTCAGTCAGGACAACAGCCCGAAAACCGCCAAGTGTTGTGTATAAAATAACTGTTCCGGCAAAGATACACAGCCCTGTTGTATAGGAAAGACCAGTGACCGCTTCAAAAAGCCTGGCTCCGCCAATGAACTGGGCAACCATGGCGGTGATAAAAAAGACAACAATGGCCGCAGACCCTATGATAACCACGGCCCGATTCCGATATCTGGCCCACAAAAAGTCGTTGATGGTAACCGCGTTTATCTTGCGGGCGATAAGAGCGAATTTTTTTCCCAGAACTCCCAGTGTCAGCCAGGCTGTGGGAAGCTGAATCATGGCCAGCAGCACCCAGCCCAGCCCAATCTTATAGGCAATTCCGGGCCCGCCAATAAAACTGCTGGCACTGATATAAGTGGCGACCAGGGTCATGGCCAGAACAAAGCCGCCCATTTTGCGGCCGCCAATAAAATAGTCTTCCATAAAATTTTTTGATTTTGCAAGATTTCGCTTGCAAAAGGCGGCCAGAGCATAGATGAGCAGAAGATACAGAAAAAGAGGAAAAATAACGGCCAGTTTCATTTTTCTTCCCTTTCAAGGTCAATATCGCGAAAAATAAAATGCACCATAAGCCAGGCCAGAAAAGGAAAGATGACTGTTCCTGCAACGCAGCTGATAAAAAACCACAGTGGCATGCCAAAAATCATGGTATATCCCGTGGCAGGGCCGCTGCCCGGAATATAGGCACCCAAATACCACCACAAAAAATAGAGGATAGTCAAAAAAATTGAGGCCAGAGCTTCTTTGTTTGTTTGCTGAAAATGTTTTTGCATGGTTCTGTCTCTATCTTGTTACGGCTGGGGATCAAACCAGTTTTTTTTCGGCAAGTAAAGGATTTTTTGTGAAAGAGCCGCGCCAAAATCGTGCATAGTGTACGGACAGGCCGGGAGAAAGAAAAAAAACAGCAGAAGGGCCGCGTATACACTGAGCGTGACCCGCCAGTTTGCCTTGTCATACAGTTTGCAGGCCGTACCCAGGGATTTTTTGTTGCCTAGGCCAAAAAGGTTGAGGCTGGTCAGTTCGTCCATAAACAGGTGCAGCAGATAGCCGCCAAAAAAGAATGTTCCGCCCAGCCATGACTGTCCGGCCGGCAGACGAAACCCTTTGTGCAGGACAAGAATCATGGCGAAAAAGAACATGACAGCCGCGGGCAGGGAATGCAATATGCCTCTGTGTACGGTTGCATGGATAAAAAATCCCAGCACAATATAGCGAAGAACCAGAAACGTTACGACCCACAAAATCAGCAGTTCCATAACAGACCAGCGAGTGGCGTTGGCAAAGAGCAGAAGAAAGGCAAAAAAAACAGAACCCAGGGTAAAAGCCAGTTTCAGGGGAACCGAGTTGTCGCTGTCTATGTCGGGAAAAACACTTCCAGCACTGCCAAGAAAAAGATAGAGAACGGTCATTGTCGGCGAGCAAAGACCGGCGGCAAGCAGTATGGTTGACAGCACTCCACTGGTCAGGCAGCCTGTAATGCTGTGGGTTTTGGAAAGGGCCATTTTTTTTCTCTTTTTTCCGAACAAATCAGGTGGGTTGTATTTTCTTTTCACCGGAAAGGCAAATTTCATTTCAGGTATGACCAAACAAGACAGCAAAATCGTATGCTTGGTAGGGGCCACGGGAACAGGCAAGTCAGACGCGGGTATTTTTCTGGCGCGAGCCTTTAACGGGGTGATTCTCAACTTTGATTCCCGGCAGGTGTACCGTGATATTCCGATTGTTACGGCCCAGCCGTCCGGACAGGAACAGGCCCTTTGTCCGCATCTTTTATACGGATTTCTGGGGAGTGACGTTGCTGTACGGGCCGGAAGTTTTGCTGCTCATCTGGAACGGGAAATTGACGCGGTGCTGAAATCTGGCCGTTTGCCCATTCTGGTTGGCGGAACAGGACTGTACCTGCAGACGTTTGTAAAGGGCTTGGCTCCAATCCCGCCGGTACCGTCTGCTGTTCGCCAGGAAGTGGAGCAGATGTGGACTGAATATGGCGGACATGAGCTGCATGTTTGCCTGCAGGCTGTTGACCCGGTGTATGCCGCCAAGATTCACCCAAATGACCGTCAGCGTCTTTGTCGGGCTATGGAAGTGTATCTGGTCACCAAAAAGCCTTTTTCCGCTTGGCACAGTCAGCAGGTGCAACCTGCGGCCTTTGATGTCTTGCAGATAGGACTTTGGCAGGATTTGGCGGAACTGACGCCTCGTCTTGGAATCAGAATAGAAAAAATGCTTGAGTTGGGCGCGCGCACTGAAATGGAGCGGGCTTTTGCCAGATGCGAACAAAGAACAGCTCCGGCCTTTGACAGTATCGGGTGCCGGGAGTTGCTTGCCTGGATACTGGAAGAATGCAGCGAAAAAGAGTGCCGGGAACTGTGGCTGAAAAATACCCGGGCCTATGCCAAGCGTCAGATTACCTGGTTCAAAAAGGACAAGGAAATTATCTGGCTGCCGCCGGGCAACAGAACCGACTTATACAGATTATGCGCCGAGTTTGTGGGGAAAGGAAAGTAAGTATCTAAACAAGCTGGAGTAGATTTATTTTATTGCCGGGCGTATATGTTTTGTCTGTGGTTAACCCGTAAGGCAAGTACAATGCAATCATTATCGTTAATTTGGCATATAATTCTGTAATCGCCAATGTGATATCTCCATAACCCTGCAAAGTTTTGTTTCAACGCCTTGCTTTGCTTCTGGGATTTTCAAGTCGCTTTAATTCAGTGAAAAAATTTTGAAGTCTTTTTTGAAAGGGCTTGGCGAGTTTTTTGACATCTTTCTGGAGACTGTTGGCGTACTTAATCGTCCAGCCCATCCCACATTTCCTCTTCTGTCAGCAATCTTTCTTTGCCGGATTTGATGTCGTCCAGCACTGCAAGTGAAAGATAGAAGTCTTTCATATCATCAAGATATTCTTCACTAGCTTGTTTTATGTAAAAATCTTGCGATTTGCCTGTTGTCCTGACAAGGTTGCCAAGTCGTACTTCAATATTTTCCGGCAAATGAATCTGTATCATTTTTGTCTTTCGCCTGTTTTTCAACCTGCTAACCGCTAACAGTTTATTCTGTTAAATTTCAACAAGATGTTCAAAATAATAATGGAGCGGCATGGTTACACCTCAGCCAGTAACTGTTCTACCAGCTCTGGTATGCCGTCTTTGGCTTTTTTGGCAATGACTTTTATTTTACGGTTGGTGCCGGCAGGTTGAGGGTCGACCAGAAAGCAGCGGGCTGAATATGGAGCGTAGTCGAGCAAGGACGCAGCTGGATATACCTGTAAAGATGTTCCGGTCACAATAACGATTTTTGCGGAACTCACGATACTGACAGCCTCGGCAAAGGCGGGTACTGCCTCACCAAACCAGACAATGTGCGGCCTGAGTGGAGCGCCGTCCGGGCCGTAGTCGTCAAGGCTTAAATCGCCGTCCCATTGCAGTATGGTGTTTTCGTTTTTGCAACTGCGAACCTTTGTCAGCTCTCCGTGCAAATGCAAAACAGAGCTGCTGCCCGCCCGTTCGTGCAGGTCATCGACATTTTGGGTGATGATGCGCACGTCATAGCCTGTTTCCAGCTCTGACAGGGCGTAGTGAGCAGGGTTGGGATGGACTTTTCGCAGGTCGCGGCGGCGTTGATTGTAAAAATCAAGTACCAGTTGCGGGTCGCGGGCAAAGGCTTCGGGCGTGGCCACATCGTTTACATTATATCCCTGCCACAGACCGCCGGCTCCGCGAAATGTTGGTATTCCGCTGTCAGCGCTGATTCCGGCCCCGCTTATGACGACGCAGCATTTTTTATTCATGGTGTGTCCTTGTTGTTTGTAGTGCCAAATTACCTGTAACAGTGTGTGTTGTAAACACATCTGAAATCTGATTCCAGTTACCTTTTTCGGCTCTGCCCTGTTTGCGGTGCTGCTTGGAGATATCTGCCCGGCCGGTGGTCGAATTCTTAGGCGGCAGCGGCGAACTGCTTGTTATGGCGGTGGACTGTCTGCGTATATTGCCTTGATATGCCTTTTATAGCCACCGGAGCGGCTATGAACATACTGCTGCGGGGCGAGGGCAAAATGAAAGTTGCCATGCTCATTGCCTCATGTTCCTGTTTTCTGAACATTGTCCTTGCCTCCGTCCTTATTGCCTGGGTTGGCTGGGGTATACAAGGCGCGGCCTGGGCAACGGTCATTGCCCAGCTTGCCTATTTTCTGTGTCAGACGTGCTTCCACTGGCGCGGAAACACCCGGCTGCGTCTGATGTCAGCAAAATTAAGGGGTATCATGCGTCTTGACCGCACGGGTGGTAAAGGCGGGTACACCGGCCATACTGATGCAGATTATGAGCATTATCCAGGGGGGGCTGTAAAGGTTCTGGCCCTGAGCGGCGGGGCAAATCATCTGGCTTTGATGACTGCGGCTATGCGCTGTTATTTGCTGATCTTTTTTATTATCTTCGGTATTGCCTATGGTATGCAGCTGGTGGTGGGCATGAATTTCGGGGTCAGGGACTATGAACGGACAAAATACGCCTGGAAATATTTTACCGCAGTGAGTGTGGCAATCACTTCTGCCTTCTGGCTGCTGTTTATGGCCTTTCCCGGCCTGATTCTTGGCTGGTTTATCTCTGAACCCGAACTTGTTGAAATCGAAATACCCTATTTCAGGATGCTGAACATTCCCCTGCTGATTATGGGAGCCATTCCCACTACCATGCTCTTTTTTATTGCCGTTGAACAGCCCAAACCCGCCGGTAAGCTGGCCATTATCCGCCAGATGTTTGTCTTTGTTCCGTTGGTCCTGATTTTACGCGCCCTGATGCAGGTGCAGAGGATTTGGCTTTCCCTGCCAATTACCGATGCGCTGACTGCTCTGATGGGATTTGCCATGATTTTCCGGGAGGTTGGCAGGTTGAAGGAGAAAACATAGGCTGGGGAGCTTAACATTTAATTTTGTCTTCCTTACATCTCTATGGTCTGATTTCATAATTCATTCCGTAGCCTTGACGAGACCGTGCATTGGCTTCAGTCGTTCTGTTCGCTACCAAACTCTCCAGGTTTTTCGTTCTTGACAGGGTTCATATATCTGTATGCTTTTTTTGATATAAAGAAAATTTCATTTTACCATACGGCATCTGGAAAATGTCCAGTTAGAAAGCAGTTAGATTCGTTGACAGATGTTCAGGCTGCAAGAATAGCTTGGGTTTTGAAGTTGATTCGGGAAATCGACCGGGTTCCATCCAGATATTTCAAGAAACTGGTCAATACAAATTGATATCTGGGAAGTTAGAGTTGATGCAGGGAATGATGCTTTTCGTCTTCTTGGATTCTTTGATGGTCAGGAACTTATCATCTTGACCAATTCGTTTCAAAAGAAAAGTCAAAAGACGTCCAAAAAGGAGATTGAACTGGCTGAATCCCGAAAAAAAGAATACCTTTCAAGGAGGTAACGGCATGGATGATTTGGATAAATTTATTGGATCAAGAAAAAAGAGAAGCATTCTCTTTGCAAAAAATTTTGATAAGGGATATGAGCACTTCAAAATCGGAGTGGTTCTTAAACAGGCTCGCTTAGAAGCAGGTTTTACTCAAGAAGAAATTGCCAATCTATTGAATACAAAAAAATCAGCGAATTCTCGCATTGAGAATCATGCTGAAGATATCCGTTTCTAGTTAACTATGCGCAGGCTGTTGGTAAAAATATTCAGTTCCAGATAGCTTAAATTCAGCGAACAAGTGTTTGCGCTATGTGCTGACCATTGGAGAAAATGATGGTTAACACATTGACAAAACATGGAAACAGCCTGGCTCCTGTCATTTTATTTTTTTCCAAAAAGGGAGCCTAATATTCCCCGGACGATCTGTCTGCCAAGCTGGCTGCCGATACTGCGGGCCACACTTTTGGCCATAGCTTCTCCAATTCCCTGCCGTTTGCCGGAACCGTCAAGCCAGTCAAACAGGCCGCTGCTTTCTGTTTTCGTCGCGGCCTGTTCAGCTTGTGCTGCTTGCCGGGCCCGGTTTTGCAAAACTTCATACGCGGACTCCCTGTCAAGCGGGGTTTCATATCGTCCCTGCATGGGGGAACGCTGGCATATTACCTGCTGTTCAGTTTCAGCTAGGACGCCTATATGGGATCTGGGCGGGCAGATGAGCACGTGTTCAACCATTGTTGGCGTTCCTTTTTCATCAAGGACAGAGACCAGAGCTTCTCCGGTGCCGAGCCGGGTGAGGAGTTCTTCTGTTTTGATTTTTGGATTTACACGAAATGTTCTGGCCACCACGCGCAGATTATCTGCTTCTTTTGGGGTAAAGGCTCGCAGGGCGTGTTGAACTTTCAGTCCAAGCTGGCTGAGGACAGATTCCGGAATATCGGTTGGATGCTGGGTAACAAAATAAATTCCTACTCCTTTTGACCGGATAAGACGGACAACCTGCTCTATTTTTTCAACAAGCACTTTTGGAGCCTTGTGAAAGAGCAGGTGCGCCTCATCAAAGAAAAAAACAAGTTTGGGCAGCTCAGCGTTTCCAATCTCCGGCAGTTGCTCAAACAGTTCTGACAGCAGCCAGAGGAGAAAGACAGCATAGATTTGCGGAGACTGGGCCAGAAGGGTGGTCGCGTCCAGCAGGGAAATAACGCCTCTGCCTGAAAAATCCGTGCGCATAAGGTCAGCGATATCAAGGGCAGGTTCGCCAAAAAAGCTGTTGCCACCCTGTTCTTCCAGGATAAGCAGCCGCCGTTGAATCGCGCCGATACTGGCCGCAGAAATATTGCCATAAGCTGTTTTGAGAGTGCGGGCGTTTTCACCCACATACTGTAACATTGCCCGCAGGTCTTTGAGGTCAAGGAGCAGCAGTCCCTGGTCATCAGCAATGCGGAAGCAGGCATACAGGATTCCGGTTTGAGTGTCGTTCAGCTCAAGAAGTGAGGAAAGAAGCAGTGGGCCCATTTCTGAAATAGTGGCGCGGATCGGGTGTCCGTTCCGGCCGAATATATCCCAGAAAACAACAGGTGAGGGTTCCGGTTGAAAGTCCTTGATGCCGATTTGACGCAACCGGTTTTCAATCTTGCTGTTTTTATTACCTGCCTGGGCGATACCGGAAAGGTCGCCTTTTATGTCAGCGGCAAAAACAGGAACTCCTATACGGGAAAAGTTTTCAGCAATAACTTGCAATGAAACAGTTTTACCTGTTCCTGTTGCTCCACTGATAAGGCCGTGCCGATTTCCCATGGCCCCAAGTTGAAAAACAGACTGACCATGTCCACCACCAATGAGAAACCTTTTTTCCATTTTTGCTCCGTAGTTCTTCCATTATGATATAAAAAGGTGTTTATTCGCGAAGACTGATAAAGTAAAGTACAGCTTGACCGGGGTGCAGATAGCATGTCTAGTCTGGCGGATGTTGCCATTCGGTAATGAGAGATCCTTTTTAACGTATTGGAAAACCTGAGCCTTTGAAATTTCTTGGTGCCGGTGTTTGGTCTCGTCGAATAACCCAGGAGCATCGGCTTGTTTATGTCGTTGCCGGAGATAAAATCAATTTTGTTCAAGCACGTTATCATTATTGAGTCAAAAACTGCCAGCAAGTCGTTTGTTGCCAATGAAGGTGGAGTCGGAGTCTTTGCCGCTGCCATGATTGGCGTGGGGGAGGCTGATATTACTTCCAACTACCGGGAAGCAAATATTCGGGCCCTGAAACAGGAAATACGAAAAGCCAGGGAAAAAACTAACGGCATACTGGGAGTGAATATCATGGTTGCCCTGACTAATTTTTCGATATGGTCAGGATCTCTGTCAATGAAGGCGTGGATGTTATTTTTGCTGGCGCAGGCTTGCCTCTTCGTTTGCCGTCTTTATTTACCTGAAGGAGCAAACACGAAATTGTTTCCAATCATCTCATCTGCCTGTGCCGCGAATATTTTGTGTCGTAACTGGCTCTTACTCTTTCAATACCTGTCTGACAGTTTTGTACTGGAAGGCCCGAAAGCCGGAGGCCATCTAGGCTTTAAGGAGCAGAAGCTTGAAGAAAAATCCTTTTCTCTTGAAGAATCTTTACCAAAAGTCTTGGAACCAGTCTCTGAGTTTGAAAAAGAGGCCGGAAAAAAGATTCCGGTTATTGCTGCCGGTGGAATCTTTGATGGCCAGGACATTCATAGGTTCTTATCCATGGGGGGGCTCAGGTGGTTCAGATGGGGGCCCGCTTTGTGGCCACAGAAGAATGTGATGCCCATCAGAAGGTTAAGGAAGCCTTTGTTCAGGTCATTGAAGAGGATATTGAAATCATTAAAAGTCCTGTAGACTTTCCGGGACGGGCGATCAGGAGTCCTTTTCTGGAAGATGTCAAAAAAGGATTGCGTAAACCGTTCAAATGTCCTTTTCAATGTATCAGTACAGCGATTATACAAAAAGTCCGTATTGTATCGCAATGGCTCTGATGAATGCCCCAAAGGGGGGGGCAACGAGGTTTTGCTGTTGCAGGAAAAAATGTTTCGCGGGTCACAGAGATTATGACCGTCAGAAACCTTATGCCTGTTTGCGGGAAAGATATCTGAAAGCCTGTGCCGGGTTTTTGATGAGCGGGAAAAGGATTCCTAAATCGCCTCTTTGGAATTGCGACATGGTGCCCCCACCAAGACTCGAACTTGGGCAAACCAGGATTAGGAATCCTGTGCTCTATCCACCTGAGCTATGGGGGCACGCGAATAGATGCGCACGGTATTTTTTTACCGGCTTTCTGTCAAGTTTTTCAGACCTCAAACAGCAGTTCCAGATCATTGCGGGTCAGATTCTTCCAGGAGTTCTGGCCCGGAATGATTGAATCGGCAATGCCCCGTTTTTGATCCTGCAATTTCAGTATTTTTTCTTCCACGGTGTTTTCACAGATCATCTTGTAGGAAAACACCTGGCGGGTCTGACCAATACGGTGCGTTCTGTCTGTGGCCTGATTTTCAACAGCCGGGTTCCACCACGGGTCGTAATGGATAACATAGTCGGCAGAGGTCAGGTTCAGCCCTGTTCCACCGGCCTTGAGCGAAATAAGAAAAACCGGAATGTCCGGTGAATTGTTAAACCTGTCGACCTGTTCAAACCTGTCCTTGCTTGTGCCGTCAAGATAGGTGTAGGGCATACCTGTTGTTTCAAGCCATACACGGATAATTTTCAGCATCTCAACAAACTGGGAAAAGACAAGCACCTTATGTCCATTTTCTATAATGCCGTTTAACAAATCCTTGAAAGCCTCAAACTTGCCGGAAGGCAGTGCCGTGTTCACCCCGGGAATGTTCAGTTTGAGCAGGTTGGGGTGGCAACAGATCTGGCGCAGTTTGAGCAGGGCGTCAAGAATGGAAATCTGGCTTTTGGCAATGCCTTTTTCATCAACTGTCCGCATGACCTGATCTTTCAGTTTTTTGGCCAGCGAGGCGTACAGTTCAAGCTGTTCGTCGGTAAGCGCGCAGTAGTACACATTTTCGACCTTGGGTGGCAGGTCTTTGGCCACTTCTGATTTGGTTCGGCGCAAAATAAAGGGCGAAACCCGTGTTTTCAGGTATTGCAGGCTTTCTTCGTCTCCGTCCTTAATCAGTTTGACAAAACCCTTTTGAAAAGCGTGCTGGGAACCAAGAAAACCGGGCATGAGAAACTCAAAAAGCGACCAGAGTTCCAGCAGGCTGTTTTCAATCGGTGTACCGGACAGACAGAGTTTGAAACGGGAATCCAGCTTGCGCACAGAGCGGGCAGTGATTGTATTGGGATTTTTGATGTTTTGCGCTTCGTCCAGAATAATGGCGTTAAATCTGAATTTGAGCATTTCTTCCAGATCCCGGCGCAACAGGGCGTAGGTGGTAATAATCAGGTCGGTTTCGCTGATTTTTTTGAACATGTTTTCCCGCCGCGCTCCATAGATAATCAGACGGGACATGCCGGGCACGAATTTTTGCGCCTCCCGTTCCCAGTTGGGCAAAACCGAGGTGGGAACAATAATCAGATTCGGACCCTTGCAGCCCTTTTCTTTCATGTACTGCAAGAATGAAAGCGTTTGCACTGTTTTTCCAAGTCCCATTTCATCGGCCAGTATGCCACCAAAATGGTATTCACGCAAAAAGTTCATGTAACTCATGCCTTGCAGCTGATAGGGGCGAAGCGTGGCGTTCAGATTTTGTGGCGCCAGCAGCTGTTTGACTTCTTTGAACTGGTGAATTTTGGTGCGCAGTTTTTTCCAGAAATCGTCCGAGCTGGTTTCGGGAATATCTTCAACAATCTTGTCCAGGGCCGGGGCTTCAAAGCTCTGAAAGCGTTTTTTGGGCGGTTTTTCAGGATCAAAGCCCATTGTCTGGAGTTTGTGTTTGAGCTTTTTCAGCCACGATTCAGGCAAACTGGTATAGGAACCGTCTTTAAGCTGGACATAGCGTTTTCCTTGTATCCAGGCTTTCCAGATTTTTTCAATGGGCACGCTGGTATCTTCATACTCAACCGTGATGTCCAGATTAAACCACTTGTCTTCTTCCGACTGAATGGTGGCCACCACATTCGGGCTGGTCAGGCGTACCTTGTAGCGTTGCAGGTTTTTTTCGCCGTACACCCGGTAGCGCTCAACAAGGGAAGGATAAAAATCCAGCAGAAAGGTAATGGCTTCTTCCGGTTCCAAAAACCAGATGGACGTGTTTCGCGGCTGAAACCCCATGTCCTGCAGCATGGAGACAAGTTCCTCCTCGCTGGTCTGGTCCCGTCTGAGCAGGTAGGATTTGTCTTCGTACTGGTAACTTCCTGTTTGCAGATCAGGGTCAGGGCCGGGCAAGGGAATTTCACCGTGTGGGGTGTCATAACTGTTTTGAATCTGCAGGGTCAGCAGACTGCCTTCCTCGTCAAGATACAAACGGGGGTTAAATGTGGCCGGAGTAAAGTTGGGCTGTATTTGTTCCAGAAATTTTTCCTGGCCGTACAGATCGGAAGAAGGAATCTTGGTCCAGACCCGATCCAGAAATTCGGAAATATCCTCATGGGGAATGCTGGCGGGGGTATTGACCATTTCCTGAATAAGCTTGGGCGGCAGTCCGGTCTGAACCGGGTAAAGCCGGTGTTTCCAGAATACCCAAAGGGGAAGCTGGCCGTAGAAGTAAACTTCTTCGCCCTGAATTGAAAAAGGAGTTTTTCCTTCTCGTCCAAGCATGATGCTGAATTCCAGTCCTTCTTTGGAAAATGATGGACTGAGCTGCAGGCGCATGGGGCTTGTTTCAATGCGCACGGGCTGGGCGCTGTCTTTCCAGAACAGGTAGTATTCTTTTCTGATTGTCCACAAAAACCAGTTCATCAGACCGGCTGGAATTTCAATGCGGTGGCCATGGTAGTCGATATAGTTGCCAAGCTGCTGCGCGACCTTGGGCAGTTCCGGAGACATTTCGCACCAGCTTGGGTTACGCATGATCTGTTCCAGGGTGATTTCATTTAACACTGTGGACAGGCCGGATTTGTTCTGGCGGGCCCGAAAGAAGTCTACCAGCAGGCGTCCCTGTTCAGGGTGAAAGTTGTAGACAATATATTGTTGTCCGGCCTCTGGTTCCGGTTCCGTGGAAAAGAAACGGCGAAAATGCTGCCGCCATTCTGTCTGTTTTTTTCCTTTCCCTTCTTTTTCTTCATCCTGAACAAATGACAGGAGAATGTTTTCCACTACTGCCCCAATATGCGGACAGATTCCGGTAAATGAATCAGGGCAATTGCAGTAATAGGTAACAGAGTCGTTTTCAATATCAATGTCCATATCCGTATGATAGACCTGCAAGTCTTCACTCTGGACAGTCCCTTCAATATCCCACAGGTTATCTTCCTTGCGTATGGAAACTTTTTGTATGCCGCCATCCGCAAGAATCTGGTGTGATCTGGTCAGTATGTATTCAGGGATACTTTCCTTTATAAAGTTGTTGAGAATTTTTTTTATTTTTTCCACTTGGTTATTTTCTTTCATTGACTATACAACTCCTGACAAAATCTACCGGATTGCGTGTCTTGGTATTTCATTTTTCGTTTGTATCTGGAAATAGGTTCCCAGGATTTTTCAGGACACAGACGCAAACCTTTCTTTTATCCTTTTTGACTTTTTTTCGCAACAGCGTCAAAAGAAAGGAGTGGAGTGTGCCACACGTTCTGGGACTGCAACCTTAGCACTTTTACAACCAAGTAAGCAAGTATGATTAGAATAAACGACATTATTCAAGAGGCTTCATCAATTTTGAGTGCCGCTGATAAAAATCTGATTCAAAAAGCCTATGTCTTTTCCGCTACTGCGCACGCGAACCAGATTCGTCTTTCAGGAGAACCTTACCTTTCTCATCCGTTGGAAGTGGCGTATATCCTGTCGAAAATGAAAATGGACACCGCAACAATCTGCGCCGGTCTGCTTCACGATACAGTGGAAGATTCAAGTGCCACGGTCGAGGAATTGACTAAGCTTTTTGGAGATGACGTGGCCCGCATTGTTGATGGCGTGACCAAGATCAGCAAGATCAATTTCGTTTCCAAGCAAGAAGCCCAGGCGGAAAATATCCGCAAGATGATTCTGGCCATGGCGGATGACCTGCGCGTGATTATCGTCAAGCTGGCTGACCGGCTGCACAATATGAGCACCCTTGAGTTCCAGAAAGAGCATAAGCAGCGCTCTATCGCGCAGGAAACCCTTGATATTTACGCGCCTCTTGCCAACCGTCTTGGCTTGTACCGCATCAAGGTCGATCTTGAAGATTTAAGCCTTAAATATTTAAAACCCGATGTGTACAGCCAGATTCAGGAAGAAGTAAAGATGAATCAGACCGCGGGAGCAGATTATATCGCGCTTGTGTGTAAAGAAATTGAAGACCTGCTGCAGGAAAATAATATTGAAGGCAGCGTGGCCGGCCGGGTCAAACATATCAACAGCATTTACCATAAAATGGTCACCCAGCATCTGGAACTGGATCAGATTTATGACATTATTGCCTTTCGGGTGCGGGTGGAAAGTATCAAGGAATGTTATGCTGTTTTCGGGCTTATCCATTCCCTGTGGCGGCCGGTTCCCGGCAAAATCAAAGATTATATCTCCATGCCGAAATCAAATATGTACCAAAGCCTGCACACAACCGTTATTGGCCCCAGCGGCGAGCGCATTGAAATTCAGATCAGAACGCACGAAATGCACCGTTACGCTGAATATGGAGTGGCGGCCCACTGGCTCTATAAGGAAGGAAGCAAATTAAAAGCCAAAGACGCCAGTACCTTTGCCTGGCTGCGTCAAATTCTGGACTGGCAGGAAGAAATGAAAGACCCGCGTGAATTTATGCAGGCCCTGCGTATCGACCTGTTTGAAGAAGAGGTCTACGTGTACACTCCCGGTGGAGAGGTAAAAGAATTGCCGGAAGGTTCAACTCCTGTTGATTTCGCTTACAGCGTGCATACTGAAATAGGCAATCGCTGCGCAGGAGCCAAGGTCAACGGCAATCTGGTTCCGTTGGGTACTGTTTTGCATCATGGTGATATTGTTGAAATTATTAAGGGACGAAACCAGCGGCCCAGCCGGGACTGGCTGCAATTTGTGAAAACCGCTAAGGCCAAAACCCATATCCGGCAGTGGATCCGTACCGAAGAGCGGGCCTTGTCTATCAATCTGGCCCGCGAAATTATGGAAAAAGAAGCCCGCAAGGTTGGAATCAATTTTGTCCAGCGGCTGAACAAAGGTGACCTGGACGAGGTGGCCGGCAAGTTCGCCTTGCAAAGTGCAGATGATTTATTGGTGGCTGTTGGTAACGGACGGGTTACACCGCGTCAGGTGCTGAACATCATGCAGCCGCCGGAGCCGGGACGCGGGGAAGTAAAAGAGGAGGGTAAGACCCAGCAGGCAGCGCAGAGCAGGCAGGACAGTTCGGTTTTCGTCAACGGTCTGGAAGACGCCATGATCCGTCTGGCCAGTTGCTGCGATCCTTTGCCGGGTGATCCGATTATTGGCTATATCAGCCGTGGCCGGGGAGTTACCGTCCATACCCTGGATTGTCCGAATGTCAAAAACATGGAGCCGGAAAGGCTGATTGATGTCTCCTGGGGCAATGAAAAGGAACAGCCTTTTCCGGCCCGGATTCATGTTACCTGTAAAAATGAAAAAGGCATACTGGCCAAGGTTGTCAGCTTGCTGGCCCAGGAAGACATTAACCTGCAGGAAGGAAGTTTCAGATCCAATGTGGATGGGCAGGGGGTTATTGATATACAAATTGAGGTGGCCAGTACCGCCCATCTGTACGCAACTCTTGAAAAACTCACAAAAATCAAGGGAGTAACCAAGGCCATTCGGGTCACAACGGGTTAGCAGTATAAGTCTGGACAGATGGAATTTTCATCCGTTCGGCCTGCGCCTGAACTATCCTTTGTCATGGTACATTTTTTGCAATTTTATTAAAAAACCGTTTGATTTTTATAACTATTTGTAATGTTTAGCATATTGAGAAATTAAGTTCGGAATGGCTTCGGTTTTAAACATATCCTCCATAGCCGCAAAAGAGGAGCGTCCGCCTGTTTCCCACGCTGTTTCCCACGACAAGGGAGGGGCGACCTCTTTGTTTGCCAGGGCCAGTAACCTGGCTCAGGCGGATATGTTGCTCAAGGGGACGGGGCAGTATGAAAAATGGCAGTCTATCCGTCAAAAAAGTGGCGTATCTTTTGTCGCGGTCGACAAAATCGCGGAGGATATTGTCAACCGCCAGGCCATACTGGAAAAGGCAGAACAAAATGCCAACAACGTGGATTGGGAGAAATTTGACGCCCTGACAAAATCCATTGCCGGGCATGAAATCTTTTTGCAGACCAGTGACCAGGTTACAAAAACAAACACTGAAAAATCAGTTGGTTCTTTTCAGCCTTCCCGTTTGCCGGATATTCATTCTCCGGTATTCCAGACCTTGATTCCAGAGGGTTCTCCATTTTGGGTGCAACCCGCACCTGATGCGCAGAAAAAATCCAGTCCGGCAGCCAGACCGGAACGCGGCACGGCCATAAAAGAAAGCCGGAATCTGTCAGATGAAGCGTCTTCCCCGGGCCAGGCCGAGGAAATGGTGGTGGAGGTGGTGTGCGGACAATACAGTTTGACTCCGGCCATGCTCGCTCTTGGAAATGAGAAAAAAATCATGCTGCCTCTGGGAGAACTTTCCCGGGTTCTGGAATTTAATATTGCCGCTGATCCCAAAACCGGCAAGGCCGCGGGCTGGTTTTTATCTGAAAATCGTATTTTTTCCCTTGACGCGGCCAGCGGCAGGGGCAGTATTGGGGGAAAATCCATTTCTGTTCCTTCTGAACATATCATCAGGACAGAAGATGAAATATATGTGGATGCAAATACGTTAAGCAGGTGGTTTCCCATAGACCTGAATTTTGATTTCAGCAGGCAGACCGTTGAGGTCAGTCCCAGGGAAGAATTACCCTTTCAAACCAGAGAGGCGCGCCATCTTGCCTGGAAAAACTGGCTGACATCGGCCAATAACGCTTCCCAGCTGCCCAGAAAATCCTCTGAATATCAGCTTGTTGAAATTCCTGTGCTGGATATGGGCGTGTCCGGCACGTATCAGAAGACAGCCAAAGGTTCAGGCTCATCACAGGGCAGTTATTATCTTCATGCTAAGGGCGATCTGGCCCTGATGAATTCAGAACTCTACCTGAGCGGAGATAAAAATGATCATCTGGAAACCGCCCGCCTGACCCTGAAAAGAGAAGACCCGGATGGAAATATGCTGGGAGGCGCCCACGCGACCAGTGTCGCTGTCGGGGATATCCGGGTGCCTGATTTTCCCATTGTGGGCGGAGGAACGTATGAAAGAGGAGTGAGCGTCAGCAATGAACCTTTGCATCGTTCCAGTGAATATGACAGCACATTTTTTGAAGGCAGCCTTTCTCCCGGCTGGGAGGTGGAGGTCTACCGCAACAATGTGCTTTTAGGGCATCAGCAGGTTGGAGCGGATGGGCGGTATTTATTTGAAAATGTCGCCTTATATTATGGAGCCAATAATTTTATCCTGAAATTCTACGGCCCTCAGGGAGAGGTCAGACAGGAAGAAAAGCAGATCATGGTGGGCGGAGACATGATAAAACCCGGAGAACTCCAGTATGAATTGTCTGCCAGCCAGAAAGATGAAAGCCTGTTTGGCGTGGACGAACCCGCATACAGCAATGGCAAAGGTTCCGGGCGGTTGCTGGCACGTTATGAATACGGTCTGACTCCCCGGCTTTCCCTCCAGGGGGGAGTTTTGTCCCAGCATGAGGATGACAGCCGCCATACCTATTTGCACGCCGGAGCCAGGGGAACGGTTGCCCAGAGTTATCTTGCCGGCGATCTTGTCTTTGATTCCAATGACGGCGGGTACGCGGCTCAGATATTGGGGCAGAAAAAGGCCGGTCCCCTTGATTTGCGGCTGCGTCAGCAGTTTTTTCAGGATTTCGCAGGCACGGGGGCCGCAAACGGCAGCAACGCCCTGCAATCAAGGACCACGCTGTCTGCCTTTGGCAGGATTCAGGACGGACTTTTTCTTGAAGATATTCCTTTTTCTCTGAATGTTACCAACAGCAAGAGAAAAAGCGGTTCTGAAAATTCCGCAACTGCCAATATTGCGACCAGAATCAAAAACACGACCCTGAATACCTCCATTGACTGGTATGATCGGGAGAAAAATTCACAAGAGGCGGATGTGACAGGTTCCGCCTCCCTTACTTCCGAATTCAAAGATCTGCGCCTAAGGGGCAGTGTTGATTATGAACTGCACCCGGAACAACAGCTGACCTCGGCCAGGATTTCCGCAATCAGGAAAATTACTGATGGGCTCAGCGCGGAACTGGCTGTTTCCCGTGAGATGGGCAGAGAAGACAAAGATCTGACTTCGGTTCGTCTTGGCGCGAACGTAAACAACGGGAAATGGTCACTGTCTCCCTCGGTTGGCTATAATTCCGATGATACATTTTCGGCAGCTCTTCTGTTTAATGCTTCCCTTGGCAGTGAACCCAGAACCGGCAAGACAGTATTTTCCTCTGCCAGACATTCCGATCAGGGAGCAGTGTCCGCGCGGGTTTTCCATGACAAAAATAATAACAGGGTCTTTGATGACGGAGACGAACCTATTGAGAACGCGAAGGTTGCCGCTGTGCAGTCCTTTCGGCACGCTGTTACGGATCAAAACGGGATTGCCTTTATCCGCGGGCTTGCCAAAAATCAGGCAACAGATGTGGTTCTGGATACCACAACCCTGGAAGACCCGTCCTGGGAAGCCTCCCTGCCCGGTCAGTCCATTGTGCCCCGCGCGGGTCATGTGGAACAGGTTGACATTCCTGTAACTGCCACGGGAGAAATTGACGGAACCCTCTCTTTGCGCCGCCTTGACGGCACAGTCAGGGAATTGTCCCATGCCCCCCTGCAGCTTGTTGACAGAAACAATCAGGTGGTGTCGGAAACAAGAAGCGAATATGACGGGTTTTATCTTTTTGAAAAGGTACCGCCGGGAGAATATCATGTAAGACTTGAACTGGAATTTGAAAAAACGCTGCGTTCAAAGGGAACTGCCCCTGTTCCCGTCACCATCTCCGGTGAGGGCAATGTCGTCAGCGGAACAGATCTGGCCTTTGCTGAGCAATCTTCAGATGTTTCCCATGACTCAGTGATTACCTTGAAAAAGAAAACACAAAATGACAACGCCTATCTTGCTCAAGCCGCAAATCTTTCCAATGGCATCAGGTTAAAGGGCGCGAGTATAGGTGGTTCGGCTCCTGTCCCGGCAAAATCTCGGGCTTCTGATTCCGTTATTTCTCTTGCCCCTGCCCAAAAAACCAGGGTTTCTTCGGTTCCCGCTGCTGCTTCTGTTCCCGCACAGAAGAATGCCCCCACGGTCGTTGCCCCTGCTGATGCTGTCCGGGTTTCTCCCCATACCGGAACTCAGCAATACGGCTGCCATCTGTCTTCCTACCGAACCCTGGAAAAGGCTGTGCAGGGAATTGCCTATCAGGTCAACAAATATAAAGATATTTTGTCTGAATCAGATTTTACTGTCCAGAAAACGGATCTGGGACCCCAAAAAGGTATCTGGTACAGAGTGATAGCTGGAACGGCCTCTGCCGCTCAAGGGGCAATGGAACTTGGTCATGTCATCACACCTGCCGCACCCTATACCAAAATTGTTTCTCTGGAAGATTCTTCCAGAAAAGGCGTGCATCTGGCATCTGCCAAAACCATGGAAAGCGCGAAACAAAGCATCAAAACATTGCAAAAGATGTATCCTGAGGCATTAAGGGATATTCCTTTTTCCATTGTTCATAAAGATCTTGGCGAGAAAGGGGCCTGGCATCGGGTGGTGGCAGGAGATTTTTCCGGAGACGAACAGGCGAGGGAATTATCCAGGAAAATCAAACCCAAAGGAGCCTTTTTCCAGCCTGTTGCCATAGAAAAGACAGGGCAGGTGGCTGTTCACGCGGCTTCTTATCCAAGTTTGGAGCGGGCTGTGAAGGGAGCCGGCATACTGGCCAAACATGCCCCAGCGGATCAAATCTCCATCCGGAAAGTAGACCTTGGCGCGAAAGGAGTGTGGTACAGGGTTCTGCTGGGGCGGTTTGATGAACAGAATCAGGCAGGTACACTTGTCGCAACGTTGCAGAACGCGGGGCTGTACGCGAAGACGATGCAATTATAACCCTGCTTCATTCAATACAAATTCCCAGGGGCCTTGGGCGAGTTCTTTTTTCCGTTTTTCATAGTTGATGATTTCCAGAAAAATCCGCTGACCGGACAGAGTACGGACAAGTTCAGGCTGTTCCAGGGGCAGGTGAAAAGTCCTTTGCGTCGCGGGCGGGTAATACCCAACTCCAAGTTTCTGGGCAATTTTCTGTTTTGTGCCGTCCGCTCCCCGTACATAGGCCACAAGTCCGAAATAGGCGGAATACTCTCCTGTTCTTCGCAGCCCAACCGCAAGACTTTTGCTTTCCTTTTCCAGAACGCAGGTCTGAGGAGTCAGGCTGACGCTGCCCTGGCCGTGGCGGACAATAATGGGGATGGAAACATGCACCAGTATATTCAGGTGAATATTACCCTGCTGTACAGAAGTTTTCGCCGTTCCCGGAGCCGGAGGCAGGGCTGCGGCTCTTAGATGCACCCGGTATTCTCCTGTGGGCAGGTCAGCGGGTTTTCGCACCATGAGCCTGATATTCTGGTAGGCACCCGGCTCCAGCGTGACTCTTTTCGGGGAAAACCGGAACATATCTTTGACAGCTACCTGTTCAGGGGTAGGGTTTTTGATTTCCGCAAGGTTGCCCTGGTCATCCATTTTCATAAGCACCGTACTGATTTTATAGGTATTGGTCACAGGGTCCCTGTTGATGAGCTGAACGGTTTCAGAACGGTTTCTGTCTTCCAGAATGATTCTTGTCGGGCTGAATATTGCTGATTTGATTTCTGCCAGAGCGGCAGCCGGAAGAAGCATGAAAATATACAGGCCAAGAACCGTGAAAAGTATCTTGCAGCCTGCTTTGTTGTTTGTTTTTTTCGTCATTTTTCTTTTCTTTTTTGGTCTTGTATCAGGAGTGCGGAATTTTTTTCCCTTTGCTCCGGGCCGTCAAAATTAACAGTGATGGAGCCGTTAAATTCATAGGTCTGGTCAGGCTTGCCTGTTTTCAGATGCAGCAGGCCGCCGATATGCAGTTCAATGGTTTCGGTTCCCTCGCACTGAACAGGGGTTGGTGTGGAACGGGAGGAAAATCCGTCAATATAATGGGAGCTTGTGGCTGTGTCTTTTATCCGGTCAGGAAAAAGCAGGGTGATGATTTCTCCTTTACCGCCGCACCGCACGCAGAGCTTGCCTGAACTGCCACCTGTAATCAGGGAATGCCCATTCCCGTACCCCTTGGGAACGGCAAACCCGCTGGAGGCGTCAATCTCAACGGCATCTTCTGAAGGCGCGAGAATAATGGTGCCGAAATCCAGGGGCTGAACAGAAATAATGGAGCCTGCCACTGCTGAGGGCAGGCTCCATTGCAAAGATGGAAAGACCGCCATGAAGATATAAAATACAATTTTATACTTCATGGCGGGCAATACTATGGATAAGCAACTGTTACAGTGATTGTTCCTTCATAGTCCTTGCCATAGCCTCCAACCAGGTTGGCCGGGATTTTGAGCTCTCCGCCGACATGGATTTGCGACTCCTTGCCTCCGATTACTGCCAGAGGGCTTTGGGTAGAATACTCGGTGACCTTGAGAAGATCCAGTTGCGTGGCTCCCTCTGTTGCTTTGAGTTTGTTCGCCGCACCGTCAGCATCCTCTACAGCATAACTTACGGTTAAGTTGGTGCTGACAGGGCTGGTGACCTTTACCAGACCGCTATTTAGTTTGTCGGTGGTGACATCGCCCACTATTTTTGTTGCTTTTGTAACGGCTTTTCCTTCACTCGCATCGATGTGAACTTCAGAGGCTTTTCCAGGCACGACGCCAAGATTGCCAAAGTCCAGCGCGTTACCGTTGGTCAGTATAAGGGTTGTCTCTTTGAGACTTGCTTTGGCTTTGATTTTTATTTCCTCAGCCAGGACACTTGTGCTCCAAAAAGCAGTTGCAACAAAAAAACAGACGAACAGCATGCTTTTTAGGTAATATCTTGATTTCATTCATTCCTCCTTTGGTTTGTTTTTCATTCAAAACTATATATTTTTTAGTGTAAAAAAATACAACCGTCAAGTAAAATGGATATCGGCAGCCAGGAAAAAGGCTTTTATTTTTTGTTTTTTTATTTAACTTAGCAAGATAGTGAGCATAGGGGCTTTTTGTTTTTCTTTATATGAAAAAACGCAAAATATGTGCCACTGAAATTTCCAAGATATGTACCGTTGCTCTCAAAGACGGGCGTTTGGGGGCGGCACCCTGCCCTGTCCGGGCCGGATTCTTGACTGGCAGGAAGAAATACAATATCCGCATAAAGTTTGCAGGTCTTGCCTGTCGGCCTGTTTGAAGAAGTTTATGTCTGCTCTTCCAGGTAGGCAAGTAGTTTTCGGACTTTTTGCTTGCGGATTTTTTGAGATTACATAATTAAAAAAGGTGCTGGTATGTGGATAAGTGATGAATATTATGAAGAACTGTTGCGTGTAATAAATCAATGCTCACAAGGCTCCTTTGATTTTGATGAGCAAAAACTGAAAGATTTTGACAGCGCGAAGTATGAAAAACTGACAAACGCCCTTGTCGGATTAAAATCTCATTTTAAAAAACATATTCTTAAGACAATAGAGGCGCTTCATGCAATTATTGAAGGTAATTATGATATTGTAAAAGATAACGATATCGTTCAAAATGATTATCACATAGTTTATAGAAAGTATAATATGTTGATAACTCACTTAAATAAAATACATAATGAAGTAAAAAGAATTGAGAAACTGATAATAGAAGGCGGTAAGGTCAATTCAAGAATTGATACTTTTTCATTTAATGGAAAGTGGTTTGATTATGTTTCGAGCTTAAATTGTATTTTATATGCTCTTTCAACACCATTTGATGAAGTGAGTGATGTTGTCAATAATATCGCAAAAGGAAACCTTACAAAGAAAATGAGTAGTAACATCAATGGGTTTGAAGTAAAAGGAGAGTTTTTGCACCTGGCAATGACAATTAACACAATGATTGACCAGTTGGCACAATTTGCTTCTGAGGTGACCAGAGTCGTCAAAGAGGTTGGCACGGACGGAGTTCTTGGCGGTCAGGCCCGGGTTGACGGGGTGTCTGGAATCTGGCTTGATCTGACCAATAACGTGAACGGTATGGCAAATTCAATCACCGCCCAGGTCCGAAATGTCGCTGAAGTCACAACCGCTGTTGCCAGGGGCGATCTTTCGCAAAAAATAACTGTTGACGCCAAGGGAGAGATTTTAGAACTGAAAGGAACAATCAACACAATGATTGACCAGTTGGCGCAGTTTGCCTCGGAGGTGACCAGGGTGGCCAAGGAGGTTGGCACGGACGGAGTTCTTGGCGGTCAGGCTCGTGTTGACGGGGTGTCCGGGACCTGGCTTGATCTGACCAATAATGTGAACGGTATGGCAAATTCTCTTACCGCCCAGGTCCGAAATATTGCCGATGTCACAACTGCTGTTACCAGTGGTGATTTAACACGCAAGATTGATATTGGCGTAAAAGGAGAGCTGCTTGAATTGAAAAACAATATCAATACCATGATTGATGGCCTTTCAGAATCAGACACAAAAAATAAACACCAAAACTGGGTCAAAGACGGAGTCGCTCTTCTGAATAAGAAAGTGCTGGAGGAAGATAATTTTTTAGAGCAGGCCCAGACCGCGATCACGGAACTGGCCCGTTACGTCAACGCCGGCATGGGCGCTTTGTATATTTATCATCCTGATGAAAAAACACTCAGCCTTGAAGGTCGTTATGCGTGCGTGGAAAAGGAGGATTTCGCGGCTTCGTTTCAGGTTGGCGAAGGGATTGTCGGGCAGGTCGCTTATGAAAAAAAGCCGATTTTGCTGAGAAATGTTGTTGATGCCGCCAGAATACGCACTGCCACAACAGAATTTTTCCCTCTTAGCATATATACGGCTCCGCTTGTTTTTAAGGACGAACTGATAGGGGTTGTTGAACTGGCTGCTCATGAGTTTTTCGATGAGTTGCACATGGAATATTTTAACCGCGCCTTTTCTATTCTTCCCGCTTCTCTTTATGCTTCACTTCAGTCTCATGCCACAAAAGAATTGCTGGTTCAGTCTCAGGCTCAATCCGAAGAATTAAAAGAACAATCTTTAATGTTGAATAACCAGAAAATGGAACTGGAGAGAAAGAACAAGGATTTAAAAGAAGCTCGTATAGAAATTAGCAGGGCGAAAGAGATTGAAATGGCAAATAAATATAAGTCGGAATTTTTAGCGAATATGTCACATGAGCTGAGAACGCCGCTTAATTCTATTTTACTCTTATCGAATTCACTGTCAAATTCTCATGATATAGATTTGGAAAAAATCCATAAACAAGCATCTATTATATATAATGCCGGAAATGGACTTCTTGAGTTGATAAATGATGTTTTGGATTTATCAAAAATTGAAGCAAATCTTGTAAGTCTGAATGTTGAGGAGATAAAAGTGGCTACATTAGTTGATGAATTACATCAACTTTTTATCCCACAGGCAGAAAATAAAAAAATAGAATTAAATTTTTCTGTTAGTGAGCATGTTTTTGAAAATTTGGTTACGGATAAAATAAAAATTTCCCAGATTCTTAAAAATTTTATTTCCAATGCTATCAAATTTACAGGTGAGAATGGAAAGGTTGAAATCAGGTTTGAACGAAACGATGAAGCGGATAAAGACCGGCTGCCGCTCAGAATTTCTGTTACTGATAACGGTATTGGCATAGAAGAAGATAAAATAAATCTGGTTTTTGAGCCGTTCAGGCAGGCTGACGGGAGTACAAGCCGAAAATATGGCGGAACAGGCCTTGGCCTGAGCATTTCAAAAGAATTTGCCGGACTGTTGGGTGGACGGATAGGTGTGAAGTCGGAAGTGGGCAATGGTTCAGTATTTGCTGTTTATCTGCCCCAAAGGCTGGATACCGAAGGAATGGATTCCCGACTTGTCGAACGTGTCAGGCAAGGTGATGAAAAGAAAAAAACTTCTCATATAAGTATTGCCCAGGAACAGATACGGGCGGAAGCCAATACCTTGCCCGGTTCTGTCAGTTCTTCTGTGCCGGAAGAGATGGCAGGAGATGGCATTGTTATTCTTGTGGCTGATGATGACAGCATGTTCTGCAGCATAATAAAGGACATGATTAGCAAGTTGGGGTACAAGGTTATGTTCGCTTATGATGGAAGCACGGCCCTGTCCCTTGCCAGAGAATATCAACCAAAGGCTATTTTACTTGATTTGGTGCTGCCGGGTACAGATGGAATAGATGTCTTGAAAGTTTTGAAAGCTGATTTTGATACCAGACATATTCCGGTAAAAGTCATTTCTTTTAATGACGTGAATTCAGATATAAAAAAGATGGGAGCTCTGGACTTTTTAAGGAAGCCAATATCAGAAAATGTGCTGAACAATACACTTGTGTCTTTGGTTAATTTCGCAAGCATTGAAAAGAAATATATTCTCAGCATAGAAGACAAAAAAGGAGAACTCGCCCATTTGTTATCTGATAAAAACGTGGAGGTTTTTTCCGTAGATAATATGGAAGAGGCTTTGAAAAAAATTGCGGAAAATAAAGAGGTTGACCTGGTTATTTTTGACGCGGGTTTATGCGGTGGAGATGTTTCAGACTCTATAATGATGCTGAGAGATTGCAGGAAAGACTTGCGTTTTGTAATATATGATCCACTTAAAAATATAGATAAGGATATGTTAAGGAATTGTGGGAACAATGTCGTGTTGAAAGTGGCAACAGATAATGGAAAACTTGTTGAGTATGTTTCTTTGTTTCTGCACATCAAAAAAGAATTATTAGATAAGGAAAAACAGGAGCTATTAAATGATGCCATGATGAAAGACAGTCAGTTAAATCATAAGAAAGTTTTAATTGTTGATGATGACATTATAAATATTTTTTCATTGTCCTCTGTTCTGGAAGAGAAAAATATAGAGATAATAACAGCCCAAAATGGAAAAGAAGCATTGGAGCTTTTAAGTTCACAGGCTGATTTTGATATGCTGCTGATGGATATTATGATGCCTGTTATGGATGGATATGAGGCCATGAGGGAAATCAGAAAAGTCGACAGCCTTAAAAATCTTCCTATTATCGCCTGCACAGCAAAAGCACAAAAAGAAGACAAGCAGAAATGTCTGGATGCGGGAGCAAATGATTATCTGGCCAAACCGATTGATCATGAAAAGTTATTGTACCTGCTCAAGGTCTGGACCAAAGAAACAGAGATATAAATGTTTGTTACGGCCTGTCAGTCTTCGCAACAACCCTGTTTCTTCCTGCTTCTTTTGCTTTATAGAGCAGCTCGTCGGTTTGTTTGAGTAAGTCTTGCTGGGATTTGATGTCGCTTCCTTTGGCGCATGTAAAACCAATGGAAATCGTTATGTAAGGACTCGCGCTGTTTTTGGCGTGCGGTATTTTGAGGTTTTCTACTTTTTCTTTTATCTGTTCTATAAAATCAAGCGCTTTTGCTTTGTCGATCGCGTTAAAAATAATGCAGAATTCTTCTCCGCCGATTCTAAAACAATAATCATCTGCTCTTTTGGTAGATGAACTGAATACATTGCTTACTTTTTTCAGAACATCGTCTCCCATTTGATGACCGTATGTGTCGTTGTAGAACTTGAAATGGTCGATGTCTATTAAGGCGCAACAAAGCAGTTCGTTGTTTCTTTTTGATCTGTTGAGAATGTCTTCCGTAATTTTATCAAAATATCTTCTGTTGAACAGGCCAGTCAACCCATCAGTAATTGAAAGATATTCGAGCTTCTTTTTATAGGTAATATCATGTTCTACTGATGTATAACCTATTTTTTTCCTGTCCTTATCGTAAACAGGAGATATGATGGATTCTATCCAGTACTCTTCGCCTGATTTTGATTTGTTTCTAATCTCTCCCTGCCATATTTTATTCTGAGATATTGTTTCCCATAGCTCTTTATATATATCATCTTTTACGTCTGGAGCCCTTAATAAATCGTGGGTTTTGCCCATGAGTTCTTGTTTTGAGTATCCAGTGATATCGCAAAAGGCTTGAGAAACGTGGATAATTTTTCCATCAATATCCGTGTCTGATGAGATGATATGATTATCCATCAGTTTTCTATATTCTGAAAGAGTATCATCAAATTCTTTTTGCTGTATTTTTTGTGCTAAAAAAAGATTGATGTAAAGACTCATCTTGTTGAGAAACTGAAATTCTTCTATGGGTTTTATAAAGTAGTCAAGCGCTCCAAGTTTATAACCTTTGTTTATAAATTCTTCCGACTTAAATTCCGCCGTTAAAAAGACAATAGGAATATGAGATGTCTTTTTACTTGATTTGAGAAATTTTGCCACTTCAAAGCCGTCCATTTCCGGCATTCTGACGTCAAGTAATATTAAGTCAATTTTTTCTTTTAATGTAATACGCAGCGCTTCTTTTCCGTCCAGGGCTGTAAATATATTGAGCCCCTCAAAGTCCTTATTTTCTATTTCCAGCTTTTCAAACAAGATTTCAAGAGCGTATAAATTGGCTTCTATATCATCAACGATTAACAGATTTATTTTCATATCATTCTCATTGTTAAATGATAATTGCCTGTCATTACTGACTGAGCCTTTGTTTCCATTTATGGATCAGCGTCAAGGCGTCAACAGGCGTCATGGTGTTGATGTCTGTTTGCCTCAGTTCTTCACCAATCTCTTGCAAATTGTTCGGGATTTGAGAGGCTGGAGGCTCTTCAAGGCCGGGCAGGGTTGGTGTAAGCATTCGTACTTTTTTATAGTGTGTTTGGTTTCTGTCAAGGTCTTTTAATATTTTTCTTGCGCGGGCCACAACAGATTGTGGAATACCGGCCAGCTTGGCAACTTCAATACCGTAGCTGCGGTCTGCCGGACCGGGAACCAGTCGGCGCAGAAAAATGATTTCATCTTTCCATTCCCGAATGGCGATATTGGCGTTGCGGATTCCCGTCATTTGTTGTTCAAGCCGTGTCAGTTCGTGGTAGTGGGTGGCAAAAAGCGTGCGCACTCCGCCCTGGCGTTTGAGCAGGTTTTCAATCACTGCCCAGGCCAGGGAAAGCCCGTCATAGGTGCTTGTTCCACGTCCGATTTCATCTAAAATAACCAGACTGCGCCTGGTTGACTGACGTAAAATTCTGGCGGTTTCTGTCATTTCAACCATAAACGTACTTTGGCCCTGGGCCAGATTGTCTGAGGCCCCAACCCTGGAAAAGACCCGGTCGCAGATACCGATATTGGCTTCCTGCGCCGGAACATAGGCACCCAGCTGAGCCAGAATGCAAATAAGAGCGGTCTGGCGCAGGATTGTTGATTTTCCGGCCATGTTCGGGCCGGTAATCAGCAGCATCTTTGTCTGGCCGTCAAGCACAAGATCGTTTGGAATATAGTTTTCACTGCCCTGAGCGCGTTCAACAACCGGATGCCGTCCGGCTTTGATGAGTATTTCCGGGCCGTTATGTAGTGTCGGGCGCACCCATTTGTACAGTCTGGCCGTTTGGGCCAGCCCCTGCCACAGATCAAGGTGGGCCAGAATACCGGCCATTTTGGTGATACGTGAACTCCTTGTGCAGATTTGTTCGCGCAGTTCCTGAAACAGGCGGTATTCAAGATTTTTTCGTTTTTCCGTGGCACTCATCAGTTTGTCTTCCAAAGCCTTGAGTTCGGCTGTGATGTAGCGCTCTGAATTGGCCAGGGTCTGGCGACGGATAAAGGAATCCGGGGCCTTGTCCTGTTCGGCCTTGCTCAGCTCCAGAAAATACCCAAAAACACGATTGAAGCCGAGTTTAAGCCGGGGCAGATCATTTTTTTCTCTTTCCTGCTGGGCGAGATTTTGCATGGCCTGTTCGCCATGTTCGCTTAAAGTGATGAGTTCGTCTAAGTCCTGATGATATCCTTCCCTGAAAATACCGCCCTCTGTAATCAGGAGCGGCGGATTGTCACACAGGGCGTTTTCAAGAAGATGAAAAATATCGTGCAGGTCGTCCCAGTCCGCGACAGCGGATTGCAGCAGTTTGGGGAGCTGTTCGTGTTCGGCGCTTCTGGTGAGTACGGTTCGCAGCATTGGCAGATTGGCCAGACTGCCGCGCAGGGCAAGCATGTCTCGCGGAGTACCGCGATTCAGCAAAATACGGGTACACAGCCGTTCAAGATCAAGGATATCATGTAAGCCCTTGCGGATTTGTTCCCGTTCGGAATCATGGCCCACAAAAAAGGAAACAGCGTCCTGTCGTAAGGTGATGGCCTGTATCTCCCGCAGAGGGTGACGCAGGTTTGATTCCAAAAGGCGTCCGCCCATTGGCGTAATACTCGCGTCTATAATTTGCCATAAGGTTCCAGCGCCCTTGCCGCCGTCCAGACGCTGGAAAATTTCCAGATTTTTGATGGTGATTTCGTCCAGCAGCAGATGCTGTTCCGGCACAAGTGGAGAAAATGGCTGCAAGTGGGAAATTCCGCATTGCTGGGTTTGTTCCAGATAACAGACAAGGGCTCCGCAGGCGCGCAGAAGTTCCGGTTTATCATTGAGGTCAAGCACCTTGAGGTCCGCAACCTGCTGAGCCTGACAGACCTTTTGTCCTGCCCTCCGCAAATCAAAGTAGATATGCGGGGAGACAAAATTGATAACGGATCTTAATTGTTCCGCGTTTTGCGGAACAGTGAGCTGGTCCGGCAACAGGATTTCCCGTACGTCCATTTTCAGCAGCCATGACCATGCCTCTTCATTTGAAGTGCACTGCAGTCCGCTCCAATGTCCGGTTGAAATTTCACACCAGGCCACGCCAGCCCCGTTTTCACTCAGATACAAAGCGGCCAGAAATGCGTGTTCCTTGGCCGGCAGATTGATGTCTTCCGTGACCGTGCCGGGGGTAAAAATCCGGGTAACAGCCCGTTTGACCAGCCCTTTGGCCTCTTTGGGATTTTCGATCTGGTCACACAAAACAACCTTGTAACCCTTATCCAGCAGGCGGCGCAGATGTTCTTCCACAGCGTGGTAGGGCATACCACACATGCTGATGGGACTGGGGTCTTTGGGGTTGCGGCTGGTCAGGGCCAGCTGGAGTTCTTTGGCTGCGATTTTGGCGTCATCAAAGAACAGCTCAAAAAAATCCCCCATGCGGTAGAACAAGAGGGCGTCAGGATATTGCTCCTTGATGCTGACATATTGCTCCATTGTCGGGCTGAGTTTTGAAGGGGCTGTAGCTTTTTGTTCCTGGGAGACCGTATTCATGCGCAGACTCTTTTTCCAAAATCTGAAAAAAGGGATTGGAAAACAGAAAGAGGGGGCAGATGCGCGCAAAAAGAAAAAGCCGCTCTGCCCCTTGATTGTTAATTTTAACGCTGCTCGTTGTCTGTGTCACTGCGGGGCATGGGAACCTCAAAAGCAGAGTTGGTTTCTGTCTGGAAGCGGTTTGCTTCTTCTGCTCGCAAGGCATCTTCCTCTGCTTTGACCTTTTTAAGGTTTTCCAGTTCTGATTGCGTCTGTTCCAGTTGTTTATGTGTCTTATCCGCGTTTTTCCGGTTACTTCTTGCCAGACTGGCTAGGCGAACCCGTTCAGCCAGAAAGAAAAGCACAGTCAGGGAGGAACCAAGAGCAAAGGCTAGCAAGACAAGCAGATACAGCGGCGTGGCAGGAGAAACAAGATCCCATTTGAAAACTTGCAGCTTAATGACAATCTGGGAGGTCAGGGTTTCAGTGTTTTGAACGAAAAAAATCATGGAAAGGAAGAAAAAAACGATCAGGGCCAGTGACTTAATAAACTTCATTGTCTTCTCCTGTGTTAATGGTCTTAAAAATTTTTTTGAGTTTGTCATAGGTGACTGTAAGATGTTCGGGTAAAATCGAAACTTCCGCCATGACCGCCATAAAAGAGTGGTCTCCTGTCCATCTGGGAACAAGATGAACATGGAGGTGTTCTTTTATTCCCGCTCCGGCAGCTTCTCCCATGTTCAGGCCAATGTTCAGACCCTGCGGGTGAAGGGCCTGTTCCAGTACTTTGGCACTGAGATGGACCAAGTCCATCAGTTCATGGCGCTGCTTTCGATCCAATTCAGAAAGGGAGCTGACATGTCTGTACGGCGTGACCATGATATGTCCGCTAATATAGGGAAATTTATTCATAATGACAAAACAATGTTTTCCCCTATATAAAATAAGGCGCTCGCTGTCCTTTTTCTGAGTTTGGGGCAGACAGAACACGCACTCGTCCGGCTTGGGGCCAAGAATATAATCAATCCGCCACGGAGCCCATAACTGTTTCATATCGAAAGAATCTGGCTGAGAAATTTTTTGGTTCTGTCCTGCTCAGGGGTGGCGAAGAAATGAGCAGGAGTTCCTGTTTCCACGATTTGTCCACTGTCCATAAAGATAATCCTGTCTGCGACTTCTCTGGCAAAGCCCATTTCATGGGTAACCACAACCATGGTCATGCCTTCCCTGGCCAGATTGACCATAACGTCCAGCACCTCTCCGATCATTTCCGGGTCAAGGGCCGAAGTCGGTTCGTCAAACAGCATGATGCGCGGGTTCATGGCCAGGGCACGGGCAATGGCCACCCGCTGTTGCTGTCCGCCTGAAAGCATACGAGGGTAGCTCTCGGCCTTGTCTCCAATGCCAACCTTGCCAAGAAGCCGCATGGCCATGTCATTCGCCTCTTTTTCGGGCATTTTTTTCAGTTTGACAGGAGCCATGGTCAGGTTTTGCAGAACGGTTTTATGCGGAAAAAGATTGAAATTTTGAAAAACCATGCCCAGTTCCATGCGGATGGCGTTTAAGTTGCAGGAACTGCTAGTGATTTCCTGACCATTTACAGTAATCTGGCCTGAATCAATATTTTCAAGCCGGTTTATTGTCCGCAGCAAGGTACTTTTACCCGAACCGCTGGGGCCAATAATGACCACTTTTTCTCCCTGTTTGATTTCAAGAGAAATATGGTCAAGGGCGACAAGATTGCCAAATGCCTTGCTGACATCTTTTATCTGGATAATATCGTCAGTTGCGTTCATAATAATTCAGCCTGTTTTCCATATATCCGACAAGTTTTGAAAGCAGCAGGGTGATAAGCAGATAAATGAGGGCAACCAGTGTGTAGGTTTCAAAATAATAAAACGAGTCGCTGGCAAATTCCCGTCCCCGGCGCAACAAATCTGCTACTGCAATGATTGAAACAAGGGAACTGTCTTTTAAGAGGGCGATAAATTCATTGCCCACGGGCGGCAAAATAGTGCGCCAGGCCTGGGGCAAAATAACGTAACGCATGGTTTGCCAGTGGCTGAAACCCAGTGAGCGCGAGGCTTCTGTCTGGCCTTTATCAATGGCCTCAATTCCGGCCCGGAAGACTTCTCCCAGATACGCGCCGTAACAGATGCCCATGGCGATGACCGCCGCCGCAAGAGGCGGCAGACCTTTGAAAAAAGAAATCCGCCCCAGAGCGTAATAGATATAAAACAGCTGCACCAGAAGCGGAATGCCCCGAATCACTTCAACATAGGTTGAAGCAATCAGATTGACAGCCTTGTTTTTTGAAAGGCGGCCAAAACCGGTGAGCACTCCAAGAACCAGGGCGACAAGGATTGAAAAGACCGTGACCTGAAAGGTGACCATAATTCCGTCCGGCAGGAACAGCAAAATTTCCTGATACGGTTCCGGCTGGCTGAGACAAAGCCACACAATACCTGTAATAGCGCCGACAAGAGCCAGCCACCAGGCGTTAAAAAGTCCTCTGTCTTTTTGGGAGGGAATGGCGGCTCCATCTCCAATATCAATTTTTACTTCTTTATTCATCATGCTATCCCGTATGCCTGAAGAGGCAGGATATTCGGGTTGGCTATCTTTTATTTTTTGAACCACTTATTAAAGATTTGCTCATATTCTCCACTGTCGCGGATCGCCTTGAGTGCGGTGTTCAAAATGGCAAGTACCTCCTTGTTTCCTTTTTTGACGGCAAAACCCAGGTATTCCGGTTCGTCCGGTGTAATCATAAAGGCCAGTTTCAGTTTTTGAGCGTAATTGGGATTTTGCAGGGCAAAGTCCGCGGCAACGGCATCATCACATAGCACGGCATCAATGCGGCCATTAACCAGGTCTTCCATGGCAAACCCTACCTCATCATAGGCTTTGGTTGTGTTTTCGCTGATTTTTTTGGCCATAAAGTGTCCTGATGTTCCGATCTGGGCGCCCATCATTTTTTGATTCAGGTCTTCCTTGCTGGCGATTTTTGAATCCGCACGGGTAACAATGCCCTGTTTGACATCAAAATAGGGATCGCTGAAATCCATGATTCTTTGCCGTTTGGGAGTAATGGAAACAGAAGAGGCCACAACATCGTATCTGCCTGCTGCCAGTCCGGCAAAGATGCCGTCCCAGGCTGTACTGCGAATATCAGCAGTAAAGCCTCCGGCCTTGGCCATGGCCTGGATAATATCAGGGCAGAACCCCACGATTTCTTTTTGGGTGTTCACCATTTCCATTGGCGGCCAGGTCGCGTCAGAAGCGAAAACCAGAGTTCTGGCCTGAGCCGGAGCAGACATGGCTAACAGCAGAATAAAAAACAATATATTCCTGTACATTAAAATTCTCCTTATTGGTACAAAATTTGAGTAGAGGCGAAAGATATGTAAACTACGGGATAGGCTTCGGCTGGTCAAGAATCGGTCGGATAAAAATATTTTTCCTGTTTTGGTAAGGTTGCTATGACCTTTTTTGAATGAGTGCATCGTCTTTTGCCCGGCCAGGAGTGTGCCCGTATCTTTTCTTAAAGGCAAGAATGAATGAAGAGACTGATTTGTAGCCACAGTTAAAGGCCACTTCAGTGACATTTTCTCCTTCTTTTAACTTGGTTGCAGCATATTGTAGACGGATTTTCTGCCGCCAGTGCCCAAATGTTTCTCCTGTCTGTTCTTTGAACTGGCGGGTAAGAGTGCGTTCAGACATTCCCATCTGTTTGCAATACGTTTTAATTGTGCCGCTGGCTTCAGGGTCTTTGATTATTTTTATACAAAGCGCCACGAATCTGCGATCTTTGGGCATGAGCAAAGGAGAGCCTAATATAGGCTGCAAGGGAAGCTGATCTAAAATGACATTGACCAAGCGGGAGACCTGCGGAGTATACTGGCGGTTTTGTCGGGCAAGAAAGATGATCAGTTCCTGCAGCAGGCTCGACAGATTCAGCGCGTGATAGGACTGAAAACGAGGGTAGGCAGCCAAGGCCTGAGGGCAGATAAACAGGCTGCAATCAATAGCGGCTTCTGGCAGATACCATTCATGGTCAAGTCCCGGAGGAATCCAGACTCCAACATGCGGCGGTGCAATATAGTTGCCAAGAGGCGTGCAGATGACAAAATAGCCTGATTTGGCAAAGGCCAGTTCTCCCCAGTGAGCATGGCGATGCCTGTCACTCCATGTCCCGGCCTGAAAAATGTCGTGAAACCAGTAGACAGGCTGCTGTAATTTTTTGAACGGCACATCATAGCTTCTGGCTTCCACTTTCTTCTGATACATGCTTTTCTCCATTGTGTTGTTTGCAGTTTTATCAGGGCTCTTTTTGATTGTTAGTGGATGCTATGTAATATGGTTTCCGCCTGTCAAGAGACGCGCGGAAAAAATATATTGTAAAAAAAGGCGCTGAACAGGTTCAGCGCCTTTTGGTGGTTAAATTATTTCTGCTTAAAAAAGACAGGCAGGTTCGCGTTCCCCAGAATACGGAGGCGCAATTCTTTTTCATCCATAGTCTGCCAGTCCTTTCTGACCATCAGATAAAAAACAATACCAATAACAATCCAGACAAGCATGATAATCCGGGAGGGCAGCCCGATAAAAGCCGGAGACCCGGGAACGAGCAGCAGTACAATACATAGTATGGATGCCAGGGAACCGATATGGCAGCACATGATTTTTAGGGTCTTGTTTTTCACATCGGACTTACTCGTAAACATTCGGTAGGCCGCCATACAGGTAAACAGATAGGCAATGGCCGTTCCCACGGAAGACATATCCACAATCCAGCCCACAACAGCCCGGCCACTCCAGGGAGTGAGCAGGACGATAGCCATTGTAAACAAAATAGCCTTATAGGGAGATTGAAACCTTGGGTGTATTTCCGCGAACCAGGCAGGCAAAATATTGCCCCGGGCCATGCTGAGCAGCAAACGGGTTGAGGCGACATAAAAACCGTTGATGCCTGTACACACAGCACCAAGAACACAGGTTGCAAGGACATAGGCTCCAAACTGACCAAAAGCTATTTTGCAGACTTCGCCAGTTGCCCAGGCCGTAACACCTTCGTTTTTCATGGCTTCCATCTTTGCCAGCAGTTCAGGATAAGGCATGATGATGGCAACGGAAAGCGTCACAAGTGAATAGAGAATCGCTCCCCATAAGATGGCGGCCAGCATAATCCTGCGTGATTTTTTGGGAGAAAACGAAAATTCCTCTGCAGCCTGAGGGACAGTATCAAAACCGACAAAAAGAAATGGCGCAATCGCCAGGATGGCCAGAAAGGAAGACAGCCGGGATCTTGCTGGAGCAAACAGCGGTTCAAGGTTGGCAACCGAGGTTGTTTCATGTGTAAAAACTCCAAAGGCAAGAAGCAGCACTCCAAAACTGAGGGCAAAGGCCAGAAAAATCTGCAATGTTCCGGCAATACGGACCCCTCTGTAGTTCATTATGCCGAAAAAAACAGTTGCCGCGGACATCAAAAGGACTTCTCCTGTATACACTTTCCAGCCAACAATCGTGTAGAGCTCTCCAAACTCAAAAACGCCGGGGAAAAGAAAACGAACAAGCAAGGCCAGCGCGGAAATATTGATGGCCACAATGACAATATATCCCAGCACTAATGCCCAGCCGCAGACAAAGGCGGCCGTGGGGCCAAATCCGGTATAGGTATAGGCGTATTCTCCTCCGGCTACCGGAACATATTCAATCATATAGCCGTAAACAGTCGCAACGAAAAAAAACAGAAAAGCTCCCCCGAAAAAGGCAAGAACCGTTGGAAGAGGGCCGGACTGAGGCAGAAACATATCTCCAGGCAAAACAAAACAGCCCCAGCCGACAATAGATCCAAGGGCCAATGCCCAAACCTGCGTGGGAGTAAGCGTCTTGCTGAGTTTTTGATGAGCATGTGTTGTATCCATAAAATTTCCCTTCTTGGGTTGAATGATTATTTAACTGGCAACGCAGGAACGAATTCGTGGCGATTTAATTTCCACAGTTTCTGTTTTGTCTTTTGGCGAGGTACGTACGGTAACGACTTTATTTTGGGTAAAAAAGTCTATCCCGTCTTTTCCCTGCACCTTGTTTGTTCCAAGTAAGGAGCCCTTGATGCCGCCAAAAGGAATATAGGGGTGCGGAGCGCAGATTCCGACATTGACTCCAACCATGCCGACATCAGCCAGCGTGCTGAATCTTTCGGCGTAATGGAGACTTTGGGTAAAGATACAGGCCCCATTGCCATATTCGGAATCCTTGATGAGCTGCAAGGCATCGTCCATATTGGCAATCTTGATTGTGCCGATAAGGGGCCCGAAAACCTCTGTTGAAAACAGTGGATTGCAGGGCGTAATGTCCTTGATTATGGTTGGCCCGACAAAAAAACCGTTTTTATTTTTTGCGGGCAGGTCAAGTTCACGGCGGTCAAGTACAAGTTCGCAGCCCTGACCGTGTCGCAAGGCAAGTTCAGTGTATTTTTTAACATTTTCAACGGCCTTGGCAGAAATGAGCGGTCCCATATAAACATCCGGGTCAAAGGCGTCGCCGACCTTGACCTTGCGTGAAGCCTCAATCATCAGGTCTATGGTTTTATCGTAAATTTCCGGGACAATGGCGACAATGGAACCGGCCAGACAACGCTGTCCGGCAGAACCGTAGCATGAATTCAAAAAATTGGGGATAAAGACATCCATATCTGCGTCTTCCATGACCACAAGCATATTTTTTGCCCCGCCCAGCAGCATGGAGCGTTTGGCTCCACGAGCGCAGTTGGCGGCAATATCCTTTGCCGTCGGAGTAGAGCCAACCAGGCAGATGCCAGCGATACGCGGGTCATCATACCAGGTTGTGACCAGATCCCGGCTGCCGTGAATGACATTGACAACACCGTTTGGCAATCCAATTTCCATAAAAATCTCACACATAAGCTGCATGAAATATGGAGACTGGGTTGATGGTTTGAAAATAAATGTATTGCCGGTAATCAGGGCGTACGGGATAAACCAGCCAAAAACAAGGGCCGGAAAATTAAAAGGCGCGATTCCGGCAAAAACACCAAGAGACTGTCTGATGACCTTGCCTGAGATATTGGTCGCTATCTGATCAAGCGTTTCCCCCTGAATCAGGGCCGGGCTGCAGGCCGCGGCTTCCAGAATTTCAATAACCCGCTGCACTTCGCCTCTGGCTTCCGCGATATGCTTTGCCTGGTCAAGGGCAATGGCCTGAGCAAGCTTTTCCAGATCCCGAACCATGCATGCCCGTATTTTATGGATATATGCTGTCCGTTTGCCAATAGAAAAATGTCTCCAGCTGTCGTAGGCCTGAGCAGCGGTTTGGGTACACCTGTCTGAAACTTCCTTGTCTGACATGGGAACTTCAGAAATCTGTTCGCCTGTTGACGGGTTAAACAGCGGTTTCGTGGGGCAGTCATGTGCATCTTCCCACTTTCCATTGATAAAATTTTTGATTGTTATTTCTGACATTTCGACATCCTCCTTTTTGGATATTATGAAAAAAAACTAGCAAAGGATAAGAAACTCTGCTTGTTAAATTCTGCCAAAATGTAATGAAATTCGGTCATCTTGGGCAGGGAACGTAACGTGACGACATAAAAGACAGGAAGTGGCAAAGAGATTGTTTTTAGAACCGTTTTTGAGGGTGGTTCAGGATTTATTGAGTTACGCCTCACATCCCGGAACACCGGACAAACATGGATATTTCTGCCTTGACCAAAAGAGCCAAAGGCAGTAAATTCAGACAGATGCTGAAAAGTCTCAGCGCTTGAGGGAGAATTAGGCGGCATGGACAGGAAGACACATCTGAAATCGTCTCTGTTTATTGCCACCTTGCCCGTCTCTGGGCCACAAGCCTGGTGCGGTAGTCTTGCAGGTCCTTTTCCAGATGCGAGATTTCTTTTTCCAGAAAAGCAAGCTGGTCTTTGCTGAGCTGTATTTCTTTTTTGTGGCTGGAAAGTTCTTCCTTACAAGGCTTAGAGTGCAAAAGCTTGCCAAGCAGGGCGTATTCTTTTTGCCGGAGTTTTTCCAGTTGTCTGATTTCCACTTGTCGTATCGCCTGGACGGCAAGCCATTTCAGGTCACTGGCCAGTACGCGCTGGCCGTTTATGAACGTCTGTCCCATTTCAAGGAAAAAGGACGGCAGCCTGCCTATTTTATCTAGGGAGCGGGAAAAAGATGACATGGTAATATTCCTGTTGTGTTGGTCATTGGTTTGAGTTTCAACGATGGAGAACCTGTATGTCTGGCGGCAACTGGAACTCTATTTCTGAATCAGGATGTTCGCTGTTATAAAAAGTGTGTTTTTTGGTAAACAATGAAATGCTTGCCCTGGTATCTTTGAAATGCAGGCGAGGAGGAACCTCTCCTGTTTTCCAGCCTGGCCAGCTCATCTGCCAGGTATCGGTTTCAAGCTCCATTGGCAAGCCGTCAGCGCTTACTTTTAAGGTCTGAACTCCTGTTTCTTTTTTGAAATGATACAAAACAGTGCCGTCCCGGGCCACAGTCGCTTTTTGGTATATGGGCGGCAAAAGTTCTTTTATGCTGCCTAGCATGACAGCTCCCAGTGTTTTTAAGGAGAAAGGCAGAGCTATTGTCAGTTCCCGGCTCAGGGAGCGCATTGGCCCTTTGCAGGCTGTTTGTTGCAAGGCGTTATAAAAAAGCCAGTTATCATTTCTTTCCGCGATGATGGCTACAAGCGTGCCAATACTCGCTCGCAAATCAAGCCGGACAGGCCCTTTTGTATTGCCCCATAACTGTCCTGCCAGCCGGTATTTTTTAGTCTCCGGGGCGGAGCTGACAAGACTGAACGAGACTTCAAAGGCCCTGGCCTGAGTATTGCCCTGTAACAGAATATCCTGCCAGACAGCCTCCGGCTTTGGAGATTCAACAGGGAAGGGCGCGCGGTGGGCGCAGGCGGTCAGGAAAAGAAGAACCAAAAGCAATGATATGATTTTTTTGCTGTTTGAAAAGAAAATGGCGCGAAGCGCTAATGTTTTCACCGCTGACCTGCTTGTTTTTTGAGCTTACGCATCTGCTTCTGCGCTTTTTCCTGTTCGTTTTTTTTGTTCAGCTGTTGGGCTATGGCGGCGTAATGTTCCCAGATTTCATACTCATCACTGACCTGCTGTACGCTTTCCTGAATGGCGTTCCAGGCTTTTTGAATATGACCCTGCTTGAAATACACCCAGGCCAGTGAATCAAGAAAATATCCGTTTCCCGGTTCTTTTTTTACCGCCCTTTGTATAAGAGCAAGCGCGCGGTTCAGGTTCTGGTTTTTTTCTGTCAGGGTGTACCCAAGAAAGTTGAGGGCTGAGGCATGGTTCGGGTCTATCAGAATGATTTTTTCCATGCGCTTAATGGCTTCATTGATTTTTTTTTGCTGATGGAGAGCAGAACCCAAAGAGAACAGAATATCGGTATGGCCGGGCCATTTTTTTTCCGCTTTGAGCAGGGTGGTCAATGCCTTGTCGCTTTCATTGGTTTTTGTGTATAAATCGGCCAGCACAAGGGGAAACATGGGATTTTCAGGATACAGCTCTTTTCCTTTCCGGCAGATGGCTCCGGCCTGCTGCCAGTCTTTTTTTTCTGTCAGAACATGAATCTGAAAGAGCAGCACAGAGGGATAGTTGGGAGCGTCTTGTGGTACTTTGCGTAAAAAGCTCAGCGCCTTGTTCGGGTCTTTTTCAAGATTGGCCGCAAGGATTGCCTGAATATACAGCGCACCCTGCTCGGTTATGTCCTGTGGAAACTGCTTCATGACTGTTTGGGCGTGTTCCAGAAAATCATGTTCAACAAAGGCGGCCGCTGCCTGTAAAAGAGCATCTCTTTCCTGGCCCAGCATGTTGGCAAAATAGAGCGCCCGGTCAGGGTCATTGAGCTTCAGGTTAAGAACAATCAGCCGGGCAAGCAGTTCTTTTCTGTGTTCATTATTTTCAAGCAGACGGGTGTAGATTTTTTCCGCTTCCGCGTATTCTCTTTGTGATTCATAAAATAAAGCAAGCTCTACCCAGGCCATTGAATTTTTGGGGTCATATCTTGTCGCCTGCTTGAGATGTTTTTCAGCCATGACAGTATGTCCCAGTCCGGCTGCCGCTTTTCCCAAAAGGAGCCAGGAGCGGCTGACACGTTTTTGGGGCAGGGCTGTGGCGAGCAGGTCAATGACCTGAGCAAAGGCGTTTTGGGCGAGCAAAAAAGCGGCAATATCGTCTCTGGCCGCGATGTCGTCAGGGACGTGACTCAGATAGGAAAGAAGTGTGGTCTGGGCGTCAGCCAGTCTTTTTTCCAGCAGATAATGCCTGACGAGAGAAAGATTCAGCACCCTGTCCTGCGGATATTTGTTTACGCCTGCTTTCAGGGTTTCGCGTACTGCAACCGGTTGTTTTTTCTGCCACAGCAAAGCAGACTTTTCCAGATAGAGTTCAGGGGCCGGTTCAAGAGCCAGAAGCTGGTCCAAAGTCGCAAGCGCTGCTTGTGGATTTTTGGCTTTTTGTTCGGTAAAGGCTAAAAATAGATAGGTTTGTTTGGCGTGGGGCGAAAGCGGCGGTGGTGTTTTTTGCAGCGTACTGCCACAGCCAGAAGAAGATAAGGAGAGAAGGAAACAGAGCAAAAAAAGTTTGAGGTATTGTGTAATTGACGGTACGCGCATAATTTTTCTCAATGGGTTCAGTTCGCTGGCATCTTGCCTAAAAGCACCTGTTCCTGTCATCACTTTTTTTATTTCGAGCTTTCTTCCGTAATCCAGTCTCTGGAAAAGTCAAAAATATTTTCAGAAAGATGTCCACGCAATTTTTCTAATAACTTGCTTTCTATCTGGCGAACCCGTTCTCTGGTGATACCGTACCGTTCTCCCAGTTCCCGCAAGGTGATTGGAGTTTCCGCCAGCAGTCTTTCAGAAAGGATGGTTTTTTCCTTTTCATTCAGGGTTGGTTCAATAATTTTAAGCTGGTCACGCAAAAGCCCGTGCATTTCTTCCTGGGCAAGTTCCGTGTCCAGAGATGGCCCAAGAGCGGGAATGAAGTCAAGAGCGGTAAAATTGTCATCGTCACCAAGCCGCATGTCCAGAGAAAGGTCGCTTTGCCCCAGTCGTTGCCCCATTTCCACAATTTCGTTTTCAGAAACATTCAAATTCGCGGAAAGAGTCATGGAATCCGGTGTAACGCCAAGAGCTTCCAGTCGCTGCCGTTCCCGACCAAGATTATAGAAGAGCTTACGCTGGGCCTGCGTTGTTCCGACTTTGACCATGCGCCAGTTATCCATAATGAATTTCAGGATATAGGCCTTGATCCAGAACGAGGCGTAATAAGAAAAGCGGATTCCTTTTTCAGGGTCAAATTTCTGGACTGCTTTCATCAGTCCGACATTGCCTTCCTGAATGAGGTCAAGGACGTTTCGCATCCAGCGGCGCTGAAAGGTCATGGCAATTTTGACAACCAGGCGCAGGTTGGCGGATGTAAGCCGAAATGCCGCTTCCTGGTCTTTTTTTTCCTGGATTTTCCTGCCCAGCTCAAATTCTTCTTCCGCTTCCAGCATGGGAAATTTTTTTATTTCCTGCAGGTAGATGTGCAGCGGGTCATAGCTGGTTAGCTCTTTTTTTTCCGTGCGTGGAGCCAGAGAAAGCTGCCTGGCAGCAGGGGGCAGGCTTTTGGGATTTACGCCGTCCGAATTTTTCTTTTTTGCCATAAACATATTCACCTTGTTGTAAGAAAAAAAGTATAAAGTTTTTATTTGTCCTTTTCAATGTTTTTCATTATCAAAAACTCCTTCTTAATCCTGTACAAAGGATATGGAAGGGATTATTTTTTGCGCTTGAAAAAATACGCAATCTCAAGTTGTTGCTTCTTGTGTGGCTTGAAGGTACCATGCCGGAGATGGTTTTGGTTGTCGGTTCAAAATGAGCCGGCCGCAATTTTGGTCAGCTCCGGCCAATCAGAGGGGGAAAGGGGTTTGAAAAAATTTTGTTTTGCTTGTTTGTTTTTTTTCTGGGCGGCGACTTGTTTTGCCGCTCCTGTTCATGAAGTTGACTATTCGGGCCTGATTGGCAAAATAGGTGCGGAAAAGGGTAAGGTGGTGGTGGTGAATTTCTGGGCCACATGGTGCCTGCCCTGCCGTATGGAAATTCCTGATTTAATCAAAATCCGCAATCAGTTTTCCGAGAAAGATGTGGCTGTCTTCGGAGTTTCTATTGACCAGGAGATCGGCAGCATTACGGAATTTAGCCGTCTTTCGGGTATAAACTACACCTTGTTACATGCCAGGGACGATGTCAGTATCGGATTTGAACTGCGGGGGATTCCGCGTACGGTTATCTATAACCGCAAGGGAGAAAAGGTTGTTGACCGTCTTGGGGCTGTGGAGTTCGCAAGTTTGAGCGGGGAAATAAGCAAACTCTTAAAGGATTAAAGGGGCATGGAGTGTAAGGTTCTTTATTCAGCCGGAGAAATACAGGAAAAAATACAAAAACTGGCTTTGCAGCTTACGGAATTTTACACGGGCAAGTCCGTTGTGGGCGTTTGCGTCTTAAAAGGCGCGTTTGTCTTTTTTTCCGACTTGGTCAGGCAGATGTCTGAACTTGACCTGGAGCTGGATTTTGTGCGCCTGTCCAGTTATCAGGACGCTACAGAATCAAGTGGCAAGGTTGTTTTTTCCAAGGATATTGAAATTGATATTGAAGGAAAGCATGTTCTGATTATCGAAGATATAGTTGATTCTGGCCGGACAATGATGTTTTTGGCAGAAGTCTTTAAGGCCAGAAAACCCGCGTCTGTGCGTATCTGTTCCCTGATTGACAAAACAGAGCGGCGTGCGAAAGAACTGACAGTTGATTTTTCCTGTTTTTCCTTGCAGGAAGGGTTTGTTGTCGGGTATGGTCTGGACTACGCGGAAAAATACAGACATCTTCCTGACCTTTGCGTATTGACTTTTTAAGGAGTTTTGGAGCGTTGTTATGAAAGTAGAGTGTCCTGAATGTCACGTCTGGTTCAAAATTGGCGATCAGCTGGTCAAGTCTGAGGGCAGTAAGGCCAGGTGTTCAAAATGCAAGGCTGTTTTTATCATTTATCCCGACCTTGAAACCGGAAGTGAGCCGCAGGAAGAATTGCTGGCTGAAGAGGAATTTCCGGGACAAGAGGATGAGAGTCAACAGTTTTCCGCTGATGAGGAAATTGCCTACGACACGAGTGTGGTTGACACAGAGTTTGCCAACACTGAAGACGGAAAGTCGTCCCGGAAGAAAAACAGGGTGCTTTTTTTGTTTCTTTTTCTGGTCCTGATTGCTGTTGGCGGAGCTACTGCCTGGTTCGGATATCCGCTGGTGCAGGAATTTCTGCAAAAGTCAGCGCCCAAACAGGAAGAACCGGTCAAGGGCGATCCCGCGTCAGCTCCTCAACCTGTTACCAACAAGGAGCTGGTTGAAAAAATTATTCTTGAAGATGTTCGGCAGTATTTTGTTGAAAATGAAAAAACCGGCCAGCTTTTTGTTGTGGAAGGCAAGGTGGTAAACGGTTTTGACGACCCCAGAGAGCTTTTACGCCTGCGGGCTACATTGTATGAGGAGCAGGGAAAGTTTTTTTTGCACAAGGACTTTTACGCCGGCAATGTTATTTCTCTGTTTCAGCTCCAGATTTTAAGCCAGGAAGAATTGGAAGCGGGGCTGAACGCGAAAGTTGGAATTTTAAGCAATAATATCAATGTCCAGCCCGGGAAAAAAGTGGCCTTTATGACTGTTTTTTTTAATCTGCCGCAGCATGTGCGTGAATTTGGCCTTGAGGTTATAGACGCCAAAAAGGTCAAATAGGGGCAAAATTTTTTTGACCGGAAAGGACTTTTTCATTCTTCCCCTTTTTTCATCTCTTCTTCATAGAGGATACGGCGCAGGACTTTTCCGACCATTGATTTGGGCAGTTCCCTGCGGAATTCAACTTTTCTGGGCACTTTATAGCTGGCCAGTTTTTTCCGGCAAAAGTGTATGATTTCTTCCTGGGTGATTTCTTCACCCTGTTTGGGAACAATGTATGCCTTGATATGTTCCCCTCTTGTTTTGCTGGGCACCCCCAGACTGACCGCTTCCTGTACCTTGGGGTGTTCGTACAGCACTTCGTCTATTTCCCGTGGATAGACATTGTATCCACCGGTAATAATCATGTCTTTTTTTCTGTCCACGATGAAAAAATATCCGTCTTCGTCCATATAGGCGATATCGCCAGTATACAGCCAGCTATTTCTCAGGGCAGTTGCTGTTTCATCAGGACGTTGCCAGTACCCGCGCATGACCTGCGGGCCACGGATAACCAGCTCTCCGATTTTTCCCTGCGGAACAGAAATACTGCCGACCTCCATATCCACAATGGCCGCGTCTGTTCCGGGAAAAGGCAGACCAATGGAACCGGGTTTGCGTTTGCCGCGCAGCGGATTAAGATGGGTGATGGGTGAGGCCTCTGTAAGCCCGAATCCTTCAATAATTTCTGCTCCGGTCAACTCTTTGAACCTGTTGATAATTTCAACCGGAATAGGGGCTGAACCGGAAATACAGTACTGTATGGAAGACAGGTCGTAGTGACGGATATTTTTTTGTTGCAAAAGAGCGACAAAAATCGCGGGAGCGCAAGGAAAGATTGTTGGCCTGAGCCTGTCAATGGCCTGCAGGAGTTCACCGGGAACAAAACGGGGAAAAGGTGCGAGTGTGGCCCCAAGCGCAGTGGCAAAATTGACACAGACTGTCAGACCGTAAATATGGAAGTAGGGCAGCACGCCAAGAACAGTGTGCTTTTTCCCGCTCAGGTCGTGCAGCGCTGTTTCGCATTGTTTGATATTGACCCCAAGATTGCTGTGCGTCAGCATGACACCCTTGGAAATACCGGTGGTGCCGCCTGTGTATTGCAGCATGGCAACATCGGTTGGCTTGACTACAGGTCGCTGAAATCCTGATTTTTTTTGGAGCAGTTTTCTCCAGGGGTGTATGTACTGATGAAAAGACAGGGGCTGAAATTTTTTTTCTCTTCTTTTTTCAGCGAGTAGAGCAGGTTGAGCGGGAATTTCAGACAATCGGCAATGCTGGTAATAAAAACCTGCTCCAGAGGCAGGGTCTTGAACCAGGGTTCAATCTTTGGCCAGACCAAATCAAGAATGATGAGAAAACGCGCTCCTGAATCTGAAAAATGGTGCTCAATCTCTTTTTCCATGTACAGGGGATTGGTCATGACCACGATACCGCCGGCTTTGAGTATCCCCCAGTAGCTGATAATGGTTTGCGGTGTGTTGGGAAGCATGACAGCCACCTTGTCACCTTGGCGCAGTCCGGCTGCGCACAGATTGGCGGCCAGGTTATCGCTGAGTTGCCCAAGCTGTTTGTAGGAAATATTCCAGTTGTTAAAGGTGATGGCTGTGTGGTGTGGCGTTTTTTGTACATTGCGGTCCAGATACGAAAAAAGAGGAGCCGGCTCGTATTGCAGGTTTGGGCTGACTTCCCGGTCGTAACTTTTTAGCCAGAGACGGTTCACATCAATTTCAGTCATTCGACGCTCCTCCTTTGGGACGCGTTTTTTTCCAGTAGAAACAGAACTTCCATGTGCCAGGTTTGAACAAACATATCAAACAGCAGGACAGAACGCAGGTTCCAGCCGTTTTGGAGCAGCGGCTTTATATCGCGGCAGGTATTGACCGCGTCACAGGAAATCCACGCCACGCGTTCAAGTTCCGGCAGACTCGTCAGATACTGGGCAATACCCGGAGCGCCAGTGCGGGGCGGGTCAAGAATGGCCGCCTGTGCCTGAAATTTTTTGATGTCATTCCAGGCTGAGGGCCGAAGAATATCAGCCTGCTGAAAATGGCATTTTTTTTCCAGTCCATTTTTCAGGGCGGCCTGTCTGCCGGTTTCAACAGCCATGTCGCTGGTTTCAATGCCCAGAACTCTTGCTCCCTGCCTGCCTAGGGGCAGGGTGAAATTTCCGCTGCCGCAGTAAAAATCGGCAATTTGTTCAACACCGTTCAAAGAGCGGACAACTTCCCGCACCAGATGGTTGTTCATTTGCCAGTTGGCCTGAAAAAAAACAGCGGCTGACTGCTGCCAGAAAATATCAAAATCCGGCAGGGAAAAGGACAGCTTTTTATCCTCATATTGGGTGCAGGATTCTGCTGTTAGCGGGCTGGCCGCTATACAGTGGCGTCCATCAGGAAGTCGGGCGGCCAGTTCTTCCATACGCTCTGACAGGCAGGGGGCCAGCAGGGCGCAAGAGCGAACAGGAACGAGCGTATTGCTCCTGGCAACAGAAAAATATGGCTGTCTACTTCGGACATGGATTTGCGCCCGGTAGCGGTAGCCCCATGCAGCAGGACTTGAATGAACAGCATGAGGGGCAAGGAGATCAGCAGCATCCTGGCCGAAGTTGCGCCTGATAACGTCACGCAGCATGTCTGTTTTAAGGGCCAGAGCGTTTTTTGCGTCTGTGTACCCAAAGCGGCAGCCGCCGCAACCCTTCAAAAAAGAAGCACAAGGGTGCTGACGGCGCAGGTTGGATTCTTCCAGAATCCTGACAGGCCGCGCTATAATCAGTTGTTTTTGCTCCTTGACAGGCGTAATCCGGACAAGCTCTCCGGGCAGGACTTCCGGTTCAACCAGGATTACGCGGCCATTTGTATCGCGCGTAAATCCCCGCCCCTGCCAGACGAGCCGTTCTATACGAACATCCATGAGCGAAACAGGGCCCTTTAGTTCAGGCGTTTTTTGTCTGCAAGAATCATATCCGAAAAGCCCATGCTTTTGAGCTTGACTGCTGTTGCTTTTACGTCTTGCTCTGTTCCCTTGATTTCGACAAAAATCCGGTACCAGTTCTTTCCTTTGACTTTGATTTTGGTGATACTGGCGGTCATGCCTTTTGCTTCAAGCGTTTTTTGTACGCCAAGGGCCGTGGCCCCATCGTTCAAAGAGGCGATTTGGTAACGGTAAAAAAAGCGTGCTTCTTCTTTTTTGGGTGGAACAGGAGTTTTTTTCTTTGTCGTTTCGTCTGGCGCCTGTTGTACCTGTACCCTTGTCGTTTCGTCTGGCGCTTGCTGTTCCTGTACCTTTGTTGTTTCGTCTGGCGCCTGTTGTTCCTGTACCTCGGGTTTGACAGCAGCCTGCTGCAGTTTTTCAGGCGTTATTGTTTTGGGTTTTGACAGTGACTGGTTGTTTTTTTCTGTTCTTATGGGGTCAGGATTTTTTTCCTCTTTGAGTAACAGCCTGGTTTTTTGGGGATTGGGCGCAACAGGTTCTTCCCTGATAGGTATGTTTTTTAATTGTTCATAGAAATTCAGGTCTTCCGGCCGGAGAGTTTCTGCCACGTTGGGTGGCGGTGGTGGCGGAGTGGGCATTATCTGGGCGATTTCCGGAATCAGTTCTTCCGGTTGGTAGCCTCTGCCCAGAAGCAGACCAAAGATAAAGGCCCAGGCCAGAGCGATAATCGCGAACAGGAACAGGGCGAACAATCCGGCCGGAGAAAAAGAGAACATAAGAGCGCGTTTCTGCTTGGGCTTTTGGGGAGCCATGAATTTTTCCTTAACGAGTCATTACATTTTTTGCACAGCTTCAACACCAAGAAGGGTCAGGCCGGTGCGCAGAACCTGGGCAACAGCCTGGAAAAGAAAGAGCCTGGCCTTGATTCGTTCCTGATTTTTATCAGTGAGGATATGGTGCGCGTTATAGTAACAGTGGAGCTTTCCTGCCAGTTCCTGGAGATAATAGCTGATATGGTGTGGGCTGAGGGAAGAGGCGCAACACTCAACAGAATCAGGGAATTGTTCCAGCGTCTTGAGCAAATCCTTGTCTTCCGGCGTATCCAGCCAGCTTGTATCAAAATCACCCTCAAAGACGCCTTGTTCTGCCTTTTCCAGCAATGAACAGATGCGGGCATGGGCGTACTGCACATAGTAGACCGGATTTTCCATGGATTTTTGTTTGACAACTTCCAGGTCAAAATCAAGATGTGAGTCACTTTTGCGGAAAAGAAAGATAAAGCGGCTGGCATCAACGCCAACCTCAGCGCACACATCATGCAAGGTTTCAAACTCTCCGGCCCTGGTTGACATAGCAATCTGTTCTCCGTTTCTGAGCAGGTTGACGAGCTGAACCAAAATGACATTCAGTTTTCCGGGTGCCTGCATGGCTGTCATTGCCGCCTGCATACGCGGCACGTATCCATGGTGGTCCGCGCCCCAGATGTCAATGAGCATGTCAAATTTTCTGCCGAGCTTATGGGCGTGGTAGGCAATGTCCGAGGCGAAATAGGTCAACAGGCCGCTTGATTTTCTGAGTACCCGGTCTTTGTCATCGCCATAATCCGTGCTTTTGAACCACAAAGCCCCGTCTTGTTCATAGGCCAGTCCCTGCTCACGCAGGCGATTCAGCGTTGCTTCCACCTCGCCGCTGTCCACCAGACTTTTTTCTGAAAACCAGTGCTGGTGTTCAACCCGAAAATCAGTGAGGTCTTTTTTGATTCCGCTCAGAATTTCTTCCATGGCCTTTTGGCCGCAAATGGCAATGGCGGCTTTTTCGTCCATGTTCAAAATTTCTTTTCCATGCTCATCTAAGACAAGCTGGGCAATATCGCGAATATAGTCGCCGCGGTAGCAGTCTTCCGGCAGTTCAATATCCCGTCCGCAAAGCTGCTGGAGTCTGACCCAGGTGGCGGTTCCAAGTAGGTGCATCTGCCTGCCTGCGTCGTTGAGATAATATTCCGTGCTGACCTCATAACCGGCAAAACGCAGGATTCTGGCCAGACTGTCACCAAGAGCGGCTCCTCGTCCGTGTCCGATATGCAGCGGGCCGGTTGGGTTGGCTGAAACATATTCAATCTGGACTTTTTTGCCCCGGCCTGTTGTCAGCTGTCCGTACCTGTCCGCTTCCTGCAGAACAAGAGAGGCAACCTGTTGTAACCAGCTCTTCTTGAATGTAAAATTGAGAAATCCCGGCCCGGCAACGTCAATCTTTTCAATTTCCCGCGCGTGGATCAGCAGCTCCTGTTTGAGTTCTTCAGCCAGTTGGCGCGGATTGGTTTTTATTTGTCCGGCCAGCACCAGGGCCACGTTGGAAGCCAAGTCGCCAAAACCGGAATCCTTTGGCGGTTCAATGAGGATTTTTTCTGTCCAGGCCATGTTTTTTTGTTCAAGTGCCTGACGCAGGGAATTTTCTATGTATTGTTTATTACGCATTGTCTTCCTTGTTATGTGAGCTGTTCCATTGTGTCAGCTGTGCGAGATGACACAGACTGACGCAATTCGGGTCATGTTCTGCCAGTATTGTTTTGACCATTTTTCCCAGAACTCCTTTGGGCCCAAGTTCAACATACTCGGCAACTCCCATTTCGTGCATGGCCTTGACACTTTGCTGCCAAAGAACAGAAGAGGTCATCTGGCGGCGCATACAGTCCCTGATTGCGGCCGGATTGTCTTCCGGCCGGGCACTGACATTCAGGACAACGGGAATGGCCGGGGTTTTCCAGTCCAGTTTGTCAAGAAAGACATTGAGTTCCTGGGCCGCTTCTTCCATAAGCGGACTGTGAAAAGCACCACTGACAGCCAGAGGAATTGACCGTCCGCGGATTTCCCTGATTTTGTCCGCGGCCAAGTCAAGTGCTTCCTTCTGGCCGCTCAGGACATACTGGGCTTGCGTATTGTAATTGGCAATACGAAGTTCCCGGGGGCAGGTACGTTGTACGTCTTTTACGATGTCTTCAACCTGTTCCTGCGTGAGTTTGAGTACCGCAAGCATGGCTCCCGGCGCTTGTTGACCAGCCTCGGCCATTAACCGGCCTCGCAGAGAAACGGTTTGTAAGGTTTCCTTATGGTCTAAAACACCTGCGGCAAACAGGGCACAAAATTCTCCCAGACTGTGTCCGGCAACACAGGCCGGCTGGAGATGGCGCCTGCAAAAAAGCCAGAAGGTCATATTGACTACAGTCAGAGCCGGTTGAAGAAAACGAGTCTGACTCATGGAATCTGCATCTCCGTCCCAGAAAATTTCCCGCAGGGCTGTTTGTGATTCCTTTTCCGCCAGTTTCCAAAGTTCCATGGCGTCCGGCCAGTATTCAGCCAAATCACGTCCCATTCCCTGTTCCTGTGAACCCTGGCCCGGAAAAAGACAGGCAAAAAGTCGGGGCATATCTCCTCCAAAAGAAACGGCAACAGTGCCGCTTAAAAAGCAATTATCTTTTCACCGGTTTGTATAATTGTCAATTTTTGTTTGAGATGGAGCTGAAAATAGCCCGTGAAGAGGAAAGCGGATTTTTATTTTTGTACCGGGCGAATGCAATTTACCAAAGTCTTTTTATATCATAGGCAGCTAAAATTGTATCTGCAGAAATTCAGGCAGTTTTTTAGTTATGGCCTGGGCAATAAGAAGTCTGTCAAAAGGGTCTCGGTGATGAAAAGGAAGATATTCAATTTTGAATATGTGCCTGAAGTCTATTGGTAATATGTTGAAATCGTTTACTGCTATCTGTTCGGAAAAAAATCTTTTTAAAGGGATTGCCAATTTCAACTTGCCAAGAAAGAGAGAGTTTGATGGCCATCTCCCACGCAGATGCCAGACTGACATGACATTTATTTTTCAGGCTACTGATGGTTTTGCTCGCAGCTGTTGAGAGTTTTGGTGAATCTTCAATCCGCCAGATAAAAGTATGCGTATCAAGCAGGTACCGGCTCACATATACTCCTTCATGCCATCAACTGGCCGGTCAGAGTCTTCGGACATCTCAAGGAGCTGTCCTTTCCCAGACCCGGGTTTTCTGTTTTTTTGAGGAACCTCGACAGGGACTATTTTAACCAGCGGCTTGTTGTTTCTGGCAATAATAATTTCTTCACCCAGGAGAGCCTTGTCTACAAGTTTTGAAAAATGAGTCTTGGTATCGGCTATATTCAGTTGTTCCATACTGCACTTCTTTTTTTGTTAGTTGGTCATGTCATGCTGGTCAAGGTGGCAGATATGTTATCAGAAAACCAGCGGGGCCGGATTTTTCATAAAAAAGGCTGAACGTACGAGACTTCCAGCCTTTTTACGCAAATCGAAAGGTTGGCTCAGTACTTGAACATGGTTTCGCTGGCCGCGTCTTCGCGCAGGAGCCTGAACAAAACCGGGCTTAAAAGTAAGATACCAAGCAGGTTGGGGAAGGCCATGAGCGCGTTACAGGTATCGGCTATCAGCCAGACCAGGTCCAGCTTGGCCAGAACGCCTACGGGAACGGCCAGACAGTAGATGATACGGAACGGGATCTGGGCCTTGTCGCCAAAAAAATAAATGGCACAGCGTTCCCCGTACACGCACCAGCCCAGTGTGGTGGTGAAAGCAAAGAAAAGAAGGCAAATGGTGACAGCCAGGGCTCCAAAATGGGGCAGGGCGTGTTCAAAGGCCTGGGCGGTCAATGTTCCGGCATTGATTGTTTCTGCATCCCACCAGACATCAGCGACCAGAATGGCAAAACCGGTCATGCTGCAGATGATGATGGTGTCAATAAAGGTGTCAAGCATACCAATGGAAGCCTGTTCCAGCGGGTGAGATGTTGTGGCAGCGGCATGGGCCATGGGAGCGGTTCCAAGACCGGCCTCGTTGGAAAAGATACCTCTGGCCATACCCATACGGATAGCGATCATGACCGCGGCTCCGGCAAATCCGCCCTGGGCGGCGGTGGGCGTAAAAGCGTCTGTGATAACCCGCATGAAGACAGTGGGAATCATTTTGAAGTTTATGGCCAAAATGATCAGGGCCAGGACAACATAGACGATGGCCATGCCTGGAACGATCTTGCCGGCCACGTTGCCTATACGTTTTACTCCGCCAATGAGCACCGCGCCAACCAGAAGAAAAAGAAGCACCGCAGTGATGCCATTGGGAACACCGAGATTGGTCTGGGTCATGCTGCCAATGGCGTTTCCCTGCACCAGGGCACCGGTGCCGATACAGGCCGTAATACCAAAAAAGGCAAAAAATCCACCCAGCCAGCGCCATTTAGGCCCAAGGCCGTTTTTGATAAAATACATGGCTCCGCCAACCCAGTTGCCGGCAGGTGTTTTTTCCCGGAAATGTACCGAGAGCAGAACCTCACTGAATTTTGTCGCCATTCCGACCAGCGCGGTGACCCACATCCAGAACAGGGCACCGGGGCCGCCAATGGCAATGGCCGTTGCGACTCCAACGATGTTGCCTGTGCCGATATCTGCGGCCAGAGCTGTCATCAGGGCATTGAATGGAGTGATTTCACCTTCGGAAGAGCGGCTTTTCCGGCCTTTCCACAGATTTTTGAGCCCAACGCCAAAATTGCGAAAGGTGAAAAAACGCAGGCCAATGGTGAGATAAAGTCCGGTGCCAACCAGCAAGATGAGCATGCCCGGACCCCAGACAATATTGTTGACAGCAGTCAACCATGACATCAAAGCTTCCATATTTCCTCCAACAGGTAAGAATGAATATAAAAAACCGACCGCAGCCAGTATCGACTCTTTTTCTGTGGACAGGTAAGCATTATTGTTCCAGCCAGCTAACTGGACAATGGTACTTTTTTTACCGTAAAGAAAAAAATGAGGCAAGTTTTTTTAGAAGGGGGGGATATTCTTTGATGGAGTTAGCGCAAAAAACAGCCTGTGGCTGAAAGGGTGCTGGCCGCGATTTCCGCGGGTGTTCCCTGGGCCACAATCCTGCCGCCGTTGACGCCGCCGCCGGGGCCAAGGTCGATAATATGGTCCGCGCAGCGAATGACATCAAGATTATGTTCAATGACAATCACTGTTGCGCCCTTGTCCACTAATTGTTGCAGGGTCTGAATCAGCTTGCCAACCTCGTGCATGTGCAGCCCTGTTGTTGGTTCATCAAGAATATACAGGGTTCCGGGCAGATTGCGTTTGCCAAGTTCCCTTGAGAGCTTGATCCGTTGCGCTTCACCGCCGGAAAGCGTTGTCGCGGCCTGTCCCAGACGGATATATTCAAGCCCGACTTCTTCCAGTACTCCCAACCGCCGTTTCAGGCCGGGAAAATTTTCAAAAAATTGGCCGGCTTCCCGCACGCTCATCTCCAGGACATCGGATATGTTTTTATCCTTATAAAAAACATCAAGCGTTTCATGGTTGTAGCGTTTGCCCTGGCACACATCGCAGGTGACAAAGATGTCGGGCAGAAAATGCATTTCCACCCGCACCAGACCGTCTCCCTGACAGGCTTCGCAGCGGCCGCCGCGGACATTGAAGCTGAATCTGCCGACCTTGTAGCCGCGTTGGCGGGATTGCGGGGTGTCGGCAAATATCCTGCGGATGTCGTCAAAGACCTTTGTGTAGGTGGCCGGGTTCGACCTGGGCGTGCGCCCGATAGGAGTCTGGTCAATGGAAATGATTTTTTCAACCAGTTCGGCCCCTTCTATACTGTCGATTTGTCCCGGATTTTCGGCCTTGTATCCCTTGGCCAGACAAAGATGCTGGTACAGGGTGTCCATAACCAGTGAACTTTTGCCTGAACCGGATACTCCGGTGATGCACACAAATTTGCCAAGCGGAAAGGAGCAGTCAAGCGATTGCAGATTATTGGCTTTTGCCCCCTTGATATGGATATAACCTGTTGCATTGCGTTGGTTTTGGGGCGTCTGGATGGTCAGTTCTCCGCGCATGTATTTTCCGGTCAGACTCTGGCCGGAAAGCAATCCGGCAACGTCTCCGGCGTAAACAATTTCACCGCCCAGATAGCCGGAACCGGGCCCCATCTCAATAACATGGTCTGCCGCGCGGATAGTGGGCTCATCGTGTTCAACCACTAAAACCGTGTTGCCCCGTCCCTGCAGGTCGCGCAATGTGGCAATAAGCCGTTTATTGTCGCGCGGGTGCAGACCAATGCTTGGTTCATCAAGGACATATGTTACTCCAACCAGACCGGAGCCAAGCTGGCCTGCCAGCCGGATGCGCTGCGCTTCACCGCCGGAAAGCGTGGACATATTGCGTCCCAGACTGATGTAATCAAGACCGACACTGACCAGGAAACCCAGTCGGTGCCGGAGTTCCCGCAGCAGCGGCGTGGCAATGATTTTCTGCATGGCGCTGAACTGGCGGGACTGAATCCATTTCAGGCTTTGGTCAATGGGCCAGGAACAAAATTCGGCAATATCAACGCCATCGACCTTAATTGCCAGTGTTTCCGGTCGAAGACGACTGCCGTTGCAGGTTGGGCAGGGACGGGTCTGCATGTAGCGGGAAAATTCATCTCCCCACACCCGGCCATAACTCAGTCCGGTTTTGAGCAGGCGCAATACGCCCAGCCAGTTGTCATCACCATGAAAAAGTGCGCTCAGGGCATCTGGAGAAAAATCCTGTAAGGGCGTTTGCAGGGTAAAGCCGTAGCGCTTGCCAAGCTCAAGCAGCTGGCGCTGGTATCTGGCAAAGGCTTTTGGCCGTTGCCAGGGCAGGACAGCACCCTGACTTAGACTGAGGCCTTTATTCGGCGCAATAAGGTCAGGTTCAAAGTATTCTTCGCTCCCCAGGCCAGAGCAGGTCGGACAGGCTCCCTGCGGGCTGTTGAACGAAAAAAGCTGGGGCGAGGGCTTGGGCAGACTGATATTGCAGCGCGGACAGGCCGCTTCCGTGCTGAAAAAGATTTCTTCCGCTTCAACAGGCGCGGCAATCACTTTTCCCTCTCCAAACTGCAAGGCAAGTTCAACTGAATCCGCCAGCCGTTTGCGCATGTCCGGGTGGACAACCAGCCTGTCTATGACCAGATCAATGGTGTGAGATTTTGTTTTTGCCAGTTCCGGCAGCGGTTCCAGCGGCAGGATTTTGCCGGCAATCCGCACGCGGGCAAAGCCTTGTGCGCGCAATTTTTCCAGCAGCTTGGCGTGCGTGCCTTTACGCCGTTCAAGGAGCGGGGCCAGGAGTATGATTTTTGTGCCTTCCGCCAGCCCCTGGATATGGTCGATGATTTCGTCATTTGTCTGCGAAACTATTGGACGGGCGCATTGGGGACAGTGCGGGCGGCCCAGGCGGGCAAAAAATACACGCAGAAAATCATAAATTTCTGTTGTGGTGCCAACAGTTGAACGTGGATTTTTACTTGTTGTCTGCTGTTCAAGCGAGATAGCCGGTGACAGCCCTTCAATCTTGTCCACGTCCGGCTTGTCCATCTGGGGAAGAAACTGGCGGGCATAAGCGGAAAGCGATTCCATATACCGCCGCTGTCCTTCAGCGTACACGATGTCAAAGGCCAGAGTGGATTTACCGGAGCCGGACGGCCCGCACACAACAACCAGTTTGTCACGCGGGATGGTCAGGTTCAGGTTTTTCAGGTTGTGCTGACGAGCGCCGGTAATATTAATATCTTTATTCATAAATCAGTTGTCGTGCCAGAGGAAAAAATTGTAATCAAAAAGCCGCCGGTTGTCCGGCGGGTCTTGGTGTTGCCTGTTTTTTTCATTTTGGTCAACTGTACCAATTCTGACTTGGTTGCGTGAGGGAACTGAAATAAGAGGTATTCTACTTTTTATAGCTTGTAATTGCAGGAAGTTGTTGTCCAAAAGATGTTGTCTGCAGGTTCGTTGCAAAAGAGGCTGTCCGGGAGCAATCCAGCCATTATCAAAAATAGCGATATTGACGATAATCGTATCTGTTATATTAAGAATTTTTAACGAGTATCGTTTTATAATCTTCCGGAGCACAAACGATGTTGTTTTCGGGTTCATCATAGCTGAGCAGGACTATAAAAGGGTTTTCTTATAAAAATTTAATGATGTTCTTATCAGTTATTTGTAGTCAGTATTATTCATTTTTGTGTGCTTTATTGGTTAAATTAAGCCATAATGTACGGAGAAATAGAAATATCTTGTTTTGTCCTGCTCAGTTCTGTTTTTATTTTTTCCGGACAGCAGAGCAGTTTTTCAACCGGTTTTTATATTCAGGAATTGTACCCGGTAGGGAAGCCCTAACAAGGTTATCCGCTATTGTAAAACTTTTTTCCTTATTTTGTCTTGCGATCTCCTGATTTACAAAGAAAATTTTTTACGGTAACAGACAATAAAAATTGTTCATGCAAGGAGAACTTCCGTGTTTTTTCGTTTCCAGTTTTTTTGCTGCATTTCTTTGCTGTTTTTTCTTTTTTGTCCGGCTCCGGCCTTTTCCGGGCCTTTTTTGGCCATATGCGAACACCCGAAAGTCAGGATCCGTTCCTCGCCAACCATTGAGTCCTCTTACGTGACCGGAGTTCTTGATGAACAGGAAGAGGTCTTTATCCTGGAAGAACAGACTGTTGGTGAATCTTCTTATCCCTGGTACAAGATTCAGTCCCTGGAAAAAGGGGGAAAGGGGTGGGTGTATGGAGAATATCTCAACATCATTTCTGGGCAGCCGTCCCTGACCCAGCAGCTGGCCTGGCAGGTTGTGCTTGATTATGGCAATACTCCTGAACAGGCCTGCGCGATTTTTGGCGTGCCAGAAAAAGTAAAAGAGACTGTTGCTGACGGAGGGAAAAAGGAAAAACAACTTGTTTTTGTTAACCATACCGCCATCTATCAAGATGGTATTCTGGCCCGTGTTATTATTGAGCAAAGACAAAAAGCTGGCTTTGGCAAATATTTTCTCGGCAGTCCAGAAACAGACCTGCTTGAGCTTTCCAGGCGCTACATTGTTGACCATGATTCCCTGATATTTTTGAATGAGCAGTTTGATGAATTCCGTTTTGATCTTCAATCCGGTTCAATCGCGCGCATGGTGTATCATCGTTCTTCTGCCGAGGATACATTTTTACCGGCCTGGCTGAATAAATAACACTGTGGGAAAGAAATATGAAAAATACATTACGGATTGTCGGAAAAACACTGTTGTTTCAGGGCGGTATCTTGTGCGGGTTACTTTTTCTGGCCTGGTTTTCCCAGAAAATATACGCCTCTTTTGATCCGGTCAGTTTTCCTCAGCCTTTTCAGATGGGGGAAACAGCCAGTCTGGACGAGAACGCCCGCGGCAAGGTGCTGGCCGATGCCATAACGCATCAGATGCGCTATGAACTTGCTTCCACCTTTGGCTGGTCAGCCAATGACATTGTGTTTAACCGGTTTGTCCTGGATAACCGTGCCGCACGGCAATACGGCGTATACCACGCCACACGGGTGTTCATGGATCATTATTCCATGTATATTGCCAAACTGGGCACCAACGACCGGGAAAACGATTTTCTTTACCAGGCCCGCCTGAACAGCTTTGCCATTAACCCCCGTTCCTTCTGGTTTCCGTCAGCTGAGGGGGCCTATAAAAAAGGCTTGAAAGCGATTGAAAAATACAAGGCCGGTCTTGATAACGGAACGGCCTTGTATAATTGCCGCACAGATGATATTTATTCGACCCTGAACCTGATTGTCGGGGAAAACATGCTTGGACACGCCCTTGGTTTGCTGGAAAACGCTCGTGTTCTGCCTTTTTACGAGCTGGATAACCGGATTTATGAAGCGCAGGGGATTATTCTTGTTGTGCGCGATGTCTTGTATGCCCTGTATGAACTCTATCCTGACATTAAGGAAAAAAACAACGAGGATAATATGCAGGCCGCCATGCGGTATATGACCCTGGTTGCAACTTACAACCCTTTATATATGACCTCCAAACTCAACTGCGGTGAACTTGTTATTTCCTATATCCTGTTTGCCAAAAACAGGATTGAGGATATCAGAAACAGTCTGCGCATCTAATTTGTAAGCTGGCTGGTCGGTCCTGGCGCTGGCCATTTCACTTTTTCAAGGAGTACACATGCTGGCATCTTTTACAGTGACACCCTATTTTGTCTGGTTTCTGATTGGTTTTGCCTTTGTGGTGCTGGAATTGGCCGTTCCGGGTTTTATTTTGTTTTTCTTTGGTCTTGGGGCCTGGCTGGTAGCTATCCTGCTTGTTTTTCTTGACCTTTCCCTGCAGTGGCAGGTCGGACTGTTTATTGTCTGCTCGCTGTTGTGCCTGGCTGGCTTGCGTCGTGTGGCGCTCAAGACCTTTCAGGGCCAGAGTGGAAAAAAGGAAGACAGCGGTTTCTGCCCGGAAGAAAAGGGGCAGCTGGTTGAGGTTGTTGAGGATATTTCACCTGACAAGCCCGGACAGATTAAATACCGCGGCTCGTTCTGGAAAGCTGTTTCCACATCTGCCCTGCGCAAGGGGGAAATGGCCGTGCTGGAAAAAAAGGCTGATGAAAGCGGTATTGTGTATATTGTAACACCTCTGTAACTCTAAGGAGAAAAAAATGATAACCTCGCCTCTTGTTGTTCTTGGTTTGCTTGCTGTACTGATTATTGTTCTTTTACTTAAAACAGCGGTTATTGTGCCGCAACGACAGGAATTTGTTGTTGAACGGCTGGGCAAGTTCCGTACTGTTCTGGGGGCAGGATTTCATATTCTGATTCCTTTTCTGGATAAGGTTGCCTATAAATTTTCCATGAAAGAAATGGTGATTGATGTGCCGTCCCAGAGTTGTATTACCCGTGATAACGTAACAGTTGAAGTTGATGGTGTTATTTATATTCAGGTTGTGGACAGCCGTATGGCAGCCTATGGCATTGATAATTACCTGGTGGCTGCTTCGCAACTGGCACAGACCTCTTTGCGTTCGGCTATTGGAAAGATTGACCTTGATAAAACATTTGAAGAACGTGAGTCAATCAACCATACAGTTGTTAATGCCGTAGATGAAGCGGCCCAGGGCTGGGGCGGAAAGATTTTGCGTTATGAAATCAAGGATATTCAGCCACCGCAAACCGTTATGCAGGCAATGGAACAGCAGATGAAGGCGGAACGCCAGAAAAGGGCGGAGATTGCCAAGTCTGAGGGTGAAAAACAGTCCATGATTAACAGGGCAGAAGGGGCCAAACAGGAAGCTATTGCCGTATCCGAGGGTGAAAAACAAAGAAGGATAAACGAGGCCCAGGGGCGGGCGCAGGAGATTGAGTTGGTTGCTACGGCCACGGCAGAGGGGCTGCGTCAGGTTGCCCTGTCTCTGGCCAGTGGTGAGGGAATGAATGCGGCCAATTTGCGGGTTGCTGAAAAATACCTGAGCGAGTTCGGCAAGCTGGCTCAGTCCGGTACCAGCCTGATTATTCCTTCCAATCTGAGTGATATTGCTTCAGTTATTGCTTCGGCCATGTCGGTTTTGAAGGTTGAAGGTAAAGACCCAAAAAAAGAGACCAGCCAGACATTTGAAGTCAGTTAGGCCAGCAGCTGAAAACCGTTTTGGCCCCCTGCTCCGGTAATCTTTGCGGGAGCAGGGGGCGTATGCCGGCTGTTTATCTGCACCCAAGTTGCCTCACCCTTGGCCGCACCTGACATTTAACCCGAATGTTTCTTCCTGTGCGGCTGTAGCCTTCAATCATATTAAATGAAGATTGTTCAAGAATCTGAATCTCGCCCGGAGAAACTGTTTCCCCTCTTTTTTTCATTTCTTCTGCCAGCAGAAACTGTCCGGTTGTAACCGCCTCTGACAAATCAAAACCGGGCGCAATCTTTTTTTGTACTCCATAACGGGAAACGGCAAGAAAGCCTTTGGCCGTATCCGCGAACAGTTCAAGGCCCGCTGTGGGACAGGTCAGGGCCGCGCCAATGGCATTGGCTACTGCCGCGTGCGGGGGAACTGTGACCGGCAGATTGAAGATTTTTTCCAGTTCAGGAGCCAGGGTTGCTGCCGGCCCGCCCATGACAATAATCCGTTTGGGAACCACAGCCTTTTCCGACAGTAATTCATCAATGGTGTACACGGGTTTGGCATTGACCTGTGCCAGCATATCAAGGCTTGCGCGGTAAATCCTGTTGAGAGCTGTCTGCACAATATGGGCCGCCAGCGTGGTTGTGTCTGTTTTCTGGCCTATATCACTCAGCCCTTGCTGTGATTTTTGTTTGTCTCCCAGATTGCCCAGGCCTAAAACATTGCAGGCATCCATTAAGGTTGGAGCCGGGCCGCCCAGGGCCAGACAAGGCCCCTGACGCCCAGGGCCGACACAGGCCTGTCCGTCTTTGAGCTGAACAAGAGAATCTCCGCCGATACCAATAGACAGGGTTTCAACTGACCGAATCAGGGTTGGACGGCCCTGTAAGGAAATGCCGTCAGGTTTAAGTATCGGAACGCCCGCTGACAGCAGGGCAATATCTGTTGTGGTGCCGCCAATATCAAGCACCAGCGCGTCATCTTCACAGTCCGTGAGAGCCAAGATGCCCATAATGCTGGCCGCTGGACCTGAAAACACGCTTTCCAGCGGAAAATTCGCAGCTTCATCAAGGCTCATTGTGCCGCCGTCAGCCTTAATAATGGCTGGTTGCTGATTGATGCCAAAGCGTTTGACGCTTTGCCTGGCCGCTTCGGCAAAAGTGGCAAAAGATTGCCACACTGCGGCGTTAAAATAGGCGCTACACAGTCTGCGCGGAAAATTAAGCCGCCCGCATAATCTGTGTCCCAGGGTGATGTGCTTGGCCTGCCCCTGCAAGGCAGCGGCAATCTGATTTTCATGGGCCGGATTTTTGGGGGAAAACTTGCCGGCAACAGCGTAATATTCAATGCCGCGAGCCTTGCACTGCGCCGCGATTTCTTTTATCTGTGCCAATTGAAGAGGAAGGATTTCTGCCCCCCGGTGGTCCATAACCGCGCTGAGCCAGGATACTTCAACCGGCAAAAAATCCGGGGGAAAAACAATGCCCGGCCCGCGCGTAGCCAGTACCGCTACCGGCGGTGTTTCGCCTTTTACAAGCGCGTTGGTGCACAGTGTGGTACTGAGGTTGAAGCGGGTAATCTTTTTTTGGCGCGCGTGAGCGAGCACTTCGCTGACAGCCTGTTCAATGGCCTGTAAAAGGCGGGTTTCTGTTGTTGGAATCTTACGGCTGGCCACAAGCTGACCGTTGTCGATAAGCGCGCAGTCTGTGTTGGTTCCGCCAATATCAACACCAAGTAGCATGTCTGTCTCCTTTTTTACGGTGATGCCAGCACTTGTAGCCTGTTCGGTTTGTATCCGGCAAGCTCTTTTTATTCGTCTTTAATTGAAAGGATTGTGGCTGATGAAAGGTCTTTTGCTTTTTCTCACAGCGGCGGCAGGGGTGATGATGCCCTTGCAGGCCGGAATCAATTCGCTTCTGGGAAATGAACTGAAGTCTTCTTTGCTGTCGGCTTTGGTTTCGTTTGTTGTCGGCATGTTCGGTTTGGTTGTGGTCTGTTTGTTCAGCAGGGAATCATGGGGGGCTTTACGCTCCGTGACCCAAGTTCCGTGGTGTGGTATCTGAGCGGCGGGTTTATGGGTGCGTTTCTGGTCACTATTTCGATTTTGGCTGCTCCACGGATTGGGGCGATAAACCTGTTTGTTTTTTTACTGCTGGGACAGATGCTGGCTTCGCTTGTGTTTGACCATTTTGGCTGGTTTGGATTTGCTGTTCACCCGATAAGTGTCTGGCGGGTGCTGGGAATCAGCCTGGTTATTCTTGGAATTATCATCATTCGTAAATTCTGAAAGGACAGAATATGGATACCAAATCTTCGGTGTATTCTTTTTTTCTGCTGGCAGTTCTTGGTTTTTCCCTTTTTCTGGCCTGGCTGGTACTGCGGCCTTTTTTGCATACCCTTATTTTGGCCACGATTTTTACAACCATATTTTATCCCCTTTACGCCCGTTTTCTGCGGTATTACAGGGGCAGGAAATATCTCGCTGTGGCAACGGTTCTGGGTGTTGTCTTTTTTGGGGGCTTTATCCCTGTTTTTTTCTTTTTGTTTGGTCTTGTGGTGCAGGGGATTGATTCCATAACGGTTCTCAGCAGCTGGATTGATAATTCCACAATGGGTGAACTGGCCGCCAGGTTGCACATAAATGAATACCTGGCCTGGTTTGAAACCAATGTCAGTTTTGTGGACTGGCGTAAGATAACCCTGCAGGATTCCGTGTTGCAGGCCGGAAAAAATGTGGGAGAACTGCTTTTGGTCTGGGGCAAAGGTTTTCTGGCTGACACCGCGAGCCTGGTTTTGCATTTTTTCCTTATGCTGTTCATCATGTTTTATTTTTTTCTGGACGGGCCACGGCTGGTCAAGACCTTAAAACATCTTTCTCCCTTGCGTCCTGAGCAGGAAGAAGCTGTTTTTCGCAGCCTGCATGTTGTTTCCCGTTCTGTTTTTGTCGGCGGCCTGCTGACGGCCTGTCTGCAGGGCCTGGTTGGCGGGATTGGACTATGGATTATCGGCGTACCGGCTCTTTTCTGGGGCGCCGTTCTGGGCTTTGCTTCCTTGGTGCCCATTGTCGGAACGGCTCTTGTCTGGGTGCCGGTGGAAATGTATCTGGTTCTTCACGCCAAATGGCAGCTGGTTATTTTCTTTGCCTGCTGGAATATTTTATTTGGCGGTTGTATCGATAACTTTATCCGGCCAATGCTGATGCGCGGGGCTTCCGGCCTTTCTTCCCTGTATCTTTTTCTTTCTATCATGGGCGGGGTTCAGGTTTTTGGAGTAAAGGGACTGCTGTACGGGCCGCTTACTCTCAGCTTTGCCCTGGCCATGCTGCGAATTTATGAGGAAGAATATGCTGATATGCTGCTGGCCAATGGGGAAGGCGGGAAAGAGGGGACTATTGAAAGATATATTAATAATCTGGAAGAGGTGCGAGAAAGTGTGGAAAAAGAAAACTCGCCTATCTAGAGGAACGACCCCAGAGAGACGGGTTTGTCTTTTCTAAATGGTGGAGGGAACGCTGACCTACCGCAAAACAGTCTCAAAGCCCGCGCTCCTTGTAACTCCTTGATAATAAACGCCGAAGTCATCTCACACAACCATTTCCCGACAATCCGACCAGAGAAACGATTTTCTCCCCTGATTTCCCGGCACCGGACGAGGGTGACGGGTTTGCAGTAAAACCGGATACCTGGCGTTGAACCGCAACAACTTCGAACCCAGTTTTCGGACGCCGGTTCAGTTCCCAAAACGGGAATCGAATTGATCCTGGCATCACCCCTTCGGCGGATACGGATCGTTCCCGTGGCTGTCCTTGTTCTGGATCTTCCCGTCCTTGCCGTGGATGTAGAACTCGGTGCCTTGGTTCTGGCTGATCTTGCGCCCGGCATCGACGGCATCCTGCTTCTTGTCGAAGTGGCCGCTGCTACGGGTCGCGCCGTCTTTTTTGACGTCCCAGCCGCCATCAGCGTTGGGCACGACATGATGTGATCCTGGTTTCTTTGGCATGGTCGCCTCCTATTTCATGGTTTCCATTTATATGAGTTGATCGAACCGTTTTCGGCTACGCTTGGACCAACACCCGCTCCTCAGCATGGTCAACGCGCCACTCCTTGCCTCGGTCATCGGTCAGGATTGCGGTGAAAACTGACCTGCCAATCGAGGCAGAACGGCCGTCCTCCGAATAGTCATCAATCCCGAAGTGAGCAGAAAGAACGGCCGAGACTACAGCTCCAGGTGGTGCCAATTGCTCGAAGTTTCTGAAGAGCGTTCTCTGACACATCCCGGCAAGAATCCGGTTCCTTTCAATGTCGAATTCCGAGGGCTCTATTCGCAGATCCAGGAGGTCAATTGTCACCGTTGGCAACCGGTGCTGATACGCCTGCCAAGCATAATGCTGGGCCGAACAGGAAAACATGTGAGCGATGCAGCTGGCAAAGCTCTTGATGTGTTTCCGACCCAATTTATTCGGCCCCAAAGGCGTATCTGCCGTTTCCACTGATCAATCCCCGCGCTTCGATTTATTAACCTCGCCAATCATAATATGGTGTAATTTTTCAAGGTTCTTCTGGGTCAGGTCTTTTAGAGACCTGACCGGTTTCTTCAATTCAAGTCGTGTTTGCGCAATCGCATAGAGCTCTTCTTTTGACATCCCAAGCTCATTAGCTCGGGCATAGATCGGCTTATAGAAACTTTGCTTCCACCGCTCCGGAGCCTTACGCCTGATCTTCGGACGAGCCATGGCAATTTGAGCATACAACCATTGAATGGCTTCATCGGACTTCTCGGCAGGTATCTCCTTGTACGTGGTGACATTAAACTCCTTTTTGATGCCACTCCAAATGCGCTGAGCAGCACGCTGGGGATCTTTTTCGGCCGCCGTATGAAGGTCGATGTATTCCTTTACAAGCTCTTGGATTTTTCGAGCTGTAGCATTTTCAATGTGCTTTCCGCCGGGATCTGTCTGCACGACGGTCTTTTTGACCACCCTCTCGGTAACAATATTCAGGTCTCGACCGGCTATCATATTTCCTTTGCCATTCACCGCCTGAATAACGTGGACGGAATTCTCATGACGCGGAAGCGGTGTATTCAGCTCGCGGACCATGCTGTACCAGTTGTCCCGATGTTTCCTGAGTTCTCCCTCCGAGAACTTGCGTCCTCGCGGATGGTTATTGTTGTAGTGTTCGACTTCCGCATGGCAATCAAAACAGAGGGGAATGCAGTTTTCAAAGCTGTCGTCACCGCCAAGGTGCTTTGGTTTGAGGTGGTGCGTCTCAATTCGGACCCCACAGAATTTGTGGCAAATGCAGCATGATCGCCCGCAGGCGACTAATGCATCTTCGACGATGTCCTTTGAAAAACTCATGTGCTCCCTCGTATCAATTGCTAATGCCCTGAACGGACTTTGCTGGAGGCAGGATCAGGGTGTTTTCCTCGGCCGATTCATCCTTCAAAACAGTTTCCGGGGGCTGAAGCGAAATCAGCCAGTCGGCTAAATCCGCTGATTCATGGTTACCGTTCTGGCTAAGGCTGAACAGCAGGTCCTCCTGGCGGGGTTGACCGAAAACCATCCGATAAAGGGCCAAGCCTTGCTTCAGTCGTTTGAGCTTCCCAACCTCCTTGCTGTACGGGAGCTGAGGAATGCGGCGCTCCACCCGGGCGGAGCCATCCTCGAAGATCCAATACGGGATGAGATCGGAGTGCCCATTGGACTTTCGCTGGGCCGCGATATGGAAAAGGGTCTGCCACGGATCACCTTTCTCAAACGCCACGGAGAGAGCAGTCAGACCATATCGTTCCGCAATATTTTTTCTGACCGCATGGCCTTTGTAGCGATGAACCCGGCCTTCGCGTTGTTCAAGATCAACGGGATTGGAAGGCAGGTTCCAATGGACCACCGCATGGCACCAAGTGTGGAAGTCCAACCCTTCCTGACCTATCGAGGTCGACGCCAGAACGAAGGGACGAAACGGTGAGTTGAAGGCATCCCGCACCGAGTCGGCGCGAACGAGAGCCTGGTTGTTGTCGTCTCGAATATCCCCGAACCGGAGCGCGAAACGACAGCGGGTGTTGAAATCATCAAGAGCAAAGCCGTCGCCCGACATCTTTATTTCATCGATTCGAATCTGCGCGGTCCGCAGTGACAACACCGATTGGATACACTCGGCTATGCCAGCCACCTGTTCTTCCGGTGAGTGATCTTGGAGACCCAAAGACTCTCGAAGGACATGCACGTATTCGTCGAGCACCGATTGGAGATTGCCGTCAAAACCGTATTGAAGCGTTAACCGCCAATAAGTGTCCTCGCCGGAGCCTCGCAGCATGGCAATCGTTTCCGGCATATTGAAAAGAGAACTGAAGCCGGATGCGATTCTAGCTGCGGCTGACAGAAGGTTCGGGTCGGACACGTCAAGTTCGGCACTGATACGGCGAAGTGCTCGCAAGGCACACACGCCAGGACCGGCAAGAGCCAGATCGCAAAGCACATCGACTAGATCATCCGGCTGAGGGCCGAGAGGAATGTTACCCTCCGCCATGCTGACCAGCAGGTCGATGTGATCTTTGAAGCGAGTGCCAGATTCATGGTCTGGTGTAGCGGATCTCCATCCCGAATGGCTCTTACACCAGTCCAGCAACCCGTTATGAGAATCGAGTAAAATGGGAGCCGCCCAATACCATCGCTCGTCAGCTCGCGTCCCTTCCCCGGCACGAGGCAGGGTTTCGACCAAACTACGGCAGGTAGCCTTAACCTCGTTCCTCAGTTCCTGGGCGTCCACTGGCCCGCTTCCATGGCGAAGTGCAATCTCGAGCGGATCAATCTTGGTGGCAAGGGTTGGGGACGGCAGCAACCAGGCAATAACCGGCATACCAGTAAGGCGGTTATCGTTTGAGGCTACCGCAAACCGCAGCAATGGCTTGATCTTGTCATAGAGTTCGCTGTGGGAAACCGAGGTTCCGGCGATCATCATTCGTTCGGCTTCGTAGGAGCAAATTGACGCAACCGCGTCCAGAACGGCGCTCCAAGAGGAAAACACAAGGGCTTTGGTCAAACCATCCTTGTCCCGGTATGCGTCACCAGGCTTGATATACGGCATGGACGGCGGCATCCATAAAAGCTGCCACATGCCCTTATCAATAGTGTCTTCGAAGAGCACGCGCATCCTTGGGTTGGCAGGATCGAGAGCCTGATAGCCCTCCAGTTTGTCCTTCGTCAGCAACTGCCCATTTGCCGATGAAAGAGTTCCGCGAAGAGCATCTGAAGGGGCATTTAACTGGGCATCCAGCTTATGCCTCAGCTCATAATGTTTCAAAAAGTTGATCAAGTAAGGCGCAGACTTCCAGTATTCAATTGGTTCCCCGGCGTTAACGCAGATTGCCACTGCGTCAACGGTCGCGGCGTGCTGAAGATCCGCTGGCGTTAGGGGAGCCGTCCGCTCGATCTCGGTCAGCATTGAGTTGTGATCACGAGTCGTCGCGACCCGCTCCGTTCGGCACATGACGTTCAGGAGCGCTCGTTCAAGTTCGGCCTTTTTCCCCGGATGACATACGGAGCCCTTTGCGCAGGCGTGGAGCGCTGTTCGATGCTCTGACAAGAGATTCTTGACCGTATCGACCTTGCCGGAATCATTGAAGAGAAAGTTCAGCGTCCTGATAAAATCTGGATAGTGGTCGTCCTCGTCATTCTCCTGGTCGAGGGTGAACATCTTGTAGGGCGTTGCGGACAGCAGGAGAACGCGAACGTCGGGATGTTCAAAGAGCGCGGTCGCCAGCATGGAGGCTTCGTCATCGCCGTCCAGCAGGTGCTTGAATCGTTGAAATTCATCAAGGATGACCAAATCGGGCTCAAGCGCGGAAAGGCACACCGAAGCCAGCTTGCTTCTGAGTTTTCCGATCAGGTCGCAGCGAAGCTCAGAGTCCTCCCAAGGAATTCTGCTGTAGTCCCGGTATCGAGCAAAGCGTTCACAGCCTTCCTTCAAGGCCGCATACAGTTCGGCATCCTCAAGGACAGCCCGGCGAAAGGCCTTGGAAAGGTCTGTATCCAGATCCTCTGCTGGAAGGTTTTTGGCCTTGGCTCGCCAGTTATCCTTACCTGCTGTCGCCTGAAGAATGTTGAGGAGGCCTACGCGCAGCCGTCTACGCCGTTCATTTTGCGCCAGGGGCAAGTCGTACAGCATCCGATAGAGAATCGCCCGTTCGTCGGCATGCCCGCCTCGACTGCGGGCATGATCGAAGGCTGTACCGGGCGTCAGGCTGATGAAATTTACCTTGTTCTTTCGCAGCGAGCGTACTTGCCTGGGCAGGTACGTCAGTCGTGTAGCGATTGAAAAACCATCCGTGTCGCTGACATTGAGCCGATTGACATTCTGGGTCGCGATGGCGGCATTGGAACAGATATAGATCACATCGACCCGATCCACCTCGTCTTGAAGGTGCTCCAAGGTCTTGGCAATGATTCCCCGGGCGACTAGCGTTTTTCCAAGTCCAACTTCATCGGCGATCAGAAAACGGGAAGTTGGGTCATTGCCATAGAGCCGCTTGAAGACGTACTCCACGGTCTTCCTCTGGAAATCTTTCAGACCGGCCAAGGCGGGGGCTGATAAAAAGCGGTTGCTATGCATCGCGCCCTCCGATAGCCGATTCAAAAACTGTCCAGAGGTTCAAAAAATCCTCGGGGATAATCGCATTCTGGCTTCCCTGGGACAGATCACGAACCAGCCCCGAGATTTCCGATAGTCGCTCCGGGTGTCGGCTGTACGTGCGGGTCAGCTCTTCCAGTAGCGGGATATCTTCACCGTCGGCCAACCGGGCCAACCATTTGGCAAACCCGGAGCCACTACGATCAAGTCCGGATGCCTTATCATCCCCCAACAACAGTAGGAGATAACGCAGGAATCCCTCATGATTGCTGATCACGGTTTGCAGGATGGCAGAGTTGCGTTCTTCTGGAACGCCGGTAACGGGAATATTCAGAACAAACCGGGCCGAAACGTCCGGATGGTTGGTCTTAAGTTCAAACGCGATGAGGCCCGTTACAGAAGAGGCGGAGAACTCTCCGAGGCCGATCCCACCGTGAGCGTCGCCGTCAAGGATGTCCACCGCGAAGTCCCGAGTAACGGTTATCGGCCATGCAGTAGCACTGACGATCCCCTCAAGGACTGGGATTTCTCCCGTCAACACCAATGACCACAGACCGTCCTTCGATCCCAGACTGCATTCGATGGACAGAGCTGTTTCAACTATAAGGGAGCGAGCCCTCTCAACGGATTCCTCAGCCGCCTGCCGGAGCGCATCAATCTCTGCTTCCTTGCTCGTGTCAAAGTCGACAAGATATTCACCTAATCCGTCAGCGCCAAGAAGCTCGTCGATTCCGCCGACTCTGCTCTTCCGGCCAACTAGCCCGACCAGAATCTCGACGTTCTTCGAAGCATTCAGCGCCGCGTTGGTTGCATTCGCAGACCCCATGATCACATGGGTATAGTCTGAATAGTACCTGGTCTCAAACAGATAGACCTTTGCATGGAGGCCGGTCGCAAGCGGCTGTTCGATGGCATCGTCTTCCTCGCCATCCTCGGTTTCCGCCGCGTCGTCCAGATGAAGACATTGCGTGAAGAGCTCAAGAGTCTCCTTCTTCAGGGCTGACAATGACTCCGGGCGTGAGATGAGAGCATCAGCGGCCTTGGTTTTTCTCGTCAATGCTCGCAGGGCCTCATCAGAACAGAACGGCGAAATGACGGCCATCCGATTCACCATGGGAGGCTCCCAGTCATACGCCTTCGTTCCCGGAAGATAGAAGGTCAGCTCGTCAAAGCCGTCGGGGAGTTCCCACTGGACTCGATGCAACTCGTCCGCGAATCTGAGCGCTTGTTCGCTCCTGCCAGGCTCTGTTGTTCCGGTGGCCAGATCAGGAAGCGTCTTGAAGAAATGCGCCAGCGGTTTATTTGATTTGGACTTCCGGTCTGCAATCGTGCCTTCGAGCTGAAGTGACAGGTCCCAGGACTGATCGGTGGTCATATTCCTCGTCAGGACCACCAGACGGTACATCGCGTTGTTTTGATCAGGATTTTGATCAGGGCTGACAAAACGGATTGCCCAGACTTTCGGATGGAAAACGCCTCCGCCAGGGGCCGTTACCTCGACGACCATTTCCTCCAGAAACCCAAACAATGGATTGGGCTTGGCAATCTGGGGCACTTGAATCCGTCCTCGTTGCACATAGACGGTGATACGTTTCGAGTACCTGCGGATGGCTTCAAGCACAGACAACGGGTCAGGATCGGTCTGACCATCCGCCGCCATTAACGCCAGGTAGACAGGTGCCTCAAGCAGTAGGGCTGGGTCCATCGAAAAGGTGGTTGCAATGGCCTCGTCGAAAATCATCCCCGGCGGTGGGGTCAGTGCAGAGGTATAAAGGCTCCGGGAGTTTGGATTCAGCATTTCTCCTCCCGGCTCATCCCCTGGTACAGATCGTTCAAAAGCACCTTCACATTCGGCCAGCGATAGACAAGTCTTCCGACGCCGGAGTACCCGCCCCACTGCTCGATCGCCCGCTGGTTCCTGAATCGGGAACGCGTGCCCTTGATTTTCATTTCCCTTCTTTTGATCAAGGTGAGCGCATCTGCGTTAGATGGTGTCGTCAAATTATTTCTGCCCACAATGAGATACACCTGATTTGCACGGCGGCAAGGAAGGAGAGGCTTCGTTTTGCATAACGCGTGGCGATGCCACGCCATCTCTTGAGGTGAAGAAAGGCGTTCTCGACCAGGTGCCGTACACGGTACAGTTCTCTGTCGTAATCGCGCTGTTCCTTGCGATTTTTTCTGGGCGGGATGACGGGCTGGCAGCCGGACTCAACAACCTTGTCTATAAGCTCATTGCTGTCATATCCACGGTCAGCCAAAAGCGCCTCCGCACTCAAACCGTCAATCAATGCGCACGCTTCCTTGCAATCAGCTCTGGTACCTTCTGTAACAACAACTCTGAGCGGCA
>CAUUHW010000002.1:0-339183 GCA_963545205.1 uncultured Desulfovibrionales bacterium
ACGCCCAAGAAAATAATTCTTAGCCAAAAATAAAAAAAACGTCAATAAAAAATTTTATCTTCAATGCAAAAAATCACAAATAAGCTTTCAACAAGCTGGAATAAAAAATAGTTTTATAATACTAACAGAACAATTTTTCCCTTTGGACAATTCAAAATTTGACAATCCAGCACCTCGGTAGCTAGCAAACATATCCATATTATTCTTTCCCCTAAAAAGGACACTTATGCCCCAGCAAGCCGCAACGCAACCACTTCTTCACTGGTACCGCAAGCATAAACGGGCACTCCCGTGGCGGGAAACCAACCAGCCATACGCGATATGGATTTCCGAAACCATGCTCCAGCAAACCCAGGTCAGTCGAGTCATTGGCTACTATCAGGCATGGATGCGTCAGCTGCCCACGGTTCAGGCTCTGGCAGCCTCTTCACTTGATAATGTCTTTCGAATCTGGGAAGGGCTTGGCTATTATTCCAGGGCAAGAAATCTCCACCTGGCCGCGCAAACGATTGTCAACGACCTGCAAGGCCATTTCCCGGATAACGCCCACGACCTTCGCGCCCTTCCGGGCATTGGCCCGTACACCTCAGCCGCTATCGCCAGCATTGCCTTCCGGGAACCAGTGGCAGCCGTGGATGCCAATGTCAAACGGGTCATGTCCAGATTGCATGACCTGCCTTACTCAGTGGATACTCCCGCGGCCTTTACCGAAATTGAACATCTTGCCAACACCTGGCTGCCAAAAGAAAGTCCTGGCGATTTCAATCAGGCCATGATGGAACTCGGAGCCCTGATCTGTCTGCCGCGCCGCCCTGACTGCCCAAAATGTCCACTCCATTCCAACTGTCAGGCTTTGGCACAGGGCAGGGTAACAGAACGCCCGATACGCAAAAAAAAGCCCAAAACCGTTCAGGTACAAATGGCAACCGGCATTGCCCTGTATCAAGGAAAGATTTTCCTGCAAAAACGGCTGCAAAACGATGTTTGGGGCGGACTCTGGGAATTTCCCGGCGGAGCAATCGAAAAAGGCGAGCCCCCTCAGCAGGCCGTTGTACGTGAGTTTATGGAAGAAACAGGTTTGGCAGTCAATGCCAGACAGCTGTTGACCACGGTCAAGCACACCTACACGCACCATCTTATCACGCTTCACGCTTTTTGGTGCGAGTTTACACAGCCGCCCACTGTCCCGGTTTTAACAGAAGCACAGGATTTTACCTGGGCCGAACCCGAAGAGCTTGCAAAATACGCCTTTTCGGCCGGACACCGGGCCGTTATTCAGTGGATAACAGAACACAAACTGTGGAACATATTGCAGGGAAAAAACACAGCGCTCACTTCCGGTTGAGTTCGCCTTTGAGGCGCCCTCCGCCCTTTATGCGGCCAATCCGGTCACAGGGGGAGCCAACTCCGGCCAAACGCGCTACTTCCCGTTTGAATCAAGCTCGCTCCAGGACGTAATGTCTCCTACTTTTTTCCCGTCTTCAATCCGCATTTCATCAAGTTTTTTCAGCACAGGAATCTTGCAACGAACCCGCGAAAACAAATACCTGACCAGAAGATAGGAAACAATAAAGACAAAAGAATACCCAAGTTCCAGGCCCCAGAACGAATAAATGGCAATCCCCAAAAACCGCTGCTGCAACCAGGCCAGAGCAAAGGGAACAGGCCAGAGTGAAACCGCAAAAAGAGCAATCTGGGAAAAAAAAACCTTACCAAAGTATTCATTCGCCCACCAGTTGGCGTCCTTGAAGACTCCCCTGTTTTTATGACGAATGGCTTCAACAGAGATATTGTGCATTCTGGCCATCTCCTGATTCAGCCCCACATAGTAGCCCCTGTTAAAGCGATACACAATCAGAAAGCACAGTTCCCCCAGCAACACGCAGTACAAGGCAAGCAGCACACACCCCAGCCAGAAAGAATAAATGGCAGATGGAAACAGACGAAATGGAGCAATGAGAAACGCATCAGCAACAAGCCAGAAAGAATACATAGAAAAAACCAGCCCGACGCCTGACGCTTAGCACGCCAGAACGCCGGGCCATGTTGAAGTTACAAATTCAGCTTTCTAAAAAGGCGGCAACAGGCTGTATCCCAAAAATCCTTTTGAGGTATAACGGATACCAACATAGAAAGCGAGCAAAACAAAAAGACGTTTCAACCAGATATCCGATATATACTTTGATGTTCTGGGGCCAACAAAAGAGCCAACCAGGATCCCTGCAAGCTCAACACCGATAAGCGGCCAAAAAATCGGAACTTCTTTCACAACCATATAAGTAAAAATACTGGTAATCATACCGACCAGCACCGCCAGAGCTGATGTTCCGGCGACCAAGTACATCGGCAGCCCGGCAACAGCAGTTAAAAACGGTACAATCAAAAATCCGCCGCCAACACCGAGAAAAGATGCCAAAGCAGCAATCAAAAATCCGCCGACAACAGGAATAAACGGATTAAATTCAAACTCAACGCCATAAAAAGTAAACACACATTTCTTGCAGGAAAAGCTGACGACTTTTACGCCGCGAGCATCGTTATCCGTAGCGGCATTATCGCCTTTTTTAATTGATGCCTCAAAAGCCTTGGCAGCTTCTTTTGCCTTTGTTTGGCCGGCTTGAGCTTTTGGAGTCGTCTGCCAAAACAGATAAACTCCCAAACCGAGAACGAACAAACCGAAATAGCCGAGATAGGCCTTGAGGCTGATTTTCCCTGCCGTCAACCACGGAACAAGGTATGAACCCGCCACGGAACCGACAGCCAAGGCCAATCCAAGCGGCAACACCAACCGTCCCATTTTATAATAATTGACAACCGAAATTCCCGAAGAAGTACCGACCATCCACTGGTTCGACACACGGATAGAATCCGTAATCAATGCATTAAGTGCCGTTCCCTTTCCGAAACTGCTGGCATAATCGCCCAGTCCGTACACAGTGATATGTCCGACACCGGACATAATACCGCCAAAAGCACCAACCGTGGAAAAAATCCAGCCAACCAATATCGCCCAGAAAAAAGCCATAATCAAATTCACTGACGGAGCACCGGGAATATTCAAAAATCCGGGCTGTGCGTCAGATTGAATCTTATCCCCGGCATCAGCAATAGCAGCAGCAAGTTTATCCGCTGAAGCGGCTTCCGCCTTAGCGGCAGCAATATCGGCAGCCGCGACCGAATCCGCTGCTTGAGCGTAACCACCAGTAATCAAAAATGATTGGGCTATAAGAAAACACCCCAGAAACATTGACGAAAACAACAAAAATTTTATCTTTTTCTTCATTCCTCTTCTCCAGCTTCTTTTCCTTTTTTGAACAAAATTAAGGGACAATTTTTACAAACATCCTGACCAGGAAAACCATCACCGGGCTTGGTAATGGAACTGCTGGTCGTGTTCACCCTGTACACCAACCGCTCAACAACAGCCGCGAATTTCAAACCGGGAATAATAACATTTATTTCTCCACGCTCTGTCTTTCCGGCGTTATAACTTCCAGAACAGGCCGGCAGCATATTGAACTCCTGGGCCATATACGTACTGACATTTCCTCCGCAGGCGGAAGAATTCATGGTAATGACCGGACGCAAAGGGTGCGTGTCTGTTCCTGCCATATAATCAACCGCCAGGTGATAGGCCTGCATGTTATCACAATAAAAATGAACAGTATCCGGTTCATAAATTCCATCTACAGAACCAAGCGGAGCAACAGCGATAGCCAGAAGCTCCCTGTCCAGACGATATTTTGTTTTCACAAATTTTTCCGCCTGCCCGGCATCTTTTGTATATTTCAGATGCCCCTTGATTTCCGCGTCATCAAGCTCTTTCCAGCCCATAGAATATTTCGCGTTTCCACAGCACAGCACGGACTTGTCACCAAGTACGGTCTGCCCTTTCATGCGGGCGGCGATTTCCCACTGACAAAATGTCATGGTTTTGGCCGGAACAAAATATTCAGCTTCCTTTTTGAAAGCATTCAGTTCATTTTGGTCGAAAAAAAATTTTACGGCAACAGGGTAATGATAAAGCCGTAATTCTTTCATAAGCAGTTCTTGTATTTCTTTATACATCATAGCTGGTCTCCTCGGGCCTGTAGAATGTACGAACAAAAAATATTGTGAATACGGTAACAGACTCAAAAAAGTCAATCAGCTCTAACTCAAAAAAAGAAGCTGCTTTGTGAGTTAGAAAATCATTTCAAAAAATAATCCCTACTAATAACAGCTCTCCTTGTAAACCCAAACAGGGTACGTCAACCTGCCGCAACAGCCGGCAAAACGGCTCCTGTCCACGCTCCATTCCCGCAATTTTTGAACAAAAAATTCGGCAAAGAAAAAAACTCCTTTGCCGAAAATAAAAACAAATTTTACAACAAGTTCAAACGGATGAGAAAAACTACACAACAGCCCCCATGCTGTCTTTACCATCTCCATTTTTTTCATCTTCTTCTGCCTGCACCCCAAAACCAAGCAGGATAGTGCTGGCGATATATATGGAAGAATATGTTCCGATAATAACGCCTACCAGCAGAGCCAGGGCAAAATCATGGATAACACCACCGCCGAAAAAAAACAGGGCCAGGACCACGAACAGGGTTGTACCAGAGGTAAGAAGTGTACGACTCAAGGTCTGGTTAACACTTTTATTGATAACCGCCGGCAATGGCTGTCCATTCATTTTTCCACGCAGATTGGCGCGTACCCTGTCAAAGATAATAATGGTGTCGTTGAGTGAATATCCAATAATGGTCAGCAAGGCCGCAACAATGGTCAGGTCAAATTCCTTGTCGAGCAGAGAAAAAAGACCAATGGTTACCAGGACGTCATGGATAAGAGCCACAACAGCCCCCAGGGCATAGCTCAGTTTCAGATACCAGCACAGTGCCAGGGTAATAAACATAGCCGCGAAAATCAGATATTCCTTGGGCAAAGACAGAAGCTGCAGCAGATAGATGCCGCCAGCCAGACCAGCAGCCATGAATCCCGCTGTCCACCAGCGCTTTTCAAATCGCCCGGAGATATAAATGGCAATCAGCAACACAGCGTAAAACATGGCTTCCAGTGCCTTTGAACGCAGATCAGCTCCCACCTTGGGGCCAACCATCTCCAGACGCTGAATCTCGTAGGCGCCAGCGTATTTACTGTTCAGCGCCTGAGTTACCTGCAAGCGAAGCGTCTTTGAGCCATCTTTGTCCGAGGCAAGTACTGAACGCAAAAGATATTCATGTTCTCCGGCAGCACCAAAACGCTGCACGGAAATTCCATGCACACCCTTTTCCTTGAGCATATGTTTCAATTCATCAAGTTCGATTTTGTCCTCAAAACGGATCTGAACAACAACTCCACCGGCAAAATCTATCCCGTATTTGAGTCCTCCCTTCACAACCAGGGAAAAAAGACCAATCAGAATCAGGGACAAAGAGAAAATAAACGCTATTTTCTTCAAGCCGACAAAGTTGATGTTTGTATTGGGTGAAACGAGTTGCAATCCCATAAGAACTCCCTAAATAGCAAGCGTGCTTCTTTGGCGGGTCAGCCAGAGATCAAAAAGTATTCTGGACACAAAAATAGCAGTAAACATTGACGCCAGTATGCCAAGAACAAGAGTAACGGCAAAACCACGAATCGGGCCGGTTCCAAACTGATACAGGACAATAGCCGCGATAATGGTTGTGATATTGGCATCAACAATAGTCAGTGTCGCTCTGGCAAAACCTTCCTCCACAGCCAGTTTGGGCGGAAGTGAGGCACGCAGCTCTTCCCGGATATGCTCAAAAATAAGCACGTTGGCATCAACGGCCATACCTATTGTCAGGATAATACCGGCAATACCGGGCAAGGTCAGCGTGGCTCCAAAACCGGCCAGTCCCGCCATGATAAGCAGGATATTCAACACAAGCACGATATCGGCAAAAAAACCGGCGATACCATAATATACCAGCATAAAAAGCAGAACAGCCACGCCACCGATACATGCGGCCCGAACCCCGGCCTCAATGGATTCCTGGCCCAAAGAAGGGCCAACTGTCCGTTCTTCAAGTACGGTTACCGGAGCGGGCAGCGAACCGGCACGCAGTACAATGGCCAGATCGCGGGCTTCTTCAGTTGAAAAATGTCCGGTGATACTTGCCTGACCGCCACTGATCTTTTCCTGAATAACAGGCGCGGAATGAACATTTCCGTCCAGAACAATAGCCAGACGTTTATGTACATTTGTTTCTGTAAGACGCTCAAAAAGCTTGCCGCCACGATTATTAAAACTGATGGAAACATAGGCCTGCCCATAAGAATCAAAGGCAATCCGCGCATCAGTTATATATTTTCCAGAAAGCACAGTTGCGGAGCGTAAAACAATCGGTTCCCGTACTTCCTGACCGCCAGCAGTTGTCCTGACCAGCCAGGCGAGCTGGCTGCCGGCCGGGACAATACCTTTTTCCGCCTTTTGCGAGTCAGCTCCGTCATCAACAATCTTGAACTCCAAATGAGCAGTCCTGCCTATGATACCGATTGCCCGTTGCGTGTCGTCAATACCGGGAAGCTGAACCTGGATACGGTTACCCTGCTGACGGCGGATATCGGGTTCTGCCACGCCAAACTGATCAATACGGTTGCGAATGGTTTTTACGGCCTGGTCAAGCGTCATCTTTTCCAGATGGTTGCGATATTCAGGAGTAAAACCGACAAGATACCGAACAGAGCCATTGGCCTGTTCCTGGGTTTCATGCACTGCAATCCCTGAAAACCGTTTTTTCAAAATATCCTGCAGCTTGCTCTGCCCTTCTTTCTTCAACAGCAGAAAACTCAGCGTTTTTTCTTCCACCCTGGGGTGCAAAATCAAAATGCCTTCATCCTTAGCTTCGGCCCGCAGGTCTTCACCGGTCTGCACCAGAGAATTTTCAAGAGCAGTATCAACATCAACTCCAAGGGTCAGATGAATGCCGCCTTTCAAGTCAAGTCCAAGGTGTATCTCCTGACCGCCCACAAGACGAACAAGCGGACTGTCTCCCATTCCGGGAACGGACGGCAGCACGTACAAGACAGCAAGTATCCCAACAGCAAGAGCGAGTCCTATTTTCCAGTATAATTTTTTCATCCTTTTTCCTTCACGCAACTTCCCGCAACAACTCTCATGCGAGGCTCAAAACAAGAATACACAACACGACAACAGGTCAAACAGGTCCTTTTCCCGAAAGAACTCTTTTATCTTCCTCACTGTCCCGCTTACTTGCCCGGCGCAGCGTTGGCAGACGCGGGATCAGCCAGGGCCGAAACAAAAGCGCGGTTAATCTTTACTTCGACATTTGTCCCTATTTCCAGGCTGAGAACATCTCCATCAATAGCTGTTATACGTCCGTAGATACCGCCGTTTGTCAGAACACGGTCACCTTTTTTCAGGGCCGCCAAAGTCGCGCGGTGGTCCTTGGCCTTTTTTTGCTGTGGCCGGATAAGTAAAAAATAAAAAATGGCAAACATGATGATAAGCGGCAAAAAGGCCATGATCGGATTTCCCTGTTCCGCGCCTGCCACGGGCTGGGCCATCGCATATGCAACACTTTCAAACAACATACGTCCTCCTCAATTTACTTTATTTTTTTCAGATTTCACAAGATTCAAATACCTTTCCACATTTCCCAGGCACTCAGGCAATCTTCAATCGCCTTTTTTTCATTGTCACTCTTTGCTCTTTTCCTTGCCTCCTGCAGATGAAAATGGGCCTTGTCTTCTTTTTCCCTGTAAAAAAAAGAAGAAGCCAAGTGCAAATGAGCATGAAAGTATTCTTTACGCGCTCCGTAATACCGCCCAAGATATGAATGTACTTCCCAGTCGTACGGGACTTCGCGTAACACCCGTTTCATTTCCTCAATGGCCTGAAGATGATCACCCTTTTCCGCCCGAACCCGGGCCAGAAAAAAACGGGCCAGAAAATCGTCCGCATTCAGTTGCACGGCTCTTGAAAGCAAGTCAAGAGCCTGAGTTTGAGCGTCCTTATATTCAAAAAGAAAACGCCCTGCCTCACGTAAAAAAAGTGAGTCATCAGGCTTCATCTCGAGCGCGCGGGAAAAAAACGGCTGCGCATCCTGAATGCGGTTTAAGCGGGACAATACAATGCCCGTGGCCAGGATTTCCATGTCATCTGGTTGCGGTATCCCCTGAAAATGAACCAGTGCCTTGTCAGGATCAGCATATCTGGCACGAACCAAGGCCTGTATCCGCAAAAACGTCTTATCATTGTAAGGCTGTTTTTTTCCTTCTTGCTCTAACTGGTTAATACGGGAGGAAATTGTGCCAATACGTTCATCCAGACCAGGGTGTGTGCTCAGATAAGCGGGAAAGGAATTTTCACCCAGCCAACTCAACTTACGCATTTTTTCAAAGATCTGTACCATTGCTTCAGGTGGATAACCCGCTTTGAGCAACAGATTAAATCCAGCCTGATCCGCTTCCCGCTCATTTTCTCTGGAGTAATGTAACATCGAAGATTTCGCGCCTGCCAGTGAACCAATGGCCAAGGCACTGCCTCCATCTCCGCCAACAATTGCCCCAGCCAGCAGACCAAGCATGGCTGCAAGACTGGCCACACTGCCCCGCTCTATATTCTGGGCGATATGCCGGTGCACGACATGACCCATCTCGTGCGCAAAAACAGACGCAATCTCGGCTTCATGCTGCGCGTTCAGCAGCAGGCCGGTAAAGATATAGACGTTTCCTGCCGCAATAGCAAAGGCATTCAGGCCGGGATTGACAATGACCTGTACCCGGAACGGAAAAGGCTGGGGCGGCAGATGACTGGCCAGACGGTCAACAATATCCTGCGCGTAAGATGTTATCACCGGATCATAGATCAGAGTAAAGCGCCTGTTGATCTGAACAGTAATTTTCTTTCCAAGCTCCAGTTCATTTTGTAAAGAAAAATCACCCAGCAGCCCTGATTGTACCTGAACAGGAAACAAGGCCAACCACAAGAAAACAAAAACAAACAGGCGCATAGTCATACAGATTCCGGCCAAAAAAGCAAACTCCCCCGGCGTTTGAAGCCAGAGGCCAGAAATCGCCGCACAGGCACACTCTGACTCAGTTCATTCAACCGTCCCCTCTCCCCACAAGCACCTTTCTCCTCTTGTTGACGCAAAAGAAAATATTCAAGGAAAATCGCTTCCAGCTCAGCGTATGATTCCACTCCCAGTTGCTCCAGACTGGAAGAGGAAATGCCAAGCCCATCAGTTGGAAGTGCCTCAATCGCTGCCCGCAAAGGAGCAGGGTCGCGTAGTTGCGGCAACAAAAGCCGGGCCAGGGCGTATTCCGTTGTCTTGGGCAAAAGCTGAAGTGGACTCACGTCTCCAACATCTCCATGCATAGTCCAGAATCCGGTCAGAAATTCATCAAGCTGGTCAGTGCTGACAACGCACCCGCCAAGACCATGCGCGATATGATATAAAAACATCATGCGCAAACGGGCCTGAAGATTGCCGCCGGAAACAGGACTTGAGGGAATAACGGAAGAAAAACAGGCAGACAGATTGTTATACAGATCGCTAAAATCACAAACTGCGGGCAATCCCAGACCCCGGCCATAAGAACTTGTATAGGTTCCGGCAACAGCCTCGGCCCGCTGCTTTTCAGGCAAAGAATTTGTCGCCAGCGGCAGGCTGAAACCGACAAAAGGAATATCTTTCTGGTGCAGCAAGGCCGCCAGAAAAGAGGAATCAATCCCGCCTGAAAGACCAAGAACAAAACAGGCAAGCCTGTTTTGTTCCAGATAATCACACAAGGTCGCGGCAATACTCTCAATAAGCTGAGGACTGGGCTGTACTCGCAACAGGTTTATCCATGCCTGCCAGTCATTTTCAGCAGGAGCCGCAACAGGTCGCATCATGTTCATTTTATTTATTCATAATATCAAGAAAAGTTTTATTATTCTTTGTCCCTTTCATCTTGTCAATAAGAAAAGGGATATTATCAACAGCGTTCATCGTTCCCAACACCTTGCGCAGCACCCAGACCCGGCTCAGCACGTCTTCATCAAGCAGCAGTTCTTCTTTACGTGTTCCTGAACGGTTAATATCAATAGCCGGAAAAATCCGCTTATCGGAAAGAAGACGATCAAGGTACACTTCCATATTTCCTGTTCCCTTAAATTCTTCAAAAATAACCTCGTCCATACGGGAACCGGTATCAATAAGCGCTGTTGCCAAAATGGTCAGACTGCCACCCTCTTCAATATTTCTGGCCGCTCCAAAAAACCGTTTTGGACGCTGCAGGGCATTGGAGTCAAGCCCACCTGACAGGACGCGACCGGAAGAAGGAGAAACAGCGTTATAGGCCCGTCCCAGACGGGTAATACTGTCAAGCAGGATAACAACGTCTTTTTTTCGCTCAACAAGACGTTTGGCCTTTTCAAGTACCATTTCCGCGACCTGAACGTGCCGCTGCGGCGGCTCGTCAAAGGTGGAACTGATAACTTCCGCGCGAACCGTACGCGCCATATCCGTAACTTCCTCAGGACGTTCGTCAATAAGCAGCACAATAAGATAAACTTCGGGGTGATTAACGTTGATTGAATTGGCGATTGTCTGGAGCAGTACAGTCTTTCCTGTGCGGGGTGGAGCAACGATCAGACCACGCTGGCCTTTTCCCAGGGGAGCAAGCAGATCAATAATCCGGCCGGAAAAATTTTCCGCTCCATTTTCCATGCAAAAACGCTCATCCGGATAAATAGGGGTCAGGTTATCAAATAAAACGACATGCTTGGCCTGTTCTGGACGATTAAAACAGATTTCCTTGACCTTGAGCAGGGCGAAATAGCGCTCGCTCTCTTTGGGCGGACGGATCTGACCGGAAATAACATCTCCGGTACGCAGACCAAAGCGGCGAATCTGAGAAGGTGAAACATAAATATCATCAGGGCCGGGTATGTAACTGTAGGTTGGAGAACGTAAAAAACCAAATCCATCAGGCAGGATTTCAAGTACTCCTTCACCATAGATAGAACCATTTTGAGAAGCGCAGGCCTGCAATAAAGCAAAAATAAGCTCCTGTTTTCGCATTCCGCTGACATTGTCAATCTCGTACTGCTCCGCGAGCTCTATAAGTTCAGACATGGTATGGGTTTTCAGTTCAGCAAGATTCATCGTTTAATTCCTTGGACTCCATGAGAGGGTTATGGTTGACGGCTCAAAAAACTACTCTTTCATTGCCCGAAAATAGATTGCTGCGAGCAAAGACCCGCACATTTTTCAGGGAAAACACAGAAGATTTCAACAAGAAAACATATCCAGCGAATACAGCGTCCACAAAAAGGACTCCGTTCAATATTATTAAAGATATGGGACTGAGATAGATGAAAATGAAAAACAGATACGCATAACAATAAAGGATAAAAAGACAAAATAGATCCATGGAGATGGCACAAAGGTTGCTCTTATCAGGCATCGCACATTACGCCACAACGGGTCGTGTTTGTATGAGGATTCAGATTGCAAAAAGACTTGGAAGACCTGTTGACAGAATCACTGCCTTTGCCGCTTCCTGAGAGAAAAAAGATAAAAACCGTTCATTCTTCTTCGTTGTCAGTCTCAAATTTCATTTCTTCCTCATCATCGTCAAAGTCATCTTGAGATTTACGAGCTTTGAGGACATCGGCATACATATCTTCAATCTGTTGTTTTATCTCGTCCTGTTCCTTATCAAGAGCAAAAGACAGCTCAAGGGTAATCAAGCCCTGGGCCTGTTCAAGCAGACGACGCTCCCCAAAGGAGAGATCCTTGTCGCGCCCGATCAGAATAAGCTCTTTCAAAACATAGGCAACGTCCCGCAGATCGTTACTTTTCAACTTGTCAGAATATTCCCTGTACCGACGATTCCAGTTCTGTCCTGAATAACCGGAAAAATCTGAACGGTCTTCAAGATAAGCAAGAATTTCGCGCCCCTGTTTTTTATTGTAAACGGCCCGCAATCCAACATTTTCAACATTCCCCACAGGCACGAGCAGTGTCACGTTATTGGAAAGAATACGAACGATATAAAGTTCAGCACTTATCCCCCCAACAACCTGGGTCTCTATCTTTTCAACTCTGCCTACACCCTGAGCAGGATAAGCAACCAGAGAACCAACAGCAAACACGATTACCTCCGAATCAAAGGATAGAACAAGATACAGCGCCCAATATAATCGAAAAGAAAAATTTCGTCCATCCGGCTACGGCCTTTTTTTTCCAGACAAACTTCCACCATGCACGACCTGCATGGCCTCTTCCATTCCTTTTTCAATATATTCCTGAAGAGCTAAAACTGCCCTGTCGACCATTTCTGTCACCAGCTCCCTTTGCGCGGAAGGAAAGTCGGCAAGGACGTAGCTTGCCACTTCACTGCCAGAAGCAGGACGGCCAATACCAAGACGAAGACGAAAAAAGTCACGGCTACCAATATCTCCGGCAATGGAGCGTAATCCGTTATGCCCGGCCAGTCCACCGCCACGCTTGAACTGGACGGTTCCAGGAACAAGATCCAGTTCATCATGAATCACAAGTATCTGTTCAGGAACAAATCCGTGTACCCGCGACAAAACAGCAACTGTTTTTCCAGAAAGATTCATGAATGTCTGAGGACAGGCCACCAGCCAAAGACCGTCTCCAAACCGGACCTCAAACAAAAGAGCCTGAGCCGCCTTCCGTCCACGATTCTGAGGCTGGGCCGCCATATGCTGACAAAAACGCTCAACAACACGAAAACCAATATTATGGCGAGTATACTCATATTGCCTGCCGGGATTGCCCAGCCCGACCAGAAGTCCATAATAAGCCATTTTCACCCACAACAAAGACAGGGACAAAAAACTGCATCAAGGTACAGGAAACAAAAAACGAGGCAACAGAGTAGAACAGATCCGAATCAATCTGATTTCAAGAAGAACCCGGGAAACAAAAAATAGCCAGTAAACGGGTATGCCGAACAAGGTCCAGCATACCGAAAAAAACAATTCACCCAAAATCAGCTTTTGCTCTTGGTTTCAGCCTCGGCCTCGCCCTCTTCTTCAGAGACCGCAGTCGGAACAATCAGACCAACAACAGCAAAAACCTCTTCATAAACAGCTTGCGTGCCTTCAGGCAAGGTCAGCTCGTCAATCAGGAGATGCTCATTTACCTGCAAATTGGTGACATCAACATCAATCGCGTCTGGAATATTCGCGGGTTTGCAACGCAGCTCAAGAGTTTTTCTGAACTGATGCAGGATAGCGCCAGCAGCTTCGCCCTGAGATTTTCCAACCAAATGCACAGGAACAGAAACAATAACATCACTGTTCATATCCAGACCAAAAAAATCAACATGCGTATACATCTTTTTAACAGGATGCTGAATAAGGGCCTTTATGAGCGCGGGCCTTGTTGTTTTTTTCCCGTCACGTTCAATCTCAAGTTCAAGAATCTGCGACATACCAACTTCCCCAAAAACACGGGAAAGCGGCAACTGTTCAACCTGAACCGGGATATTATCCCCATCAAAACTATAAAAAATTCCAGGGACGATTCCTGTTTCCCGCAATTTTTTGCTCGCACCTTTCCCACATTTGGAACGGTACTGAATTTTAAGCTGTGCTGTTTCCGACATTCCTTTCTCCTGTTATATCCATATTCCCGACATAACAACAACTGTTGCAATTCTCTGTCCACTGAACATTTCTTTGTTCAATTGGAAGCCAATACACCTTTGCCAGCGTCTTCTCAGCTGGAAAATAAAACACTGATAGAAGTTTCTTCGTAAATATTGCGAATCGCACTGGCAATCAATCCAGACACACTGATAACCTTGAATTTATCCGCTGCGGCAGCTGCGGCAGAAAGTGGAATAGTGTCTGTAACGACAATGCTTGAAAAACACGATTTTTCCAGCCGTTCAACAGCCGGGCCGGACAGTACGGCATGTGTTGCGCAAGCAAGAACCTCTTTGGCACCATGCGCCATCAAAACCTTTCCAGCCTCACACATGGTTCCGGCTGTGTCAATCATATCATCAAGCACAATAGCGGTCTTGCCCTGTATATCGCCAATAACCTCCATTGCCTGCGCGCTCCCCGGAGCTTCACGCCTTTTGTCAATAATCGCCAGACCGGCGTTAAGACGTTTGGCATAAGCCCTGGCCCGTTCCGTGCCCCCTGCGTCAGGAGAAACAACAACCTTGTCATTTCCCAGCTTGCTCATATAATCAAGAAGGACTTCAGCAGCATACAGGTTATCAACAGGAATATCAAAAAAACCCTGAATCTGCCCTGAATGCAAATCAACTGTTAAAACACGCTCTACGCCAGCCGCGGAAATACAATCAGCAACCAGTTTCGCACTGATAGGAACACGCGGGCCTACCTTACGATCCTGACGCGCGTAGCCGTAATACGGCACAACAGCTGTAACACGCCTCGCACTCGCCCTCTTCAGAGCGTCAAGCAGCAAAAGTAGCTCCATCAGGTTGTTATTGACGGGAGAACAGGTCGGCTGAACGACAAATACATCTTCACCGCGGACATTATCTCCGATTTCAACCCGTATCTCTCCGTCAGTGAAAGTTGTCACGAGTGCGGGAGTAAGCTCAAGCCCGAGATGTTCACAGATATCTTCAGCCAGCTTCCGGTTTGCCGTTCCGGTCACAATCCGCAGATTTCTTTGCTCTGCCATGTAAAAACCCCTTATTTTGTCCGGCCTTGCCTTTTCCGCTTCCCTCAGATTGCCCCAGCCCAGAACTGTCAGGCAAAAAAAATTCGCACGTAAAGGAATAAAAATGGCTGGGGTGGAAGGACTCGAACCCTCGAATGACGGGACCAAAACCCGTTGCCTTACCAACTTGGCGACACCCCAGTATCTAATCGAACGATGGTAAATGAATACCTTGATTGGCGAAGATATTCAGCCGCCCTGCGCAGAAAATATCTTGAAGAAAAGATCGAAAAAAGACTCGCTCCTGTTCCGCTCAAGACGCAGCCATCACTCCCAAAACCCAACAAAGCCTCTTTTACACGTCCAAGTTCGGGATACGCCTTGAAAACAAGCGGCTCAAAACTGTTATACAGCCAGGTTCCGTTACCGAACTTGTGTCTATACTGCTGTGACAAAGATGTTGTCAAGTCCGCTCTTTGCTCCTGACGCACTTTATCCAGCTCCCTGTAGGCCCAGGCGGTATTGATGACAATATCCGGGTGAACAATCAGGCCGGAAGCACGCAGTCGTATATCCGCCGGAAAAATTTTCTGTCCAATCCCCTCAACCCAGGCCGGCCGGCCCAACAGAAAAAAAGGAACGTCCGCTCCCAGTGACAGGGCGACCTGAGCCAGTTCATCAGCTGCCAGCCCTTTTTCGCCGGCCTGGACATTCAGCCAGTTCAGAAAAACAGCCGCGTTTGCGCTTCCGCCTCCAAGCCCGGCTCCCACAGGTACATTTTTTTCCAGATGCAGGGCAAGAGGTGGATGAAAACCGGTTGCGGCTGAAAATGCCCTGTACGCTTTCAGCAAGATATTATCAGCTCCTGCCAAATCCCTGCGGGAACAGGTCAGGCTGCACCCTGCCTCTGCGGGAGCGATAAACAGCTGATCAAAAGGCCGGGGCAGCGGATAAAAAAGACTCAGGAGATTGTGGTAACCATCCGCTCTTTTGTCTCCAATTTCCAGATACAGATTTACCTTGCACCCGGAACGCAGCAGCTGAACCGACCGGTCGGGTTCCTGCCCGACCGGTCGGTTGTTGACGGGAAAAGGGCTGTCAGTCAAAGGGAATCGTAATAAAGTAGTTTTGCTGATCGCGGCGCAACAGGAACATGAGCACCTGTTTCTTTTTGGCCTCACCCCGCAAGACAGCCTCAAGGTCAGGCAGGCCTTTCAAGACATTCTGGTTGGCCTCAAGCAAAATATCTCCGGTCCTGATACCATATCTGGCCGCCAGAGAGCCGCGCTTGACTTCAACAACAAAAAGCCCATGCACCTCACCACCCGGCAGGTTTGCCTCACGGGCCTCTTTTTCTGTTATTCCACGCAGGATAAGTCCAAGAGCGAGCTGTTCCTTTTCCGGCTCGGCTTGACCGGCCAGAGCTTTTGCGTCTCTTTCCCTGAGCGTTGCCTGGAACGATTTTTTCTTGCCCCGCCGAATAACATCCAAAACGATCTCACTGCCCGGCAGCAGGTTGCCAATCTTACGGGTCAGATCTGAAGCATCTGCCACAGCAGAATCATTGATGGCAATAATAACGTCTCCTGAATGCAGACCGGCTTTTTCCGCGGGACCGCCTGAATGCACGCTGGCCACAAGCGCGCCTTCGGCTTTTTCCAGCCCAAGGGCCTTGGCCGTATTATTGTCAAGGGCCTGAATAGAAACCCCAAGCCAGCCACGGCGCACTTTTTTATTTGATTTCAGCTGCTCCACAACATTTTGGGCCATGGCTGAGGGAATGGCAAAACCAATGCCATGCCCGGAAGACAGGATAGCGGTGTTGATACCAATCACCTTGCCCGCCCTGTCGATAAGCGGGCCCCCACTGTTACCAGGGTTGATTGAGGCATCTGTCTGCAAAAAATTATCATAGGGCCCGGCTCCGATCGTCCGGCCTTTGGCACTGATGATACCAGCGGTAACAGTATGCTCCAGCCCAAAAGGGTTGCCAATCGCCATCACCCACTCACCAACTTTCAATTCCTTTGAATTGCCAAATTCCAGAAAAGGAAGGGCACTGTCTGCTCTTACCTTTAATAAAGCAATATCTGTATCCGGGTCTGTTCCTACAATAAGCGCCTTATACTCCTTTTCAACCTGACCTTCCTTTATCCGCACCATAATTTCATCTGATTTTTCAACAACATGATTATTGGTCACGATGTAGCCATCACTTGAAATAATAAAACCGGAACCAAGAGAGGTTTGCTTCCTTGAGGGCGCCTGCCCTGAACGATCACCGAAAAAACGCTCAAACTGTTCAAAAAAATCATTGAACGGCATGTCCTGTCCATGAAAAGGATTCTGGAACGGCGTGTTTTTTACAATTTTCACAGTGCTGATATTGACAACGGCATCTGCGCTTTTTTCCGCCAGACTGACAAAATCCGGAACAGAAGCAAAAGCCGCTGAACAGTTCAAAAAACAAAATGAAAAAAACAGCAAAATCCATTTTTGCATAAAAACCTACCTCCTGGTGAAAGAACACTTCACCTCTGAAAAATTACTCCTCAAACAAGGAGCTGCGACAAGAAGTAAAACAAAAAAAAAGGCTGTCAACACCAGACACCCAAAAAAATCAGACAGGCATGGGGCACAAAACGATTTACAACCTGTTTTTCTAATTGATCAGACTCTGTAAGGGCCCGGGAATAAGTCCGCCCCGACTGACAAAACTGTCGCTGTAGCCATTACTGCGTACTGGCACGATTTCCGCTTGGCCGAGCAACCCCCCAAACTGGACAGTATCACCGGCTTTCTTCCCCGGTACAGGAATCAGTCTGCACGCGGTTGTTTTTTTATTGATCATACCGATTGCCATTTCATCGGCAATAATTCCGGCCAGAGTCTCCGTGCTGGTACTTCCGGGCAAAGCAACCATATCAAGCCCAACAGAGCATACAGCGGTCATGGCCTCCAGCTTTTCAAGCGGTAAAAATCCCTCTGCTGCGGCAGCAGCAATATTTAAGTCCTCACTGACAGGAATAAAAGCACCGGAAAGTCCGCCAACATTTGAACTGGCAAAGGCCCCGCCTTTTTTCACGGCATCATTGATCATGGCCAGCGCAGCGGTTGAGCCAGGCACGCCGATACGGCGCAGACCAAGGCTTTCAAAGATTTCACCCACGCTGTCACCAACATTGGGCGTAGGCGCCAGAGACAGGTCAACAATACCAAAACGCACGCCAAGAGAAGAGGCCACCTCCCGCCCAATAAGCTCTCCAACGCGGGTCACCTTGAACGCCGTGCGTTTTATCACTTCGGAAAGTTCTCCCAGCGAGGCGCGGGTATTGGCTTCAAGGGCCCTGTCAATGGCTTTTTTCACAACCCCCGGCCCGCTGACTCCGACATTGATGACCGCCTGCGGTTCTCCCACGCCAAGATAGGCTCCGGCCATAAACGGAATATCTTGCGGGATATTGGAAAAAACAACCAGTTTGGCACAGGCCAGACCGTCTTTATCCTTTGTCAGATCAGCGGCCTTTTTAATGGTTTGCCCCATCAAAAGCACCGCGTCCATGTTAATCCCGGCCTGCGTGGAAGCGACATTGACCGAAGAACAAAGACGGTCTGTTGCTGTCAGGGCCGCAGGAATGGCCGCAATCAAACTTTTGTCGCCATTGCTCATGCCCTTTTCAACAAGAGCGGTAAAACCGCCAATAAAATCCACGCCCACTTCCTTGGCCGCCTCATCCAGAGAACACGCGATTTCCACCATCTCCTCAGGGGAAAAAGGCGCGGCACACGCGGCTATCGGGCTGACAGAAATCCGTTTGTTGACAACCGGAATACCATATCTGTCTCCGATACGCGTACAGGTCTCAACAAGTGGAGCAGCAAGACTTGCGATACGATCGTATATTTTTGTCCGAAACCGGGCGCAATCATCCGAGGCACAATCAAAAAGATTGATGCCAAGCGTGACTGTCCGCACGTCAAGGTGCTCATTCTTGACCATTTCAAAAGTCGTAACCAGTTCTCTTTCCGTAAGCATATTTTTTTGTCCTTATACCCGATGAATGTTTTCAAAAATATCCCGATGCTGGATACTAACCTGTAAGTCCAGCTTGCTGCCGGCCTGTTCCAGTTCCGAACGCAGATCACTCAGTTCAACATCCCCGGGAACGTCAAGCTCATAAATCATAATGGCATGATTGGGGCCAAGGTCTTTGCGCTGGACAGTGCGCAGGTTATTGATATTGGCACTGAATTTTTCCATGACCGTGGCAATGGCCGAAATTGTCCCGACCCTGTCTTCACCTGTGGCGATAACCACAAACGGTTCAGTCTGTTCTTTACTCAGACCGGGCAGGACACTGGCCATTGGTTTGACTCTCGCGCTCAGTTCCAGACTTTCCAGTTGGGCATTCAGACTTTTTTGCAAGGCATCAACCTGTCCTGCCCCATCACTGGTAATCAAAAAAATTCCAGCAAATTCCGTCTGCAAAATTGTCTGGGTAATATCTTCGATGTTCCAGCCGCCAGCAGCCAGAGTTCTGGCAACAAAAGCAACAATACCCGGACGATCCTGTCCCAGGACAGAAAGAATATATTTTTTATTCATTGGCAACGACCCACTGTTAAATGATAATCAGACACAAAAAGAAAAATCAAAGCACGAACTCAAGAGAAAGGTCAAGCACCAAGTCAGGGCTCAGCTCCTAAAAAGCAACACAGGAAACAGACATTTTTTTTATTTTTATTTTATTTCATACCGTTAACCGCAAAAACTTCCTGATTCAACTTTTTGAAGCAGTTTTTTCAAAAAAAGAAAAAAATTTTACTTGCCTTTTATCCGCTCTTTCCCTATCAGTATTTTTCTTAGGCGGGCGGTTAGCTCAGCTGGGAGAGCACTTGCTTGACGTGCAAGGGGTCATAGGTTCAATCCCTGTACCGCCCACCACACATTGCGGGGTCGTAGTTAAGTTGGTTATAACGCCGGCCTGTCACGCCGGAGGCCGAGGGTTCGAGTCCCTTCGGCCCCGCCACACAAACAAAGCACTGAAAACCTCTTTTTAAGAGGAATTCAGTGCTTTTTTGTTTTTTCTCGTGCAGGCCAGGCCTGTCTTTATCTTCTTTTTTCCTTTCCCTTTCTTCAAGCCCTTTCTGGCCATTCAGCCGGGGAGGGCTTTTTTGCGTCCAAAATTCAACAAAAGAGGTACTCTCATGACTGAACAAATCCAGGAAAAAGAAATTTTTGTCCCATGGGGGCTTAAAATAGTAGCCGAAAAAAAATTAAGCTTGTGGGAGATGTGTGTATTCGGACTCATTTTCACTTATACGGAACAAGACAAACCCTGCCTTGCCAGTGCAGCGACCATCGCCGATTGCTTTAACATGCGTAAAAATACTGTACGCGCCTGTCTCAAATCCTTGACTAAAAAAGGAATGATACGCTCACTTAAAGTGGATGGAAAAATCTATCGCTACTCTACCTTAGACGAACAAGCAAAAAAAGAATTCAGAGAAATACCGGATGAATTTGGCGAAACGCCAGAGCCATAAGGCTTGAGCGTCGCCGCGCTGTGGTGAGTGTGGCCTGACGATGCCAGCCAGTATCGAACAACCGCGACACGAGGTTTATTTATCGAATAACTGACCCCTGAAAAACAAAAGCTCCGATCAGATAATCGGAGCTTTAGCAGAGCGGGAATCCACTCTTAAACTATCAGAGTGAATAGACCATAGGCCAAAAGCCTTCATCCGTCAAGTATTATTTTGACATGGACTCTGTTTTTGTACGCTTTTTTTAGAGGTCAAAACTATCAGAGGATTAATATGTACCCAAGTAGATTTCTTACTGTTACGTTTGACTTGAAGGAAACCACAAAAAACAATTTAAGATCGCCGGAGATGTTCATGTACGCATATATTTCTGGTTTTACCAGAAAAGGTCTCCCTTGTTTTGCAAATACGGCATACTTCGCTCGTATATTAAATATGTGCGAAAACAGTGTCCGCGCATGTTTCAAATCCTTGACAAGAAAAAAAATGATTTACTCAGTAAAAGTGAACAGGAAAATCCATCGCTACGCTATCTTGGACGAACAAGCAGACACACCCCCCGGGCCAGCTGAAGCAACAGAAAGCATCTATCAACCATCTGAAATAAAAAGAGAGCTCAAAAATTGCGGTCAAAAACTCAAAAATTGCGGCATATATAATATATATAATATAAATACATATACCCCCCTACCCCCCAAAAAGACTCCTGAGGAAAAAAAGAGGGAGAGGAATTTTCTTGAGCGGAACAAGAATTTTGAAATCGCCTGGTCAAGCTACCCCAGAAAAGACGCGAAGGAAGCGGCAAGAGAAGTCTGGCACAAGCTCGGCAGAAAAGACCTGCTGCCAGGTATGGAAAGCGTTCTCAAAGCCATAAACACTCAGAGAAAGCAGGAAAGCTGGAACAGGGATAACGGCAGATATATCCCGTATTTTGTGACCTGGTTGAAAAACATGCGGTTTGCGGATCCAGAGCCAGTACAAGAAATTAGCTCTGAACTTGCCCAGATCAGAGAGGCTTATAAAAAAACGGAAGAACGGATCAGTCGTGAAAACCCAAAAACAATGCGCCTCCGACAACAATTCGATGAATTTTGCCGAAATCGGGATGTCAATTATCCTCCGCAAATGTCCGGTATGGCCTTTGGACTCTGGGCAAATCTTTACCAGCGAAAGCTTGTAACAGACGCAACCTTTCTTTCGGGCGATCTGTTGTCCGGCCTAAAAAAAATAGCAAGGGGGTATTCCTGATGGTCTGGATGGTGAAAAAGTTTGTTCTGCCGCCTGGTGAACAAGAAAGAGTAATGACGGTAGAATGTCCACTTTGCGGCATCTACACAGATATTGATACCGAGATGAAAATTGAGATTGGCAATGAAAAAAATCGTTGTGATTGCGGAGCGTATTTGTCCGCCGCAGAACAACTTTGTTTCTTTGAAGTCAGGAGAAATCTGTAGGGACGGGAGACAGGATGTGACTGACCTTGAAAGCAATATAAAATCTTGCAACGTCATGTTGGGACATATTGCTCATTTACAACAAAAAGCTAACGGCCTAGCCCAGGAATTTCTTGCTGCTGCTGAGGATGTTACAGGAGAAGAACGTAGAATTTATTTATCGGCTCATCGTAAAGTAGGTGCTGCACTTAATGTTATGCTGGATATTCGCAAAGAAACAGCGTGTAAATAGGAAGTTGCAAAATAAAAAGAAATCTCTGGAGAAAAAAGCTGATGGTAAAAGTTGATCCTGATAGACCGCTATTTATCGGGGAAGGAAAAATACAATATCTTAATTGCAGATCAATAGCTCTCGATCTTTATAAAAAAGGATATGCGTATACTGAAATTCATAAGATACTGAAAGAGAAAGGGTTGATCTCTTTTAGTTATCATACGTTACGTCAATATATGCTTCTTGATCCTGATTTTATCAGTCGTCCAAGAGTGGTCAAGCAAAAAAGGATAACGAGAGAAGAAATTGAAAAATTTAATAAATCAAAGGAGCTACTCAATGAAAATAAAGAATAGTTTTTTTGTGATATTATTTATGCTGATTCCTTTTCTTGTCTGTGCAGCTCAAGACAATCAAGAGAATGCTGCCGGTAAGAACTCTACGAATGAAAAACAAGAAAAAAATACTGAAAATCGGCAATCTCAGGAGCTATTTGAAGAGTCTTTGCGCAGAATGATGCCTCTCAGCAAAGAACAAATAGATGAATACCGAAAACACGCAGATAAGCGTTCAAAAGCCTTAGCTCCAGTGCCGCCTCAGCTCCGTAGCCGAACAGTTCAGGTCTCTCTTGAGCCGGGTCATGCGCCAGTACAAATCAAAACAACTGCAAATATTGCATCTGCCATTGTCTTTCATGACTCAACCGGTTCTCCGTGGCCGATTTCCTCAGTAACAAACGGCGGCCCCAGTCTCTTTCAGGTCATGCGTCCGGAAATTGAGGGAAAGAATTTACTGAATGTTATGCCGCTGCAAAATTACGGGGCATCGACCTTAATTGTCACGTTCGATGGCAAAGACATCCCATTAGTCGTATCTTTATCTGCTGACAGCATCAAAGCTCCTGCAAGAGTCGCGGACGGTCTTGTCCTTGTGCGGATAAAATCACACGGGCCCAACGCTCAAATCCCGATAATCAAACATGTTAAAGATACTGTTACAACCGAGATGTTGTCTTTTTTAGACATGGTTCCTCCGTCTGCGGCAAAACGTATTAAAATTTCTCCTGATGACAACATCATAGTCTGGAAATTTAACAATCTATATTACGTCCGTACTAACTACGACTTGATGTTCCCAGCCTGGACATCAGTTGTTCACGGTGCCGCACAGACAAAATGTTATGAAGTAGCGAGCTTGCCAAGTTTAATGGTATCGAAGAACGGACAACTCCGTTCAATTAAAATTGAGGGGGAAAAAAAATGAACTCAGAAATGAATAAAAGTGAACAAAAACGCAGATTTTATCTAATACTGCTTTGTTCTTTATTGGTCGGAATCTGTATAGTTATACTGACATTCTTTTTACGTTCAAATGAACATTCTACCAAAAAATCAGACACGAGTCTTGTAAAAAAAGAAAATGTAAAAGGGGGAATAGGAACAGGATCAAAAATTTACAATGAAAAATTAGCAGAACTCGATAAAAATCAAGCAGATAAAGCATTATCAACTGGAGAATCATATATATCTATTCCAACTATTAAAAAATCTCCTTTAGTCACCAAAAAAGAAGAAGAAATAAAAACAATTAAACAACCAAAAATACATAAAAAACAGAATTCAAAAACAAACTATGACTACAAGAAGGAATTCGGTGAACGGATAAAAGGAATGATAAAAGACATCGAAGAAATGGAGCGTAGTCTATCATCATCAATGTCAGGAGGAAATATTATATATGTAGCAGAAAAAAATAACAATACACAGCCTCAATTTAATCAACTTAAATATAGTCAGGATGTAAAACAATCTTCAGAACAGTCATCTAATCAAACTGAATTTAAATCATTACGAGCAGGCAATATATTATACGCAATTATTGATACCGGTATTAACTCCGATGTTCCAACACCCGTTCTTGCAACTGTCGCAGTCGGAAAATACCGGGACGCAAGACTTCTCGGAAAATTTAATCGATTTGAAGAAAAACTTGTTCTTACTTTTAACAAAATCATTCTCCCCTGTGGTCGCAACATACAAATTACTGCATATGCAATCAACCCCGCCACAACAGAAGGATCTGTTGCCAGCAAAGTCGACACGCATTTTTTTAGCCGCTGGGGAGGATTGATTGCCGCTTCATTCCTAGAAGGATTAGGTGAGGTTAAAAAAATGTCTGGCGCCCAGAGCAGGTTAAACAGCTTCAATGAAGATACTAATACAATAATTTATAAAGAGTACGATACATCAGAACAGGCTTGGATTGCTGCTGGGAAAATCGGAAAGAAAGCGAGTGATATTTTTGCAAAGAATTTTAACAGGCCTCCTACTGTCTATCTTAATACAGGAGAAGAAATAGGTGTCTTAATAATGGATATTACGGAAAAATAAATGGAAAGTTATGTAGCAAACGTAATCCCTCATCTTCAAAGATGGTGGGATGTTATAATCATCCTGATTTATCTCCTGGGAGCTATACTTTTTTTTGTATCTGCTTCTCAAGCGATTAGCCAGAAGCATAAGTACAACAAGAGTATTCCGCTTTGGACATTTTATTCATCCGTTTTGTTGCTTAATTTACCAGCTCTTCTCGATGCATTGTCTATGACTGTATTTAATGTATCGAGTGAGCAAACACTGAGTTATACACCACCTGACAACCCAGGAAAGATATACATACAATTTGCTGTATATGCGATTATGACAATCGGTTTAATCGGAGTTGGCCGGGGGGTGTGTCTTTTAAGGGATACTCCTGCCAAGCCATCGAATTTATCCCGCGCGGTTGTGCATTTGTCAGGAAGTACTCTAGCGATAAATATTGTTAATTTTTTGCGTGGTATCGGCGCTACTGTCGGCGGCGATGTACAATCATACATTTCAACAATTATAGGATAAGGAGATTTTATGAAAAGAACAAAATTTGATGCCTGGAGTCTGACAATCTGTTTTATTGCTGTCGGGATCGTATACTTATTCCCCGAATTGGCACAAGCCGCGATTACATTCGGCGAAATAGGATCAAATGTAGCGGATTCATCGAAAGGTGTCGCCAAAGGCATCACCATGGCCGGATATGCCGGAGGAGCCGGCATGGGCGTTTGGGGATGCACTGAAATGTATAAAGCTGGCAAAGGGCACGGAGGAGCGACCTATGGCGGCGGATTTGCCAAAGTTATGGTTGCAGTCTTGATCCTTGGCCTTGGCGAATTTTTGGGTTCAGGCTCTGCAACTCTTTTTGGATCAGACAAAACAACGGGCCTCGATGAACTCGGTATTAACTAACAGGAAGGGAAATATGAGATTTTTTCCATTTTTAAAGAAAACTCCAACGGATTCTCATATGGATTCTCATATTGCCCGTCATGATGAAGGGACAGAATCCGTCCCTTCATCAAAATACGATCTTTCAAATGTAATTGGCGGTCTGGCTTGGTACAGATTACAATATGAAAAGGTCTTGAAACTCGTTTCAATTTTGATTTTGACTATCTTAGTATCTGTTGCTCTTAACATCATTTTATTTTTAAACCATCCAGCCCCTATTTACTATGCTGCAACTCCCGATTTGCGTCTGGCTCCTCTTGTGCCTCTCTCTAAGCCTCTTTTAACTGAACAGGGGTTACTTAACTGGTGTGCAGAAACTGTCACGCAAGCTATTTCTCTTGATTTCCTGGAATGGCGCTCAAAATTATCAAAATCACGTCAACATTTTGCACCAAAGGCATTCAAATCTTTTCTTGAATCTTTGCAAAGATCCGGTGTTCTTGACATGGTGAAAGAAAAACGCCTGTCAGTGTCTGCATCTATTAGCCAGGCTCCTGTTATTACAACATCTGGAATTGTTAAAGGAGTAGCTACGTGGAGGATAGAATTTCCACTTATTGTTTCTTATGAATCATCACAAGGCGTTGAAAGCAGCCAAAATTTGCTTGCAAGTGTGCTTGTTCGCAGAGCAAATACAGCAAAAACACCGCGCGGAGTTGTTATTGAACAAGTTATCTTGAAAAGAGGAAAATAGAGATGCTTGAATCTATTATTAGCGTCATTAATAGAGGGCTATATGCAATTAATGAAATATTTTATGGCCCTATTAGCAGTTATTGCCGACTTGAAACCGTTGATCGAGATGCAATAGTTGCGGATAACGGAAGCCTCATTAGCATTTGCCGACTTGAAGGATCATTAAAGCATATTGGTGTAGCAGAATATACAAATATTATATCTCAACTCACAGAGCGTTTACAACCATCGCTTAACAAGCCCGGACACAGCATACAACTCGTCTTTGACTACAATCCCAACAGTAGAAGATACTTACAAGAAATGCTTGCGAGTCCAAAACAAACGATGAGAAACATTGGCCTTAATTTGCATGATTTATTTGATAACTGGGCAGAAAAACTAACGAAATACTGTAATATAGAAACAACCTGGATTGTATTGTGGACTCAACTATCTGTTTTGCCAGACCAACTACGTAAAATAGCAATGAAAGAAAGAGACAAGGCGAATCCACAGTCTCCAAATATTTTTGGCTGTCAAAATATTGGTAGAGCGGTAACTGCCTTGCATGACGCACATGACGGCTTTGTGTCAGGAGTTCTTAACGCATTCCAAGAATCAGATCTTATTGTCTATAAGCTCTCTCCCCATAATGCCTTGCATGATATACGTTTCTGTATTGACCCTGACTTTACAGCTACAGACTGGAAAGCTTGTATTCCTGGCGATCCATTACCATTCCGGCTCCCAGATGACAGGGACAAAAAAGAAGTTTTGCAAAATGTCATTTACCCTGATTTTAAGTCCCAACTTTTTCCCCGCGAAGGAGAGAATATCTCTCAAACAGCAGTCAGGATTGGCGATAAGATTTACGGGCCACTTCTTGTTACACTATGCCCACAGTCGCCCAAACCTTTTCAAGAACTATTTCGAGCACAGGCCCGCCGTGAAGAACGCATGCCTTATCGTATATCTTTTTTGCTTGAACCAGGAGGCCTACAGCTCGGTATCAAGCCGCTGTTGTCTGCATTGCTCGCATTCTCCAGCTCTTCAAATAAAAAATTTAATGCAGCAGTCGAAGGCCTGACTCAGCTTGATCTGTCCGGAACATGCAATATCAAATTGCGTATTTGTCTGACGACATGGGCGACAATTGAAAATGACCTTGATTCAGCTCATGGACTTTTGCGCCGCAGGGTCTCCGAACTGGCCAAAATTGTCCAGGGCTGGGGAACATGCGAAACATCCCAATTTATCGGCGACCCGCTTCTCGGCACAATGGCCACTGTCCCGTCCCTTATGCCTACTTCTCCGGCTCCTGTAACCGCTGCTCCGCTTCAAGAAGCTCTAGGCTTACTGCCTTATCGTCCGGCTTCTCCCTGGCGAGCGGGCTCTCTATTGCTTCGCAGCCCGGATGGCAAACTTATGCCATTTAGCCCAAACTCTTCCGAACAGGCCGCCTGGATTGATGTCGGCGTGGCTCCAATGGGAGCCGGTAAATCGGTCTTTTTAAATGCGATAAATTTTGCATTTGTCATTCAGCCCGGTCTCGCACGCTTGCCCTGGCTATCAATCGTTGATGTCGGCCCATCGAGTTCCGGACTTATTACTCTTTTGCAAGAGTCATTGCCGGAACATAGAAAACACCTGGCCGCATATCACCGGCTCAGAATGACAAGTGATTTTGCTATAAATCCTTTTGACACACCCCTCGGCCTGCGTTTGCCGTTACCTTCTCACAAGGCGTTTTTGGTAAATTTGCTTTCTTTGTTAGCCACTCCGCTTGACGCGAATGCACCGCAGGATGGAGTGCCGGGGCTGCTACAACGAGCTATTGATCTTGCCTACGAAGAGCTATCAGACGGTAATCATCCAAAACTCTATCAACATAACACATTGCCAGAATTGCATAATCTAATCATGCAGCTGGACATTGAACTTGATACGGCTACAACTTGGTGGGAAATCGTAGATGCTTTATTTGAGCGCGGATACGAACACGAAGCATTGTCAGCTCAAAGACATGCTGTGCCGTTACTAACAGACGTATCAAGTCAGATTACTCAAAATAAGGGTATCCAAAACACTTATCCGGCAGATTTAATACAAAATGTCTGGCGTGCAATCGTGGACGCGATTGAAGCCTATGTTATTCTCAAAGAACCTACTCAATTTGACCTGGGCGATGCGCAAATTGTTTCTCTTGATCTTGACGAAGTTGCCCCCCGTGGCGGATCAACCGCTGACAGGCAATCAGCCATTATGTACATGCTTGCCCGTCACATTCTCGGAGCCAGATTTTTCCTGATGCCCGCTGATGTGAATTTGATGCCTAAAAAATATCAGCCTTATCATGCGCAAAGAATTGAAGCTATCCGAGAAGATCCAAAACGCATCTGCTACGATGAAGCCCACCGTGTAACAAAAAATGAATCTGTTTCCGGCCAGCTCCAAGCAGATATGACAACAATGTCCAGGGAATCAAGAAAGTGGAATTTATCACTAGGGCTTTACAGTCAATCAATAGAAGATATTCCCGATATTATCACAGAGCTGGCTACGACAGTGCTGATGCTGGGAGCCGGAACTGACAGGGCAATTAACGAGCTGACAAATCGTTTTGGCCTGAATGGAGCTTGCAATTATGCTCTTAGCAGACTTGGCAAGCCCGGCCCGGCAGGAGCAAATTTCATCGCTCTTTATCGCACGGGCCAAGGCATCTCTCAACTCCCACTCACCCTGACACTCGGCGGACAAATGCTTTGGGCTTTTTCTTCTACAACTGAAGACGTGGCCATCAGAAATGGCCTCTACAAAATTTTTGGGCCCAGTGAGTCACTGCGCCGACTTGCCCGCGTTTATCCCGGCGGGTCAGCTAAAAGCGATGTTGAGCGCCGCCGCAGAATCATCACAGACGAAAGCACAGATATTATCAAACAAATTATCAACGAAATCAGCACGGGAGATAAAAGATGAAATATATATACTTTATTGCTTTGCTCATGTGTTCAGTACTTTTAAGCAACAACGCGTGGGCCGCTTATTGCTCCGAGATTGCAGCACATTTAAATCAAAGTAAAAATGTAATAGAAGGAGTAATTAAGGCAGGAGACAAGGCAATAGAGATAGGGATATCTGCTGTAAAAGCCACTATTATAAGCGCTGTAAAAAGCCATGAAAGCTTAATGAATATAAACACTGCGACTGTTATTAAAGCCATACAATCATTACAAGAATCGAATGCGTTACAGATAAAAACAGCAGCGATAGCAAAAGAAGCTACAAAAACACATGATACATTTGCCAGTCCAGCTGCTCTTCCGAAAAGCATCTGTGGGGGCACGAATCTCGGAGCTGGAGTCCAGATCGCCAGCCAGGTTACAAAAAAATTGACAGAGGATATGCGAAAAAAACAGTTTGATTACAGCAATACGCATCAAAAACCGATCAAATATCAACAACGCATTGTATCTGATGAACATCCAAAAACAGAAGAAATGTTTAAATCTCTCATGCCCACAAACATGACACTGACACAGAAAGAACTTGCAGACGCTCAAGAAACAATAAAATCAATAAGTAATCCGGCACCGGCTCCTATGATTACAGAAGAAATTGAAAAAGAATCGGCGGCATATACAGCAGCAAGGAAAATTCATGAAACACGGCTGTCAATCGCACAGGCCGCATTGACTGAACATGTTGCATATCATGCTCCGACCTTGCCCACGGAAGTCACCGCCTGGGCGAGCGAACAATGGAAAGCAACAGGTTCTTCCGGCCCCGTCCCGGGAGTAGTTGACGGAAAAATGTCTCAAGCCGCTTTATTTAATCTGTTGTCTCAAATGAGAATTGGCAACGCTAACTACTCATCTCAGCTTGCTTCTCTCAACGAAACAGGGCTCATGCGGGAATTTATACAAATGCAAGCCGTAGAACTTGAGATAGCACGTAAGAATAATGAATTTCTAGATCAACTGACAGTACTTGCGGCTCTTGACTATCTCACAAAAATAGACGGCTCGACAAGCGAAAAACTCAATGAGCTATATGCCCAGACAATAGGCGCGCAACAATAACAGGAGAATAAAAATGAAATACTTACAGGTTACTATATATAGCATTTTATTTATTTTTTTATTTCAAAGCAAATCGTTTGCAGTTTGCCCGCCATTCTGCGATTCGGCGGCAGTATTCGGGATGGTAAAATTATTTACAGCTAAAGTAACAAAGACTGTGCTTGCTGGAGACAAGACCATAGTCAAATCGCTTACAAAGTTAGATATTGATATACTTGCATCTGCAAAAAGTATTAATAGCGTAGCTAATATAAACACTGCGACTATTATTAAAGCTATACAATCATTACAAGAATCGAATGCGTTACAGATAAAAACAGCAGCGATAGCAAAAGAAGCTACAAAAACACATGATACATTTGCCAGTCCAGCTGCTCTTCCGAAAAGCATCTGTGGGGGCACGAATCTCGGAGCTGGAGTCCAGATCGCCAGCCAGGTTACAAAAAAATTGACAGAGGATATGCGAAAAAAACAGTTTGATTACAGCAATACGCATCAAAAACCGATCAAATATCAACAACGCATTGTATCTGATGAACATCCAAAAACAGAAGAAATGTTTAAATCTCTCATGCCCACAAACATGACACTGACACAGAAAGAACTTGCAGACGCTCAAGAAACAATAAAATCAATAAGTAATCCGGCACCGGCTCCTATGATTACAGAAGAAATTGAAAAAGAATCGGCGGCATATACAGCAGCAAGGAAAATTCATGAAACACGGCTGTCAATCGCACAGGCCGCATTGACTGAACATGTTGCATATCATGCTCCGACCTTGCCCACGGAAGTCACCGCCTGGGCGAGCGAACAATGGAAAGCAACAGGTTCTTCCGGCCCCGTCCCGGGAGTAGTTGACGGAAAAATGTCTCAAGCCGCTTTATTTAATCTGTTGTCTCAAATGAGAATTGGCAACGCTAACTACTCATCTCAGCTTGCTTCTCTCAACGAAACAGGGCTCATGCGAGAGCTTGTGCAGATGCAGTCAGCAAAACTTGAGTTAATCAGAAAAAACAATGAACTGCTTGATCGCTTGAGAATACTTGCGGCCCTTGACTATCTTACAAAAATGGACGGCTCGACAAGTGAAAAGCTCAACGAACTATATGCCCGGACAATAGGCGCGCAACAATAACAGGAGAATAACAGGAGTCACTTATGGCAGAGATCCCGTCAACATCCCGGATTTTGCTCGAAACGGACGCATCTAAAGACTTTCTTAACTCTCTTCTTGGCCAAGGCTGGTCAAACTGGGGGGAAGGTCTGGGTGGAGAAACCGGTGCGGAACTTATGCTGCAAATTTTTGGAGCATTCAATTCTGTTGCCCTGGCTATCATTTCCGGTTTGTTTCTGTGGGTATCTGCGCTGGCTGCGGCAGGGACGGCTCACGAAGGTGTGGCATTCGGAAAAAAATATTCTTCTCTCTGGATGCCTATCCGCTTTGTCGGCTCGATGGGCGCCCTGGCTCCGATATTTAAAGGGCTGTCTCTCTTTCAGATCGCGCTGTTGGCATCTATTGGCTGGTCAATCAATCTTGGTAATTTTGTCTGGGAACTTGGAGTTGATTATTTTGTAGAACAAGGCGGCCAACTGTCAGTATCAGCTCCGGATCAGACAGTACCAGCCTACAATACACTTTCAAACGGCGTACTTAAGTCTCTGACATATCAATACTATATGGCCAATCGTGCAGGCAAGTCGATCGCATCCGGCGGAGAGTGGGGATATGAAAGCAATCCGCGCGGCGGGGGAGAGTACAAATTCAAGTTTAATGGAGATATGGGGGCTGTAAGCATTAAATGTGACGATCCTAACAATGCAATGTGCATCGCGAAAGTCAATGCTGTTACTTCGGCGATTGAGGCGCTTTCAGAAACAGCTTCACAACTCGCTGATCCAGACATTTTGGGGTCTAATATTGATTCGTCCGCGCTTTCAAGAGCGTCAGCTACAGTACATAAAGAAATACTTTTCGGCATGCAGTCGTATGCTGCAAACTCTGATACATATCTTCATCAGAAATTACAGGCATTTCAGGATATGGCGGATCAATACGGATGGTTTATGGTCGGATCAAGTTATTGGATAATCTCATGGATAAATCAGGAAGTTCGTGAATTTATGTACTCTGGGATTGACTATAGCTCTCCTTCCGTAACCTGGTTTGAGCTAAAGACATGGTTCTCAGGCTTACAAGATTGGAAAGCGACAAAAATACGTTTAGAAAATTATATACAAACTGGATATACAAATAGAAAAGGTGTAGACCGGGAAACATTAAGAGAAGTGCAGGTTACAGATGTTCCCGATAACTATATAAGAAAATATTTAAACAAATTTACAGATCCATTAGGCTACCTACCTAAATATATTATAAAAAAAATATCAAAAGAAGATCCTATCTGTGTATTTTCAGACATAGGAGATGTATTCATAAATACTGCATGGACAGCATTTGGAGTACTTTCTGGAATAAAAATTGCTACAACAGCGACAAGAGTTGCAAGTGTAGGATATATTGATCCAGAAATAGATATTTTTATTTCATTTTTACTTTCTTCTTTTTGTGTTCCAATAATGCTATATGGAATCATACTTGCATATTATCTTCCAGCGATTCCTTTTATCAGATGGATTTCTGCATTAGCAGGATGGGTAATATTAATCATTGAATCACTTATTGCTGCCCCGCTCTGGATAGCAGCACACGCTCTACCGGAAGGAGACGGAGCAGCAGGGCAACATGGGAGACGTGGTTATGTTCTATTTCTAGCTATATTGATTCGTCCGTCATTGATGATCGCCGGATTTTTTTGCGCAATGATATTGATTTCCGTAATTGGCAAATTGATTGGCCAATCTTTTATGCTCTTTACAGATGGTGTTGCGCAAACAAAAATCCTCGGCCCGACAGCTCTGATTTCAATGCTCGTGTTGCTAGGTATAATAGTTATTATGCTGGCTAATAAATTTTTTGGTCTAATACATTATGTACCAGAGCATGTTACAAACTGGATTGGTCAACAAATGCATTCTCTTGGAGAAAAAGAAGATCAGTCAGGAGCCAAAAATATATTTGCAGGCAGCATGAACGTAATAAATTCCGGTGCACACGGACTGGAGCAGAAAGGCAGTAAGATGCTTTCCAGTTTGATGCCCAAAAAGAAAAACCCTGAGAATACGATTTCTCCTGCACAGACTCAAGAACGTAATTTTGCAGCTACAAATATTGTACCTCAGAATCAGGGTTCCTTTACAACCTCAAGCCAGAATCTATCTGCATCTGACAAAAAAGAAAGCACAACTGGACAGGCGATCAATGCTGTTAGCGAAAAAAATCTGAGTCCTGAAACAGCCAAATCTGCCACTCAACCAGAAAGTGGTCTTTCTCGACAGTCAGAAGGCTCAGATCGAAAAGATAGAGGAACTAGCTATTCTGAAGCTGCTTTTTCTGCCGGAGACGGGAACTTTGTGAACTCAAAAAGCCAGACAGATTTTACTGCCGGAGGTGCAGGCTCGACAAAATCAGCTTCAAGCCCAGCTCCAAAGTCATCAGAATCAAACCAAAACAAGGTGGCTTCTCCTGATTCTGACACTAACAAGCTGGGAGAACAGCATTTCAAGTCTTAGGCTAGGGGGTGTGGAATGTTATATTCATCAAGCATTTTCAATCGCATTTCAAAGTCATTTTTTAGCTTATTAAACACTTTAACCTTGAGATATAATATAATCACCGGCATAACAGTGAGTAAAAATGGAGCAAGTTCTCCCCTAGCATACCCATTCGCACACGGTAGCGGCCAAACAATCAAACACAGCAGAATGAAGAACGATGATGAATATTTTGATTTTGGAGGTTTAGCCATATACTCAAGAGAACATCTAGTTCTCTTTTCTGGTATGCTATATCCCCAACAAGTAATTTTTTGGGATTTAGAAAGAGTATTGATAAAAAATATAGCATTTTCCTCAATCGGGACTGTCCCGAAAAGAGCTTTAGGAAAACGCATTATTCTAAATAACCTTCTTTCTCCATCTATACTCCTAAACGTAACAGAAGAAAGTGTCCTTGCTCTTCCTTCTATATATTGCTCTATCTTTCCTTTTATAATTTCAGGCTTAACTCTTAGAGATACACTTAAAAAGTATATCCACCAAAAAAGAAATAAAATATACGGGAGAATCCATTGTACGTTGCTACGCTCAAGTCCAAGAAAAGAACTAAAGAACATAAAAACCGGAACTGAAATGTAAAATAAAATAAGAATTATCAAAATAATAATTAACGGCATAAACTTTCTCCCTGGAGTAAAAATGTTTAATAAATTTTTATCTCGTAAAAAAGAAAACATCAAAAAAATGATACAACCGACTTTTAATCACTGGTCTGCATTAAAATCAGATTTTAAGTCAAGAGTAAAGAAGTTCTCTTATAATCGAACTAAATCAGAATCTGATCTTGCACAAGACAATTTTCAACTTGTTCTTAACGCTTGGGGAATGCGTTCATCAGATATTGACCACGTACTTATATCTCTACGATTAAGATACCTCTTATTTTTATTGCCAATAATTATTGGTATTATACTGATTTTCCTAAAATATCATTTTTCAGCGGTTTTTCTAACGATCACAGGAATAGTCGGCATACTCACAACAGCCTGGCGTATATCTATTTTGAAGAATCAACAATTTGTCCCGTTTCTAAAATGGATTTTAAGATCTTAGGTCGGGCCATACCCTAAAATCTCATGCCCAACAATGATAGTTTCTTGAGTCGGCATAATGGCTGGCCTCCCAATTTTAACGATAATAAAACAATAGTTTTTATATAACCTATAGCTAAGGAAAATCAAAATGACAAGAAGAATTGGGATCGTATTGCTATTAATTTTTTTAACCGGATGCGGTGCTAAAAAGGAGATGCAAGTGGTCGGCCCGAACTGGGTCGAAATTCAACTTGGTCAAGCAGCTGAACACGCCCATGCTGATTTGGCCATGCTTGCAAAATTAAAAGGGCAGGGAATGCAACCATTACTGCCGACTCCTTCGCCCGATTTGGAACAACTTGTTACAATTGCTTGGACAGGGCCAGTAAAAGGTGCGCTCGAAACTATCTGCTTAAAAATCGGCTACAAGTATCGAGAAATCGGCAATATCCCGGCCCAGTCGGCAACAATCATCATCAAAGGCACAAATCGCAAAGCCTACGATTTACTAGAAGATATCGCATGGCAGACACACCCGCGCGCGGCTTTGCGTGTTGATGCTATCAACCGCGTACTTACTTTGGCTTATGGGGGTTGAGAACATGCGTAACTTACTTCTCTTTTTAGTATGCTGTGTGTTTTTGTCTGCATGTGCTGCAAAAAACCAACAAACCCCGAATTTTCCCGACCCGCATACAAAATCTATTGGCTACGGAGAAACAGAAACAGATCAATATATCTATCCTATAGAATTTGGCCAATTATCTGATCCGGCCCGGAATGACGACCCGACCTCTTTGAAAAATCTGTTAAATGTAACTGTGCCGAAATCGAAAGACAAAAGCAAAAAATCTAAAATTGCATTCTTACGCCGAAATGCGATCCGTGACGCTGCCCATCTTGTTGCCTTACAGACTGCTATTACCTGGCAATACAGCAAATTTTTAGATGCAACTCAAAAATATGCAAGTGTGCTTGATACAGTGTTCAATTTTGCTCCTCTTATGATGACCCAAGGTCAGACGATGATTATGCCTCCCATAATGAGCAAATGTGGCCAGTCACTGCGGATTGAAGACTATACAACAGCGACAACAGCTCAGGTCACGTATGAAATCTTGTCTCCGGCAGAGTTCGTTTCAGCTGTTCCTGACTGGCGACATTACTTGATGATGCAGAATTTTCCAGAACCGGCTCAACCGAATCCAGCATTATTACCACGAGACAAGAAGGAATTACTCATTTGGAGGGCAGCAATCAGAGATGGTTGGCAAATCGGTATTGCCCAGGCAGCAGAGATATACAAGACGAATATCTCAAGGCTTGCAAGAGATTATAGGGGAATAACTCTTTATCATCTTTTGACTGCTCAGAATTTGTTGACAAAGACGCAGCTTGCCCAGGCCGATCTTGGAATCCACGTGAACAACGATAAGATGCACATATCGCAAAAAGTTTACCGGATAACATCTCCGTCCAGATTTATCCCTGCGAGTAAAAAATGATTGACTTTTACTCATCGGAACCGCCAATCCGCTGGACATATACTGATATTGACCAGCTCCTGCTTTGGGCCACACATTTAGGTATGTCTGACCTGTTGTTACGGTCCGGCGGCCCGGCCTGGATGCGGTTAGACGGTAAATGGAACCAGGTGACACAACGGAAAATTACATCTGATGAGCTGTATGCTGCCTTAGAACGGCTGACCAAAAACAATTCTGTGGCAGCGATGTTAAAATCAGGCCAAAAAGATTACGATTTTGCTCATCAGATAGAAGAGTCACGCGGAGTCCGCCGCCGATATAGAGGAAACGCTACTCCAGTGGCAGATGGCTATTCAACTGGCGTACGGATTGTATTTCGGGCAATCCCGTCAATGCCACCGAATATAGCAGATCTCAAAGTAGAAGACGAAATTCTTGATGCCGCATTCCCGAACAATGGCCTTGTACTCGTGACGGGCGTGATGGGTTCTGGGAAATCAACGCTTCTTGCCGCCCTGCTCCGGCAAATCATTGAAACTGGCGGGCGCAATGTAATCTGTTATGAATCACCGATTGAATTTGATTTTGACGCGATCCCGAACCCTAAAGGGCCTGTCTCTCAATCCAACATCCCGGAACACCTGTCTACTTTTTTAACAGCCACACGCAACAGTACACGAACGGCCCCTGATGTCGTCCTAATTGGTGAAAGCCGTGACCCTGAAACATTGCGAGGCATGATTGAAAGTGCAGAAATTGGCGTGACAGCGTATTCGACTGTCCACACTCGTTCTGTACCGGAAACTATTTCCCGAATTATCAATGTGTTTCCAGTGGCCGAGCGAATGCAAATCTCGGCTACCCTGCTTGCGTCTTTGCGGCTTGTAATCTCACAACGTCTGCTTCCGGATCCATCTGGAGGTCGTGTCGCCCTAAAAGAATATTTATCATTTACCCCTGCTGTACGTGATGAATTACTCTCAACCAAGCCGGAACAGCTTATTCAAAAAACTGAATCAATCTTGACCACGGCAGGTCAAACCATGCAGTCCGCTGCGCGAAAAGCATTTGCCGCCGAAAAAATAACCAAAAACGACCTGCTGGCCATTTTGGCTGAGCGGGAAAAATCTTAAATAGGAGGAAAATACTATGGCAGAGACAGAAAAAAAATTGCTCAGAGTATATTCAATTCGTGAATATACAAAGGACAGTGAGAAAAAAACGATGTGGCAACAAGTAGGGGTAGGGTTTGTGAATAAAGATGACTCTTACAATATCAAGCTCAACTTTTTACCGTTACCGAATAAAGACACCGGCACTATTGACTTGCACATGCGTTTCCCAAGCGAGCAAGGAGGAAATGTAAATGTCCAGCATTGGGACGAGGAGCTATTCTGATGTTTTTGTGGCGTGATACAGCTTTGCCCCCCAAAATTGGGCCGCTTGATGCCAGGGCAATTTTTCCCCTGGCTCTATGGATGTTCCATTGGGCGTGGTGGACATTTGGTATCGCTGTTGTCTGCATTATAATCCTTATAATGATACAACGTACAGGCATGTCGCCAATGGGCTGCTTAAGAGCGCTTAGGCTTATGTTTGTAGGCAAGACAAGGGATGTCCACTCATCAAGATCAACATCTCGGCTCCGCAAGAGATGCCGATGGTAACTGGAGGGGAATTAAATGGAAATGAACAGCAAAACAGGCTGGTATGACCAGCCGATTAGAAAAAAACTTGAAGAAGTTATTTTGAGTGACCGTGAAGTTATGGGGCGACTTGAGCAGGGAGCATTTTTGATGCCCCGGGCGGAAGCTGAAGCAAAAGGATTTTTGCTGGCAGGAGAAAAAGTGGCCACGGCTGTGTTTGTCCAGACTGCAAATCTGGAGGTCTGATATGCAAGAAGAAACAACGAAAAAAAGTCGCTTTGAGATTAGCAGGGAAGTCCAGGAAGAGTTTGTCAACGGTATTGCCCAAACAATGATCGATTTAGCCGATCAGGGACAAAAATGGATAAAGCCGTGGACTTCTGATCAGCCTATGAGGTTTCCTTTCAACCCATCTACGGGGCATGAATACAGCGGCGCAAACATGGTGCGCCTGATGCTTACTGGCATGGCCAAAGGTTACAAAGACGACAGGTGGGTAACATTTAAACAGCTCAAGGAGTACCAGGAAAAACACCCTGATGAAAAAATCCATGTTCGTAGTAAAGAAAAAGGAACCCGAATTTTGCGGCCAGAGGAAGTACATTTTATAATAGATAAAGAAACAGGCAAGTGGGCGTTTCCCAGCAAAAAAGAACTTGAACAAATCGCAGAAGATAAAGCAGCTGGAAAAGAAGTGCCGGACGTACAGTCCTCGATTCTTTTTTATTCGCATACTGTTTTTAACGGTGATCAGATCGAAGGTATGCCGCAAAAAGAAAAAGTTCAGGCAAATATGACGGAAATTCAGCGCAATGAATTTCTTGAAAAATTTATTGCGTCTTCCGGTGTGTCTGTTGAACATCATGCTCAAGACAGGGCTTATTATTCGCCGGAAAACGACTCAATAAAATTGCCTCTCAAGGAAAAGTTTCATTCAACAGAAGCCTATTACGCCACGAAGATGCACGAATTTTATCATGCGACAGGTCACAAAAACAGGGAAAACAGACTTGAATCAACGGACATGAAAACAAAGGAATACGCTTTTGAAGAAATGCGTGCTGAGATGTTTTCAATGCTTTCCGGAGCGCATCTTGGTTTACCTGTAAATATGACCAATTCAGCGGCATATATTGAAAGCTGGAACAAAACTTTTTCTGGAGGAGAAGCCAGAGTTGTTTTTAAAGCTGCCTCCGAAGCGGGAAAAATGCTGACAGTCTTGCAGGATTTTGAATACGGCGAACAGCCAAGAGTTAAATGGTTCCCTGACAAAAAAGATTGGCCACAGTTACAGGAAGCACAGACCGCAAGAGACAAGGTAACTGAAAAAGTCGTATCCACAGACAAAGAGGAAAGCCCAAAATTTCAGGCTATCCCATGTTTGGATGATCCAAAGGCCGCTCTTCAAGCAGCCATAGCGGAAAATATAAGCCCCATTGACCAGTTTCGACACTTGATGCGTAATCCAAGCCTGCTTCAACAGGCCCTGGAAACCAACCCTAAAGCGACAGCGGTAATAGCGGACTTGAATAAGAATGTACGTGAGATTTGGACGGCTCAACACCCGACACCGAGCATGAGGATGTAAAAATGAGACTTTTTATTGCAGAAAAACCGTCTCTTGGCCGTGCCATCGCCGAAAACCTTGGCCCTGGTCAAAAGAGAAACGGCTATATTGAGTGTGGCCAGGATGTTGTTACATGGTGTTTTGGCCATTTACTCGAAATGAACCCACCTGACGCGTATAACCCTGATTATAAACTTTGGAAACGGGAGCATCTGCCGATAGTTCCCGATTCTTTCCAAGTATCTGTCAAAAAAGATTGCGCCGCACAATTAAAAATCATCGGCGAACTACTCAAAAAATCATCGGCAGTTGTCAATGCCGGAGACCCTGATCGAGAAGGCCAGCTGCTCATTGATGAAGTGCTGGAATATCACCAATATACAGGCAAATGTGAACGTATTTGGCTGGCCAGTCTTGACGAAAAATCCGTCCAAAAGGCACTTGCAACTTTGGAAGATAACGCCGGATTTGCTGCTTTGCGTGATGCAGCCCGCGCTCGCTCACAAGCTGACTGGCTCGTGGGGATGAACTGCACACGGGCAATGACACTTGTTGGCCGAGAAGCGGGCGCACAAGGCGTTTTGTCTCTTGGACGGGTGCAAAGTCCAACATTAACTCTTGTTGTCCGGAGAGATTTAGACATTGAGCAATTTGTGCCACAGCCATATTCTGTTTTGCAAGCGGCTTGTAAACACGCCAATGGGTCTTTTGTTGCTACTTTTCAACCGGAGGAAACCCAAGCGGGGCTTGACAGTGATGGCCGCCTTATCAGTAAAGATGAAGCTTATAAAATACAAAATGCGGTTGCAGGCCAACAAGGAGAGATTCTTGAAGCTCGCAAAGAGCGTAAAAAGAAAAATCCGCCGTTGCCTTACAATCTTTCTGCGTTGCAAAAAGCTGCATCTGCCAAGCATGGCATGAGTGCGCAACAAGTACTTGATATAGCGCAAAGTCTCTATGAAAAAAAGTTGACAAGTTATCCCAGATCGGACTGTCGCTATTTGCCGGATGAACAATTTGTCGATGCCGCCCGTATTCTTACCGCCCTTGGCGGTGGGGGTATGTCTGCTTTTCATGCTTTGGCCAAAAATGCGAACTCATCAATAAAAGGTCCTGGTTGGAATACAAAAAAAGTTACTGCTCACCACGCAATTATCCCAACCGGAGAGATTCCGGAGAGGCTGACAGATGATGAGATGGCTCTTTATATGATGATTGCCCAGAGCTACTTAATACAGTTTTATTCAGCCCAGGAATATGAGGCCCAAAAAATCACAATAAAATCCAAAGATACACTCTGGAAAGCCACAGGTCAAAAAATTCTTGAGCGAGGCTGGACGGCATTTTTCAAGGCCGAAAAAGAAGAAAATGAAGAAGATGACCAGTCTTTGCCGGAATGTCAGACTGGAGAAGAGATAGATGTCGTGGACATTGAAATTTTATCCAAAACGACAAAGCCACCGTCACGATTCACCGAGGGAACACTTATTGAGGCCATGTCAGATGTGCATAGATTTATTGACGACCCTGAAGCCAAGAAAACCCTAAAAGAAAATGAGGGAATCGGTACGGAAGCAACCCGAGCGAACATCATCGAAACGCTAAAAAAAAGAGGTTTCCTGGAAGCAAAGAAAAAAAACATTATCTCCAGCGAAATGGGCAGACAACTTGTAAAAATGGCTCCGGCAATACTGACCGATCCAGTCACGACTGCCAAGTGGGAATCAAGGCTGTCATCTATTGCAACTGGCCAGGAATCTCTAACTGATTTTATGTCGGCCATGACCGGCAACGTGAATGAACTTGTGCAGTCAATTTTTACTTTGAAACTGGATTTATTGCCTGGAGCCTATCCCTGTCCAGAATGTGGCCGTCCTTTGACTCGCAGGCAAAGTAAAAAGAATAACAAATGGTATTGGGGCTGTTTTAACAATGATGGCCATCAAACCAATGAACCTGTTTTTCTAAAAGATGAAAAAGGAAAGCCCGTGCCGCGTGCTGTTGTCCCTTGTCCGGAGTGCAAGGCACCCATGAAGTCAATCAAGACTTCAAAAGGCCCGTGTATGGCTTGTTTCAATTTAGAGGCTCACCAGTCCGGAAAACCAAAGTTTTTTGAAAAACAATGAGGAATTATTATGAAAAATATCTATAGTTCTTTTTTTATATGTTCGTTTTTTGTATTCTTCTTTTTCATCTTTGTGCCAAATGCGTTAGCAGCGTTAGAAGACTGTCCTGAAAAAGAAGCTGTAAAAAAATCTGTTATCTATCGTAATGATATTTGCAGAGATAAATATAACAAAATTATGCCGGATCCTGAAGATTTTCGCTCCGCACTTGCTCTTTGTCTTTCTTCGATTCAAAAACTTAGTGCAGGCTTCTCTCTTGATGCATTTTTACCCAATTTATCGGATCTGCTCATGGCTGCATGCAAAGAACTTGATTCAGAAATTCAAAACAAAATAGATGAACTGCTCGAAGAGTCATCAACAACTGAGATATTATTCGGAAATTCCGTAGAATTTCATGTTAATATTGATTACAATAGCATATTAAGCGACCTTACAGATAAAATAAAATAGAGATATTATTTGAATAGCAATGAAAAAAATGTATATCCTTCTCTTCTTTTTTTTATATCCGACTCTCGCGACAGCTCAGACTTTAACATTTAGAGATATACAGCGTATTGCTCAAAGATTTGAAGTGCCTGTTGCAGGGCTGATTGGCATACTGGCCACGGAAAAAGGTGAAGCGGGAAAAGCCAGACAAAATAAGAACGGCTCTTGGGATATGGGGCCTTTTCAGATCAACACGTGTCACGTTAATGAGATCATCAAACTTGGCTACTCACCTCAAGAAATCCTTATGAGTCCTCGTTTGAACGCGGTCTTTGCGGCTCGTTTGTTGCGCAAGCATTATCTTCGGGAAAATGACATCTGGCGCGCAATCGGAGCTTATCACTCCCGGACACCCGCTTTACAACGAGCCTATATTTTGCGGGTACAATCACGACTAACGGATTTGGATATTGAACAATTATTTTTCAATATTAATAATAAGGAATTGCAAGATGAAAGAAAATAACGATCAAGCAATATTTATTGTTGTTGGCTTATTTTTGTTTTTTTTTCTGGGAGTCCCAGCTTTTTATGCAGCCAAGGCAGATGTAATCAACAGCGTATTATTATCTATATGTAAGGCAGAGTTGCGCCTGTTTCAGCCCTTTTCCGACTCCGCTCAAATTGGATTAAGCAAAATCAGTCAACTTGAGCCCGCCGATTTAAGCTGGGCCAATATGACAACTGTGCTGTATTTTGTGGGCAAATATATACGATGGCCCTTCGCAATTATTTTAATTTCGTTGGGAGGAGTCGGGCTATTACTCAGCAGAACAGGAAGTCTGACTCGCAAATTTTCAATGTCCACATTGCTTGCAAACAACGCCGAAATATTCCCGTGTCTGACTCCGGTCGTTGGCCGCGGCGACTATCTGCTTTCCCATGAGTCTTATGACTCTGGGCCCTGGGCAATTGCTCGTAGTCCTCTGCAGTTCGCCGCCCAACACAATCTGTTACTGTCTCCTGATGGCACTCCATTTTCCCAAGACCAGATTTTGCATGATGGTTTGGGCAGTAAAGATATGCCAGCTTGGGGTAAAGCTGTCTTTGACCAGGCTACAGCAAGAGAAATATTTACGAAGCAACTTGGTCAGCCCATACAGGATTTTTCCGCGATGTCTCCTGTTCGCAAGGTAGTGGCTACAGCATTTTCCTTATATGCTATCGGTAAAAAAGCAGACGGGATTGATTTGCTGGATAGTTTGTCAGCTTCGTACCGCGAAGATGAAAAAAAATCTCCTCAATGTCTGGAACTGAAAAACAACTCATTTTTGACCAAAGTCGAAAAAAAATATTTGACGACCATTCCCCAACTTGAAAAATCTCTTTCTGGTCATGCCTTTGAACTGACTTGGTTTATGAAATTACTTTTTCTGGCCAGAAAGAAAGGTGTGCTTGCCAGCTCCCAGTTTCTGTTCCTGCGGCTACTTGACAGGCCGCTCTGGTATACACTGAATCAGTGCGGAGGGCGGACTGCATGGACAGAAGCGTCTGCGGCATGGTCGCATTATCACGCCGAAAAAAAAGATAAAAAAGCGATACATGAGCCGCAGATTTCGGGGGCAGTTTCCGGACTCAAAAAAGAACTTGATAGACAGGGCTGGTTGGTAGACACACCCCTCGGCCAGGATACAGTAGATGAAGACCAAGTTCAGGAAGATTATCTTCAAAATCTCGACCATGAATTGATATAGGAGACAAGACATGCGTAAACAACGTGCAATAGATGACTCCCATTCCCTGGACAAAAAACGCCTGTTACGTGACGTGCGGCCCATTCCTGAGCGAATTGTATCAAGCCTGCGATCTGGCCCGCTACAACTTTTTGGAATTTTCAGTTCTGCGGGCTGCCTGTTCGTGTTTCCGGCAGCAACAAATGTCTTTTTTCCGCTTGGCCTGTTCTTTTTTATTTTGCGTGTCGTTTGTGTAAAAGAAGAACGTCTACCTTTTCGAATGCCGAAGGGCCTTAGTGGTAAAGACAAAGGGGATCCACTTCCAGGGCGTAAAGGATACGCAAAACCGTCTGGTATGTATTATTTTGGGCAAGAATCTTCATCAATGAAGGAACTCTGGCTCAAGCCCAAGGATATTCTTACACATACATTACTTTTTGGTACAACAGGTTCAGGAAAAACAGAAGCTTTAGTGTCCTTGTCTTATAACGCATTGGCTACGGGAAGTGGCTTCTTTTATATTGATCCCAAGGCCGCTCCCAAACTTGCATTTCAAGCGTGGCAGATGGCCAGATACCTTGGACGCGATGATGATTTCCGGGTACTGAATTACGGCACTTCAGGCAAAGAAAAAGGCAAATCTCCAAGGCGGCTTGGTAACACTAACAATCCATTTGCTTTTGGAAGTGCTGAGGCTTTAACTCAGCTCCTTATTTCTCTCATGCCACGTTCTGAAAAAGGAAATTCTGTTTTTGCAGATAAAGCCCAAGCTCTGATTATTGGTGTGATGTATGCTCTGGTTGATCTAAGGGACAAAGGCATAATTAAGCTTTCAATAAGAAAAATTCGAGAAGCTCTTGGTGTTGAAGAATGTTTTGGGCTGGCAATGCATAAAGACCTTTCCTCTGCCGCGCGAGAATCAATTCAGGCAGGACTAAAAACCTGCGGCTGGATCGCAGGCAAGGACTTCAGTGAGCAGCCACCTGCATTTCTTGAACAGTTTGGATATGCCCAAAGCTATTTTGGTAAAACTTTATCTAGTCTGGCAGATGTATACTCGCATATTTATAGTGGAGAGGATGGGGAAGTGGATTTTGCCGATGCTATTATGCAGCGCCGAATTCTTGTTGTTATGCTCCCCTCGCTTGAGAAATCTCCTGCAGAGTTAGAGAATCTCGGTAAAATTTCTCTGTCTTCCATCCGTACCGCTTGTGCAGTTGGTCTTGGCTCCAAAATCGAAGGTTCAGCGGCAGATACATTGGAAGCTCTGCCAACGGATGCCATTGGCATAGGGCCGTATTTGTGCATTGTTGATGAATATGCGGCAATTGTGACTCCTGGATTTGAAGTTGTGTTGACCCAAGGCCGTGGTCTAGGTATTGCGGCAATCGTAGCCAGTCAGGATTACGCAGGAATTTATGATGCTGACCCCAAAGGCGCACAACAAATGGTTGCCAATACGTTCTTGAAGGTCTTCCTGAAACTCCAGGACGCTGAGAAAACATGGTCGCTGATCCGTAATCTAACCGATCAAAGTACTGTACTGAGAACAACTGGCTTCGAGATCAAAGAAAATCGGGGCGGTAGTTACAGGGATTCAATGAGTACAACAATCGAGAAAGAAGACAGAGTAAATTTGAGAGACTTGCAAGAACAAATTGAAGGAGAAGCTCATTTTGTATTTGATGGCCAAATTGTCCGTGGTGATATGTTTTATGCAAACCCTAATTTAAAAGGCACACAGTTGAGAGTCCCACAGATGTTGCAAGTTGAGGAAGAGAGGCATGATTGAAAAATAATTCTTTATTCGTTCTTCAAATGATAAACGAAACAGATGAAGAACTGTTTGAACACCTTTTAAAAGAAGCTGGCGACAAAAGCTCGTACAGGAGATAAACAGGAAATAGAAAAATTTATTGAAATAATTGTTAATGAACGAATTGAAAATCCGGAGAGTTAAGTTAATCGCATTGTCTGCATATACTGCCCCTCAATTTTCTTCCAATGCTTAATATACCGTTCATTCTGCTGTAATTGCTGATCTCCCTTTAACCCAAACGCATATTCTGCTGTGCGCTGGGCGTATCTTTCCCAGTTCCTGTTTTCATCTGGTCGCAAGGCAGGGGCGCATTGCTTGATGGCCATCGCAACGCTTTCTTGACTATGGCCTGTCGCTCGCAGACGTACAGCAATCATTGCGTCAACACGTGACCTGTCTTCAACAGTGATATGCTGTCTTATATTTGCAAGATGAGCTTCATACGCAGCACCCGGACTCCCCGGATAGCTGACTGTCGCGGTTTGTTTTTTCTGTCGTTCTGCCCGTTGCCTGGCCAACTCTTGATATTCTTTTTCAATTTCTTTTGCTCGTTCCAGGCATTTTTTACATTCCCGTTTTCCAGCTTTTAAAAGTTTTACTTCGGGGAAGCTCCCGTCATCTTTTTGGTGTTTTTCTTTTCGGTTCTGAAATCCTGGCGCACGGTGAGGATGGATACAGCCGGACAGATTTTGATCTCCATATTCTTTGTTCAAACGTTCTGTAAGCCTATTCCCAATTTCTTTGTCAAATTCACCGCCAAATTTCGGGATTGTAATCACACATTGAAAATTTTCCAGACTGCTTTCAATCAAAACAGCTGGTTTATATCCATCTTCCAAGAGCTGATCCAGCTTCTCTTTTGTCATATCATCAATCAAGATATGATGCTTATTTTCACTGAGTGGAGTATAATAAATATTCTCTCCTCTACGTTGCATTCGTATCATTTCTCGCATTCTAGTTGTCATTTCTTCCTGCGTAAATCCATTTGTCACTCCATCTTTTTTGTCTAAAATAAATGCTTTTTTCCTGCCATTTCTAAATATGCGGATAGATGTTACACGATACCGTTCAGCTCCCACCGCCTGATGATAAATTTCAAATAATTTTTGTTGCTTTGTTTTCATCGCATCAGCCCTTGCCGCTTTTACTGCCTTTTTTTTCTTTTCAAATTCTGTCTGTAACTCCGAATTCAAAATCTTGAACCCATGCTCGGCGGCAAGCTGCAAACAGATATTCTTGTATTCGTTGCTACCGTCAATATGCAATGCGCCCCATTTGGTTGCTGCAAGTTGTAATGCTGCTAACACATAATCTTTTTTATGTATATCAAAAACGTCAATCTTTCTTCCTCTGTCAACAAAGGCTGTACCAAAATTTGAATGATAATAAAATACATTCCCATTTTGAATTTCATATTCAAACGACCTCAGATCTGTCTTGGGCTGAGGAGTTACATATTCATCTCCGCCAATATAATTTTTTTCCTCAGTCTGTTTAGCCTGTACCTTAACTCTCCATTCATCAAAGTCAGAAAAGTAAGGATATTTATTTCGCAACTTCTCTCGCTCAAACCTCTGCCTCTCCTTTTGCTCTATTCTTTGTTTCGCGTGTCTTGCTGCCAACAAACTTCTTATCTCATTTAGCTGTTTTCCTCTTCCTCTCCAGTTTCCTGCTGTCGCATTCTCTCTTTCTTTTTTTTGTTTCTGGAAGAGTAAATTTCGTTCTTTTTGATGTCTCTCTTTTACCTCTTGATTACATTGTTTTTTCTCTTCATTATATTTTTTTCTCATTTCAATATACTTCTCAAATCCTACATTATTTCCCAGCTCTCGACTTCTAATTGGTCTATCTCGATTTCTTTCATCTCCCCTTTTTTCTCTTCCATCTCTATCGCTCCATCGCAGGCTTTCATCTCCTCGTCTATAAGCGCGTGCATTAAGCGACAAAATACTCTGAGATTGTCTTTTCCCGTTATATGCCAGACGGCATTCTGACAATTTGCGCATATTGTTTTGGGAAATTTCCCTAAACTGGAAAGTGTGTGACTCTTCAATTTTGTGTCCATAGTATTTTGCTCCTTCTCCTTCTTTTTCGTAAGGGCCAATTTTTTTTTGCAATTTCCCTAAGCTTGCTGCCCTGTGTGCCTTACTTGCTTTTACAGCGATACCATCAATAACAATTATCGCTCCGCTGCCTTTTCGTTCAAATTTTATTCCTTTTTTTGCCAGAGAAGAGTGCAAGTCCTGCCATGATCTTGCTTGCTGAATAATTGGCCATGCCTGCTCTCTTGCTATTCTTTCGGCAGATATTTCACCTGTTTTTATTTCTATTTTACTTGCTTCTTGACTAATTTTTAACGATTCTTTTTTTACTTTTCTGCAAATTATATTGTCTTCAAAAACTTCATATAGATCATTTTTTTCCTGATTCCATCCTTGACTATTAGTTATTTTTGCAATCGCTTTATGACCAGCTTCAATGTCCCAACCATCGTTTATTCTTGTCGCTTTACCCGTAACGGGGTGTATCCGATTAACCGCAAGATGAAGATGTATATTTTTTGTATCATCATGCAGCCCGTAAATCACCTGGTGACTTCTCAAACCCATTTCTTCAAGCAAAATATCAACAGCTTCTTCAATTTGTTTTTCGTTGGGTTGTTCTCCTGCTTGCCAACTCATCACATAATGTTCAACAGGATCTTTGCTTTTCGTATTTTCGTTTGCAAGTCCTATCATTTCCCCTTGTTGCGATTTTAACTCATCGGTTAAAAATCCACGCGCCCCGAAGTACACGCATTTTTCATCATGATTCGCATTTTCTGGCGCACAAATATAATCTGTCAACTTGACGATTCTTGTCTTTTTTGTCGCTGAATATTTTGGATTTTTAACTTTTTTAAATATCACTTGATAGCTGCTTAATATATTTTTTTATTTCAAGGATTGTATCATTAACATCTTGTCGGCAACAACCTTTTGATTCAACAATCGCATGTTTCAGAAGTCCGCCAATTTTTCTTAACTCGTTAATCATAATAATGTCGGCATTGGCAACAATCGGTCTCCCAAAATATCTTCTTCTCACTAATTCTGAGACAGAGAGACTTGCGAGTTCCGCATCCCTTTTTAAAATAGCTTTTTCCTGGCTTGTGAGCCTGACACTAATCCCAACATCTAAATATCCTTTTTCCTTTTTCATACGTTTTCCTTTTTCTGACTTTCCAGCCACAAGGCGGCGGGGGTGTGTCTCTTTGTCTTTTGCCGTGCAAGAAACGAAGTGCCGAGCATGGCTTTTTTGGGGATACAGGGGGCATCCCCTTGTCAGGAGAGCTAAAGCAAAAAAACTTCTTTTTTTGCTTTAGCGTGCAGATGTATTACATCTGCCATCCTGCATTCTTAAAATCATACTATAGCAATACAGCTAAACTTACAGTTTGACAAGAACAAAACCACACAAACCAACAAAGCTATCAAGGTAAGAATAAAATATACACAATAAAAAATTATTTTTTTGATAAAAAAATGAAAAATAAATATTGACTTTAGAAAAAATAAAACATATACACAAAAAATGAAAAAGAAAAAAATTTTCTAGAAAGGCTATTCAGTCCAGATTCAAGTTTTATCAAAAAAAAGCAAGTTTAAAAAAAGATGACGAGATGCTTTTGATTCATCGCTTGGAGCTTCTATTTCGATGCGGCTTCTATTTCGGTGTCGCTCTAGCGGTTCCTTTTCTATTAGATTTATTTTTTTCTTAGTCAATCAGTTTGGAATTATCTAAAACAAAAGGAGAAAAGAAATGACAACCCCAAAAAGCAAAGATTTTCTGGAAAAGCTGTTCAGCCCAGATTCAAGTTTTATCGAAGAAAAACTTCACAAAGGGCAAAAAGAGATGCTGCAAGAAATGATAGACAAAGGAATTTCTGTTTACTATCTTGATGAAAAAGAAAGAAAAATCTGTGAAAACAAACGAGGAAAATTTTATCAAATCAGTCAAAAAACAATAACAAAAAATAACCCTCATGACGAAGACAAATTTTATTATGAAGACGAATGTTTGATTTGTGAGAATCAGTTTGGAAGATTTCGACAGGTAAAATGAAATTGCAACCAGAAATTTTCCTTATTTGTGGCCCTAATGGTGCGGGAAAAAGTACCTTTAATAAAAGAGCAGGCACACGTGAAAATATGATTGTTGTCGATACAGACCAAATAGCGTTGGAAAAGAATATAAGCAATTTTAGTGCGGGAAAACTCGTTGGAAAAATGCTTCGCAAAAACTTGAGCGAACAAAAAACATTTGCTTACGAATCTACCCTAACAGCCAACTTTGATTTTCGTCTTTGTGAACAAGCTAAACAAAAAGGATACAAAATTAATTTCATATATGTTGGTCTTGATTCAAAGGAAACATCTCAAAATAGAGTCTCTGTTCGAGTAAAAAATGGCGGTCATGACATTCCGGCTGAAGATATTGTTCGCAGGTATCAAAAGAGTCTAAATAATCTTCGTAAAATAATACCGCAAGTTGATAGCGCAAAAATTTATTGCAACTCATTTAATGACTACAAAGAAGTCGCTCAATTTTCGCAGGGAAAAATAACCAAACTTTCTGACAGCTCACCTGATTGGTTTCGAGGATTGTATTCAGATGCTACCAAGGCATATTCAAAACATAGAGCCGATTTAAAAAATAAAAATTGGCACAATGACAACCCCGCTCACCAAGACGTGCTAATTGGGATACGAATGCGGGCAACTGGCCATTCTCAAACAGATATACAAATGGCTATTGCCCTTGAATCGCCCGTCCGTTCTCCAGAACATGCGGCAGAATGTGTCAAGCAGGCTTTTAGTGCAAAGGGAGATGAAATTCTTCAATCTGAAAAAGCAAAAATTTTTTTGGAAGATTGGAAAAAAATCGAAACTCAAAATGAAAGCCCTGCCCCCAAAGAACAACCAAAACAAAAATCACATCGCATGAAAATGTGACGCAAAGAAACAGAGGGCGCCATGTAGATTCCGAAAAAGAATAAACGACAGAATGGTTTGACCACCCCGAGAGTATTGCAAATGTGTGAAGCGGCAACGCTCAATTTTAAACGAAAGGTAATAGCAAAACAAAAAGAGAGACAAAAAATGACACTAACTGAAGAAAAAATAAACGCAATATCCAACAACCTAAAAAACATCCCCAAAAAAAACAAATTCAACAAACGAGAGGCACTAGAAAAACTATCAGGAGACATTCAAGAGCTTAAAAAGAAAGGATACTCACTAAAAGAAATAAAAATTCTTTTAGAAAAAGAGGGCTTAAAAATATCAGTCGCAACACTCAGAACTTGTACCCCAACGACAAAAAAAAGACAAATAAAAGAAACAAAAACAAGGCAATCTAAAAATCAAAATGAAGAAACAGAAGTAAAAAAAGAGATCAAACCCGAAATACAAAAAACGGGCTTTGTAGAACCAGACCCTGATGAAATTTAAATAAAGGAATAAAAAATGAACAAAATAATTTATGTCGGCGGTGGAAAAGGCGGAGTCGGAAAAAGCAAATTGTCATTTGCAACGCTGGATTATTTAACAGAAAAAGGAAATGTTGTTTTAATTGAGACAGACACATCGAATCCTGATGTGTACAAATCTCATGCCAATGAAGAAAAAATTATATGCAAGCAATGTGATCTGGACAATTCAGACGGCTGGATAGAGCTTGTGAATATTTGTGACGAATTTAAAGAACATCCTGTTGTCATAAATTCAGCAGCAAGAAATGAAAAAGGTATTAAAAAATATGCTGAAACTTTAGGTGAAACTTTGCCGGAATTGAACAGAGAGCTTACTGTTTTTTGGATAATCAATCGCCAAAAAGATTCACTTGCTTTGCTAAAAAATTTTATGACCTTTTTTAATTCTGTACCAGTTTATGTTTGGCGAAATCTCTATTTTGGAAACGAAGAAAAATTTGAACTTTACAATACATCAAAGTTGAAAAAAGAAGTCGAAAAAATAGGACTAAGCTTAAACTTCCCAGATTTGGCTGATAGGGTCGCCGACAAGATTTACTCAGACAGAAAATCAATCAAGACAGCCCTTGCAGAATTGCAAATTGGAGACAGGGCAGAACTGAAAAGATGGAGAAACAACTGCTTCTCCGAATTTAAAAAAGTCTCTTGGTGAGAAAATGAAATTTAGAATGAAAAAGTCATGCTGGGGATGTCGAGCTAATACCGCCAGCGTAGAAACGAACACTCCCGACCACTGCGAACTCGGCTATCCTATCGCATGGCTCGGCTGTGAAGCTCCTAACAGACATATTTCTATCCCATTATCCCCATGTCCAAAGCCCAAGACATACAAAGATTATTTTTATGCAACAAAATGGTATCGTTATCAAAATTTAAAATAATGAGACAAAATACGGGAAAGGTTTGAGGAAAGAATATGGAAGTAAAAAAAATTGAAAACATCTTGGAAAGAAAGTTGAATCAAGCAGAGATCGAACGGTTCCAAAGGATTGAATCCCTTCTTGGCATCAAAGATAATGATGCCCTCTGGACTATAATAATTGCACTTGAGTATCAGCGGGATTATTACCAAGCATTACCTGAAAAAATACAAAAAATTGTAGACGAGGTGCAAATCAAAAGCGTTCTAGGCAATTTAATTCAAGAGCCTTTGCCAACAAGCTACAAAATAATTTTTTCGACTTTTAGTTTGTTTTTTATGTTGCTGTTAGGAGCATTTTGTTTATGCCTTGGCTATAAGTTAGGTGGTAAATCAATCCCCTTTCCAGCAGCAATTTTTGCCATGCCAGTTGGTTATGTTTTGGCGGCGACTCTTATCGTCCCCGGACTCCTCTTGATAATTTTAGCTAGTAAAGATTGGGCAGAAAAAAAGCCTAAAAAAGCTTACACAAAAGGAGGGCTTGCTGCCCTCACTTTTGTGTCTTTAGGCTGGATTTTTGCGACTCTTTAGAGCTTTTTCTTCGACAATGATCCGTACAACCCGAAAGCAATAAATGCACAAATAAGCAAAACAAAAAGGATTGTTTTCATTTTAGTCCTCCTTTTTCTTCTTGAAATAGTAAGCAATGCCGACAAAAACAAATGCTGTACTACAAGCGAAATAGATTTAAGTCGATAAATGCGACCGCAAGACACGCTGCCCCTGACATCGAAAAAATATTTTCCCAGAAAGCGAGGTCAGATTTTTTTTCAAAAAATTTTAGTAGCATCATTTCTTCCTACTCTAGTTCCATCTCATATATAAAAAAACTTAATCAGTCAATCGTTTAGCGATTGTCTCTACAGCCATTCTCCCTTGACTCGGAGCCAGATGGGCATAACGCATTGTAATATTGATAGAAGAATGTCCCAAGAGCTCGCTGACGACAGCCAAAGGAATCCCGTCTTGAACAAGCCAGCTTGCAAATGTGTGCCTTAGCGTGTGAAAAACAACCCTATTCAAACGATCTGTATCATAAGAGTTGAACCCGCAAGATGTTACTGCCTTCTTGAAAGAATTATCTACGCATTTTATCTCCTTTCCTCTTTTCCCCATAAAAATATAAGAACCAGCCCTCGTTGATACTCTTCTGGCTAATATTTGAAATGCGATCTCATTTAGCGGGATAGTTCTATTTTTAAGATTTTTTGTCTTCATAACATAAGCCACTCTATTTTTACGATCAAAATTACCAAAAGTCAGATTATAAATTTCTCCTGCTCTCAAGCCTGTATTCAGCGCGAACAGGCTAATATCATACCATAAATCAGATCGTTGTTTTAATTCATCTAAAAGTTTTTGAGCTTCATCTCTTGACAAAAACCGTAATCTCTTATTATCGAATTTTGGTAACGAAATCTTAGGGCATGGCCCGGCATAAAATCCGATTTTAATTGAGTAGTTAATTACTCTACGTAGCAAGCTTAAACAATGAGCGACAGATTGGGGACTTAAGTGATTTACCGTCCGTTGAAAATTAATTAAATTTAACGGATGGATATCAGTGATTAAATAATCATCGTTAAAATATTTTATAAGATAACGCCACCTTGCGGCCTCAGATGTCTGTGATCGTTTCGACTTCTGGCTAAGAACACCGGCGACATAATAAGACCAACAATTAGAGAATGTACACATAACCATTTCCTCCTTATTTATAGTAAAACTATTAGCAAGGATAAACTATGCAGCCCGGCCTGTCACGCCGGAGGCCGAGGGTTCGAGTCCCTTCGGCCCCGCCACACAAACAAAGCACTGAAAACCTCTTTTTAAGAGGAATTCAGTGCTTTTTTCATTACAACTTTCACCTGCGTTTTATTCCACCTGAATATGAAGGCTTGTGGAACGCCCTAAATCGTCCTGCACAACAATATGGTGATGTCCCTTTTCAAGTGCCAGAAAATGTTTTTTTTCGGGCGGACCCTGGGCAACCAGCTTCCCATCAAAAAACCAGTACAGCGTCTTTACACCGGCTTCGCTTCTGGCAACCAGTGGAATTTTTTGCCACTCAACCGGTACACCTTTTTGCAGGATATATGGCGTGGCAGGACTGGGGGAAACAACAAGCGGCCCTTTACCCGGAGCGACCTGAGTGCAGAGCTTGCTGACCGGCGGAATCTGCGGATTCGCCATGCCCTGCTCACGTCTCCAACCGGCAATTTCCCTTGGGTAAACAGTCAAAATACGTGACTTGTGAGGCCGAAGCCTCAAACAGGCGCCAACCAGCCGCTCACCGCTTTGGCTGTCCACAAAAATCCTTTTATGCCAGTTGCACGGTTCGGGCAGATGTTCGCCAACCGCCCAGACCAGCTCCTTATGCGGACAAAAAGAGGTGGCCCGCAAACCGCTTAAAACGCACACAGGTATGCGTACCGCGTCATCAGGTCTGGGCAGCACCAGACTTTCTTCTTTTGTCTGCACGGCCCGGAACAAATCAAACAAAAGCGGCCCGGCGTTTTGGGCGCCGGAAATGCCCTGCACAGCTTCACCAGTAAGATTGCCAACCCAGACGCCAATAATATGCCGCCCTGAAAAACCAATGGCCCAGGCATCCCGATGCCCGAAAGAGGTTCCTGTTTTCCAGGCCACACGGGGAATATCCCGTGTCAAAGCCCAGGCCTGCCCCAAATCAGGGCGTTCAACCAGGGTCAGAATCTGGTTGGTCAACCAGACGGCGGCAGGTGAAAGAAGAGAAACAGGCCGAGCTGGCTCTGCCTCTGCCGCCAGCCCCCACGGACGATAATCGCCGCTGTTTGCCAACACGCCGTACAGGTTAGTCAGTTCAAGCAGATTGACTTCACAGGCCCCAAGAACAAAGGACAAACCATATTGGTCCGGTTTTTCATCAAGCGACTGTAAACCGCCTTTTCGGAGCAGGGCGTGAAAATGGTCAAGCCCGATATCAGACAGCAAACGCACTGCCGGAACATTGCGTGAACTGGCCAGAGCCGAACCAGCGCTTATCATGCCGCGAAATTTTCCGTCATAGTTGTTCGGGCTGTAGCCGGAAAAATCCATTGGAATATCAAAAACAACACTCTGGGGCAGAATCTTTCCCGAATCAAAGGCCTGGGCAAACAAAAACGGTTTGAGGGTTGAGCCCGGAGAACGGCTCACCAGCGCGGCGTTTATCTGGCCACGCTCAGCATCAAAAAAATCGTAACTGCCAATCAGAGCCTGTATGTTATGTGTAAAACGGTCAAGCACGACACAGGCCCCGTCCCGTATGCCCTGTTCCCGCATCTTTTGCAGGTGCAAGCGAAAACGGGCCCGCACGGCAAGCTGCAAGTCAAGTTCCAGACTGGTCCTGGCCTGTCCGCCATGAAAAAAACGCGCGGCCAGTTCACAAAAATGCGGCGCGTACATGGGAAGAGGCGTAAAGGCCCGCGGCAGAGGTTCCCGCATGGCCCGCTGGATTTCTTCCGGCGAGAACAGGCCGTACTCACCGACCCTGGCCAAAATCCGGTTGCGAACCGTTCTGGCCCGTTCAGGGTGACGCATGGGGTCATATGCTGCTGGAGCACGGGGCAAGGCCACAAGCAGAGCTGCCTCGCCAAGGGAAAGGCGCTCGGCTGTTTTGCCAAAATAAAACCACGCGGCCGCGCCCACGCCAACAATATTGCGCCCAAAAGGAGCCAGATTCAGATACCGCTCCAAAATCTCTTTTTTGGTCAATGAAAATTCTATCTGCAAGGCACGCAGACTTTCCCGCAACTTGACACGAAATGTCCGCGGAGCGGGATTTATCAGGCGGGCAAGCTGCATACTGATGGTTGAAGCGCCGGAAATCACCCGACCCGCGCGCAGATTGCTCCAGGCCGCCCGAACAACAGAAAACGGGTTGACGCCAAAATGGCTGTAAAACCAGCGGTCTTCAGATGCAAGCGTCACCTGACGCAGCACCGGGCTTATTTTGTCAAGCGGGGTTTCAAAACGCCAGGTGTCATCTTTGGACAGAAAAAAACGCAGGGGTTTGCCGCTTACGTCCAGAATCTGAATCCCTGTAGAAGGAAAAAACAGATTTTTTTCAAGCGGCCAAACAAGATTGAACAGCAGGAAAAACACGCAGCAGGAAAAAGCACAGCCCAATACCCCCCAAAAAAGATGCCGGCCAACAAACCGGAAAGACATGGTCCGCTTCTGCGGGCTGGCGTTTACCCTGTTCAAAAAAAGCCCCCAACCACCCTTTAGCGGGAAAGAAAATACGGGTTTTCAGCTTGCAGATACCCGCGGACATAATCCTTTGCCCCCTCAGCCAGCGGGCAAAATGTCCCGGAGTATCCGGCCTGGCGCAGCCTGTCCATACGGGCCTGCGTGAAATACTGGTATTTTCCGCGCAGGGCTTCCGGCATATCAATATATTCAATATGAACAGGCAGTTCCATGGCTGCAAAGACAGCGTGAGCCAGTTCATTCCAGCTTGCGGCAACTCCAGTTCCAAGGTTAAAGATGCCGCTAACTTCAGGGTGCTCAAGCAGCCACCACATCACGTCCACACAATCCTTGATGTACACAAAATCCCGCAAGGACTCACCATCGCCGTAGTCCGGGTGGTATGACTTAAAAAGCCGGATTCTGCCCTGCTCTTTTACCTGGGAAAAAGCCTTGCAGATAACACTTTTCATGTCCCCCTTGTGGTATTCATTTGGCCCGTACACATTAAAAAATTTAAGGCCCGCAACACGCTCAAGCAGGCCGTTTTCCTTGACCCACAGGTCAAAAAGCTGCTTGGAATATCCGTACATATTAAGCGGCAGCAAGGCATCAAGACCAGCGGGTTCATCATCAAAGCCCAATGCGCCGTCTCCATAGGTCGCGGCACTGCTGGCATAAAGAAAACGGGCGTTTCGTTCCAGAGCGAACTGGGCCAGCACCTTGCTGTAAAACACATTGTTTTCCATCAGATAATCAGCGTCAGGTTCGGTTGTTGCAGAGCAGGCCCCCATGTGGACAACCGCTGTAAGCGGTCCTTCCCATTCATCATGCAACACATGCTCTAAAAAAGCGGTTTTGTGCATGTATTCCCTGTACCGGAGCCCGACAAGATTTTTCCATTTATCGCTTGTTGCCAGATTATCCACGACCACAATATCATCACAGCCCTGCTGATTGAGCTTCCAGACAAAGGCACTGCCGATAAATCCGGCTCCACCAGTCACAATATACACTTTTTCTCTCCTGTTATTTATTGAATACCTGTCCAAAAAAACGTATTCTTTTTTTTTATGGTACGAAATTTTCTCACATAAGGAAAATATATGCTTGCGATTATTGACTATCAGGCCGGCAATCTGACCAGTGTCAAACGTGCCCTGTGCCACGAAAACATAGACTGTATCATTACCGCAGACGAAAAAGACCTGCAATCAGCAGACGGCATTATCTTTCCCGGTGTTGGAGCGGCAGCCTCAGCCATGCGCTACCTGCGACAATCCGGTCTGGATACCGTGATAAAGGGACTGGTGGCAAGTGCCAGACCCATGCTCGGTATCTGCCTGGGTTGCCAGATTATCCTTGAAACAAGCCAGGAAAATAACGGAACCGACACCTTGGGCATTATTGAAGGCCATTGCCTCCAGTTTGACGCGGCGTGGCGTGATGCGGCTGGCCAGCCAATCACGATTCCGCACATGGGCTGGAATACCGTTACCCGCCGCACAGACTGCGCCCTTTTTACGGATATTGCCCCAGACGCGCAGTTTTATTTTGTGCACAGTTTTTTCCCCGCCCCGGCGCCGCAATATGTTATTGCCACCAGCACGCACGGCAGAGAATTTTGTTCCGTTCTGGGCAGAAACGGATTCTGGGCTGTCCAGTTTCACCCTGAAAAAAGCGGCGAACCCGGCCTGAAGCTGCTGAAAAATTTTTCCGCCTACTGTCAGGAGAACAAACATGCTCAGTAAACGAATCATTCCCTGTCTGGACGTTCGGGACGGCAAACTGACCAAGGGCGTAAAATTTCAAAACAATATTGATATTGGCGATCCAGTTGAAACCGCTTGCTTTTACGCGCGTGAGGGAGCGGACGAAATTGTTTTTTACGATATCACCGCCTCTGCCGAAGGACGGGGCCTGATGCTCAAGGTTGTGGAACAGGTTGCCAGCAATATTTTTATTCCTTTCTCTGTTGGCGGCGGTATTTCCACGGTTGAAGACATGCGCGCGGCCTTACTCGCGGGCGCGGAAAAAATCTCTGTGAACTCCGCGGCAGTCAAAAATCCGGCCATTATCTCCGAAGGGGCTGAAGCCTTCGGCTGCCAATGTATTGTTGTGGGCATGGATATCCTGCGCGTTCCGGTCAGCCCCGGCATTCCATCGGGCTACGAAATCGTCATTCACGGCGGACGCAAACATACAGGCATTGACGCCTTGTGGTGGGCAAAAGAAGCCCAACGGCTAGGCGCAGGAGAACTGTGCCTGAACTCCATTGACGCTGACGGCACCAAAAACGGTTACGAAATCAACCTGACCAGCCTGATTGCCAGCCAGGTAACCATTCCGGTCATTGCCTCAGGCGGGGCGGGAACACCAGGCCACCTTGTCGAGGCGTTGACTGCCGGGCAGGCGGATGCCGCGCTGATTGCGTCCATGGTACATTTCGGCGACTACAGCATAAACGCCATTAAGCAGGAACTCGCAAAAGCAGGCGTACCCGTGCGCAAAACCTGGTAACAAGCTAAGGAAAAATTATAAACTGATTTTTCGAACTTCGTTTACAGCATAAAAAAGGGCGGTAAACCGCCCTTGATATTCCTGCTCTTTTCAGTCTTTTTCTTCCTCTCCCAAGACTTTTTTAAGAAACTTTCTGGTTTTTTTCATGGGCCGGTCTTCTTCCAGACGGTCAAATTCACGCAACAGCTCTTCCTGCTTTTTGGTGACCCTGGTGGGGATTTTGACCTTGACCTCAACCAGCAGGTCGCCTTTTTGTGAACTGCCAAGATAGGGCAGGCCAACGCCTTTGAGTTTCAAAACCGTACCGCTTTGGATTCCGGCCGGAATATCCATATTCACAGGCTCATCAAGGGTGGGAACAGCAATTTTATCGCCCAGTATGGCCTGAACAAAAGAAATCTCCGTTTCAAGCAGTAAATCCTGCCCCTGACGGCTGAAAACCTTGTCCGCGTCAACGTAAATCACAACATACAAATCGCCCGGAGGGCCGCCATACAGCCCGGGTTCCCCCTCACCGCGCAGTCTAAGCCGGCTGCCGTTGTCAACTCCGGCCGGAACCCGTACTTTCAGGTTCTTTTGCACCTGAACAGTCCCGGCTCCACGGCATTTGCGGCAAGGATTCCTGATAATGCTGCCCTGCCCGTGACAGGTTGGACACGGCATGGCAATACGAAAAAATCCCTGCGACCGCTGCACCTGACCTGTTCCATTACACTGGGCACACATTTCGGCCCTGTGGCCGGGTTCGATTCCATCGCCGCCACATTCAGCGCACTGCTCTTTCTTGGGAAGATTCAGCTCAACCTCGGCGCCCTTGGCTGCATCATAAAAGCTGACCCGAAGGTTGTAGCGCAAATCTGCTCCAGCCTGAACACGTGAGCCACGGCCTCGCCCCCCACCGCCAAAACCAAAAAAATCACCAAAGATGTCGCCAAAAGCACTGAAAATATCATCAGAAGACTGAAATCCGCCGCCGGACGAGCTGACTCCTTCATGCCCGTATCTGTCGTACATGGCCCGCTTTTCAGGGTTATTCAGCACCTCATAGGCTTCGGCGGCTTCCTTGAATTTTTCTTCGGCACTGGCATCGTCAGGGTTGCGGTCGGGGTGATACTGAAAAGCCAGTTTTCTGTAGGCCCTTTTCAGTTCATCGGCAGAGGCGTTGCGCTCAACCCCCAACACCTCATAATAATCACGTTTAGCCATTTTCCTGCTCAGTGTTCAGCGCAATACTTGTCAACATTTTCTCCGGGCAACACCTTTTGCGCGGCAATTTCGCGCAGGGCAGTGACAATCTCCTTGTTTCCGGTTTCAAGCAGGGCTTCATATCCGTCTTTATATTGCAGGCAACGCTTTGCCGCCAGCTGAACCACTAAAAAACGGTTATTTACATGCTCAAGACAGTCTTCAACTGTAATTCTGGCCATTTCTTCTCCTCTTTGAGAAATATAAAAAATACACGCCTCAAAAATGCCTCATCAGAGCCCTGTCTTGAAACGCATAAAAATCTTTTGCCGAATCTGGAAACATTTCAGAAACTTCAATTTCTGTCAAGGACTAGCCCCAATGACCAAAAAGATTTGACAACCCAGCGGGATAAAAATATTTTCAGCGACATTGCGTTGCAGTTCCGACAAAAGACAGAATTCACGTACCTATCAAGATTCAAAACAAGGAAGGACAAATGGAAATATCCATCACCTACTGCACTGTTTGAAACTATCAACCACGGGCTGTCAGCCTGGCGGCCAGAATACAGAAGGCTTTGGGAACAGAGCCAAAGCTCATTCCGGGAGATGGGAGCATATTTAATGTTATGGCAGACGGCAGTCTTGTATATTCAAAATTTGAAACTGGTTCTTTTCCTGATGAAAGTCAGCTGGTCAGTGAACTCCTTTCAATATACAGCGTAACCCCAAAAAACTTCAATCTTTAATAAGATGAATATCACGCTGCGGAAAGGGAATTGAAATTCCTTCCTGATCAAAATGATTTTTAATCTTTTCGTTCAGATCAAACAGAACAGGCCAGTAATCTGTTGTTTTCACCCACGCGCGAATAAAAAGATTAACACTGCTTTCTCCCAGCTCAGAAACAACAACACTGGGAGCGGGTTCATGCAGGATTCTCCCCTCTTCCTGAAAAATACTTTCCACAACCTGCCTGGCTTTTGCAATATCATCTCCATACCCGATTCCTATTGTCAGGCTGACTCTGCGGGTAGGGTTACCATTGACATTGATGATAACGTCATTGCTGATTTTTCCATTGGGCACGATAATCCGCTGATTGTCAGCTGTTCTGATAATTGTGCTGAAAACCGTTATTTTTTCCACAGTTCCGCTTATACCCGCGATGGTCACGTAATCTCCGATACGAAACGGCGCGAAAAAAATAAGCACGACACCAGAGGCAAAATTGGCCAGGGTTTCTTTCAGGGACAGACCTACAGCCAGACCAGCCGCCCCCATAACAGTCAGAAAAGCAGTCATGTTCACGCCAAGTTGCGACAAGGCGCTCAACACGACCAAGACGAGCAAGGCATAATAAAGGATATTTTCAAGAAAACCAACCAGCGTTTCATCAACCTTGCTTCTTCGCATCAGCAAAACAACAAGCCTGGCAATTTTTTTGGCCAGCCGCCAGCCAATAAACAGGATAAAAAAAGCAGCCACGATTTTTGGCAGATAAATAAGATTCCAGCCGAACAGCCAATCAAGGATCTTTTCAACATCAAACTGGGCCATACATTTTTCCTTCTAAAAATTTTTCGTTCAAAGCTATAATCAAACCTGTCCGGCCAGTCAATTCAGGAGGATAAAAGAGATGTTGCCCCTAAATTCAAGAAAGGATACAAGACTTTTTTTATTTTGCTCTTACACGTGAGGAGGCTTATGAAGATCTCGTTTTTGGGTGCGGCTCGTACTGTTACAGGTTCATGTTTTGTTGTGGAAACGGCAACAACCCGCTTTGCCATTGATTGTGGAATGTACCAGGGGAACAAGGATATTGAAAAAAGAAACCTGGAACGACAGGATATCAGCACCGGAAAACTTGATTTCATCCTCGTTACCCACGCCCATATCGACCATTCGGGACTGCTCCCCAAAATAGTCAAAGACGGGTTTTCCGGCCCGATTTACTGCACAACTGCGACCCTGGATTTACTGGACATTATGCTCAGGGACAGTGCCCATATTCAGGAAATGGAAGCAAAATGGGAAAACAAAAAACGCCTGCGCAAAGGCCTGCCGCAAGCAGAACCTTTATATACCCAGAAAGACGCGGAAAAAACAATCCGCCAGCTGAAAGCCGTGGAGTACGGAACCAAGCTCAGCCCTGTTTCTGACGTACGCATGGAATTTAACGATGCCGGACATATTCTGGGTTCCTCATTCATTGAACTCTGGATTACGGAAAACGGCAAACAGACAAAACTTGTTTTTTCCGGTGACCTTGGCCGCCCGGACCGTTTTATTATCCGTGACCCTGAAACAGAAGAAAAAGCCGATTACCTTTTTCTGGAATCAACCTATGGCGACAGAAATCACAAAAACGAAGACATCAGCCTGGAAGAATTGGCCGAGGCCATCAATTCCGCTGTCAGCCACGGCCAGAAAACCATCATTCCGGCCTTTGCCATTGAACGCAGCCAGGAAATCATCTACGCCCTGCGCCAGCTTAAAGAAGATGGAAAGATTCCCAAAGAACTTCCTGTCTACCTGGACAGTCCTTTAGCCATCAAGGCAACAGAAATATTCCGCACCCACAAGGAATATTACGACCAGAAAACAAAAGAGGTGCTCAGGCGCGGCGTAGACCCGCTTGATCTGCCGAACCTCGAATTTACCCTGAGTACGGAAGACTCCATGGCCATTAACGAAGCAGACGGCCCGGCTGTTGTTATCTCGGCCAGCGGCATGGCTAATGCCGGACGCATCAAGCATCACCTGCGGCACAATATCTGGCGGCACGGCGCCTCAATCGTGTTTGTCGGCTTTCAGGCTGCAGGCACACCGGGCAGACGGCTGGTTGACGGGGCAAAGACCATCACGCTCATGGGAGAAGAACTGGTTGTGAACGCCAATATTTATACGATTGGCGGTTTTTCAGCCCACGCCGGCCAAAGCCAGATTCTGGACTGGGTTTCCAACTTCAACAACCCGAATATGGAAGTTTTTCTGGTCCACGGAGAATACAAGGCCCAGCAGGCACTGGCAGAACTGATCAAAAAACAGTTCCATCTTAAAGTGCATATTCCTGATTACATGGAAAAAATTGAACTTGCGGCAGGCAAGGTACAGACAACTCCGTCCCTGCCGGAAGTCCTGCCCGCCCGTATCAACTGGAATTTTGTCATGGACGAGATGCAGACCAGAATCGACCAGTTGCGCGACCGCACCCAGCAAATCGAAAATATGGAATGGGCAGACCAGACAGATATACGCGACGATCTGCTGCAAATCTCAGCCAAGCTGACACGCCTGCTTTCCGAAGTTGCCTGACCTGCTTCTTCTTAAAAAGCCATAAAAAAGCCTGCTCGGAAAAATACCTGAGCAGGCTTTTTCCCCACCAATCAGATTGCCAAACTCAGGTTTCATTCCAGCAACGATCAATTTCCGCCCTGGCATTCTGCATCAATTCCAGCACGCCTTCCGGCACCCAGAAATCAATCCGGCGGTTCTGCCGCCACATGTCCCTGATCAGGGTTGAGCTGATTTCAAGGCGTGGAGGCGACAAAAACAGCATGTTTGTGCCATCAGGAAATAACAACCTGTTTTCCTGCTGCCTGTTTTCAGGCCATGTCGTGCGGGCAAAGGCAAGTGCCTTGTCAAAGGAAACCAGCCGTTCAATAATGATAAAATTCATTTTGCGGGGCAGCTCATTTCCCTCTTCCCAGCTCGTAATATTCAGCAGATCATCGCTGCCCAGCAGAAAAGAAAATTCTGTTTGAGGACGGAGTTGCAGCAACGTGTCAATTGTCCTGCAGGTAAAGGACGGACCAGGCAAGGAGCCTTCAAGCTCGTTTACGTCAAGGCCGGGAATTCCCGTAACAGCCTGACGCAAAAGCCGCACCCGAAGGGCAAAGGGCAGGATTCCCCGCGCGGATTTATGCGGTGGCACACCGGAGGGCAAACATTCAACGAGGTCAAGTCCGGCCAGCTCCCGCACTTCCAGAGCCAGCCGCAAATGCCCGACATGCACGGGATTAAACGTGCCCCCAAAAATTCCGACTTTTTCGCGCGCCATTCAGATACGTACCTGCCCTTCTCCAAAGACAACAAATTTGCGTCCGGTCAGTTCACGCACTCCCATCGGCCCGTAAGCATGGAGCTTGGACGTACAGATGCCGATTTCAGCCCCGAGTCCGAACTCACCTCCGTCATTGAACCGTGTGGAAGCGTTGATCAGTACCGCCGAAGCGTCAACCTCACGCAAAAATTGCATGGCATGGGCGTGATCGTTGGTCAGAATCGCTTCTGAATGCCGGGAACCGTACAGGGCAATATGCTCCTGGGCCTGTTGCTGGCTGTCAACAACCCTGACCGCCAGTTGCAGGCTTAAAAATTCCCGCCCCCAGTCTTCGTCGGCAGCCGGACTTGCGGCCTCACTAAGCAGGGGCAGGGCCCGCGGACAGGCCTTAAAACGCACGCCATACAAAGAAAGTCGTTTTTGAATCCGGGACAAAAACTCCCCGGCCACGGCCTGATGCACGAGCAGGCATTCCAGGGCGTTGCACACACCCGGACGCTGCGCCTTGGCGTTTTCAACAATCTTTTCCGCCTGTTCAAGGTCAGCGCTTTCATCAACAAAAATATGGCAAACACCCTTATAATGCTTCAAAACAGGCATGGTGGCCTCGGCAACAACAGCGCGGACAAGCCCTTCCCCGCCGCGCGGAATTACCACATCAATATATTCGTCCTGTTTCAGCAAAACAGTAACGGCAGCCCTGTCTGTTGTTGGCACAAGCTGCACAGCCTCCACGGGCAGTCCGCTTTTTTCCAAAGCCTGATGAAGAATTTTCCCCAAACACTGATTGCTGTGAAAGGCCTCGGAACCGCCCCGCAAAATAACAGCGTTACCGGCTTTCAAACATAAGATGGCGGCGTCAATGGTCACGTTGGGACGGGATTCATAAATCATGGCAATCACGCCCAGAGGGATACGCATCTGCCCCAGAAGAAGTCCATTGGCCTGCCGTTTCAGGCCGAGTATTTCGCCAACAGGGTCGTCCTGCGCGGCAACCGAGCGGCAGGCTTCCGCCATAGCCTGTACCCCGGCTGGAGTCAGGCGCAAACGGTCAACGCGGGCCTCATCCAGGCCGGATTTTTTCGCCTGTTCAACATCACGCGCGTTGGCGGCAACAATGTCCCCACTTTGCTCTTCAATCAGGCCCGCCAGCAAAAGCAGCATTTTTTCTTTTTGCCCGCCGCTGACACTTGCCATCTTTCTGGCGGCCTGTCTGGCCTGAACCGCCATTTCAACAACCTGTGTTTCAATATCCATATTTTTTCCTCCAAACCGGACAATCCAAATTTAACGCATTCCATTTTTTACTGTATCGTTTTGCGAACAAAAACAAACCAATGGTACATTCGGCACTGGATACAGGCAATATTTTTTTCTTGTACTGCAAAAAAATTACAAACAGCCGCAAAAATTTCCCGCCCCGCTCCCGTCTTCGCCCCGAAGGAAAAACCATTTTTTGACCTTTTTGGGCTTTACGCGTAAAGTAACCGGTCTGGAAAATGTCAATACTGACGCTACAGACCCCAATTTATCTAACCGGAGACAAAAAATGAACGATAACAAACACAAACAGTCAATTCCCCAGCCGGGTTTCATGGAACAGATCGAACAGGAAGCCAATGAATCTCTTCATCCGCTGCTGCAAAAAACAGTAGACAATATCAAGCTGATTGGTCTGATTCTTCTTGTCGTGCTTGGAAGTGTTGGCGGCTACGCCTGGTATCAGAACAATCAGGAAAAAGAAATGACAGCCGCCCGAGAAAAACTGGGAGACATGGCCATGGAGCAGGAAGCGGAAAAAAAGATAAAAGCTCTGAGCGCCTTTTTGACCACTGCTCCAAAACAAATGGAAACAGCAATCCGTTTGGAATTGATTCAGGCCTACCAGTCACAGCAGGACTACGACAACAGCCTGAAACAGTGGGAAAAACTGGCCACGTCCAAGGACAAGACCGTCAAAACCCTTGCCTTGCTGGGACAGGCAAATGACAATGTGCAGCTCAAAAAATTTGATAATGCCCTGGGCCAGCTCAAACAGGCCAGAACCATTGCCGGCGAGGCTTACACAACCATTATTTCCAGCCAGATCGGCAACGTGGCTGAACAGGCCGGAAAATGGCAGGACGCTTTAACCGCATATGAAGACTTAAAAAACGACATTCACATCACCAACAAGGACTTCATTGACTACAAAATCAAGCAAATCAAACAACAAATCGAAAAAGGCTAACAATGGCTCACCCTCTTCTGACCGGAAAAGACAAGGAAAAGCATCTGCTTTTAGGCAACGAGGCAATCGCCCGCGGAGCCATTGAAGCCGGTGTTGGTTTTGTGTCCTGTTACCCGGGCACGCCCTCTTCCGAAATCCCGGACACTCTTTTTCGTTTGTCCCCGGACGCAGACTATGTTTTCGAGTATTCAGCCAATGAAAAGGTCGCCATGGAATCAGGCGGCGGCGTGACCCTTACAGGTGTTCCCGCGCTGGTGACCATGAAACACGTGGGCTTAAACGTTGCTGCTGACCCGTTTATGACACTGGCCTACATTGGAACTCCCGGCGGCATGGTCATTGTCAGCGCTGACGATCCGGGCTGTCATTCCAGCCAAAACGAGCAGGATAACCGTTATTTTGCCAGGCTTGGCGGCATACCGGTTCTTGAGCCGCTCACCGCTCAGGAGGCCAAGGACATGACCAAGGCCGCCTTTGAACTGTCCGCCAGATGGCAGCAGCCGCTCATGCTCCGCACCACAACACGGGTCAATCATTTACGTGGCTGCGTTGAATTTGGCGGATGCAAGCCTGTAAAAAAATCCGGCAGCTTCCAGAAAAATCCGGGCCGCTTTGTTTCAGTGCCCGCTGTTTCACGGGCCAGACACAACGAGTTACTCAAAAATCTGAAAATGATTGCCGCCTACAGCGATGAGTGTCCCTGGAACCGGCTGAGCGGCGAGGGAGAAGTCGGCTTTATCGCTTCCGGCATCAGCCGTGCCTATCTGCACGATGCCCTGCGTGAACGGAAACAGAAAGCCCGCGTCCTTGACCTTGGTTTTTCATGGCCTTTACCGGAGCAAAAAATCCTGACCCTGCTGAGGGCGGTCAAAAAACTGATTATCGTGGAAGAACTGGAACCCATTGTGGAAAAAGAGGTTCGAGCCCTGGCCCAGCAACACGGAATCAGCGTTGAAATCATTGGCAAAGGTGACCTGCTTCCGCTCCAGGGCGAGTATTCAACACAGTTGCTTGAAAAAGTTGTTGACTCCGCCTTTGGCATGAGCACTCCGCAACAAAAACAGATAGTCCCTCCCCCCCTGCCTTTGCGTCCGCCCAACCTTTGCGCCGGCTGCACGCACAGGTCAGTGTATCACAGCGCACGGCATATCTTTGGCGATGATGTTGTGTATTCATCAGATATAGGTTGTTACACGCTTGGCGTCCTGCCGCCGCTCAGGACTGTGGATTTTTTGCTGTGCATGGGCTCGTCCATTTCTGCCGGAGCGGGCATGTCCGTGGTCAACGACAAGCCGGTTGTTGCCTTTATCGGGGATTCCACGTTCTTTCATTCCGGTCTGACCGGACTTGTCAACGCCGTGTACAATGAACGCAACCTGCTGATTGTCATTCTGGACAACAGAACAACAGCCATGACCGGACACCAGCCCAATCCGGGTGTTGACCAGACCATGACCGGCCCCAATTCGGGTCGGATTGATCTGGCCACCATTGTGCAGGGTTGCGGCGTATGCGCTGAAAAAATCAAAAGAGTACGGGCCCTGAATTACAAGGCTGTCAGCAATGCTCTTATAAAATTGAAGGATATGACAGGAGTGCGGGTACTGATTGCGCAGGATCCGTGTCCGCTTTTTGCCCGTCGGGTGCTGGGCCAAAAATCTCCCCGCAAGGCCTATGTACTTCCTGAATTCGCGCGGGACCCGCAGGTTGTAAAAATCTCGGCAGGCCTTGGCTGTCCAGCCTTTTCAATTCTGGACGGACTTGTCAGTATTGATGAACAGCAATGCACTGGCTGTATGCTGTGCGTTCAGCTCAGCCCGCGTATCAAGGCCAGAGTGAAGGAGAAAAGATGAAGCCCGTGCGCATTTTCCTGACCGGAGTTGGCGGTCAGGGTACATTAACAGCAACCAGCCTGCTGGCCAGCATTGCCATGAAAAACGATATTCCGGTCACAGCCGGAGAAATTCACGGTATGGCTCAGCGTGGCGGTGTGGTAGAATCCACTGTCCTGCTCGGCGGGTATTTCAGCCCCAAGATCAGCCACGGCGAAGCCGACATTCTGCTTGGTTTTGAAATTCTGGAAACCCTGCGCGCCCTGCCCTATCTGGTCAAAGGCGGCAGCATTATCAGCAACAGCGAAACCATTCCCCCGATTGGTGTCGCAATGGGACGGGAAACAGCACCTGATACAGAACAGGTCAGAAATGCAATCATGGCCTTTCAGCCGCACACCTGTTTTGTGCCCTGCCAGAGTCTGGCAGAACAGGCCGGTTCGATTCAGGCTGCCAACATGGTGCTGCTCGGCGCGCTTTTTGCCTCGCCAGACTTTCCGCTCCCATTCAGCACTCTTGAAGACGGCATCAAATCACACCTCAGACCCAAGGTTGTGGACATGAACCTGCAAGCCATCAAACTTGGGGCGCAAGCACTGCAGTAAACCCGAAACCATTCATGGCCTTTTTGAATATGGCAGACCACGACTTCGTTCCCGCCCCTTTGGAAAGAAAAAAATGAAAACGCACGGCAACATCATCTGTATTTCCAAGGCCATGAAAAATACCATGCGGCAGGTGGAACAGGTGGCGGACAGCCGGGCCACTATTTTACTGCGCGGCGAATCGGGAACAGGCAAAGAACTGCTGGCCAACTGTCTGTACGCGGCAAGCGCCAGACAGAAAAAGCCGTTTATCAAACTCAACTGTGCGGCTCTGCCAGCGCATCTGCTGGAAAGCGAACTTTTCGGACATGAACGTGGAGCCTTCACCGGAGCGGTCAGTTCCCAAAAAGGCCGCTTTGAACTCGCCCATACCGGCACGCTGTTTCTTGATGAAATCGGTGAACTCAGCCTGGAAGCGCAGGCCAAACTTTTGCGGGCGATACAGGAAGGCGAGATTGAACGCCTTGGCGGCCAGCGGTGCATTCAGGTTGACACCCGTATTATCTGCGCCACCCACCGCAATCTTGAAGACCTGATAGCAGCTGGTAAGTTTCGGGAAGACCTGTATTACCGTATCAATGTATTTCCTATCTTTATTCCGGCTCTGCGAGACCGGCCGGAAGACATCTTGCCCCTGGCGGAATTTTTTCTCCAGCAATTCAGCGAAGCATACCAAAAGGATATTAAACGGATTTCCACTCCGGCCATTGACCTGCTCACGCAATATCATTGGCCGGGGAATGTCCGGGAGCTGCGAAATTGCATGGAAAGAGCCTCGCTTTTATGCGCGGAACAAACCCTCAGAACCTACCATCTGCCACCGTCTTTACAAACAGCGGAAAGCTCAGCCACAGAAAATGAACTGTCCTTTTCTGAAGCGGTTGCCCATTTTGAACAGGAACTGCTCATAGAAGCGCTCAAGAAAACAGGCGGCAATATTCTGGAGGCCGCACGTGACTTGCGGACAAGTTACCGCATTATCCGCTACAAGGTGCAAAAATACAAAATCAATCCAAAAAAATACAGCGGGTTATAAAAACCCGCTGTTCAATCCCGCAGAAAAATTATCAGTTCAGTACAAACGCGTTTTCCTCTTCCGCTGCACACGGCCAAGGGCAAAGCCAAGACCCCAGGCCAGAAAAAAGACACCGGCCCCGGCAAGAAACCAGTGCAGCATGACTTCTGATTCAAGCAGGCTGTATTCCAGCTTTATCTTTTCAAGAGCCTCCACGCTGTCTTTGTTTTCTTTTTTCAAGAGCTCAATCTGCCCGTTCAAGCCAACGGTGTCAGCAGCGTCACGGCGCAATTTTTCATATTGTGCTGTCAGTTCGTTCACTTTTTTCAAGGCCTGTTCATGGCTCATGCGCAATCTTTCATTTTCCGAGACCAAGGCGGGCAAATCCTTATTTTTTTCAACAAGAACGGTATATTTTTTTTCAAGCCGGGCCAGTTGCAGACTTTTGGGCACCTGTTCAGTGGTCAATCTTTCAAGTACCCAGCCCTCCTTCTGACCATTACGTACCCGCAGCCAACCCTCTTCATTTTTCTCAAGTAATTCAAGAGCCTCAGCAGCAGGCAGCATGCGGATAATTTTCGCGTTGTTGTCCGGCAAAATTCGCATTGTTATCTGTAAGGAATCTGTAACATAAATGGTTTTGGCCCAACTTGCAGAACTGAAAGAAAGCCAGATAACACAAAGGGCAAACAGGATATATTTCATAAATTATGCTCGTTTTTACATACAAAAATAAAATCGGATAAAGCCTTATAACAAAGACAACAGCACAGGGCAACCAGAATAATTTTGAATTTTTGATTTTCGCTTCGCTGATTGCGGATTTTTGATTGGAAGAAAAGCCGGGCCGAAAACCACAAACATTCTCAAATCAAAAATCTCAATAATTCGCCCAGGCCCGCAATATCCAATCAATGGCAGCAAAACCACAGATGAATGCGGCGCGCAACTGTTACAGAACTTCCCTGAAAAATAAAAAAAAATAGTTCAGGAAGCGCTTTAATCTCTTGACAACGCAATATGACAAGGATTAGTTTCAACGGGATTGTTATCAACATTTTAACCACAGGAGAAAAATATGCAGAACAAACAAACAAACAAACAAGCCGGTTTTACCCTCATCGAAATTATCGCCGTCCTCATCATTTTGGGAATCCTGGCCGCAGTTGCCACCCCCAAATTCATGAGCATGCAAAGAGAGTCACGTATTGCTGCGGTCAAAAGTCTGAAAGCCTCTATGCTGTCCGCCGCAGTTATGTGCCACGCCAAAGGAAGCATGACCAATGCAAACCCACTTACACCGGCACTCGTTCCAGACTTGTCAGGCAACGTCCAGTTGCAAAACGGTTATCCTAACAACGCTGAAAGCTTGAATAATGCTATGAGTGAAGAAGGGTTTACTGTAACAGGTCAGGTTTTCCACTTGGACGGCAGGCCAACTTGTGGCGTAACCTATGGTCCGGCAGCCGACCCTGGCAAGATGCCCACATTTACAGAAGATCACGCTGGCTGTTAATTCAACGTCTCTTTTTTTGGGGGGGGCCTCAGGCCCCCTTTTTTTACGCGAAGTCAGATTTTTGCTGCGATTGAGTTATTCACGACATCTTTCAAGGTGGTTACTTGTACCCTCGCAATTTTTTCATCGAGTCCGGCCTGCTTCAAGTCTTCAAAATACTTTCGGGTATCAGATACCACTTCCATTTTTCTCTTCTGATTTTTCAGTTTTCCAGCCTATTGGGGCGAGCTGTCAAGAGGGCCACTCGTTTTCCAACCGCAATGACAAGGACAACATCCTTGTCAACAACTCATTAAAAATAAGGCCGTCTTTGAGACGGCCTTGTTTTTCCTACTCGCTGCGTTCAGCAATCTGTATCAGGTGATAGCCAAAATCGGTCTTGACCGGCCCGTGCACCTTGCCGACTTCCGCGCTGAAAACAACCTCGTCAAACTCAGGCACCATCTGTCCCCGGCCAAAGGTTCCCAAATCACCGCCACTGCTTCCTGAAGGGCATTTGGAAAACTTGCGCGCGGCCTTGGCAAAGGTGATTTCACCTTTTTCAATCCTGGCTTTCAAATCTTTACATTGCTGCTCAGTGGCAACCAGAATATGGTTTGCTCTTGCTTCCATTTTTTCTCCTCGTTTCATGTCTGTTCCATTCAGGCCGGCTCGGCCAGCCTGGCCTCTAAAAATTCCCAGCGTTCAAAAAGCATTTCCAGCTCATTTTCAAGCGCGGCAAGTTCAGTCTGCACCCCTTTCACCTGTTCTCCGGCCTCCCTGTAAAGAGCCGGATCCGCCAGCTGCTCGTGCAACTGACTTTGCCTGCTTTCCAAAAGATCAATACGCCGGGGCAATTCCTCCACTTCCGCCTGCCACTGTTTACGCTGCCACTGCTCTCTGAACCCGCCCTTTTTTTTCGCCGGAATACTCAGCGAAACAACCTGGCGCTCCTTGCCGGAAACAGCTTCCGGTTTCGGACGTTGAATGAGCCAGTCGTCATAGCCACCTGCATATTCACCGACCTTGCCGCCGCCCTCAAACACAAAGGTATTCACAACCACACTGTTGAGAAAGGCGCGGTCATGACTGACAACAAGCAGGGTTCCTCGGTATTCAAGCAATTTTTCTTCAAGCAGTTCAAGCGTTTCCACGTCAAGGTCATTGGTCGGCTCGTCCATAACCAGGACATTTGACGGCCGCAGAAAAAGACGGGCCAGTAAAAGCCGCGCCCGCTCGCCACCGGAAAGCACCTTTACCGGCAGCATTGCTCGCTGTGGCTCAAAAAGAAAATCACGCAGATAGCCAAGCACATGCTGGCGGCCAGTGGCGGTTTCAACCCAGTCGCTGCCATCGGCGACATTGTCTTTCACGCTTTTTTCCATATCAAGCTGTTCCCGCAACTGGTCAAACCAGACCAGCTCGATACCCGTTCCCAGCCTGACCTGCCCACTGACCGGAACAAGCTGCCCAAAAAGCAGGCGGATAAGAGTGGTCTTGCCCGCGCCATTAGGCCCGATAATCCCGATACGGTCGCCGCGCATGATTTGGGTTGAAAAATCCGTCACCAGCGGCCTGGTATCATAGGCAAACGAAAGGTTTGTTATTTCAGCCACCAGATTGCCCGACCGCTCTCCCTCGGCAATCCGCATACTGACCTGTCCGGTACACTTGCGCCTAGCTTTTTTCTGCTCCCGCATTTTTTGCAGTTCCCGCACCCGCCCCTCGTTACGGGTACGCCGGGCCTTGATGCCTTTGCGAATCCACTGTTCCTCTTCACTCAATTTGCGGTCAACACGCTTTTCATGCTCCTGTTCCGCGTCAAGAAGGGCCTGACGGCGCCGCAAAAAGGTATCGTAGTCGCATGTCCAGTCAAAAGCCCTGCCCCGGTCAATCTCAATGATTCGCGTGCCCAGACGGCGCAGAAAAAAACGGTCGTGGGTGATAAAAACAAGGGTTTTTATCCGGCGCAGCAAAAAATCTTCCAGCCAGACAATGGAATCAAGGTCAAGATGGTTGGTTGGCTCGTCCAGAAGTAAAACATCAGGCCGGCCAACAAGCGCGCGGGAAAGCAAAGCCCGCCTTTTCAGGCCGCCGGAAAGATCTGCAAACAGGGCCTCCGGCTCCAGATGCAAACGAGAAAGCACTCTTCGCACCTCTGCCTGTTCTTCCCAGTCAAGCTCCTGGCCCCGCCCACCGGCCACAACATCAAAGACACTGCCTGCGGCATCAAAAAACGCGTCCTGCGGCAAAAAACCGATTTTTAATCCCTGACTCCAGAATACCTCGCCCCTGTCAGGATTCTGCTCACGGCTGATAACCCGCAGCAAGGTTGACTTGCCCTCGCCATTGCGCCCGACAATACAGACCCGCTCACCGCTTTCAACCTGGAAGCCAATACCGTCCAGCAAGGGAGTGCCGGAAAAGGACAAAAAAACATCACGCAGACTGAAAAGTGCCACGACAACCTCGTTACGAAAAAACTACCCGCGGTTTTCAGGGGCAATATACCCACGCTCGCGCGCCCCGTCATAAATCTGGCGCGGACGCTGAATCCTGTTTGTTTTATCAAGAGCAGCTTCCCGCCAGTGCGCGATCCAGCCCGGCATACGGCCAATAGCAAACATAACCGGGAACATGGGCACAGGAATACCCAGAGCGCGCAAAATCAGTCCTGAATAGAAATCCACATTCGGGTACAGCCTTCTGTCCTGAAAATAGCTGTCTTTCAGGGCGGTTTCTTCCATTTCCTGCGCAAGATCAAAGAGCTTATCTCCCTGCTGCCCCGGCAGTTCAAGCAGTTTATGCGCGGCTGCTTTCAGGATACGGGCGCGGGGGTCAAAACTCTTATACACACGGTGCCCAAAGCCCATTAACCGGACTCCCTTTTTTTTCACCGCCTCAAGATAGGTTTTGACCGGAATGTGCTCATCCCTGATTTTTTCAAGCATCTGGATAACAGCGGCGTTGGCTCCGCCATGCAGCGGCCCCCACAAAGCGCAGATTCCAGCGGCAACAGAAGCAAACAGGCTGGCCCCGGAAGAACCGACCATACGCACGGTAGAACAGGAACAGTTCTGCTCATGATCGGCATGGACCATAAAAAACAGGGACAACGCCTGCACAGCTTCCTCAGACGGAACATACCTTTTATACGGAATGGAAAACATCATGTGCAAAAAATTCATGCAGTAGCTGAGCTCAGGATCAGGATAAATAAAGGGATAGCCGATGGATTTACGGTACGCGAACGCGGCAATGGTGCGTACCTTGCTCATGATCTGGGCTGCGGCCAGCTTGAAATCATCAGCATCTGAAATCTCAAAAAGATGGGGATGATAACTGCCAAGAGAATTGATAACTGCGGATAAAATGGCCATAGGGTGGGCATTGGCAGGAAAACCCTCAAAATGGTGCAACATGTCTTCATGCAGCAGTTCCTGATGTTCAAGCAGTAAACGAAATTCCCGCCGCTGCCCAGGAGATGGCAGTTCACCAAAGATAAGGAGCATGGCCGTTTCAATAAAAGAACTTTTTTGGGACAATTCTTCAATGCCATACCCTCGGTAGCGCAAAATCCCTTTTTCTCCGTCCACAAAGGTTATGCGGCTCACGCACGAACCTGTGTTCTTGTAGCCCGGATCAAGGGCAATTGCTCCACTCATGGCACGCAGACTGCCGATATCAATTCCTATTTCGCCTTCTGTCCCCTGATAGACCGGCAGTTCATAGCACGAATCTTTCAGATGCAGTCTGGCCTTTGGTAATTCGTTCATCATACTCCTTACAAGAATTTATGTTTTTTCCTCTTCCGATACCCCACACAGACGCAGTTTCTGCCGCAAACGCAAAAGTGAGAAAAAAAAGAGTGCCGTACACATGGCCTGAAAAAAACAGAGCAGAAAAAAAATATTTTCAAGCTGAACATCAACGGCAAAAAAAATGACAGAGCCGGGAACGACAAGCAGAAAACTCAGACCAAAGCCAAGAAGCAGGGAAGAAAAAAAAATACAGGGAACAAAAACAACCAGGCGGGAAAAACACAAAAAACGAAGCGGGATTTTTATCCAGCCCTGACTATTCATTCCCAAAAATCCGATGGAATCAGATTGAGTTCCTCAAGCATGGTACCCACCTCGTTTATGGCGTCAGGGCCAAAACCATGCGTGTACAGTTCAGTCAGAATTTCGTTTTCCAGTTCATGCAAAATAGTCCATTTGGCAGAGCCGGCCAGATGGACTTTTTTCCGCCGCCGCACAGTACTCAAAGCAATCAGCACAGATTTGATAAAGGTCAGCTGTGAAGCATTCAGTTCTTTTGTCATACTCATTCCTTCATTTAGGCAGCTTGTTCTGCCGCGTTCTTCTCCAGTATGGTCACCAGCACGCCAATGAGAATAAGTGCCGCGCCAAGATAGCCCAGCAAGGTAAAACGCTCCGCCCACCAGACAAAGGCCAGTATCGCCGCCAAAACAGGTTCCAGGGTCGCGACCACAGCCACCTTTGACGCGTCAAGACAGGCCAAGGCGCGGTAATAGGCCAGATAGGCGCCGTATGTTGTTCCCAGGCCCAAAAAAAGAACCGCCCCAAAAGCCTTGGGAGAAGGAATGAACAGGGAAACAAAAGGCAGCAAAAAGAACAGGGCAAAAGGAACAGCGTAGCTGAAAACAGTTACGCTTGAATAGCGGCGTAAAAATTTTTTACCGAAAATATAGGTCATGGCGTAAGTAAAACCGGCCAGCAAACCGCAACCAATGGCCACAACGCTGACTGTCATCTTTCCTGTTCCGTCCGCACCAAAGGCGACAGCTCCGGCCCCCAAAACACTCAGGCCAATACTGAGCAGCCGGAGCGGTGTTAAAATTTCCCCCAGAATCATACGGGCCAGGAGTGCTACCCAGGCCGGAGCAGTGTATAAAAGCACCGAAGCCAGAGCCGCGCCGCCCTGCTCAACAGCAATCTGATAGGCACAGAAAAAAACAGCAATACAAAAAAAGGCAAAACAGACAATACCGGGCAGGTCTTTAGGAGGCAGGGCAAGCTGTTTACTGACAGCACCATGCACAACAAAGGCCAGACCGCCAAAGCCCGCCCGCCAGAACCCAACCTCAAGGGGGTTCATGCCTTCGGCAAAAGCGATTTTGGCTACCGGCCCGATACAGGCCCACAGGATAGCGGCAATAAAAACATACAAGTAGCCGCGATTCAATCCTTTCATTATGGAACGTCCTCCCCGCAGCAACGCAGATAGCATCACGAAAAATTTCAGGATTCCTTGTGCGAGGCCCTCATGACCGGAAACGATTTGCGCAGCGGCAGATAAAAATACGAGTACAGAAGACCAGAGGCGATATACATCAGAAAAAATAAAAAGCCCATAATACGCGGTTCCGAGGCCACCAGCACAAAAACCATAAGCGCGGTAACTGTGGCGGTAAAACGGTGCCCCTTGATAAAACCAAGCTCCTTGAAAGAAGCGTAACGCACGTTGCTGACCATCAGAATCGCAACCAGAAAAACGAGCCCCAGGGTCAGCCAGGGCAGGATTTTTTCGGTCATAACTTCTGAAAAATAAGGAGCAAAAAGCACCAGCATAGCCAGGGTACTGGCTGCGGCCGGAATCGGCAGCCCAATAAAAAATTTCTTGGAAATCTTTCCGGCCTGCACGTTAAATCTGGCCAGGCGCAAGGCTCCGCAGGCAATCAGCAGAAAAGACGTCACAAGCCCCAGCCGATGAAAAACATGGGTCTGCCAGAAATAGACCATCAAGGCCGGAGTCACGCCAAAGGCCACCAGATCGGCCAAAGAATCAAGCTGGACACCAAATTCGGATGTACAGCGGGTTAAACGGGCAACCTTGCCATCCATGCCGTCAAGCAGGCAACTGATCAGGATAGCCATGGCGCAGTATTCAAAGTTGCCCTCTACGGCAAACAGCATTCCGCAAAAACCAGAAAATATGCTTCCGGTGGTCAGCAGATTGGGCAGAATATAAAATCCCTTATGCCGCGGTTGTTCAACATCCATAACAGACCTCGTTGTTTTTTATTTTTTCTGAGCGATAACAGTCTGTCCAGCCAGAACTTTTTCTCCAACCAGCACTTTTGCTTCAAACTCACCGGGCAGATAAATATCCACACGTGACCCGAACTTGATAAGTCCAAACCGCTGTCCACGCTCAAAACTGTCGCCTTTTTCCGCCCAGCACACAATCCGGCGAGCAAGAAAACCGGCAATCTGGACAACTGTCCAGGAAAGCCCGGCGTTATCCATGAGTTGTACGGCGTTTCGTTCATTATCCGTTGACGCCTTGTCCAGTGAGGCATTAAAAAACTTGCCCGGCCAGTAGCGGATAGCCTGCACTGTTCCAGGAACAGGCATGCGGTTCACATGAACGTTAAAAACATTCATAAAGATACATACGGCAGTACGCTCCTGCTCAGTAACCGGGTCAATCATGGTTTCAATCTTGACAACCCTGCCGTCGGCCGGAGCAACAGCGACATCGTCTTCCTGCGGTACAACCCGGGCCGGGTCCCGAAAAAAATTCAAAACAAAACCTGTCAGCACCAGGCCGACAGTGGCCAGAAAGCCCGCTTCCAGAAAGGCGCAGACCACAGTAAAAAGCAAAACAAGAAAAATCGCGGGAAACCCTTCCCGACTGATTCCGCTTGATGGTTTTTGCATAACAACCTCGATTCGAAAAAATGTCTAGTATTGTTTTCGCCACTCGTCCAAAAAGAGCAGTGAAGTTTCCAAGGGTGAAAGAATGCCACTGTGTTGGCGTAATGTCCAGATCAAAGAATCAAAGTCCGCCGTGGGGGGAAGCTCCAGTTTATCGAGCAGAGCAAGAACCTCCCGGCGCAGTTCTCCGTCCATTTCCGGCCACAGATTTTCCTGTCTGTCCCTTGGCCAGTCCGGCAGTCGCTGCTGCACGAAGTCAAGCAAGCTCTGCATCCGGTGTTCATAGGTATGCTCAGCCAGCACCCTTGCTCTGGCCCGTTGCGCCATTTGCTGACGTTCCCGCGGACGGGCCAGATAATACCCGATTTTTTCCCGCAACTCATCAATGGTTTCAAAAACCGCCACCTCGTCTTCACTGAACATTTCACCCAGTAAACTTCTTCTGTCCACAAGCTGAAATGCCTGGCAACAGGCCAGTTCAAAGGTACGGGGATTGACGAAGTCACCCTGGCCGACCAGCACGTCACGCACAGATGAATGCAGATTCAGATTCACAGCCGTGGCGTTAAAAATCCTGACCGCGTCTGCCGGATCAATCCGCTCTCCCTGCTTTTGCACAAACGGCGCCAGGTCTGTATCGCCGTCCCATTCTGTTCCCCAGATTTTGAGGCCATAATCAAGAAGCTGCTTAAACGCCCGCCGTCGATTCGGATACCCCGCTCCCATAAAAGAAACATCACTGCCCCACAACCGCCGCTCCACGCTTGAAAGCTCCAGAGGGCGGTGAAAATCCGGCTGGGCGGCCAAGGGCAGATACAAAACATTGGCCACCCCGATACTGGCCAGCTGCTGCTCAATTTCGCCCTTTTGGATCACGGCAAAAAAATCATAAAAAGGAGCAAAACCACGCCAATAGGTAAAAAGCTGATAATCTTCAACAAACCACATGGCGGTTGGCACATTGTCGCGGCGCAAACGCTTGAGTACCTGCCTGGTCAGCGGAGCCTGCGCCACGGCCAGAACAAGGTCAGGTTCAAAATCCTGGGCCTGAGCGTACACACCCTGGGCAACAAGCTGCAAGTATGAATTTTCCAGATATTCAAGCTGGTCACCGGAAACCCGCAGCCCCTGAAAAGCAAGGAACGCGGACTGAAACGTCGGGCCGTCAAAGACCTTGACCGTATGCCCCATCTGACGCAGGGCGTGAACGCAGCGCTGCCCCACAGGCAGGGATCCGCCATACAGCGGTAAAACAACAAGAACGCGTAATAATGCTTTTGGGCTCATTTTGACAGGCAAATTCATGACATTCCTTGAAGCACAGAGCGTAAAAAGTGTCAATTCTCACTGTTCGTTTCCTTTTTCAGGCAAAAAACGCGAACGGTCCTGCTCATGACGGGGCAGCAGCCAGTTCCGTTCCGGCCACGGATACGGGGCAGGGGGAAGAAAGCGGCTGTCACCACTTTGCCCGAAATACATCTCGGCCCTGTCAGGTTCCATGCCGCGGGGCTCAAAGCCGATCTCATCATAGCGCGAACCAAACTCATCAAAACCAGAACCAAAACATTTTACTTCCCGCGGGAGACGTTCGTCTCTTCCTGCCACATACTGCGTGACAAACGGGTGCATCAACGCGCGCAAACAGGCCATTTCCCGTGTACACGGTCGAGCTTCAAGACAGGGCGCACAGGAAGGAACCGCCTGAACCACCTGATGCCCAAGGCCGTACGGCCCGGTTTCCTGACACAGGGCGGAAGAAAGAAAAAAGGCGAGAACAGGTACGCCAAGATGGGCGGCCAGATGCATGGCTCCTGTATCCGGCGTAAGCAAAAGGTCAAGGCCTGAAAGACATTCATGCAGTCCCAAAAGGTCTGTTTTGCCAACCAGATCAACACATTCACCGGCCAATGGCGCACGGCACTGTCCCAGAAAATCACGGACCAGCCTGCGCTGATTTCTGGTTCCCAGAAGATACACCGGGCCATGCCCAACACGGGCCAGAGCAGCCTCGGCAATCCTGACCTGCAAGGCAGCAGGCAAAGACCGCCGCGCGTTCTGGCCGGCAAGAACAAGGCCAATCCCTTTACCGCTGGGCCGGGCCTGCGGATTTACACTGGCAGGCGCAACAGGATTCTGGCAATGCCCGGCCCAAACGTCCATAAGATTGATTGAATGTGGGCCACGGTGCCGAACAAGACGAAAGACCTGTTCTGTCCAGACGGTTTTTAAGGGCTGACCACTCTGCCAGCGATAGCCCCGCACCCGCGCGGGTTCAAACAGCGAAGCGCAGGCAAAATTAAGCGGACTGAAATTCAGATTGTACACAAGATCAAAATCACAGGCCCGCAGTTCGGCAAAAAAACCTGTTACAACAGACAGGGAAGAGTCCGCACGGGAATGAAAATGCAAGGTGTGCAGTTGTACCCAAGGATACACCAGTTCAGCCAGCTGACGCAAGGAACTGTCACAGACCAGATGCACCTCGCAAGATTTTTTTCGCAAAGACAGTAAAAGCCGCTTGGTCTGTAACAAATCGCCAAATCTGGCAAGCTGGATAACACAAGAACGCCGCACGGCACCTCCCCGGCTGAGCAACAAAAAAGCCGTCTGTCCTGACCGGACAAACAGCTTATATTTCTGGTGGAGATGAGGAGGATCGAACTCCTGGCCTCCGCATTGCGAACGCGGCGCTCTCCCAGCTGAGCTACATCCCCGGAAGAAAAAGTTTATTACCTCTGTTTTATCCGGCTTTCAAGTTTTTTTTCATCTTTCCTACAAAAAAATCAAGAAGTCATAACGGACTAAACGCTCTTTCGTATCAAACCAGCCTTCTTCGACAGATAAAACCTGTTTTACAGGCCAGTAAAACAAAATGAATAGTCAGAATAAAGAAAATAAGCACCAAGAAACAACAAAAAATCAAAAAATATGCTTGACTTACATATTTATTTTTCATATTTTTAAAAAGTGTATTTTCACTCTAACATAAGGAAGGCTATGAAAGCACTTAGCTCCATCTGGAGTGCATTTTTCCTTTCTTTCCCTGTCATCTTTTATCAGTTTTCCCATATAACAAGGAGACTGACAAAGAAGATCCCCCTGTACCACAATCTCTCTCTCCTTATTCTGAATCTTCTTTTTATATATTTTCCATTACGATATAAAAAGTTACGTTTCTTTCTCTCTAATCAGATTTCCTATCCATTTATTAACCAGACATCTTTCCCAATTGAAACATCTTTTATTTCAAAAAAACGTTTATTTGATAAAAAATATACCATGACTCTCTTCAAAAAAGAGACAGGAACAGAAAATCATTCTGCCCATCTCTTTTTTATGACAGACAAAACGCATAAAGACGGAATAGCAGCTCTATAAAGTAATCCCGTCTGTATATTTTATACAGGCTTAACTTCTCATATTTAAGGAGTTTTTATGGAACTCAGTTCGTTGACCCTGCATGTCCCGGAAAGGGACAAAATCTCCGGCAGACTTGATTTCTGCCAGATGTTTTCAGGCGTGCTGCTCATTGTATTTCTCTGGGCGCACATGCTTCTTGTTTCCAGTGTGCTTATCAGCCCCAAACTGATGAACGCTATTGCCTGGTTTTTTGAAGCAAGTTACATGGCCCAGCTTGGCGGCCCGGCCATTTTCCTGCTCATGCTCGCCCATTTTCTGCTGGCCGGTCGCAAAATGCCTTTCAAGTCTTCTGAATTGAACGCTTTTTACGCCCAGGCAAAACTATTACGCCACAAGGATACCACCATGTGGCTGGTGCAGGTGGCAACCGCCCTTATCATTCTGGTCATGGGCAGTATCCATATGTACGTTGTGCTGACCGACCTACCGATTACTGCCGCCAAGAGCGCCGCCCGCGTTCAAAACGGCTGGCTCCTGTTTTATCTGGTTCTGCTGCCAATGGCTGAACTTCATGTTGGTCTTGGATTTTACCGTATCGGTCTCAAGTACGGCTATATCATGCGCGCGAACCGGAGCTGGTTCCAAAAGCTCGAAAACGGTCTCATGTTTGGCTTTATTACTATCGGCCTGCTCACCCTGGGACGCTTCTGGCTGTTCAATATTTAAGCAAAGGAGTTTTCAATGCAAGTTTTTACAACTGATGTTCTTTGTATTGGAGCGGGTCTGGCTGGAGAGAGGGTTGCGGTTGAAGCGGCCATGTCCGGTTTTGAAACAATCTGCCTGTCTCTTGTTCCGCCCCGCCGTTCTCACTCTTCGGCAGCCCAGGGAGGTATGCAGGCCGCCCTTGGAAACGCCATCATGGGAGACGGCGACAGCCCTGACATTCACTTTGCCGACACCGTAAAAGGTTCAGACTGGGGCTGCGACCAGGAAGTGGCCCGCATTTTCGCCGATACCGCACCCATCGTTATGCGGGAAGTCGCGCACTGGGGCGTGCCCTGGAACCGTGTTGTAGCCGGTACCCATACCTACTACAAAGGCGGCAAGCCTTTTGAGGCCGAAGAAAAAAAGGAAAACCACGGGCTTATCCATGCCCGCGCCTTTGGGGGAACAGCCAAATGGAGAACCTGTTATACCGCTGACGGCACCGGCCGTTCAGTTCTGAACACCCTGGACACCAAGTGCCTGCAATACGGTGTGACGATCCACGACCGTACCCAGGCTGAAGCCCTGATTCATGACGGCGTCAACTGTCTGGGCTGTATTGCCCGCTGCCTGCGCACCGGTGAACTCGTTGCCTACTTTGCCAAGGCCACGCTGATCGCCACCGGCGGTTACGGACGCATTTACCGGGCCACAACCAATGCTGTTATCTGCGATGGCGGCGGCCAGATCTGCGCTCTGGATACCGGTCTGGTGCCCATGGGCAACCCGGAGGCCATTCAGTTTCACCCAACAGGAACCGTACCCACTGATATTCTGGTTACAGAAGGGTGCAGAGGCGACGGCGGCACCCTGCTTGATGTCAATGAATACCGCTTCATGCCGGACTACGAGCCGGAAAAAGCCGAACTGGCCTCGCGCGATGTTGTGTCAAGACGCATGAGTGAACACATGGCCAAGGGGCTTGGCGTCAAGTCGCCTTATGGCGATCACCTGTGGCTGGATATCCGCCATCTGGGTGTCAGACATATTACCACCAAGCTGCGTGAGGTGTACGATATCTGTACCAACTTCCTGGGCGTGAATCCGATTCACGACCTGATTCCGGTTCGCCCCACCCATCATTATTCCATGGGCGGCATCAGAACCAACGCGGACGGCGCGGCCTACGGCCTGATCGGGCTTTTTTCCGCAGGCGAATCCGCTTGTTGGGACATGCATGGCTTCAACCGTCTGGGCGGAAACTCACTGGCGGAAACCGTTGTGGCCGGTCGTCATGTGGGCAAAAAGGTTGTTGAATTTCTGCAGGGCCATACAGTCAGCTTCAGTACCGCCTGCCTGGAAGATGCCAGAAAAAAAGTTGAAGAACGGATAAAAGACCTGGAAACCGGCCGCAAAGGCAAGGAAAACGCCATCAAAATCCGCAATGAAATGCAGGATATTATGATGGAGTATGTGGGTATTTTCCGTGACGGCAAAGAACTGCAAACCGCAGTCAACAAGCTGGAAGAGCTGTACAACCGCTCGCAGAAAATATGCCTGCAAGGCTCAGAACCTGGATTCAATCCGGAACTGTCCCTGGCCCTGCGTATCCCGGGCATGGTCAAGCTGGCCCAGTGTACAGCCTACGGCGCGCTTATGCGCACAGAATCCCGTGGAGCGCATACACGCCGAGACTTCCCTGAACGAAACGACAAGGACTGGCTCAACCGTACCCTGGCGTACTGGAAGGAAGGCGACAGTATGCCCACCCTCAAATATGAAGAGGCTTCACCTTATTATGAGCTGCCTCCGGGAGAAAGAGGATACGGCGGCGGAAAGATTATTCCCAATGAACTGCCGGAAGAAAAACTGCGTGTCCCGGAAAACAGGAAAACAAGCGCGCAAAAAACCACAAAAAAATCCTAGGAGGTGATGAGCATGAGTGACAACAGAAAACTCCATTTGAAGATATTCAGATACAACCCGCTTGATCCTGACAGCACTCCGCATATGCAGTCATTCTACGTCAATGAGTATGCTTCCATGACCCTGTTTATCGCCCTGACCCAGATCAGGGAAGAACAGGATCCGGGCCTGCGCTTTGATTTTTGCTGCCGGGCTGGAATTTGCGGTTCGTGCGGCATGGTTATCAATGGCCGCCCCGGTCTTGCCTGTCATACCCAGACCAAAAACCTACCCGCGGAAATCGTCCTGCACCCCCTGCCTGTTTTCAAGCTCCTTGGCGACCTGTCTGTGGATACCGGCACATGGTACCGCAATGTCGGGCAAAAAATCGAGGGCTGGGTTCACAGTAATGACGCGGCGTTTGATCCCAATGCCGAAGAAGCACGCATGGAAAATGAACTGGCGGAACAGATTTTTGAACTGGACAGGTGCATTGAATGCGGCTGCTGTATTGCTGCCTGCGGCACGGCCAGAATGCGTGAAGACTTTTTAGGCGCGGCAACCATCAACCGTGTGGCCCGTTTTTATATTGATCCGCGCGATAAAAGAACTGAAGATGAATATTATGATGTCATCGGTACTGACCAGGGTGTGTTTGGCTGCATGGGCCTTCTGGGTTGCGAAGATGTCTGCCCCAAAAAAATCCCCCTGCAGGATCAGCTTGGCATTATGCGCCGGATGTTGATGCTTAACTCTGTCAAAGGTATTTTGCCGGAGTTTGTCCGTAACAAACTTCAACACAAAGGATGCTGCCATGCGTACAGTTAACGCACAGATCATTCACGAAAAAGTCCGGGACATGATTATGGACGCCTGCCGGCTGCTTAATGATGATGTTCTGGCCGCGATCAAAAAAGGCTACGATGAAGAAAAATCAGATTCTGCCAGGGAAGTCCTGAAGCAGCTTCTGGATAACGCCGAGCTGGCCAAAAACTCAAAACTGGCCCTGTGTCAGGATACAGGCGCGGCCATTTTCTTTGTTGAACATGGCGAAGACGTGCGGATTGAAGGCGGCACGCTGAGCAAGGTCTTAACCGGGGCCATGGTTGAAGCCTACGACAAGGGCTATTTGCGAAAATCCCTGTGCCACCCCCTGACCAGAAAAAATTCCGGCGACAACACCCCGGCCATTATCCATACGGAACTTGTCCCCGGCGATACAATTCATATCCGGTTTATGCCCAAGGGCGGCGGTTCGGAGAATATGTCCAAAATCGCCATGCTCAAACCCTCTCAGGGCTGGACCGGCATCAAGGATTTTGTCATACGCACCATGGCCGAGGCAGGCCCCAACCCCTGCCCGCCAACCGTTGTTGGAGTTGGAATTGGCGGCACCTTTGATCTGGCACCGACCCTGGCCAAAAAAGCCCTGTTCAGGCCGCTTGGCACACCACACCCAGACCCGGAACTCGCGAAAATGGAAACAGAACTTTTAAGCGCGATCAACGACCTGAATATCGGCCCAATGGGGCTTGGCGGAAAAACAACCAGCCTGGATGTAAAAATTGAAATGCACCCCTGCCATATCGCCAGTATGCCTGTGGCGGTCAATGTCCAGTGCCATTCGCACAGAACCAAGGAGGTGAGATTCTGATGGCCACTTATAACCTGAACACCCCACTGCGAGACGAAGACGTGAGCAAACTGAAGGCCGGAGATGTAGTCAACCTGACCGGAACAATCTACACCGCCCGTGACGCGGCCCATAAACGGCTGATTGATACCCTGGACAAGGGCGATGAACTTCCCTTTCCGCTTGAGGGCGCGGTTATTTACTATGTTGGCCCGGCACCGGCTCCTCCGGGCTGCGCCATCGGTTCAGCCGGCCCAACCACAAGCGGACGCATGGACGCCTATGCCCCGCGCCTGCACAGTCTGGGAGTCAAGGCCAGCATTGGCAAGGGCAAACGCACAGATGAGGTGCGGGAGGCTCTGCGCAAACATATTGGCGTGTATTTCGGGGCTACGGGCGGCGCAGGCGCCCTGCTCTCCCAGCGTATAGAAACAGCAGAAGTCATTGCTTACGAAGAACTTGGCCCGGAAGCGATCCGCAAGCTGACAGTCAGGGATTTCCCCCTGCTGGTGGTCAATGACGCGCACGGCAACGAACAGTACACGCAACCAAACTATCTTTTATAACATACACCGGTGAGCCCGGAACCGGAAAACCCCGGTTCCAGGCTTCCCACTAACCCGACAACAGGAGACAGACATTATGGCCCTTTTTACCAGAGAAGAAGCACTGAACTATCACCAGTATCCACGCCGAGGCAAAGTTGAAGTCATTCCCATCAAACCCTGTAACACGCAAAAAGACCTGTCCCTGGCCTATTCGCCGGGAGTCGCGGAAGCCTGCCGGGAGATTCACGCCGATAAGACCAAAGCGGCAACCTATACCGGACGCTCCAATCTGGTCGCGGTTGTTTCCGATGGAAGCGCAGTTCTGGGGCTTGGCAACATCGGCCCGCTGGCAGGAAAACCAGTCATGGAAGGCAAGGGCGTGTTGTTCAAGACATTTACCGACATTGACGTATTTGACATTGAACTCAGTGTCCGTGATGCCGACCATCTGATTGATGTGGTGAAAAGCCTTGAACCAACCTTTGGCGGTATCAACCTGGAAGACATCAAGGCCCCGGAATGTTTCTATATTGAAGAAACCCTGAAAGAGGCCATGAATATTCCTGTGTTCCATGATGACCAGCACGGAACTGCTGTTATTTCAGGCGCGGGTCTGATGAACGGAGCAGAAATTTTGAACCGCAAACTGGAAGATATGAAAGTTGTTATTGTAGGCGCAGGAGCGGCCGGTATTGCCTGTGCCAAGTTCTATGTTTCCTTAGGCGTTGATCCCAAAAATCTTTTTATGTTTGATTCAAAAGGGCTTCTCTTCAAGGGCAGGGACGGTCTGAACAGATACAAGGCCGAATTCGCTCAGGATAAAAACTATGGCAGCCTGCAGGAATGTATAAAAGGCGCGGATGTTTTTCTGGGACTGTCCAAAAAGGGACTGATCAGCAAGGATATGGTGCAGTCCATGAGCGCAAGTCCCATTATTTTTGCCATGGCCAATCCTGATCCTGAAATCACCTATCCTGATGCCAAGACAGCTAACCCGAATTGTATCATGGGAACGGGCCGTACAGACTACCCGAACCAGATTAACAATGTGTCGGGATTTCCGTACATCTTCCGTGGCGCACTGGACGTTGAAGCCACACGTATCAACGAGGAAATGAAAATCGCGGCCGCCAAGGCTCTGGCAGCCCTGGCCAAGGAACCGGTTCCAACAGAAGTCTGTGATGCCTATAATGTAAAGGAACTGTCTTTTGGCCGTGACTATATTATCCCTAAACCCATTGATCCCAGAATGCTCGAATGGGAAACACCGGCTGTGGCCCAGGCCGCTATGGATACGGGCGTAGCCAGGAAAAAGATTGCCAATATGGACGACTACCGGAACTCCCTGCGCCAGCGGATAAAACAGTCCCGCGAGCGCATCAATGCCTTTGTCAAAAGCTACGAGTAAGCGTCAGGACAGCTTCGGCAGACATTGCCGGAGCTGTCCGCGCACCGAGCCCACAATACAAGTTACCGCATTCTTTCCAGCACGACCTGTGAATCAACAACTGTGCGAAACTCATTCGTATAACGACCGGTATCAAACAAATACTCAGTCAGCAATCTGCGGCAAACATTCTGCAGTGTTTCCGACTTCCACGGTTTTTCAATATAATAATCAATATGCGCACTGTTAATAGCTTCAATCGTATCATGATGTGACGCCTGACCTGTGAGCAAAATCTTTTTCAAATGCGGCGGATAGTTCTTTTTTGTCAAATGGGATAAAAATTCTACACCACTTGTTTCAGGCATGATGTGATCACAGATAACAACAGCTACAGGCACTCCGTTCGCGCTCAGCTCTTCCAGCAATTCACCTGCTTCCATGGCAGACTCACATTCTTCCACAACTGTCCAGCTGCCAAATACACGCAAATCACGGTTTATGTTGTGCAACACTTCCCGCTGGTCATCCACGCAAATAATATACAGTTTTTCCATATTTTCTCCCGGAATTATACCATTAGCCCCCATCAGAAGCAGGAATATCCTGCTGGTACAGAGGCAGACGAACCGTAAAACGAGTTCCTCCGGCATCACTGTCCAAAAAGAGTTCTCCCTCATAACTCTCCACCAGACATCTGACCAGATAAAGACCTAACCCCAATCCCATTCTGACACCACGCCCGCGCTTTGACGTAATACGCGGCTGAAAAATCTTTTCCCGGATATCTTCCGGTACAGGCGGCCCGTTATTCCCTAAAACAACCTCTATCTGCCGGGGCAGCGAATTGGCGACAATCGTTAAACGGGGGTCGGCAGTATGGGCTTCCCACAGTGCCTCACACCCATTTTTCAAAATATTGATCCACATCTGGATCAACTCGGAAGGATTGCCCCAGATAGGGGGCAGCTCCGGATCAAGATGTACCTCAACCGTAACCTGACGCAGATTACTCTGCAAAAGGGCCAACGCCCCATGAATGGTTTCCGCGACATCGACTCCCGGCTCCCGCTGCCGGTTCTTTCCGCCCAGTTCCTTGACAGAACGCACAATAGCAACAGCATGGCGGGCCGCGAGTTGCATATTGTGGCAATCACGGCCAGCCTCCCACAAAACAAGGGCCTGCTCCGGTTGCTCAGGTATGACAAAATTCTCATTTCCGGCCATACACGCCAGCCTTTTGGCGAGTTCATAGTCCAACCCGTATTGCCGCACCATATCACGGGCAAAAGTACGCACCTCGCTGCTGGACAGAACCTGGCCGTGGGCCGCGCCTTCCTCAAACCAGGAAAACAGTTCCGGTTCATACAGGGCGACCAGCCGCTGAAACTCACCTGTCAGCCTTATTGAACAGTGTTCCAGCACTCCAACAGCATTATTCAGTTCGTGAGTCAGTCCGGCAGCCAGCTGCCCCAGAGTGGCAAGCTGCTGTTCAGCAGAATTCAAACGGCGCAGCGCGGATTTTTTCTCGCGCACACTGTCGGCCAGACGAAACTGCCGCCGCGCGCTTTCTTCAAGCAGCAAGGGAATGAGCTGCTCCCGAAGGCTGCCGTATTTTTCAGGGTGTACCGCAGGGCTGTCCCGGCGTAACCAGGCCAGTTCGCCATCTGCCAGGGCTTCAACACGGACGGAAGAACACATGGAAAATGAAAAAAAGCTGTTCACGCCAAGGAATTCTCCCTTTGCAGCCCGAAAAACCTCTTCTCTTTGTTCCTGGCCCAGATCATCAACAGCCGCAATCGAACCTAAAAATTCCCCGGCCAGCACAAGATAGAGCAGGTCATTTTTCTCTCCCTGCTCCATAAGCACCTCTCCCGCCCGCACAGTCACCCGCCGGGCCGGGTCAGAAAAGTAGTCAGCCTGAATCCTGGCAACAAATCCGTCCCGGCTATCCAAGGAAAAAACCCACTTTCTGCATCACCCACAACATGCCAAAGGTAAATGCCAGACCGCCCAGGCCCATGATAACGCCGACCTTGGCCATATCCCTTGTTTCGATCATGCCTGTAGCACTGGCCAGAGCGTTTGGCGGCGTGCTGATTGGCAAAGACATACCCAGTGAAGCGGCAAAGGTCACAGCCAGCAGCAAACCCACTGCGCCGCCAAAATCACCCTGTCCTGTAAGGGCAGTGGCAAGAGCGGCCATAATCGGCAGCAGCAGGTTGGCTGTGGCGGTATGGGACATGAAATTGGCCATGGTCAAGGTCAGCAATGTCGCGGACAGCAAGACCATAAACGGACTGAAAGAGGCAAAAGGAATAGTGCTCACCAGACGGGAAGCAAGCCCGGTCTTTTCCAGGGCCAGCCCAAGAGCAATACCGCCGGAAACCAGCCAGAGCACGTCCCAGGAAATACTTTTCAGATCTTCCTTGGTCACGATTCCGGTACAAACAAAGACCCCAACCGGAATCATGGCCACAACGGTTGAGTTCATGCCGTGCAGGCCGCCAAGAATCCAGAGCAGCACCGTCAGACCAAATGTAAAATAGGCAACAACAGCTTGCCAGCTTTTCATAAAACGTCCTTCAATAGAAACAGCAATGCAAGGGCTTTTCGCCGGAAAAAAACTGCGCAACAACCACCAGGCAAAAATCAGGAGCACAATAACAAAGGGAACAGCAAACACCATCCAGCCGCCAAAGGTAATGGTTTTCAAATCCAGAATATATTTGAGGGCCACGGCGTTTGGCGGAGTACCGATAGGCGTGCCGATGCCCCCCACATTGGCGGCCACGGGAATGGAAAGGGCAAAGGCCGTACGACAGGGATCTGAATGGGGCAAACTGGCCAGTACAGGCGCCAGAATGGAAAGCATCATGGCCGTTGTCGCAGTATTGCTCATAAACATAGAAAAAAAGGCCGTTACCAGCATAAGCCCCAGCATAACCCGTTCAGGGCGGGAGCCAAAAGGTTTCAGGAGGGTTCGGGCCAGATTGAGGTCAAGACGGTACTTGGTCGCGGCAATGGCCAGAAAAAAACCACCCAGAAAGAGCATGATGATGGGAGAAGCAAAGGTCGCCATGATCGCCTGATATGGCAGGAGGCTGCCAAAACCGGGTTCTCCATGACCAGCAGTAAAAAGAAAAAAACCTTTGTTGGAAAGCATCAGAAGTTCCAGAACAATAACCAGAACAGAAGTGGCAAAAATGGGAACCGGTTCAAGAATCCAGCACAGGGCCGCGAGAAAGAAAAGAGCAATAACCCGCTGCTCCAGAACAGTAAGACCCGGCATGCAAAAAAAAGAAGCAGGAACAAAGAGCATAAACACAAAGATGACAAACGGGACACAGACACTGAATACTTTTTTATTCATGATTCCCCCAAAGATAAAATAAAAAAATTCAATGGTATGAAATACAAAGAACAGTTTGTTCTGTAGTGTCGTGAGCGGCTATTTCCATGACAAGTCAAAACAGGAACCACAATAAAGGAGAGGGCAAGAAAAAACAATCCATAACCGATAAAAAATACGATTTTTTATTTAAGGAAACAGACACCCCTTTCAGACGATGGGCATATCGTATCGCATCAGGGCTTTTGAGCTTACGGGCTGGACAAATCACGAAATTTTCTTGACAAATCCCGGCGAAAATTTCTATTAGTACCGCTTGTGGTCAAGGGCCTATAGCTCAGTTGGGAGAGCATCCGGCTCATAACCGGACGGTCCCAGGTTCAACCCCTGGTGGGCCCACCACAACATATCCAAATCATGACAGCAAAAAACCGTTTTTTTCCCCGCTCCCTGACCTTGTTGGCCACGCTTGGGCCTATCGGGCTTTTACCCAAGGCTCCCGGCACAATGGGTTCACTGGCAGCGACCCTGGCCGCACCTTTTTGCTTTTTGCCCCTTTCTTTCCCCACAAGACTCCTCACCCTGGCCCTTCTTTTTATCGGGGGCAGTGTGTGCGCCTCCCAGGCTGAAAAGGAACTGGGACAGAAAGACCCGGGAAGCGTTGTTATTGACGAGCTCCTTGGCCAGTGGATCGTTTTTCTCCCCTGCACTGGACTCCACTGGTACGAATTACTGACGGGTTTTGCTCTTTTTCGTCTTTTTGACATTCTCAAACCCAGACCGGTCAGTGATGCGGAAAACTGGCTGCCAGCCGGCTGGGGGGTCATGCTTGATGATGTTATTGCCGGCTTGTATGCCATGGGCTGCCTTCTGGCCCTGCTTTTTATGACCAACAGATCTGACATTCTTTTTTTCTGACAAAAAAATCGGCAGAAAGCCGCAGCACTTCCTGCCGATTTATCTCCGAACCAGACTACAACTATTTAAGAAAATAAAACTCCGCCCGTCTGTTCATGGCCCAGGCGCTTTCAGAATGTCCGGTATCAAGCGGATTTTCCTCACCAAAGCTCAAGACCTGCAAACGGCTGGAATCAACGCCAAGCACAACCAGAAAATCCAGCACAGCCCGTGCCCGTCGTTCGCCAAGGGCCATGTTGTACTCGGAAGTTCCACGTTCATCGCAGTGTCCTTCCACGCGCAGATGCAGCTTTCCAAAGCCGCGCATCACATTGGCAACATTTTGCAGAATGGCCCGTCCCTCCTCATTCAGTTCGAAGGAGTCAAAATCAAAAAAGATTCTTTTACTTTCAATATCTTGTATATTCTGCTTTTGTTTTTCCAGTTCCTGCCCATCTTCCATCTGAATGGCTCTGAGGGCCTGATCACGCTTTTGCTGGCGCAACTCTTCTTCACGCAGCTGCTGCTGTCTGAGCTGCTCCTCCTGCAAAAAATTGATCTCCTCGTTAAGCCCGACCATTGTCCCCTTACGAACCGCAGTCTCGCCTTTTTCTGAGGCAATCTTCTGCTTCCCGCAAGCTGTCAATACAACTGCCAATACAATCAATAACAATACGTTCTTCATTCTTTTTTCCCTCCTGAAAAAGTGACGATCTGCCAGTTCGGAGCCATGGCTTCGCCATCACCTGTTGCGATCAATCTGGGTTCATCACCATGAATATTGGTCAGATACAACTGGTAACGCCCACTTCTGTTTGATGAAAACACAAGAAAAAAACCGTCCGGCGACCAGCACGGCTCTTCGTCATTACCTGGGCCGGATGTCAGCTGCCGTTCTTTTCCGGTGGCAATATCCACAAGAAAGATACGGTGATACCCTTCAACCATACGGGAAAACACCACTTTTTTCCCATCAGGGCTTATCCTTGCTCCGGTATTGTATTTTCCGTTGTAGGTCAAACGCTGAATCTTGCCGGAATCAATTTCAAACAAAAAAACATGCGGGTTGCCCTGCCTGTTGGAAACAAAGGTCATTTTTTGACCGCTCTTGTCAAAACTGGGCGTAATATCAATAGCCCAGCTTGTCACCAGCGGCTTTTCAACCTGGAGATTGTCTCCCAGCAGATAGATATTTGGCGCCCCCCCGGAATCAAGGCTGACAACCACTTTCCCATACGGATCAAACACAGGGGATATACAACTGTTCCCTGGCATACTCCATGTTTTCACCTCTGCCGCGCCTCGTTCCCAGACGCCCAGACGGTGTTCTTTCCCGTCTATATAGGCGAACACGATTTTTTGTCCATCCTGTGACCAGGCGGGACTCAGGCACAGTCCGTTCAGGCTTGTCCGCTGCCGAAAGTTTGTTCCCTGCGGAGTCACTGTTGCGATTTCTTTTATCCGGCCTTTTTTCTGCACATACACAATCTCGGATTCAAAAAACGCGCCGCTCCCGGTCAGATACTTCATCAACGCCGCGCTGAAACGGCCCGCGATTTCCTGAATCTGTTCCTCGGCGTACACGGTATACGCCTTACCCAGAATAAAAGAGCCGCTCAGAACATCAAAGGCCCGCACTTCCACCCGGCCAAATTCATTCTTGTCCTGGCCAGGATTCCAGAAACTGGAAATCAGCAGATCAACCTTTGAAAGAGAAAAGCGTTTGAAATCAATTTGATCCGCGCCGGGACCGCGCAATTTTTCTCCCCCCACAATCTGAGCGGGCGAAACAAGATCCAAAAAGGCCAGATGGCTCAGAAGATGACGCAAAGTGTTTTGAAAAATCGTTGCGGAATCAGCAGTCTGTTTTTGTTCCGTGTCAAACAAGGGTGGAGCAATATACAGATGAACAGTTTTTTGTCCCGCGCCCCAGATATCGATGCTCAGCACCCTGGCCTGGGCCGATACGGCCAGACACAGAAAAAGACAGGTCATACACCATTGTTTCATATTTTTTCCCGACAATTCTACTGGGACGTCTCTTGCGCGTTAAAATTCAGTTCAAGAACGCGAACATCTTTAGGCGGCAGGGGCAGCGTTTTTGTCTCGTCAACAGCACGCAGAACCGAAGAGTCAAAATCGGCCCGGCCGGAAGACCTGCCAAGTTTGCGTCCCAGAATCTTTCCCTCCGGTGACAGGTTCACAACAACCTGGGCCTCCAGTACCATATCCTGAAACCCCGGCCAGCGCCAATTTTTTTGTATCAGCAACTTGACCTGAGCACTATAAATCTCAATCAGGGTCGCCCGTCCCTCACCCTGGCCGGACTGGGGCTGCACGCTTTTTTGCAGGGCAGCCAGCTCACGCTCCAGTTGCTGCTCATTGTGTTCTTTTTGCTCCCGCACAATCTTGCTGGCACTGCCCAGCGCCTTTTCCAGCTCAGCGCGGGCGTCTTCCTGTTTTTTCACCTCAGCCTTCGGCTTAGCGGCCGGCTTTCCTTTTTCAGGACTGATTTCCTTTTTGGGACTCTTGGGAACTGCGCGCGGCTGAGGTTTTACAGGTTTGGCAGCCACTTCTTTTTTTTTCGGTCTGGCAGCCGGAGCCTGTTTCACAGGATCAACCTTCTTTACTGCCGGAGGCTGTTTCACAGGATCCGGAATTTTTTTTTCACGCGGCAGATTCACCAGAACAACATCATAGACCCTGCTATTGAGATCCACATGAATTTTAGGGGCAAAGGAAACCCCTAAAAAAGCCAACCCCGCAAGCACATGCAAAAACAGGGCCAGAAAAAAACTCAAAACACGCATACAGCCTAATGCCCGTCTTCGGGTTCGGCAACAACCCCCAGTTTTTCAATTCCCGATGCCTTTACCGCGGACATAACCTGAACCACGGTTCCATGGGGAACAGCCTTATCCGCCCGTAAATACAACAGCCTGCCTTTGACAATCTCTGGCAGTTTCGTTTTCAGTTCCGGCAGGGCCAAAGCGTATTCATCAAGAAAAATACGGCCGTCCTTGCGAATGGTCAGCACCAGATGATCGTCTTCCTGGGGCAGGGATTCCACCGTGCTGGTCTGGGGCAGATCAACTTCCAGCCCCTGAGTCAGAAGCGGAGCTGTCACCATAAAGATAATGAGCAGCACGAGCATAACATCAACAAAAGGCGTTACATTGATTTCAGAAATCAGCCTTGACCTGCCCACTTTTTACTCCCTGCCTTTTTGCGCTGAAAGCCAGCTCTGTTCAAGTTCAGCCTGATTGAGAAAAGCCGTGGCAAACGCGTCCAAATAATTACGAACAGCCTCAAGCGTTCCGGAAAACGAATTATAGGCGATAGAGGCCGGAATCGCCACGGCCAGACCAATGGCTGTGGCAATAAGCGCTTCGGAAATTCCGGGCGCCACAGCAGCCAGGGCCGCTGTTTTTTGCAGACCTATGGAATGAAAGGCGTGCATAATGCCCCACACGGTCCCAAAAAGACCGATAAAAGGAGCGGCATTGGCGGTTGTGGCCAGAAAAGGCAGTTTTTTTTCAAGCAGGGTCAACTGGGTACTGACTTCCTGGTGCAAACAGCGTTCAAGATTCCCCTTCGCGACCCGAAATTTCACATTCGGCGGCAGTCCTGAAAGGTTGATTTTTTCAACCTCAGCCCGTCCTTTTTCCGCAATCTTGAATGTCGGAGAAAAAGGACGGCGAAAAAGCGCGCCCATCGCGGCATTCAGCCCATTCTCTCTCTCAAACACCTCTATATCTCTGATAATATTTCTTTTTGTGCGGCCAAGAACAAAAAATTTGCAAAAAATAATAACCCAACTGCCAAAGGACATAGCGACCAGCAAGATAAGCACGCCCTGCACAACCAGAGTCGCTCCGCTCAACATGCCCCATATTCCAGACTGAAACCCAAAATCCATATACTTCCTACCTGTTTTTGTATGTCACGCGCCAACCACGCCTTACCAGGAACATTTTTTAAAAAGATGCAGCAGCCTCCCGGCCCTGACGCAGCATCCGTTCCACAATCCGGCGGGAATTGTCTTCCGCCCGGCGAATGTCTTCCCTGCTCATTCCGGCTCCCAAAGCAATCTGCATGCGCCTCTCGCTTGAAACAAGGTCAGCCGGAGCGTGCGTGTCGTTATTGATAACCAGGGGCGCTCCAAATTTCGCCCCCAGACGAGCCACGTGCCCGTTGCTCAGACTGTGCCCGTTGCGGGTGGTAATTTCCAGAGCCACGTTTTTTTTTACCGCCAGCTCCACTTCAAGTTCCGTAATCAACCCAGGATGAGCCAAAATATCGACTCCTGCCTCAATAGCGGCCAGATTTGTACCTTCGGCAACAGGTTCAACAAGCGTCTGCCCATGCACAATAACCAATTCAGCTCCCAAAAAACGGGCCTTTTGAGTCAGCGAAGCAATCAACGGCGGTGGCACATGCGTCAGCTCCACGCCGCAAAACAGATTGATGTCCATATACGCCGCATACTCCCGCGTTACCCGGCGCACACTGGTCAAAATGGTTTCCAGATTGGAATCATCAGCGTGGTCGGTAATGGCAAGCGCGCGGTATCCGGCAGCCTTTGCCCGTCTGGCAAGTTCTGCCGGAATCAGTACGCCATCGCTGAAAACGGTGTGTGAATGTAAATCAATCATGCCTACATCTTGTATTTCAGGTCATCAAGAGAATAACGTGCCAGTACATCTGTCCACTTCTGCGCGTCAGGACCTTGCAGTTCGGCCTTGAAATTATCCTGCGGAGTTGAAATTGCTCTTAGCAGATCCACATGGGCCATGATTGGCACTCCCCCACGCAAAGCAAGAACAACAGCATCGGACGGCCGGCTGTCAATGCGGGTCTGTTTTTTTCCTTTTTGCAACACAAGTTCCGCATAATATATGCCTTCCCGCAAAGAAACAAGTTCCACCCGTACCAGCGTGCTTTCAAAATGCTGCAACACATCAAAAAGCAGATCATACGTCATTGGACGGGGCATGGCTGAACCGCTCACCACCATGGAAATCGCCATTGCCTCCAGGGCACCAACCCAGATTGGCAGCACGTGCTGTTCATTTTTATCCTTCAAAACAATAATCGGTGACTGTGAATGCTCATCAAGAGCCAGTCCGAAAACTTCCATTTCTACCACGGACGACCTCCGGCTTCCGCCAACAAACAATGCTTATGGGCGTCAGTAATCCACACGGGCAGCATTCGCCCGGTAAGCTCGTCATCAGGGCCTTGACAATGCACGATACGCCCGCCTCCGTCACGCCCCTGCCAGCAGGCGGATTCGGCCTGTTTACGGCTGCGGCCCTCAACCAGAATAATCTCCTGCCGCCCGACACGGGCGTTCAAAGACTTCATTGTCAGCTCCTCCTGCAAGGCTTGAAGCGTGAAAAGCCGCCGCGCCTTTTCCTGCTCATCAATCTTGTTTTCCAGTTTGGCAGCGCGCGTGCCGGGGCGGTCGGAATACTTGAACGAAAAGCCGGATTCAAACCCAACCTCTTGCATGGCCGCGAGTGTTTTTTCAAAATCAGCTTCGCTTTCACCGGGAAATCCAACAATCATATCTGTACTTAAAGCAATCTGCGGACAGACCTTACGCAGATCTTCCACAATCCTCATATATTTTTCCAGCGTGTACCTGCGCCCCATGGCCTGTAAAACCGCGTCCGAACCGGACTGCAGCGGCAGATGAAGCTGCGGACACAAAACAGACAGCTCTCCAAAAGCGGCTATCACGTCAGGGGCAATGTCTTTTGGATGTGAGGTTGTAAAACGCAGACGCTCAAGCCCGTCAACACCCGCCACCTGGCGCAGCAAATTGGCAAAACTCGTTCCGTCTCCATGCCTGTCAAGACCGAAACTGTTCACGTTTTGCCCCAAAAGTGTGATTTCCCGCACCCCGCGGGCCACAAGCCGGCGGCATTCGTCTACAATGGCCGACGCCTGACGGGATTTTTGCCGCCCACGGGTAAACGGCACAATGCAATACGCGCAAAAGTTATCGCAGCCCTGCATGATGTTCACAAACGCCTGCGGCGGGAGCCTGTCCGGCAGGTAAGACTCCCGTTCAGGATAATGCTCCATAAAATCAAGCAGGCTGACACGCAGTCCGTCCGTGTCCCGCAAACGCTCAAGCGCCTGCGGCACCATTGGCACCCCGTCAGTTCCGTATACCAGCCGGACAAAGGGAAACCGCTGCCAGAACCGCTCGCCGATCTGCTGGGCCACGCAACCGCCAACACCCACAAAAATTTGCCGGTCCTTTTGCCAGTATGTTTTTTGCAGCCGCCCAAGCAGGCTGTACACTTTTTGCTCCGGCTTTTCCCGCACACTGCACGTACTGAGCAAAAAAACCTGGGCACGTTCTTCATCCACATGCTCCCAGCCTCTGGCCTCAAGAGCAAACCTGAGCCAGTCGGCGTCACCAACATTCATCTGGCAGCCAAAGGTCATGTTATGAAAACGCATGTGACCACCTGTCAAAAAAATCAAGCACCTTGTCAGTAGCCTGCTCAAGGGAAACAGCAACATTCTGGATTGTCAGTTCAGCGCGGCTGTTTTCTTCAAACGGCACGTCAACGCCCACGACTTCACCCAATCCCTCAAACTGCCTGCCTGTTTTTTTACGCTCAAGCGCCCTGGCGTACAAATCAGCCATCACTGCGCCCTGTTTACGCTGACCTTCCCTTTGCATGGCAACTTCCACCGGACAGGCCACATAAATCTCGGCAAAACGGGGAATCCGCCCACGCGCGAACTCACGCATGGCAAGCGCCGGAGCGCACCCGTCAAGCACCACGTTTTTTCCGCTTGCAATAAGCTCTGCCGCCTCCTGCGCGAAAAGTTCATACGCCTTTTTGCGCTCCTCAGCCGTGTACCTTGGATGTGGAAAATACGCGCGGCGGCGAACGTCCATCTGCAAAAATACAGGCGACTCTCCCCGCGCGCCCAAAGCATCAACAAACCTTTTGGCAATAGAACTTTTGCCTGAGCCGGGCAGCCCAACAAACCATATACCCCAGTTTTTCATTCCGTCTTCACAGCTACGGTTATTTCATATACCTGTTGACGTTTTTGTAATCAAACACGTCGTCCTGCAACACATTTTCCAAAAAACGGAAAAGTCCCTCACGCACCGCGGATGGATGGCTTGGGTACCATTCGGGCGAGGCAATAACCAGCCCCCGGAACACGTAATACGGTGCCACAACCTGCAACATTTCCATGTCCCCGGTTTTTTCCAGATACCTGTCCCAGAAAGTGGAAAACAAATCCGCGAAATGGCCGCTCAAAAACGGTTTGTCGTACAGGCCGAAAAGCAGATAGTTGCAGCTCATGGTGGCCACGTCATCCGCCGGTTCGCCCCATTCGCCGCGGCTGATGTCCAAAACAGAAAAATCACCATTTTCCCGCACCAGCACGTTCCACGGGTGGAAATCGCCGTGCGTGGCACTCAGGCGGTGGGTGTAATCCCGCAGTTTCCACCGCCAGTCAATCAGGCGTTTTTCAAGGGCCTGAAACCGTTGCGGTGAAAAGAAATCGTACGGGTGCGGATAGGTGTCAATCAGCCCCCAGATACATTCGCTGTCGCCAATCAGCATCCGCACACCGCGCCAGTACAGATCAGGGTCGTCCAGTTTACGGCTGTGCACCTCGGCCAGCCAGTCAGCAAAATCACGGGACAACTGCACATCGGATTCACGAAAACCACCCCCCCGGATCCGTTCCAGGTCAAGAAAATAATCATGGCCATCAACCCTTGGCGAAAGGCAGAAAAATTCCTGCGGCTTTTCCACAGCGTGCAGGGCGCCGTCTGTATCCATGTAACCTAAGGCCAGAGAATGAACATGACGGGGCATTCTTTTTCCCGCGTCATGCTGAAACATTAAAATAGCGGCCCTGTCCCAGTAAAACTGATGGCCGTAACGATCGCCGTTCATCATGGACAGTACGGCCTGACACTCGGTTCCGTCTTTTTCATAGCGTACCAGTAAGGGCTTGCCATAGCCGAAATCCTTCATGCCCTGTTCGTCTAAAGAGCCAATTTCTCCCACACCGGTTAAACGGGCGGCAAAAGTATCACGCAAAAACCTTTCCACCTGTTCCAAAGTCAAACTTGCCATGCTTACTCCTTGAGCAGTTGTCAAAGACAGTTGTTATCAGAAATAAATTTTGTTAACGACTTGTCAGCAAAAAATCAAGACAGCCCCGCCCTACCACCTGAGCGTCTCTTTTTCCTGTTCAATTGCCTGCCGAATCTCCTGTTCCATTTTTTGTGCCGTGACCGGCAGATGTTCTTCACGCAGGGCAAGCTGCACATTCACGGCCCGCTGAACCAGCGGACGGCTGAAATCCTTGTAATCGCCCAAAATATCAAGCGCGGCCTCAGTTTGCCCCTCAGCCGCCAGGCAAAGCCCGGTGTACAGAAGCACCAGACAGTGGCGACAATCGGAAGCAGCCTCCAAAACCTCAAGAGCTTCACAGATCTGCCCGCACCAGTACAAACTTGCCCCTAAAAAAGCTCGCGCGGCAGTGTGCTGTTCCCGGCTTGTCCGTTCAGGTTCCTTTTCCCGTAAAAAAACACGAAAACAGTGGGCAGCCATAGCATAATCGCCCTGCGCGAAAAAGGCCCTGCCCTGCCGCACGGTATCGTCTGTTTCCACGCCCTGGCTTTGTTCCCGGAAACGACGGCCAAGACTACGCAGAAAGTCGCGCCGGGAACACACTGAATTTTCTTTACTGGACATACAGGACCCTCTCATTATATTGATTTTTTATTTTGCATATTGTTACGGAGGAACCATGTTCGGGCGTTTTCTTTCAGTATTTTTTCTTGCTTTTTTTCTTTTTCAGGCACAGGCCACAGCCGGCTCACCCAAAGAACATACATTTTCGGTTTTGCCCTTTGCCCTGCATGGCCCCCAGAACTGGCGCTATCTGCAGGAAGCCATACCGGAGATACTCAGCAGCCGCCTGACATGGCCGGGCCATTTCACTTCTGTCAGCAGCAGGAAAGCAGGCGCGAAACCAGCTGATATTTCCGCGGAAGCAGCCGATGAACAACGAAAAAATCTGAAAGTTGATTATCTTATCTGGGGAACACTGTCCATTATCGGCGAAAACTGCAGCCTGGATATTCAAACGGTAAACCCCAGAGGCGAAAAAAAACCTTTTTCCTCGAGCTGCAAGGTGAAAGAACTGATCCCCCACCTGGAAGAAGTCGCCCGCGTGCTCAACTCTGCTATCTTTTCCAGACCACCAATAAGAACAGAACTGCCAGAAAAACCGGCCCCAATACAGAGTGGGCAGCCCCTGATTCGTGGCCGGACGCAATCAGGTTTCAGCCCGGCCCTACGTGATGCGGCCGACCCGCACAATGGCCAAAGCTGGCGCGCGCAGGCCCTGAATTTTCCATCCAGAGGCATGCTCGTTGGGGACGCGGACGGGAACGGGGAAAAGGAGTTTTTTTTCCTCAAGGAACGGAGCGTGGCCGTGTACCATCTAAAAGAAAACCGTCTCGTTCCTGTTGATGAATTTTCATTGAGCCTGCGCTATGAATGCCTGAACATCAATTTCCTGCCCAGCGCGAACAGCACCCAGAAGATCGTAGTCTCAGCCACAACAAAAGGCAGACCGGGTTCATGCATCCTGTCCTTTGCAGACGGCAAACTCAAACCGGAACATGAAAATCTGCCCTACTTTCTGAATGTCATCAAGGAGCCGCCGCTGTACATACCGGTTCTGTTCGGGCAGAAAAAAGGAATTTCCCGCTTTCTGGACAACGGCATTGTGGAACTCACCATCAGCCAACAGGACGTTTTTCCGGGCCGCACACTCAAGCTGCCGGAACACGGCAATATCTTCAATATTGTTTTCCTGCCTGAAAAAGACGGCCATAAACTGCTTGTGGCGGACAGGTTTGACAAGCTCAGGGTCTTCAGTTCTGACCACAAGCTGCTGGCCACAACCGATGAAACTTACGCCGCCTCAGGCACGGGAATTGAGTACGACACAACATTTGCCGGCGGCAGACCAAACGATTCGGATAATATAAAAAACTATTTTATCCCCACCCGCCTTGACGCGTTCAATATTGACAACGACCTGAACCATGAACTGCTCGTGGCCCACAATATTTCCGGCGCAGCCCGTTTTTCTCATCGCTACCGTAATTTCTCCCAGAGTGAGATCCACTATCTGGCCTGGGACGGCATTGGCCTGAATACAGTCTGGAAAACACAGCGCATCAAAGGCTCAACCATTGACTACACAATAACCGACTTAAACGGACAAAAAACACTGCTTGTGTGCGTCAATACTCACCCGGGTTCACTTGGAATGCGGGAGAAAAAAACCATCGTCCTTGGCTATCCCATTGGAAAAAATTTTTGATTTCTGAAGTTGGACTTTTGATTACAGGAAAGGAGTTCGCTTGCGCTCTACCATCAGCGGTCAAAATAAAATTTTTTGAACCGTAAAAAAATTTTAACTTTTTACTTGCTTTTTTTCTACAACTGGATATTTTTTTTTCAGTTTGTTATTTGTGTCGGTAACTTTTTAATAGCAAAAGGAGAAAGGAATGAAACGTTTTGCAATTTTGGCACTTATGGCTGCTTTTATTATGAGTTCAGCCGTTGTCAGTGCCGCAGACCTGAAAGTTTCAGGTTCATGGCGTGTGGTTGGAGACATTACAAATTTTGAAAAAGACGGCAAGAGCATTGATGAGGATCATTTTCGGCTCCGTTCCCGCGCCAGAACAACCTTTGAGTTCGTGGCCAACGAACACCTCAAGGCTGTGACCCAGCTGGAATTCTTTAAGAAGACCTGGGGACAAAATGGTGCCCAAACCGGTGACAAGCAAACCGTCAAAGCCAGAACCGCTTACATTGCTTTTGACGTACCCGACTCAGCCATCAATATTCAGGCCGGTTTTCAGAATTTTGCCACTCCTTCAGCCACAGGCTGGTGGGCTCCCTTTGATGACAACGCCGCTGGTATCGTGGTTGCCATGCCGTTAAATGATATGGTAGGCTTGAACGTGGCCTGGTTCCGCACAAAAGACGAAAGTGCCGACAATGGTATTAACATCCACGATGAAGCAGACATGCTCTATGCTGATGTGGCTGTTAAAACCGATGCGTTTGAAGTTACCCCCTGGATTTTGTATGAACGCTCCGGAAAAAACGCTGACAACGCGAATACTTTCTTCCTGGCGGCCAGCGGTTCTGTCAACATGCTTGACCCGCTCACCCTGGCCGGAGATCTGTACTTCGGCAGCAGCAAACCTATCAAAGGTGACGATAACAAGAGCAGTGCCTTTGGCATGGTTGTTTCTGCTTCCTATGCCATGGATATGTTCACTCCTGAAGCCTATGTCGGGTACTTCACAGGTGCCAAAAACGACAATCTCGGCATGCCTGCACTTGCCGGAGATACCTACAAAACCACTTTTTTCTTTGACGGTTCCAGCCTCGGCGCAGGAAATGTCGCAACCAAGCTCATAAAAAATGCTACGGGCGTTGCCAAGGCAAAGAAGCCCAGTATTGATCCTATTGATCCTGGTTTGCTTGATGGGCCATCAGAGCCTATAGACAAGGACAAGCCAATAGAAAAGGGGAAAAAAGAAAAAGACCCTTGGACAGACAATGGCCTGGAGTTGGCGACCCAGTCCGTATTCCTGGGTATTGGATTGAAGGATATTTCCCTTGTTGACCGCATCAAGCACAGTGTCAACCTGGTCTACCTCAAGGGAACATCTGACAAGGTTGGTTTTGACAAAGATTGCAGTGCGTTTTCTGTTGACTTCAACACCAAGTACCAGGTCTACGAACAACTGGCAGCTATCGCAGAGATTGGCTATGCCAAGGTTGATACCGATGGTGCAGACAGCAGCGCTTTTGGTCTGAGCTTTGGTATCAAGTACGATTTCTAGGAAACGCTGATTCTTACCGACACAACAATAAAAGGCCGGGGCAACTCGGCCTTTTTGATTTTCGCCATGCTGATTTCGATTGGAAGAACATTGTGCCGGGAACTGCGGACATCCTAAAATCAAACGAAAAGAAATCCACAGAGTTCGCAGACGAACACAGATATTTCGATTTTGATTGAAAGAGAGCTATGCCCAGCACAACTATTCCAAAATCAAAAATAAAACATTTCAGATAGGGAAACGCATGAAAAAGACAATTTATTTTATTGAGGGCGACGGGGTTGGAAAAGAAATCTGGCAAGCCACGCGGCCCGTACTTGACGCGGCAGTCGCGGCCAGCAAAAGCGGGAGCCTGAACTGGCAGGAACTTCTGGCCGGTAAAAAAGCCTATGCCGAGTGCGGTGAGTACCTGCCACAAGCAACACTTGACGCCCTGAGCAAGGCCGAACTCGCCATGAAAGGCCCGCTTGAAACTCCTGTTGGCGGTGGTATCCGCAGCCTGAATGTTACCTTGCGCCAAACCCTTGACCTGTATGCCTGTATTCGCCCCATACGCTATTTCAAAGGCATTGCCTCGCCTCTAAAACGCCCGCAGGACGTGGATATGGTCGTTTTTCGGGAAAACACGGAAGACGTGTACGCCGGAATTGAATGGGCAGCAAACACGCCGGAAGCAAAACGGCTGGCGGAATTTTTACGGGAACACATGGACGCTCCGCTTGGAACGGATTGCGCCATCGGCATAAAGCCGGTCACGGAAAAGGGCTGTAAACGGCTGGTGCGCAAGGCTCTGCAGTATTGCGTGGAGCAAAAACGCCCCAGCCTGACCCTGGTACATAAAGGCAATATCATGAAATTTACCGAAGGAGCTTTTCGGGCCTGGGGATACGAAGTCGCTCAGGAATTTGCGGGCCTGACCTGCACTGAACAGGACAGCAAGCCTGACAAAATCGTGGTCAAAGACAGGATAGCAGACGCAATGTTCCAGGAAGCCCTGCTCCACCCACGCAAGTACAGCGTGCTGGCCACCACCAACCTGAACGGCGATTACCTTTCAGACGCTCTGGCTGCGCAGGTTGGTGGACTGGGTATGGCTCCGGGGCTGAACATGAATGACAACCTGGCTTTTTTTGAAGCAACCCACGGCACGGCTCCGGCCATTGCTGGAAAAGACAAAGTGAATCCATGCAGCCTGATGTTATCAGGCGCGCTGCTCCTGCGCCATATCGGCTGGCATGACGCGGCTGAGCGGGTTGAACAGGCCATTGAACAGGCTGTCGCCCAAAAAACAGTTACAGCTGATCTGGCTGACCAGATGGAAAACGCCACGGTTCTTGGCTGCCAGAAATTTGGAGAACAAATCAGGAGCACTATTTTAGATTGTTGAGTTGAGATTTCTGATAAAAAAAATCCGCAGATGAACGCAGATTCTGCAAATTTTTGTTTTTTGAAGTCGGATTTCTGATTACTGGAAGAAAAATTTCTTCCACCCTAAATCTAAAATCAGCGAAGCGGCATTCAACAATCTGAAATCCAAAAAGCTGCCCCGGCGCACACAACAGTCACCAGTACCACATACACGCAGCCCCTGGAAATACGGATTGAAAGTACAGCCGCCAGAGAAACCGCCAGCCAGAGCATGGGCCAGGTGAGAGGCGGGTGAAAAGACATCGTTGTTTCCACAAAGCGAAACACGGCGGCGCACATGTACAGACTGACCAGCAGCACACATATACTACTGGCAAACTGGGTCACAAGGCTGCGGGCAATGACCATCCCGGGCTGAAAATCACGTGTATTCCTGCTGCGGACAGCGTGCAGCAGGTTGGTCAGCTCCTTATTTTGCCATTTTCGCTGCCGGCGTTCCAGAAAACTGGCCAGATAGGCAAAAGGCAGTACAAGAAACAACAACAACCCTATTCTGGCCGGCGAAAAAAGTTCCAGACCTGTGACCAGCGCCAGACTGACCAGCGTGACCAGTCCCGCCTGCGGCGGGATATACGTCCCCACAAAAATAAGATCAAGCCAGATCAGTTCATAAAAAACAGCAATACACAGATTGGCCGGATGAGGGAAAAAAACAGACCAACACATGGCAAGCACAAGCGGACGGTCAAAAAATTCCAGCCGGACAGCAAAACGGAAAAGAGAAAAAAGCCCCGCAAACAAACAGGCAACACAAACAAGATCAAAGGGCATTCCGCTCTCCATCAGGATTTCAGGCTGTTCAAAAAATGCCGGACACAAAAAATCCAGGATTGAAGCCTGGTTCGCCACCTCAGGATGTGAACTTTTCAGCGCCCAAAATGCTTTTTCAGCAGCCTGCTAACCAAAACGCACCTGAATCTTTCTGTTGGGAACACAACGAAAATCAAACTCCACTCCATGCGCCTTGAGATAGCGTAAATTCTGGTAGTCTTCATCTCCAAGAGCCACATGGTCACAGACCTGCTCTTTTCCCGGGCTGTAATGCAGATTGCCGATATTCAAACAGGGATAACACACACCATACTCAAAGGCTTTTCTGGCTGAAAGGCAATCAGCGAACAACAAAAAAGAGTCTGCCCCGGTGCTGCTGAGAATGCTGGCTGCTTCAGCCAGAGGCACAAAAAAAGCCTGAATTGGACGCGGAATTGCCAGACTCATAATCGTCTGCCGCATCTTGTCGTCAGCCAGGCTGTCATCGGCAACCACAAGAGACTTGCTGCCTGTGTAGGGAAGCCAGGCCTCAATAACCTGTCCGTGTACCAGACGATTGTCCACGCGCACCCACATCTTATTTCTCCACTCTCCGCCTGAGAATTTCTCCGGCAATAACAATACCGTCCTGACCGCCCTTTCTGGCATCTGAAGCCAGTTGAGGCAAGCCCACGCCCAAACGGGCCGGAAGAATTGCCAGCAGCATGGGCAGATTCACTCCGCAGACAACCTCAATGGCATGGCTGCCAAGCAGGGACAGACTGATATTGGACGGCGTGCCACCAAACATATCCGTGCACACAAGCACACCCTCCCCACTGTCAACCTTTTGAATGGCCTCTTCCACGTCTGTTATCAATTCGCCCATACTTTTCTGGTCATCGACTCCAATGGCCAGACATTGCTCACACCCGCCCAAAATAGTCTGGGCAGTCGCAAGCAGCCGTTTTCCAAAATCACCATGCGTAATAAGCACGACGCCTACAATTTCCATTATAACATCCCGTTTCAGTTGAGCTTATCCCAAAGCAAGATGACGATGCTCCAGGCTGACCGCATAGCCCGCCTCACGAAAATAGCCGGACAGGGCCTCGGCTACGGCAACCGAACGGTGGCGGCCTCCGGTACAGCCAATGGCAATTGTCAGACGATAACGGCCTTCCAGGGCGTACAAGGGAACAATATACCGCAAAAAAGTGAGAAAATGACCATAAAAATCCTGACCAGCTTCACTGGCCAGGACATAGTCAGCCACTTCCTGTTCCTGACCGGATAAAGACCGCAGCCGTTCATCAAAGTAGGGATTGGGCAAAAACCGCAGATCAAACATCAGATCGGCCTCTGCCGGAGCACCGTACTTAAAACCAAAGGTGATAAAATACAGGCGCATTCCATATCCGCTTTTGGCCAGAAAATCCCATTTTTCCTGCACAATACGACGCAAATCATGTATGGAATAATGAGAAGAATCAATAACCAGATCCGCCAGTTCCTTTATCGGAGCTAGCTGTTTGCGTTCCCGGCCAAGCGCCTTTTCAAGCCCCCCTTCTTCCTTTTCCAGCGGGTGCGGCCGCCTTGTTGTGGCATACCGGCGCAGCAGCACGTCTGTTGAGGCCTCTAGATACAGGAACTGGATACGACTCCCCTGCTCTTTCAGCCTGTTGCTGACAACAGCCCAGTCAGCCAGAAAATCTGCCTCCAAAGGATTGACTCCAAGAGCCAGGCCTTTGTAGCGCAATATTGTTTCCCTGTTAAACAGGGAAACAATATTGGAAAGGGCCTGAACCGGCAGGCCGTCAATGCAAAAAAAACCAAGATCTTCAAATACATTCAGCACACTTGTTTTTCCGGCCCCGGAAAGACCGCTTACAAGAATGATTTGCAGATCAGATTTTGTCATTTTCACTCCGAAAAATCACGCCGGAAGCTAGTTGCCAATACAGAACTACAGAACACGCAACAGCTCCCACAATTCCGCCTGACCGGCGCATTCCATAAAAGCGTGCCGGAAAGATTCATCACGCACCACTTTTGCGATATGGGCCAGCAAACGCAAATGTGTGCCCAGCCCTGCTTCAGGAGCCAGAACAAGAAAAAAGATATGGACCGGATTGTTATCTATCGCGGCAAAATCAACGCCGGCCTCGCTCCTGCCCACAACCAGCACAGACTGCTCCAGACAGGCAAATCTTCCGTGCGGAATGGCAACATGCAGACCAATGCCCGTACTTCCAAGCTCTTCTCTCTCAAGCAGAACCTGAACAATGCTGTCCACATCAAGTTCAGGAAAAAGTGCGGGTACAGGAGCTGCGAGCTCCCGCAAGATATCTTGTTGGGACTCAGCGGCGAGATTCGGTAAGATAAGGTTTTTATCCAGGAAGTCTGTCAGGTTCAAAACTCTCCCCCGGGATCAATAACAGCAAAATTGCCATTTTTCTGCGGATAGATAACATTTATCCGTTCCGTGTCCGCGTTCAGAAAAACAAGAAAATCCTCTTTTTTGTTTTCCAGTTGCATGGCGGCTTCCTCAACAGACATCGGCTTTGGCTCGTAGCGGTCAGAGGCCACGATTTTAGGCATTTTTCCATTACTGTCCTCACCAAAACTATATGTATCCATACGCACGGAAAGATATTTCTGCCCTTTTTTGCGCCCCTTGCTTTTTTCGCTGATTTTGCGAGCCTGGGATTCCAGCTTATCCCATACAAGGTCAATGGTCGCGTACATATCTTCACTTTCTTCCATGGCAGACAGATGAAGATCAGGGCCATTGAGCACAACATCAGCCCGATGCCGAAACTTGTCCACTTCCATATTCACCGTTAAAAACAAATTGTTATCCGGGATATACTTGGCGATTTTTTCCAGACGATTTCGGGAATAGGACTTCAAATGTTCAGATGGTTCAAACCGCCTGAAATTAAAACGAATCTCCATAAAGCCCTCCAGGTTAAACTATTTTCCACTCCTCAAAAAAGCTTACGGCGCCGGGAAGAAGAAGGGATATTGAGCGCGGTTCTGTATTTGGCAACTGTTCTGCGCGCGATATTCACCTCCAACTCCTCCATAAGCAATTCGCAAATCTTTTCATCACTGAGCGGTTTGGAACTGTCTTCGGCGGCAATCATTTTTTTGATGGCGTCCCTGACGCTCTCAGAACCGACCTGAGCCCCCCTGCCTTGATCAAGGGCGCTGTTAAAGAAAAATTTGAGTTCAAAAATACCATGAGCTGTTGCCATATACTTGCTGGTTGTAATCCGGCTGACAGTTGACTCATGCATGTCGATGTCTTCAGCCACTTCCCGCAAAACCAGCGGTTTCAACCTGCTCACACCCTCACGAAAAAAATCGGCCTGAAAACGGGTAATACTCTCAACCACCTTGTACAGCGTTCTTTGTCGCTGATACAGACTTTTTATCAGCCACACAGCTGAGCGTGTTTTTTCATTCACATATTCGCTGGCTGAATCTCTGGCCTTTTCCATGTCTTCATACAGGGTGCTGACCTGTAAACTCGGCAAGCCCTCTTCATTGAGAACGATCAGAAATTCTCCATTGTATTCATAGACATAGACATCAGGCTGAATATACACGCTGTCAGCCTGACCGTACCAGGAACCGGGCATGGGATCAAGACGCTGAAGAATTTCCATGTACACTTTCAGATCATCAATGCTGATCTTCAGCGCGCGCAAAACAGGACGAAAGTCACGGCGTTCGATATGCGGCAGGTGATGCTCAATCAGTTCATACAAAACCGGGTCCTGTTCACCAGCAGCCAGGAGCTGTCTGCTCAGGCATTCCTGCGGCGTGCGGGCAGCAATACCAACAGGATCAAGCATCTGAACTTTTATCAGCACCTGTTCGACAAAAGCGTCTTCCATGCCAACAGCTTGTGAAATAGTGGAAATCTCAGCGTCAAGATAGCCTGTTGAGGAAAGGTTGCCGATAATCTCCTCCGCAACCTGCCGTTCTTTTTCCGTCATATCGGACAAAGAAATCTGCCAGAGCAGATGACCGGCCAAAGACGGCTTTTGCGCGACACGTCCCTCATAAGAGAGCATGTCATCAAATGATTCATATTCCCGCACCAGGGCCTGTTTTGAGGTACTGGAAAAATCACCCAGATAATCTTCCCATTCTGCGCTGCGCTCCAGACTGTTTTCATCCGCGCTTAAGGCCTCAAAAGATTCCTCAACATACTCCGTTCCCTCCTCACCATCATCATTTTCCTTTTCTTCGAGCAAAGGGTTTTCCATTAATTCCTGCTGGACAAGCTCAACAAGCTCAGTGCGGGAAAGCTGCAAAAGACGAATCGCCTGTTGCAACTGCGGTGTCATCACAAGCTGTTGTGACAGTTTGAGGCTCTGTCTGAGTTCAAGTCCCATTGTCTTGTTCCGCTCTCATCCGTTTTTAAAGTCCGTTACAGGGAAAATTCATCTCCAAGATAAAGCTTTCTGGCCCGGCTGTCACTGACTATCTTTTCCGGCGTTCCTTCCAGGATAACCTGCCCATCGTAGACAAGATTGGCACGGTCGCAGATTCTGAGGGTCTCTCTGACATTATGATCCGAAATAAGGATGCCAAGTCCTTTTGTCCGCAACTCGGCGATAATCTTTTGAATATCATCAACCGCCAGAGGATCAATGCCCGCGAACGGCTCGTCCAGCAAAATAAAAAGCGGTTTTTTGATAAGGGCGCGCGCGATTTCAAGCCGCCGGCGTTCACCGCCGGATAAATACGAGGCCTTTGAATCCCGCAAACGGGTGATGCCAAGTTCTTCCATAACTTCTTCGCAGCGTTTTTTCTGCTCTTTTCCTGAAAGCGAGGTATATTCCATGACCAGGCGCAGATTTTCATATACACTCAGTTTTCTGAAAACAGAACTCTCCTGCGGCAGATAGCTTATTCCGGCTCTGGCCCGCTTATACAGTGGCCAGTCTGTAATATCACGGCCATCTATCTCCACCTTGCCCTGAGTAGGGGCGATGATGCCGGCCAGCATATAAAATGTTGTTGTTTTGCCTGCGCCATTGGGCCCAAGCAGCCCGACAATTTCGCCCTGCCTGAAACACAGGGAAACCCCTTTGACCACCTGTTTGCGCCCAAAACTTTTACGCAGGTCAATCCCCTGGACAGAAACGCTCAAAATGGTTCACTCCCGTTCCGCTCAGGAAAAAATACAGCTTCCACCCGTTTTTTTCCGCCCAGAACCTCACTTGTGTTTTCTTTTAAGCGCACAACAACAACCTCGCCCCGCAGCTCATTTTTTCCCTCACGCAAAAAAGGATTTCCTGTTAAACGCAGCGTCTCATCCGCGGCAGTATATACAACCTTTTCAGCCGTTGCCACGCGCTCGCCATTTTTCAGACGCACCCCGCCGTCAGCAATGATTCTTTCTATAGCGCTTGCGGGATGTTCTCCTGTTTTTGCCTGGTTCCCCGCCTGGTCCCGCCGTAAAAAAACAGTCAGTCTCTTTGTCCACATTTCAAAATCCTGCCGCGCAACATGCACATGGCCTGTAAAAGTAACACTGCGTTTATCCTGAGAATAGGTAAGCGAATCTGAGGTGATACGTATATCTTTCGGCAAGGAAGCCGGTTTCGCCCAGCAGGGAGCGGAACACAATAACACAACAACACAGCAACATAAAAAACAGCGCATACCAGCCTCTTGTCTTTATCCCTGGTCAGGCAGAGGAAACAACACCTCCACACCACCTTTGGCTCGCATTTGTCCACTCTTGGGCAGCAGCTCTATCTGGCGACAGACCAGAGAAAAACCAGGGCTGCTTGCCTGTACGGCTCCCCGCAGCCAGACAGTTTCCTTCCTGGAATCGTATGTCAGATGGCGGGCCTGCAGCCGCACCATGCCCCAGTTTCCCTGTACGGGGCTGCCCAACACGGCCCGGCCTTCTTGTCTTTTGATCTCTCCGTGCGGGGCGCGCACTTCAATCGGGCTTTCCTTTTCATTCCCAAAAAGCATCACAAGCTGCTGCAAAACGATCCGGTCTTCCGGCTCAATAAACTGCCCGCTGACGGCCCGCACGATAAACTTTTTTTCACCGCCCTGCCCGTAACCCAGATGCAGGCCTGAAATATTGAGATCAACCTGCACATCAGAAAAAGACGATTTGCTGTGCCAGTCGTTTTCAAAAAAAAAATAAAAAACCGCACAAAGAAACAGGGCAAGAATCAGCCTGGGCATGAGATCCTTTCTCCGGTTTCAAGAAAGCTTGCCCACAAACGTTCAAGACTGCCCTGGGCAGCAAGGATATATTCAATTCCCTCACGCACCGCGCCCCGGCCCCCTGAACGCCCGGTTCGCAAACAGGCCAGAGAAAGTATGTGAGGACGGGCGTTGGCAACCGCGACAGGAAATCCGACCCGCGACATCGGCTCGGCGTCAACCCAGTCATCGCCAATATAGGCTGTCTGCTCAAGGCTGATGCCTGTCTTTGCGCAAATAGCTTGTAATACGGGAAATTTATTTTTGATACCAGCATGATAGTGTATAATACCCAGCCTGCGAATCCTGGAACTGACCGCCTCTGAATCAAGGCCGGTAATCACGGCGACCTCAATTCCCGCCTGTTGCGCCAGACGGATTCCAAGACCGTCCTGCACGTCAAAACGCTTGCTGACCTGTCCGGCATGATCGTAATACAGCCCGCCGTCCGTCAGCACCCCGTCCACATCAAGAACAAGCAAGCGCACAGCCCTGGCCCTGGATTCAGCATCCACCACATACCTCCCAAATTCTGAGCAAACCGCGCATAAGCGCCTCTGTCTTATCAAGCGGCCAGCTGTTTGGGCCATCACAAAACGCGTTTGACGGATCAGGGTGAACCTCCATAAACACGCCGTCGCAACCGGCAGCAACCGCGGCTCTGGCCAGCACCGGAACCCACTCACGGTTACCGCCGGAACATTTTCCCTGCCCGCCGGGAAGCTGCACAGAATGAGTCGCGTCAAATACAACAGGAACACCAAAAGCGGATAAAATAGGCAAGGCCCGCATATCAACAACCAGGTTATTGTAGCCAAAAGAAGAACCGCGCTCGGTCAGCCATATTTTCTCGCTGCCACTTTCCCGCAGTTTCCCAACCACCTGTTCCATATCACGAGGGGCCAGAAACTGCCCTTTTTTGACATTCACAATGCGGTCTGTACGGGCGGCTGAAACAAGCAGATCGGTCTGTCGACACAAAAAGGCCGGAATCTGCAGCACGTCCGCGACCTGCGCCACCACCGCGGCCTGTTCCGGCGCGTGAATATCTGTCAGAATCGGCAGCCCTGTTTCCTCTTGCACACGGTGAAGCCACTCAAGCCCTTTTTCCATGCCCGGCCCGCGAAAACTGGTTATGGAAGTACGATTGGCCTTGTCAAACGAACTTTTAAAAACCAGTAACACACCCAAACGTTCAGCAATGGCCGCCAGTTCCAGAGCGGTTCGGCGGGCAAGTTCCAGACTCTCAAGAACGCAAGGCCCGGCAATAAAAAAAGGGCTTTTCCGGCTGGACTGAAACAGCTCGCTCATTTCTGCCCTTTTTTGGCGGCCCGCACAAAATCACGAAACAGCGGGTGCGATCGCATAGGACTGGAATTAAATTCAGGGTGAAACTGACAGCCCACAAACCAGGGGTGCTCAGCAAGTTCCACAATTTCAACCAGACTTTCATCTGGAGAGGTTCCACTGACGACAAGTCCGGCCGCTGCGAGTTGTTCCCTGTAAGCGTTATTAAATTCAAAACGGTGACGGTGGCGTTCCAAAACCTCTTGCGCGCCGTAGGCCTCCGCAGCCTTCGTGCCCTGAACGAGCCGGCAGGGATAGGCTCCAAGCCGCATGGTGCCGCCTTTTGCGCTTGTGTCGTCTCTGTACTGCATGGTTTGCAAACGAAAATCGTACCATTCTTTCATCAGATAAATGACCTGATGCGGGCCTGTTGGCATGAACTCCGCTGAATGCGCGTCTGCCAGGCCAAGAACATTGCGCGCATATTCAATAACAGCGCACTGCATGCCAAGACAGATGCCAAAAAAGGGAATCCCGTTGATGCGGGCGTATTCAACCGCCAGAATCTTTCCTTCCACGCCGCGCGAACCAAATCCTCCCGGAACAAGGATACCGTCAACCCCCTGAAATGTCTGCTCCAGGTTATCTTTGCTGAGCTTTTCGGAATTGACATACAAAAAGTCAATGGCAACGGTATTGGCAACGCCCGCGTGAACAAGCGCTTCATTCAGACTTTTGTATGATTCCTTCAAATCAACATATTTGCCCACAATGGCAATTTTCACCCGGCCTTGCGGGTTGGCGATATTGTAAACAAGCCCTTGCCAGGCCTCAAGATCTTGCTCGCCAACAGAAAGACCGAGCAGAGAAACAATTTTTTTATCCACTCCCTCGCCATGCAGGGAAAGAGGCAGTTCATAAATGGAGCGTACATCAATAGCCGTAAAAACAGCGTCTCTGTCCACATTACAAAACAAGGCAATTTTAGCCTTGATGTCTTCTGTGAGGGCGATTTCCGAACGGCATAAAATAATATCCGGCTGGATACCGATACTGCGAAGCTCCTTTACGCTGTGCTGGGTCGGCTTGGTTTTAATCTCTCCGGCGGTTTTGATATATGGAACAAGGGTCAGATGAATGTAAGCGGCATTTTCCTTGCCCAGATCGGAACGTAACTGGCGAATGGCTTCCAGAAACGGCAGACCCTCTATATCGCCGACAGTGCCGCCGATTTCGATAATCGCCACGTCATAGCCGGCTCCGGCCTCTTGTATAACCCTCTTTATTTCATCGGTTACATGCGGAATAACCTGCACAGTGCCGCCCAGGTAATCACCACGCCGTTCCTTGGTAATAACTGCGTGGTAAATACTGCCGGAAGTGTAATTATTACGCTGGGACATGGCCTGCCCAAGATAACGCTCGTAGTGTCCGAGATCGAGATCCGTTTCAGCGCCATCGTCCGTGACATAAACTTCTCCGTGCTGAAACGGATTCATGGTGCCGGGATCAACATTGATATACGGATCAAGTTTTTGAATTGTAACCCGCAACCCGCTGGCCTTGAGCAAAGCGCCAATCGAGGCCGCGGCCAGACCTTTCCCCAGAGAAGAAAGAACCCCGCCAGTAACAAATATAAATTTTGTATTCATTCCGTAACCCGTACCCACCAGACTAAAAATTAAAATGAACAGCAACAAACGGAGAATCAAAGCATACGCTTGAATCCATGTCTTTTCAATCCCTGAAAAGCTCCCCTTGTTTGACCACCCTTCCCTCAGTTGTCAAGGAAGACAGTTGTCAGCAGCAAATTTCCCGAGGAAGACCTCTATCTGATTTTTCCACGGATTTTCCTTTTTTCTTCCAATCAAAAATCAGGCTTCAAAAACCAGTGGAGCGAAAAACACAAAAATCCCGGTCTGCTCGCGCAAACCGGGATTTTTTGGGGATTCACAGGGATATGGAATCTTATCTCTTCATCTGAATAACAGTGGTCAGCATGGCGTCAGACGTGGTCACAACCTTGGAGTTGGCCTGAAAGCCCTTTTCCGTGGTAATCATCTTGACAAATTCGGCGGCCATATCAACGTTGGAATTTTCCAGATGATTGCCCACAACCTTGCCCCGGCCTGTCGTATCAGCCTGGCCAATAAGGGCCTGACCGGACTCGCGGGTTTCAGTAAACAGGTTGCCTCCTTCGCGCACCAATCCGTACTGGTTACGGAATACCGCCAGGCCCAGCTTGTAATGGTCAATCTGCTGGCCATTGGTGTAATGTCCGGTCAGCACACCGTCCTGGCTGATGGACACATTGCGCAGGCTGCCCACGCCATATCCGTTCTGGGCGTGGTCAATGATAGAGGATTTCTGGTTATAGCTGGTCAGGGAAAAAGTATCATATTCAGGCTCATTTAACTTGGCCATCCGGTCAAAAACAGTTTGTGGGATATCGTTTATAGTATAATCAGTAAGGGTAGTCCCATCGTGGTCGAGATCAATGTCGCTCAGATCATTCGCCGGACTATTTGCGGCCGTAAAGGTTCCCGCACGGGACCGGATACCGAAATCAATCTTGATGTTCGTGTTGGTTGCAACCTCATCAGCCGGTACATCAGGAATATTTGTTGTTGCAGCACTGTTATCGTATTTGGTAACATCACCACGCAATGTCCCTAAAAAGTTGGCTGTGCATACAGGGTATCCATCCTCAGACAGGTTGGCGGTCTGCCATCTCTCCAGATTGGTACTGATATCCCCATGAACAGGGTCATTTTTTCCTGTCGCAGTTGGATCGGCATACGGCTGATTTACAGTATAGGCCGACATATTCAGCAATTTTCCACCGGGACTGAAATGCAGGGTACCGGTCATCAGCACGCCCCTTTTGGCCTGTGGGTGCTCACCATTTGGGCCAGCGGTTGTCTGCCCGCTCCAGAACTGACGGTTGTCCTCATTGGGCGGAACAGCAACAATAAACTCCCAGTACGTATCACCATTTGCCGCGGCCTTGAGCCGAGTGTCGTTGATTGGATCAAAATATATGGTCAGTTCATGGCTGCCGCCGTTTTCATCATAAACACGCATGGTATCCTGTACCGCGTACATCTGATCACCCAGCGGCCGTTTGTTCGGATCGGCAGGATTATAATTCCAGGCGTTAAACATGGACTTAAAGGGATCGTCCTGTCGGCCGGCATGGGCGGGGTCTCCCGAAGAAAGTTTGCCTGCCCTTTCAAGTTCCTTTGAATTCAAATTCGCTTTCATGCGCACTTCTGTTGTGGCTTCCGGCGGAGACTGCATATTTTCCAGACGCACATCTGTAATATCACCCTTGATAACGGCATTTCCCTGATTCCTTGAAGCCTCATGATCCACTTCCCAACCCTGCACGCGCAGTCCATGCGGTTCAACATAGTATCCATCTTTATCAAAACGAAAATTTCCAGCCCGTGTGTACTGGTACTGATGTTCACCCGGCTTCTGCACCACAAAAAAACCATTGCCGGAAATACTGACGTCCAGGGTGTCGTTGGTACGCTCCAAAGAACCCTGGGAAAAATCACCCATGATGGTTTCCATCATTACGCCACGGCCAATCTGATCCAGACCGGAAGTGGTATGCGTGAACTGACTGAGAGCGTCATCAAAATGCATATTTGAAGCCTTATAGCCAACCGTACTCACATTGGCCAGGTTGTTCCCCACAACCGACATTTTTTCTCCATGGCATAAAAGTCCGCTGACACCTGTATACATTGCTGCTGAAATACCCATCTTTCCCTCCTTTTATTTCTCTTCGATAATCTGTCCGCCAGCACCGGAGTTACCCGTTTTGGCCTTCTATTGTTTCTTTTTTCCCAGCTTCGCTTTTTGCCGTTCCTTTTTCGCCATCCTGCGCAACAACCTGTGTAACGCTGTCGGCCCGTATTTCCCGGCCATCTGTCAGTTGCAGCACAGTGATTCCCTTGTCAGACAAAACACCTTTTACAACACCAGCGAGCTGGGTTCTCACCTCAACAGGCTGACCATTTTCAGCTGCCGCGCGGATACTCAGACCATAGGTTCCATCTGGCAGTTCATTGCCGTTAAAATCCTTGCCGTTCCACTCAAAGGTATAGAATCCGGCATTTTTCGCGGGCAGAACAACAGAATGAACAAGGCTGCCGGTTTTATCATACACGTCAAAAGCGACAAAAGCACTCGCCTCAGACAGGGTATAGCCAACCTTGGTTATGGCCCCTTCCTTTTTAGAGATATCACTCCCTTCAGACAGGACTTTTTTACCGATAAAATCAACCGCGCTTAAAAGACTTTTGGTCGAATTTGAGTTCAGCCCTTCCACTGCCTTGGAAATATTCACCAGTTGCTCCAGACTGGAGTATTGGGACAACTGCGCAATAAAATCCGTATCCGCAACAGGATTAAGCGGATCCTGGTGCTCCATCTGGGTCACGAGCAGCTTCAAAAACGCATCCTTGCCCAGCTTTGTACCATCTTTGGGAGCATTCTGCTCTTCTTGCAGCCGTTCGGCTCCGCCAAAAAGACCTTTTCCTATATTTCCTGTTTGCATGACAATTCTCCTGTTCAGGCAAAGATATCCACACCGGAAGAAAAATTTTCCCGGTACCCGGTATGATGCAACTCGTGTTCCAAAACAGCAGACACATCTGTTTCAGGTTCATTTTTACGCTGATTTCTCCACGTCAGCTGGTCTCTGAAACTTTTTGGGCCCCCATTTTCCTGCCTGTTTTGCTGCTGCCAGGCACTGGAATCAGCGTCTGAACGCCAGCCGGTATCATGCTCAACATCCAGACGACTGACCTTCAGACCCTGCGACTCCAGAGACTGGCGCAGCTGCTGAGCCTGTTCGCCAATAATCCGCGCAGCTTCCTGATTTCCGGCCCGCAAAACAGCCTGGACTTCCCTGTCTTTGTTGACCCGCAACATGACCATAACAGAACCGAGCTCAACCGGATTTAATTGCAAAACAATCTGCCTGGCTCCCGGTTGCATATTTCTGAACACCCCCTGTTCAATCTGACGGGCGACAGTGTACGTCGGCAAACGAAAGGATTTTTCATTCGCCGGTGCCGGCTGAGGTGCATCCGCCTTGCCATTTTCACGGGCAAACATATCCTGCCGTGAAGAGGAAAAATTTTCCTGGTCCTTATTAAAATTCCCGGAAGCCGTATCCTCAATATTGCGTGCCGACATGCTTTCTTTTGTCTGCCGCTGAATATCTGTTTTTGGCTCCTTTATCTGTTCACGCTCGATCATCTTTTTGGGGCGTACATCAGCAAACGAAACCGGCTGAGTGTCCTTTTGACCACCCTTATTTTGCTGAACAGCGTCAGATTCCTGAACAGTCTGTTTTTTTTCAAAATCATCCGTGCCAACCTTGTCCGCGGCCAGAGGCCGAACTTTTACAGCGGCATCAGCTGATTGAAACGCGGCCTGTTTTTGGACTTTTGTATCAGGCATTGTTCCTGTCTCAGCCTGATGCCTGTCAGTACCAGCTGTTACCTGCGCCGGCCTTACTTCGGCTTCTGCCTGCCCGGGGCGAACAGCAGCCTGCCCATTTTTTACACTCCCATTAAACAGATTTTCTCCCGCCTCAGCTTTTACAGCCTGATTCTGAACCGTAACGGGCTGAGCAAGATTGCCTGTTTCTTTGGCCGCAGGACCGGACTTTCCCTGCTTGTCCGCTCCTGCCTTGTGAGGCTGGGAAGAATCTGGCCCTGCGGCTTTGTCGCGTCCGGCCTGATGCACAAACCGCCCGATGTCTTTAAGCGGCACAGGCCACTCCCGCGAAAATTTTTCAGGCTGAGGGGATTCAAAACGGACCTGACGCAGCTCGGAAAGAATCTGTTCGCCAACCTGTCTTGCTTCTGTCTTTTCAAGACCGCTTTTACTTAAAATCTGTTGCAGACGAGACCTGATGTCACCAAGCAGCTCTTCCTGCTTGCCAGAAAGATGTTCCCGCGCGGCAGACGGCCTTGCTGTTTTGCCTGAGACAGGCCCTGCCGGAGCGGACTTTGTCTGCCCGGATGGTCTTTGCTCGAACTGTGCTGCTTTTTTTATTCCGGGCCTTGTCTGTTCAATCCCTGTTTGGCTTGTCAGGGCGAAATTACCCGAGCGCTTCCCTGGCCCCTGGAAATGTACTGCCGGCTCAGCGTCTGTCTTGGCTGGTTGCCCAGCCGCATGGTCGACCGTCTTATAATCAGCAGCACTTTGCTTTCCGGCCTGCGTGGCCAGTTTCTTGCCCGCGAGGTTCATGGCCTTTTTCGGGGGCGCTATTTTTTCAGGTTCAGCCTTGTCATTTTCCGGCATGGGCACACATTTCCAAGCCGCCAGAATTTTTTCTTTCAAAGTTTCGAAACATATTTTTCCGTCAACAGACTTTCCGTCCTGTTCAAGATCTGCCAGCACAGCCTGTATGCCGGAACTGTCCATGCCTTTTTTCTGCAGAAGCAGACGAATTTCAGCCAGCACTCCCTGGTACAGTTCTTTTCCTGACAGACTGCCCTTTTTCGGTTCCGCCACTCCGGTCTTCGGCCTCAAGGAACCGTTGGCCCTGGTTTGTCCGAACCCGGTCAGCAGGTTCAGAAAAAAGGACAGAGTGGAAACAAATTTTTCATCTTCCTGGTCCATTTTTTTGACAAAACCGGCCTTGCCGATCTGTTCTGACAATCCAGCCATATTTTTCCGGGCACTGTCTTTTACAGACAGACGGGAAAAAATTTCCGCCTGCAACCTGCCTGCGGCATCGCCCTTTTTCCCACCTGCTTTTTCAAGGCTCTCACGCCCCAAAAGCAGGCTGAACATATCGGAATAACTCTTTTTTTCTGTTTTCTGCTGGCTCTTTGTCCCTCCAGAGGACTCGACCAGACCGGGCAAAATCTGCATGCTATTCTCCTTCTGGCTCCAGATGTTTCAATTCCCGTTCCAAACTTTTTTTCTGCCGCCTTAACCCAACCATAATTATTGGCATGAATACTGCTTAGTTTCCTGAAACGGAGGTATGCATGAAAGCAGTTATACTGGCCGCGGGTGTTGGCAGCCGTCTGGGACGGCCATTTCCCAAATCCCTTTCCCTGCTCCCTGATGGAGAACGTATCCTGGGCCGCCAGATAAGAATTTTTCAGCAGTTTGGTATCAATGAAATCTTTGTCGTGGTTGGTTTCAAAAAAGAACTGATTATGGAAGAGTTTCCGCAGGTGTACTACAAATACAACCCGGTCTACTATATCACCAACACCGCCAAAAGCCTGTGCTGCGGACTTGAGCAGCTTGACGATGATGTTATCTGGGCAAACGGCGATGTTATCTTTGACGAGGGCGTCATTGAAAGACTGTTATCCTGTCCGGCCAATGCCGTGGCTGTAGACAAAAAAAAATGCGGGGATGAAGAAGTGAAATACAGGGCCGCAGAGGATAAAAAAATTCTTGAAATTTCAAAAACCGTTGCCTGCCCACAGGGGGAAGCTGTTGGCGTGAATATGATCCGCAGGGACGACATTCCTGTTTTCCTGCAATGTCTGGCGTCTTGCGCGGATAACGACTATTTTGAACGTGGACTGGAACTGGCTGCCCAGGAAAATGTCAATTTTACGGCAGTGGATATTTCAGATTTTCGCTGCATTGAAGTTGATTTTGAAGACGACCTGCAACAAGCCCTGAGCATGTTTGCCTGACGAAGGGAGAAGAAAAAACAGATGACCAAACCGCGCGTCCTCTTTTATGTGGAAAGAGATCTGCATCTGCCGTTTCTGGAACCGATCCACGATTATCTGCAAAGCCACGACCTGGCCCAAACCGCTTTTTCCGCGCCAACCTGGTTCGCGGGCAATGAAACAACACGGGCCAGAGGGGCTGATGCGAACCTGCGTGCCTATCTGGAACAAAAAAGCCGTTTTTATCCCCAGCCGCAGGAGTTTGAACCGCATGTGACCATTGTGGCAGACGCCTGTCACAGCACCGTTCCCCAGCTGCAGCATATTATCAATGTCGGGCACGGTATGATCTGCAAAGGCGCTTTTTATACCGACAGCCCCATTATCCGGCGGGAAAACCTGTCGGAAATCATGCTTGTTCCCGGGCCCTGGCATAAAAGACGGCTGGCCAAAAATGTTTTTATTCCCATCATCACGACCGGATTTATCAAATCCGACCAGTTGTTCGGGCCGCAAGCCGTGAGCCGCGAAGATTTCTGCGCCAGCCTTGGCATTGATCCGGCAAAAAAAATCGTTCTTTTCGCGCCAACCTACAATCCCGAACTGAGTACCATTCCCTGCGTGCGGGAAAAAATAGCTGAAATTGCCACGCCAGACCGCGAACTGCTTATCAAGCTGCACAACGTCACTGACCAGTGCTGGAAAGACCTGTACCAGAAAATGGCTGAGGTGTATCCGAATATCCATTACCTTACGGACACGGATTACGCGGGCATGATGCACGCCGCCGACCTGATGATTTCCGATGTTTCGTCCATTTACATTGAATTTTTGCTGCTTGATAAACCCTTGGTACTGTTTAATAACCCGGACATGAAAAATTTTATCTATTACCGCCCGCATGAAATTGAATATCTGGCGCGGGAAGCGGCCAGGCAGGTTGGCACGATTGAAGAACTTTTCGCGGCTGTTACAGAAGAACTTGCCAATCCGGACAGGCTGTCGGCTAAACGCAGGCAGTATATTCCGGCCCTTGATTACGGACGGGACGGCAACAGTGCCAAGCGGGCCGCGCAGGCTATTTTGGACTGGTGCAGGGGCAGGATACAAGACACGACCCCGCCCACGAGCGTTGTTCTGGTCGCGGATAAATGGGAGCCTGAGCAGCGCAAAAAAACCTTACACCGCTTTTTGCCATTTTTTGAACGGGAGCAGGTTGAATTTTATTTTTACGCGCCGCAGGAAGATAAGAATGGCAAAGGACTCAAGGCCATTGCCGAACAAAGCGCAGCAGACTTTTTTCTTTTTTTACACGCCGACATTCAGATTCCACCGCGCCTGCTGAAGTTTTTGCACAACCACTTTCAGTGGAACGCGGGAAGTGGAGTGGTCAAGGCCATCACTGACCACCAGATGGCAAGCAATATACTGGGACGTTTTCTGCAACCAGACCGGCATATTACCGCTGACGCGGTTATTGGCTTCGGCCTGAAAAACATGGCCACCGGCCAGTCTGCCAATGGAAGCGGTATTCCTTCCCGTTGCGTACTCAGCCACCGCCCGGTTGTACAGAATATGCAGGAACCAGAGGACGTGCCAACCCTTTTTCACAATCTGGACACAAGCGCCGGCAAACTCAAAAATATTCTGGCTGCTGACTGCTACGCCTGGGAACGCTCGCAGGGTTGAAAAACTTTTCTGTAACAACTCTGACAGACGCTACCTGACGCATATCTCGCTGGTTACGCAGACTATCACGAATGCCGAGAGTTCACACTTTATTTCATAATCGGCTGTAATTTCAGGACATTCAAAATTATTACTGAACAGTACCCATCAACAGTTTTCTCATCTGACTTGGAGACATGGAAAACATCCTTCTGAAATTTTTATAAAAACTGGCTTCACTCTGATACCCAACTTCCCTTGCCACTTCTGATATGGCGGCTCAGAATCACCAGGCATCTCCAGAGCCTGTTCATCCGACAGGAACACAAACACCTTGATACAGTGAGCCCCGTATGCAGCCGAAATCCCGCCTGGAGCCGGTTTTTGTTTGTTCCAATCCTTTGTGCCAATCCTAAGACAACAGGTGGATTTTTTTATCTTGTTTTCCAGAATGGATTTTGCCTCTTCAATTTTACTTAATGCTTCGGGCTGTATCCTTGATGGAGATTTTTCCTTATACGTCCCATGGGTACACAGGTGTGACCTGTCTCACTTCACAAGACCGGGTGCGTAGCTTGCAAGCCATGTGTCACAGGCTGAAAGCAGGATTGTGTCCTGAGCATGCAGGGCATGCTCCCGCGCCCTCAAACATCTTTTTAAGGCTGTTTTTTGTTTTTCTGTCAAAGCCGCCAACTGTGCCTGAGCGTCCATCAAAATATCTTTGCGCCCCAACCGTGTTGCAACACGCAATATCTCCACAACACACTCATACGAATAAAAAAACGCCTGCTGCATCTGTAAGAGCTCAAGTGCTTCGGCCCACATCTTTTTTTCCCGAAAAAAACACAGCAAGGCTGCGTACCCCTGTTCCCAGAACGGTTCAGCCTGCACCTGCTCCCAGACGCGGGCAATATCGGTTCCAGGCTGCTGCTCATAAACAAAATAAGGACTGAAATCCGAGTGAAAGGCAAGGGCAAAACCGTCGTCATGGGCAAAAAGATGTTCGTCCGGCATGTAATCCTCACGACAACGAGAGGTAAACAAGGCAGCGTTTTCCCTGTCCGCGTCAAAACGGCCTTGACTCTGGCTGGTCAGATGCACGATCCGGCTGGTCGGCACACAGGTCAGTTCCAGCCCCTGCCTGCGAATCAGGGCGCACAGATCAAGGTCCTCAAATCCATTGCGGTACTGCTCACAAAATCCGCCCGCCTGTTCAAACACGGTTTTGGGAAGGAGCAATGCTGCCGCAGTAATGGCCTGCAGCTTACGCTTTTTGCCAACCACCCTGTGTTCAGACGGGAACTGATGATAGAGATGACAGATGGCGCTTGTGGGAGAAAGGCTGACCCCCAGATGCTGTACCCGCCCGTCAGGATAGGTCAGAAGCGGGCCGACCGCTCCCAGTTTTGGGTTTTCTGTAAAAGCATGCACAAGCGGATCAAGCCACATTGGAGTGAGCAGGGTATCGTTATTGAGAAACAATAAAAAATCTGTTTGCGCCTGCGTAGCGCCCAAGTTACAGGCCGGGCCGAAATTTTTGTTTTTCTCCAGACGGATATATTGAAAATCCTCTCCAAAAAGCGATTTTCCCAGGGCAGGACACTGAGTTGGCGTGTCATCGCTGGAACCATTATCAACCGTAATGACCTCAATAAATTCCACCTCGGTATGCTCCCGCAGAGAGCGCAAACAGTCTTGCGTGAGCCCCCACTGATTGTATAATGGAATAATGACCGCAATCTTTTTCATATGTTCTCCTGCCCCAATCAAAAAAGCTGCGCATTTTGCGCCATTTCTGCCAGTTGGCGGCGAAAATCCGGCCCCAGTCTGGCCGCGAGATAAACCTGTTCGGCTCCGGCCGCCTTCTGCAGATACCCGTTCACTGTCGCGGCAGTGCTGTGGTACTTATGGTGGATAACAACCTGATGATCCACAATCACGTTCCAACCGGCCTGAGCGGCCCGCCAGGACAACCAGACATCAACGCCATACCCGTATATATTTTCCGCGATATCCAGCCCGCCGATTTCTTCCAGGCAGGCCAAGTCAATAAGCGGCGCGATACCGTCAATGTAAGGTGCGCGGGCAAACTGGGCGACTGGCTGGCATGTCATCTGCGCGTGGTACGGGCTGCGGGTAACAGATGGCGAATACAGGCCAATTTTTCCAAGCTGACGGGTTATCCACGTATGCCTGGTGCGCACCCGCTCAAACAGCCCCGCAGGATCAGAAAACACAATATCGTTATTCAAAAACCACAGATGCGAAAACCCGTGTTTTTTCATCTCGCCCGCGCACAGTTCAAGGGCTCCGGGCCAGTACAGGTTGGCACGTGCGCGTTTCCAAGCTCCGGCAAAAGGCTCAGGCGCGTTATTGTCAAACACAAAAACGTCCTGTCCGGACAGTTGACGGAACAGCTTCTCTGTCATTACCGCGCTGCCATAGTGCAAGATAACGGTTGCCAGTCTACGCATACAGCTCCCGCATTTTATCCGCCGCCACAAGCAAACGGTGATGATAGCCGTGCTGGCGAAAAATCCGGTCCCTGGCTCTTTGGCAGACAGCCTGGCGCAAATCCGAGCGGTCAAGATAAAAACGGGCCAGATCCCCAATTTCTTCCGGCTCGTTATAACAGATAACCTCAAGCTGCGGTTCAAACAGTTCCAAAAGCTGGTCGCGCCTGTCTGTCAAAACAAAAGAACCAGCCAGCGGCACATCAAAGACCCGCTGGTTAACCGCGCCCTTCATCTGCATACTGCTTGTGTTCAGATTCAGGGCTGTTTGCTGATAAAAGGAAAAAAGGCCGGCATAATAGCCAGGAGGCGGGTGATATTCCCATTTTTGCGGTTCGCCAAGCAGCTCCTGCCAGAACGGGTCTCCGGCAATGACCGGCATAAAAGGAAAGAGCTGGCGCACGCAGGATATACGGTATGTTTGCGTTGACAGCCAGTAAAACAGGGCGTCAAAAGCAGCCTGCCTGTCCCCCAGCTTTTGGCGCAGGGCAAAGAGGCGAGGGAAACAGGTGTGCAAAAATCCGGTAATGTCCCGCTGCGAGCTGCGGATAAAGGCGTGGGCTGCCGGTTCAAGCTGCTCAGACATTTGCGGCGGAAACGGGCGCAAAGAATTCTGCACGGCACGGTGCATGGAATTGCCCACAAAACCGGTCTGGCGGACAAAGGTCTGGGCCATATGCTGCGCCCGCCCCAAATTGGCCGCCAGCGGCAGATAAAAGGCAGTAAATCCGGCCCTGGCAAGCGGCGCGAGCTGGTCTTTGTCCCAGACCGCCAGCGTGAGATACGGAGAGGCAAGGCCCTGATAATCAGCTAAAAATAAAAAGGGGTTATCCACAAACCAGGAAAGAGCGGGCAACTCAGCGCGGTGAAAAAAATCCAGGATAACGCCTTCTCGGTCAAACCCAAGGTTATTGAGGGTCAGAACAAAGTCTGGCCGAAAGCTGTCCACCGCCTGCCGCAACCGGGCCAGAAGCCCGGCCTCGTCAACAACATCATCCAGCAAAAGCGTGTTACTGGCAAAACCGGCCACGCTGCAGCCCCAGACTAAATCAGGGAGTAAATACTGCTTGCTGGCAACAAGCAGCACGCGAACACATGGCGCTCCAAATTTTTTATAGCGCAGGCTCATTGGCAACTTGCCAGTCCATTCAGCCAGCTGATAATTTCTCGCTTCTGGCTGGCAGAGGAATAATGTGCAAGCAGGGTTTTATTGTCCACGGCTACAGGCGTTTTTTCCAGACAGGTAAAAACTGCCTTTTCAAGGCCGCGGGCCGCGCCCAAAGCGTCAAAATCCACTGCCCACCAGCCATTTCCGCCCCAGGGAACAGGACGCAGCGGATAGCTGTGATGCTTCCAGCCCTCAGGCACAAACTGGCGCATATAATCAAGACCGCCAAAACCGGTAAAACCGGCACACAAACACCCGCTGGCCAGCGCTTCCAAAGGCGGCAAGGGACAGCCCTCAGGAAAGCCGGTCAGCAAAAAAACATGGCAGGAGCGCAGCTTTTCAGCCACGCCCTGACGGTCAAGTTTGTCGATAGATTCCCATTTGACGGGCAGCCTGGGGTTGCGCTCCCTAAAAATGCGCCGGATTTGTTCGGCCAGGGCCTTGTTTTTGCGGGGCATAAATCCGATGCGAACCGGCTGTTCAAGCGGAGCAGACGGAGGATAAAACACATTGATGTCAATGGCCGGACGGATAATGGCCGGTTTTTTGCCCAGCACCTGTTCCATATACCAGGCAACAGGGTCGGAAACAGCCAGAAATTCTACTGGCAGTTCTCTCCACCTCACTTCGGGTGGAAGCCCGTGAAACAGGTACGCCCAGTTCTGGCAATAGATGACAACACGGCAGTCTGCCCGCAGGCCAAGGCTGACAGCATTGGGCCAACCTTCAGGCACCAGCAGAATATCACCCTGGCCCAATGCGGCTTCACCGCGCTGATAAACAGGTAGGCCCGTCAGTACGGTTTTTTCCCATACCAATACACCACCAAGACGCCCCAGAGATTGCAGCTGAGAGGCCAGTTGCAGCAAAACAATCATTCCCCCGCTCATTTTGGAAAGCGGGGGATAAAAAATCCAGATGCGGGCGGATTGCGCCATTTTTACTCCGGTTTCAGGCTGCGGTGCATCAGTTCAGCCAAGGCCACTTTAGGATTTTTATCTTTGTACAAAATCTCGTACACCTGACGGGTGATCGGCAGGTCAATCCCCTGGTCGCGGGCAATAAGATGCACGGCCTCCGCCGTTTTTACGCCTTCAGCCACCATGTTCATTCCACTGGTAATCTGGTCAATATGCATGCCCTGACCAATTTTCAGGCCAACCTGACGGTTCCGGCTCAGGTCGCTGGTACAGGTGAGAACAAGATCGCCCATACCTGAAAGTCCCATAAAGGTATCCCGTTTAGCTCCAAAAGCCTGACCAAAACGGGAAATCTCGGTCAGACCGCGGGTAATAAGGGCTGATCTGGCGCTGGCACCAAAACCAAGACCGTCACTGATACCGGCGGCAAGGGCCATGATGTTTTTGAGCGCGCCGCCCAGTTCAACGCCGGGCACATCGGTGTTCACATAGACCCGAAAAAAATCCGTTGCAAAAACACGCTGAATCAGGCTGCCCAGCCGCTCATCAGCGCAACCCAGCGTAACCGCCGTTGGCAGCCGCCGACTGACGTCCAGGGCAAAAGACGGGCCGGACAACACGGTATACACGGGACACAATCTGCTCAGACTATGCCGGACAACCTGGGACATGGGTTCAAGCGTGCTGACTTCCACGCCCTTACTGGCGCAGACACATATGGCCTGAGCTGGAAAAACAGACTGATTTTCCAGCAGGAACTGGCGTAAGAACTGACAGGGAACCGCCAGCACAAAAAGTTCCGCCTCTGAGCAGGCCCGGGTAATGTCGGCTGTACACAGAAAAGGCGGCAAGGCAATACCCGGCAAAAAAGCACTGTTACACGAAGTAGAAGTGATTTCACCAGCCAGTTCAGGCCGTCTGGCCCAGAGCCGCACGTCATGCCCATTATGGGCCAATGTGGCAGCCAGTGCCGTTCCCCAGCTTCCGGCTCCCAAAACAGCTATCTTCATTTTTTTCACCCTTTCCTCTCCTCAGACAAAGCCCGTATATCCCGCGCCCTGATTTCACCACGTTTGACCTTGCCACTGATTGTTTTTGGCAACTCCTGCACATATTCGACAACCCTTGGATATTTATACGGAGCCGTACTCTGTTTTACATGGGTCTGCAATTTTTTTGTCAGTTCCTCACCTGGCTCATATCCGGAAGCCAGAACAATGGTGGCCTTGACAGCCTGTCCGCGAACCGGGTCAGGCAGGCCGGTCACTGCCGCTTCAAGCACGGCCTCATGCGCCATCAGCACGCTTTCCACCTCAAACGGGCCGATACGATAACCGGAACTTTTAATAAGGTCGTCCACCCGGCCCATAAACCAAAAATACCCATCCTCATCCTGCCAGGCTTTATCTCCTGTATGGTAATATCCTCCATACCGAACCGATTTCGTTTTTTCCTCGTTTTTCAAATATTCCAGAAACAGACCAACGGGATGCCCTTTGTCCAGCCGGACACAGATTTCACCTTCCACACCCGTGGGACACGGTTCGCCCTCTTCATCAAGCAGCACAACGTCCCAGCCCGGACAGGGCTTGCCGATTGAACCAGGTTTGGCTTTCATAAAAGGAAAGGTCGCCACCTGCAGTGTTGTTTCAGTCTGGCCGTAGCCCTCAAAAATGGACAGGCCAAAACGCTCGCGCCAGAGAGCAAACACGTTTTCATTCAAGAGTTCACCCGCTGTCGTGCAATGGCGCAAAGCAGAAAGGTCGTATTCATCGAGGTTCTCCCGAATCAAAAAACGGTATACTGTCGGTGGAGCGCAAAAAGAAGTGATCTTATACTGGGACATGACCCGCAACAGCTTTGCCGCTTCAAATTTGCCGCGAAAATCATAGACAAAAACAACGGCTCCGGCCATCCACTGCCCGTAGAATTTGCCCCACAGGGCCTTTCCCCAGCCGGTATCAGAAACAGTCAGATGAATGCTGCCCGGCTCCAGATCGTGCCAGTAGGCGCCGGTCAGATAATGCCCCAGAGGATAGGTATGGGCGTGGGCAACCATCTTTGGCTGTCCTGTTGTACCGGAAGAAAAAAAGACAATGGCCGGGTCTGAACCGCCGGCGCTGTCCGGCGCGCGGACAAACCTGTTGTCAGCTCCGGCCACCAGTTCGTCATATTCATACCAGCCGGCAGGAGCGTCTTTTCCGGTCTGCACCAACACACAAAGCTCAGCGCACTGATGACGAACCGCCTCAACACGGGGACGAATGTCCGTATCGCAGACAATCCCTTTTACACCCGCAAAATTTGCCCGGTACACAATATCTTTTTCCGTCAGCAACGACGGCGAAGGAATGGCAATGGCCCCCAGCTTGTGAAGAGCGAGCATGGAAACCCAAAATTCGATACGGCGGTGCAAAATAAGCATGACCATGCTGCCGCGGCCAATCCCCTTTTCACTCAGGGCATTGGCCAGAGCCGAAGACGCGCGGGAAAAAAAAGCAAAATCAAGCCGTCTAGCCTCTCCCGCTTCACTGACATGAATCATGGCCTCACGCGCGGGTTCTGACAGGGCAACAGCGTCAACAACATCAAAGGCAAAATTAAAATTTTCAGGGCAGGGCACAGAAAAATCCCGCAACAGTTCCTCGTAGGTCGCGGGATATTTTTTTACAAACATGAACGCTCCATTTCAGCAAAAAACTTACAAGACAGTATCTGCAACACACGGAAAAGATTACAAAATAACGTCCAGAAACTCAGCGGGTTGACCATCAAGTCCCCGTAAACCATGCGGAATCTCGGAAGAAAAATACAGGCTGTCTCCGGGATTGAGAATATGGCGCTGGTCGCCCAAAAAGACCTCAAGCCGTCCCTTGAGCATGTAAATAAACTCCTGTCCGGCATGGTCGCAAAAATGCACCTCATCTTCTTCCCGGCAGGGAACAGTGACCAGAAAAGGCTCCATCTTGCGGCCAACAAAACGGTAAGCCAGATTTTTGTAATCATAGTCCCGCCGCCGTTCAACGCTCAGACCCTTGTCCTTGCGCACCAGACTGTAACTGTGCAAATGCGCTTCCTGACCGGTCAGCAGCACAGTCAGGCCAATATGACAGGTACGGGCGACATGGGAAAGATAGCTGACCGGAATCTCTTCCTGACCGGATTCATACAGGGCAACCTTTTCTTCACTGACATCAAGTTCAGCAGCCATTGCAGCAAGGTCAAAATCCAGCGCCTCGCGCAAGCCTCTCAGACGCGTGGCAATAGCCTTCTTATAGGCAGGGGCTTCACTCATGTATTCTCCTTGCTTGATAATATTTCACCTCGAAAAAACCGCACAGGGCACTTCATATCAGGCTCCAGCCCAAAAGTCACCTGATGAGTCCCGCCGGAATTCTCCACACCATCACATTGTGTGCGTAGCTGAAAAACGGGCCGCGAACGGCCCTGGTTCAATTTTTTGAACTTATATCCGGCATATTCCTCTTCGTTAAAAGCAAGGTATGCTCAACGGACAACGACAAAAATTTAGGGGGCAAAATGCTCAGAACGCAAACGAGATACATTGCTTTTCAAAGCAAAGCCGGCTTGCAGACAAATCTGACAAGCCGGCTTTGGCAAAAGGAGGAAGTATATAGGATAAAGCAAGATTCAGGCCAAAAGAAACAAAGCCATAACCATATGAAATAGCTAAAGAAAACAGAAATAAAAATACTCTGCCGGTGGACCATGGTTTAATTTTTTGAACTTCGCTTTTTCAGGACACAACCAAATACAAAAAACAAAACTTTTTATAAAATGAAGTTATTGGTCACTGTTTTTTCACGCAGTCCCAAATTGTCTGCGCAGGGATACTTCCTTCCCGCAAAATGGACAGCCCTCCCTCATCAAGGCGGACAAGCGTGGAAGGCAGCCCTCCGGCAGGCAGGGGAGGGGCCAAAAGACAACCGGCAACCCTTGTTTTCAGTTCTGCGTCAAGCTCACGCGGCTCCCGCGCCGGAGGCAAGGTCGCGAAATTCGCGCTGGTCGCCAGAAGCAGGCTCTGACTTTTCAGACAAAGTGCCTGGGCAACAGGGTGAGAAGTCAGGCGAAGAGCGGTAAATCCATGTTTATCACGCACTTCTTCGGCCAGAGGGATTTTACAGCGAACAAGTATGGAAAGCGGGCCAGGCCAAAAAAATTCCGCCAGCTTTTCAGCCAGAGGAGGCAAATCAGCGTACCGGCAAACCTGTTCCATGCTGCCGGCGATGACAGGAAACGGCTTGGCCTGGATCCTGTTTTTTATTTCCGCAATCTGCCGGATTCCATTTTCTGCCGTGACCGGAGTGCCAAGGGCGTAAAATGTTTCCGTGGGATAGAGAACAACCTGTCCCTCTTTCAAAAAACGAACAGCCTGTTCAAAATCAATACCCTCTTTTTCAGCCATACAGGCTCCTTACCGGCGCAAACCGGAAAAATTTTCCCACCGCCGCAATCACCTTGCCGGAGCGCGAAAAAAATAAATACAAAAAAACAAAAAGTTACAAGAAGACTTTTGGCAAACAACTTGCTAGATACAAAAAAAATGTGGAGGCACCATGAAAATACAAAATGAACAACTCGCAGCTTTACAGCGACAGCAAGAGGCAAAGAAAAAAGCTCCCACCGGAAATCAGGAACTCTTTGCCAATATGCTCAATGAAAAACTGGGGGGGCAAACGGCAACAGGGGCGACAAACCAGGTCAAAGTCCCTCTGGTCAACCAACTCACACCCGCGGGAATGCTCCTGCAACCGTCATCAGAGGCCCGGCTTATGGAACGACTCGATCACCTTCTCAATCAATGGGAAAATTACGCAGGCCAGCTTGAGTCTCCTCAGAATTCCCTGCGTGATATCTATTCATCTTTTCAGAATCTGTCTCAGGATCTGAAACAGACCAAAGAACATATCGCGCCGGAAACAAACTCCATTTTGCGTGACGTGCTCAATGAAATTGAAGTGCTGGCAGAAACGGAAAAGATAAAAATCAACCGGGGCGACTATCTGCTCTAAACAACAGGCGGACATCTCGTGGGTGTCCGCCAAGTCTTTCAGACCGGCGAACCTTCAATCCTGATATCAGGACACAGACACGGATTATACCGGAACACACGCGCGGCCCGAACGAAATTTTTCGCCCAGCACGGTACACCAAGCGCGTGCAGATGCGTATATGCGGCAAAGACATTTTTCCAGATAACGCCGTCAACGCTGTCGCCCATACCAATGCCTCTGATCATGTCCAGGGCGTGTTCAACCGGGGCAGAAGGAACGGCGGTTGAATAGTGAAACTCATGTCCATTCAATTCCTGGCCAACCGGAAAATATGGATTGGGCCGACAGACCCTGACCCGCACGTATCCATGCCCCTGCGGTCTGGGGTGCAGAACAGAACGAACCGGCAAAACACCACTCATGGCGTACGTGCGCCCCTGAACATCAATCTGCTCTCCAAGGTACATCAACCCGCCGCATTCCGCGTAAATCGGCATTCCACGCCGGGCCAGATCCCGCACGCGCGAACGAACCTGAATATTGCCAGCCAGCTCTTTGGCCATTGTTTCGGGAAAACCACCACCCAGATACAAGGCGTCAATTTCCGGCCACTCCGTACCACCCAGTAAGCTGACAGGCACAAGCTGCGCGCCTTCATCTTTCAGGGCCTCCAGATTATTCTGGTAATAAAAACAAAAAGCCCGGTCACAGGCAACACCGATCTTGACCGTGCCTGCGACATGGCTGACAGGAAAGTCGGGGACAAAGACGCCCTGCAGCAAAGGAGCATTGAAAGCTATCTGCAAAACAGCCTCAATATCAACAGCATCACGCATCAAGGATGAAATCTGCGCAAAAATATCTGTATGCCTGTCCTGTTCCCTGTCCGAGATAAGCCCCATGTGCCGTTCAGGCAGTGGATTTTCTTTCTTTCGGGGTAAGGCGCCAAGAACCGGAACATCAGTATAGCGTTCAATACAGTCCCGCAGGATACGCCGGTGACGGGCTCCTGCGGTACGGTTCAGAATAACTCCGGCCAGGTTCAAGTCCGGCTCAAATTGCTGGCAGCCAAGCACCAGGGCTGCAACCGTTCGGGTGACCTTGGTGCAGTCAACAACCAGGATAACCGGAGAGGCAAGCATTCGGGCGACTTCCGCGCTGGAACAGCTCCCGTCGACATCCATGCCGTCAAAAAGTCCCCTGTTGCCCTCAATCACCGCGATATCAGCCAGGGCCATGTGCCGCGCGAACACGGAAGGTATTTTTTCAGGCGCAAATAAAAAAGGGTCCAGATTTATTGCCGGAAAGCCGGCTGCGCTACTCAGCCAGTTCGCGTCAATATAATCTGGGCCCTTTTTATACGCTTGTACTTTCAGGCCACTTTGGGCAAAAATCGCGCATAAACCAAGTGAGACAAAGGTTTTTCCTGAACTACCTCCAAGCCCTCCAATCAGCAGCCGTGGCAGGTTATCAGTCTGCTTGCTCACAGGAATGTACTACGCAAAAACTAGTCTTCGCCTTCGGTGTGCGCCTGTTTGCCGGTGCCCGGCAATCCATACATGGTTGTGCTTCCACTTGACCAGTATTCAAGTACGCCTTCGGAAACCAGCTTGTTGATGATCTTCTTCACTTCACGCGGCTTCTCATCAGGAAAGAGCCCTGACAGGTCGTTAAAATAAAATTTGCTTTTGCTGCCCGACTTAGACTGGATAAAATCAACGATTACCTGTTTATGATCAGCCATGTATGAAACCTCACTTGTTTATGGGCTGGCTTGGCCAGCCCTGTTGAATTTAGAACTTGAAGTTCGTTGTCTGCCGCCATGTATAGTAGGCAGGATCTCTGAAATCATCAATCATGTGCTCAGAGAATTCCAGGCCACATTTCTCAAAAAATCGTTCCCAGCCAATACGTTCCGCCCAGTCACCAAGGCGTTCATACTTGTGGGCACCGGCAGAATAAGCATCAACGATCTGACGAATAATCTTTGCCAGTGACGGCCAACGCGGCGGTTCGTTCGGAATAAAAGCCACAACGACCTTGGAAAACTTGGGGTTGCTGATTCTGTTGGAAACCTTTCCTCCAGCCATGATAACCAGACCGTCACCGTCCTGGTCAGACAACGGCAGAGAAGGACACATGGTATAACAGTTTCCGCAGAACATACAACGCTCGTTGTTTACCGCGACAGTTTTCACTGTTTTGGTCTCACCGGCTTCTGTTGTGATCTCCTTTTTTGTCGGACGGATAGCACCAACAGGACAGGCTGCAACCGCCAGCGGGATTTCACACAGATTTTCCAGCCATTCGTGATCAATGATCGGCGGCTTGCGGTGATACCCCAAGATGGCGATATCTGAACAGTGAACAGCTCCACACATGTTCAAACAACAGGCCATAGAGATACGCACCTGAGCCGGCATGCGCATATTCTGAAACTCTTCAAAGAGTTCGTCAAGCACAACTTTTACAGTGCCTGACGCGTCAGAAGCAGGTGTATGGCAGTGAATCCAGCCCTGGGTATGAACAACATTGGTAATACCGGCTCCGGTTCCGCCAACAGGGAACTTGTAGCTGCCGCCAGACATTTTCTGGGAGTTCAAATATTCTTTCAGTTTCTTGGCCTCTTCCAGGGTTTCAACCATGAATTCAATGTTGTTTCTGGTTGTAAAACGCAGGTGGCCGCCACAAAACTTGTCAGCGACATCGCAGATGTCACGAATCATACCCACAGACATCAAACGGGCGGCTCCACAGCGAACAGTGTAGACTTCATCTCCACTTTCGGCCTTGTGCATCAAGATGCCCGGTTCAATGATCTCATGCCACAGCCACTTGCCCTTGTTTCTGGCAATGACCGGCGGCAGAAACTTGCTGTAATGCTGAGGGCCGATATCGGTAATCCGATTCTCCATCGGTTTGTCTGGATTGTATCCTGATGAAATAAATGCCATGATCTTTCCCCTTATCTCTGATGGTGTTTGCGGAATTCGTTGATATCACGTTCCCAGCCGCCCTTAACATCTTCTTCTTTCCAAAAAATATACGGGTTGTGGCGGGGTTCCTGGACGTGCTGCGGAAGCGGTTTCAAACCAACAGCTTCAATACACTTGACCAGGCCCTGACGCTTGATCAGTTCGCCCAGACGCTCACGGTTCTTTCCTTCTTCCATCCACCAATCCCAGACAGCTTCGACATATTCCTTGATTTCATCATATGGCTCTTCAACCTTGACAAAAGGCACGAGCAGGGACCCCATCTGCGCACCGTCAAGAATAGGCGCTTTGGCTCCAACAAGAATTGAAAGACCGCAGTCCTTACCAATACGCAAGGCACGAGGCATAACTGAAATACAGTGCATGCAGCGGGTACATTCCCTGTTATCAATAACCAGTTTACCGTCTTCCAGGCTCATGCACTGGGTCGGACAAAGGTCAAGCACTTCCTTTTGAATATCAAAGGGGCCCCAGTCACGGTCGGCATGGGCGCCGGCATTGGGTTTCAGCTCTCCACCAACATAGGCGGCAACCGCTTCCTGGTCGATACGGATATCGTCTCTCCAGGTTCCGATAAATGACATGTCAGAACGAGCAATGGAAGCAACACAGCCATGCGGACAACCATCAAATTTGAACTTGAATTTGTACGGAAAGGCAGGACGGTGCAATTCGTCCTGATACTCCATTGTCAACTGATAGCACAGTTCCTGCGTATCATAACAGGCCCACTCACAACGGGAAGCACCCAGACAGGTCGCCGGAGTTCTCAGGTTGGAACCGGAACCGCCAAGGTCGTTATTCAGATTATGAGTCAATTCGTAAAAAATTTCCTCAAGCTGAGGAGTCGTTGTGCCAAGCAAAACGATATCACCGGTTGCGCCGTGCATGTTGGTCAGACCGGAACCGCGCATTTCCCACAGATCACAGATCTGACGCAAAAAATCGGTTGTGTAATATTTTCCGGCAGGCTGGTTGACGCGCATGGTATGAAAGTGAGCAACACCGGGAAACATTTCCGGCTGGTCGCAATAACGACCGATAACACCACCACCGTAACCAAAAACGCCGACAATACCGCCATGTTTCCAGTGAGTGGTACCGTCTTTGTACGAAAGCTCCAAAATACCGAGCAGGTCGTCGCAGATGTCAGGAGCGACCTGATATGGAACATTTTTTTCGTTTTTGCTGCGCCGTTCTGCTTCTTCCTTAATGTCCGTCACAAAACTTGGCCATGGCCCGCTCTCCAACTGATCAAGCAAAGGAGTTGGATGTTTTGCCATTATGAATCCTCCTTGAAGTTAAACCGTTACGAAAGGACGTAAGCCTACAACAGGCTGATATTCTTTCTTTTCCCCAAAAGTCTTCTTTCTTCTCAAAATAAAGACCGCTAAAAATAGCTGCTGATCGCCTTTTAACCGGCAAACGGCAAAAATGCTTATAGCGACATTCTCTCAAAGTTTTTTCTTTGTCAACAGGAAAAAAGCTCTTTTTGTGTTCTAACTTCCTTAGAACACTGCCAAAATCACTGCCGCTTCCCAGCCTCCCCCCCAAGCCTGTCACGGCCAAAGACACGATTTTACGCCGTTTCAAGAGCCTTCAACTCCGCTTTTACCTGTTCATGCACGGTAAAACCGGTTTTTTCAGCCTCATTAAACCATTTTCTGGCCTCGCCCACGTCCTTTTTTTCCAGCGCAATCAGACCAAGTCCGTTATACGCCGGCCCAAAATGCGGTTCGAGCTCAATGGCTTTCCGGTATTCTTTTTCCGCTTCAACCAAATCGTTTTGAGCGAAATAGGTATCCCCAAGACAGGAATGGGCCTGAATAAACCGGGGATCAAGAGAGAGCGCCTTGCGCAAGGCCGGCCCGGCCTTGTCATAGTCATGGCGCTGCAGGTGCACAAAGCCGATATTGGCGTGCGGAACGGCAAAACGGGGACGGATTTTTGAAGCTGTCTGGTTGTAGCTCAGACAAGTATCCAGATCGCCCTGATTCATCGCGATCCCGCCAAGCTGCACGTAGCCTTCCGCCAGTTCCGGGTCAATTCTGACTGCGGACAAAAAACATTTTTTTGCCTCGTCAAAATCTCTTTTTCCAAGCAGGGCGTTGCCCAGATTATAGAGCACATGCGGATCTTCCGGGTGTTCCTTATGTTTTTCTTCCAACTCCGCGATCCATTCTTTTATATCAAACTGCTTTTCCACATTCTGCCTCGATAGTATGAAATAAAAATCAAAAAATTATCCATGCCAATACCTTTCAATATCCAGCCCGGACTGTTCCAGTTGTTTCTGGTACCACAGGGAAAATTCAAACATAGCCAGATATCTGTCGTCCTTGTTGACCATTCCCATTGCCATTTCAAGTGCGCCCTGTCCGTAGGCATTGCTGTATTTACTCTCCTGGGACTGGTACAAAAAATCACGCAACAGATCCTTTGTGGTTCGCTTGGTCGCGTCCATTCGGATTTCAATCGGATGCTTGGGCTCCTGAAAAGGTTCCCATTTTTCATATCCGATCCGGTCAATAAACCTTTTTCTGCGGGGTGAAAGCGATTCATAAATCTGCCGCTTCCGCTCCTCAGCCTGCCTGCTTAAATCTTCCATCACTCTGCCCCCTCTTCCCGCTCTGCGACAAGACCAAGATATTCAGGCGAATAGTCAGTGAGCAAGGCGCTGGAAACCGGAACCAGCATCTGCCCCAGTTCGCTGTAGCGACTGCCAAGCCCCTCAGCCAGAGCAGAGCTAATCTGCTGCAAACGGGTCTGAATCTTTTCCAGTTGCACAGCAGGATAGGCCCCGCCGGCTTCAAAGGCGGAAAGCCCGCAGGTATGGCTACTCCCCTCTATGTTCACCGGAATCCCGTACAAACGGCAGGTCAGAGGCCGAAAGTCATACAGGGCGCAACGCTGATCATCGTCCAGTAAGGGACAACGGATCCTGAGTTCAGCCGCGTACTGCAAAATATCAGACGGACTCTCCCCATTTCTGGCCCTTCTGGCCAGCTCCCGTTTCAGCTTGTACGCCTTGCGGTCAGCAAAATCCGCGCGTTTCAGGATTTCAACCTGACGTTCTCTGGACAGTTCCACAAATTTCCGGTTGAGATACAGGGCCTCGACTAAAAAAAGATCAAACAGGGCGTGACAACAGGAAGAACAGCCTGTCCGGCACGTGACCTGCTCCGGGAACCGGCCGACAACAGAGGCAAAAACAGTATCAACTCCAGCAGCCAGCTTTTCGTATTCCTGAAAATATTCATCAACATTGAGGGACATGCCTCAACTCCTTCCAAAATTCTTTTTCTTCCGATGCGCTAGAAAAAGTCACAAAAAATAAGCTCGTTCCATAAAAAAAGCAACAGCAGGCGATGAAGGGGGAGAAGTGGAAAAACAGGGCAGGAAAGCCCTGCCCGCTTCTTTCTGTTGAAGAAACGGGCAGGAAAAAACTACATTTCTTCTATCTGAATGGCATCAGCTTCGCAGACTTCAACGCAGGACTCACAGCCCAGGCAGTCCTCTTCACTGACAGGCTTTGATTTGCCGTCCTGCATTTCATAGACCTCTACCGGACAGATATCCACACATTCACTACAACCAACACATTTGTCTTCATCAACAACAACACTATAACCCATTTTCAACCTCCATAAAAATCAATTTTTCCTACGAATTTCCTGTCTAATATGCTCAGAAGGCTGAGTCAAGAACATTATAAAAAAAAGCGGATAAGTTGCAAGAAGAAAACAAGATTCAGGCCAACACTGCCATATAGAACCCTGTATCTCACCTTACCATACAGGCTGATTTTCAAAAAGCAAAGGTTGTATGCAGCACTGTCTCTGACAACAAAAAAAGGCCCTTCCGGGCCTTCCTTACTATTCACCAACCTCAAGTTTTACGCCGACAGCAACCTTATACAAGATTGTCAACACGAAAAAACCTGTCGCATATATGCCCAAACTGACACCAAGTTCAAGCATCGTAGGTACATACTCTGTTACCTCATGCAAAGGCGAAGGCACAAAACCACCGGCAATCATGCCCAGGCCCTTATCAATCCACGCGGCGATAAAAATAAACAGACAGGCCATAATCAGCATATTATGATTTTCCCTGTTGGAAGGAACCAGCAAAATACCAATCCCGATTATAGCCAGCAGCATGGACGTCCACATCCACGGGACATACGTTGCATGTCCGTCCAGCCCGAGAAACAGGTACTGCAGATGATGAATATGCGACGGAATCTGACTGTACGAAACAGTAAATACCTCGCAAAGCAGGAAAAACAAATTCAGGCACATGGCGTACACAACAGTCTTGGCCAGTGACTTGATTGCTTCCTGCCCCGGATCAAATCTGGTTACCGTGCGGACAATATAGCACAGCAAAATAAGAAAGGCCGGGCCAGCCGCAAAGGCGGAAGCCAGAAAACGGGCGGCCAGAACCGCTGTCAGCCAGTAACCGCGACCGGGCAGACCCGCGTACAAAAAAGCGGTCACAGTATGGATACTCACTGCCCAGGGCACGGACAGGTAGATAAAAAACCTGATCCAGTTTGGCGGGGCAATCTGTTTACGCTCAGCCTCCAGTGTAATCCAGCCGACAAAAATGTTCAAAAACAGGTAGCCGTTCAGAACCACCATATCCCAGAACAGAATCGAATTCGGGGTCGGGTGCAACAACACATTCATCAAACGCTGGGGTGAACCCAGATCCGCCACAATAAACAGCAGACATAAAACAATCATGGCCACGGCCAGAAATTCACCCAGAATCAGGACTCGCCCATATGCCTGATAGTGGTGCAGATATTTGGGAATAACCATCATAACAGCTGATGCCGCGACTCCGACCAGAAAGGTGAACTGGGCGATATAAAATCCCCAGGAAACATCACGGCTCATGCCTGTAATTGTCAATCCGTCCCGCAGCTGGAACGCATAACAGCCCGCGCCAATAAGCATGCACAAACCAAGTGCCCCAAGCCAGGCCCAATAGAACGTATTTCCTTTTAACGCCTTTTCAAGCATAGCACTCTCCTATATCAGATAATAGACACAAGGTTCAGTTCCAAGTCCGGGACTCCGGCGAATAGAATATCTTGCTCCCAACACCTTGCGAACCTCGGAATTTGGATCTTCCAAATCACCAAAAAGCATGGCCCCCTCAGAGACCTCCACGCAGGCCGGAATCTTTCCTTCAGCCAGCCGTTCGGCGCAAAATTCACATTTTTCCACAACACCTTTTGTTCTGGTTGGAAAATTGATTGTCTGCTCCCTGATATACGGCCTTGGGTCCATAAAATTAAAACTTCTTGAACCATACGGGCAGGCCGCCATACAATACCGGCACCCGATACAGCGGTGAAAATCCATCATAACAATACCGTCTTCACGCTGAAAGGTCGCCTTGGTCGGGCAGACCCGGACACAGGGTGGATTGTCACAATGGTTACACATGGAAAGAAAGGGTTTGTCCCCCAGGTCTTTCAGGTATTTATGATTTTGATTTGGAAACAGGGCCTCAAAATGAGTTTCCCATATCCATTTTATCTCCTGCTTGCTGTCAATGCTTGGCACATTGTGCAGTGAGTGGCAGGTTGCGATACACCGGTGCATGATTTCCTGTGTCATTTTGCCGGAATCAATAACCATTGCCCAGCGGGCGGCATGCAGGCCATGTTCACTTCTGGGAACCTCATGCCGGCTTGCAAAAATCAGCCCCTCAGCATGGGCCGGAGCCAGAAATTTTCCGGGACGCACTCCCCAGCCTAAAGCCGCCATACCGGCGATTTTCAGGAAACGTCTTCTCGTACTCATTACTTGCCCTCCTTTGCAGCCGGGGCGACATGACAGTCCCAGCAGTATGGACTTACTGAAACCGAGTTATGGCAACGATCACAGAATGCTTCCTTGCTTGTGTGGCATTTCATGCAGGTTTTGCTCAGACTGATTTGATAAGTCTTTCCGGTTGCCTTGCTCTGGTACTCATGTATCCCGTCGCGCACGACCATATCCCGCCAATCGTTGAGGAGCTGCATATGTTCCCTGCGCATCCACTCTCCAGTCTCAATACATTCGGTTGTCCCCTTGGGCATCTCCAGTTGCGGGCGGACATAGGCCGCGTTTCCGACATTATACCAGAAAGGAAAGGTCATAACAGCCACGAATACTGACAATCCAAGTGCGATAGAGAATTTCTCAAACATTACTCATCCTCCTTTCCCGGGAGAGGCTCCCCGCGTAAATCTGTTTCACGTTCCTGTTCACCCGGCAAAACCAACGCATTGGCAACCAGCTCATGCAGCCCTGTTACCTGCACCTCAGGCACCCAGTAGTTCATCAGGTTGGGCAGAACAGCCCGGTCAATGGCGCACACGCAGCCAAGCATATTCACGCCGTGGCGTTCGTGCACATATTTGACAGCGTTGGCCCGCGGCAAACCGCCCATCATACGGAGTTCGTTATTTTCTCCGGCATTGAGTCCGGCTCCGCCGCCGCAGCAGAACGTCTGTTCCCGGATCGATCCTTCCGGCATTTCAAAAAAATGATTACAGACATTGTTGACAATGTAACGCGGTTCCTCCAGCAGGCCCATGCCTCTTGAGGTATTACAGGAGTCATGCCAGGTCAGGCGGACATTGTCATTGCGGCTCTTGTCCAGATTCAGCTTGCCGTGCCGAATGAGATCAGCAGTAAATTCACAGATATGGATCATCTTGGTTGAACGGGCGTGTTCAAACACTGTTCCGGTAATCGGCGAAACAGGGGTCTGCATGTGCGATCCCTGAAAATCAGGGCCGTTAAGGGTATCCATATACTGATGAATCACCCGCCACATATGGCCGCATTCTCCGCCAATAATCCATTTGGCTCCAAGACGTTCAGCCTCCATATACATCTTGGAATTAAGACGCTTCATAGTCTCGTGTGAGGTGAAAAAACCAAAGTTTCCGCCCTCAGAGGCGTAGGTTGACCAAGTGACGTCAAGGCCATATTCCCGCTTGAGATATTCAAACAGCAGCAGGTAGCCCATACAGGTATAGGTTCCGGGATCGGCAAAAACATCACCGGAAGGCGTGATAAACAAAATATCCGCACCTTTTTTATTAAAGGACGGTTCAGGACGGATACCGGTAATTTCTTCCAGGTCATCACAGAAAAACTCGACCATGTCCCTGAAGGCATGGGGCTGGATACCCAGGTGGTTTCCGGTACGATAACAGTTGGCAACAGGGGTGGCGATCCAGTCAATATTCAGCCCAAGCAGATTGAGCAGCTCGCGGCCAATAATCGTGATCTCTGCCGTGTCAATGCCGTAGGGACAGAACACGGAACAGCGCCGGCACTCGGAACACTGAAAGAAATAATACCACCACTCTTTCAGGACTTCCGCGGTCAGTTTCCGGCCACCGGCAAAACGTCCCAGAATCTTTCCGGCCAAGGTAAACTCGCCGCGGTACACGGAACGAAGCAGTTCAGCCCGTAACACCGGCATGTTTCTGGGGTCGCCGGAGCCAATAAAATAATGGCATTTGTCCGCGCAGGCTCCGCAACGCACACACACATCCATAAAAATCTTAAAGGAACGGAACTTCCCGATCCGTTCACGCAGGCCGTTGAGCAAAATCTCCTGCCAATTTTCCGGCAGTTTCCAGTCCTCTTCCAGAGGATTCCAGGGCCTGGGGTTTGGCAGGCCTATATATTCAACGCTTTTAGGATTGGACGCGTAACAGTAGCGCCCCTCCTTTATTTCAAGAGGCAAATCCATCCAGTCCGAACAAGACGGAACATGGTTGACGTTGCCAAGTATTTCAGGGCCGGGAAGATTAGACATTTTCGACTTCCTCCTTATCGACTGGCAGGCCAGCCTCAATCATTTTTTCCCTGAACTCGTCTTCATATTCAGGATAGGTATGGTAATGCACGTTTTCAAATTTCCATGGGTTGATATGACGATCCCTGCGCGTACTGGCCACCATGTTCCGGGTTGGGCTTAAAAACACCCCGCCCATGTGCATCAGCTTGCTTAACGGAAAATAGGCCAGCAGGACCGAAACCAGAAAGAGGTGAATATAAAAAATCACTCCAATCCCTTCGGGCACCACCGGATGAAAGGTTGCCAGGCCCATGGTCAGTTCCTTGACGCCTATGATATCAACCTTGAGCATATAGCGCATCAAAACACCGCTCAGGCCAATGGCCAGGATAAGAAAGAGCGGAAAATAATCATTGACCTGGGAGATAAAACGAATCTGGGGTAATATAACGCGGCGTAAAAACAGGTAGGTGACGGCTCCGATAAACACCAGATCCGTCAGGTATAAAACCGGCGCGGCAATTTGCAAAATCCCATCCACCCTGTCCAGCAGTTCGATACAAAACGGAACAGGTTCAGTAAAAAAACGCATGTGCCGCGCAACAATAGTCAAAAAAGAATAATGAAAAGCCAGACTGCCAAGCCACAGCCATTTGCTGGAGCTGAAACGCAGGGTCGGGCCGTCACTGTTGTAATCAATCTTGGTATTTCTGAAAAGAGAACGGAAACACAAGATCTCCAGAGCCATCCGTCCCGCAACCCCCAGCCTGGAGCTTGGATTTTCGATTTTCGCGGGCTTGATCCAGGAAAGAGATTTCTGCTGACCGCAGGTTGTCGGGATAGCAAAGGGAACAGCCGTCCTGGCCCAGTTCAGCACCCGGCAGCAAAAACCAATAACGAACATCAGGACGGCGAGATAGGGAATGACAACCCCAAACAGAGAGTGAAGTCCTCCCGCACCAGCTCCCAACAGCGCTATCAGAATAAGACCGAAAACAAGAAATAAAGAGTATAACGCTTTCATGACCCTTACCTTGTTGAGATTAGACAGCAACCGGACCAAAAACTAAACGCCTTCATCATCCGTTTCCCGCAGCAGCTTGTGTTTTTCAAGGAGCCGATGCGTACGGTTGTACAGGGAATTTGCCTTTTGCTGCCAAAGAATTTCGCGACACGCCATATATTGATCAAAAGCAAGGAGCACCAGCTTCTCAAGCCTTCTTTCCAGTTGGCCTTCAAAAGCACCCGTGTCTTCTCCCAGGCAGGAACGGATGATCCCTCTTATCGCAAAAAGAGGGGCCACGGCCTGAGAAGCTGAAAAGCCCTGAACGGCCCGGATACGGACAATACCGTCAACAGTGCTTCTTCCTTTTTCAATATCGTCTTCTTCAGCCAGAAGATCAAACAGAGCTGCAATGTTCTTTTTGAAAGTCGCGCCAACAGGGTTGCTGAATTCGTTGGTTTTGCGTCCAAAAAACTTCCCGCCTTCTGCCGGATAGGAATCCAAAAGCACCTTGACCCATTGCCCGATAATCTGTTCACGGTGAACACGAAGTTTTTCCTGTGCGCCCATTATGCCTTTTACCTGTTGACCTTTTTACAGAAACTTGATCCTACGCCCTAGCTTACGCCCGACATATCGTCAAGTACCAAAAAAAATTTAACATTCTTTGTAGTGGCCCGCTTCAGAAGAAGAGACTAACTCTTCCTGTTCCATTAAAATTCAAGATGATGAACAGTACGGGGAAAAGGCAGGACGTCACGGATATTTGTCATACCGGTCACCAGCATAAGCAGGCGCTCAAATCCAAGGCCAAAACCAGCGTGCGGCACAGAACCATAGCGGCGCAAATCCGTATACCACCAGTAATCATCCAGACTCAGCTGCTGCTCAGACATTCTTTGCTGCAAAACAAAAAGACGCTCCTCACGCTGACTGCCGCCAATAAGCTCCCCGATGCGCGGAACCAGTATGTCAACAGCGGCAACTGTTTTTCCATCATCATTAAGGCGCATATAAAAGGCCTTGATCTCCTTTGGGTAATCATACACAGCCACCGGACGGCCAAAATGTTTTTCACTCAGATACCGCTCATGCTCGGTTTGCAGGTCAAGCCCGAATTTGACAGGAAACTGAAAATCCGTTTTTGCGGCCAGTAAAATATCAATCGCCTCTTTGTAGGGAATACGGGCAAATTTTTCAGCCACGATATTTTCAAGGGTTGCCTGCAGGTCTTGATCCACGAACCGGGCAAAGAGCTCAAAATCGTCCCGGCATTCTTCCATGACATATCTGGTCATGGACCGGATCAGATCTTCTCCCAGATCAATACTGTCATGCAGGTCGGCAAAGGCCATTTCCGGCTCCAGCATCCAGAACTCAGCCGCGTGGCGGGCGGTATTGGAATTTTCCGCCCGAAAGGTCGGGCCAAAGGTGTACACATTGCCAAGGGCGCAGGCCATACATTCCGCACTGAGCTGGCCAGAAACCGTCAGCGCGGCCTGACGGCCAAAAAAATCACCGCTCAAATCAGGTACACCGTCTTTTACCGGAACACTGCCCGGTTTCAGGGTTGTGACCTGAAACATTTCGCCCGCACCCTCGCAATCAGAACCGGTAATGATTGGCGAATGAAGATAGAAAAAATTACGGCGGTGAAAATAGTCATGAATGGCAAAGGCCAGACGGGAACGGATGCGGTTCAGTGCACCGTATTTATTTGTCCGGGGACGCAGATGGGCAATGGTGCGCAAAAATTCATCACCATGCCGTTTTTTTTGCAGCGGAAAGGTTTCATCGGCCTCGCCCACTATCTCCACCTCTCCCGCCCGCACTTCCCATTTCTGTCCCTTGCCCGGTGAGGCGACAAGAGCGCCGACAACACGCACAGCCGCTCCGGTTGCGATACGATCAGGTTCGCAGGTCCCTCCGTCAACCAACACCTGTATATTTTTCAGACACGAACCATCATTCAGTTCCAGAAAGAAAAAGTCCCTGGCCTCTCTTTTGGTTCGCACCCAGCCCATAATACAGACAGATGCCATTTCTCCTGTCGCGGCCAGTACCTCAGCAATCAGTTTTCTTTCCATTCTTTCCTCCAATACCCGTTTTTTTCCGGCATCCACTCTACAGCATGGAGAGCGGATCAGGATCAAACGAGAGACGAATATCTTTATCAGTACAAAACTGGCGCACCCGCGCGTAAACACGACGAATATCCTGCCAGTTCTGCGCCTTGACCAGACACTGGTAACGCAGCCGCCCGCCCAGCATGGCAAGAGGAGACGGAACAGGTCCCAGCAGACGCAGACCGGAAGTACTTTCCAGACGGACAGCCTGCTGAAAACGGGCAAAAGATCTTTCTCCTTTCCCGCTTTGAACCGGATAGGACATCCGGATCAGTCCCAGACAGGTGAAAGGGGGATAAGAAAATCTGCGCCGAAGTTCAAGCTCCTGCTCATAAAAGCCTTGATAATTATTTTCCCGGATATATTGCCAGCAATAATGTTGCGGATTTCTGGTCTGGATCAGCACCCGGCCTTTTTTTTCTCCGCGCCCGGCCCGGCCTGCCACCTGGACCAGAAGCTGAAACGTCCTTTCTGTGCCACGGTAATCAGGTGCGTTCAGCCCCATATCGCCGTCAACCACCAGAACAAGGGTCACGTTCGGAAAATCATGGCCTTTACTGAGCATCTGCGTTCCAATCAGGACCTGGGCCTCACCCCGGCCAAAACATTCCAGAATCTCTTCCATCCTGCCTTTCTGGCGCGTAGAGTCCCTGTCCAGACGCAAAATTCCGGTATGCTCCGGCAGATTCGCGCGCAGATACTCTTCCAGCTTTTCCGTGCCCTCTCCAACAGCAGAGCAGCTCAAACCGCCGCAATGCGAACAGGCGGAAGGAAAAAATACACTGAAGCCGCAATAATGACAAACCAGACGGTCCTGTTTTTTGTGGTAGGTCAGACTGATCCGGCAATGCGGACAGGTATAGGGATTGGCACAGGATTCGCAGTACACAACAGGAGCGTACCCCCGCCGGTTATGCATAATAATGGCCTGTTCCCCCTGTTCCAGACATTCCATCAATGCCTGATGACAGGGCCGGGAAAAAATACCGCCAAAAACCGGCTGCTCAGTCTTGAGATCAATGGTGGCAACCAGCGGCAGACTTCTGTCCGCAACCCGCTCTTTCATCCGCACCAGCTCAATTCTGCCCTGACTGGCGGCAAAAAATGTTTTCACATCAGGCGTGGCCGAACCAAGCACGAGCGTGCCCCCGCTTTGGTCGACAAGATACCAGGCCAGCTCCTTGGCCTGGTACACAAGCCTTTCTTCCTGCTTAAAAGCAGTGTCGTGTTCCTCATCAAGCACAATCAGGCCCGGCCGGAACACAGGCAAAAAAAGGGCGGAACGGGTTCCGACAATACATACAGAACGCAGGGTAGCCGCCTGTTCAAAAAGCCGTTCCCTGGTCTGGCTGCCCTGGTAACCATGAAACAAGAAAACACGCTCAGATCCAAGGGCTGCGCAGGCATGAGCAAACAGCTGCATGGCAATAGCCACTTCCGGGGCGAGCAGTAAAACATTTTCCCCTCTGGCCAGACAAAAACGGATCATTTCCAGATACACACGGGTTTTGCCGCTGCCGGTCACACCGTGCACAAGCAGCGCCCTGCTTTCGCCACTGGAATGTATGCGGCAAAAAGTCTGAAAGGCTGTTTGTTGCTGTCCAATAAGAGGGTGCAAAAAGCCAAAAGTGTCCCTGGAAAAAGGCTTGGGGGCATCTTTTTCCGGCTCACATTCGCCTACAAGCCTTTTTTTCTGCAGCGCGCAAAGCGCCCGTACTCCGGGCTCACCCAGAGCACTTCTGATCTCGCTTCTGCCTGCCCGGCCCCTGTTCCATAAAAAATCAAGCAGTTCGAGCTGGTTTTTCGCGGCAGGACGAACTCCCCAGGGCGGAGCCCCGGTCACCTGAAAAAAGGATTCTTCCCGGCCGGCAACCGGTTTGATCCGCATCCGGCCCGAGATCCAGTCCGCAGCAAACCGCTCCAGCTGCTCAAGGCTGGCACGTTTCAGATCAGCCGCCTTTATCCGCGACCCGTCCGCTGTTTCAAAAACAAGGGCGCTGTTTTTCCAGGCAGCGGGAAAAACAGCCGCCAGGACGCGCCCGGGAGAACAGGCCTGACGAACACTCAAATCCCGCATAAATTCGAGATAGTCAGGAGAAAAAGACGGCTCGGCCTGCGCGGGCCAGAGAATTTCCCTGTATGCCAGATCCGGGGCCGGAGCGGGATCAGGTTCAAGAAGAACCCCCAAACGCAAACTGTTGCCAAGCGGCACCAAAACCCGCAGGCCGGTTTCCCATACCGAATGCGGCAGCCAGGCCGGAACCTTATAGGTCAGGGCGGTGTACGGCTGGCTCAAAAGGGCAACCCGCCAAAAAGGAAAAGCCATTCGCGCTCACTGAAAAAGGAAGTTTGGAAGACAAAAAGCTAGATCAGCCCTTTAGTCTGATTTTTGCAGATAGTAAAGCTGGCGCTGAAAAAATGATGCATAAAATCAACATGTTCAAGAGCCACGTTCTCAGGCACCTGGACACGGGCCGGTGTAAAGTTGATAATCCCTTTTATCCCGCCTTCAACCAGATGATTGACCGCCCGCTGCGCCCGTTCCTGTGGAGTAGAGACAATACCTATTTCGATATTAAGCTCGGCTATCTTTTCACCAACCTGCTGGGTGCAGATAACGTCCAGTCCGGCGATTTCCTCACCAATCTTGAAAGGATCACAGTCAAAGGCCCCGACAATAAAAAAACCGCGCCGCCGGAACATGCGGGAACGCAAAAGTGCGCGGCCCAGGTTGCCGACCCCGACCAGGGCGGCGTTCCAGACCCGGTCCACCCCCAGAGACTGCTTGATGGCTGTACTCAGGTCCTGAACATAATAGCCCACTCCGCGAACGCCAAATTCGCCAAAGTAAGCCAAATCTTTCCTAATCTGGGAAGGATTGACCTGGCAGAGACGGGCGAGCTCCTCAGAAGAAACAACTTTTTCTCCGTCCAGGAACAAATCTTCAAGAACCTGCACATAAATGGAAAGCCGCTGAATTGTGGCGCGGGGAATATGAGCACTTTTCACAAATTTACCTGCTTAAAAAGGCGGAACGGGGCAGCCCCCGCTCCGCAAAAAAATTACCCGATAAAAGGATTGGCAAAAAGCAAAATCAGATTAACGACCAGGGCGTAAATACCCAGAGATTCAATCATGGCCAGACCAATGAGCATGGTGACGGTAATCTTGCCGCTTGCTTCCGGGTTACGGGCAGTACCTTCACAGGCCCCTTTCAATCCCATTCCCTGGCCGATACCACAACCGGCAGCGGCAATAGCCATACCAATAGCAGTAGCCAGAGAAGTCATGGCGATCACTTCAGAAGTGGCTTCTGCGGCAAACGCGGCGCCCGCGACCAAAACCATCCCCACAGTCATCAAAAAAGTCATCAAAGTTTTACGCATAAAAACCTCCATAGAATGTATAAAAGTGGCCAAAACCATTTTCCCGGAATCAGTGAGCTTCCTCAAATGCGCCTTTCAGGTACAGCATGGAAAGCATAAAGAAAACAAACGCCTGAATAACATCAGCCAGGATAAACAGAAAATACATGGGCACAGTTGAAAGAATCGGGGCCAGGATAAAAAGCAGGGCCAGAACAATATCTTCCCCCATGATATTTCCGAAAAGTCGCAGAGAAAGCGAAAGCATACGCGCGAAATGCCCGATAATTTCAACCGGTAGCATCATTGGCGCCATCCACCACACAGGCCCCATAAAATGCTTGATATATTTCAGGCCGTGCAGCTTAAACCCCCAGTACTGATAATAGACAAAAACAAAAACCGCCATGGAAGCCGTGGTATTGATATTGGCGGTAGGGGCGTCGCAGCCCGGAATCATTCCTCCGAAATTGCAGCATAAAATATAGACAAAAAGTGTGCATAAAACAGGAAAAACCTTGCGCCCGCCTTCGCCCATATTTTCAACAACGAAATTTTCCAGTGACCCGATAAGAAATTCAAAAAAATTCTGCACCCCACGGGGCACAAGTGAAATCTTTTTTGTTGCCGCCAAAGACAACAGAATAAGAATGGCCATGATAAGCCATGAATACAAAATCTGCCTCGGAATCAGGCTGTGCCCGTGCGCGTCTACAAAGCCAACCAGTTTGACGGCTTCTTCCATAATAAAAATCGGGTGCAAATTAGCAGCCATACCTGTGCCTCCTTGAATTTTTCCTGAAAAAACACATTCCGCCCCACAGCGCAATACTCATAACGACAGTACTCAGCCCAAACAACAAGGCGACAACCGACGCCCGCAACCAGACAATCAGGCCGGCCAGAACAAGAGCTGTCAGCAATAAACGGCCATAAAAGCTGACAAGCAGGGCCACGGTTGCTCCCTTACGAATGAACAGCAGCTGTTGCGCTAACCTGGCTAAAAAATAAAAATTGATTATGGCCAGCCAGGCCCCCGCCCAGAAATCCCGCGCCCAGGAAGAATCAACTCCCAGCAGAAGCAGCGGCACAACTGTTGCCAGCCAGAACTGAATGCGAAAAAAAAGTCTCACCGGAGCAAGGTGAAATCCCCGCTGAAAAAGCCAGTGGTCAAGCTGCCGGTTTATCTTTTTGAGCGCCCTGATCATCTATTTTTCGCAATTCCCGAAACATGTTCATAAACCCAGCGATGATGCCGAAGATCAAAAAAAGGATTGTCAGCCAGGGTTTTGTTTGCAGCCATTTATCCAGATAAATGCCCATCACCAGGCCGACAACTGTTCCTGAAACGATATGCAGCCCCATAACAGAGGCGCTGGCCAGAGTCTGCCAGTATTTCCGGTCTGTTTTCTTTCCCATTGCTGTTTTCCGCAACCTGTCTTTTCTATTAAGGGTACCAGGATAACTTTTCGGGCCGCGTGCAATCATTCACAATACGAGTTTGCTAGCACAGGGTAAAAGAGAAAGTCAACGCAGGAAACGGAAGAATCCCGCCTGCCTCCCGGCAGAAAAGTCCAGGAAAGACGCGGCAGGCCAGGACGCGAACCATCATCTGTCATTTGAAAACCATCTCAAAAAAAGAAAGATACCCCCAAAATGCCGCTGCCCATTTTTTTGTCTTGACAATTTTTATATCGGCCACATTATACATCTGCGGCCGTGACGCCGTAATTTTTTTGCCCGGCCGATACAGAACCCGGCAGGGCTGCACAAGGAGTACAAGGTGGAAGAAAAAAATCAAAACGACCAGACAGCAGACGAAACCAGGGAAGAAACCGGCGAGGTAAGCGAGTCCCCCGACTGGGAACGTCTGTACGGAGAAATCTACTTTCAGCTGGAACAGGAAAAAGAAAACCTCCTGCGCGTCATGGCTGATTCAGAAAATCTGAAAAAACGCCTGACCAGGGAAAAAGAGCAGTATTGCCGTTTCGCGACTTCCGCTCTGATAGAAGAACTCCTGCCGGTAGTGGATACCCTTGAAATGGCGATCGCGCACGGAGCGGCAAATGAGGCCTGTGCCTCTTTGGTGCAGGGCGTGGATATGACGCTGAAAATGTTTTTTGATGTCCTGAAAAAGCAGGATGTGGAGCCGGTCGGTGCTGCCGGTGAAATGTTTGATCCGAACCTGCATGAGGCAATGGGCCAGAGCCGCCAGGACGATATGGAAGACGGTTGTGTAGGCAGTCTGCTCCAGCGGGGCTACCGGCAAAAAGACCGTCTGCTCCGTCCGGCCAAGGTGTTAGTGAATAAAAAAGGCGAATAAGTCGCCGGGACGATTTTTTGTACCTATTTTTGCGAAATTGAGGAGAAACTATCATGGGAAAAATTATTGGAATTGATCTTGGAACAACAAACAGCTGTGTCTATGTAATGGAAGGCAAGGACGCCAAATGCGTGACCAACCCTGAAGGCGGCAGAACAACGCCCTCTATCGTTGGTTTCACCAAGGAGCGGCTGGTGGGTGAGATTGCCAAACGCCAGGCAGTCACTAATCCTGAAAAAACCGTTTTTGCCGTGAAAAGACTGATGGGCAGACAGTTTGATGACCCGCAAATCACGTCCTGGGCTAAACAGAGCCCATACAGGATTGTCGCGGGAACAGGTGGAGACGCGTATGTGCAGATCGACGACAAAAAATACAGCCCGGCTGAAATCTCGGCCATGATTTTGCAAAAACTGAAAAGCGACGCCGAGGCCTATCTTGGTGAAACCGTTACCGAGGCGGTTATTACGGTTCCGGCTTATTTCAATGACAGTCAGCGGCAGGCCACAAAAGACGCCGGCCGGATTGCCGGACTGGAAGTCAAAAGAATCATCAACGAACCAACTGCCGCGTCCCTGGCTTACGGCGCGGACAAAAAGGCCAATGAAAAGATTGCCGTCTTTGACCTTGGCGGTGGAACCTTTGATATTTCCATTCTGGAAGTCGGCGACAATGTTGTCGAAGTCCGGGCCACAAACGGCGACACCTTTCTGGGTGGTGAAGATTTTGACTCCCGCGTCATTGACTACCTGGTTGATGAATTCAAAAAAGAAAACGGCATTGACCTCGGAAAGGACAAAATGGCTTTGCAGCGTCTGAAAGAAGCCGCGGAAAAGGCCAAAAAGGAACTGTCCACCGCCCTGGAAACAGACATCAATCTGCCCTTTATCACCGCGGACCAGAACGGCCCCAAACACATGAACCTGAAACTGACACGGGCCAAACTTGAAACCATGGTTGACGACCTTGTTCAGCGGGCGATTGAGCCATGTAAAAAGGCACTGAACGATGTTGGCCTGCGCCCGTCGGAGATTGATGAGGTTATTTTAGTCGGCGGCATGACCCGTATGCCCCTTGTCCAGAAAAAGGTTTCTGAATTTTTTGGCAAGGACGTGAATAAAAGCGTCAATCCTGATGAAGTGGTGTCCATGGGCGCGGCCATTCAGGGTGGAATCCTGGCCGGAGATGTCAAGGACGTTTTGTTGCTTGACGTCACCCCGCTTTCCCTGGGCATCGAAACCATGGGCGGCGTGTTCACCAAACTGATTGAACGCAACACGACCATTCCGACCAAGAAGAGCCAGATCTTTACCACGGCCGCGGACAATCAGCCGTCTGTTTCTATCCATGTCCTGCAGGGTGAACGCCCGATGACAGCGGACAATATGACGCTTGGCCGTTTTGAGCTGACCGGACTTCCGGCCGCGCCAAGAGGTGTGCCCCAGATTGAGGTCACCTTTGATATTGACGCCAACGGTATTGTCAATGTTTCAGCCAAGGATATGGGAACAGGCAAGGAACAGTCTATCCGGATCACGGCTTCCAGCGGACTTTCCGAGGAAGAGATTGAAAAACTGATCAAGGAAGCCGAGGCGCATTCAGAAGAAGACAAGCAAAAGCAGAAAATGATTGAAGTCAGAAACAACGCCGACAGCCTGATCTACACCACGGAAAAATCCCTGCGCGATCTGGGAGAAACTGTTGATGCGGCCTTAAAAGGTGAGATTGAAACCAGGATCGAAGAGCTGAAAAAAGCGATGGAAAGCGATGAGATGGAAAAGATCTCTCAGGCCCATGACGCCCTGGCCTCGGCCTCACATAAGCTGGCTGAACGGCTCTACGCCCAGCAGGGTCAGGGAGCAGGCGCGCCGAACGCGGAGCAGGCTGGTCAGAATCAGGCCAAAAATGATGACGTTATAGATGCCGAGTACACGGAAAACAAATAAAAAACTGCGAGGTTGACACAGTTCTTCCTGTCATTTTAGATCAGATGAGCCTTTTGATACAAAAGGCTCATCTGATTTTTGTGGGCAGTATGCACTTGCTGCACAACCGGAGGAAAAATGGTTCGACGCGGCTGCGTTTTTTTATGCGTACTTTTTTTGCTGACAGGCTGTCTGCAAAAGACACGAATTGCTGATTCCGGATCTGGCGACAACAGCTCTTCCCTGGTTCAGGAAGCAAGGCAGGCCTGGAAAAACAAGGATTATGCCAACAGCGCCCGGCTCTACCAGCGTCTGCTGATTGCCAACACCCTTCGCCCGGCCCAGATCCCGTCCGCCTGGCAGAAAATGACCTACTCCGCCCTGTACAGCAAGAATTATACAATGGCCATGACCGGACTCAGGGGTTGGAGCGCCAATGTTTCAGACGCCGGGTATGATCCGCAGTGGATTCAGGCAGAATTTCTTGTCAACACGCATTTTGCTCCGCACGGTCAGCACGAAGCAGCCAAAGATTTTTTGCTGCGCCAGGATATTGCCTGGCGCGACAAGACCAAAGTCATTGATTTTGTTTTTACTCATCTGTGGCAGGAAAAAAAATATCTCCTGGCTTTGACCTTTACCCGTCTTTTATACGCCTTTTCTCCCGCGAAGGAACAAAAGCCCCTGCAAACCAGAATGATTGCTTTGCTGCAGGAACTTTCCCCGCAGGAACTGGGGCAGCTTGAGGCGCAGGACACCAGGATATTTCCGGACAACTGCCTGACTGCTGTTCAGGCACTTGTACAGCTGACCAGTAAAGATCCGGCAAAACAGCGACAGGCCTATGAAGACCTGCTCGACCTGTCTCACCTGCTTTCCTGGCAGGGCGATTTTCCCTTTCAGCGGGAATTGAAACAGCTGAAAAAACAGTTTGGACGCTCCAGGCAGGAACTTGCCCTGCTGCTGCCGCTTTCAGGCGGGTACGCAGAAATAAGTGAAAAAATCCTGCAGGGGGTGGAAATCGGCCTGCAATTTCTGTCCCAAAATGATTTTGACACGCACGTACGCATCATCAATTCAGAATCTGACAACTGGATAGAGCAAATCCGGAACCTGCCCCCATCTGTCACTTTTATTGGCGGGCCACTGCGGAAGCAGATCTGGCAACAGGTTGTCGATAAAAAGCTCTATCAGCGCCACGCCTTTTTCACCTTTCTTTCCCATATACAGGAAGAGGGCTTCTATGGCTGGCGGTTCTTCAGCAGTCCGGGCGACCAGATCCGCTCCCTGCTGAAAGCCTGCACCTATCAGCAGCCCGATATGAATTTCGCGATCCTCTATCCGGATGAACGCTATGGACAGGAAATGTCCAGGATCTTCTCACAGGAACTGCAAAAAAACGGGTTGCAGCTGAAAGCCATGCAAACCTATACTCCCGGCAGACATAAAAGCTGGGGACAAGCTGTTGCCAGGCTGCTGAACATACGACCCGAAACAGAGGAGGAGGAGGAGGAGGAGGAGGAAGAACAGACGCGGGAATCAGAACAAAAAGACGGAAGCGAAGAAAAACAAAAATGGCAGCCCGACTTTGAGGCGGTATTTCTGCCGGATTCATTCGCGGCCGCCCGCCAGCTTATTCCCGGATTCTTTTACAATGACGCCGGCAATCTCCTTTTTCTTGGCCCGCAGCTCTGGGAGGAGGGCCTTACAACAAGGGGCGAAAACAAATATTTTTCCAATTCCCTGTTTCCCTCGGCCTGGTGGCGAAAGAATCCGTCCTATCCGGCCCGTTTTCTGGACAGGATGCTTGGAGAGACGCGCGCGGATTTCTGGGCTGCCCTGGGGTTCGACTTTGCGCGCTTTTTTACCAGAATGCCTGCTCCCGGCGACAGGAACCATCTGCCAGAACAGGTCAACAGCGTCCTGCCCCAACGGGCCCAGAAAATGGACTGGACGCTCGCACCTCTGCTGTGGGACAAACAGGGACGGAGCAAACAGGAAATGTACATCTTCCGGGCCAGCAGCCGACAGACCGCGCCACTGGACACAATACCGGAACCCAGACCTTTTCAGTAACGCTATCTTGACCAAGGAGCCAGCATGTTAACGCCAGAAGCTGTAAAAAAAGTGGCCAGCCTGACCCATCTGGAACTGAATGAAGAAGAAAGAACACTCTTTTCCAGTCAGTTAAGCGCCATTTTAGACTATATGGACCAACTCAATGAACTGGACACCACAGGCGTTGAGCCACTTTTTTCACCAGTCACCCATACCACTGTTTTGCGGGAAGACACGGTTTGCCAGCAATTTTCACGGGACAACCTGCTCAGAAACGCCCCGAAAAGCGATGGCCGGTATTTCATTGTCCCCAAAATTCTTTAGCCCGAAATACGGAAAAATCCATGTCAGAACTTTCGACCAAAACCCTTGTTGAAATAACAGGCCTGCTGCAGCACAGAAAGGTCTCAGTTGAAGAGGTTGTGGCAGCCTGCCTCCAGCGTATCGAAGCAACCGAACCCAGAATCCAGGCCCTGCTCTGCCTGGACAGCAGCGGAGCCATGGAGCAGGCCAAGGCCCTGGACAAGGCCGGGCCGCGAAAAGATCAGCCCCTGTGGGGAGTGCCGATCAGCCTCAAGGACACCATTATTACCCAGGGTATGGAAACCACGTGCGCGTCCGGAATGCTGAAAGGCTTTATTCCCTGTTACGACGCGGAGCTTGTCCGCCGCCTGAAAAAAGCCGGCGCGATCATCCTGGGCAAAACCAATATGGACGAATTTGCCATGGGCTCAACAACAGAAAATTCAGCAAGGGCCGTCACCAGCAATCCGTGGGACACAACACGGGTTCCCGGCGGCTCCAGCGGCGGATCCGCTGCGTCTGTTGCTGCCTGCCAGGCTTTTGTCTCCATCGGAACAGACACAGGCGGTTCCGTGCGCCAGCCAGCCTCTTTTTGCGGCATTGTCGGGCTCAAACCCACTTACGGACGTGTTTCCCGTTACGGTCTTGTTTCTTACGCCTCATCTTTTGACCAGGCCGGGCCAATGACCAGAACAGTCGCGGACGGGGCTGCCATTCTCGAAGTAATAGCCGGACATGACCGCAAGGATTCAACATCGGTATGGGAACCGGTTCCCTCCTATACAAACCTGCTGGCCAAACGGCAGGATCTGAAAGGGCTGCGTTTTGGAATACCAACGGAATACTGGCAAGGACTCAGCCCTGAGGTCGACACAGCCCTGCGCCACGCTCTTGAAACAATACACACCCTTGGCGGCTCTGTTACTGAAATCTCCCTGCCGCATACCAGATACGCTGTGGCCGCCTATTATATTCTGGCATCAGCAGAAGCCAGTTCCAATCTGGCCATGTTTGACGGTGTCCGCTATGGATTTCGTGATCCTGAGGCAACAGAACTCAAGGATATGTACACAGGTTCACGCAGCAAGGGGTTTGGGCGGGAAGTCAAACGCCGGATCATACTTGGCACTTACGCGCTTTCCACAGGCTATTATGACGCCTATTATAAAAAAGCAGCCCAGGTCCGCCGTCTCATTCTGCAAGACTTTGAACAGGCGTTTACCGCATGCGACTGTCTGTGCGCACCGGTCTGCCCAACCGTGGCCGTCAAAAAAAGTGAAAAAGAAAAAGATCCGTTACAGACATACCTGGCAGATATTTTCAGCATCCCCCTGAACCTGGCCGGCTTGCCCGGTCTGAGTCTTCCGGCCGGCCGGGGCCGGGATTCAGGTATGCCTGTGGGCCTGCAGCTTATGGGGGGGGCTTTTACAGAGGGTCTTCTTTTACAGATCGGACATATTCTGGAACAGCAGCACCCTGGAGAACGTCCTCCCTTATGATCGCGGTCGCCTTCAGCGGCGGAATTGACAGCCTGATGACCCTGCTTCTGTTACGGGAACAGGGTCATCAGATTTTTGCCCTGCACGGCATATTTCAGGACCAGGATCCAGTTTTTTTACAGGGTTTGCAAAAACAATGCGCAAACCTGCAGGTCAGGCTCCATTTTGCGGATCTGCGCCAGGCCTTCCGGCAATACGTCATTACCCCTTTTGTGCAGGACTATCTTGCCGGGCATACTCCAAATCCCTGCGCGTGGTGCAACCGGCGCATTAAATTCGGCCTCCTGCTGCAACAGGCAACGGCCCTGGGCGCGGACAAACTGGCAGGCGGCCATTACGCGCTCTGTCTGCCAACCCCAGACGGCTGGGGATTATTTCAGGGCCTGGATCCAGACAAAGACCAAAGCTATTTTTTATCGCTGCTCACGGCTTCCAGCTTACCGCGTCTCATCTTTCCTCTGGGCCGGTGGCGCAAAAACGATGTTTATCAGGCGGTTGCCCAGGCGGGATTCAGTGCCGGCAAGCCGAAAGAAAGCCAGGAAATCTGTTTCATACCGGATAATTATAAGGATTTTCTGAGGCGGGAAACAGGAATCAGCCCCCGAAAGGGAAAAATCATTGGCCCGGACGGCGTGGTACTGGGCGAACATAAGGGGCTTTGGCACTATACGCTGGGCCAGAGGAAAGGGCTTGGGATCGCCCATGCTTTTCCGCTCTATGTCACAGGCATGGATATGGCCAGCAACACGCTTCTGGTGGGCCCCAAAACAGATTTGCTGACAACCGGCTGTCAGCTCAGAAAACTCAATGAGCTGCTCCCTTTTGCGGCCTGGCCGGAGAAAATAACAGTCAGGACCCGGTACCGGCAGAAAAAACACGCGGCCCGGATTGAAAAAACAGGCGACACCGCCAGGCTTTTTTTTACGGAACCAATCGAATGTCCGCCTCCCGGCCAGATTGCCACGCTCTATGACAGAAATGGCCGGGTACTGGCCGGAGCGATTATCGCGAACTCATAACAGCTCAAAAAGGAAAGGCTTGCTATCCGCGAAACAAACTGATATAGTCCTTTATCTTGTCTGGTATTTTTTGGAATTTCAATGTCGTTGTAACAGGAGGAAAGGAAGGATGAAGAAAGTGGCATGGATTGCATGTACGATTGCACTCCTTACAGTAACTGGCTGTGCCTGCAAACAGAACCCTCGGGAGGAAAAAAGCAGATTTGTAGCTCCGGCGGTTGAAGAAGAGGTCAAGGTTACAAAAACTGTTTCCGGGGCAACAGCAAGAGACCTGTTTGAAAAGGACTACGCCGCGCTGCCAACAGAACATACTGTCAAAAAAGGCGAGTGTCTGTGGTGGATTGCCGAATATCAACAGGTTTATAACGATCCGTTCATGTGGCCGCTTATTTACAAAGCCAACAGGGATAAAATCAAAAATCCGGATCGTATTTTTCCCAAACAGGTTTTCAGTCTTCCGCGTCATTTCTCAAAAGATGATCTGACAGGCGCCCGGAAACAGGCAGGAGCTCCACGCCCGTATCTGCCTCCCCAGAACGCCAACGTACCAGGAGATCTGAGAGAAGAACTGGGTTGGGGATTCTAGGCTTCCCAGACAACAGGACTGAGGTCTTTTATATCTGTGGCAAAACGCTTCTTTCCCCATAAAGAAAGGAGCGTTTTGTCTTTTGGACAGGAATAAATATGCGTTACGAACCAACAGCAATCCCTGACGTTTTTCTGCTTACGCCGCAAGTGGTTACAGACGCACGGGGTTTTTTCATGGAAACCTGGCGGGAAAACGATTTTTTTGCTCATGTCGGCCCCTACAGGTTTGTGCAGGAAAACCAGAGCTGTTCCCGTCAGGGAGTCCTGCGCGGGCTGCATTTTCAGGAACAGAAAAGCCAGGGCAAACTTGTCCGCTGCGTCACGGGCGAAATTTTTGACGTGGCTGTTGACCTGCGGCCTGGCTCGCCGAGTCGCGGCAAATGGGTTGGACGGTTTCTTTCAGAGACAAACAACTGCCTGTTATGGATTCCCCCCGGATTTGCCCACGGATTCTATACCCGAAGCCCGGAAGCGCGCCTGGTGTATAAATGCACGGAATACTACGCCCCTGAATATGAACGCACGCTACTCTGGAACGATCCTGTCCTCCGGATTGACTGGCCCTTAAAACAGGAACCGGTTTTATCCCCAAAAGACCTGCAGGGCTGCTGCCTGGCCGACCTGAATCCAGATCTCGCTTCCGGCGACAAGGACTGATCTGGCGATGTCGCCACGAGCCCGACACGCCCGGACAAAAAAGTCCGCGAGACTGTAAAGATGAAAGTCACGCAACGATTCTGGCAGCTGGCCGGGGGAAGACATGCCTCCCTGGTGCTTGGGATAACAAGTTTTTTCGAGGCCATTTTCTTTCCTGTGCCGCCGGATCTTCTTTTGCTGCCCATGGGGCTGGCAAACAGACAAAAGGCGTTTCGTTTCGCCCTGATCTGTCTGCTGCCTTCGGTTGCGGGAGGCATTGCCGGTTATGGAATCGGCTGTTTTTTCATGGAAAAAACAGGCTGGACAATTATCAACTTCTATCATCTGGAGACAGAGTTTGCCGCCTTGCGGATCTGGTACCAAAAATATAGTGTCTGGGCCATCGCTCTTGCCGGACTGACTCCTGTTCCGTATAAACTCTGTACGTTGTCAGCGGGAGCCTGCGGGCTGAATCTGCCTCTTTTTGTTCTGGTTTCGCTTGCCAGCCGCGGGCTGCGTTTCTATTGTATCGCGGCCCTGCTTTACTTGTATGGGGAACAGACCCGGAATTTTCTGGAAAAACAGTTCAACCTGGTGCTGACGGCTGTTCTTGTCCTGGCAGCGGCCGGATTTTTTATTGTACAATATCTATAAGGGAAAAAATGGAACAGGGAAAAAAACATGGCTGTGGCGGCGGTTCAGATCCGTTTACGGCCCAGTTACAGGACCGGGCAATCAGTACCACTTTGGGAAAAATCCGGCATAAGCTCTTTGTCATGAGCGGCAAAGGCGGAGTCGGCAAAAGCACTGTTGCCGTCAACCTGGCCGCGGCGCTGGCTGAACAGGGAAAACGCGTCGGTCTGCTTGACGTGGACATCCACGGCCCGAATGTCCCGCGTCTGCTGGGGCTGCGGGGAGGACTGCAGGCAACCGGCAAGAAAATCCTGCAGCCCAAATCCTACAACGAGAACCTGAGCGTGGTGTCCCTGGACTCCCTGTTACAGGATACCGACCAGGCGATCCTCTGGCGCGGCCCGATGAAAACAAACGCTATTCGCCAGTTCATCTCTGATGTCAACTGGGGGGAACTTGATTTTCTGGTCATAGATTCTCCCCCGGGTACAGGTGATGAACCGATGACAGTCCTGCAAACCGTGCCGGACTGCAAATCCATTGTCGTGACGACTCCACGTGAGGTTTCTCTGGCTGATGTGCGCAAGGCCCTTAACTTTTTGCAGCACGCCGGGGCTGACATCCTTGGTATTGTCGAAAGCATGAACGGACTTGTCTGCCCCCACTGTCAGGAAATCATTTTTCCCTTTGGCCGGGTCAAGGGCGAAGATTTTGCCAGGACATATGATCTGCCCCTGCTGGCTTCCATTCCTCTGGATCCCAGGGCCGTGGAAGCAGGCGATAACGGTCAGCCGCTTGTGCTCCAGGCGGGAGAAAGCCCGGCCAAAAAGGCGCTTGCCACCCTGGCCGCCAATGTCATACAACGGTGCGGGTAAAAACCTATGCGCAAGGCTGTCTTTTTCCTCCTGCTTTTCCTGTTGCTGACAGGACAGGTGTGCGGCGCGAACCGGATTTACTTTTATGAGGACGAATCAGGCGGTCTGCATTTCACAGACACCCCGGAAGACAGCGAGCGTTTCAGGCCTTTTGTTTTTTTTCGCGATCTGGTCCAGCATATGGACGCGGGCGCCATTGCCGGTCAGATTCAGCTTTACAGCCAGCGCTATGGAGTGGACAAGGATCTGATTGAAGCGGTTGTCAGGGCGGAATCAAACTTTGACGTCCAGGCTGTTTCACGGGCCGGAGCCAGGGGGTTGATGCAGATCATGCCTGAAACAGGCCGGGAACTCGGCCTTGACAATCCTTTTGACCCGCAAAAGAACCTGGAAGCAGGCATCCGCTACCTGGCGATGCTGCTCAACCGTTTTGGCGACATTTCACTGGCCCTGGCCGCCTATAACGCCGGGCCGGGCAATGTAAAAAAATATGGCGGGATACCACCCTTCACCCAGACCCGTTCGTATATAGACAAGGTACTTCGGTACTATAATCTGGCCAAACACCGGAGCTGAAATCATGTTCAACCTCGCCAATACCCTTTCTCTGGCCAGAATTCTGGGCGTACCGGTACTCATTGTTCTTCTTTCCTTTCCTTCCAGGATTGTCTGTTTACTGACCATGCTGCTTTTTATTCTGATTGCCCTGACAGACATGGTTGATGGTTTTGTGGCCCGAAGATACAACCAGATAACCAATCTGGGGAAATTTCTTGATCCCCTGGCCGATAAAATCCTGATCTGTTCAGTGCTGGTCATGCTGGTTGAGCTTTCCTGGATTGAAGGCTGGATCGCCATTGTGATTATCGCCCGCGAAATCATTGTTACCGGGCTCAGGGCCATTGCCGCGGAGCAGGGCAAGGTCATTGCCGCGGACAGGTTCGGCAAGCTGAAAACCATCTTGCAGACAGTCGCCCTTTGCCCGCTCTTGCTGCATTATCCCTGGTTTGATATGAACCCGGTACCGGCGGGAACATTTCTTTTGTGGCTGGCGCTGATTGTGACCATATTTTCTGGCTGCAATTACCTGCGAAATTCATACCGGATACTGCGAAATTAACAGGAAAACCCTATGGCCCGTATTGACGCATTTTTTAAGATGATGAATGAAATTGGCGCCTCAGACCTGCACCTGTCTTCCGGGTCGCAGCCTGTCATCCGTCTGCACGGAGACCTGCAGCGCATCAAGTATGCCCCGCTCAGGCATGAGGAACTCAAAGACATATTGTATGAAATCGCGCCGGAAAAGAAAAAAAAGGAATTTGAACAAAGCGGCGATGTTGATTTTTCTTATGAACTGCCGGGAGTTGCCCGCTACCGCGCCAATTTTTTCCAGCAGCGGCGGGGCATAGCAGCCGCGTTTCGCAAAATTCCACAACAGATTCTCAGTATAGAAGAACTGGGCCTGCCCGCCATTCTCAAGGATCTGGCGATCATGCCCAAGGGCCTGGTCCTGATCACCGGGCCGACCGGAAGCGGCAAGTCAACAACTCTGGCCGCGATTATCAAACACGCCAATCTGGTGCGCAAAGATCATATCCTGACCATAGAAGACCCGATTGAATTTGTACACGAGCCGCTGCAATGTTTGATTAACCAGCGTGAGGTCGGGCGGGACACAAAAAGTTTTAACGCGGCCCTGCGCGGCGCGCTGCGGGAAGACCCTGATATTATTCTGGTTGGTGAAATGCGGGATCTGGAAACCATTCAGCTGGCCCTGGAAGCCGCGGAAACCGGCCATCTGGTCTTTGGCACCCTGCACACTATTTCAGCGGCCAAGACCCTGGACCGGATAATTGAAGTCTTTCCGGGCGCTCAGCAGGGCCAAATCCGCTCCAGCCTGGCAGACTCCCTTCGGGCCATTGTGGCCCAGAACCTGTTCAAACGTATTGACAGGCCGGGACTGGTTTCAGCCCTGGAAATCCTTATTGCCACGCCGGCGGTCAGAAACCTGATCCGGGAAAACAAGACCTTTCAGATCAATTCAGTTATTGAAACCGGAAAAAAATACGGTATGCAAAGTCTTGATGACGCCATTATGGATTTGTTGCAGCAGGAAATCATTGATCCGGCGCAGGCCTATAACAAGGCGGTAACAAAGACAAGATTCAGGGATTTTTTAACAGAACCTTTACCGGATGTCGCCGAGGCGTAAGATGTGCGTTACTCTTTATTCCATTCTCAGCCAGGCCCAGGAACAGTTCCCTGATTTTTCCGATATTATCCTCAGCGCAGGCAACCCGGTACAGGTTGAAACGGACGGAGAACTGCGGCAACTGAAACCGGGCTCTTTTCCCAACCTGCTGCCCTTTCATCTGGAACTGCTGGCCAGTACCCTGCTGAGACAAAGGCGCCATCTTGTACGTGGCCTGCTTGTCTCCGGTTCCTGTGATCTGGCTTTCCAGTTACCGGATAAACAACGCTTTCGGGTCAATATCTTCCGCCAGCAGGGCAACCTGGCCATTGTCATGCGCAAGCTGGCGACAACTGTTCCCAAAGCGGCAACTCTCGGTCTGCCTCCCGCTTTTATGCGCATGGCCGAAGAAAAAGACGGTCTTGTTCTGGTAACGGGCGCAACAGGAAGCGGGAAATCAACCTCTTTGGCGGCACTGGTTGACACCATTAACGCCACAAGCGCCAAACACATTCTGACCCTGGAAGACCCGATTGAATACCTGCATCCACCTAAAAAGGGCATTGTCAATCAGCGGGAGCTGGGCACTGATTTTGACTCCTTTGCCACCGGCCTGCGGGCGGCCCTGCGCCAGTCCCCCAAGGTTATTCTGGTCGGAGAAATCAGAGACAGGGACACCCTGCAGATCGCCCTGGAGGCCGCGGAAACCGGTCACCTTGTTTTAGGGACGCTGCATACCACTGATTGCGGACAGGCCATTCACCGGATTCTGGGCCTGTTTGACTTTACGGAAGAAAAACAGGTCCGCGCCCGTCTGGCCGACAGCCTGAAATGCGTTCTTTCCCAGCGCCTGATGTCCCAAAAAGACGGCAAGCGGGTTGCGGCCTTTGAACTACTCCTGCAAAGCCTGCGCACCCAGGAAATTATTTTGCACGGCGAATCAGACGAAGAATCTTTTCATGACGTACAGGAGCAGGGAGCAGTCTACGGCATGTGTACCTTTGAGCAATCCCTCATTCAGCTTTTCCGGCAGGGACGTATCTCGGAAAAAACAGCCATGTTCAACGCTTCAGGCAAAAGCACACTCAGGCAGGCACTGGACAGAATCAAAAATGAGCAGGGCCAGACAGCCACGGACAACCAACTGGAGATTGACGCAGACTATGGACAAGCCCCTTCCTGACACCACGCAGATTTTTTTTACCCAGGCCCAAAAGCACCTGCTGCTTTTCATGGAACGCGCGGACCTGTCTGAACAGGTAAAGCAGGAGCTGCAACCCGGTGTGGAGCACCTGGAAATCCACACCACCCGGCAAACAGCCCTGAACGCGCTCAGAACAACCGTAAACAGACAGATCCTGCTTGAAGACTGCCCGGCTGGTCAGGAAATTCTCGCTGAAATCGCCACCTGGCCGGGAAGCATCAGACGCTTCACCCATCTTGTTGTGCTGGGTGAGCGGGGCACAAGTCAGGACACAGTACTCGCCTTTACCCTTGGCGTTGACACCTATATCCATGTTCAGGAACTGAAAGCCCTGAGGACTCTTTTTGAGCAAAGCCAAAAAAGATTTTTATACCGAACCCGGCTCTGGCTGCAGGAAGGCGGTGATCTGTAAGGCCGCGGCAAAAAACTGAAACACGGCTTGCGCAGGCCAGAGTCTTTGGCCGTACGGATGTTGCAAGGCTCATTTTTATACGCCCCGCTCCGGAGGTTGTCAGAAAAAGATATTTTTTTTAAAGTGCGGACTGAAAAAGAATAAGAAGTGAATGTGAGGTCAGGCATGGATAACTCCCTGTTATGTGTAAGAGCCCGGATTTTAAGCTGTCTGGAAATTATTCTGGGGCTGGAAGACAGACTTTCCGCCCTGCCCCAGGCCGGTATCTTTTTAAGGGAATTTACAGTGCTGAAAAAAACAACCCGTATTCTGAGGCAGCTGGACGTACAGGAAGAAGACGCGGAGCGGATAGAAAAAGCAACATCGCAGCTCCTGAAAGAACTTGAACTTCCCCTGGCCCTGGAATCTTTTCCGCCCGCTATCAGCAGTTATCCACAATGAAATGGACACGGTCTGTTTTCGCGGTCCTCATCGCGCTCAATATTCTTCTGCTCTGGCAGCTTTTTTTCAGTGATTATGGCGTGCGCAGCTATCTGCAACTCAGGGACACCTTTACGTTATACGAACAGAAAATTGTCCGCCAGGAAGCAGACAATCAAAGGATAAGCAACCAGATCAGACGGATACGATCAGACGCCAACTATCAGGAATATATTGTACGGAAAGAACGGCATTACGCAGGACCGTCTGAATATATGTATATCCTGAAAAAATAACGGGGCATGGAGTAAGGCACATGGAAAAAATCGATTTTTATGAAGAGATATTAAAACTCGAACCGGAATCTCGTTTGTTTTACAGGCTGGCCCAGATGTATGTCAGCGAAAAAAATTACAAGGAGGCTATCTCCGTCTTACGCAGAGGGATTGCGGCTCACCCCTCACATTTTGAAGCGAAACTGCTGCTTATAAGCACTCTGGCCATCTGTGGCGACCAGCCGGAAGAATTAAGCAAAGAGGTGCAGGCGCTTTTTCTGGGGATGCAAAAGGATGCCGCTCTGTGGACAATTTTGAGTGACGTGGCAACGCGCCAGGACGAAAACTTGGCCCTGGCCCTGCGCTTTCTGGCCCTGGCCCTGCAAAAACAAAAGATAGACTGGAATCAGGTTCTTGCCGCCGGTCTTAAAATGGCCCTGGTCCCTGAAAGTTCTCAGGAACCGGCCAGCCCGGGCGCCCGACAGAAACAGCCGTCAGCCAGACCCCATATCCGGACCAGAACGATGGCGGATCTGCTTCTGCAGCAGAATGACCCTCGCCAGGCCCGTGAAATTTATCAGGAACTCTTGCAGCAAACAGATGATGAACTGGAAAAATCAGAGCTGTCCTTTATGCTCGAAAAAACAGCCTGCATGGAGGACAGTGAGCCGCCAAAAGCAAAGGAGGAGCAGCACGGTCTGATTGAGGCGCTTTCCGCCCTGGCCGACCGTTTTGATTCCAGAGCGGAAAAAGCCTGAGCCGGTTGGAGATCAGAACGACCATGAAACGACTGACTCTTCTTTTTTTGCTGTTTTTTTTACCGGCCTGTACCGCAGCGACCAGAACCAGCGAGCTGTATTATCGGTATATCAGCCCCACCCCCGTGATTTCCCTGGACAATAAAAAACTGGCTCACGGACCGGAATTCCGGTTTTCCAGGGCGATTATGCCGGTGGACAGCCCTTTCAACGCCCTGCTTGAAAGCATGGCCGCCAGGGACCATTTTCCTGATACCGCGGCTCTGCAGCAGATATTCCAGCAATATCTGTGGCTGGAAAACGTCGGGGTCTTTGATACAGCGGGAAAAATACTTGAGCAGATCGGCCCTGACTTTCAGGTGAACACCGACAGGTTGCTGGCCATGGAGAACCCGGACGAACGCAGACCGCGCTTGCTGCGAGACAGCACGGGACTTTTTGTTCTGCTCCATCCTGTTTACGCCGATAATATCTGGGCCGGATTCAAGGCTGCTTCTTTTCGTCCTGACAAACTGATGGGCCTGTCCGCCCAGGCGGATCAGCTGGCCCTGTTCCTTGAAGACAGCCCGGTTTTCTGCGGCCCTTCTTTTTCTTTTCCTGAGACCATGCGGCATAAATTGCAGAAAGACAGGGCGCCGCGCAACCGTTTTCAGCACAAGGACATGCAGTACTGCTGGCTGCGCCGGAATATTGGCGGGTGCTGGCTGATTTACGCCTACGCGGAAAAAAGCTGACCTATTAACCAGGGCCTGTCAAAGCCAGGAACCAGACTTTTTGGGGAGGAACGCGATGAAACAGGTTACAGTAACAGAACACCTTTTACTCATGGAAAAAGCTTCTCCAATGGCAACCGGTCGTTTTACCCGTCTGCTCAACGAGATCACTTTCGCGGCCAAGATCCTGATCCGTGAGGTCAACAAGGCCGGGCTGGTTGATATTCTGGGCCTGACCGGAGAAATAAACGTCCAGGGAGAACGGGTCCAGAAACTGGACGAATACGCAGACAATATCCTGATTCACCGGATGCAGCAGACCGGTCTGTTGTGCGCCATGTCCTCAGAAGAACACGCCGACCTGATTGAAATCCCCCCCCAGTTTGACCGGGGCGAATACTTTCTGGCCTTCGACCCTCTGGACGGTTCGTCCAATATTGACGCCAATGTGAGTATTGGAACAATTTTTGGCATTTACCGCCGCAAAAATCCTGAAAAAAAAACAGTCACGCTTGAAGATGTGCTGCAAAAAGGAGCGCAGCAGGTCGCTGCCGGCTACATCATCTACGGGTCTTCAACCATGCTTGTCTATACAACAGGCAACGGCGTGCATGGTTTTACCCTTGATCCGGGCATTGGAGAATTTCTGCTCTCGCACCCGAACATGCGTATCCCCGAGCAGGGCCATATTTATTCCGTCAATGAAGGCTACTACGAATACTGGACGCCGCAGGTGCGAAAAACCGTTGATTATTTCCGTTCCAAAAATAACGATCAGGGCGTACCGTACAGCCTGCGGTATATTGGCTCCCTTGTTTCCGATTTTCACCGCAACCTTCTTTACGGCGGCATCTTTATGTACCCGGCAGACAACCGTGATCCGCACAAACCAAACGGCAAGCTCCGCTATCTGTGTGAAGCCGCGCCCATGGCCATGATTGTTGAACAGGCCGGCGGCCTGGCCATTGACGGCCGGCAGCGGATTTTAGACATTCAGCCGGACAGCCTGCACCACCGGGTTCCGCTTTTTATCGGCTCTAAAAACGATGTGCTCAAGGCGCAGGAAATTTTAAGCACAACCTGATGCTCTGTCTGGGTGTTGAATCTTCCTGTGATGATACTGCCCTGGCCCTGGTCAGGGACGGTCAGCTTATTGCCCGGTGCTGCTCGTCCCAGACAGATCTGCACGCTGTTTTTGGCGGTGTGGTGCCTGAGATAGCCTCCCGCGCCCACCTTGAGTTTCTGCCTGCTCTCTGGCGGGAGCTGCTCACACAGGCAGGGCTTGCAGAAGATGATATTGAAGGCATTGCCGTCACCCGCGGCCCGGGTCTGCTGGGCAGCCTGCTTGTTGGTCTGTCGTTTGCCAAGGGGCTGGCCCTGCGCCTGGAACTGCCGCTTGTAGGTGTCAATCACCTGCACGCGCACATGCTGGCCCCGGGGCTGGAACAGGAACTGGTCTTTCCCGCGCTCGGGCTTCTGATTTCCGGCGGGCATACCCATTTATACCGGATCCGCTCCTTTTTTGACTTTGAGCTGCTGGGACGCACCCTTGATGACGCGGTTGGTGAGGCCTTTGACAAGGCCGGAAAAATGCTCAATCTCCCGTATCCGGGCGGTATTTTTATTGACCGGCTCGCGGCATACGGCCGCCCAGATCACGGCCTGCTTCCGTATCCGTATCTTAAAAACACAAGTCTCGATTTCAGTTTCAGTGGCCTGAAAACCGCTGTGCTCCGGCATATCACCCTGCACCCGGAACTTCCTCTTCCTGTGATGCCCACGGCCCGGAATTTTACTCCGGGCCCTGGCCCTGTGGCCGATTTCTGCGCCACCCTGAACCAGACAATCGCGCATACCTTGCGCGTCAAGGCCCAAAGAGCCATCAGCGCGTCCGTAAACTGTCAATCGCTTATTGTGGCCGGCGGCGCCGCCAGTAATACCTGTATCCGCCAGGTGATGACCGGACTCGCGCAGGAAAATGGTCTGAAAATCATAATTCCCTCTTCGGCGCTATGCACAGACAACGCGGCCATGATCGCCTTTCTGGGGGAAAAACTCCTGCAGGCCGGATACAGACACGGCCCGGACCTGGACGGCATCCCACGGGGCAGGACCATTCCTGATGATTATCAGCGCCAGGGAGCCGCGGACATATTTTGACAACGAGTATCTTCTTTACAAGGCCCACATATCAGGCTAAAAATGAAGACTTTCACCTTTATGGATGAGGCGTTCAAATCCTGCTCGCGCACTGCCACCATCTTACATTCAGGACGGAACATGAAACATTTTTTAACCATAGCGGATTTAACCGCAGAAGAGGCTGAATATCTGGTAACCAGGGCCGCGGTCATGAAACGGGACAAATGGCGCTCGTATCTGCTGCGCGGTAAAACAGTGCTGCTCATTTTTGAAAAAGCGTCCACCCGCACCCGCCTGTCTTTTGAAGTGGCGGTCAACCATCTGGGTGGCAGCACGATTTTTATGACTGCGGCTGAATCCCAGCTTGGGCGTAATGAGCCGCTCAGGGATACGGCCCGGGTTGTTTCCCGTTATGTTGACGCCATTGTCATGCGGACTTTTGGGCAGGAAAAACTGGAAGAGCTTGTCCGCTACGGCTCGATCCCGATCATCAACGCCCTGACCGATACCGCTCACCCCTGCCAGGTGATGAGTGATGTACTGACCATCCACGAACGCACGCCTGATTTTTCAGCCCTGACCATTGCCTGGATTGGTGACGGCAACAACATGGCCCATTCCTGGATCAACGCGGCTGCTGTTTTCGGCTTCAGGCTGCAGCTGGCCTGTCCACAAGGCTACTGGCCGCAGGCGGGGATCCTCAGTCAGGCCAGGGCCCGCGGCGCGCGCATCGAACTGACAGAAAACCCGAAACAGGCGGCCAGGGGAGCGCATTATCTGAACACCGATGTCTGGGCTTCCATGGGCCAGGAAGAGGAACAAAGAAAAAGGGAAGCCGCCTTTGCCGGCTTTCTGGTTGATGAGGACCTGCTGAAACAGGCCCACCCGGAGGTCAGGGTCATGCACTGTCTGCCCGCGCACCGGGGTGAAGAGATTTCAGACGCGGTTATGGAAGGCCCGGCGTCCATTGTCTGGGATCAGGCGGAAAACCGTTTACACATGCAAAAGGCCATTCTTGAATGGGTCATGCTCAGTGAGGAAGAAGATGAAAGCAATTAAAAAAGTCGTGCTGGCCTACTCAGGCGGCCTTGATACCTCGGTCATTCTGAAATGGATTAAAAACACCTATAACTGTGAAGTGGTGACCCTTACCGCTGATCTGGGGCAGGAAGAGGAACTTGACGGTCTGGAAGCCAAGGCCCGCCAAACCGGGGCCTCAAACGCGTACGTGCTTGACCTGCGGGAAGAATTTGCCCGCGACTATATTTTTCCGGCCTTTCGCGCTGCGGCCATGTACGAGGGCCGTTATCTGCTCGGCACCTCTGTGGCCCGCCCTCTGATAGCCAGAAAACTGGTAGAAATCGCGCATAAGGAGGGGGCGCAGGCCATTGCCCACGGCGCGACCGGCAAGGGAAACGACCAGGTTCGTTTTGAACTCTCGGCCCTGGCGCTTGATCCCGGCCTGCAATGTATCGCGCCCTGGCGGGAGTGGGATCTGCATTCCCGCACGGAGCTGATGGCCTATGCCGCTGAAAACGGGATTCCCGTGACCTCGACCAAAGAAAAACCATACAGCTGCGACCGCAACCTGCTTCATCTCAGTTTTGAGGGCGGGGAACTGGAATTTCCCGAACAAGAAGCCGGACCGGGAACCTACCTGCTTGTACGGCCCCTGGAAAACACTCCTGACGAGCCGGAAATCATCACCCTTGATTTTGACCGCGGCGATCCAGTGGCCCTGAACGGCAAAACCCTTTCGCCGGCTGAACTGCTGCGGGAACTGAATACCAGAGGCGGACGGCATGGAATCGGCCGTCTGGACATGGTGGAGAACCGTTTTGTGGGCATGAAATCACGCGGTATTTACGAAACACCGGGCGGAACAATTATGTACCACGCCCATAAAGACCTGGAAGGGCTGTGCCTGGACCGTGAACTGCTCCATCTGCGGGATTCACTTGTGCCCCGCTACAGCGCCATGGTGTATAACGGTTTCTGGTTTTCTCCCGAACGGGAAGCCTTGCAGGCCTTTATGGACAAGGCCCAGGAACGGGTCTGCGGTCAGGTGCGCCTCAAACTGTTCAAGGGCGGGGTCTATCCTCTTGCCCGCACCTCGCCCTGTTCCCTGTACAATCCCAAACTGGCCACTTTTGAGGCAGAAGACGTGTATAACCAGGCGGACGCAGCCGGTTTTATCCGCCTGCAGGGCTTGCGGCTGATGAGTTTTTACGGTGTCAAAGCGGGATCAGAATAAAATGGCACAGGACAAAAAACAGCTGATGTGGGGCGGACGTTTCACCCAGGGAACCGCTCCGCTGGTGGCTGAGTACACAGCCTCCATTGATGTTGACCGCCATCTTTCTGCCCAGGACATTGCCGGATCAAAGGCGCACGCCGCCATGCTTGCGGCGCAGGGAATCCTGACGCAGGACGAAGCGCGAAAGATCCACACCGGTCTTGAACAGATCGCAGGCGAGATTACCCGTGGGACATTTGTCTGGCGGGCGGATCTTGAAGACGTGCACATGAATATTGAGCACCGGCTGAGTGAACTGATTGGCGAGGCCGGCCAGAAACTGCATACCGGCCGCAGCCGCAATGACCAGGTCGCGCTTGATTTTCGCCTGTTTGTTGCCCAGGCCGTGCGTGAATGGCGCGACCTGCTTGTCGGCCTGATCCGTTCCCTGACGGACGTGGCGGAGCAGCACCAAAAAACCTTGCTGCCCGGGTGCACGCATCTGCAACCGGCCCAGCCGGTCAGTCTGGCCCAGCATCTGCTTGCTTACGCCCAGATGTTTTACCGGGACTGGGAGCGCTGCGGCGACAGTCTGAAACGGGTTGAGGTCTCGCCGCTTGGAGCGGCGGCGCTGGCGGGCACCACCTATCCGCTGCGACCGGACATGGTAGCGAAACAGCTTGGTTTTTCCGCCACCTTTGCCAACAGCATGGATGCGGTTTCCGACCGTGATTTTGTGCTGGAGCCGTTGTTTATCGCCGCCACAACCATGATGCATTTAAGCCGTCTGTGTGAAGAAATCATTGTATGGGCCAATCCCGGTCTGGGATTTGTCCGGCTGCCGGACGGTTTTTCCACCGGGTCATCCATCATGCCCCAGAAAAAAAACCCGGACGTGGCTGAACTGATGCGCGGCAAGACCGGGCGGGTCTACGGCGCGCTGACCACCTTGCTGACCGTGATGAAAGGATTGCCCCTGGCCTATAACCGTGACATGCAGGAAGACAAGGAACCCTTTCTGGACGCGGACAGAACCACGCGCTTTTCCCTGACCATCATGGCTGAAATGATAGCTGAAATGCGCTTTGCGCCCCAGGCTATGGCCGCGGCCCTGCGCAGAGGTTTTCTGAATGCCACGGAACTGGCCGACTATCTGGTTGGCAAGGGACTGCCGTTCCGACAGGCGCACCATATTACCGGCCAGGCGGTTGCCGAAGCGGAAAAACAGGGTTGTGGGCTGGAGGAACTTGGCCTTGACATATTGCAAAAGTTTTCCCCGCTTATTGACCAGGATGTATTTGCCGTGCTTGATTTTGAAGCGGCGGTTGCCAGACGGGAAACAGCGGGTGGAACGGGACCGGAAGCGGTAAAGGCGCAGATCGCGGATTTACGCGCCTTTATGCGCGGTGGCGGAAGCGTATAGGAGTCGAACCTACCAACGACAGCGAAGCCGTCCACTGGATTTGAAGTCCAGGCGCCACACCGGTAACGAAACGCTTCCAGGCGGAAAAACATAGCCGGCTCTGGCTCAGAAATCAATACCAACCTGTCCGGTATCAGGCGCAAAACAAGATGTGAAGCTCGGAACAATATGACAAACCTTGCTTTTTGAAAAATCAGCCCTATATGTCGAGGATGTTCGTTTATAAACAGAAGCAGAATCACTGCAGGAACGACCTGCAAAAAATGGCGCCGCCGGGCGTCAGCGAGCGAAAAAGGAGTTTTCTTTGAACAATTTCTCCAAAAATCTGTTGTTATGGGCGGCCATTTCCCTGATCATGGTCGTACTGTTTAATCTTTTTAATCAGCCTCAGCCTGGTCAGGGCAAAATGAGTTACAGCCATTTTCTGGACCGGGTGCAAAAGGGAGAGGTGCTGTCCGTCAAGATTCAGGGCAAAAAACTTGTCGGACTGACCACATCCAATGAGCATTTTATCACCTACACCCCAAATGACGCCAGTCTGATAGACAAACTGATCCGCAACAAGGTGCAGGTGAGCGCCGAACCGGAAGAAGAAGCCCCCTGGTACGTCACGATTTTTATTTCCTGGTTTCCCATGCTGCTGCTCATCGGGGTGTGGATATTTTTCATGCGCCAGATGCAGGGTGGCGGCGGCAAGGCCATGTCCTTTGGCCGTTCCCGCGCCCGTATGCTTTCCGAGGAAGCAACCAAGGTCACCTTTGCTGATGTGGCCGGAGTTGACGAGGCCAAGGAAGAATTACAGGAAATTGTTGATTTTTTAAGCAATCCGCAAAAATTTACCCGTCTGGGGGGCCGTATTCCCAAAGGCGTGCTGCTGGTTGGCTCCCCCGGAACAGGAAAAACCCTGTTGGCGCGGGCTGTGGCCGGAGAGGCCGGAGTTCCGTTTTTTTCCATTTCAGGCTCGGATTTTGTGGAAGTTTTTGTCGGAGTTGGCGCCGCGCGGGTGCGGGACCTGTTTATCCAGGGCAAACGCAACGCTCCCTGCCTGATTTTTATTGACGAGATTGACGCTGTCGGCCGCCAGCGTGGAGCCGGTTTTGGCGGCGGCCACGATGAACGGGAACAGACCCTGAACGCCATGCTGGTTGAGATGGACGGTTTTGAATCCAATGAGGGCGTTATCCTCATTGCCGCGACCAACCGGCCGGACGTGCTTGATCCGGCCCTGCTCCGCCCCGGCCGTTTTGACCGTCAGGTTGTTGTTCCCAACCCTGACCTTGGTGGACGCAAACGTATCCTGGCGGTGCATTCCCGCAAGACTCCGCTGGCGGACGATGTTGATCTGGAAGTCCTGGCCAGGGGCACGCCGGGTTTTTCCGGCGCGGACCTGGAAAACCTGGTCAATGAGGCCGCCCTGCACGCAGCCAGCCGTGAGCAGGAAACCGTGAACATGGCCAATTTTGAAGAAGCCAAGGACAAGGTGCTGATGGGCAAGGAACGCCGGAGCCTGATTTTAAGTGAAGAAGAAAAGAAAAGTACAGCCTACCACGAGGGCGGACACGCTCTGGTAGCCAAGCTGCTGCCGGGCGCAGATCCGGTTCACAAGGTGACCATTATCCCGCGCGGACGGGCACTGGGTCTGACCATGCAGCTGCCCACGGACGACCGCCATTCCTACAACAAGGCCTATCTGGAAAACACCTTGGCAGTGCTCTTTGCCGGTCGGGTGGCGGAAGAAATTATTTTCAACCAGATCACCACAGGCGCGGGCAACGATATTGAACGGGCCACCAAAACCGCCCGCAAAATGGTGTGTGAATGGGGCATGAGCGAGGCCCTTGGCCCGATCAATTTCGCGGAAGCCGGAGAGGTCTTTTTAGGACGGGATATGGCCAGGCACAATGATTACAGTGAAGCAACCGCCCGGCTGATAGATTCGGAAGTCCGGCGGATTCTCAATGAATGCTACGCCCGTTCCAGAAAACTGATTCAGGAAAATCTTGACGCCCTGCACCGTATTGCCGCGGCCCTGCTTGAACGTGAAACCCTGAACGGCGAAGAGGTTGACCTGCTGATTGAAGGGAAGCAGCTCCCGCCCCTGGAAGAAAGGCCCAAAGCAAAAGAAAAGCCGAAGCCGGAGGAACAGCCGAAACAGGAAGAAAAATCCAGACCGGCACGGGACAGATCAGAGCCGGAGCCGGACAGTGACGCAGGTGAAGATTTTACCCTGGAAGAAAAAAAAGATGAACACTAGCCGCCTGTGGCGATGCAAGGGGGAGCTGGCCATTATGCTTTCCCCTTTTCTGCTTGCGGGGATTGTCAATGTCACGCCGGATTCCTTTTATGACGGCGGGCGGTATCTGGATCCGGCCCAGGCTGTCAGCCGGGGGCTGGAACTGGCCAGGGACGGCGCGGGCATGCTTGATCTGGGCGGTGAAAGCACCCGCCCGGGTTCCGATCCTGTTCCGACCGCAACAGAATGCGAGCGTTTGGCCCCTGTGCTGCGGGGCCTGTCAGACAGCGGCCTGGACATTCCGATCAGTATTGACACCTACCGAGCCCAGACCGCTGCCTTTTGTCTGGAGCGGGGGGCCAGTGTGATCAATGATGTCTCGGCCTGCGCCTTTGATCCGGACCTGCCTGACGTGCTTGTCAGCTACAAACCCGGATATGTCCTGATGCACAGTCAGGGCAGACCCAAAGACATGCAGCAGGCCCCGAAATACAAAGATGTTGTGCAGGACGTGTACGCCTTTCTGGAGCACAGGATGGGCATGCTGGTGCGGGCCGGACTGCCGGAAGACCATATTGTCATTGATCCGGGTATTGGCTTTGGCAAAACCCTCACCCATAATCTGGCCCTGCTGCGCGGGATTGAAACATTTTTCCGGCTGGGGCGGCCTGTATATATAGGGCTGTCCAACAAGTCACTGTGGACGCATCTGCTTGGCGTTGACCTGCGGGACAGAAAAACAGCAACGCTTACGGCAACCGTGTATCTGGCCCGAAAAGGCGTTGCCATTCACCGCCTGCATGATATCGGGCCGGCCAGGCAGGCCCTGCGGGTTCTGGAAGCCCTGAGCTCACCCTTACAAGGATAAGATAATGGGAACTTTTTTTGGTACAGACGGCCTGCGTGGTCAGGTCAATATCTTCCCCATGCAGCCGGAGATTATTTTGCGCCTGGGCCTGGCTGCCGGACAGTATTTTCGTGACCCCAAACGGCATAAACGGGTGGTGATTGGCAAGGACACCCGCCTTTCCGGGTATGTGTTTGAATCGGCCCTGCAGGCCGGTTTCTGCGCCGCAGGCATGGACGTATATCTGCTAGGGCCGATGCCTACACCGGCCATCGCCTTTTTAACCAGAGACATGCGGGCCGACCTTGGGGTTGTGATTTCCGCCTCGCATAATCCGTTTATGGACAATGGCATCAAGTTTTTTGACCGTGACGGTTTCAAGCTGGCCGATGAGGCTGAAACAGCGATCGCCGATATGGTGCTCGACAGGAACCAGCAGTGGGAGGCGCCCATGCCGGAAGAAATTGGCCGGGCCACCAAGGTTGACGACAGTCTGGGACGCTACATTGTGTACCTAAAACACTCTTTTCCAGCCGACCAGACCCTGGAGGGACTGCAGATTGTTCTTGATTGCGCCAACGGAGCGGCTTACAGGGTCGCGCCGCTGGTCTTTGAAGAGCTTGGCGCGGATGTTGTGCCCCTGCATGTCAGTCCGAACGGCCTGAATATCAACAAGCATTCAGGTTCGCTCTATCCTGAGGTTGCTGCGGCCAGGGTGCTGGAAAGCGGTTCGGATATCGGCATTTCCCTGGACGGAGACGCGGATCGCCTCATTCTTATTGATGAAAAGGGCCATATTCTGGACGGGGATCAGATCATGGCCATCTGCGCTCTGGATATGATGGAGCGGGACGCTCTGCCCGGCCACCAGCTCGTGGCCACGGTTATGAGCAATATGGCCCTTGAAATTTTCATGAAAGAGCATGGAGGACAGCTCATTCGCACCGATGTCGGCGACCGCCACGTCATGGCCCGGATGCAGGCCACCGGGGCCAGGCTTGGCGGCGAACAGTCCGGCCATCTGATCTTTATGCCCTACGGCACAACCGGAGACGGCCTGCTGGCTGCCCTGCGGGTTTTGCGTATCATGCGGGAAAAAAACTGCCCGCTTTCCGAACTCGGCGGGCTGCTCACGCCCTTTCCGCAAAAACTGGTCAATGTGCATGTGCGGCGCAAACTGCCTTTTGAAGAGGTTGCAAGCGTGCAAAAGGCCCTCAGTGACGCGCGCCGGCAGCTGGCGGACAAGGGCCGGGTTCTGCTGCGCTATTCCGGTACAGAACCGGTTGTCAGGGTCATGGTTGAAGGAGAAGATGAGGCCCTGGTAAACACATTGACGCACAATCTGGCTGACGTCCTGGCTGAAAACATGAGCTAGAGCGACAATGAATTCCCTGTCCGATTCCATTAAAAAACTGCTGCTCCTGCAACTGCTCTTCCTGGCATTCATGAGCATATTCCGATTGGTATTTTTTTGTTTTTTTCAGGAACTGGACAGTGTAGCCGGGTATTCTGGCGATATAATCAGGATGTTTATCCTGGGAGCCCGGATTGACCTTACAGTCGCGGGATATATTCAGGTTCCGCCAACAGTTCTGCTGATTCTTGTTTATTATCTCAAGCCGGACCTGCTTGAGAGGCTGAACAGTTTTTTTATCTCTTATCTTTTTATCATGTTCAGCCTGGTATCTCTTATCCTGATCAGCGATTTCGGGTTTTATTCCTATTTTAAGGAACACATCAACATCCTTGTCTGGGGCATAATTGATGACGACACCGGAGCTCTTTTGCAACTCTTCCGGCAAAATTACAATGTGCCTCTTATTGTATTTTTATTTTTTGCATATCTCTGTTTTTTATTCAAAATCATCTCCCTTGTCTTACGAAGACAGCCAAAGAGCAAAAAAATATCATTTCTTTTCAGGGTTCCGTCCCTGTTTTTTATCATTTTTCTTGCTCTTAATTTTCTGGCCATCAGAGGAACCCTGGCCATGTATCCTCTTGGCAGAATGATACCCAATATATCAACAAGCAGCTACATAAACAAAATGACCCAAAATGGGGTGCGTTCATTTATCGCTGCCTGTAACATCAGAAAAAAGAGCAAAAAAAGAGATTACAGAGCTGAATGCGGATTTGACAGTATAGAAGAAGCCCTGAAGATATATAAGGGCTCAGATGACATTGATACCGGGAATCTGCTGAACAATATTACTTTCATGACAGGCAGTAACAAGAACTACAATGTTGTTGTTATTATGGTTGAAAGTTTCGGAATGCCGATTTTAGCATACCAAAGTGAAGATTTTCATATTCTGGGCAGGCTTAAAAAACATTTTGCTGAAGATGTGGTATTTACAAACATTATAAGTGAGGGCAATGGAACAATAGCCAGTCTGGAGTCCCTGCTCCTGAATATTCCATACCGCCCTGACAGTTTTCCGCTGGCCCAGTCTTCACAGGCAAACACCAGTTTCGCGTTCAGCCCTGCTTTTTTATACGCGGACAGCGGCTATGAAACAACCTTTCTTTATGGCGGAGATTTAAGCTGGAGAAATTTCGGCTCATTTGCCAGGAAACAAGGTTACAAAAATGTGTTTGGCAAAATAGATATTTATAATTCCATGAACAAGCCCCGCCAGCAGGACTGTTTTCACCCCTGGGGCATTTATGACGAATATCTCTATGATTTTATTTTTCACCACCTTCAGCAAAGCCCCAAAAAAGAGTTTGTCCTTGCCCTGAGCACGAACAACCATCCGCCCTACAATATACCGGAACACTTTACCAAAAAACTCTCTTACAGTGATGACCTGCGCTCGCACATCACCGGCGATTTTGCCCTGGCCCGGAAAAGATTTCTCTCCTATGCCTACGCCCTTGACAGCGTCGGAGCCTTTCTTGATCAAATCAAGTCCAGCCACCTCAAAAAGAACACGATCGTTGTTATTACCGCCGACAACAACACTGTGGAAGGGATCATGAAATATGATCACCGGCCGCTTTTTACCTCAAAAAATATTCCGGTTTATCTGTATCTGCCCGCGGAATTAAAAAACAGGCTTTGCATTGACACAACCGTTGCAGGTTCAGGAAAAGACATCTTCCCGACTCTTTACAACCTGACCCTTAACAACAAAAAATATATTTCTATCGGAGTTGACCTGCTCAACAGCCGGGTACGGCACTATGGTTTTAATGGCGAGCGGATTGTCACTGACGGCCAGAAGACAGTGCAGCTGGAAACGCTCAGGGACGACAAGGACGCGCACAGCCGGTACTACCGGGCCTGTATCGCCATAACAGATTTTTTATTGCAGCAGTATAAATAAAACTGGTTGGCCAAACCAGATAAAAAATCCCGCCTGTCCTGGACAGGCGGGATTTTTGTTTCTCTGTGTGGCGGAAGAGGTAGGATTCGAACCCACGGAGCCTTGCGACTCAACGGTTTTCAAGACCGCCGCCTTCAACCACTCGGCCACTCTTCCTGTGTGGCGGAGAGGGAGGGATTTGAACCCTCGATAGAGTTTTAAGCCCTATACGCGCTTAGCAGGCGCGCGCCTTCAGCCAGCTCGGCCACCTCTCCCCGTCCCGGATACGGGAATCAGGATGTATATTTTTTTTCTTCCGGCCTGTCAATGGCTGGGCGGGGAGAAATTCCTCCTTTTTCCCCCGGGCGGCGCTTTTTGCTCAAAAACCGGCAGTCCTGCCCGACTCTTTAATGATAAAAAAGTTTTTGCTGAGTTTCCACATCCCAGGTCTGAGGATTCGGGAGCCGGTTGACACTTTTGAACAATTTAAGGGCATGTTGCGATCGTTTGCCCCAGATGCCGTCAACCCGAAAGGTGTACAGACCGAGATCCTTCAGTCGGCCCTGCACGCGCCTGACATCATCAGGCACGTTCAGGCTCAGAAAGATGTCTCCTGTGGCATACGGGCCTCTTGGCGGTGGAAGCTGTTCAACTTCCGGCGCGCTGCTTTCCACTTCGGCAATCTCTTCTTTGGGCTCATCAATAACTGCCTTTGGTTGTGAACGCACTTCCAGGGACGCCTCACACAGCCGCCTGATGGCGTTTGTGGCCCTGACGGAGACCAGGGTTGAAGACAGAACACTTCCGTCCATGCTGTTGACCAGCCGGGCCGTAACATACAGGCGGTTATCCTGATTCAGGGTATAGGTGCCGGTGAGCAGAACCTTGCCCGGCGGCGAGCCTTCCAGATTTTCAACATGCCTGGTCAGGATATATTCACCGGTCTGGGATTTGATAATCATATTCGACCGGTCAAGACGTATCTCCTGCACCTTGTACCCGTACCTGGTCAGGCCAACGGCAACGTATTCTCCAAGCATGACGCCCAGAGGCGAACCCTGGTCAAAATTGTTCAGATCCACAAAAGAGGTGGTCAGAACAGGGTCGGTGCGGTGCAGGGGACGGGTCAGATTCTGCCGCAGGCCGACAAGAACCTGCTCCGTAATCCAGGAGACCGGCCCCCGGTTATCCGCCACGGCCGGAGTCTGCCACAGACAAACGGCCAGCAGGACAAAAGCAATCTTTTTCATAGTTTTTCCTCAGTTCGCGACAAGTTGATACGATTTGAACGGCACTGCCTGCGGCGCGTCATCTTCAATGTATTGGTGCAGGTCTTCATTGGGCACCGCGTGGATAGTGGAACTGCGGTAAATATACTGCCCGTTGTCAAGAATGGAAGTGTTGAGCATGATCCGGGCCAGGCCTTTCCGTGTCCCGGAAACAGGCAGGATATCAAATTCAAGCACAGGGTGTCCGAACTCACTGTCAACAATACGCAATCCTTTTCGGGCCAGAGCCGTGACCAGCAGTTCCCGCAGCCCCTTCTTAAAAGACGTGATTCCTGAGCCAGCCACACACACGGTTCTCCTTTCTCCCAAACCGTGCAGAACCTCATCAGAAATATACCGGGCCAGAGCGTCCCACTGTTCCATATATAACATGGTGGACGGCACACCCTTCTGAGCCAGGCGTGGAGACGGGGCGCAGCCTGAAAGCAGGAAGAAACAAAAAAATACAAAAAGAATTCTGGAAAAACCAAACATGAGATCCCCCTCAGCTATTTTTGGGATAATCGGCAAAACTCAAACAAACTTTAGCCTGACCGGCAAGTTTTTCACGCACAGGATTGACAGGATTTTTTTCCCATCAGGCCATTGACCATCTGCAAACCCTGCACCAATTTTTCAGCTGTGCCGGAAAACTGACCGTTTTTCTGACAGCGCCCCTGAATACTTTTTGTTCCCGGGCCCCAAAAGCGACAAAAGCCCCCCACGGCAAGCGCCCCAATTCCCCTTGACAAAATGAACCAGGACAGCTAGACAGACTTTTTTTCGGGAAGTGGCGCAGTTTGGTAGCGCATCTGGTTTGGGACCAGAGGGCCGCAGGTTCGAATCCTGTCTTCCCGACCATTTTGGCCCGCGATTTGCATACATTCCAGCATGCAAAAATATATTCTTTTTTCATTCCTGTTGCTGTTGACTCTTTTGCTGGCCTGCGCGCATGTCAGAACAGACGATCAACCTGTTGACCTCATCAGGGTCTGCTACCACGCAGGCAAAAAACTTGCGAACAGGCTTGACGAGACAGGTGTCCGCGACACACCTGTTGTGATCACCACATTCGCGGATCTTGATGAGCTGGCCCATTCCAGTTCTCTTGGCCGGCTTCTGCCTCACCAGATTGCCTCTGCCTTGCGGGAAAGATCCTACCGCCTGGTTGATGTCCGCCTGCGCTCACAAGACCTGCTTATCCAGCAAAAAAACGGCGAATTTATTTTATCACGAGACATTGAACGACTTGAACCAGGGCTGCGTTCAGCTCTTTTTCTGCTTGGCACCTATTCCCGGATAGCGGACACAGTGTATATAAACGCCAAAATCGTCAGCTCCCGGGACGGTATTGTTCTGGCGGCCACGGATTTTATGGTGCCCAGGGAATATCTGGGCGCCACTGTTCAGCCGGGAGAAAACAAACCCGCTCTTCGGCCCAGCGTGCGAACAGCCCCTCCCGCTCCCTAGCTCCGTTTTTTCCTGCGCGGCAGCCGCATCTGCATATCCGCCAGAGCGGCCAGTTCCCGCAGGCGTTCGTCCACACGGGCAAAAATGGAACCCGGCGAAAACCCGCCGCGGCTCAGGCGTTTCCCGGCCCGGATACCGGTCAGCAACTGCAGGGCCTCGGCAATGGTGCTCACCGTGTAGATATGGAACTGCCCGTCCCTGACAGCCCGCACCACCTCATCATTCAGCATGAGATGCACAGCGTTGTCCGCCGGGATCAGCACGCCCTGTTCACCGTTCAGGCCCCGCTGCCTGCACACCTTGAAAAAGCCCTCAATCTTGCGGCTGACCTCTCCCACGGCCATAATCACGCCCGACTGGCTGACCGCGCCGGTAAAGGCCAGAGACAGTTTAACCGGTGCGCCTGACAGGGCGGAAAGCAGGGCCACAAGCTCGGCCCCGGAAGCGGAATCACCGTCCACCTGCACATAGCTTTGTTCAAAGCAGATACTGGCTCCGAGCACCAATGGTTTATGCTGGGCAAACATACGCATCAGGTAGCTTTTGAGGATCATCATGCCCTTGGTGTGAATCGGCCCGCCCAGTTCAGCCTCCCGTTCCAGATCAATAATCCCGCCGTGTCCGACCCCGACATTGGCCGAAATCTGATGCGGCAGGCCCAGAACAAAATCTCCGATCTGGCTCACGGACAAACCATTGACCATGCCGACAGCCTCGCCGCCGGTTTCAACCTTGATAATCTGGCGGCCGTATTCGTCCAGAAATTCCTGTTCATACAGATTGTTGCGGTATTCCCGTTCGTCCAGAACAGCCAGAATATCCTCGCGCCCGATATATTTCCGGCTGCTGTCGGCCATGCACTGCGCTTCGCATAAAATATCCTTGAGCACCGGAAAATGCAGGGATAGTTTTTCCTGATCCTGGGCCATGTATGAACCGTAATCAACCAGTTCGGCCACAGCAGACAGGGCCAGAGGCCGAACTGAGGCCTGCCTGGCAAGCTGGCGCAGGGCGCGCGTGTACAGTTCAATACTCTCCGGCGTGCGCTGACAGAATTGCTGGGCATGGGCCTTGAGTTTGAACAGCTTGCGAAACCGCTCGTCGTGCAGAAAAAGCGCTTCGTGCGTTTCATCGTCTCCCACCAGAATCACCCGCACATCAAGCGGAACCGGCTCCGGTTCAATGGTTTTGATCCGCACTGTTTCGTAGCGGTCGGGCGGGTCTTCAACCCCTGCCTGGCCCAAACGCAGACAGCGCACCAGCCCTTCCCACGATGCCGGATGCTGCAGCAGGTCATCCACCCGAAGGATCAGAAATCCGCCGCTGGCCCGGTGCAGGCTGCCGGCCTTGATCAGGGAGAAATCCGTGAAATAGGTTCCCCATTCGGTCTGGCGTTCAATGCCGCCGAGCAGATTAAAATAACCGGGATTGTTTTCCACAACAATGGGCGCGCCCCGGGACGCGGAGTTATCCACAAACAGGTTCACGGCGTAGCGCTGAAAAAAATTTTCATTCGCCGCGGCTTCCTGCGGGCTTTCTTCTTCCCGCGCGGCAGGTCTGAACTGATCCAGATTGTCCAGAATATCTTTGCGCAGCCCCCGCAGGTAGTCTGTCACCTGCGGGTTGTCTGCCCATGTTTTTTCAATGTCAGTGAAAAAATCATCAAGCACGGCTCCGGCCGTGGCCATGGCCAGCTCTTTTTCCGCCTGCTTGAGCAGCTGTTCATCCTTGTCCACCTGACGGGACATGCCCATTATCTCGTCCATGAGTCTGGCGCTTTTTTCCTTCATCTGTTTGCGCGTGTCCGCAGGCAGCCTGTCGTATTCGTCCGAGGTCAGCACCTTGCCCTCAACCAGCGGGTACAGGGCCAGGGCGCCGGTTTCTTCAATGGTCAGGTTAAACCCTTTGTGCTGGGCGACCTCACTCATGGTTTCAAACATGGTCTCCCGTTTGCCGGCAAATTCCCGGAGCAGGTTATCGTGTTTTCTTGTATAAGCTTCCTGCTCAAAAGAAAGGGGAATCTGGCGGATAATATCCTTTATGCAGCTCCCGAGCCGCGAGCGCAGAACCTTTCCCTGTCCGGGCCGCAAATGGAGCAGCTGCGGGCGGTCTTCGTCTTCAAAATTGCAGACATAGACCAGATCATCAGGACAGGGCAGGGACGCGACGTGTTTTTTCAGAAAATCACAGGCCATGTAGGTCCGGCCCAGGCCCTCTTCGCCGGCCAGATAGATATTGTATTCAGGGTGCCCCAGTTTCAGGGCCAGGCGCAGGGTGCGCAGCACGCGGGGTTGGAAATCGCAGGGGGAAACAGGCTCGCTGCTGGCCCTGCTGACACGGGACACAGACAGATTAGTACGCAGCTCGGAGGCTTTCAGGGTTTTCATGGGCAGTCTTGCGGATAAAGGTTACAGACGAATCTGCTCCACTGCTACCCTGTGCGAAACAAAATAGCAACATTCTGACTCTCATGGCACACAGATCAGAAACACAATAAAAACAGCCCTGTCCTGTGTCCTGCACAGAACAGAGCTGTGTTCAACGTGTCGTCGGGACAACAAAGTCTAATTCAGACCAAAGTTGGTAGTATCCAGGCTGGCGAAATCTACATTACCTTTCACCCCAGCCAGTTCAACAACATCGCCTTTCAAGCCGCCGGTATTATCAATAGTGGCAACACCGAGATGGAGGGTGCCGGTGCTGTCATACCAGCCCAGAACAACAGTCGCATCAGCACCAGAAATAGCATTACCAAAAGTAGCAGTTCCCGCGTCCAGAGCCGTATCAGCATTCAACGCGTCCACGCTGTCGTACGTTTTGAAATCCTTTTTCAGAATCAAGATGTTATCGTTGGCAGCTCCTGCTGTAGTGGCATCTTCTATCTCTTTCAGAGCCGCTGCGGCCGCGTTCAGGAACGTTGCAGAAGCGGAGAAATCCAGTTTGTCTTTGTTAGCACCTGCGGTAAAACCGTTGATGGTGTCAACACCGTTGTCAGCCGCAGTCTCAAACTTAATTGTGTCATTGTGAGAGCTGCAGGTAATAGTGTCATTGCCCTTACCAGCCTGAACGAACACTTTACCGGCTATAAGGGCCCCTTCTGACACATTGCTCAGATCAATGGTGTCTGCGTTAGCGGTTCCGTTGAAATGCAGTTCAGCATTCGCGTTTCCACCAAATACCATGCTGTCACGAAAGGAGTTCACATTGTCCAGCTCAAATTTTGAATTGGCATTCCCCTGGAAGGTGACATTTTCAATACCTGTTATATCACCTCCTATTTTCATGGTTTTATTAGCGGCCAAAGAAAAAAGTGTCCTGCCTTCTATGCTCAGGTCTTCCTTGATGGTCAGGTCGTTCGTCACATCAACGTCTTCAACACCCTTGAGTGTCAGGTTGTTCACGGTTGTTGCCTGGGATATGGTAATCTTGTCCTCTCCCAGTCCCATATCCGCTGTCACATCACCCAGTCCAAGGTCCGCCTTGTCAAATTTAAGCTTATCATCCTGCAGACCTGTTGTGACATTGATTTCAGAGGTGTTCCTGCCATCAGTGATTGTCACGTCACTTTCAAAGTACTTGGGCCCATTGATGGTAATTGAGTCATTGCCGCCTTTAAACGTCAGGTTGGCCTTGAGACTTTCAGCATTCACTGTCAGATCATCGCTGAACTGAAAATTATTGGTATTCTCCAGCTGAACATCCTTGTACCCGTCAATTTCAATGGTTTTCAGACCCCGCATAACAATATCATTCAGGTGAATTGTACCTTTCTGGGCGTGCAGTTTCAGGGTCTCCGCGCTCTCTCCGGCCAGAAACTTAAGGTTAGCAGCGGCAATATTCGCGCCCGCGGTCACCTCAATATTCTGCAGAGAGACCCCCACAACCCCCATTTTATTATTGGCGTTATTCATGGTCAGGGAAAGGTCTGTGGATGCATTGAGCTTCAGAACCATCGTGCTTGCTCCGGCAGCGCCTTTGGCTGTCTGCACAGTGGTTTTTCCGCTATGATCAAGACTCAGGGTTTTATTAGCAGTGATATCCTTCACCGTAACAGCCATGTCCCTCTCACCCAGCTCATACATGGCAATATCATTTTTAAGGTCGTTCACAGTCAGAGCTTCCAGATCCGCCAGGGCATTTTCTTCATTGATAACGGTCAGGTTCGCGCCAGGATCCACAGCCAGGGTGGTCACGCCTTTGAACGCGCCTTCAGGGATCAGGGTGCCGCCCAGAGTACCCAGGTCCAGGGTGTCTTTTCCGGAACCCATATCAATCCCCTTGAGCACCTGATCCAGGGAACCAATTTTCACGTAATCATCACCCGCGCCGGTCGAGATAGATTGCACATTGGCAGCAGGGGACAGCTCAATCACGTCGTTTCCAGCCCCTGTTGTAACTTTTTCCAGTTTATTGGCCGTGTTCAGATGCAGATTCATAGCCCCTGTGGCTTCTGAAGAGTCAAAAGTGGACAGCTTGTTTGTAGAAGTAAACTCCAGATTGCCGTCGCCTCTGACAACCATGTTTTTGGCGCCAATCTCCACATTATTCTTCGGCCCCCTCACGTCCAGGGTCAGGTTTTCAGCCTTGCCGGTTGTCAGCTTGACAGCACCAGGAAGAGTCTTGGCAACCCCTCTCAGGGTCATGGCTGCATCTTTTCCTGCAAAATCAATCTCAACATCAGCATTGACGCTCTTCAGATCAACATGGGCCTTGTCCGCCACTTTCTGCAGGCTGACATTCCCTTCAATATTGTACTGCTCAACACCCTTCATATTCTGGGCGCTGAACTTGACACCGGCGAGCCCCTCCTTGGCCTTGAGTTCAACAAATTCAACATCCTTGAACGCGCCTTCCTTGAATCCCTTGAAATCCTTTTCCAGGGTCACAGACAGAATATCCTTGCCAGCCCCGCCGTCAACCTTGTCATCAGCTTCCAGAGTCCGCTCTTTTGACTTGCTCGCGGTCACGCCGACAAACTTGTCGTTCTGCTCGGTGCCTTTCAAATCATCATCAACCTTGGCCTTAAACTCAAAGGTCTTGCCGTCAACGGTCGGCAGGACCTGATTCCCGGGAACAGAGGGAGCAGGACCGGGGGCGCTGCCGCCGGCAGGAACAGTGGAAACGTCGGCAGTATCGATAACCGAGGGAACAACAGGACCAGGAGCGACATCGTTGCCCTTGGGCAGTTCAACTCCGCCAACACTTACTGTTCCCTTATCCGCAACAACCTTGACAGTACCGTTCTTAAATGAGAACTGGGTACCTTCTTTTTGGATAGCAACTTCTGCCACCTTTGTAACACCATCAGCCTTATAAATTTCAACCTTGGTGCCCAGCCCCTTAAACTTGTAACCCGCCACATCAGTCGCGAATTCAACACGTTCCACAGTGTTAGCAATTACAGCGGGGGCAGCATGCTCCAGAAGCTGTACAGTCTGCGCTCCATCGCTTCCGAAAATACGGCCACCCACAGAAAGCGCTTTATCTCCATCATTGTCCAGGAACAAATAATGTTTTGCCATCTTTTTTCTCCTTTTTTTTAATTACCTGAAATCCTGTATGGGGAGAAACTCCCCATACAGACAATCCTCCAAAAACCAGGCTACTAGGCTACGGTCAATGAGTCTGCGCCAAACACGCTCCGGAAATCATCCTCGCCCCAGACCTGATTATCCAGTTCAGCCGGCACCCCTGTAAGAGTGATAGTGATAATCTCAGCAGGATTACCGTTATCTATCTGAATTTCCAGCACACCGTCAGCTCCGTCAGTGTTAGTCACAGTGATACCGTTGTTCGCCGGCAGAACGATCTTGTCACCCAGACCAAAACCATTCAGAGTATGAGCATACTCAGCAGCTCCATATTTGTAGGTAACTGTCATATCCTGTGCACTCACGTCCAGAGCACCAGCCGCGTCCACAGTGACGTTTCCACCAGGAGCCGGCGGAACAAAACCGCCACCTCCGGCATTTGAGAGCAGAACAACCTTGTCATAGTGGTCTGAGGTGCCAGCATGGTTCAGCCAGACTTCACCCGGCTTGCCGCCAGCAACAGCTCCGCCGATAACCAGAGCATTCCCCTTGGTGTCCACAAAGCGGTCGTTACTTCCGCCAAAACCGAAATTAACAACTCTCAGAGTATCGTTCGCCTCTCCGTTCATCACGATGGTTTCATCGCTCTGCTCGTCAGTGGAAAGAACAATAAGGTCCTCTCCAGAGCCGGGGTTGATCACGTTGTCACAACCGTTATGGTTGTTGCTGTCTTCCACAGCAGCGCCGGATTTGACAGAAGCGTAATCTCCGGCGTTATAATATCCATCCACGTCAGCCCAGTTTGTCTTGCTCCCCTCGGTGCCATAAGAAAAATTCAGACGCAGTCCGCTTCCGCCAAAACCGATATTACCGTCAACAAGGGACTCAACAACCAGAGACTGGCCCAGACCGTCACGGGCGTCAAGAAGATGACGCATGGTCTGATCTTCCTCAATGGCGTCAATCACCAGCTGATTCAGGGTATTGGCGGAAATCGTAGCCTGGCCTTTTTCATACTTATCAAAATTAACAGACTTGGTTACGGTATGGCCAAGAAAGGAAATTTCAACAAAAACACGGGAGCCGCTGTCGGTGGTAACCTTATGCTCCTGGGGAACACCGGCACGGACATCCGCCTGCGGAATAACACCGTCAGGGGCAGGCAGCACAGCAGACTTCGCCTCGTGGTGTAGGAAAAAGACAGAACCACGACCGCTGTTGTCGCTGTAAATAACGTCGTTACCTGCGCCAAGGTCAACTTCCACAGCACCCTGACCAGGCAGCTCAACAATATCATTCCCGGCGCCGGTATTGATTTCCACGTTTCGGTGCAAAGGACTGGAAAGACCGTTCGCGTCCTTGCCCAGAGCCTGCTGATTGAAGACCCAGTAAGAAGGAAGTCCGTAGTCATTAAACTGGAACTGCACACGGTCATTGCCTTCACCAGTGTCAATATTCATCTTGAAATCACGGTCGGCAGCGATATAACCGCTGACTTCCATGTTCACGCCGTCATTACCGGAACCTGTCTTGTAATCAAAAACAGGATTGTGAACACTGTCAGAGCCGCCCTTGAAAGGATTCTGATCAAAATCAATACCGGTACCACCGTTTTCCATTCTGGGGCCGCTCTCGGAACCCCTGGTCACGTCACGGTTGGAAAAATATTTCACAAAAGCGTCATTGTTTATAACAGCGTGCAGATTGACATTGCCGTCCATATCAGAGGCGTCAAAGTCACGCACGTTAACCAGACCGTCACCTTCGAGCAGAGAAGGAACCAGGGACAGCCTGCTCATTCCGTTGTTGCCGATATAAGCGCTGACATCTGTATAATCCAGACCAGCGCGGTCAGCCACCCTGTCAGTTCCGATATAAAGATGCTGCGGAACCTCCTTGCCGTTGGTATCCAGAACCCCCTTGGTCTTGGTCACAACAATCTCTTTCAGAGTATCATTGGTGGAAGTCAGACTTCTCAGCCAGCTGGAGCGCTCAAGCTTGACATTGAACTTTTCAACGCCGCCGCGGTCAGCCAGAGAACCAATGGTCAGAGTGCCGCCATTGGCACCGTACACAGGCAGACGATCACACAGATCCCAGTTCACGCGGCCGACATTATCAAGGATAACATTGGACTCGATGAGCGGACAGCCTGTGGAAGCTTCCTGAGACATACGGGTATCCAGAGTAGAATCCGCAGGAACACCCTTGGTGGCGGACCAGGCGTCTCCCGCGGGAACCTTGAGCTCACCGGAAGCAGCCTTGATCACGATCTGCTTACCGGTAACCTTTCCTGAATAAACGCCTTTCGGATCAATACGGGTAAAATCTTCTCCGAAAGAGGCTTCCAGAGGCAGGTTCTGCTTCGCGATTCCAGCCTTGATAGCGGCCAGCAGGTCGTCATATGTGCTTTTACCGGAAATAGGCTGCCCGTCTTTGTCCTGAATCTTCAGAACAACCTCCTGCCCGTTGTACATAAACTTGACAGTATCATAGGTATTGGACTGCAACATCTCGCCATCCTTGAACGCACCCTTGATATCAATCAGTTCAAGAAAAAGACTGCCGGTGGTCACGCCCTTGGCCCTCAGCGCCTGCGGGTCAAACAGCAGGGTCATATCAGCGGCTGAGCCCGCGCCTTCAGGAGCGGAATTGGCAAAACCAGTAGTAAAATTATTGGCATGATGACGAACATCAGAAATAACAACCCTGTCGTTCTGATTCAGATTGTTCGTAAAAATGGTGTTCACCTTGCTGGACAGGGTCAGACCAACGTCCTGGCTCTGGTTCAGCACAACAGCGGTCTTGCCGCCGTCAGGAAGCAGATTGGGAGCCGGGTTGTACGCATCATCAACAGTACGACCCGCATCCTCTCCATCCGCTCCACTGTCGAGCTTGGCCTTGATATCCAGGTCTTTCCCCGCCGCGATACGGCTCAGATAATATTTCTCCACAGAACCGCATTTCTCTTCCATCTTCATCTTCAACTGGTCCGCGGCAACATTCAACCCGTGCGCCTTATACTGTTCAACCTTCAGCTCAAGATACTTTACCTCATTAAACATAACTACTCCTCCTAATTAGGAATTACAAAAAACCCGGCAACACCATTATTGCCGAGCGGCCGCACAAATAAAATTTTCCGAACAGAAACAGAGCCTGACGGAATACAAGAAACAATATCACAATCCAAAGCAGTCAAATGCCCTCCACAACTCCGGTAAACAACACGTCTTTTGATTTCTGACACTCACAAACACACCTTGTCAACCCAAACCCGCTAGCCGCCCGAAATACCCACTTGTGCCTGTTAACAGAAAAAGTAACCAGGGGCAACACCACACACCACTCAGCGCCAGGTCCGCCATGCCGGCCGCTGTCCGGGCCGCAAATGGAGCAGCTGCGGGCGGTCTTCGTCTTCAAAATTGCAGACATAGACCAGATCATCAGGACAGGGCAGGGACGCGACGTGTTTTTTCAGAAAATCACAGGCCATGTAGGTCCGGCCCAGGCCCTCTTCGCCGGCCAGATAGATATTGTATTCAGGGTGCCCCAGTTTCAGGGCCAGGCGCAGGGTGCGCAGCACGCGGGGTTGGAAATCGCAGGGGGAAACAGGCTCGCTGCTGGCCCTGCTGACACGGGACACAGACAGATTAGTACGCAGCTCGGAGGCTTTCAGGGTTTTCATGGGCAGTCTTGCGGATAAAGGTTACAGACGAATCTGCTCCACTGCTACCCTGTGCGAAACAAAATAGCAACATTCTGACTCTCATGGCACACAGATCAGAAACACAATAAAAACAGCCCTGTCCTGTGTCCTGCACAGAACAGAGCTGTGTTCAACGTGTCGTCGGGACAACAAAGTCTAATTCAGACCAAAGTTGGTAGTATCCAGGCTGGCGAAATCTACATTACCTTTCACCCCAGCCAGTTCAACAACATCGCCTTTCAAGCCGCCGGTATTATCAATAGTGGCAACACCGAGATGGAGGGTGCCGGTGCTGTCATACCAGCCCAGAACAACAGTCGCATCAGCACCAGAAATAGCATTACCAAAAGTAGCAGTTCCCGCGTCCAGAGCCGTATCAGCATTCAACGCGTCCACGCTGTCGTACGTTTTGAAATCCTTTTTCAGAATCAAGATGTTATCGTTGGCAGCTCCTGCTGTAGTGGCATCTTCTATCTCTTTCAGAGCCGCTGCGGCCGCGTTCAGGAACGTTGCAGAAGCGGAGAAATCCAGTTTGTCTTTGTTAGCACCTGCGGTAAAACCGTTGATGGTGTCAACACCGTTGTCAGCCGCAGTCTCAAACTTAATTGTGTCATTGTGAGAGCTGCAGGTAATAGTGTCATTGCCCTTACCAGCCTGAACGAACACTTTACCGGCTATAAGGGCCCCTTCTGACACATTGCTCAGATCAATGGTGTCTGCGTTAGCGGTTCCGTTGAAATGCAGTTCAGCATTCGCGTTTCCACCAAATACCATGCTGTCACGAAAGGAGTTCACATTGTCCAGCTCAAATTTTGAATTGGCATTCCCCTGGAAGGTGACATTTTCAATACCTGTTATATCACCTCCTATTTTCATGGTTTTATTAGCGGCCAAAGAAAAAAGTGTCCTGCCTTCTATGCTCAGGTCTTCCTTGATGGTCAGGTCGTTCGTCACATCAACGTCTTCAACACCCTTGAGTGTCAGGTTGTTCACGGTTGTTGCCTGGGATATGGTAATCTTGTCCTCTCCCAGTCCCATATCCGCTGTCACATCACCCAGTCCAAGGTCCGCCTTGTCAAATTTAAGCTTATCATCCTGCAGACCTGTTGTGACATTGATTTCAGAGGTGTTCCTGCCATCAGTGATTGTCACGTCACTTTCAAAGTACTTGGGCCCATTGATGGTAATTGAGTCATTGCCGCCTTTAAACGTCAGGTTGGCCTTGAGACTTTCAGCATTCACTGTCAGATCATCGCTGAACTGAAAATTATTGGTATTCTCCAGCTGAACATCCTTGTACCCGTCAATTTCAATGGTTTTCAGACCCCGCATAACAATATCATTCAGGTGAATTGTACCTTTCTGGGCGTGCAGTTTCAGGGTCTCCGCGCTCTCTCCGGCCAGAAACTTAAGGTTAGCAGCGGCAATATTCGCGCCCGCGGTCACCTCAATATTCTGCAGAGAGACCCCCACAACCCCCATTTTATTATTGGCGTTATTCATGGTCAGGGAAAGGTCTGTGGATGCATTGAGCTTCAGAACCATCGTGCTTGCTCCGGCAGCGCCTTTGGCTGTCTGCACAGTGGTTTTTCCGCTATGATCAAGACTCAGGGTTTTATTAGCAGTGATATCCTTCACCGTAACAGCCATGTCCCTCTCACCCAGCTCATACATGGCAATATCATTTTTAAGGTCGTTCACAGTCAGAGCTTCCAGATCCGCCAGGGCATTTTCTTCATTGATAACGGTCAGGTTCGCGCCAGGATCCACAGCCAGGGTGGTCACGCCTTTGAACGCGCCTTCAGGGATCAGGGTGCCGCCCAGAGTACCCAGGTCCAGGGTGTCTTTTCCGGAACCCATATCAATCCCCTTGAGCACCTGATCCAGGGAACCAATTTTCACGTAATCATCACCCGCGCCGGTCGAGATAGATTGCACATTGGCAGCAGGGGACAGCTCAATCACGTCGTTTCCAGCCCCTGTTGTAACTTTTTCCAGTTTATTGGCCGTGTTCAGATGCAGATTCATAGCCCCTGTGGCTTCTGAAGAGTCAAAAGTGGACAGCTTGTTTGTAGAAGTAAACTCCAGATTGCCGTCGCCTCTGACAACCATGTTTTTGGCGCCAATCTCCACATTATTCTTCGGCCCCCTCACGTCCAGGGTCAGGTTTTCAGCCTTGCCGGTTGTCAGCTTGACAGCACCAGGAAGAGTCTTGGCAACCCCTCTCAGGGTCATGGCTGCATCTTTTCCTGCAAAATCAATCTCAACATCAGCATTGACGCTCTTCAGATCAACATGGGCCTTGTCCGCCACTTTCTGCAGGCTGACATTCCCTTCAATATTGTACTGCTCAACACCCTTCATATTCTGGGCGCTGAACTTGACACCGGCGAGCCCCTCCTTGGCCTTGAGTTCAACAAATTCAACATCCTTGAACGCGCCTTCCTTGAATCCCTTGAAATCCTTTTCCAGGGTCACAGACAGAATATCCTTGCCAGCCCCGCCGTCAACCTTGTCATCAGCTTCCAGAGTCCGCTCTTTTGACTTGCTCGCGGTCACGCCGACAAACTTGTCGTTCTGCTCGGTGCCTTTCAAATCATCATCAACCTTGGCCTTAAACTCAAAGGTCTTGCCGTCAACGGTCGGCAGGACCTGATTCCCGGGAACAGAGGGAGCAGGACCGGGGGCGCTGCCGCCGGCAGGAACAGTGGAAACGTCGGCAGTATCGATAACCGAGGGAACAACAGGACCAGGAGCGACATCGTTGCCCTTGGGCAGTTCAACTCCGCCAACACTTACTGTTCCCTTATCCGCAACAACCTTGACAGTACCGTTCTTAAATGAGAACTGGGTACCTTCTTTTTGGATAGCAACTTCTGCCACCTTTGTAACACCATCAGCCTTATAAATTTCAACCTTGGTGCCCAGCCCCTTAAACTTGTAACCCGCCACATCAGTCGCGAATTCAACACGTTCCACAGTGTTAGCAATTACAGCGGGGGCAGCATGCTCCAGAAGCTGTACAGTCTGCGCTCCATCGCTTCCGAAAATACGGCCACCCACAGAAAGCGCTTTATCTCCATCATTGTCCAGGAACAAATAATGTTTTGCCATCTTTTTTCTCCTTTTTTTTAATTACCTGAAATCCTGTATGGGGAGAAACTCCCCATACAGACAATCCTCCAAAAACCAGGCTACTAGGCTACGGTCAATGAGTCTGCGCCAAACACGCTCCGGAAATCATCCTCGCCCCAGACCTGATTATCCAGTTCAGCCGGCACCCCTGTAAGAGTGATAGTGATAATCTCAGCAGGATTACCGTTATCTATCTGAATTTCCAGCACACCGTCAGCTCCGTCAGTGTTAGTCACAGTGATACCGTTGTTCGCCGGCAGAACGATCTTGTCACCCAGACCAAAACCATTCAGAGTATGAGCATACTCAGCAGCTCCATATTTGTAGGTAACTGTCATATCCTGTGCACTCACGTCCAGAGCACCAGCCGCGTCCACAGTGACGTTTCCACCAGGAGCCGGCGGAACAAAACCGCCACCTCCGGCATTTGAGAGCAGAACAACCTTGTCATAGTGGTCTGAGGTGCCAGCATGGTTCAGCCAGACTTCACCCGGCTTGCCGCCAGCAACAGCTCCGCCGATAACCAGAGCATTCCCCTTGGTGTCCACAAAGCGGTCGTTACTTCCGCCAAAACCGAAATTAACAACTCTCAGAGTATCGTTCGCCTCTCCGTTCATCACGATGGTTTCATCGCTCTGCTCGTCAGTGGAAAGAACAATAAGGTCCTCTCCAGAGCCGGGGTTGATCACGTTGTCACAACCGTTATGGTTGTTGCTGTCTTCCACAGCAGCGCCGGATTTGACAGAAGCGTAATCTCCGGCGTTATAATATCCATCCACGTCAGCCCAGTTTGTCTTGCTCCCCTCGGTGCCATAAGAAAAATTCAGACGCAGTCCGCTTCCGCCAAAACCGATATTACCGTCAACAAGGGACTCAACAACCAGAGACTGGCCCAGACCGTCACGGGCGTCAAGAAGATGACGCATGGTCTGATCTTCCTCAATGGCGTCAATCACCAGCTGATTCAGGGTATTGGCGGAAATCGTAGCCTGGCCTTTTTCATACTTATCAAAATTAACAGACTTGGTTACGGTATGGCCAAGAAAGGAAATTTCAACAAAAACACGGGAGCCGCTGTCGGTGGTAACCTTATGCTCCTGGGGAACACCGGCACGGACATCCGCCTGCGGAATAACACCGTCAGGGGCAGGCAGCACAGCAGACTTCGCCTCGTGGTGTAGGAAAAAGACAGAACCACGACCGCTGTTGTCGCTGTAAATAACGTCGTTACCTGCGCCAAGGTCAACTTCCACAGCACCCTGACCAGGCAGCTCAACAATATCATTCCCGGCGCCGGTATTGATTTCCACGTTTCGGTGCAAAGGACTGGAAAGACCGTTCGCGTCCTTGCCCAGAGCCTGCTGATTGAAGACCCAGTAAGAAGGAAGTCCGTAGTCATTAAACTGGAACTGCACACGGTCATTGCCTTCACCAGTGTCAATATTCATCTTGAAATCACGGTCGGCAGCGATATAACCGCTGACTTCCATGTTCACGCCGTCATTACCGGAACCTGTCTTGTAATCAAAAACAGGATTGTGAACACTGTCAGAGCCGCCCTTGAAAGGATTCTGATCAAAATCAATACCGGTACCACCGTTTTCCATTCTGGGGCCGCTCTCGGAACCCCTGGTCACGTCACGGTTGGAAAAATATTTCACAAAAGCGTCATTGTTTATAACAGCGTGCAGATTGACATTGCCGTCCATATCAGAGGCGTCAAAGTCACGCACGTTAACCAGACCGTCACCTTCGAGCAGAGAAGGAACCAGGGACAGCCTGCTCATTCCGTTGTTGCCGATATAAGCGCTGACATCTGTATAATCCAGACCAGCGCGGTCAGCCACCCTGTCAGTTCCGATATAAAGATGCTGCGGAACCTCCTTGCCGTTGGTATCCAGAACCCCCTTGGTCTTGGTCACAACAATCTCTTTCAGAGTATCATTGGTGGAAGTCAGACTTCTCAGCCAGCTGGAGCGCTCAAGCTTGACATTGAACTTTTCAACGCCGCCGCGGTCAGCCAGAGAACCAATGGTCAGAGTGCCGCCATTGGCACCGTACACAGGCAGACGATCACACAGATCCCAGTTCACGCGGCCGACATTATCAAGGATAACATTGGACTCGATGAGCGGACAGCCTGTGGAAGCTTCCTGAGACATACGGGTATCCAGAGTAGAATCCGCAGGAACACCCTTGGTGGCGGACCAGGCGTCTCCCGCGGGAACCTTGAGCTCACCGGAAGCAGCCTTGATCACGATCTGCTTACCGGTAACCTTTCCTGAATAAACGCCTTTCGGATCAATACGGGTAAAATCTTCTCCGAAAGAGGCTTCCAGAGGCAGGTTCTGCTTCGCGATTCCAGCCTTGATAGCGGCCAGCAGGTCGTCATATGTGCTTTTACCGGAAATAGGCTGCCCGTCTTTGTCCTGAATCTTCAGAACAACCTCCTGCCCGTTGTACATAAACTTGACAGTATCATAGGTATTGGACTGCAACATCTCGCCATCCTTGAACGCACCCTTGATATCAATCAGTTCAAGAAAAAGACTGCCGGTGGTCACGCCCTTGGCCCTCAGCGCCTGCGGGTCAAACAGCAGGGTCATATCAGCGGCTGAGCCCGCGCCTTCAGGAGCGGAATTGGCAAAACCAGTAGTAAAATTATTGGCATGATGACGAACATCAGAAATAACAACCCTGTCGTTCTGATTCAGATTGTTCGTAAAAATGGTGTTCACCTTGCTGGACAGGGTCAGACCAACGTCCTGGCTCTGGTTCAGCACAACAGCGGTCTTGCCGCCGTCAGGAAGCAGATTGGGAGCCGGGTTGTACGCATCATCAACAGTACGACCCGCATCCTCTCCATCCGCTCCACTGTCGAGCTTGGCCTTGATATCCAGGTCTTTCCCCGCCGCGATACGGCTCAGATAATATTTCTCCACAGAACCGCATTTCTCTTCCATCTTCATCTTCAACTGGTCCGCGGCAACATTCAACCCGTGCGCCTTATACTGTTCAACCTTCAGCTCAAGATACTTTACCTCATTAAACATAACTACTCCTCCTAATTAGGAATTACAAAAAACCCGGCAACACCATTATTGCCGAGCGGCCGCACAAATAAAATTTTCCGAACAGAAACAGAGCCTGACGGAATACAAGAAACAATATCACAATCCAAAGCAGTCAAATGCCCTCCACAACTCCGGTAAACAACACGTCTTTTGATTTCTAACATCCACAAACACACCTTGTCAACCCAAAAAACCACAGCCGCCCAAAATACCCTTAACTCGGGCCTGTTAACAGAAAAAGCAACCAGGGTCAACACCACTCAGCGCCAGGTCCGCCATGCCGGCCGCTGTCAGGGCCGCTCTTCCTGACCGGAACGGTCTTCCCCGCAGACATAAGCCAGACCAGCGCGGGCAATATTATAGTCGGCCAGGGCCACGTTCAGCTCCACCTCGGCGTCCACCAGGGTACGGGCCGCGTCAACCAGATCGGTAGCCGTGGATACGCCAAGATGGTAGCCGCGCTCAACCCGTTCCCAGGTCTCTTCAGCCTCACGCAGATAGGTGCGGCCAAGGGCGATCTGTTCCTCATACAGGCGCACTCTCAGATATGCGTCCCGGACTTCGACGCGGATGTCCTCCTGCAATTTTTCCAGACGCAGCAGCGCGACGCGGGTTTTTTGTTTCCGGCTCCGCAGGGAATAAAAAGAGGCCCCGCCCTGAAACAGGTTCCAGGACGCGTTCACGCCCACGGTATAATATTCGTGCTCACGGTCTTTTCGTTTGTCGCTGTAATCGATTTCGTACCGAACCCCCTCGGCGGACAAGGTGACAGACGGAAAGAAATCACTCCAGGCCAGACGCTCCCCCTGCCGGCGAATCTCCACATCCTTTTTCTGAATGGCGATATCCGTCCGCCGGCTCAGGGCCGCGGCGGTATAAACAGCAAGCTCCCCAAGCGGATAAATTCTGGTGTTGCTCAGGGAACCGATAAATTCGGCGCGCTCCTGTTCGGGCAGGGCCAGCAGGCTGATAAGACGGTTTTCTTCTCTTCCCAACTGGTTGCGGGCCTGCATGAGCTGACTTTCAGCCTTGGAAAGCAGGGTCTGGACCTGCAGAAGATGCAAACGCGGCTTGAGCTGACGCTCGTAAAACGCGCGCGCCGATTCAACCTGCTTCTGCATACGCTCCACCGCCTTCTGATAACTCTTTACGTTCTGGCGCGCCCGCAGATACAAAAAGAACTGGCGCTCGGTGTCGTACAGCACCTTGAGCCGGATATAGCGCAGATAGTCCGCGGCCCGCTTCTTTTCCAGAACGGAACCCCGCCAGCGGTAAAAAGCCTGCAGGTCAAACAGAGGCTGGCGCACGCCGCCCCGAAAGGTTTTTGTTGTCTGGTCAACGTAGTCGCTGTGACTTTCCTTATCCTTAAAGGAATACTGCTGCCGACCGTCAAAAGACACGTACACGCGGGGCAGAAGACCGGCCAGCCCCCCACTCTGATCCGCCCTGGCGCCAAGCAGCTCCGCCCTGGCGGCTTCAATATCCTTGTTGGCCTCGTCCGCGCGCTTGAGCGCCGAAGACAAATCATAGGAAACCGACGCAGCAGATACAGCAGATACAGCAGACGCAGCGAAAAAAAACATAACGCCAATCAAACAAGCTGACAGCAGCCCCAAAAAACGTAATCGCATATTCCGTCCTTAAAATTCTCAAGGCCGCGCGGCCTTGTTTTTTTATTAAAAAAAGTACTCTATATCCAACCGTGGCGATTGTCATCTTATTTCTGACTGATGATTTCTGATTGGAAAAGATCCGCGGCGCAACCTCAACCGCTCCGGCAACACACGGAAGGCCCGGCATACGCAACAAAGCAGAAATAATGATTTTTTTGCAGCATGGCCTGCTTCTGACAGGGGGCTGAGTTGACAGAACCCGTTAAAAAATTAGGCAGTCCGGCGGGAGTTGTCAATAAAAAAACGCCGTAAACCACACAATCCGGAATTTTTCATTCCCATTTGCGTATCGGAACGGCCATGCTGTCAGCCAGACAGGTTATCAGCGGAATTTCCGCGGCCTCAGGCATCCGTTTTCTTTCCCGCACAAAAATATAATCATGGTCAGGAGTGCTCGCGATACGCCCGCTTTGTAACAGCGACCATACAGGCAGGCCGGATTTTACATCGTAAATATCCACGCGCAGCCCCAGGCTGGTGGCACCGGTCGCGCCGCTGGACAGAAAATGCACAATCTGGCCGCAGACAAGCAGGTCGATATTTTTCTGTCTGGCCTGAGCCAGGGCCTCCTCTTTTCCCGGCCATTTCCGGTCGGCAAACAGCATGGCCGGAAAAAGGCGGGCCTGTATCCAGCGGCCCCAAAAGGCGGCGCCCAGCCGGCGGCCTGTCTCGTAAGGATGAGAAACAGTCTGCTCCATAAAAAAAGGATAACACAGCGCGCTCAGTGATGAGCGTGAGCCATTTTCCGCGCGGACCTCCACAACCAGTTCACTGCGTTCAATAACCGCATCCTTATGATGCACAAACCGCCCCCCCTGCGCTTCCCAGTCTCTGCCGGCAGAAGAACAGGCTGAAAACAGAAACAGGACGCCAATCACCAATAACAGCTGTTTCATAGCTAAAAACTCCTTGTTGGAACCAGAGATAAAAGCCCCGAACCGGATTTTTGCAAATTTCGAGCCAAGGAATGAACCCTGTTCCCGCAAACCAGAACAGGACCGCGCTTTCGGCCTGTCAGTCCAGAAAACAGGCAATAATCGGATCGCTGACCAGCATGCCGGTACGGGTCAGGCGCAGGTGGTCGCGGGTAAGACGAATAAGCCCGCGGGAACGCAAGGATCGGAGTTGCGCCTGAAAACGGCGGCAGAATCCCTGTCCGGCAAGCTGACGGTAGCGGGCCAGATCAAGCCCCTGACTGGTTCTCAGGGCCAGCATGACCATTTCACGCAGGGCTGTCTGGTTGTCAATGATTTCCATATCCTGTCCCAGGCTGCCCGTTTTCACCTGTTGCGCATAGGAAGCCAGGTCCGCCGGATTGGTCCACCTCCGGCCACGCAGGGTGGAAGTCGCTCCCGGGCCAAGCCCCAGATAATCGGTCTGCTGCCAGTAGCCACTGTTGTGGCGGGACTGGTAGCCCATGCGGGCGTAACCGGAAATTTCATACTGCATGTAGCCGCAGCTTTCCAGAAGATCACCGCCCTGCACAAACATCCGGGCGGTTTCATCCTCTGTTGGCAGGGTCAGGCCGCCCGTTTCAACCTGCCTGGCAAGCCGGGTACCCGGTTCCAGGGTCAGGCCGTAACAGGAAAGATGTTGCGGCCCAAGACTGACGGCGGTTTTCAGAAAGGAAAGCCACTGGCGCAGGCTCTGGCCGGGCAGGCCCCAGATCAGATCCAGACTGAGATTTGAAAAACCGGCAGTGCGGGCCTGGTCGCAGGCCAGAGCAGCCTGTTCGGCGGTATGAAGGCGGCCCAGCGCACGAAGCTGACGGTCATCAAAAGACTGCACGCCAAGGCTGAGGCGATTTACGCCCAGGTGGCGAAGACGGCGCAACAGGGCGGGAGAAACGGAATCAGGATTGGCCTCAAAGGTGATTTCGCAGCCAGCCGGAAAAGAAAAACGGGCGCGCAGGCCGGAAAAAATTCGCTCCACAGCGGCCGGAGACAGCAAAGAGGGCGTGCCCCCGCCAATATACAGGCTTAAAAAGGTCACCCGTCCCAGTCTGTCGCCCCACATCGTTATTTCTGCTTCCAGGGCTTCAAGCCAGTCCGCCATGTCCTGCCCGCTTTCAACCTGGGAGGCAAAGGCGCAGTAATGGCATTTTTTCCGGCAGAAAGGCACATGGATATACAGCAGCATGGCGTCTGCCAAAGGCTCCGGCAGCAGCGCACAGGCGACCCCGCTCATTTTCGCGCTTCCGGTTTCGGGCCGCGCACCTCACGGCGGTAGCGTTCAAATTCACTGTACACGCAGCCGCAGTACTGCTGACGGTAAATGCCCCATTTTTTTGACAGGTCAATACCTTCCTGCCAACCCAGGCGAAAATCTTCCTGCCAGAAGCGCACCTTGCCGGAACCGGCCATGTCCGCGGCCAGAGAGCAGATAAGATCATGCTTTTGAAATCTGCTGTACAGCAGGGTGGATGAAAAGAAATCAAACCCGCCGGTTCCGGCAATGGACAGGACGCGGGAAAGCCGGAGCTGGTAACATAAAAAACAGCGGTTTTCCTCACGAAAGGCCACCGAGCGCAGATAGGTTTCAGGATTGTAGTCCTCATCCCTGCAGATCAGCTTGAATCCCATTCTGGCTGCGACCTCTTTGGCCCCTTCCCGGCGGCGGATATATTCCTGTGCGGGGTGGATATTGGGATTATAATACAGGCCGGTGACCTCAAAGCCCTGCTCCTGCAGGCGCCTGACCGGATAAATGGAACACGGCCCGCAACAGATATGCAACAGAATACGCCGGGCCACGCCTGTCAGTCCCTTACGGCCAGGATATGCACCTGCTGATTAAATTCCTGTTCAAACCTGGCCAGCAGATGCCGTTTTTCATTCAGCAGGTACAGGGCCAGGGGGATGTCCGTTTCATACACCAGCGGAGACGGGCAGTTCCTGGTGAGTAAACGGCGGTATATTTCCTTGAGCGCGCGCATGGCGCACCATTCCCGATTGCGGCGGGTTCCGGTTCCCTGGCAGTGCGGGCACAGCTCCATGCTGGAAGACAGAGCGGAAATCCCCAGCCGCTGGCGCACCAGCTGTTGCAGGCCGAACTTGGAAATCTTGCCGATGTCTGTGCGGGCCTTGTCCTGTTTCATGGCGGAACGGATTGTTTTTTCCACTTCCCGCACATGGCCGGGATCTTTCATCTCAATATAGTCAATGACCACCTGACCGCCGATGTCACGCAGCATGAGCTGGTGGGCGATTTCTTCTGCAGCCTCGATATTTGTTTTCAGGGCCAGATCCCGAAAATTCCTTTCTCCGGCAGTCTTGCCGGAATTGATGTCAACCGCGGTCAGGGCCTCGGTCTGGTCAAAAACAAGGCGGCCGCCACTTGGTAGTTTCACCTCCCGGCTGAAAATTGAATCAAGCTGGGTTTCCAGATTGAAACGGGCAAAAAGCGAGCGATCCTGCTCCGTGTACAGCCGAACCATTTGCGTGCGGCGGGGAAAAATAAGGGAAACAAATTCACGCATCTGGGCTGCGGATTCTTCGTGGTCAACCCAGATTTCCGTGACATCAGGCGTAAGATAATCACGGGCCGCGCGAAAGGCCAGTTCTTTCTCCTTATATATCAGACTGGGGCAAGGCGCTTCCACGCCTTTTCTGCGCACGTCCTCCCACAGCCGTTTCAGAAACTGCAAATCACGGGAAAGAGCCGTCTTGCTGAGGGTTTCGCTGACCGTACGGATAATAACGCCATGCCCGTCATCAAGTTTAAGTTCATCGACAATCTCTTTTAACCGCTGCCGTTCCTTTTCGTTTTCGATTTTGCGGGAGATGCCGAGCTGCTCGCTGCCCGGAGTCAAAACAAAATAGCGGCCGGGCAGGGAAAGATAGGTGGTTAAAAAGGCGCCTTTTTTGCCGACCGGCTCCTTGACCACCTGTACCAGCACCTCCTGGCCGGGCTTGAGTACCTTTTGCAAAGACGGATAGCGCTCGCCTTTTTTGCGGGCATAACCGGACTGATAATATTCAGGGTGTACCTCATCAACCTGCAAGAAGCCGTTACGCTCAGCGCCGTAACTGACAAAAGCCGCCTGCAGGGACTGGTCAATATTGTGGATTCTGCCCTTGTAGATGTTGCCCCGTGTCTTGTTCTGGTGCAGCATCTCCACGTAATATTCCTCAATGCGCCCTTCTGTCTGCAAAATAACCTCCACCTGTTCGTCCGGCAGGACGCTGACCAGCATTTTACGGCCTTTTTTTGAGGCGGCGACTTTTGCGGCCGCTTTTCGCGGTGTTGCTGAAAAGCCGGAAGCCGCCTTTTGCGGGGTCTTCTGGGCCGGAGCCGGTTTTTCAGAGTCTGTTTTCGGGGATTTCGGGGACGCTGACGGCGCCGCTTTGGGCGGAGCTTCCGGAGCCACGGTCTGCTGCATCCTGGATTTTGCCTTTTGAGGCGTCTTCCGGTTCTGTTTTGGTTGCTTTTGTTGTGTTTCTTCTGTCACGTTCTGGTCCTTCCATTTTTGATTTTCAATTGCGGATGGTTGATCTGTTCACGGATTTCTTCTGCCGCCTCTTCATTCTTCCAATCAGAAATCCCGCAATCTGCGTTCATCTGCGTCATCCGCGGACTCTTTTTTCTTCAACTCTGAAATCAACGGAGCGAAAATCAGAACTCCGCGGTTTTTTTCTTCAAATCTGCAATCAGAAATCCCCCGCCTTGACATTCGCGAAAACGGCGGCTAGCCAAGCGGAACGATTCACACTCTCGCACAATTCGGAGAAAAATATGCTCAGGCCTGGTCATGTCGTACTGTTAGTCAGCCCCAAGGGCAAGCGTTACTTTAAGGTTCCTGTCCCCGGCGATATTCTGAACACCCACGATGGCGCACTGGCCATTGATGATGTGTTGAAGGCCGGAATCGGGGGCAAGGTAAAAACCCATTTGGGACGGGAATATTCAGTCCTGCGTCCCACACTGTACGACCTGATAAAAAATATCAGGCGCCAGACCCAGATTATCTATCCCAAGGACATCGGCTATATTGTGGTGAAGCTCGGAATCGGGCCGGGGAGCAGGGTTATTGAGTCCGGCAGCGGTTCCGGCAGCCTGACAACAGCCCTGGCCTGGTTTGTCGGCGATGAGGGCAGGGTCTACACCTATGAGCGGCGGGAAGAATTTTCTGAGCTATGCGGAAAAAATCTGGCCTGGGCCGGACTTGAGCACCGGGTGGAGCGTTTTTGCAGGGACATCAGCGAAGGGTTTGCCCAGACAAATGTGGATGCGCTGTTTCTGGACGTGCGCACGCCCTGGGATTATCTGGAACAGGCCGCCCACGCGCTGGTTCCGGGCGGCCCGATAGGATTTTTGCTGCCCACTGCCAATCAAGTCAGTGAGCTGTTGCGGCACATGGAAGATTCGGCCTTTGGCCAGGTTGAAGTGCTGGAAATCCTGACCCGCCGCTACAAACCAGTTCCCGACCGTTTGCGGCCGGACGACCGTATGGTCGCTCATACCGGTTATCTGGTCTTTGCCCGGCAGGAAAAAATCAGTTCACTGACAACTCCCGCCGACCTCCCTGTTTTTCAGTGACCTGTACAACTTCAGCCCGTTTCAGGAGCAGGCCATGTTGCCAAAAATCATCATTTTCGCTCTGTTGTGTACCAGTCTTCCGGGTATTGCCGGTGCGGTTGAGGTCGGCTCGGGAAATCATTGAATCCCTGATCGGGCTCAGGGAGCAGCAAAAAGCCCTGAATCAACTCTGGATGACATGACGATCAGTATCAATCAGCGTTCTGACGACATGAACAAGCGCATGGACCAGCGTTCTGACAATATGAACCGGCGTTTTGAATCCATTGAAAACCACCTGTCTTCTCTTACCAGCCTTATGGCGGCCATGTTCGGCAGTATAATGGCCCTGATTATCGCCCTTGCGGGCTACGAAGAACACCAGGCCGTGATCAGAAATCCGACTTCAATCTGACATTACAGATTTTCCGCCATTTCCCGCAGTTTCTGAAAAGACAGGCGGTAGGTACGCATGGCGTCCATGCAGCAGGCGCCGTAGCGGGAGTAGAACTGAATGGCCGGAGTGTTCCAGTCCAGACAGTTCCATTCCAGACGCTGACAGCCCCGCTCAGCAGCAGTTTTTGCCAGCCAGGCCAGGATGATTTTTCCCAGCCCCTGCCCGCGCGCCTCCTCGTCAACATAAAATGCGTCTATGTAGATGCCGGATTGGCCGATAAAGGCGGAAGAATTCCCGTAAAACCAGGCAAAAGCCACGGTCTTTCCCCTGTAGTCGCCAAAGACGGCCTCTCCCTGACCGGATTTCAACAGTTCCGCCAGTCCGGCGGCTGTGGCGGTGACAGCAGCTTCCATTTTCTGGTACACGCCCAGTTTTTTCATAAATTCCAGGACCAGCGGGGCCGCCTCAGGTCCTGCCGGCCAAAGCTGAAAATCAGGATTCCGGGTGCAGATTTTGGACATAGCAAACCTCATTTCTGATTTGTCCGTACTGAAGATTTGTCTTTTCGGCAATCACAATCTTTTTTATGGAAAACCAATATAGCCCATGCTTCCATTTGTGTATTTTTGTTGACATTTTTTCCCGCCGGCGAATATTTTTCCAAAACAGAGCACCAGGACTTACCAATACACAAAAACGTAACAAAAGGAGGCAAAAATGCTCCACGAACTTCCCGGGCTGCCATTTTCGCTTGACGATATGGCCCCTGTTCTTTCCAGGGAAACACTGGAATACCATTATGGAAAGCACCATCAAACCTATGTGACGAATCTGAACAATCTCATCACCGGCACCCAATTTGAGTCCATGGCCCTTGAAGATATTATCAGACAATCAGACGGCGGCATCTTTAATAACGCCGCTCAAACATGGAACCATACCTTTTACTGGAACTGCCTGACGCCTGATGCGGGAAAAACGCCAGACAACGCGCTGCTTTCCAGAATAGAAGCTGATTTCGGCAGCCTTGACCGCCTGGCAGAAGCCTTTACCAGGGTCGCGGTCGGCACGTTCGGCTCAGGCTGGGCCTGGCTGGTCCAAAATCAGGGCGGCAGGCTTGAGCTTGTCAGCACGTCCAATGCCGGCAATCCACTCACGCGGGGCCAGCGGCCACTGCTGGTCTGTGATGTGTGGGAACACGCCTATTATATAGATTACCGCAACGCGCGGCCTGATTATGTAAAAGCGTTCTGGTCCCGCGTTAACTGGGATTTTGTTGCCGCGAATCTTGCCGGCTGATTGTTTTTTCGTCCTGAACGGGCAGGAACGGGGCGATACTGCTCCGTTCCTGTTTTCCGCCTGAAAATCAGCACTTCTTCCGCCGACCGGCTTCACACTGTGCGTCCTTTCTTCAACTCAGAAATCCGGCTTCAGAAATCAGAAATCCAAAAATCTTCGGACTGTTTTTCAAATCTGAAATCTGCAATCAAAAATGCGCTTCCGGGTCAATCAACCCGCCAGAAACCAGGACCTTGAACGCGTCTTCAACACCCATTTCCAGGTCAATGATTTCTTCGCGCGGGATAAGCAGGTAATAACCAGAGGTTGGATTGGGCGTGGTAGGCACAAAGACGTTGACCACATCAGCGGGTATTTTTTCCCGCAGTTCGCCGGTTGGCATACCAGTGACAAACCCCAGGGCGTAGGTTCCCGCGCGGGGAAACTGCACCAGCACAACCTGCTTGAAATTGCGGTTTTTTTTTCGGGTCAGGGTTAAAACAAGCTGCTTGCTGGAAACATACAGGGTGTTGACCAGGGGCACGCGGGCGATTATTTTTTCCCAGAATACAACAAGGATATTGCCCAGATAATTACGAACCAGAACCCCTGTCAAAAAGAGCAAAATCAGGGCCAGAATCAGCCCCAGCCCGGGAACCGGAAAAGGCAGAACAGACTCCGGCCGCAGGTTCGGCGGGAGCAGTAAAAAGATCGCGTCAAACCAGCGCACGAGCAAACGCACAATCAACAGAGTGATGAGCAGCGGCCCCAGAAAGAGCAGACCAGCCAGCAGATTGGCCCGAACACTTCCCAGCAGCTTTTTCCAGACAGTTTCAGCAGGCAGCATGGTTATTCCATTGTGTAAAAAACCCGCTCCAGACAGAGTCCGCGCGCCGGAGCTGTAGCCGGAGCCAGGCGGCGGTCTTTTTGGGCCAGCAGGCGTGTTGTTTCTTGCGGCGACAGATTGCCCTTGCCCACTTCCTTGAGCAGTCCGGCCATGTTCCGTACCATCTGTTTAAGAAATCCGCTGCCGTGAAAATACCAGACCCGCTCCTGCGGGAACATACCGGGTTCGTCCCAGATACGGAAAATCTCCCGCCGGGTGCAACGGACTTCTGTTCCGCTGTTCTGAAAACAGGCAAAATCATGCTCTCCAACCAGCAGGGTTGCGGCCGCGCGCATCTTTTCCGGATCAAGCCCCCAGACCTGCCAGACATAGGGCGCGCGTTGGGGCAGGACAAAATTTTTTTCCGTCCAGAAGGTGTATGAATAACATTTCCCGCGCGCGCTGAACCGGGCGTGAAAATCAAGCGGAACTTCGCAGGCCTGAACCACGGTAATCTCAGGGGGCAGTTGGGCGTTCAGGGCCAGCTGCCACGGGATATGGGCAAAACGCCTGTGAACGTCAAAATGCGCGACCTGATCCAGGGCATGTACCCCGGAATCTGTCCGGCCGGAACCGCTGACATTGATTTTCTGTCCGGTCACCCGCTCAAGAGCGGCCTGTAAACAGCCCTGTATTGTGCGGGTTCCGTCCTGGCCCGCCTGCAGCTGCCAGCCGTTGAAAGTCGTGCCGGTATAGGCCAGATGAACACAAATTCGTATTACAGACATCTTTTCCTGCCGACAAGTCACGCTCAGGACGAACCTGAACCTTCGATGGCCGTTGCCCCGCTCTGCCTGACCTGCTGCCAGTCCTTATTCGGCAAAGGGAATTTGCAGCCTGGTCAGTTTTTCGGAAAGACCGGCAGCCCGCGCGGCCTTGACATAGGACAGAATTTTTCCGGCTGTGCGCCCGTTCATGCCCGCCAGAATCTTGACAGCCAGTTTATCCTCAAGGGTTTCAAGAACCTGGGCGGCCTGCTGCGGTTTCATGTTCGCATACACGCTGACCAGATGGGCCACTTTCTGGTCTTTGGTCACGTCTGCTTCTTCCAGCATTTTTTTGACACCGGCTTCCAGTTTTTTGAGTTCAGCGATCTTTTTTTCCAGACTGGCGTGCAGAGCCCTGAGATCCTGCTCCCGCCGACTGACTTCCTGCTGACGGCGTTTCAGGGACTGAACCTGTTCGGAATACGATGTTTCCCCGCTGTCCACGGCATCCTGTTTCGCGGTCTCCTGTTTTGGCGCTTCACCGACCTGGGCGGCCTCGGCCGAGGCCTGGGCAATGGCAGCTTGCATGGCCTGCAAGGCCAGGGTGATATCTTCCTTTTTTGAAACCGCTGCGATTTCAGGGGAAGAAGGCGATAAAAGATGGGGCGCGAGAACAGGCAGGCCCCCCAGAAGCAGCAAGGTTCCGCCCTTGACAAAGGCCAGCAGGATAATGCCCATAAAGAGCTTAGAGAGACTGACGCGCAAGCCGGAGCTGAGAGATTTCATCAAGTTCTTTCTGTTCGTGTTGTTTTTGTTGTTGTTCATACTGTGTCGCCTGATTTTCCTTGAATTTTTCCAGAATTTTTCTGTCCTTGGAACGCTTGATGACATTTTCACGGCACCGGACAACTTCCTGACCGATTTGCCGGAGCAGCAGTTCCGCGTTGGCAATCGACTGCTCCATGCCCAGCTTGTAATTGCCCCAGAGCCAGAAATCATTTCGCGTGACATCCTTTTTCCGCGCAAATGCGGCGCGGGCGGCCGCGAAATCCTCTTTCAGTCCGGCGAGTCTTTCACCCTGCTTCCGGTATCTGAACGAGACTTCAGCCAGCGCCATTCGGGCCTGGTCTTCGCATTGCCGCCTGTAAGCCAGCACTTTTTCAAGACGAAATGTAAATCGTTCAGCCATAACCGGCCATTTTGCAAAATACGGGCCGGTTCCAATTTTATCTGAAAAAACTCTTCAGATACTTCTCTTCTGTTCCTCCAGCCAGCGAAGAATCGCCTGGGCGCAGCCACCGTCAGCGCAGGCCCCGACATGGTCAAACTCCTGCAAAAGCCGGGGAGGACTGTCAGCAACAACCAGGCCCCTACCCGCCCAGCGCAGCAGATCAAGATCATTATAATCATTGCCCACAGCCAGCACCTGCTCTGGTTTGAATCCATAACGTCCGGCCAGATCGGCCACGGCCCTGCTTTTACAGATCGTGGGCGGAAAAATCTCCAGCCACAGGCTCTGACCGTCAAGAGGAGAAGTAGCCCGGATCACGCTGAACGCGCTGAAAGCCTCCTGCAGCTGGCCATATAGATACGCGGCATTCGGCGGTAAAATAACCAGAAACTGGGAAGCGGACTGCGGCAGATGCTCAGGCCAGGCGAGACAGCCGGGATTGCTGGCGCAGCGGGTGTCCAGATCCGGATTGTCCTGTCCCGCACGGTACACAAAAAAAAGGTGATTGTCCGGCACAGGCAGGTGCAGGGAAAAATCAACCCGCCGGGACAGCAGTACCCCGGTAATGTGTTCAATCTGCTTTTGCCCCAGTCCCTGACTGGCGGTGACCTGTCTGAGCCGGGCGTCAAAAACACCGAGGCCGGAAGAAAAAACAACATAATCCACGTCCAGCGAGGCGTAGGGGGAATGAAAAAAAGAATGCAGAGACCGCCCGGTTGCCGCCACCCGCACAACCGGTATCTGCCCCAGTTCGCGCAGCATGTTCCGGTTCTGTTCCGGCACGCCCTGGGATGTGCCAACTGTGCCGTCAAGGTCAAAGGCCACCAGGCCAACCGGCTTCATTCCCATTCCAACAAAGAGTAGCGGCTTGTTGGCGGCGGGTTGAGCAGCAGGGGCAGCATTTTTTCCTGCACCACTCCTTCCTGCGGGGGCAGATCGCTGTAGCCGAATGTCTGACGGATGGTCAGAGAAACGAACTGGTCCGCGCGGTCAAGGGCAATGGGCAGACAGTCGCCGCCCAGCAGACTGCCGAGCAGAACACTGGCAAAGGCATCGCCGGTACCCGGATAATCAACCGGTAAAAACTCGTTGCTCACTTTCCAGAAACGGGAGTCCATGCGGTCATAGGCGTATATGGCGCGGCTACGGTCTTTTTCCGGCACACTGGTAATAATGACCTGCTTCGGCCCAAGAGCTGAAAGAGCCTTGAGCTGCGTTCTTATTGCCTGCTCATCCGGCCGCTGCTGCTGTTTTTCGTTGAGCAGCAGGCAGGCTTCGGTATAATTGGGGGTAATGACAGCGGCCGAAACAATCAGGCGGCGCATGGCCCCGACCATTCTGGGATCAAGGCTGTCGTACAGCTGGCCGTTATCGCCCATTACCGGGTCAATCAGCACGGGCTGACCGTCCCGGGCAAACTGGTCAATAAATTGCTGCACGATCAGGGCCTGATCCGGTGAACCGAGAAAGCCGCTGTATATCGCGTCAAACCGCAGTCCCAGATCTTTCCAGTGCGCCAGAAACGCGCTCATGCTTGCTGTCGTGTCCAGAAAGGAAAAACCGGAAAAAGCAGTATGCGTGGACAGGATGGCTGTGGGTACCGGACAGACCTGAACGCCCATGGCGGATAAAACCGGCATAACCGTGGTCAGCGAACCTCGCCCAAAACCGGAGAGGTCATGAATGGCAATAACACGGGGCAAAAGACGGGACATAGAAATTTCCTCGGCTGCGGTTACAGGGTGCCTCTTTCTAGCCTGTTTACCGGCAGCGGGCAAGGTTGCCGACCGAAGAGACCTCCCGGTTTTTAATGTTGGTGAATACCGTGTCTTCTACCTGACGGCCAAAAATGAAACAGGTCTTGTACTTCATGGTTTCAAAGCCGGCGCAGGGGTGCTTTCAATCAAAAATCTAAAATTAAAAAAATCAGCGCACAAACTTGACCTGCCTGCAATCACGGGCATGAATCTTCATCTTGCCCCACTGCGACTGCCCGTAAAAAAACAGGTCTTTTTTCAGGCTGGCCTCCTTGCGCTGGCCGGAAATATACACAATATCCGCAGTCAGGGACGCCTCACCCAGAAACAGGGTCATGGAATCAATATCCGCGAAATCAATACCAACCAGAATCTTGCCCAGACTGACCGGCAAAACAGTCAGGCCGTCAACAGAAAAAGAACTGACAGCGTAACGCGTGTCTTCCGTATCCGTGACCTCAACCCTGAACTCGCGGTCAGGAACGGGAATCCGGGTCAGCAAATCACTGTTGCCGCCGCCCAGACCTGTACAGCACATGCAAACAAACAGAAAAAAAAGCCCCGTTCTTACCCTGCCCATCAATTCCTCCTGAATAAAAAAATAACGCCCCTTGTCCGTTTCTGTATCGCTTTTTGAAGTATCCCTTATTTATTCAACATCGTTCTGAATCTCTTTACGCAGCCTTATCCCTGCACATTCTTTTTATCGTTTTCATCCGATATCCACTCGCTGCCAGAATCAGACAGAACGCGAAAACACAGTTCAGAGGCCAGGGCGGCAAGCGCCCGCCGCACGTCCTGTTCCTGCTGCGGCGCGAAAAAAACCTTGCCCACGGCCCGAAAACGGTCAAGCACGCTGAAAAGCGCCAGATTATCATGCGCTTCCAGCAAAAATCTGAAGCGGGCGATATCCTGTCTGGCCAGTTCAATATACACAGCCTTGCTGCGGGGGGTGTTGCTCATTGCCGCTTCTTTTCGGACGGGCGGCTCACAGCACCTCTGCCCCGTTTTCAGTGACCAGAATCATGTGTTCCCAGCGGATTCCGCCCCACTCAGGATAATACAGGCCCGGCTCAATGGTAATCATCATACCCGCGCGCAGTTCCATCTCGCACGCGGGATTCAGACTTGGCGGTTCATGCGTTTCCAGACCAATACCATGCCCCAGAGCGTGTGTAAAATGCTCGGCAACACCGTGCTTCACAAAAAAATCATGGGCCACCCGGTACAGGTCCCTGGCCAGCATTCCGGGACGCACCGCCGCAATCGCCCGTGATTGCGCCTCCTGTACCAGAGCCAGGGTTTCGGTAAAAAAACCGGCAGGACGATCTCCAATCCACCATGAACGGGTTTGGTCCGAACAATAGTTGTCAAAGCGCCCGCCCATGTCGATTAAAATGGAACAATTGTCTGTCAGTCTGGTCTCGCCCGGCCTGGCGTGCGGCAGAGCCGCGTTCGGGCCGATACCGACAATGGTGTCAAAATTCAGCCCGTCTGAGCCGTTTTCCCGGAACAGTTTTTCCACTTCCCAGGCAATTTCTTTTTCAGTCAGGCCCACAGTGAGCAAAGGACGCAGCAGCTCATAGACCTTATGATTCAGGGCGCAGGCCCGGCTCAGGGCCGCAATTTCAACATCTTCCTTGAACAGGCGCATATGTTCAATCAGGTCTGTAACCGGCAGCAGATTGATTTCCCGTCCCAGTTCCCGGCCGTCCTGATAGCTTAGTCCGGCCGCTTCCACGCCCAGTTCGGTGATCCCCAGCTTTCTGGCCAGATCAGCAACTGTTTCCAGACGTTTTTTACCGTAGATTCTGACCTGCTCTTCCGGCCAGACCTGCCTGGCGGCCAGTTCGTAACGTGAATCTGTCAGCAGCCAGGCCGCGCCATGGGCCGGAACCAGCACACAGCCGGAACTTTCATTGCACTGGCTGTCGCGCAGTTCAAAACCGCTGAGATAAAAACGGTTGGCGTCCCGGCTGACAAGCAGGGCCTGCATGTTTTTTTCCTGTAACAGGTGTTGAAGTTTTTCTATACGGTGGGCAAACATATATCGTCCCTTGCGGTTAAAAATTACACAAAAAGATGAGCCCCGGAAATAAGGATTCCCACGGCCAGCAACAGGCTGAAGAGCAGCGCCAGCAAAGCGGTCTGCCCCAGTGTGACATTCAGCATCTTCCCTGTTTCCCGTTGCAGACCGCGGCAGACCACCACGGCCAGGGGCAGGGAACACAAGGGCAGCAACACTCCGCCGCTGCCAAGAACACCGCCCAGCCAGAAAACCGGCAAAAGCAGGTACGAAAGCGTGATAAGCGAAAAAAACTGCGCGCGGCTGGCACCAGGCCCGATCATGACCGCCAGCGTCCTTTTGCCGCCGTTTTTGTCTGTTTCAATGTCGCGGTAATTGTTGACAACCAAGATAGCAGTCACCAGCAGACCAGTGGGCAGGGAAAGCGCGAGCACCAGCAGCGGCAGATGCAGGGCCTGCACAAAATACGTCCCGCACACCGCGACCGGCCCGTAAAAAAGAAAGGAAAACACATCGCCCAGACCGTTGGACGCCAGTGGATACGGGCCTCCGCTATAGGCCAGGGCCGCGAGGACAGACAAAACACCAATGACCACAACCGGCCAACCGGCCCGAAAAACAAGAAACAGGCCCAGGCACGCGGACAGCGCGAAACAGACAATCATGCCCCGCTTCACGCTTGCGGGCGCGATCAGGCCGCCGGCCGTGGCCCGAACAGGGCCAAGCCGCTGGTCGGTGTCCAGACCGGCCATGCCGTCAAAATAATCATTAGCCAGATTCACGCCGATTTGCAGACAAAAACTGACAAGCAGGGCCAGACAGGCCGCGCCCACATGAAAACAATTCTGGCTGAAAGCCAGGGCGCAGCCAAGCGCGACCGGCGCCACAGAGGCTGGCAGGGTTTTGGGACGGGCAGCAAGCAGCCAGGCCTGAAACAGCGAGGGCATGTCAGTTCTCCAGCCCGAAAAAAGCCCGCGCGTTATCGCCGCACTGCTGCCACAGACTCTGCACGGGTATATTTTTCAGTTCCGCGACCGTCTGGGCCGTAAACACGGTAAAGGCCGGTTCATTGCGTTTGCCGCGCCAGGGCTCAGGAGCCAGAAACGGCGCGTCTGTTTCAAGCAATATGCGCTCAACAGGGCAGCCAAGCGCCGCCTCACGCAGGGCCTCATTTTTTTTATAGCTGACCGGCCCGGGAAAAGACACCTGCCAGCCGCGTTGCAGCACAGCCGCCAGGCACTGTCTGTCTTCGGTAAAACAGTGCCAGAGCAAAGGACGATCAGCAAAGCCCAGGTCGTCAAGAATGGCAAGCGTGTCGGCAAAAGCGTCACGGCAGTGAATAACAACAGGCCGGTCAAGAGTTCTGGCCAGTTCCAGCTGCAACTGAAAAAACCGTTTCTGGATGCCCACCGCGCTGTGGTCGCGATAATAATCAAGCCCGATCTCGCCTATGGCCCGCAGCCTCGCGTCCCGCGAAAAAAAATCCGCCATCTGCCCGACCTCGTCTTCCGTACTGCCCCCGCTGTCGCCGGGGTGAATACCAAGCAGAAAAAACAGGTCTTTTTCCGCACCGAGCCTGTCTTTTCCAGCCAGATAGGCCTGTGGCCCCAAAAACACATTGCCGATATGGCGCAGACCGCTCTGCCTGGCCCGGTCCAGGACTTCCGGCAAGTCTTCGGCAAATTCGGGCAGATCAAGATGGGCGTGGGAATCAACTCCAAAAGGCGGCAGGCCAAGACTTTGGGGCAGCGGACGTTTCTTTTTACTCATTTTTCAAGCGGAGCCGCCTCTTCCGGCAGCATGATCGGGATTTCTTCCTGCACCGGATACACAAGCGCGCAGGCATGGCAGATCAGCCCGTCTTCCGCCGGTGTGAGTTCAAGTTCTCCCTTGCATTGGGGACAGGCCAAAATATCGAGTAATTCCTTGTTCAGCGCCATGATGTTCTCCTTGAGCAATAAAGTGCCAACAGTAGCGCAATCTGTCAGGGCTGCCAAGTGGACAAAATTTTTGATTTTCGCTTCGCTGAGTTCGGAACGCTGATTTCTGATGAAAAATGGAAATAAAAATCTGTAAAAATCAGCGGATATTTTCTTCCAATCAAAAATCAGACTGCAAAAATCAAAAATCCGGCCTGTCTTCCTTTCTTGCCTTTCTCGCTTTCTTGCCCCATAGTAAGGGCAAGAAAAATGAAAGAAAACGGAGAACGCATGGAGCATATCCTGCTTTTTGATATTGGCAATACAAATACCAAGGTGGCCATAGCCGGGTCAGGCAGCGCCCTTACCACCTTTACTCTCCCGACCAGAGCCGACACAACAGCAGATGAACTGGGGCTGGCCATCGTGCAGTTCTGTCAGTATGTCAGGATTGACACGCGTGCCGTTACCGCCTGGGTGGTGTCATCGGTGGTTGAAAGCTGTAATGCCCTGTTGCGTGACGCCTGCGCCCGTTTTTTTTCCTGTCCGGTGTATTTTGTTCCGGCAGACCTGCCCATCGCCCTTGAAAACCGCTACGCGCGGCCACTTGAGGTTGGCGCGGACAGGCTTGTCACCGCCTTTGCCGCCCGCCGGCTGTTTTCCCAGCCCAATCTGATTGTTGTTGATTTTGGCACAGCCACAACTGTTGAGTGCGTGCAGGACAGTGCCTATCTGGGCGGCCTGATCTGCCCCGGCCTGCATTCTTCTCTGGAAGCGCTGGGCAGCAGAACGGCCAAATTGCCGCGCATCAGTCTGGAAGTGGCGGATCAGGAATTTCAGTTTGGGCAAAGCACGGTACAGAGCATGAATCTGGGCATGGTACATGGTTTTGCCGCCATGATTACCGGGCTGACAGAAAAAATCAGGCACAAGGTCGGGCCGGCCCTGGTCGTGGCCACCGGCGGCCACGCCCCTAAAATCGCCGCGGTATGTGCGGCCATCAATGAAGTACGGAGTGATCTGCTTTTTTACGGACTGCACACAGCCTGGCTGGAAAACAGACCGCAACAATAACAACCGCAACGGGTTATAAAAAGGTACAAGAACAGGAGGAAAAAATGAGTATTATTACAAGTGTCTGGGCCAGACAAATTCTTGATTCCAGAGGCAATCCCACAGTTGAGGTGGAAATAGGCCTTGATTCAGGAATCAGAGCCAGAGCCGCAGTTCCGTCCGGTGCGTCCACCGGAACACGGGAAGCCCTGGAACTGCGGGATAAAGAAAAAGCCTTTGGCGGCAAGGGAGTGACCAAGGCGGTTGAGCATGTGAATGAAATCATTGCTGACGCGGTATTAGGGCTTGATGTCCGCCGCCAGATTGAACTTGATCAGACCCTGCTTGATTTGGACGGCACACGCAATAAATCCAAACTGGGAGCCAACTCCCTGCTTGGCGTTTCTCTGGCCGCGGCCAGAGCCGGAGCTGAGTTCTGCGGTCTGCCCCTCTATCAGTATCTGGGTGGCGCCAATGCCAAGATCCTGCCGGTACCGATGATGAACATCCTCAATGGCGGCGCGCACGCCCCAAACAACCTTGATATTCAGGAATTTATGATTTTGCCCCTGGGCGCGGAAACCTTTTCCGAGGCCCTGCGCATGGGCGCGGAAACCTTTCACGCCCTGAAAGCCATTCTGGCCGAAGACGGGCTGTCCACTGCTGTTGGCGATGAAGGCGGTTTTGCCCCCAACCTGAACAATCATTATGAGGCCTTTGATTATATCATGAAAGCCATTGAAAAAGCAGGCTATCAGCCCGGCCCTGACATTTCCCTGGCCATTGATGCCGCGGCTTCCGAGTTTTACAAAAACAACCGCTACGACTTTTCAGGTGAAAAGAAATTCTTTTCTTCTGATGAACTGATTGACTACTATCAGGATCTGACCACCCGTTACCCGCTGGTGTCCATTGAAGACGGACTGGCTGAAAGCGATGTGGAAGGCTGGGAAAAGATGACCAAACGGCTTGAATCAACCCAGATTGTCGGAGATGATGTTTTTGTGACCAACCCGGAAATCCTGGCCGAAGGCATCAGCCGGGGCATGGCCAACTCCATTTTGATCAAACTCAACCAGATCGGCACACTGAGCGAAACCCTGGATACGATTGAAATGGCCAAATCCGCCTCTTACACCACTGTTATCTCGCACCGCTCGGGCGAAACCGAGGATTCCTTCATCGCGGATCTGGCAGTGGCCACAAACGCCGGACAGATCAAAACCGGCTCGTTGTGCCGTTCCGACCGCCTGGCCAAATACAATCAGCTCCTGCGCATAGAAGAACAGCTTGGCGGACAGGCCTATTATTTCGGCCCGGAAATGAGCGCCTGCTGGTATGATGATTCTGACAATTAGCAGACAGAATCCCATAAAAAAGGCCCGCTGAGCGGGCCTTTTTTATGGGACTTGCACTTTTCAATCCATCAGGAGATTGGGCAGGAAAAGCGCCAGCTGCGGGAATACGACCAGCAGAGCAATAACTCCGATGGTGATCGCGCAAAACGGCAACGCCTTAAGCGAAATCTCTTCCAGCGTCACGTCAGCAATACCGGACGCAATAAACATGTTTTCGCCCAATGGCGGAGTGGAAAAACCAACGCCACAGCAACAGACAAGCACAATACCGAAATGGATGGGATCAACGCCAAAGGCCTTCATGACCGGCAACAGCACAGGCGTGACCAGCAAGATAATGGCCAGGGTTTCCATGAACATACCCAGAAAGAGCAGGATAAGCACCACAAAGGCCCAGATCAGCATGGGATTACTGGTAAAGGCCAGCAGTACTTTCACGATTTGGTCAGGAATACGGTACTGAACAAGCAAACGTCCGAAAGCGTAGGCCGTAAACATGATAATCAGTACCCGGCCTGTCAGCCAGGAAGTGGTTTTCAGTGAACTCATCAGAGCCTGCAATGTCAGCTCCTTGTACACCAAAAAACCAATGACCAGGGTATAAAAAACCGCGACAATGGCTGCTTCCGTTGGCGTAAAATACCCGGAATAAATTCCGCCCAGAATGATGACCGGGGCCAGTACAGCCCAGAAACCGTCCTTGAAGGACCACAAGAGCTCTTTTCCCGACCACTTCATATCTGTGGGAACGTCCATCTTGCGGCACTTGAACAGGTGCATGATAATCAGCCCCAGAGCGATAAGCAGACCAGGTATAACACCGGCCAGAAACATGCGGGTAATGGATTCCTGTGAGGCCACACCGTAGATAACCATGGGAATTGACGGCGGAATAATAATACCGACACCTCCGGCAGTCGCGGTCGCGGCAGCGGCATAGCCGGAATCGTAGTCGCGCTTGATCATGGCCGGAATCATCAGCATACCAACAGCGGCTGTTGTGGCCGGACCGGAACCGGAAATCGCACCAAAAAAGACGCAGGCCAGAGCAGTTGAAACCGCCAGACCTCCGGGAACCGGACCAACCAGCTTTTCAGCGATAAAAACCAAGCGTTTGGAAACTCCTGCTGCTTCCATAAGCGCGCCGGCCAGAACAAAGGCCGGAAGAGCCATGATCGGAAAAGAGTTGACAGAGGTAAACGCGATTTCAACCATCGTCCCCAGATTCTGGCCCACGACCAGAAAAGAGAGCATGGCGGCAACACCAAGGGAAACCGTAATGGGCGCTCCAAACAGGAGCAGGACAACAAAAGTCCCGAAAAGAACAGGTGTAACAGTCAGTTCCATATTCAGTTTCCTCCACCCTGCAAGGCTTGTTTACTTTTTTCAATATCGACCTTGTCAGGATCTTCTATTTCTCTTTTCAGTATCCACCGGATGTAGTTGACTTGTAATATTCTGATTGTCATCAGGGAAAAACTGATAGGAAAGATGAGATACACATAGCAAAGCTGCCAATCCAGAGCCGGAGTGGCATAGGGAAAGTCAACAAGGTCCTGAAACGCCTGGATACCCTTCCAGGTCATAACAGTATTAAAAATTATCCAGACAATATCCATGAGCGAAGTACAAATTTTACCAATAATGGGCTGAAAAAGTTTGAACTGGAGCTGAACCCGGTTATGGGCGGCCAGCCTGGCGGCATAGGAAGCGCCGAAAAAAACGAACCAGACAAACGAATAGCGGGCCACTTCCTCACTCCAGTACAGAGGAGCTCCAAATTCGCGCATGACAATCTGCAAAAAAAGGATAATGACAAAAAAAGCAAGAAGTACCTGGCAGATATAACTTTCAACGTTGTCAAGAATATTGAAGACAATTTTTTTTAACATCCGCTTTCCTTAAAAAAGTGCAAGAGGGAGAAGGAACCTCCCTCTTTGTATTACAAGGTTAACCTACTGACCGATATAGTAACGGAACTTGTCGACAAGGGCCTTGCCGCCGACAAAATCGTACATTTTGGGCCAAACAGTGGACACAGCCTTTTCTCTCCAGACATCTTCATCTTCAAGCTTGTCAATCTGGATCCCGGAAGCAATAAGTTCCTGCTTGACCTGCTCACCCTTGACTAACTGGAAAGCCAGGCAATATTCCTGAGCAGCCTGTCCGGCCTCTACAACCATCTTCTGCATTTCAGGAGACAATTTCTTGTAGACACGCTCGGAAATCATCATTGGCTGCAACTGATAGGTGTAATGCACTTCGCTGATATACTTCTGTACTTCATTAAATTTGGCTGCCTGGAAGGTAATATACCCGTAGCACTGGCCGTCAACAACACCCTGCTGCAGAGCGGTAAAGGTTTCCGCCCAGGAAATAGGCACAGGGTTGGCGCCCCAGGAGCGGTAGCTTTCAAGCAGAACAGCGCTTTGCGGGACACGGAACTTCAGATCGGCCACGTCAGCGATTTTCTTGATCGGATGCTTGGAGTTCGTCAGATACCGGTAATCGGTGTATGTCCACCCCAGGATACGGAATCCGCCCTCCTTGATGGCGAAATTATTCATCATTTCGTGCGCGGCTCCGCTTGTTCCGCGGACAACATCAAAGATGTCGCGGTACAGGTACGGCAGAGTCAGGATACCGAGTTTTTTGACAAAAGGAACTGTGTTGGCAATACCAACAACAGCCATGTCCAGGTTACCGCGGCGGACGTTCTGAATCATTTCAGTTTCGTCACCAAGCTGGCAGCTCGGAAAAATCTGAATTTCGTACTTGCCATCGGTGCGCTGTTCAATAATCTGTTTGAAACGAGTGGAAATCGCGCCCATTTCAGATTCAAGCGGGTCTCCAATACCGATCTTGAGTATCTGTTTTGCAGAGACATCAGCGACAATACTCAAACCAAGAAACAGGCTCATTGTGACAAAAACAACAATTTTACGAAACATAAAACCTCCTTTCGGAACCGGGTTAAAGAGTTTCCTTTCAGGCATGTGATATATCAACCATAACACGCCACCCATTCAGCCAAAATAATAACCTCATGCTCGTCTGTATGTCAGAATATTCACATGCTGTCAACAACCAACTTTTCTTTCCTTTACGGCAAGATAGCTGTATAAACCATTTTAACCATATAATTTCTAAATAAAAAATTTTATTTTTGTGTACAACCCTGTCAGAATCACGGGCCGACGTCCGGATCTTTGACGGATAACGAAAAATTTCCTACAAACTGGTCGGCCAGATCATTCTTTGTCAGATATCGCGCTATGAAAAAGACTGAAAAAACCGCCTGTCTGGACAGGCTGCACATCATTTTGTCTGAACCGAAACTGTCTGAGAACATCGGCTCGGTTGCCCGCGCCTGTGCCAACATGGGCTGCAAACACCTGCATATTGTCCGTTCTGAGCCGCCAGACCCAGCCCTGGCCAGAAAACTGGCCACCAAACAGGGAGAGCCGATACTGGAAACCATGACCCTGCACCCTGATTTACCGTCCTGCCTGGCTCCCTTTCATAAGGTGTACGGCACAACAGCCCGCAGTGGCGGCTGGCGGAAAGGGATTAAAACTCCGGCCAGGGTCGCCCCAGACATCATTGACCTGCTGCGGGCCGGACAGACCGTGGCCATTGTTTTTGGGCCGGAAGACAAGGGGCTGACCAATGCGGAAACCGAGATCTGCTCATCCCTGCTGACAATCCCGACCACGGACGATTCTTCCCTGAATTTATCCCACGCGGTACTTGTCACCCTATATGAATGTTTTAAGCAGGCTCTTGAACAGGATTTTCAGCCCCAACGGGGCAACCGGCAAGCCAGCCCTGTCACCCAGGCCGAGTACGCCCTTTTATTCACAACGATTCAGGAGGCGCTTGAAGGCATTGACTTCTTAAAGGCCGGAACCTCATCGTATTTCATGCTGCCTGTCCGCCGCTACCTGAACCGCTTTACCCTGTACCGCAACGAATTTAACATGCTCATGGGCATCTGCCGCCAGATTTTATGGCTGGGCAAACGGGAAAGAAAAGACAGATAGCCGGGCGTTGCCAGGGCATCAGCCCTTCACGCTGTTGATATGCTCCTGAATTTTTCGCAGCACACCGGCCAGATCAAGGTTGGAGGTATCAATCCGGCAGGCGTCAGGTGCAGGACGCAACGGCGCAATCGCGCGGCTAGAATCTCTGGCGTCCCGCTCGGCAATGGTTCGGGTAAGTTCCTGTATATCAACCTGTTCTCCCAGGGCCTGGAGTTGCGCCCAGCGCCGTTTGGCCCGAACCTCAGGAGAAGCTGTCAGATAAAATTTGAAACGGGCCCGCGGAAAAACTTCGGTTCCCATGTCCCGCCCTTCCACCACCAGAGAAGACTCCATGCCAATCCGGCGTTGGGCTGTTTTCAGGGCTTCACGCACAAATGGATACTGGGCCAGGCAAGAGGCCCGCACCCCTGTTTCTTCCGTGCGGATTTCCGGCCCAAGAGGGCATCCGTTCACCAGAAGCTGTGAGTCCTGACCGCTGCCGCGCAATGAAAAACGCATGCTTTCCAGCCTGGCCCTGATTTCTGTTTCCGTATCAGACGGTTCTGTCAGCCAGGCCAGGGCCCGAAACATGGCTCCGGTATCCAGATAGGGAATGGCAAGCGTCCGGGCCGTCATCCTGGCCAGTGTTGTCTTGCCCACGCCAGCCGGGCCGTCCAGAGTTACAATATCATGCTCAGGCATTGAAAATCTCCTCGCAGCAGCCCAGAAAAAAACTGTTTTCTTCCGGCGTGCCGATTGAAACCCGCAAATAATCCGGCAGGTTATAACCGGCAGTCAATGGCCGGATAATAACGCCCCTGCGCAGCAGTTCCGTAAAAAGCCACTCAGCCGGAACCGGCGGGCGAAACATGACAAAATTGGCCTGAGACGGCAGCACAACTGCTCCAAGCCCGCTCAGTTTTTTTGTCACCCGCTCCCGTTCACTTATGCAGAGCAAAATTGTCTGCTCAAGAAAAACTGTATCCTCCAAAGCGGCCAGACCGGCTTCTTCTGCCAGCAGGTTGACGCTGAACGGCAGCTTGACCCGTAACAGAAAATCAGCCAGCGCCCGGGGCATAACACCATATCCAAGCCGCAAACCAGCCAGACCATAGGCCTTGGAAAAGGTGCGCAAGACCACGATATGAGGGTGACGAGCCAGCAAGGCCAGGGCGTCAAACCTTTCTTTGGGCTGACAGAAATCAATATAGGCCTGATCCACAACCAGCAGGCAGTTCGGGGGCAGGGTGGCGGCCAATGCGTCCAGATCGGCAGCCGGGCAGGCATAACCGGACGGATTGTCAGGCGAGGTCAGAAAAACAAGCCGGGTATTCCCATCAACATATTCCGGCACGTTATGCAAAGGAAAGCTGAAATCAGGGTTCAAATCAATCCGGCGAATGGCAACATCGCACAGCTTGGCCTGCAGTTCATACAGATTGAAGCTGGGACGAAAGAGCACAACATTATCCCGCCCGGGCTGTGGCACAATGCGCAACAGCAGATCAATGATTTCATCTGAGCCATTGCCAACCACAATCTGTTCAGGGCCAACACCCAGCGCCTGCCCCAGTTTCCGCCGCAAACGGGGAGAGGCTGCCCTGGCGTAACGAAAGGCCGCGGACGCGTGGCGGACAATCGCCTCCTGCACAACAGGAGAAACACCGAGCGCGTTTTCATTGCTGGCCAGTTTGATAATCCGGTCAAGGCCGTATTGGTCTCGAATCTCTTCAATGGACTTTCCCGGAACATAGGCGGAAAAATCATGGATCAGGTCACGTACGGGGAGTTTCATTTTTTTCCTTTTGTTGTATCAGTCCAGAATCTTGGGACGAATAAAAACAAGCAGCTCTGCTTCCTGCCTGTCCTGCTGGCTGTTTCTGAACAGCCAGCCCAGACCGGGAATCCTGCTCAAACCGGGTACGGCGTACTGCCTGGTCTGGTATTCAACTTTCCGGATACCGCCAATAACAACAGTTTGCCCGTCATCAACCAGCAAACGGGTAGTGGCCGAGCGTGTATCAATATCCTGCCCGGTTGTTTTGGCATCATCCTGAATATGCAGATCAAGAATGAGCTTGTTATCCGGCGTGATCTGAGGCCGGACCTCAAGCAGCAGGACAGCGGGTTTATATTCCACAGCAGGAGCTTTACCCTCTCCTGTTTCAGTTGTCACCTTAATCATTATGCCCTGGCTGATTCTGGCCTTATGATTATCCAGGGTGGCGATTCGGGGCGCGGAGATGGTTTTGGCTGTATGGTCCTGCTCTCCCAGCTGCAGTTCCAGATCAAGCATGAACATATCGCCCAGTCTGGTCACGCTTCCGGCCAGAGAAAATCCCCCTGGATTGGGAAAAAGATTCAAACCGGACAGATGAAGGGAGCGGGAATAGGTTGAACCCAAAATATTCAGGTAGCGCTGGGACTCGGCCGGAAGATGCGCACCCCATTTCAGACCGAGATTGCGCTGAAAAATATCAGTCGCGTAAACCAGCCGGGCCTCAATCATCACCTGCCGCTGCGGCCGGTCAAGATAGGCCAGGGCGGTTTGCAGTTTTTTGATATTAACCGGACTGTCAGACACAATAAGCAGGTTGGTACGCGGGTCGGGCGTGATTTTCCCGCGAGCGGAAAGAAGCGGCTGCAGGCGTTTGGCCAGATCGTCCGCCTGAGCGTAATGCACCGGGACATAGCTCGTTTCAAGCGGGAGCAGCGAGTCTGAGCGGGCCTGTTCCTCCATGTTCTTTTTTTGCTCCTCAAAAGCCCGCTGCCGCTCCCGGTCAAAGTCTTCTGCCGGTAAAATCCGCAGAATACCGCCCTGCTCAACCTTGACCAGGGATTTCTGCCGCAGCACAATGGACAGAACCTCACTCCATTCCACGTCCCGGACATGCAGAGAAATCTTTCCCTGCACATTGTCGCCAAGCACGAGATTACGCCCGCCAATATCAGCCAGCAGACGCAAAACATGCCTGACTTCCGCCTGCTGCAAATCAAGTGAAATCCCTCTGGACTGCGCCGCCTTTTGGGGCGGCTGCGGCTGTTTCTGCGCCGCTGGCGGCTGTTTTTTATCTTCCGGACGAACAGGGGCAGCCGGAGCCGCAGGCAGGTTCTGCGCCCGCGTTTGCACCGGCCCGGTATCAGAGAGAAAATCAGGGAGTGGGAGGGAAGAACCGGACAGGGAAGACGGATTGTCCACGCGCTGGACTGGCGGCTGGCAACCGGGAAAACAAACAAGCACAACCGCCCCGAAAAGCAGCACAGAAAATCTATTCATGGCTTTCCTCCCGGGTCAGGGTTAAAACCGTCAGTTTTTTTTCAGGTTGGCCCAAAATATCCGGACATAGTTCAACAATCACAATCGACTGATCCCGGATTTCAGTAATTGCGCCCCGGTACGGTCCAATCAGGGACTGAGGGCCCAAAAGAGCGCTCTTACCGTCAGGCAGTTCAACCAGAATACACAGGTCTGTTTTTTTCGGTTCTGACCAGGCCAGGCCCAGCAGTTTGAGCTGGTGCGGACGGATATTGGGCAGGGTAACCGTATCCTGAAAGGTCTGCGGAGCAGCCTGCCAGAAAGGAAGAAACGGATCCTGATTCCGCCCCGCCCAGGCCGGGCAGTCAGCGCCAACCAGGCCCAGAAACAAAAATGCGGCACACATCAGGGGCTTATGGTTTTTTCTCGTGTTCGTATGCATTGTGCCCTCCTTCCGGCCTGTTCAAGCCGTAGGTCTGGAAAATAACCTGCATGTTCAGGGCGGTTCCGGTCTGGTCTTTTTGCAGACAAATCCGCTCAAAACTCAACAGTTTTTCAAACCGGCTCAGGGCCTGTAAAAAAACTGTCTGGGCCTGAAACGGCCCTGTCAGATGCATGGTTACGCTGCGCGCGGTATAAAAATCAAAGTCTATTTTTTCCCCCGGTTCAAAGGAACGCAGATGAAGACCGGCCTGTTGACAGACCTGTTCACAAAAAGCCAGCATTTCAGCCAGGCTGTTCTCTGCCGCCCATTTTTTCACCTGGTCAAACTGCTGCCGGGCCGCGGACAGCTGCCGGTCAATACCTTGCAGTTCAGCGAGTTTCCGGGAAAAAAGCGCGTCCTGCCTGTCCATGGCCAGTATTCTGGACCGCACATCCTCCACTGCCGCGTAATCCGCGCTCAGACAAAAAATCCAGGCCAGCAGACCGGCCACAAGGAAAAACAGAACAAACTCAAGCACCTGTCTTTTGGTCATGCCCCCCACTCCGTGAGTTTTCTGTTTTGGGAACAGCGGGCAAAATCCGGCAGACAAAATAGAGAAAGGTAAATGGTTCAACCTGATGGCTCGCTGTCTCAACAACCCTGACTTCCTGTATCTCACTATGCTGCTTCAGGCGGCGTGTATAAGCGGCCAGAGTCCGGGCATCAAAGGCCACTCCCCGCACCTGCAATGCGCCTGCAGGCTCCAGTTCCAGAAAACGCAGGGAAATACGCGCCGAACCAATTTCTTCCAGCGCCACTGTCAGCAAACGGACAGGAAAGTCCTGGGCCTTGCGCGCGTCACGCAGAATCCGGATCTGTTTTTGTACGGTGTTATACGCTGCCGCCTGCTGCCTCCTCCTGGCCAGTTCTTTTTGTTTCAGGCGCAGCCCGATTTGCTTTTCCGCGTGTATGACCTGCAGCCCGCGCTGGTATCGCGCGAACTGAAAATGAAGAAGGGCTGTGGCCAGGATAACCAGAGCGCTCCCCAGCAGAAAAAGCAGGGCGCGCGGCTGGAATCTGAAACGGGACGGACGGGACGGCAACAGGTTCAAACGGATCATGCCTGTTCTCCCGCCCCCGGCTTGGTGGCGGCCCGCAAGGCCATACCGCAGGCAACAGCGAACTGCGGGGCAGCCGCTTCCAGATAGGGAAGGTCAAAAAAAGCAGGATCAATGCGCAGGCCGCGCCAGCAATTCAAGATCCGGACATCAAGTGGCAACCTGGCACGCAAAGCGGCAAGCAGTGAGGGCAGCAGGGCCGATCCACCGGAAAGATACATGGTATCGGCATGCTGTCTGGCCCGCAGTACAACAAGAATCTTTTCTATTTCATTTTCCAGGCCATGAGGAGAATTATTTCCGGCAGTCGAACCGGACAGAGGGAGCGCAGTTTGATACTCACCTGGCGGAGGCTGGGCCAGAAAACCGGCCAGCAGCTCACCGGTGAGTTCCAGACGTTCCAGCCAGACAGGGATTCCGGCCTGGTAAAAAAGAAGCAGGCAATGCGTGCGGCCAAGATGGAGCAGATAAACAGGTCTGGCTCTCTGGTCGGCGTAGGCAAAGGCATAGAGATTACAAAGCGCCAGGGCCTTGTTGTCAACAACCCTGACGTTCAGCCCGGCCTGCTGGATCTGACGCCTGGCCTCTTCAACCTGCTCACGGCTGGCTGAAATACGCAAATGGCGGGAATTGCCATTCTTGTCCCGCAACACTGTACCGGCGCTGTATTCAGCAGGCCGGACGCTTAAAAGGCCGCCGGGTTTTCGCAACTGCAGCACACTGTGTTCCAGACCAAATGTTTCCGGGGAAGAGGCAAAAAAAGTATTGCCGCCAAGGGCAAGAAAAACATCTTTTTTACCCAGGCCTAAATGCGCCCACACAGCTTTGAGCAAAGTACCTTTCCCACCCCGCTCATCTGTTGGCCAGCAAAACCGTGCCACCCGGCTCAAGACAAAGGTCTTGCCGACACGCCGCAGGTGAACCAGCTTTCCCCAACGGCTCCCCCAGTCCAGTCCAACAGGAGGAGCCAGCCAGGAAGAATAAAAGCAGCGCACCGGTTCTATTCGTCTTGTGGCCGGATGGTCAGCACCGGACAAAGGGCGCTTTTGACCACCCGCTCCGCCACCGAACCGAACAGGAACCGGTCAAAGCCCTTGCGCCCGTGCGTGCCCATGATGATCAGGTCGGCACGCACCTTTTCAGCGTATGCCAGAATTTCATCCGCAGCATGACCGGACAGCACCTGCCCCTGACTCTGGCAGCCGAAAAAATTTTCGCTTAAAAACTGCTCCATGCTTTTTTCAGCTCCGCTCGTAATTTCTCCGACAAAGTTGTCAATTGAAGTTGGCGGGACATGGAAGCCAACATACTGGGTCAGGGTCGGGGCAATGTACACCACATGCACCCTGGCTTCATGCCGTATGGCCATCATCTTGGCAAATTCAGCGACTTCCGGGCTTATTTCGGAAAAATCAACGGCGCAGACAATTGTTTTAATCTCTTTCATGCTCCTCTCCTTGGTTGCAGATATAACCGCCAGATGCGGAAATAGATAACAAGATATATAAAACAGAATTAGTACAATCCCTACAGGAAATCAAATCGGGAAAAACTCATATTCAGACCGGCCCGGCCCTGACTCACAGAACGCAGCTGGGTGGAAAAACCAAAGGTCTGACGCAGCGGCGCCAGGGCCACCACGCGCATAAGGTCTTTTTGTTCATCAATGCGCTGTATTCTGCCCCCTCTGGAGTTGAGCAGGGCAATGCAGTCCCCCAGAAAATCCTGGGGCACGCTGATTTCAATATCCATGATCGGCTCCAGAAGAGCAGGACGAGCCGCCGCAAGCGCTGATTGCAGGGCCCTGACTGCCGCCATCCGGTATCCGGCCGGACTCCCGTCCGGCACAGGCCGCAGTTCCTGCAGATACACATGAACGTCCTGCATGGGATAGCCCTTTACCACACCGGATTCCAGACCATTTTTCAGTCCGTCAAGCACGGCCTGAAGCACCTGGGCGTCAACTTCCCTGTCGTCCAGTTCCAGACGCAGGGCGTTGCCTGTTCCGCGCCGGGCACTTTCAACCCGCAACCGGGCATGACCGGCATGGGTTTGCTCCCTGAGCTCCCGGCGGTATTCTTCTTCAGCCTGGGCTGCCCCGCAAACGGTTTCCTGATAAAAGACCTCCGGGTTGCCAAGCCGGAAATCAATCTTCTGTTCGCGCCGCAAACGCTCAATAACCACTGTCAGATGCAGCTCTCCCATACCGGACAGAACAAACTGTTCACTTTCTTCGTCTTCTGTAAAAAATAGGGTGGGATCTTCTTCAACCACCTTGGTCAGCGCCTGGTACAACTCTTTGCGTTCTTCCATGTTGCGGGCTTCCAGGGCAAAAGAAATAACAGGCTTATACTTCGGGATACGTTCCAGAATAATCGGATTATCCCGCTGACACAGGGTATCTGCGGTTGTTGTCTGTTTCAGACCTCCAAGCGCGACAATCTGGCCAGCGCCGGCTGTCTCCACCGGCTCCTTACTGCCCGCATGCGGCAAAAAAATCTGACCAGCACGTTCCACAATATCCTGGGTTGAATTATACAGACTGGAGCCGGTGCTCAGCTGACCGGAATATAAACGAACAAAGACAAGCTTGCGCGCTCCTTCCATAACAACCTTGAAAGCCAGGGCGGAAAGCGGCCCGTCACTGCGGTTGGCAAATAAAAGTTCCGCCTGGGTACGGGGGGAAATCCCTTTTGTAGGCGGCAGGTCCGCCGGAGAGGGAAGAAAATCAACAACAGCATCCAGCAGGGGTTGAATACCGGAATTTTTCAGGGCCGAGCCCAGAAGTACCGGCACAAAGGCGGAACCAGACGTGCCTTTGCGAATTGCCCTGAGCAGCGCGGCAGGCTCCAGAGACTGTTCGTTCAGGTACGCTTCAAGCAGTTTGTCATCCTGTTCAACAATCATTTCCAGAGCCAATTTCCGCCAGGGCTCAGCCCAGGCACGCTCTTCTTCTGTCAGCCGCTCTGTTGTCCAGGAGCTGCCTTTGTCCGCCTGATGAAAAACCAGCTTTTCCATTTTCAGCAGGTCAAGAATCCCTGTAAATTCCCTGCCCTGTCCCACTGGAAGCTGAAGGAGCAACGGTTTGACGCCCAGGCGCAGACGCATACTGTCCAGCACATTTTCAAAATTGGCTCCGGGCCTGTCCAGCTTGTTGATAAAAGCGATTTTCGCAATCCCGTATTTTTCCGACTGCCGCCACACAGTCTCACTTTGCGGCTCCACTCCGCCAACAGCGCAAAAAATGCCAATGGCGCCGTCAAGCACCCGCAGGCATCTGTCAACTTCAATCGTAAAATCAACATGGCCGGGAGTGTCCACAACATTGACACTGTGTCCACGCCAGTCACAGGTTGTACAGGCGGCTGAAATGGTAATTCCCCGCTCCTGCTCTTCGGGCATAAAGTCCATGGTTGCGTTGCCGTCATGCACTTCTCCCATGCGGTGAATACGTCTGCTGTAAAACAGCATGCGTTCAGTCACGGTTGTCTTGCCCGCGTCAATATGGGCGATGATGCCAATGTTACGGATGTTGTTCATCTGCATGATGTTCTCCGGCCGTAAAAGCAGGCCTTGCACGGACAAAGGCTGTTCTTCCGGCCTTTCTTAAGGACAGGGGGCCAGGGAAAGAACAGTACGAGAGGCAAGAAAAAACGAAAGGCTCAGTTCCGGCCAGTACCAGCTGAGTTCATGGCCGGGAGCCAGTCCAAGCACAGACTGCCCCGACAACAGGTGAGCCGGAGCAAAAAGAGCGTCACCCCTGAAATCTTCCGGCGCGGCAGAGGCCGGTTGCAGGTCAAGCGGCGTGTCTGCCGGCGGCTGTCCCCAAAAAGAAAACCCCTGCACTGGGTGGGCCCAGTCCAGAAGGGCTGTTTCCCACTTCCAGTCCTCAGAAAACAGAATTCCCATGCGCAGGAACGGCGGGGCCTGCCAGAACAGAATATCCTGGGTAGGTGATGAACCGGACAGGGTCTTTGCGCCAAGGCTTAAACATCTGCCGCTTCCGCCCGCCTTTTGCCTGGCCTGCAGCAACTGTGACAGGGCCGTGGGCGGAAGTTGACAAACAGTTTCCGCTCCACTCAATTCGCAGGCAGTGAGCAGGGAAGCAGGAAAAGGGGTACTGTTTTCCTCGCGCAGGACAACAAGTTCTTTTACTCCGGCAACCAGAGCAGGCACAAGAGCGGCGCAGAGCTGAACAGGAGAGACAAAATCCGGGCCCAGGCAGACGTACACCCAGTCGCAGGCAGCAGTGGATGTACGGACTGTCAAGCCATCAGGCCATGTTTTTTGCGTCAGACTTGACAGTTGCGGCAGGCCGCCGGTCAGAGCAAAGGCATGGGCAATGCTTTTTTTCAGCCAGGAACGGCGCACGTCACCCGTTTGTTCGTAGGCGGCGGCCAAATCCTCATCCCTGACCAGCCAGTCGTTCACACGGGCAAGAAAATCAAAGTCAGACACCTCTCACTCCAGGGTTGGCATGGCCAAAACAAGAACCTGCTAGAGCCAGTCAAACCACTGCCGCCAGCTCCCTTTTTCCTTCTCCTCTGCCAAACGGGATTGCTGTTCAATATCACGCAAATAGGCCACCTGTGCCCGTTCACGGGCATAAGTCGCTATTTCAGGAAAATCGTCAAAAGCGGAGGCCAGGGCCTGATAACGGCTCCAGGCGGCTTTATACTGGCTTCTGCGCCAATAAAAATCAGCGACAAAAATCTCATGCCTGGCCTGATGTTCCCGACATTTACGCACATAAGTCCGTGCTCTTTGCGCGTAGGGGGAATCAGGGTATGACTCCTCTACGCGGTGAAAATACTCCAGCGCCTCGGCCATATGCTCCTGAGGCAGATCAATCGTCACAAGCTGGTTAAAGTTTGCCAGACCGGTCTGAAAAAGCACGTACGCCATGTTCTCGTCCCGTGGGTGAAGCGAGGCAAATTCCTTATACGCTTCCGTAGCCATAGCGTATTTTTTGCCCAGGAAATAGGCATCCGCCAGACTGAGTTCGGCGCTGACGGTATACGGACTGAAAGGAAAACGGTCTTTCAGTTTTTCATACAATTTCACGGCCTTATCATATTTTCCGGACTGCATGGCTTCATAGCCGGCTTCAGACAATTCGCGGGGCGTATCAAGCGATTGCGAAGCAAATCCGCAGCCGCTGGCCAATAACGCAAGAAAAAGTAAGGGATAAAAAAATCTATTCATATTAATCCAAAAAGGCGCTCACGCTGTGAGCGGCAACAGCTCCATCGCCAACAGCGCCGGCAATCTGCCGGCAGGACTTTGCCCGGCAGTCTCCACAAACCAGTACATATCACAGGAAAACCCGTCCGGTTGACGCTCAAAAAATTCAGCCAGCCTGTATCCTTTGATACCGTCAGGAAAACCAGGAGAATTCTCCACCTCTTCGGTCATCAGAACCTGCCCGCCAGCAGCCATCATTTCAACCCAGGCAACCGACAGACCGGACCGGAGCAGAATAGAGCAGTCATCATACCAGCCGGGCCGCCTCCGACAACAATCGCCTGATACGGACTCATCTACAGAGCCTTGGCCAGCATCTGCTTCAGGTTGCTTTTGGCGACAGCGCCCGTGACCTGCTCAATCACTTCTCCCTTGTTGAACAGGATGAGCGTGGGAATCGCCCGGATAGAATATTTTCCGGCAGTGGCCGGATTTTCATCCACATTTATTTTTACAATTTTAACCTGGCCGGCAAATTCCTCACTCAATTCATCAAGCACAGGAGCAATCGCCCGGCACGGGCCGCACCAGGGAGCCCAGAAATCGACCAGAACCGGAAGTTCACTTTGCAAGATATCATTTTCAAAACTCTTGTCGCTGACCTGCGTTGCCATAACAATCTCCTTTTGTATGGGATGGTTTTTAATTGGAAGCCTATCAATATGATTCACAAAGACAACCTGTCAAGCCTGTTTCTGCAGCCAAAACTGTTCTCCCCAAACCGGCCCCGCCCCCGGCCAGCAGCACACTTGTCTATCAGCGCGATCTGGCATAGACAGAACCAGTATCAGAATATATTGGCCACAACTGACAAGGACGGCGTTATGAAAGGCATTATCCTGGCAGGCGGTTCAGGCACCCGCTTGTATCCGCTCACACTGAGCACCAGTAAACAACTGCTTCCGGTGTATGACAAACCCATGATCTACTATCCGCTTTCAGTCCTGATGCTGGCCGGGATTCGTGATATTCTGGTCATTTCCACACCGCGTGACCTGCCCGCCTTTGAATACCTGCTTGGCAGCGGCTCAAGCCTTGGACTGACCATTTCCTATGCTGTCCAGGCCGAACCCAAAGGTCTGGCCCAGGCCCTGACCATCGGACGCGACTTTCTGGCCGGTCAGAAATGCGCTCTGGTGCTGGGCGACAATATCCTCTACGGACAGGGGCTGTCCGGCATTCTGGAACGCTGCGCCGCGCTTGACCAGGGCGCAATTATTTTCGGCTACCTGGTGCGCAATCCCAACCGCTATGGAGTGGTCAATTTTGACGCTGACAAACGGGTCGTTGGTATTGAAGAAAAACCTGAACAGCCGAAATCACGCTATGCCGTACCGGGCGTGTATTTTTACGACGAACAGGCTCCCGCGCTGGCAGCCGGACTTACGCCCTCCCCCAGAGGAGAACTTGAAATCACGGATCTGAACCTGGCCTACCTGCGACAAAAACAGCTGCGGGTTGAAGTGCTTGGACGTGGCGTGGCCTGGCTGGACGCCGGCACCCACGAATCCCTGCACCAGGCAGGAGCCTTTGTTCAGGCCATTCAGGAACGGCAGGGGTTCAAAATAGGTTGCGTGGAAGAAATCGCTTACCAGAAAGGATTTATTCACCAAAAAGACCTGCTGAGTCTCGCCGGGGCCTATAAAAATGATTATGGCCGCTATCTGGAACAGGTCGCTCTTGAGCAGTAAGCCCCGGGCCCTGACGGGCCTGCGCTGCCACAGACTGCTTGCACGATTTTTTACTTTCCAGCTTGCTTTTTCACGCAACGCAGTATATTTTTTAGCGAACTTTTTTCCCATACAATCTTTTTCAGGAGAAAGACATGGCTCTTGCGCAGGAAGAATTTCAACAGATTGAAACTTTTCTCTATGAAAACCTGCCCCGTATTTTCGCGGAGCACAATATCATCTCTCCGTCCTCTCCCTATGAAGTAGAGATGCGGGAACGGATTGTCAGGGTGGAAGAAGAACTGAAAAATCAGCGGGAACTGATGAAAGAGCAGTTCAAGCTGACCGAGAAGCGCTTTGAGCAGATAGAAAAACGCTTCGAGCAGATAGAGAAACGGTTCGAGCAGGTGGACAAACGCTTTGAGCAGATAGAGAAGCGATTCGAACAGATAGACAAGCGCTTTGAGCAGGTGGACAAGCGGTTCGAGGAGATGAACTCCAGGTTCAACATGATGTTTTCATTCATATCCCTCGGTTTTACCCTGCTGGCCGCAATGATGACTGTGTTCAAATTTTTGAATTGATTCGGCCGGCAACTGGCCTGCCCCCCTGCGCGCGTCAATTTACTGTAATTTTTTCCAGGGCAGGGCAAAGGCACAGGGCATGGCCAGAAATGACAGGCACGCGCTGATTAAAAAGGCCTTTTGAAAACCAACCATGTCCGCCATCCAGCCCATAAGCAGCAGGACCAGCGCGGTAATCACAAAATTGAGCCCCATATAAATTCCATTGGCCGCGCCGCGATGACCACCAGAAAATTCCTGGGTCAAAGCCATGAGCACCGGCGTACAGGAAAAGGTGAGCAGGCCCAGCAGAACCAGCAGCAGCGCGCTGGTGAGTCCTGAGCTGAATACAAACAGCAGCAATAAAAACGGACTGACAGCCAGACTGAGCAGCAAAACAGGTTTGCGGCCCAAACGGTCACTGGAAGAACCGCCCAGAAAGGTACCAACCGTACCGGCCAGCTCAAGCAGGGTTAAGGCCGCTCCGCCCATAAAAATCGTACTGCCCTGACCAACCATGTACACAGGCAGATAATTGCTCAGACTGTTCAGGATAAAGGCCCTGGCCAGAAGTAACCCGGCCAGCGGCACGACAACCGGCCGCAAAGCCGTCCAGGCAGCCTGCCACGATTTTTCCCTGGCCTCGGAAAGTGTTGTCATGCCCGCGCTGAAACGAAACAGTAAAAAAGTGGCAATCAGGGCCAGCAGTGCCAGGGGCCAAAGAGAGCGCACACCAAAAAGGGCAATCCCCCCCACACAGAGCAACGGCCCTAGACTGCGGGCAATTTCTCCGGCCATCATCCACACACTCATGCCCCGCCCCAGTTTTTCACCCGCAACACGGGCAACAAGTACCGGCCCGCTCACGTGCAAAACAGCGGAGCTGATTCCGGCCAGAAACATAAGGCAGCAGAGCCAGAAATATCCGGGAGCGGCCCCCAGCAGGGTCATGCAACACGCTGTTGCCAACGGACAAAACACAAACAGCGGACACAGATTTAATCTGTCCGTGTACAGGCCCATAAACGGATTGGCCAGAGACGGCAGCCGAAAAACAACAGTTAAAAACCCGGCCAGGGTCATGGAAAGTGACAGGTTATCAACAAGCAAAGGGAGCAGGGGCGGCAAAAACGCCGAATACAGGTCATGGGTGAAATGGCCGCAGGAAAGAGTGATGACCTTTGTTGTTTGAAATGAACGAGACATATGTTTCTCCGTCACACAGCCATATCTGAGAAGTTACGAACGGGAAAATTTTTTCACCTGACAATTCGCGCAGAAAGTAGAGGTACGGCCGGCAATTTTCATGGTTTCCAGAGCCCGGGAACAACAGGGGCAGGGTTGGCCTTTTTTGCCATAGACCTGAAACTCGTTTTGAAAGGCTCCCGGCTCTCCTGCTGCGTTGCGATAATCCCGGACAGAACTCCCCCCAAGCAAAATCGCCTTTTGCAATACTGCCCGCAAGGCCGCGTGCAGATGCTGGTATCTGGCCTCGCTCACATCACAGGCCAGACAGGCCGGATGAATTCCAGCCATGAACAGGGATTCATCAGCATAGATATTCCCGATTCCGGCCAGGCAGTGCTGGTCAAGCAGCAGGGATTTGATGGCCGCCCTGCGACGGGAAAAAATCTTCGTAAAATCCCTGTTACCTATTTCCAGAGGTTCCGGCCCGAGCATGGCAAAAAAATCCCACTGACGCAGACCTTCGGGGCTAAAGATAATGGAATAACCAAATCGGCGTTGATCCTGAAAAAAGAGCTGATTGCCGTCATCAAGAAAAAAGCTGATATGCGTGTGCGCGTCCGGTTCAGTTTCAGCAGTCGCAATCCAGACCCGGCCTGTCATCTTAAGGTGAAAAACCAGATGCAGCTGTTCATCCAGATCAAAAATAAGCAGTTTGCCCCGCCGCCAGATATTGGTCACGGTTTTTCCCAGGATTCCGGCTTGATACCGGACAGGGTCGCCGCTGATGATTTCAGGCGTGAGGATAAACAGATCAACAATCCGCCGGCCTCTCAGGCCCTGGCGCAAACCACGGGCAATGGTTTCTACTTCAGGCAGTTCAGGCATATATTTTCCCGCCTGTCACTTCTCCGCCTGCAAAGGCAGCGAATCTTCCACTGGACACAAAAAAAAGATTACTGTTGCACCGGGATTAAAATTATCCTGCCGGAACTGATGCAGTTCAGCCATTTTCCGTATGGGAGTAAAGCGAAGAATAGCGGCTGACTGCTGTAAACAGCGCAAACGGTACTCAATGCCCCAGCCATTTTCCACATGTCCGCTGCCCGCCAGAAGAAGAACAGGGCCATCTTTCCTGGCCCGCGCGGCGTTCCAGGCCATGACTGAGTCCCACAATGCCTGAGTTTTCAAAAACCGGTTTTCATCAACTCGTTGCCCCAGCATGGCCTTGTGACTGGTGAAAAACTCCAGCAGCCATTCTTTTTGTCGGGAACAGGCTGGTACAAAAGGAAAATCCACCTGTTCCCCGCCCATGGCCATGCGCCGAATCCGCTCACGGGGCAGGTTCAGCGGACAAAGCGGCAAACCAGCGGCCCGCACGGCCGCAAACACCGGACGATAAAGAGCAAAAGCGTGTCCCCAGCGTTTTTTCCAGTTAAGAGCCTCTTCTAAATCATCCACTCCGATTCTTCCCTGAAAAAAAGCATCCAGAACAGGCTGCTGCTCGCCCAGAAGCATTTCCATGCCCACAATAAGATCCGGTCGTTCCTGACCAGCCAGGCTGACGATACGGGCCTGTACGGCATGATCACAGGCACTGCGATGATTTTCGCCAACCAGGATAAAATCAGCCCCGCGAAAAAGGGGCAGCAGGTCAGCCTCAGACATGGGCTTTCCCGCCAGGGAATAAAAACGGGGCGCGCTTTTATCCGGCAGTGGAACCTGTTTTTGACAAGCGCAGAGACTGACAAGCAAAAAACAGCAGGCCCCAAATCCCGCAAGCCGGGCTAATCCCATGTCCGCTTGTCCTCAATTGATTTAATCTTGAGCGGAAGCGTTCCCGGAGCCAGAATCCTGATAATCGGCCGGATTTTGATTTTTTCCCGGAACTCATGCTTGATCTCTTCTTCCCGCTTAAAAGAGCTGGCTTCCAGAAACAGCGTCATTTCATCAATACCGCCGGGATTGGTGACCTCAATCTGCCAGCGTTTGATTTCTTCGTATCCGGCAATAAGCTGTTCCACCTGATGCGGATAAACAAACATGCCCTTGATGCGCGCCGTGGTATCCACCCGGCCGACAATATTGCCCAGACGGGGGGAAGTGCGGCCACAGGCACAGAGAGTACGCTGGATATAGCCCAGATCACCGGTTGCCAGCCGAATAAGCGGATAGGTCTTGTTAAAAGAGGTAATGACGATTTCCCCGACATCACCGTCTTTGAGCGGGATTCCGGTATCCGGGTGGCAGATTTCCACATACACGCGGTTGCCGATATGCAGGCCGCTTTTATGAAAACATTCGTATCCGATACAGCCGACATCCGCTGTGCCGTATCCCTGCCGTAAAATAAGATCAAACTTCTTTTCCAGTGTGGAGCGCATCTTTTCGGAAAACTTTTCTCCGGTAACAAAAGCGACTTCCAGATACAGGTCCTTGCGCAGATTCAGTCCGCGCTCTTCCGCTTTCTGGGCCAGATGCATAAGATAGCTGGGCGTTCCGACATAACCTGTCACCCGCAGTTTTTGCATAATATCAAGCTGGGTGTTTGTATTTCCGGGGCCAGCCGGCATAACCGAACAGTTCAGGTTGCGCAGGGGCTCTTCAAACATCAGTCCGGCCGGGGTCATGTGGTAATTAAAGGTAATCTGGGTGATATCACCGGGACGAAATCCAACCGCGTAAAAGCCCTCTGTCCACCCCCAGTAATCATTTTCACGGTCTTCCGGGTCAAAAATCGGGCCGGGAGAAAGAAAAATCCGTTTCAGTTCACCAAGATCCTTGGTCAACAGTCCCCCCAGACGAGGCCCCATTGACTGCAAAAAGATAAGTTCCTTTTTTTTCAGGATTGGAATATGTTTCAAATCGGATAATTTTTTGAAATTATCCAGAGAAAACTGGGCGCGGTCAAAACGCTTTTTTACGTCTTCAGAGTACCGGTACGCATAACTCAAAAGCTCTTTCAACTGAATCTGATAAAATTTGGCGCGTTCAGATTCGTCCAACACTTCACGCCGACTGTAAATTCCTTCGGTTCGGTCTTTGCGGGTCATATTCTCTCCTGCCAGCTGCTTGTCACATATCTAAAAGACCGCCCTGTAAACCGGGCGATTTTACAAGACTTAAAAAGGTGAGGATATGGAAATTTTTCCAAAATGGCAACACATCTGACTTTGACAATATGACAAAAAACAAGTTGCGCGCAAGAAAATATGAAGCTATATGCTACTGAAAATTACCTGTGTAAAGTCAAAGGATATGGACAATTTTTTTCAAGCATATAAGGACCACATCACCCAGGTGGGGGTGTTCAGCCCTCATGATATGCCGGTTCAGGGATACCTTACCGGCCTGCGCATGGAAGTTGCCCCTCAAAAAGGGCATGGCTGGGCAGAAATGCTACGCCTTGACAGTGGACTGGGCGTTGGTCTCTGCAATTATCGCCTGAAAAGCATGCTGAAAGGAACCCTCCCTCATTTGCGGCTCCCCTTCCACTTCAATATGCTGTTGTCCGGTTCCTTTTATTTTCAAGTCGGCTCTCAACACCCTCAAATCATCACACCAGGCGGTGTCTGGTGTTCCCGTGGTCTGTACGAAAATGTTTCTTTCTCCCATCCTGGCGATACGAAACTGTGCGGGATTTCCTTTCTGCTGCCGGACAATCTGATTGAACACTGGCTGGGAACAGCCTGTTGCCGAAGCCACAGTCTGGAAATATTGGCCCCCAAAAAAAACGGAACCTTCTTTCCCTTTACCCGGGCTCCAATAAAATTAAACCAGATACTGCGCACTGCTCATGAACTGTTTCATACAGAACGTCTGAGTATCTGCGGGAAACTGGATTTTGAATCCCTGTGTTTGAAACTCCTGTCCCTGATACTTTCCCAGCCTGACAGCCAGGACAGTTCCTGCAGGTCGCAAAAGATAAAAAGGGCGGTAGACCAGGCGGTTGATATTTTGCAGCAGGAATGGAGCGCGCCGCCAACCATTTCCAGCCTGGCTCAACGGGTAGGCACAAACGAATGTTATCTGAAAAGCGAATTTCGCGGGCAGCTGGGCCTGTCTATCGGAGAATATGTACGCCAGCAGCGTATGGCCAGGGCACTTGAATGTATCGAGTCAGGCAACACCATTCTGGAGACCGCCCTGTATGTCGGATATTCCAACCCCAGCCATTTTACCTCGGCCTTCAAAAAATTTTACGGGCATACCCCTTCGTATTACGCCGCCCGGCCCTAGAAAACAAAAAAATGCTTATTATCCGGCCTGTACTGGTTGTAAGGCCCGAAAAGAATTGACAACCGCCAGCAGGGTCACGCCAACATCGGCAAAAACAGCGGCCCACATGGAAACAAACCCCACACAGGCCAGACCAAGTACAACACCTTTCACGCCCAGGGCAAACACGATATTCTGTCTGGCAATACGCAAGGTCTTGCGGGCAATGCCAATGGCCTGTGGGATTTTTTTCAGCTCGTCTGACAAAAGCACAATATCAGCAGCCTCAATAGCTGCGGCCGAACCCAAACCGCCCATAGCCACTCCGACATCAGCCCTGGCCATAGCCACTCCGACATCAGCCCTGGCCAGAGCCGGAGCGTCATTGATGCCGTCACCGACAAACACCAGTTTTTCTTCCGGACACAGCAGGTGTTCCACTTCCAGGACCTTGTCTGTTGGCAGCAGCTCACTTTTAACCTCATCAAGCCCCAACGCGGCCCCAAGCTCAAGAGCCGGCGCGCGCCGGTCTCCGGTCAGCAGAACCAGCCGCCCAACACCCAGATGCCGCAAATCGTTCATAACGGCTGCGGCATCGGACTTGACCTCGTCCACAACCTGAAAAGAACCGGCATAACAACCGTTAACGGCGATATGCACTCCTTCTTCTGATTCTGAACCAGCAACGCCCTCATCAGCCAATAAACGGCTGTTTCCAACCAGCACCCTATGACCGTCAATAGTGGCCCGAATACCGAATCCGGCCAGTTCTTCAATTTTTTCAATCCGCTCGGCGCGCAGTTCCTGTTGGCAATATTCCCGCAGGGCCACACCAACTGGATGATCGGAATAATACTCGGCCAAAGCAGCCAGTTCACTCAGTTCAGCGGGGACAAAACCAGAGGCCGGATGCAGGCTCCGCACACTCAACAGCCCCTTGGTCAGCGTGCCGGTTTTATCAAAAACACAGGTTGTTGCCTTGGCCAGTACTTCCAGATAGCTGCCGCCCTTCATCAGGATTCCCTGTCTGGACGCGCTTCCGATACCGCCAAAAAAGGTCAGGGGCACGGAAATAACCAGGGCGCAGGGGCAGGAAACAACAAGAAAGGTAAGCGCCCGGTACACCCAGACCGCAAAATCATATTTTCCGGTCAGCAGCGGCGGCACAATGCCGATAACCAGGGACAGACCGACAACCGCCGGAGTATAGGAGCGGGCGAAACGAGTAATGAACCTTTCCTGGCGCGATTTTTTTTCTGAAGAATTCTCAACCAGATCAAGAATCTTCTGCACAGTTGAATCGGCAAAAACAGCTGTAACATCACAAAAGACAGGCGCGCGCAGATTGATTGTGCCGCTTATAAGGTTATCACCCTCAACGCAGGCCACAGGCGCGGATTCTCCGGTCAGGGCCGCGGTATCAATAAGCGACTGGCCCTGGACCACACGGCATTCAAGCGGGACCTTTTCTCCGGGTTTAATCATAATCCGTTCGCCCGGCTCCACGTTTTCAGGCAGGACACGCTGCCACTTTCCTTCACGCCAGACATTGGCATAATCCGGGCAGATGTCCATAAGTCCGGCAATGGACTGACGGGACTTGCCCACAGCGTAAGCCTGACACAGTTCTCCTGTCTGATAGAAAAGCATGACCGCCACGGCCTCATGATACTGCCCAATGGCGATGGCGCCAGCAGTGGCCGCGCTCATCAAAAAATTTTCGTCCAGGGCATTACCGCGGACAAGGCTTCCAAGCGCGGCCCTGATTACGTCAAGCCCAACAATCAGATAGGCAATCGCCAGCAAGACGAATTTATATACAGAAAAATTGTCAGCAACCAAAAAAGAAAACGCGAAAAAACACAGGCTGATGCCAATTTTTACCCACTGCCTTTTCATCCGCCTTGCTCCTGTCAGATCCGCACCAATTCGCAATGCGGCTCGTGCTGTTTGACAACCTTTTCCGCTGCCGCGCCAAGCAGGCTGCCGTCATCTTCATCAGCGTCAATAACCAGCTTGGTTGTCAAAAAATTAATCCTGGCTGAATGAACTCCGGGCAGAGCCTGAATTCCGTCCTGCATCTTGGCCGCGCAACAGGCGCAGCCCAGATTTTTAAGCTTGAATGTATGAACCATGCTTTTCTCCTTGCGCTCAGAATGGGTACAAAAAGGCTCTTGACAGAGCGGTCAACTTAAAACGAATTTTTTCTTTCCAGAATATGTTCCAGCCCCTGATCAAAGATATGGCGGACATGATCATCATCAAGGGAATAATACACAACCTTGCCCTCCCGCCGGAATTTCACCAGCCGGGCCTGCTTCAGGGTACGAAGCTGATGCGAAATCGCGGACTGGCTCATGTTCAGTAAAAAAGCGATATCGCACACGCACATTTCTTCCCGTTCCAAAGCCCATAAAATACGGATGCGGGTCGAATCGCCAAAGACCTTGAACAGCTCGGCCAGGTCATACAGTTTTTCTTCCTGGGGCATATTCTGTCTGACCTTTTCAATAATATCCTGATGAAGAACCGTGCAGTCGCATTTTTCAATGTCAGAGGGGGGCATGCTTCACTCCTATATATGAGCAAATGTTCATGTGAATAAATATGGAAATCTGAAAAAAGAGTCAACCTGTTTTATTTTTGATTGTTGATTTTTGATTGGCGCTTCGCTGATTATTGATGGGTACCGCGTTTTTTCAAGCCAGAATCAGGAGTTCCCATCAGACTGCGTACTGATGAAATCAGTCAGCGTAAGCAAATTTTTTGACAGAAACACGAAAAAAAACCGTAAACGGAGCGTTGGAGGACATATCTTTCCTGGACTGCAAAAAAAAAGGATGTTTCATTGAGAGTTCGCTGATTGTTGAGTTCCGGGTGCTGCCTTCCTGCAAAAATCCAGCTTCAAAAACCAGAAATTCAGGATTGTTCTTCCTGCAATCCGGCCATAAGCGGGCCGATACGGCCTGGAGTGGTTTCATCTTCCACCGGCAGGACAGCCAGAATCCGGCCCCGGTACATCACGGCGATCCTGTCGGCTAACTGAAGCGCCTCGTTCAGGTCGCCGGTAACGAGCAGCACGCCGGCCATTTCCCGCACTTCCAGCAACCGCTTCCAGACCTCTTCCGTCGCAGCGACATCCAGTCCCTGCGAAGGCTGCTCAGCCACAATCAGTACGGGTTCACGAAACAGCTCACGCGCGAGTACGGTTTTTTGCAGGTTGCCTCCGGAAAGCTGCCAAGCCAGGGCTGTGATTTTTGGCGGGCGAATATCAAATCTTTTGATCAGGTCACGGGCCTTGTCCGCGGCCTTTTTCTTGTCCAGCAGCGGACCAAAGACAAAACCCTTGCGGGTCGTGAGCAGCAGATTGTCCACCAGATTGTGATTTTTAAGCGTGGCCAGCCCAAGACGGTCTTCAGGGATATAGGAAAGTGAACGCTTCCATGTTGATTCGGCAAAAAATTTCCGCCACGGCTTTTTACTGATAAACACAGTATTGACCGGAGGCTTACGCAATCCACAAATGGCCTCAACAAGAGCCTTCTGGCCATTGCCGGCTACGCCAACCACGGCCAGCACTTCGCCCTGCCGGACAGTCAGGTTGACGTCTTCAAGCCCCATGCCGGTAAGATGTTCAACCCGAAGCACCTCTTCACCGACTGGAACAACCGGACGGTTGATTTCCAGCAGCACTTCCCTGCCAACCATGCGCCGGGCCAGATCCGCCTTGGAGGAGACTGAATCAGGATCAATCTCCCCCTCAATGCGCCCCCGCCGTAAAATGGCAATTTCATCGGCCAGGGTAATCACTTCCTCCAGCTTGTGGCTGATAAACACAATAGCCTTGCCCTGGTCAGCCATCTTCCACAGGGCTTCAAAAAGCCTGGAGCTTTCTTCCGGTGTCAGAACCGCTGTTGGTTCGTCAAAAATAAGAACCCTGGACTTGCGGTACAAGATCTTCAAAATTTCGACCCGCTGTTTTTCGCCCATGGACAGGTCACACACACGCGCAGCGGGATCAACATCCAAGCCGTACTGCTGCGCAATGCCCTCAACCCGGGCTTCCATTTCTCTTGGGCGGACAAAAAATCCCCCCTCCTGGCCCAGCAGAACATTCTGGGCCACGGTCATGGACGGCACAAGCATAAAATGCTGATAGACCATACCAATCCCCGCGTTCAGCGCGTCTTTGGGACTGGCAAAGGCCACCTTGCGCCCACCAACCTCGATATACCCTTCATCAGGTTGATAGCGGCCGGAGAGCATGCTCATCATCGTGGATTTACCGGCCCCGTTTTCGCCCAGCAGGGCCTTGATCCGGCCCGGATAAATACTCAGATTGATATGGTCGTTGGCCACGACCTTGCCAAAGTGCTTGGTCAGCTCAACCAGGCGGACGATCGGATCCATACCAAACCGTTCTGAAGCGGTCTGAGTCCGGGAAGCAAGGTTATCGCTCACGCCTACTAACCCTCCGGTTCAATATTGGTTCCAAGAGCTGCCGGAGCCTGCGCTCCCCGCCCCCTGAAGGCTGAAAGGATTAGCACCATGATGGTCAGGACGTAAGGCAGCATGAGCAGCAGGGAAGACGGCAGATTGGTGCCCGAAGCCTGCAGGCGAAGCTGAAAGGCCATAACTCCGCCGAACAGATAGGCTCCAACCACGGCCCGACCGGGTTTCCAGAACGCGAAAATAACCAGGGCCACGGCAATCCAGCCCCGGCCGCCAGAAAGCCCGTTTGTCCACAGATGGGTATAGGCTAGAGAAAGATAGGCTCCGCCCATGCCGATAAGAAATCCGCCCGATGCGGCAGCCAGATAACGCAGCCGAACCGGTTTCAAACCCGCTGCTGCCGCTGCCCGCGGATATTCACCAGTAGCGATAACCCCAAGGCCCAGGCTGGTGCGGTGAAAGAAAAACCAGAAAACAAACGGCGCACAATACGAAACATAGACCAAGGGGTCCTGACGGAAAAAGATATCACCCAGCACGGGAATCTGAGCCAGCAGCGGAAAAGCAAACTTGCCAAATCCGGGAGCGGACAGACCAATAAAGGGCGTACCAAGAAAGGTGGTCAGCCCCAAGCCCAAAATGGTCAGAGCCAGACCGGAAACAACCTGATTTCCGAGACAGGTAATGCAGACCAGGCCATGCACAAGACTCAGCAACATGCCGGCCAGACCGCCGGCCGCAAATCCCAGCCAGGGCGAACCAGTGGAGAGCGCGGTCACAAAGGCCGCCAGCGCGGCCACACTCATCATGCCTTCCACGCCAAGATTCAAAATGCCGCCCTTTTCAGTAAACATCTCGCCCAGAGTGGCAAACAGAATGGGCGTGCCGGATTGTACAGTGGCCGCCAAAAGAGGAATGAGCAGTTCGGTCATGTCCTACGCCCCCCGCCCTGAGCCAGTGCTTCGCTCCAGTCCGTACACCACAAAAAACTGTCCGGCCAGCACGGAAAGCAGAATGACGCCTTCCATGATTTCGCCAAAGGCGGCCGGAATCTGCATTTTGAGCTGCATGTTTTCCACGCCCACCCGCAAGGCCGCCAGCAAAAAAGCCGCCAGACCGATATTTTTCGGTTCAAGCCGGGCCAGCCAGGCCACGACAATAGCCGTGTACCCGTACCCAACCATGAGACTGGACTGCAGCCGGCCAAGAATAGCGGAAGTCTCAATGGCTCCGGCCCAGCCGGCCAACCCGCCGGACACGCACATTACAAAGATAACCAGAAAACCATACGGCATTCCGGCATACCGCGCCATGCGGGAACCTTCACCGCTGGCCTTGAGTTCAAAGCCCATGCGCGTAAAACGCATAAAGGCCCAGAGCAGGGTGCCGATAGCGGCGCAAAAAACAATGCCCCAGTGATAACGGGTTCCGGCGATACCGGCAATAATACCGCCATCAGAAAATTCAACGGTCATGGGAAAACCAAAACTGGAAGGATCACGCCAGACACCAAAAACAAGGTATTCCAGCAGCAAGATGGCAATATAGTTAAGCATCAGGGTCGAAATGATTTCATTGACGTACAGCCTGAGGCGCAAAAAGGCCGGAATAAAGGCCCACAGACCGCCAGAAATAAAGGCCATACAAAACATCAGCGGGAGCTGACCATACCAGGGGAGAGCTGGAAACGTCAGCGCCATCCATGTCGCGCCAATGGCCCCCAGCGCGAACTGCCCCTCGGCTCCGATATTCCAGATCTGCATCCGAAAGGCCACTGCCACGCCAAGAGAACACATGAAAAGAGGCACGGCTTTTAACAGTGTGCCCTGAAAGGCAAAGGCACTGCCAAACGCCCCTGTCCACAGAAGAACAAGGCCGTCACAGGCACTTTTTCCCTGTCCTTCCAGCAACAGGCCGCTGATGAAAAAAGAAAAGAGCAGAGCGCCCACGAAAACAATCGGGGCGCCCCACTTCAAGGGTTCATCACGCTTTTTAAGCTTGAATCCGGTTTTCATTCCGAGTGTTTATTCTGTGTTGCCGACAACACCTTCGACAAAGTAGTTCATACCCAGCAGTTTTTCATCGTCAAGCTGCTGACCTTCTTCAACAACCACCCTGCCCTGCTGATTTTTGACTGGTCCGGCAAAAATCCCGTCTTGTCCGGCGGCCAGCCGGGCTTTTTTCCCTTCAACCATCTGCCTTACGTTTTCAGGCACCATTTCGCCCAAAGGCGTAATGTCCACAATGCCTTTTTCCATGCCGAACCACAAAGACTGACCGCCTTTCCAGGAACCGTCCTGAACCTGCCTGACTGTTTCCACATACAGCGGGGCCCAGTTCCATATGGCCGCGGTCAGATGGGCCTTGGGCGCAAAAGCAGTCATGTCTGAATTATAGCCAACCGAGTAAACACCCCGTTCCTGAGCCGCTTCCTGTGGACCGGGAGAATCCTGATGCTGGGCAATAACATCACAGCCGACATCAAGCAGGGAAATGGCCGCGTCTTTTTCCAGGGCCGGATCATACCAGGTCTTTGTCCACACAACCCGAACCTGGGCTTTGGGGTTTACTTCCCGTACGCCAATGGTAAAAGCATTGATACCACGAATCACTTCGGGGATAGGAAAGGCAGCCACATACCCGATTTCATTGCTTTTGGTCATGGCGCCGGCCACCAGCCCTGTCAGATAGCGGGCCTGATAAATGCGACCAAAATAGTTGGTCATGTTTTCAGCGGTCTTGAAGCCGGAACAATGCATGAAAGCAATGCCGGGAAATTCATTGGCCACCCGTTTTGTAGGGTCCATATAGCCAAAGCTGGTGGAAAAAATCAGGTCAAAGCCATCATTGGCCATGTTGCGGATCACCCGCTCGGAATCTGCGCCTTCCTTGACGGACTCCACAACAGCAGTCTCAACACCGTCAAGAGCGGCCACGGCCTCGCGGCCCAGATTATGCGCGTACGAGTATCCCGCGTCACCAATGGGAGAAACATAGACAAAACCAACCCTGAAAGCTTTTTTCCGGGCTGGAGTCTCCGCCTTTTTTGCGGCTTTTTCTCCATCGTCTTTTTTTTCTCCTGAACAGCCGGCCAGGGCCATAAGCAAGGCAGCACAGGCAAGCAGTGCAAACATCTTCAGGAAACGATTCATAACACCCTCCATGTCTGAATGGTTTTTTAATTTTTGATTTGAAGAACATATCCTCCCACCAATCAAAAATCAAAAATTCCAGGCAGCCCGGAACCTGCTTCTTCAAATCAACAATCTGAAATCAAAAATAATTATTAATCACGCTTGGCAAGTGGCTCAACAAACTGGGGCTGGGAATCCCAGGGGAACAAAATCCAGGTGTCCTGGCTGACTTCCATAATAAAGGTATCCACCAGCAGACACCCCTCCGGCTTGGCGTACACAGTGGCAAAACAGGCCTCAGGAACCATGTCGCGGGCCACCTTTGCTGTTTTTCCCGTGTCAACAAGATCGTCTATCAGCAGCCAGTCCGCTCCGGCATGGGCAACGGGCTTGAGGACATTGGCACTACCCTGACTTTGCCAGTCGTAGCTGGACAGGCAAATAGTATCAACAAGCCGAATATCAAGTTCACGGGCGATAATGGCCGCTGGAACCAGGCCGCCACGGGTGATGGCAACGATCCCTTTCCAGGGGCCTTTTTCCATCAACCGCCGCGACAATGTACGGCAGTCGCGGTGGAGCTGCTCCCAGGAGACAGGAAACATTTTTTTATAGCGATCAGCGTTATGCACTCTTAACCTCTTCGCGCGGGCATTCCTGTAAAAAAGAGCATATATACTTTTTCTCCGGTCTTGGCAAGAAACAGAACATGAAACCGCCCCGCACGGAAACAAAAAATAAACCCACAAGGAGAGTTGCCTGCGCCCTTGTCTTTTGTTAGGAGAATCTTTCTGAACGAAAACTTAGAAACAGAATAAACAACTTAAAAAGAGGGATGTATGTCCAGAATTGGAGATCGATTTCTGGGGGTCTTTTCAAATGACCTGGCCATTGACCTTGGTACAGCCAATACCTGTGTCTATGTAAAAGGCAGAGGTATCGTACTGCGCGAACCGTCCGTGGTGGCGGTCAAAAAAGACGGGCGCGGAGTCAGCAAGGTTCTGGCTGTTGGCCAGGAAGCCAAGCGTATGCTGGGACGAACTCCGGGCAATATCGTGGCCATCAGACCGATGAAAGACGGTGTTATTGCCGACTTTGAAGTCACTGAAGCCATGCTGCGCCATTTTATTTCTGTTGTGCACAACACGCGCCGCCTTGTCCGGCCCCGGATCATTATCTGCGTGCCAACCGGCATTACCCAGGTGGAAAAACGGGCGGTACGTGAATCAGCAGAAAGCGCAGGAGCCAGAGAGGTATATCTGATAGAAGAGCCTATGGCCGCGGCTATCGGCGCCAATCTGCCGGTCACCGAACCCACGTCCAACATGGTTGTTGATATCGGCGGCGGAACAACTGAAGTCGCGGTTATCTCCCTGTCCGGCATTGTGTACAGCAAATCCGTGCGTGTTGGTGGCGACAAGATGGATGAAGCCATTATGCACCATGTCAAACGCAAATATAATATGCTGATCGGCGCGAGTTCGGCCGAACAGGTCAAAATCGAGCTGGGTTCGGCTTTCCCGCTGGAAAAAGAAATAAGCATGCAGGTCAAGGGACGGGATCTTGTCTCCGGTATCCCACAAGACCTGACCATCACTTCTGAAGAGATCCGCAAGGCTATCTCCGAACAGGTGGAGGGGATTTTACAGGCCGTGAGAGTCGCCCTGGAACAGACCCCGCCTGAGTTGGCCGCGGATATCGTGGACAGGGGCATTGTTCTGACCGGCGGCGGGGGGCAGCTGCGGGGGCTGGACGATTTACTGCGCAATGAAACCTCCCTGCCTATCACTGTGGTTGAAGACCCATTGTCTACAGTTGTGCTAGGGTCAGGAAAGGTGCTTGATGAACTCGATATCCTGCGTGAGGTAACGATCAATTAACCAGCTTTCTTTCAAACAGATTCTTACTGTCTTTTTTTGCTGCCTTGTCAGTTACATAGCGATCTATAGCTGGAACTGGAAAACCGGCAGCCTGGACAGACTGACCTCTTCCCTGGGCATGGAAGCCGTCGGCTGGATTCTTTTGCCCGGCGACCTCATCCAGAGACAGGTTACCCAGATCTGGGAGAGATATATATACCTGTTGGGAGTTGAAGCTGAAAACCGGGAACTGCGGGCCAAAAACAAAGCCCTTGAAGCCCGTCTGATCACGGTGAAAGAAAAAGCGGCTGACATCAAAAACCTGATGGAAATGCTGCAATTTACTCCACCTCCGCAATGGAGGCGGGTGGGAGCCAGGGTTATAGGCCGCCGCTTTGCCCCTGACGCCTCTCTTTCGACCCTGCTCATTGACCAGGGAAGCCAGGGAGGAGTGCTGCGGGACATGCCAGTCGTCGCCCCTTTTGGAGTGGTTGGCCGTACCTTTCGTTACAGCCTTCACTTCTCCGCGGTTCTCCTGCTTACTGATCCGGCAATCAATATTGCTGTCATTTCAGAAAAAACACGCACAACCGGCATCCTGAACGGACAGGGCATTGGCAGGGCGCTTGTTGTCAACCGCGTGCCGCTCAACGCTCCCCTGGAAGAGGGAGAAATGCTGCTGACCTCGGGATTGGCCGGTATTTTTCCCAAAGGGCTTCCGGTCGCAAAAATTGATTCCATCCATGAAACAGATGTTTCCCTGTTCAAGGAGGTACAGGCCCATCCGGTCTTACAACTCGATCGTCTGGAAAATGTTTTTGTTTTACTGCCCCAAAACGCAAGAGACATGCCTCTTTTTGACGGGAAAAAACCATGATTGTTTTTTTCTGGTGGTTTTTTTATTCCATTGTTGCAAGCTACGCCCAGTTTTTCTTTGTCAGTTACGACTTTTTTCTTCCCGGCCTGATCCTTTGCCTGCAGCACCGCAACTGGCATCAGATAGTCTTTCTGCTTCTGGTGTGGACAATAATCGGTGAAGGCTGCCACCGCCTTGTCTTCGGCTCTGTTTTTCTGTCGTACCTGGGGGCGCTTGCTTTCTTTTTTATTGGCAGTCGGTTACTTGAATCTCAAAACACCCTTTTTGTTTTTTTTCTGGCCCTGGCCTGCGCGATCTGGCAATGGACTGCACTTTTCCTGCAGGCCCGCCTGCAAGGCATTCATTTTTCCTACAGCCTGCACATTATTGCCACTCAATTTCTGATCACCATGGGCGGCTGGCTGCTCAGCTCGGCTTTTTACCGGAGAATACGGCATGGTACGGCTTGATCAGGCAAAAAGAGACTATACAATCGGCAACACCTTGCTGCTGGGAGCCATTTTTCTTCTTTTCTGCGTTATCGGTCTGCGTCTATGGTATTTTCAGATCTTCAAAGGAACGGAACTGGCTGAAAAAGCCAAATCAAACAGGTTGCGCCTGCAAACGGTATATGCTCCGCGCGGGCTTATTTTCGACCGCAGGGGGGCTCTCCTGGCTTCCAATGAACCGTCATACTCTCTTGCTCTTATCAGAGAGGACTGCCAAGATATTGATGCAACACTTAAACAAGTCTGTCTCTGGACAGGTGTGCCGGCAAAAGATCTGAAAAAAAAATACCTGGAAGACAAAAAAAAAGTACGCCCTTTTCAGGAACAGATTCTTGTTTCCAACATCACCCCAAAAACTCTGGCCCGCATAGAAGCGGAACTTATTTACTGGCCCGGAGTGAAAATCGTTGTCAGCCCCTATCGGCGTTACACGCACGGCCATCTCCTGCCGCATGTCATTGGCTATGTTGCCCTGGCCAATGAAGAAGAACTGCAGAAAGACCCGAATCTGGGCATGGGTGACAATATTGGCCGCCAGGGGATTGAACTGACCTATGACAAGCATTTACGCGGAAAAAAAGGCCTGGAAGAACAGGAGGTTGACGTTTCAGGACGGGTCCTGAGCCGCCGCATTCTTTCCGTCCCTCAAGCGGGAAAAAACCTGACCTTGAGCATAGACCTTGCTCTGCAACAAACAGCGGTCAAGGCGATTGGCAGCAAAACCGGAGCTATTGTGGTCATGGAAGCGGCAACAGGCCAGCTGCTGGCCCTGGTCAGTTCGCCCGGGTACAACAGCAATGATTTTGCCTGCGGTATCAGTCTGGATAAATGGCAAAACCTGATCGACAACCCCTTTCACCCCTTACAAAATCGTCCTCTGCAAAGTGTTTACCCTCTTGGTTCCGTATACAAACTGGTTGTTGCCGGATGCGCCCTGCGCCACCAGCTGATTACACCAGGCACGCAATTCTTCTGTTCAGGCGCCTACACACTGGGTAACCGGTCTTTTCGCTGCTGGAAAAAACATGGTCATGGCATGGTCAACCTGCAACGCTCCCTTGTTGAATCCTGCGATGTCTACTATTACAGCCTTGGAGAAAAGCTTGGCATTGAGAAAATCAGCTCCTTCAGCAGAGACTGTGGTTTTGGCCAGAAAACCGGTATTGATTTGCCGCACGAACGAACAGGCCTGGTTCCTGACCAGCCCTGGAAAGAAAAACGTTTCCGCCAGCCCTGGCAGGGCGGAGAGACAATCAACCTTTCAATAGGCCAGGGTTTTCTTCAGGTTTCCCCCCTGCAGGTTGCCCGCTTTCTTGCCGCCCTGCTCAACGGCGGCAAACTGCTCAAGCCGGTGCTGGATAAAAACGAACTCCCAACCGTGCTGGGCGAATTACCGATGAATCCATCCATTCGGGCTACCCTGCAAAAAGATATGATCGCCACTGTGGAACAGACAAGAGGAACAGCCGGCATACTGCGCACGGACGGAATAGTGATCGGCGGAAAAACAGGTACAGCCCAGGTTGTCAAACTGATGGAACAGTTTGAAGAAAAAAAAACAGAGGAAATTCCTTATAAATACAGGGATCACGCCTGGATGGGAAGCTGGGGTCTGCTGAACGGTAAATACTATGTGGTGGTGGTTTTTCTGGAACATGGCGGTCATGGCGGTTCGGATGCCGGCCCTATTGCCAAGGCTGTATACGATAATATATTGCAACAAGATAGCAGACTACAAACGAAAAAAGAATGATTGACCGCAGAATTTTTTTTCACATTAACTGGTCCCTGCTCCTTTTTACCCTGATTCTGGCCGGAATCGGGATTATTAACCTCTACTCAGCCAGTGCCCTGCGTCTGGAAGACGGTGTTTCCCTGACTCCCTATTATGCCAGACAGAGCGTGTGGACAGGAATGGGACTGATCGGCATTCTGCTCTGTACCGCCTTTGACTATCACCGCCTTACTTCCTGGGCCTGGCCGCTGTTTATTTTTTCGCTTCTGCTCCTTTTAAGCGTTCCTTTTATCGGCAAGAGTATTTACGGTTCCAGGCGCTGGATCGACCTTTACTTTTTCCATATCCAGCCCAGCGAACCAATCAAGATCGCGGTTATGATTCTGGGAGCCAAACTGATTTCTGAAGTTCAGGAACCGCTTGACTGGAAAGTATTTCTGCGCATTCTGCCAATAGCTCTTATTCCGGCCGTCATTGTCATCAAACAGCCGGATCTTGGTTCAGGGCTGACCATTTTATTCATCTTTGGCGGAGTAGTGCTCTATCACGGGCTTGAAAAAAAGCTGTTCAAAATCCTGCTCATTGTCATTCCTTCTTTGCTGCCCTTGGCTTGGTCATTTCTGCACGACTACCAGAAAAAACGTATTTTGACCTTTCTTGATCCCGGCCAGGATCCTCTGGGAGACGGCTATCATATTCTGCAATCACAAATTGCCATTGGTTCCGGCCAGATCTGGGGGCAGGGTTTTTTAGGCGGCAGCCAGAGTCACTTACGCTTTTTGCCGGAAAAACATACTGATTTTGCCTTTGCCGTTTTTAGCGAGGAATGGGGCTTTTTAGGGGCCATTATCCTGCTGCTGCTTTTTTGTGGATTTCTCTACCAGCTGGCCCAGACAGCCCGTGAAAGCAGGGATAGTTTCGGCATTTTACTTGGGTGCGGCATCTTCTTCTACTTTTTCTGGCAAATACTCATCAATCTGTCCATGGTTCTTGGCCTGATGCCTGTTGTCGGGATTCCACTGCCTTTTATCAGTTACGGCGGCAGTTCAACCTTGGTCAACTTCTGTCTGATCGGCCTGTCCCTGAATATCTGTATGCGCCGGTTTCTATTCAAAAAAAATTAACAAAACCGCCAAAGATGCCTTTCCCGAAGCGCCCTTCCGACCTGCCAACGAGAAACAGGACAGGCAGCGAACCCAAAAAGATATTCATATCATCCCTTGGCTGGGTGCGGAACCTGGAAAATCCGTTGACATATAAAAAAAAAGCAGCTAGGTTGTCTTCACTTGAACAAAAATTCACATATCCATTCAGCCAGATGGAGGAAGCATGATTGAACTGAATATCACCTTTTTCATTCAACTTGTGAACTTTTTAATCCTTCTTGCCGTACTCAACCTCATTTTATACCGCCCGATCAGGGAGGTTCTCAGAAAACGGGCCGACCATATCAACCTGGCCCTGCAGGCCACTGAAAATTCTGTTCAACAGGCCGGTGAATACCTGAAAAAATATGAGTCTGAACTGGACGAAATACGCAAAAAGGGGCAGACCCTGCGTCAGGAAATAAAAGACCAGGCCTATGCAGCAGAAAAAAAACTGCTCACTTCAGCTACCAAAAACGCCTCTTCTCAACTGCAAACAGCAAAAGAATCTGTGACCAGACAACAGGGAGAAGTTCTATCCGCCCTGCAAAACGACATCAAAACATACGCGCAGGCTATCGCGCAAAAAATAATAACCGGGGCGTAAACCAGGAAAACAGGAGGTATGTACTTGCAACAATTCAAAAATATGTGTATCGTTTCTGTCATGCTCATACTGTTTTCCAGCCTGGCCTGGGCTTCAGGAGATGGAGAGGCGGACAGCAGCCAATGGATCAACCTGCTGTACAGAGTGATCAATTTCACAATTGTCGCCGGCATCATCTATTATTTCGTGGGCAAAAAGGCCGCTGCGTTTTTTGCGGGACGTTCCAGGCAGATTGAAACACAGATGCTGGATCTGGACGTAAGACGACAAAAAGCGGAATCTGAACTGCGCAAAGTAGAGGCCAGAATCGCCAACCTTGAAACGGAAAAAGCCGCTATTTTACAGGACGCTCGGGAACAGGGCGAGGCCGTCAAAGCCGGCATCATTGCCGAGGCGGAAAAAACCGCGGCCAGAATCCAGGCCCAGGCTGAAATGGCAGCTGAACAGGAAGTGCGCCAGGCACTGACCCTGATCAGGGAGCAGGTTGCGCAGGAGATTGTAACAGAAGCGGAAAAGATCATCACTGGTCAGCTCAAGGGCAAGGACCATGAAGCTCTTATTCAGGACTCTTTAAGCAAGGTGGTGGTACATTGACCGGAAATATTGTATCAAGACGCTACGCTCAGGCTCTTTTTTCCATAGGTCAGGCCAAAGGGGAAAAACAGCTTGCCCAATACGGCCAAAGTCTGGAACAGCTTGCAGATATGCTGAAAGGGTCGGATGAATTTTTCCGTTTTTTCCGCAACCCGGTATTTACAAGCGTGGAAAAAAAGGCCGTGTTGCAGGAAATTTTCAGCAAAAATCCCGCACCGGACGAAGTGAAAAATTTTTGTTTTTTACTGGCGGACAAGGACAGACTGCCACTTCTTGCTGAAATACAAGCGCGTTTCACCGAACTCCTGCATACTGCTCAGGGCATCATCTCCGGCGACCTGACAACAGCCGTTGAACTGTCCGCGGCCCTGCGCGCAAGTATTCAGGACTCACTGAAAAGCAAGCTGAAAAAGGAAGTGCGCCTGTCTTTTTCCGTTGACAAGGGTCTGCTTGGCGGATTCAAACTCAAGATTGGTGACAAGGTTATGGACGCCAGCATCAGGACACAGCTGGAAAATTTGAAAGAAAACATCAAGAGGGGTGAATAGTGGCTACGCAAATCAGAGCTGAAGAAATCAGCCAAATCATCGAAAGCCAGATCAAAAACTACGAAAAACGGGTTGAGATGAGCGAGACTGGGGTTGTCCTGTCCGTTGGCGATGGAATCGCCCGCGTGTACGGTGTTGAAAACGCCATGGCCATGGAGCTGCTTGAGTTTCCCGGCGGAGTTATGGGCATGGTGCTCAACCTGGAAGAAGACTGTGTTGGAGTGGCGTTGCTTGGAGATGACCGGAAAATCAACGAAGGCGATGAAGTCAAACGGACAGGCAGGATTTTTCAGGTTCCGGTTGGCGATGCTGTCATGGGCCGGGTTATTGACCCGCTGGGCAACCCGATTGACGGTCTTGGCCCCATTGAAACAACTGAGACCCGCCTGGTTGAAATCAAGGCTCCGGGGATTATCGCCCGTAAATCCGTCCATGAACCAATGTATACCGGCTTAAAGGCCATTGACGCCATGACTCCGATTGGCCGTGGCCAGCGCGAACTGATTATCGGCGACCGGCAGGTTGGAAAAACAGCGGTTGGCATTGACGCCATTCTGGCCCAGAAAGATTCCGGTGTGCGCTGTTTTTATGTTGCCATTGGCCAGAAAAAATCAACAGTGGCCCAGGTTGTTGAAGTCCTGCGCCAGCACGGAGCAATGGAATACACAACCATCATTTCCGCCACAGCAGCGGAACCGGCCTCACTACAGTTTATCTCCGCTTACGCCGGTTGTACCATGGCTGAATACTACCGCGACAACGGCAAACACGCCCTGATTATTTATGACGATCTGTCCAAACAGGCTGTTGCCTACCGGCAGATGTCTCTGCTGCTGCGTCGTCCGCCCGGACGTGAGGCATTTCCCGGAGACGTTTTTTATCTTCACTCCCGTCTGCTGGAACGGGCTTCAAAACTGAATGACAATCTTGGAGCCGGTTCATTGACCGCGCTGCCAATCATTGAGACCCAGGCCGGTGACGTTTCAGCCTATATCCCGACCAACGTTATTTCCATTACCGACGGTCAGGTGTATCTGGAGCCCAGTCTGTTCATGGCCGGTGTTCGTCCGGCAATTAACGTTGGTTTGTCCGTTTCCCGTGTTGGCGGCGCCGCCCAGATCAAAGCCATGAAAAAGGTTGCCGGGTCCCTGCGTCTGGATTTAGCCCAATACCGCGAACTGGCTGCGTTCGCCCAGTTTGGCTCTGACCTTGACAAATCCACGCTGACCAAACTGACCCGTGGAGAACGTCTGGTCGAACTGCTCAAACAAGCCCAGTATAAACCAGCTCCGGTTGAAGAGCAGGTCGTGACCCTGTATGCCGGTACACGCGGCTTTCTTGATGAAATTCCCGTAGAAGCGGTACAGCGCTTTGACACGGAACTCCTGGAATTCATGCGCAGTAAAAAAAGCGCTGTGTTACAGGCCATCAAGGATTCCGGCGACATCAGCCAGGAGACAGACCAGCAGCTCACCGCGGCCATCGATGAATTTAAGGCCGAATTCAAGGCCTGATGCAATATGTACAAAGTGAGCTAAACGACCTGGCTGATCATCCGAAAGGAGAAAAATATGGCGTCATTACGGGATATTCAGCATAAAATTAATGGGGTGAGCAAAACCAAGCAGATCACCAAGGCCATGAACATGGTGGCCTCGGCCAAGCTACGTGGCGCTCAGGCCAAAATTGAGCGCTTCCGTCCTTATGCTGAAAAATATTTTGAGGTTCTGTCCGATCTTTCTTCCGGCGCTGGCAGCAGTGCGCATCCTCTGCTTGAGGTCCACGCTGCAATCAAGACCGTGGCAATCATTCTCATCACCTCGGATAAGGGGCTGTGCGGGAGTTTTAACGCCAACCTTTGCGCGGCAGCCAAAAAACTGGCACTGAAAAAAAAGGCCGAAGGCAAGGATGTCAAGTTTATCTGCGTTGGCAAGAAGGGACGGGATTTTATACGAAAAACAGAATTTGAGATTCTTGAACATTATGTCGAGGCCATGAATCATTTTGACTTCCAGCTGGCAAGTGACATTGGAAGCAAGGTTATTCGGGGCTATCTGGATGAAAACCTTGATGAGGTGTACATCCTGTTCGGGAAATTTATTAACATCATGCGCCAGGAACCTGAACTGTCTGCTATTTTGCCGGTCAGATATGAAAAAACTGAAACGGCTCAGCAGGCAATGAGCAAGGAATATATCTTTGAACCATCGGTTGAAGGTTTGATGGCAGAAATTCTGCCTCGGTATGTCAATGTCCTTATTTACCGCGGGTTGCTTGATACTTCCGCGAGTGAACACGCCGCGCGCATGGCGGCAATGGATAACGCGACCAAAAATTGTGACGAAATGGTGAGGGATCTTACCCTCGTGTACAACAAAGCGCGCCAGACCAGTATTACAACCCAGTTGATAGATATTGTCGGTGGGGCTGAAGCATTACAAACGGCATAAGGGGACAGCACATGAGTGAAAATACAGGAAAAATTGTTCAGGTTATCGGGCCTGTGGTTGACCTTGAGTTTGAAGAAGGCAAACTGCCGGATATTTTGAACGCGATCACCATCACCAACCCGACGATTGACGACAACGAAGACAATCTGATCGTGGAAGTCGCGCAGCATCTTGGCAACAACATGGTGCGCTGTATCTCAATGGATTCAACTGACGGCCTTGTCCGGGGCATGGCTGGAAAAGATACTGGCCAGGCTATTCAGGTTCCGGTCGGAGCCAATGCGCTTGGGCGTATCCTGAATGTTGTTGGCCGCCCGGTGGACGAGCAGGGGCCGATCAAATCGGAAAAATACTATCCTATTCATCGTCCGGCACCAGCCTTTACTGATCAGTCAACTACGATTGAGGTTCTGGAAACAGGGGTCAAGGTTATTGACCTGCTTGTACCATTCCCCAAAGGCGGCAAGATGGGTATGTTCGGCGGCGCCGGTGTCGGCAAGACTGTTATTTTGATGGAAATGATCAACAACATTGCCAAACAGCACGGTGGAATTTCGGTTTTCGCCGGTGTTGGAGAACGTACCCGTGAAGGAAACGACCTGTACCATGAAATGATTGATGCCGGAGTTCTGGAAAAAGCCTCGCTGGTGTACGGACAGATGAACGAACCGCCGGGAGCACGTGCCCGCGTTGCCCTGACCGCGCTGACCATGGCTGAATACTTCCGTGATGAAGAAAATCAGGACGTGCTGCTCTTTGTTGACAATATCTTCCGTTTTACCCAGGCTGGTTCGGAAGTATCCGCCCTGCTCGGACGCATGCCGTCCGCGGTTGGGTACCAGCCAACACTTGGAACCGACCTTGGCGCCCTGCAGGAGCGGATTACCTCCACAACCAAGGGGTCCATCACCTCGGTCCAGGCGGTTTACGTCCCTGCCGATGACCTGACAGACCCTGCTCCGGCAACCACATTTTCTCACCTGGACGGAACCATTGTTCTGTCCCGTCAGATTGCCGAACTTGGAATTTATCCGGCAGTTGATCCGCTTGATTCCATCTCCCGGATTCTTGATCCCAATGTTATCGGAATTGAGCATTACACTGTTGCCCGCGAAGTACAGCAAATTCTGCAGAAGTATAAAGACCTGCAGGATATTATTGCGATTTTGGGTATGGATGAACTGTCTGACGAAGACCGTCTGACAGTCAGCCGGGCCAGAAAGGTGCAGCGTTTCCTGTCTCAGCCTTTCTTTGTTGCCGCCCAGTTTACAGGCAAGGAAGGCCGGTACGTCAAACTCGAAGACACCATTCGCGGTTTCAAGGAAATTATCGCCGGCAAGCATGACGATGTTCCTGAAAGTGCCTTTATGTATGTTGGCACCATTGATGAAGCCATTGAAAACGCCAAAAAGGGTTAATGCCTGTTTGAGGGGGAATTATGGCGCAGACATTCAAACTTGAGGTGGTCACACCCGATAAAAAGGTCCTGAGCGAAGAGGTTCAGTACGCCGGAGTTCCGGGACTGGAAGGTGAATTTGGTGTTTTGCCTCAGCATATTCCATTCCTGTCCGCTCTTGGAATCGGGAAATTGCAGTATGACAAAGACGGCCAGCGAAGCAGCCTGTTTGTCTCCGGCGGTTTTGCCGAAGTTGGTTTTACATCTTTATCCATTCTGGCTGAAGCTGCTGAGAAAACTGAAGATATTGACCGGGCAAGAGCTGAACAGGCACTGAAACGGGCTGAAAAACGTCTGGCGCAACCAGAGGAAGGCGTGGATATTGTCCGGGCCAAAATGGCAATGACCAGAGCCCTCGGCCGTCTCCAATGCGTGGGCCGCTGATTCGGCAAGAAAAGCACGAAACAGTCCCGGCAGTGTGTTGACGCTGCCGGGATTTTTTTAATTTCAGATTGCTGTTCTTTGATTTGGCAACGCTGCATTTCATCAATCAAAACTCAGCGAAGTGAAAATGAAAAATATGATACGAGAAAAAAAAATCGGGGCATTGGTTCTGGCCGCCGGCAAAGGCACCAGAATGTATTCAACCACGCCCAAGGTATTGCAGGAACTGCTTGGCCTGCCACTGCTCTGGTATGTGTATGAAAATACGCGCCAGGTTGTAAACAGCGGTATCTGGACGGTAGTTGGATATGGCCGGGAGCAGATTGTGTCCCGTTTTCCCGACCAGCAATTTCTTGTTCAGGAAAAACAGCTTGGTACAGGACACGCCCTGCAAGGCGCCTGGGAAACACTGCGCGCGGCCGGACTGGATTATGTCCTGGTTTGCAATGGCGACACGCCACTGGTCAGCCCGGATACACTTCGCTCTTTTATCAACCAGGCTCTTGCAACGGAACAGGAACTCGCTTTTTTAAGTCTTCAACTTGAAAATCCGGGCAGTTACGGCCGGGTAATCCGCAATCAGGCTGGCCAGATAACAGGCATTGTTGAGGCCAGAGATTTTGATCCCCAAAGATACAAGGGGCAGAAAAATGAGGTCAACAGCGGTATTTATCTGTTGCACTGTGAAAAGACAGGCCCGCTGCTGGCCAGACTTGATAACCACAACGCGCAGCAGGAATACTATATCACCCAGCTTGTGGAGCTGGCTCTTCAGGCTCAACTTCAGGTTCAGGCTGTTTACGCTGGAAACAGTGCGGAATTGATGGGCATTAACACTGCCCGCGAACTGATTGAAGCCGAAGAATTTTTACGAAACACCCTTGTTCAGCGCTTCATTGAGGCCGGAGTCCGTATCCGCAACCACAGCCAGGTGCGCATTTCCCCGCAAACCCGGATTGCGCCCGGCGTTGACATCTGTGGCCCTTGTGAGATCTACGGCTCAAGCAATATTGAAGCTGGAACGGTCATTGCCTCACATTGCGTACTGAACAACGTTCATCTTGGGGCTTGCCAAATCAGGCCTTTTTCCCATATAGATGAAGCTGAAATTGGCACCAAAAGTATAATCGGGCCTTTTTCCCGTATCCGTCCAGGAACATGCCTGGAAGATGATGTCCGGGTCGGTAATTTTGTTGAAATCAAAAATTCCCGGTTGCGCAGTCGAGCCAAGGCGGGGCATCTGACTTACTTGGGAGACAGTGAAATAGGCACTGATGTCAATATCGGAGCAGGAACAATTACCTGTAACTATGATGGCCAGAAAAAGCACAAAACAACCATTGCAAACGGTGCTTTTATTGGCAGCAACACCGCGCTGGTCGCACCTGTGGAAGTAGGCGAACAGGCAATCATCGGCGCGGGAACAGTGGTGACCCAAAAGGTTCCTGAAAAACATTTATGCATCGCACGGGTGCGGCAGACAAATCTGCCCCACAGAAAAAAGAAACAAGACAAGTAAAGGCAAGGCTATGGACGTTCTCAGTCAGTTACACAACAAGATAGAAACTATGCTCCAGAAGCTGGAGCAGTTGGAGCTGGAAAATATGGAGCTCCGTGAAGAGCTTGCCAAAGAAAAACAAGACAAACAGGACGTTATGGTCAGCATTGACAACCTGTTAGGCCGGATTAAAGAGGCTATCGGCGACTGATGGCATCTCTTTCAATTCGAGTTCTGGATACAGATCTTGTTTTCAGCACCGACGCAAGTCCGGGTCAGGTTGAAAAAGCCAGAAAGCTGGTGGAAGACAAATACGCCAGTCTGGGTCTGCAGAACTTTCGTTCAGCTATTGGCGGGGAAAAGCTGATGCTTTCCCTGGCTCTCAGTCTGGCAGACGACCTGATACAGATGAACGAACGGCTTGAAGGGCTGATTAAACAACTGGAAGAATAAAAAAAGGAGCTTACTTCCTGGAAAGTTTGTGTTTGTTGCGCGTGTTTTTGAACCAATACAAGCAACACGGGAGCCACTTCCAACAAAACCTGTGTGCAAGCCTTTTTCGTAAAAGGAAGCCTGACGGTTCTGCAGCGGCTCCCACCTCAACATAAGAGGTTTGAAATTGCCAGCACACGGCTTTCCGGGAAGCAAGGACAACTGTCTTTCTTCTTCCTGTACGGAATATTCTTTTCCGTAAACTGTTTCTTTTTCCCCTGCGTAACATACAAGGTGACAAATTTTGTCGCGTCTGCACAAAAAGACACTTTCGTCCTGTCCGGGCAATCAGACTTTTTCTGGCTTTGGAAAGGCGATTAAGGAGAATGTATGGGGGAAATCATATTTATCGCCTGTGGCTGCCTGATTAGCGGCGGAGCTATGGGCGTTTTCTTGCAACGCTGGATTACAGCCAGAGAAGTAGAGGGCTCAACCAAACTCAGTGAAAAAATTCTGGATGAAGCCCGCAAGGAAGCCCAGGCCCATAAAAAAGAAATGATATTGCAGGGCAAGGACGAACTTTTGCAGCAAAGAAAAGAGTTTGAAGCGGAAGTAAAACTCCAGGAAAAGGAACTGAGAAAACAGGAAAACCGTCTGCAAGACAAGGAAGAACGCCTGGAAAAACGTCTGGAGCAGATGGCGCAAAAAGAAAATGAGACAGCTGCTCTGGAAAAAAAACTGAGCAAAAATGAAAAAAAACTGCAGGAAGAGCAGGAAAAAATAGAAGAGCTAATCCAAAAGCAAACCCAGAAACTGGAAGAGATATCAGGCCTGACAGTTGAAAATGCCCGGATCAGCCTGATGCAGGAAATAGAAAGCCGCACCAGACACGAAGCTGCCAAGATGATGCGCCAGATAGAAGAAGAGGCTAGGGAAACCGCCAACCGCCAGGCGCAAAAAATCCTGGCCACAGCCATGCAGCGCTACTCCGGTGATTATGCCAGTGAACATACCGTCTCCACCGTAGAACTGCCCAGCGATGACATGAAAGGCCGGATTATTGGACGGGAAGGGCGCAATATCCGTTCCATTGAAGCCGCAACCGGTGTAGACCTAATTATTGACGACACTCCTGAAACCGTTGTGCTGTCCTCATTCAGTCCCCTGCGCAGGGAAATTGCCAAACGCTCGCTGGAAAGGCTGATCAGCGACGGCCGTATTCACCCCGCCCGCATCGAAGACATTGTCCACAAGGTTGAACAGGAAATGGACATCAAACTACGGGAAATCGGTGAACAAGCCACCTTTGACGTTGGCGTGCACGGTATCCACCCGGAGATTGTCCGTTTACTGGGGCAACTGTACTACCGCACCAGCTTTTCCCAAAATGTCCTGCACCATTCTCTTGAAGTTTCTTTTTTATGCGGCATCATGGCTGCCGAACTCGGTCTTGATGTCAAAAAAGCCAAACGGGCCGGCCTGCTGCACGACCTGGGCAAGGCCGTTGACCACGAAGTGGAAGGACCGCACGCGCTCATTGGCGCGGATTTGGCAAAAAAACACAATGAATCCAAAGAGATTATCCATGCTATTGCCGCGCACCACGAAGACGTGCCGCCAAAATCAGCCCTTGCCGTCCTGGTGCAGGCCGCGGACAGTCTTTCCGGTGCCAGACCCGGCGCGAGAAAGGAACTGCTGGAAAGCTATGTCAAGCGCCTTGAAGAACTGGAGAAAATCGCCACCAATTTTAACGGCGTTGACCGGGCCTATGCCATTCAGGCCGGGCGGGAAATTCGGGTTATGGTCAACAGCGATCAGGTCAATGACGATTCTATTTTTCTGCTCAGCAAGGATATTTCCAAGGAAATTGAAGAGAACATGAGCTATCCGGGCCAGATCAGGGTCACAGTCATTCGGGAAAAGCGGGCTGTTGGCATTGCCAGATAACAACAAAGAGACAGGCATGAAATCTTTTGATGAACAGCTGGCCCTTATCCAGCGTGGGTGCAGCGAACTGATAAATGAGCAGGAACTGAAAAAAAAGCTGCAAAAAGGAACACCTCTGCGGGTAAAGGTCGGTTTTGACCCGACTGCGCCTGATCTGCATCTGGGGCATACGGTTTTACTGCAAAAAATGAAACATTTTCAGGAACTGGGGCATGACGTTCTGTTTCTGATCGGTGATTTTACAGGTATGATCGGCGATCCAACCGGCAAATCAGAAACCAGAAAAAAGCTGAGCCGCGAGGATGTGGAACGCAACGCGCAAACCTATAAGAACCAGCTGTTCAAGATTCTTCACAAGGACAAAACCCAGGTGCTGTTTAATTCCGCCTGGCTGGATAGCTTTACAGCAGTTGACTTTATTGAACTGTGTTCCAAACATACAGTGGCCAGAATGATGGAACGCGACGATTTTGAAAAACGGTTCAAGGCTGGCCAGCCGATTTCCATTCACGAATTTCTCTACCCCCTGCTGCAAGGTTATGATTCCGTGGCCATGAAAGCGGACGTGGAACTTGGCGGCACAGACCAGAAATTCAATCTGCTGGTTGGACGCGGCCTGCAAAGCGCGCACGGTATGGAACCACAGGTTGTGCTCACCATGCCCCTGCTGGTTGGACTTGATGGTGTCCAGAAGATGAGCAAATCACTGGGCAATTACGTGGGCATTGATGAAAGCCCCAAGGATATGTTTGGCAAGCTGATGTCCATTTCTGATGAGCTGATGTGGAACTACTATGAGCTGCTTTCTGACCGCAGTCTGGAGGAAATCAGGAAACTGAAAGCAGATGTCGCGGCAGACCGTGCCCATCCGCGTCAGGTCAAGGAAGATCTGGCCAGGGAAATCATCACCCGTTTTCATGACGCGCAGGCGGCCGAGATTGCGGCCCGTGAATTTGCTGCGGTTTTTTCCGCCCAGGGTATTCCCGAAGATATTCAGGAGTACGCGGCCGCAAGTGGCGATCAGTTACTGGACATTCTGACAGCAAGCGGCCTTTGCGCCTCCAAGGGTGAAGGGCGGCGGCTGTTTACCCAGGGAGCAATTTCCCTTGACGGAAACAAAATCAAGGATATGAGCTATTGTTTGCCTGCGGGAGAATACATCCTGAAAGTGGGCAAAAAAAGATTTTTGAAACTCAGGGCCGAGTCTGCCTGAAAGCACAGCAACCAGAGTTGCGGGAGAAAAAAATGAAAACTGACTTTCCAAGCTATCGCGGCGAGATGGAATATTGCTGTCTGGAATGCGGGCAACGTTACAGCGCGGATCAGCTCCTGTACACCTGTCCACAGTGCAGGGGTGTTTTTTTACTTGAAAACACCTGTCAGGAAGAACTGACCCGGACCAGCGCGAAGCAGTGGCAAGAGCTGTTTGATAAGCGGGCTGCTACCCGCCAGAACAGCCTGCGCGGTATTTTTCGTTTTTACGAACTTATCGCGCCGGTTATGGAAGCGGACGATATTGTGTATCTGGGTGAAGGTAACACCCCGATCATTGACGCCGCGCCGGATTTAAGCCAAAAAATCGGCCAGCCCTTTGCCTATAAAAACGACGGCCAGAATCCATCCGCCTCGTTCAAGGACAGAGGCATGGCCTGCGCTTTCAGCTATCTCAAACAGCAGGCCCGCATCCACAACTGGGAGCAGATACTGACCGTGTGCGCCTCTACCGGCGACACCTCGGCGGCAGCGGCCCAGTACGCGGCTTATGTCGGCAAACCGCTGACCTCTGTTGTTCTGCTCCCGCAGGGCAAGGTCACGCCGCAGCAACTCAGTCAGCCACTTGGCAGCGGCGCGACAGTTCTGGAGATCCCGGGAGTCTTTGACGACTGCATGAAGGTCGTTGAATTTTTGGCTGATAATTTTCGCGTGGCTCTGCTCAATTCCAAAAACGCTTGGCGCATTCTGGGCCAGGAATCTTACGCCTATGAAATCGCGCAGTGGTACGGCTGGCAGGTGGCAGACAAGGCTGTTTTTGTCCCCATAGGCAACGCCGGAAACATCACAGCGGTTATGAACGGCTTTCTGAAACTCAGGCAACTGGGCATTATTCAGGAACTGCCCCGTCTCTTTGGCGTACAGTCCAGTCACGCGGATCCGGTTTTTCGCTACTACGACCAGCCACAAGACTCGCGCCGGTTTGCGCCGGTCAAGGTACGTCCCAGCGTGGCCCAGGCTGCAATGATCGGCAACCCTGTCTCTTTTCCGCGCGTGCGGCATCTGGTCGAGAAGTATCTGGCCCTGGACGGTGATTTCCATGTTGTGCAGGTTGAAGAACAGGCGATCATGGACGCCATGCTCCTGGCCAACAAACACGGTCATATCGCCTGTACCCAGGGCGGTGAATGTCTGGCCGGTCTGTTACGGGCCAGGGAACTTGGACTGATTAAAGGCAGTGAAACCGCCATTCTGGATGCCACCGCGCACAGCCTGAAATTTTCCGGGTTCCAGCAAATGTATTTTGAGAACACTTTCCCCCCGGAATATGAGGTCAACCCTGACCCACATGCTGTCAATCAGCCGGAACTGGTTCTGGCCCCTGAACGCAAGGCCAGGCTGAGCGAAAAAGACTTTATTCAGGCTGCGGCGGAACAGATTGTACATAAACTCGGTTTACAGCATAAATAAGGCCGGACATGGAAGACGAAAAAGGGCTCTACTATTATCCCAATCCGGCCAATCGCAAGGAACGCATGTATGTACAGGTAACAGACGGCGTTATCCAGTTCCGGCTCTGGAATCAGGACGTGGCTGAACTGTGGGAAAAACACGGCTGGCTTGACTACGATCTGGTGAAACGGGCCGCGGCCCTGTATACGGGAGACGGCCCGAATCCACTTGACCTTTACGACTTGGAAAGTGCCCGCTTTTTATTACAACTCAAAAAATAACACTGCAAACGATCTGGTTGCGAGGACAGTATGAAAAAAGATTTTGCCCAAGTGGTAGAAGAGATTCGGGGAAAAAAAATTCTGGTGGCCAACCGCGGGATTCCGGCCAGAAGAATTGTGCGCTCCATCAGCGAAATTTTTCAGGCCATTCCACTGGTCACAGCAACTGATGTAGACAAAACCGCTCCCTTTACCGCCGGGGCACATGAACTGTTCTTGCTTGGAAGCGATCACCGTGCCTACCTGAATGTGGATCAGATTATCCGCATGGCCAAAGCGCGCGGCGTGGTGGCCATTCATCCCGGCTGGGGTTTTGCTTCCGAAGACGATACCTTCCCTGACAAATGCGTTCAGGCCGACATGCTTTTTATTGGCCCGCCAGCACAGGCCATGCATATTCTGGGTAACAAGGTGCAGGTGCGTCAGCTGGCACAGAAAATCGGCATTCCGGTTGTACCCGGTTCTGAGGGCGCGGTCACCCTGGAAGAAGCGCGGGAATGTATCGCCAAAATCGGTCTGCCGGTCATGCTCAAGGCCGAAGGCGGTGGCGGTGGACGCGGTATTTATGAAGTTTATACCCAGGAACAGCTGGAATCGGCCTTTTCCAAGGCTTCCGCACTCGCTCAGGCCTCTTTTGGCAATCCCAGGCTGTTTGTGGAACGCCTGCTGACATCCATTCGGCACATTGAAATTCAGGTCATTGCCGACAGATACGGCAATATCTTTGCCTTTGACGAACGTGACTGCACAGTACAGCGCAATCACCAGAAACTGATTGAAATCACCCCGTCACCCTGGCCGCTGATGACACCGCAGCTGCGGGAAAAACTGAAAGGCTACGCCGAACGCCTGGTACGTGAGGTTGCCTACCATTCTCTGGCCACGGTTGAATTTCTGGTTGATGAACAGGGCACTCCCTATCTGATTGAAGTCAATACCCGCTTGCAGGTCGAACACGGGATTACAGAATGTCGTTATGGCATTGACCTGGTGGAAGAACAGATTGCCGTGGCCTTTGGCGCCGAACTGCGCCTCAAAAAAGAAACGACCCTGCCCCATTCACACGCCATGCAGGTGCGTATCAACTGCGAAGACCCACGGAACAATTTTTCGCCCAACTCCGGGCGCATTACCCGTTACCTGTCTCCGGGCGGGCAGGGTGTGCGCGTTGATTCCTGTATTTCCGGCGGCTATGAATTTCCCAGCCATTATGATTCCGCTGCCGCCCTGCTCATTACCTATGGCAAATCCTGGGAAAAGGTGCTGGCGACCATGGAACGCGCCCTGCGGGAATATACTGTAAGCGGCGTAAAAACCACCATTCCCTTTCACCGGCAGGTAATCAAACATCCTGTTTTCAGAAGCGGCCTGTACCATACCAGATTTATCGCCATGACTTCAGAGTTGCTCCACTACTGGGACAAGGAAGCGGAATCCGTACGCCTGTCCCGCCTGGTCGCCCAGATTTCAGCCAAAGGATACAACCCCTATCTGCAACTGGGCGAATACCGGCGGCGGGACGGCAAACGAATGGGTCGTTTTGAACCTTCACTGCCGCGCATAGAACCGGAATACTGCTCTTCGCTCTATCCGCGCCATGATCGGGACGCGACTCTGGATTACGTGCGGGACAGTGGCTATATCCATTTCACTGATACCAGTACCCGTGACAATACCCAGTCAAACAGCAGCAACCGCTTCCGGCTGGCAGAAGACCGTCTGGTTGGTCCCTATCTGGATAACTGCGGCTTTTTTTCCATTGAAAACGGCGGAGGCGCGCACTTCCATGTGGCCATGATGGCCAATATGACCTATCCGTTTTATGAGGCGGAAGAATGGAACAAGTTTGCCCCTAACACCCTGAAACAACTGCTTATCCGTTCCACAAACGTGCTGGGCTACAAACCGCAGCCCAAAAATGTCATGCGCCGCACCGGTGAGATGATCTGTGAACACTATGATGTGGTGCGCTGTTTTGACTTTTTGAACCATATTGAAAACATGCGCCCGTTCGCAGAAGTGGCCATGAACTCGACCCGCAATATTTTTGAACCGGCCATCTCCCTAACCCAGGCCGCGGGATTTGATATTGCCCACTACATGCGGGTCGTGGAAGAAATCATGGCCATGATCCAGAGTGTCAGTGGATTTTCCGGTGCCAAGACACAAAAATCCTTTATTCTGGGCTTAAAAGACATGGCCGGCATGTGTTCTCCAACCTTTATCCGCGAACTTGTCACCGCCATTCGCAAGACTTATCCAGACCTGCTCCTGCACTATCACCGCCATTACACAGACGGACTCTTTGTTCCGGCGGTTGGCGCGGCAGCCAAGGCTGGGGTCCAGATTCTGGACGTTGCCATGGGCGCGACCGTACGCAGCTATGGCCAAGGCGAGGTATTGTCCACAGCAGCCTATCTGGAAGAGCTGGGCCTGAAAACGAATCTGAACAAGGAGATGATTCGTTCCTGTAATTTTGTGTTCAAACAGATTATGCCCTACTACGACCGCTACGTAGCGCCATATTTTCAGGGCATTGATTATGATGTTGTGGAACATGGAATGCCCGGCGGAGCAACCTCTTCATCGCAGGAAGGGGCCATGAAGCAGGGATATATCCATCTGCTGCCCTATATGCTCAAATTTCTGGCCGGCACCAGAAAAATCGTCCGGTACCATGATGTGACACCGGGATCGCAGATTACCTGGAATACGGCTTTTCTGGCCGTAACCGGTGCCTTCAAGCAGGGCGGGCTTCGTTCAGTCAGACATTTGCTCCATGTGCTGGATACAGTGGTCAACACGCCGGAAAATGAACTGAGTGAAGCCATCAAGCGGGATCGGCTCATACTCTATCAGAACAGCAATGACGCGTTTCGGGATTTGCTGCTTGGTAAATATGGCCGTATGCCACTGGGTTTTCCACCCGACTGGGTGTATGAAAGTGTCTTTGGGCCCGAATACCAGACAGATATGAGCACGCGCACGGAAAATTCGCCGCTACTGAACCTTGAACCTGTCAAACTGGAATCAGAACGAAAACAACTGGCAACAACCCTGCAGCGCGACCCCACGGACAGCGAATTTGTCATGTACCTCAACCACCCGGGAGACGCGCTCAAGACAATTGAGTTCAACAACAAATTTGGCGAGCCGAACCAGGTTCCGCTTGACGTGTGGTTTGAGGGGCTGGAAACAGGTCAGTCCTTGCTTTTCAAGGACTCTACTGGCCGTCTGCATGAAATGACAATGCTGAATATCTCAGCAGCTGATGATAACGGCATGTCTGAATGCCGCTACAGCCTTGACTCTGAATTTTTTACCGAGCAGGTCAAAGTCAGTGAGGGAAGCGGCAAAACCCAGAATATCATGGAGACAGCAGATCCGGCCAACCCGTATCATATTGGATCGCCAAGCGCCGGCGACCTGTGGATTATGCATGTCAAGGCCGGAGATATGGTCAAAAAGGGCGAGGAAGTCTGCAATGTTTCCATCATGAAGCAGGAAAAGGCTGTTCTGGCGCCCATTGACGCGCGGGTCAAACGGGTATTGAAAACAGCGGACTATGAATGCGACAAAATCATGGTGCCGGTCAAGGAACGTGAACTGCTTATAGAACTGGAACCGCCGCGCAAACTCTGCTCAACCTGTAAGCAACCGGCTGCAGTTGAAAACGGTCAGTTCTGCGCCTTCTGCGGGCAGAAAATGTAGGTCATTTTAATCTGCGAGAAGCGAGGCATGACAAGGAAAGACAAGTATTGTTGCCGTCTGTAAAGCTTTTTGTCATTAATTTAGAGAGATTCATGGTTGCAAAAATTATAATTGGAATTGCTATTAGTCTTGTGAGCGTTTTTTTCTGCCAGAAGGATGATACCAAGAAGAAAGGATTGCAAGAAACATGGCAATCACATTTATAGCATCTATTGGTTCTTCATTTATGTACGGGGGATTTTTGGGTGTAATGGCTATTGGAGAGATTGCCATAGAACATGGCATTCCTTCTTGTATTTTTGGAAGCACTGAATAAGCGATCAAATCTCCTAACAAATGGCTAGTAAAAAGTGTTTGTTTCTAGCTATTGCATTTTTCTCTACCGTTTTTGCAATTTTTGAAAGTGTTGCGTCTGGAACGATAACTAAATCATAAAGAAAAATAACATGAAAAAAGTTTTTTTAACTTGTTGCTTACTTGTGATATATGCCATCGACTATTTTCTGAGCTTCGGCATAATCAATAGTCATGGCTTTTAACGTATAAATTTCATTGTTGTTTGGTATTGGGACGGACACTTCGGCCTACTTAGGAGGTAGGACTGGAGGTATGACGAGACATGGTGTTAATGAGTACCCAACGGTGGAGTTGGTAACCAGTGTCCAGTGTCGACGCTGGACACTGGATGAGAAGCTTCGAATCGTGGAGGAGTCTTCCCGCTCAGGGATGAACGTGTCCTAATGTGGCCCGCAAAACGGGATTGCTCCAATCCTTTTATTTCGCTGGAGGAAGCTTATGAGTGAAGGCGGTAGAGCGGCAGTAAAGGCCAATGTTCAGATCTCAAAGGCTGAAACAGAAGCCATGGAAAAACGCATCAATGATTTGCGACAGTAACGATTCGCCTTTAATTTTCCCCCCCCTTTCTTCTATACAATAAAAATCACTTCTTATTTCAACTCATTAAAAAATGAGAAAAAATAAAAGGGAAAAAATCATACTACCGGATCCCCTGAGACATACAACGAGTTGTAATGGAGCATCTAGAGGATTACTGCCGCACAAGCAGATTAAAACGCATCAACATCTTTATTAAATTAAGCAAGAAAGCATACTCCGAAAACAGAATTCCTCCCACACAGAAGCAATCAACAATCTAAAATCTAAAACATGTGACCGCTTCTTCTGTGCGTTCAAACATTTCCGGCCCGTGCTCCAGCCCGGCCAGATGAAGCAGACCATGCGCGAGCAAACGGACAAGGTGTTCACCAACGGACTGGCCGTATAGCACACATTCCCGTGCCAAAGCCGCGCGGCTGAGTACCAGTTCGCCCAGCGTGTCTTCCGCTCCGGCCTGCTCTGCTGCCGGAAAACTCAAAATATTGGTCGGGCCGATACAGCCCAGAAACCGCTCATTCAACCCCGCGATTTCCTGGTCATCAACGCAGCTCAGGCTGACATCTCCGGTCAGCGCCAAAAAATCGGTCAAGGAGGCAAGCAGCCCTTCAAGCTCCCGCGCGCACAGGGGAAAAAATGGCAACAAATTGCCGCGAACGCTTATCCCGCTCATTTTTTATCCTGTTCAAAACGGTCATAGGCCCGCACAATCCTGCTCACCAAAGGGTGACGAATGACGTCCGCCTCACTGAACTGAATAAAGGTCACTCCTTCAACACGGGACAGAACACGCTGGGCCTCAATCAGACCGGAAACTGAACGCTGCGGCAAATCAACCTGGGTTACGTCGCCGGTTACGACCACCTGGGAACCGCTTCCCATACGGGTCAAGAGCATTTTCATCTGCTCACGGGTTGTATTCTGGGCTTCGTCCAAAATAACAAAGGCCTTATTCAGAGTACGTCCGCGCATAAAGGCCAGGGGAGCGATTTCAATGGTTCCGTCTTCCAGCATTTCCTGCACCTTTGCCGCGTCAAGCATATCGTACAGCGCGTCATATAATGGGCGCAGATAAGGATTGATTTTTTCTGCCAGATCGCCGGGTAAAAATCCGAGCTTTTCACCCGCTTCCACTGCCGGACGGGTCAGAACAATGCGCCTGACCTCTTTTTTCAGCAACCTGGCAACCGCCATGGCCACCGCCAGATAAGTCTTACCAGTTCCAGCCGGGCCGATACCAAAGGTCAGGTCACATTCGCGCATTGAACGCAGGTACTCACTCTGACTCAGATTTCTCGCACTCAAGGTTTTTTTGGGAGAAACCGTAAAAATATTTTTTTTGAAAAAGGCGGCAATGTCTGTATCCGGTTCACGGCTTAAAACCTGCATGGCGCACTGAATATCATGGCTATGGAGACTATGCCCGCGCGCAACCAGGCTGTACAGCTGTTCAAGCAGCACTCTGACCAGCTCACGCTGGACCTTGTCAGTGCTTCGCAGAACAAGCGTGTTGCCCCTGCTTTCAAGTTCCACTCCTGTCGCGGCGTGAATGGCAAGCAAATGGCGGCCTTGTGAGCCAATCAGCTCTCGGACATAATCACTTTCTTCAAAAGATAAAACTATGGACTCGGACATGCCCTTCCCTGCAGTTTTTTTGCTCACGTCCATAACAAACAGACGAATCAGTCAACACGAAACTGTTCGACCTGCTCCTGATGAAGTGGAACCAGCAAACTGGCCCGGATTTCATCGACCACAACCTGGCCCAGGCCGGCTCCTTTATTTTTTCGCACATGCCTGACCAGAGCGCAGATGATTTCTGCCCTGTCAGACTGTTTTTGCCAGCTGTACACTCCGGCCAGACAAGCGGCCTGTTCCAGACTGGGCGGGTCAACTTCCTGATCAGGAAAATCACGTTTCAAAATAATATGCGCTCCCGGACCGTTTGCGGCATGAAACCAGAGATCAAACGGACTGGCCAGCTGCGAAAGCAGTTTGTGATTAGCCTGAGCGTCTTTGCCGCGCAAAACAGTCCACCCTGCCGGAAGCCGGTACACAGCCAGAGCCGAGTATTTTTGTTTCCCCTTTCTGCCCCCGCTGGTTTCCTGTTTTTTTTGCGGCACTGGAAAAGCAGGCACAGCCTTGTCAAGAGCTGCCAGTTCGGCCAGCAGCATTACCCGACGCTCAGTAACAAATGAAAGTCCGCGCTGGCCTTTTTTACTGCGCCGAAAAAAAATATCCATATTTTCACGCAAGGTGAAACGAGCATCAAGCGCCAGAGAGATTTGTTCAGGCCCGCATGCAATAACAATTTCGGCTTGTTTGGTTTGGGGCGGGTACAGGTATAACACGGTCTTAAGTAACTCCCCGCTGGTTTTCAGCTCAACCAGGCCGCGTAAACGCTTTTCATCGGCGTCAATCCTGGCCAGATTGCGCTGCAAGTGCTTTTTTGGGAGCTCCAGTGCTTTTTCTTTTTCAGCAATCTTCAGGGAGCACTGCCCGGCCAAACCGGCATAACAGGTTTCAGCCGCTTGCAGGGCGGAAGAAAAAGAACGATCCGCAGTAGAAACCGGCCAGCAAAGAGGTGAAATATTTTCAGACGACAGCCAAAAAGTTTTTATCGTGCCAAGCTGTATGTTCCGGTACAGCTCATTTTGAGCAGAACTGTCCAACTGTTCAAGATGCCCCAAAAACGCCTTTGAAAGATATGGATTTTTCTGTGGGGCAGCTAAAATATCCGCCAGCAGCGGCCATTCTGGGGCGGGCGCAGGGGAACAGGCGGTTTGAATGGTCGGGCCGGTTTTACTGTCCAGCACGAGACAATCATCTCCACCGGACAGGGAAAACACCAGACAACGACGGGGCCAGGCTGAAATCAGGCCTGTGATCTGCCGGCCACACAATCTTTTGCGCAGCCACATGACCTGCGCGGGAGGAGCAGCCGGATTGGCCGGCTTGGTCAGGGAAAGGTAAAAATAAAAAGCAGAGGGGGCAAGATGGACAACCAGATAACCGATTGGTCCCAAATCGAACGTCCACAACCCGGGAGCCGGAGAATAGATCTTCTGGATACGGCGCGAAACAACCAGCTTCCCTAGTTCTGCCAGAGCAAAAGAGTAAAACAGAACCTCCATGCCTGCTGCGGATTGCCGCGTCATGACTATTCCTTATTGTACAGTTTTTCCTCTTCTTCCTGAACGCTTTTACAATGAATACACAATGTGGTTATCGGCCTGGCCTTCAAACGAGCCAGCCCGATTTCCTCGCCGCATTCTTCACAAATGCCGAATTCTCCGCTCTCTATCCTGTCCAGTGTCTGGCGGATTTTCTTGATCACCTTTCTGTCCCGGTCACGCAAACGCAAAATAAAAGCCCGATCTGATTCCGCTGTTGCCCGATCAGCCGGATCCGCGAAGAACTCACTTTTTTCCGACATGGTGTCCAGGGTTTCCTGGCCTTGCGTCAAAATAGAATCAAGCTGCTGATTCAGTTCCTGCCGGAAATATTCAATATCCTTATTGTCCATACTCATCTTCTCCACAACGAGAAAAAACACATAATGTATTCAGCCTGCAGCTCTTGCAAGTTTCAAAAAGAGTTACAATATCCAAGAGAACCAAAAAAGTAAAGCTCTCTTTTCAACCCCAGGCGGTCAATCCCGACATTTTTGCTCCCAGCCGAAGATATGCCTCGGTCAACTCAGGCGGCAGAGGGAGCAAAGAATCCGTTCCCAGAAAGGTAAAAACCTTGGCCAGCTCACGGGCCACAAAATCCCGATTGGCAATCCGCCACTTCCAGGCCTTGTTTTGGCACAACTGTTCGCCTAAGCGAACAATATGTCGGGCGCGGGCAACCAGACAGTGCTCACGCAGCACCCGGCGCTGTCCGGCTTTGGCCATCTCCCGCACGCGCTCAGGTTGACTGAGCAGTTCGCGGCACACCCGAATCGCGTCCAGGGCGTTACCACGCTCATACAGGGCCACTTCCTCCTGCGGAACAAGCAGTTCTTCCAGTCCGTTGTCCGTCCGCTCTGTGAGCAATAACGCGCCGCAACCAGGCCCCTCAAAAAAACGAAAATTGATTTCTCCGGCCGCGCTCTGGTTGAGCACAATCTGAGAGCGCCCGTAAATCGGCATAAAATCGCCGCTGCGAACCAACAGCGGGACACTCCGGCCAACCTCAGTTAAAAACGCCTGCCGTGGAGTATTGATTGTTGCGCCAACCGTGCCGACAAAGGAAACAGGAATATCACGGGTGGCAGGCTCTGATGGACGAGCGGCCGGTTTGAAAAAAAGCGGAAACCACTCTACAGCGCGGGGAGCATGAGCAGAAGCGAACAAGGGCAGGTAATCCTTTTGGGCCACCAAAAAAGCATCAAAACAAAAAGACCAGGGCACATGCCACGGATTGCAATACTGGTCGATGGAAAAACCGATTACCGGACAGGGCAGCATTTCAAAGCCAAGCACGCCTGGTGGCTGGCAACCATCAGCCCAAAGTATCAAGTCTGGCCGAAACTGGTGCTGGTCGAGCAGATTGACCAGACCATCTCCGGCAATTGGCTCGCTGAGGCGAATCTCGCAATCACTGCGGCTCCCAACTGACAAGACAGTATGCCCCATTTTCCGAAAGCAGGAAACAAAGTACGAGGCTTCAAGACTTACAATACGCACAGCTTTTCCCTTCCTTGTCCGCTTTTTACCTGCTGAAAGAGAAACAGGCAATGCTTTTAACCAGCCAAGAGCAGGGATAAGAGTTTCTTACGCCCGGCAAACGTTATGGATTGTTCTTGTAAAACCATTTCATGTCTGCCATGCTTTTTTCGCTTTCTCCTGATATTTTCCAGAGTCATGACAAATCCGGTTCAAAAAAGGCAGGACATTATGGACTATATTCCTTCTTCTGATCTGAAAACCATTTTGCATTCCAAACGGGCCAATATCTATTATCTGGAACATTGCCGGGTTCTGGTCAAAGGCGGGCGGGTGGAATATGTAACAGACGCGGGAAAAGAGCGCCTGTACTGGAACATTCCCATCGCCAATACAACAAGTATTCTGCTTGGAACCGGCACCTCGGTTACCCAGGCCGCCATGCGGGAACTGGGAAAGGCCGGAGTACTGGTCGGATTTTGTGGCGGAGGAGGAACACCTCTGTTTACGGCCACAGAACCACCTCTTGATGTGCTTTGGTTTTCCCCGCAAAGTGAATACCGCCCCACATCTTATTTGCAAAAATGGGTCAGCTTCTGGTTTGATGATGCCCTTCGACTGGCAGCAGCCAAAAAATTTCAGTACTCCCGCCTTGCATTTCTTGCCCAAACCTGGACGCGGGACAAGCAGCTCAGGGAAGTCGGATTCAGTGACACACTCCTCGTGCCGCTGCTTGAAACAGCTCAAAACGACATGCAGTCTGTAAAAGATGTTACCAACCTGTTAACACTGGAGGGCAGGCTGACCAAAACCCTGTACCGTCTGGCCGCCGAAACAACAGGTTATGGGCATTTCAGCCGGGGAGAACGCGGAAGCGGCGTGGACGCGGCGAACAAATTCCTTGACCACGGCAATTATCTGGCCTACGGACTTGGCGCCACTGCAACCTGGGTGCTGGGTATCCCGCACGGGCTGGCAGTATTGCACGGCAAAACCCGTCGCGGCGGCCTGGTCTTTGATGTAGCAGACCTGGTTAAAGACGCGCTTGTTCTGCCACTGGCCTTTATCGCCGCTATGCAAGGGCAAAACGAACAGGAATTCAGACAAAGCTGCGTGGAAATATGTACCCGCCATGAAGCGCTTGATTTTATGGTTGAAACCATAAAGCAGGTTGCGCAGGAAACAGCTTCGCTGCAAGGAAATGCTCCATGAATATTTTGCTTGTCTCGGAGTGTTCAGGCAATGCGCTGGCCCAGACCAGACGTATTCTGGATCAATTTTCCGAACGCCGGGGCGAACGGGTCTGGCAAACCACTATCACGCTGGCCGGGCTTGAAACCTTACGCCGCATGCTGCGCCAAAAAGCCCGTAAAAACACGGCGGTGGCCTGTTATCGGATGTACGGCAGCCAGACCGAACTTTTGTGGATAGTGGGCACTGCCAGCCGTTTCAACGAACATGGAGCAGTGCCTACCAATCGCACAAAACGTGATGTATTGCGCGCAGAAGATGAAAACACCTGGCACAGCCGCGAAACAATTTTGCTTTTATCCCGTCTGGCAGCCTTATGGCATGATATGGGCAAATCCTGCGCTCAGTTTCAACGTGTCCTGCGCTCCACAACTCCTGAGCGTAACCTGATCCGGCACGAATGGATTTCCCTGCGCCTTTTTGAGGCCTTTGTCGGCAATGATGAAAAAGATGAAAACTGGCTGCAACGCATGGCAGATTTTCAACCTGACTCGGCCGCCAAAACGCTTCAGCGTGTTCAGCAGGATGTGCTGGACAAACTGCCAGACTCGACACTCAAACCCTTTAAAAAGGATATGCCGCCTTTGGCCAGAGCTATTAGCTGGCTGATTGTCAGCCACCACCGACTGCCAACAAACCCTGAACATGGCTGCACGACTTCCCATCTTCAGGCCCTGCCGGAAAGTATTGTCAGAAGATGGAATGAAAGCGGAACTCCGCAACAGCAAGACGCAAAAGAATACTGGAAAATTCCGGCCACTCTTTTTACCCGCCTTGGCCCGGACTGGCAAAAAGAAGTGCGCAAATGCGCGGCGCGCTTTCTCAAGCATCCGGCGGCAAAAGAGCAGTGTCAGGATACCTTTGTCCTGCATCTGTCCCGCCTGACTCTGATGCTGGCTGACCATAAGGTCTCTGCACAGGAAACCGGACAGTCCTGCAAGCCCAACAAAACCACCTTGTTTGCCAATACCGGACGCGACAAAAAACTCAAACAAACACTGGAGGAACATCTTGTGCGCGTGGCGCAGATGTGTGGTCAGATAGCATACGCCCTGCCTGCTGTTGGGATGGATTTGCCGCGTCTGGCGCATCATCGTGGTCTGCGCCGCCGCTGCAATGATTCCCGTTTTCGCTGGCAGGACAAGGCGGTAGATACTTGCAATGCTGTTCGTCAGCAACCGGATACGGGTGGTGTTTTTTTACTGAATATGGCTTCAACCGGTTGCGGCAAAACCCTGGCCAATATCCGCATGCTCTATGCCCTTCAACCGCCAGAACAAGGCATGCGGGCAACATTCGCTCTGGGCCTGCGCGTTTTGACCACCCAAACCGGACGGGAATATCAAAAACGTCTGCATCTCAGTGATGATGAACTGGCAGTGCGTGTGGGCGGTCTGGCGGCTCAAGAGCTGTACGACCTTTTTTCCGGCGACAGCGCAGCAGGCAAAGAACAGATTGCTGTTCCTGACCAGCAAAAAATATTTGAAAAAAACTGGCAGAATCTGGCGGAACAGGGTCAGGAATCCGCCCGCGCGCTTTTTACAGATGACGCCCATGTTCTCTTTGAAGGCAATATGGAAAACCCTGTTCTCAAAAAAATCATTGAGGATGGACAAGCCCGAAAATTTTTATCTGCTCCGATTCTGGCCTGTACTGTAGATCATCTGGTTCCGGCTACGGAATCCCTGCGCGGCGGCCATCAGATTCTGCCCATGCTCCGTCTGCTGGGCAGCGATCTGGTTTTAGACGAAATTGATGATTACGGCCTGGAAGACCTGCCAGCCATTGCCCGCCTGACATATTGGGCGGGTATGCTCGGCTGCCGGGTGCTTGTTTCTTCAGCCACACTACCACCTGCTCTGGCGACCGGGCTGTTTACAGCCTACAGGGAAGGGCGGGCTGTTTTTGAACGCAATCTGGGTCAAAATCCAGAGACACCTCAACCAATAACCTGTGTATGGGCAGATGAATTTGGCACGCAGGTAACACAAGCTGATGAACAGAATTTTGCTCCAAAACATAATGAATTTGCCAGCAACAGGGCAGACAGAATAGGCAGAAACGAGCACCGCAGAAGAGCCAGCCTGCTTGATGTGGAAGCTCTTACCTCGTGTACCTCTAAAGAACTGCCCAAAAAACTGGCCTCTGTATTGCTTGAAGCTGCCTGCCGCCTGCACGCGGGCAACCATACCTGCGTGGGCAGTCAGCGCGTCAGTTTTGGTTTGCTGCGCATGGCTAATATCAAACATCTTCGCCAGATTGCAAAGGCATTGGCCAGCCTGGACGCGCCTCAAAACACCCGTATTCATCTGCTGGCCTATCACTCCCGTTTTCCTCTGGCCCTGCGTACAAAAACAGAAAAACTGCTCGACCGCTGTCTGAACCGTAAAGACCTGCTGGCGGTATTTAACGAGCCAGAAATTCGCGCCCATTTGCAACAAGCCCCGCACGCCGAGCATATCTTTCTGGTAATAGCCAGCCCGATCTGCGAGGTCGGCAGAGACTGGGACGCAGACTGGGCGATTGTGGAGCCATCGTCCATGCGCTCATTCATCCAGCTTGTCGGTCGCATTCGCCGCCACCGCCCGGAGAAATGGGACATCACCAATGTGCTTCTCTGGTCACGTAATTTTAAAGGACTGACAAATTCAAAAGACCCTGCCTTTTCCCGCCCTGGTTTTGAAACCCGAAAAGGCGGTTCTTTTCCCCTGACCTCTCATAGCCTTCACAACCTGCTTATGCGGGAAGAATATGAACAGCCGGACTCCAGACCCCGCCTGCTGGAACGGAAAAATCCCAACCCCAAAGGGAACCTGACAGATCTGGAACACGCCAGGCTGCACCATTTGTTTGTGCCTGAGCCGGAACGAAAATTGACCGAACGGGAAAAAAGGGCCGGAAAAACGGCTCAAACAACCCTGGGAGCCTTTTCCTGGTGGCAATACCCGCAAAGTATGCTTACAGGGCTTTTGCAACAAACCCAGATGTTTCGGCGGTCGAGTCTGCCGGAAATCGAATGCCTGCTGCTCCCTGATGAGAATGAAGAAAAATGGGTACTCACTGCTGTTCACAAAAACGGTGAAAGTAAGCAGGAAAAAATGCTGAAACGATTAGAAATTGATTGGGGACAGGGAACAGATGCCTGGCTGAACATAGATATTATGGAAGAACTGCATTCCATTGCAGAACAAACAGACCTGCCCCCTGAAACCTGCGCCCGCAAGTTTTTTACCCTTACCCTACCCCAGCCCAAAGACGAAGGTAGCGGATGGACATTTAACCCGTTATTGGGTTTTGACAGGAAGAGCTGAAAACACTATCTTTCTCACGAAGCAAAAAGCGCGTATGAACCTATTCTGCCGTACAGGCAGCTCAGAAAATTAGAGGAAATAAAATTTTCCAAAACCAACTGCCGAATAGGCAGAAAAAGAATTTGACCATTAGAGGGAATAAAATTATATACATAAACAACAAAGGAGGATGCTTATGCCTGAAAAACAAAACCTTGTTCGCCAGTTACGCAAAATCATTGATGATTTTTTGGCAGCTCGTCTGGCAACAAAAACTGAAAAACTCGCCCCAGACGACCCGGCGAGAGAAAACTGGGAAGAAAAATTTTCCCGACCGGTCTGGATTGCCGATGCGGCTCGGAGGGTGAGCTGGATACAGGCTGCAACCCATACCATAAAAGCAATCCATCCCGGAGCAAAAGGATCGAACCTGTTCTGCCCGTCACAACGTCTTGTCAGACATGACAATCTGGTGGGCAGCCATCTTCTTGCCCCGGATTGTGCAACAGACGTGGTCGGCAATGCCGCAGCCCTTGACGTCAACAAATTTCTTACCTTGCGATGTGAGGATAAGACACTGTTGCAATGGATGCAAGATGAGAAACAGGCTGTTATTGATGCTCTGGCAAACGAAGCCGCTGAAGCATGGGTAGATGCTTTCCTTGATTTTATCCGCGAGCCAGAAACATTTGCCACCCATACCCTGGCCAAACAAATCTACTGGCTGGAGGGCAGCGACCCTGCATGCGATGAGCATTTTGTACTGCTCGCACCTTTGTATCCCAGTTCTCTGGCCCATGCTATATACACGGAAATCCAGGAAGATCGCTTCGGAGAGGCTGCAAAAACAGCCCGCAAAGCCCGAAAAGAAAATATATACTGTGAACAGCCCCTGCACGAATATCCTGATCTGGCAGTTCAGAAACTGGGCGGGACAAAACCACAAAATATCAGCCAGTTAAACAGCGAGCGTAGCGGTACAAATTATCTTTTCAGCTCTTGCCCGCCGCCTTGGCGCTCACGTCAGATACGCCCGGTTTTCTATCAAGAATCCGCTTTGTCTGCTTTTGCCAATCGTCCGGCTATACAGGAGCGGCTTACAAACCTGCGCTTATTTCTGGAAAGCGATCCAGCTCCAATCCTGGCCACCAGAAAAAAACGAGATGCATATGTTTTGACCATTATCGGTGAACTGCGCCAATATGTAGAGGAATTGCTCTCGCTTGCCCCTGGCTGGACATCCGATCGACGCTGCCGTCTTGCAGACGAGGAACGCTGCTGGCTGGATCCCTTTGCCACTGCTACAGACCCGGATTTTTCTGAGCTGTGGACGGACCTGAACTGGGCCCCTGCAATAGAACGGCGCTTTGCCAACTGGCTCAATCGCCAATTAGGGCAAGACCTGCCTTTAGGAGATACAGAACACCGCCACTGGGTAGACCTGTTTGATTACCATGTCTGGCGGCAGGCACTCAAAAAATTCAAAAAAAAGGAGGCTGAGCATGCCTGATCTTCCTACCTCTGAAGGTTTACTCCTTTTGCCCCATATTCAGATACAAAATGCCAATGCCATTTCTTCTTCCCTAACCTGGGGATTTCCGTCCATAACCGCATTTGCGGGGCTGATGTGGGCTTTGGAACGGCGCTGCCAGTGCTTGGAACTGCCATTAATTTTTGAAAGTGTGGGTGTGGTCTGCCATTCGTTTCAAACACAAGTCAGCCATACGGGCTTTCATAATATTTTTTGCCTGACTCGAAATCCACTGGACAAGGACGGCAGCTCTGCTTCCATTATTGAGGAAGGCCGAATGCATCTTGATATCAGTCTGCTTTTTGGAGTCAGCGGAACATTCTTAACTGAACCCGAAGAAACAAAAGCCAGAATCGCGCAAACCATTATGGACATACTTTCCGCCATGCGTATTGCCGGAGGCAGTGTGTTGCCGTCCCGTAGATATTCCCGTTTGCAACCATACTTTTTTTCTATACCAGAAAATGAGGAAAACTCTTTTTTTGACAAACTTCGTTACCAACTCTTGCCGGGATTTACTTTGGTAGAACGCCCAGACTTGCTTGAAAAACGGCTTGACCTTCTGCGCCAGGAACGACCTGAGGCAACGCCCCTTGATGCCTGGCTGTCTCTTTCCCGTTTTAACTGGAAAGCGACCCAAGAGAACAGTCCGTCTGATGATAGCGATAGCGCGCCAAAGGTGAAATGGCAACATGACCGAAAAAACGCGGGCTGGATTGTACCCATTCCCTTGGGTTACACAGCCTTAACCCAAAAACAGGAGGCAGGCACAGTAGAGAGGACCCGCGACCCGAACATTCCGTTTTATTTCGTTGAAAGCGTGTATGGCATCGGAGAATGGATTGCCCCGCACAGACTGAACACTATCAAACAGCTTCTCTGGTACGCCAAAAACGAAGAGGGGTTGTTTCGCTGTTACAATTCATACATAAATTTTTTATAGGAGGTTTTAATTATGACCACGACATTGAAAACTGCATCTGTTTTGGCTTTTGAACGCAAACTGGATCCTTCTGATGCCCTGTTTTTTTCCGGCAACTGGAACGACAGTGACAACGAATCAGCTTGGAATCCTGTTAAGATTCGGGAAAAATCCGTTCGGGGAACAATTTCCAACCGTTTGAAAGCGAAAGAGCAAGACCCGACCAAGCTTGATTCAGCTATTGAAAATCCCAACTTACAGACTGTCGATATCTGTGCCTTACCCGCAAATGCCGACACCCTGAAAACCGTCTTTTCCCTGCGCATACTGGAAGGAACAGGCCAGCCTTCGGCCTGTAATTCCCCTGAATACAGGAACAGGCTGACAAAAGTTGTCAACAGCTACTCCCAGAAATACGGCTTTGAAGAACTGGCCCGGCGGTATGCCTTTAATCTGGCCAATGGCCGTTTCCTCTGGCGTAACCGTATTGGCGCCGAAGATATAAAAATCAGAATTGACCATCTGGAGCAAGGAACGACCAGGGATTCATGGACATTTTCTGCTCTGGATATACCGCTTCGTTCATTTACTGCCCCTGATTCTGTACAAAAGGACGTGGAATCTCTTGGCAAACTGATAGCTCAAGGATTACGCGATGAAAAGCACGTTCTGCTTCAGATAACGGCATTTGTTCGTGTAGGGAAAGGGCTGGAAGTCTATCCGTCTCAGGAGCTGATTATGGATCGTGGCCGTGGCAATAAAAGCAAAACACTCTATGCAGTTGAAGACGTGGCTGCCATTCATTCCCAAAAAATAGGCAATGCCATTCGGACCGTAGATAACTGGTACCCTGATGCCGCAGAAACAGGCCCTATTGCTGTTGAACCTTACGGTGCAGTAACAACGCAAGGAAAAGCCTACAGACAGCCCAAAGCCAAAACAGATTTTTACTCACTATTTGACAACTGGATGATGAAAGACATTGCCCCGTCTAGTGAACAACAGCACTATGTTATGGCGGTTTTGATTCGTGGCGGCGTCTTTGGAGACAAAAATGACTAATATTGACCATTATCTGGATATTACCATCTTGCCGAATACAGAGATTTCCGGCAACCAGATTATGAGTATCCTGTTTGAAAAATTGCATTTAGCGCTGGTCAGCTATGGCCAAAAAGATATTGGCGTCAGCTTTCCAGATGCCAATATAGAGGCGCAGCAAACAGGATCGCAGTTGCGGTTGCACGGACAACAAAAAAGCCTTGCAACCCTTATGGCAAGTGGCTGGGCAACACGTTTTCATGATTATGCGCTTATTTCCGACATACTGCAGGTACCGGAACATACCATGTTCCGAACAGTTTTCAGGGTACAGGAAAAACAAAGCAACCCTGAACGGTTACGCCGCAGAGCCATGAAACGGCATGGATTTGATGAGGAAGAAGCAAAAAAACGTATCCCTGATCAGGCACAAAAACATCTGCGCTTGCCCTTTATTGAAATGAAAAGCTACAGCAGTGCCCAACGGTTCAGACTTTTTTTTGATTATGGACAGTTGGAGGCAATCTCTCATGAGGGAAAATTTAATACGTATGGATTTTCCCGTACAACAACGGTTCCCTGGTTTTAACCCTTTCAGGAAAACATAAAAAATATTTTTAAATTCCAATAGGTTAAAAAACACAAAAAACTTTAGGAATGCAACTGTACAACCAGATAACAATTTAATATAAAAAAGTTTATGAAAAATTATCTGGAGATTACTGCCGCATAGGCAGATTAGAAATACAACCAGCTCCCCCACAGATACGAAAAACGGATTACTGCCGCATAGGCAGATTAGAGAGGTTTAACAATCGACATCCGAGATTTGCCGCATATAGAACAATATACTTTCAACAGAGGAGGCCTCTATATTTAAGAGATAACATGAAATCGCTGCAATACGCGCTTATACTTTTTTTAAAAAATTACATGGTTGTGTCGGACTTTTGTCAAGACAGTCTTTTGCCTGTTTGTGATTCTGGCAACCTTTGCATATTTATTTCTGATTGTTGTCAGATTCATATTCGACTTGATTCTGGCTGCAGGTGAGCTGGTTATGGGCATCATCTTTTTTGTGTCTGTTGTTATCCTGATAGCCGCACTCATTATCGCAGCTGTCAGGGCATGCACATTGTAAAGCTGCTGTCCCTTTTGCCCTCTCAAGAGCAACGATTTGAGCCCGCCCCCAACAGCTGTTATTCCATACCTACCCGATTAAAGACCGAAAAATAGCTTCCTCCATCCAAAACCAATTCCCCCAATTCTTAATTTTGTCCACTTCATTGACAAAGGAAAGAACAACCATATAAGCAGAAAAAAGAAAACATTCGCTATCACTTTGTGTTTTTTATGGTTTATATTGCCAATAAGCTGTATTTTTTAACCCCTGAACAGATAGGGCGATATGTCTGAATTTCTGGCAGACCTGCACATTCACTCCCGTTTTTCCAGAGCCACGAGCAGGGATTTGTCTTTTCGTTCTCTGGCGGCATGGGGTGCGATAAAGGGGCTGGACATCATTGCCACCGGCGATTTTACTCACCCGGGCTGGGTGCAGATGATCGAAGAGCAGCTGCGTCCGCTGGGAAACGGTCTGTTCACGCTGCAGGACACCGCCAATCTGGAACGGGAAATCCCGCAACTGCAGGGAGTCCCTTTCTCCACCCCCCCCCTTTTTCTGCTCAGCGCGGAAATCAGCTCCATCTACAAAAAAAACGGGCAGGTCCGCAAAGTCCACAATCTGGTGTATATGCCCAGTCTGGACATGGTCAAAAATTTTAATACCCGTCTGGCCCAAGTTGGCAACCTGCAATCAGATGGCCGTCCCATTTTAGGTCTGGACAGCAAAAACCTGCTGGAAATGGTTCTGGAAACCGGCCCCGGAGCCTTTCTGGTTCCGGCTCACATCTGGACACCCTGGTTTTCTCTCTTTGGCTCTAAATCCGGTTTTGACAGCCTGGAAGAATGTTTTGAGGATTTAACCCCCCATATTTTTGCCCTGGAAACGGGTCTTTCTTCCGACCCGGAGATGAACTGGCTCTGGAGCGAGCTGGACAATCTGACCCTTATCTCCAATTCCGATGCCCATTCCGGCGCCAATCTCGGCAGGGAAGCCAACGTTTTTTCCGGCCAGCAGGATTACACTGAAATCTTTGCCTCCCTGCACCGTAAGCCAGGAGCAACAAAATTTCAGGGGACGCTTGAATTTTTCCCGGAAGAGGGCAAATACCATCTGGACGGCCACCGCCAATGCGGCGTAATGTGCGAACCAGCCAACACAGCCGAGTATAAAGGCATTTGTCCGGTATGTGGCAAACCGCTAACCGTTGGAGTTCTCAACCGCATCTGGCAGCTGGCGGACAGAAAAACACCGCAGCAACCGCCAGGATCGCAAGGATTTACCTCGCTTGTGCCGCTGCCGGAAATCTTGTCTGAAATTCTGAATGTTGGCCCAAAAACCAAAAAGGTCTTTGCCGCTTACTCCACCCTGCTGGCCAGCTTTGGCTCGGAAATGAACATCTTGCGTAATGTCCCGCCACAGGAACTGGACAAAAAACAACCACTGCTGGGACAGGCTGTTTTGCGTATGCGGCAGGGGACAGTCCTGCGTCAGGGAGGATTTGACGGCCAATACGGCCGCATCCGGCTGTTTTCCGAGCACGAAAAACACCAGCTGCTTCCAGGCACCAACCTAATCGGCCTTACTCCTGTCCAACTGGAAACAAAACCGCAACCAATCCCGTTCAACACACGGCCACAAAAAGAAAAAACAGCACAACGCACGGCAAACACGGAACAGGAAACAGCAGCTAACGCGGGACCACAACCAGTTTTGATTCTGGCCGGGCCGGGAACGGGCAAAACATTCACCCTGCTGCGAAGGGTGGAATCCTTACTCCGCCAAGAGGTTGCTCCTGAACAGATTCTAATTTTGACCTTTACCCGCAAGGCGGCCAGGGAAATTCAGACCCGACTGCAAATGGCCCCAAAAAATATTCAGGCCGGAACCCTGCACTCACTGGCCTTGGAAGCATATCAGGAGGCGCACGGCCAGCCCCCCAAAATTTTAAGCGAAACCGAAGCCTTTGCCCTGTTTACAGCCAGCATGCCGGATTTGGACACCAAAAAACGCAAACAGGTTTGGGCGGAAGGAACCGCTGCCCGTGAACAGATGCAACCAGTACCGGCTTTTACTGCCTACACCCTGCAAAAACAGGCACTGGGACGGATCGACTATACTGACCTGCTTGAAATCTGGCTGGAGCTCCTGCGTACCGGAACCAAACCCGTCTGGACACAGATTCTGGTTGATGAAGTACAAGACCTATCGCCGCTTCAACTGGCAATTCTCCGTGAACTGCTGCCCGAAAACGGACACGGCTTGTTCGGTATCGGCGATATCAAGCAGGCCATCTATGGGTTTCGGGGCTCCATTCACGATATAGGCCGCCATCTCTATGCCCTGTGGCCGCAGTTACAGGTTTTAACCCTCAGCACCAATTACCGCAGTACCAGACAAATTCTCACCCAGGCTAACCGCCTGTTTCCAGACGAACCTGTGCAGCCTCAGACAACAGAGCAAGGCGCAGTCACCTTTTTTGAGGGCGCAAACGAAAAGAATGAAGCAACCTGGATCGGAGAGCGGATGCTGCAACTGCTGGGCGGCACTGCGCACTGGCAGGCCGACAACCTGGAAACGGGTATGGATGTTGGGCCGCAGGACATTGCTGTACTTGTCCGCTTTCGGGCCATTGGCGTACAGCTGAAAAAATATCTGGAAAAAATGGGCATTCCCTGCGCTGTACCGGAAAGTGAACCGTTTTTTCACGACCCGCACATTGCCGACCTTATCCGGTTTGCAGCGGCCTGTCTGGGACAGACCGTTGACTTGCCAGCCAACTGGCCCGCTCCCAGGCCGGAGCTGGCTCAAAAAGACCCTGAGCGGCTAAGCGCCTGGCTGAGTACCAGCCTTGACACCACGTTCAGTCCGGCAACAGACGCGCTGGAAAAACTCTGCGACCGGTTTACCCACAAGCAAGACTGGCAGGCCCTGCTCAACGACCTGTATCTGGAAATGGATTTGGAAAAAATACGCACCCGTACCCAGAAAGTCCAGATTCTGACCATGCACGCCGCCAAGGGGCTCGAATTTGAATACGTTTTTTTGCCGGCACTGGAACAGGGAATTTTACCGCTTGAACTGCCCGGCCAAAAACGCCCGGAACCGGACTCTGTTCATGAGGAAAAACGCCTGTTTTACGTGGCCCTGACCCGCGCCCGCAAAGGATTATTTCTGTCACTGGCCAGACAAAGGCAACTCTTTGGCCTGACGACGATTCCCGCGCCGTCACCCTTTCTGGCTGCACTGGACAGTCAGGGCATGCTCCGTTACAGCGCCCAAAAAATACAGCGTAAGACCCAACGTCAGCTCTCACTCTTTTCCTGACTATTTCGTCTTCTATCTTCCCGTCACAACAAAAAAACTTTTTGAGCTTGCTCTCAAAAAAAAACTGGAGTAGGCAGTCTGGGATAGAAAAACGTGGCATACACAGTTACCTAACCCCAAAAATCTGTTTGACTCAAGCACAGGATTTTCCGTTTCTTCAAGACTCACTCTCTATATTTGCCACTGCCGCTCCGCGCGCGGGTGTGGTGTAAACTCAAGAATCTGAGGGATACATGGCCTATTTTCGTAAACTGACCAGCAAAATGGACGAACTTCTCAAGGTGCTGAATAAGGAACAGCGCTGGCTGATCCTGATCAACGCCGATCCAGACGCTCTGGCTTCGGCCATGGCACTCAAACGGATTTTGTCACGGCGGGTAGAAGCCGTAGGCATTGCCCAAGTCAACACTATTACCCGCCCGGACAATCTGGCCATGATGAACCTGCTGCGGATTCCTTCTCAAAAACTGACCCCGCTTCTGGCCGCCCAGTACGACCATTTTGCGCTGGTTGATTCCCAGCCGCACCATCACCCGGATTTTGCAGCTTTCAAATTCTCCATTGTCATTGATCACCACCCTGTTTCCAAAGAACATCCGGTTCAGGCCGACTTTGTCGAACTCTGTCCAGGTTACGGGGCCAACAGCACGATCATGACCGAATATCTGTACGGTTTTGGAATCCGGCCCGGCAAACTACTGGCCACGGCCCTGCTTTACGGCATCAAGACCGACACGCACAGTTTTGAACTGAAATTTGACAATATCGACATCAACGCCTTTCGGTATCTGACGAAATTTTACAGTCCGGCCATGCTGCACAAGATATTGCGCAGTGAATTCAAAAAAGAATGGCTGCAATATCTTGCTGTTGCGTTCAAAAAAATACGCCGCATGCGTCACGGCATGATTGTCAGCATGGGCGCAGTTGATTCGCCCGATATTCTGGTTGTGCTGGCGGATCTGCTTTTACGGGTGGAAGGCGCGAACTGGGCAATGGTCTGCGGCCTGAGCGAAGAAAAACTGGTTGTTGTGTTTCGGGGAGACGGACTGCGCAAGGACATGGGAAAATTCGCAACCAGCCTGTTTGGTGACATGGGTTCGGCTGGTGGGCACAAAACCATGGCCAGAGCTGAAATTCCCCTGTCCCTGCTTGAAGGCCAGCGGGCGCAGAATTTTGTCTGGGACAGGCTGCACCGCCATAAAAAACGAAACCAAAAACAAAAAACAGGACTGCCAAAGGATATTCCCCCGGATACTGTACCAGACACCACTCCCGTTTCCGCTCCCAAAAACTGATTTCAGGAGACCGTTTTGTCCCTTTTAACCCCTCTTGGCCTGCAACAGCCGCCGCTCTTTCTTATGGACGGCAGTGCCTTTATTTACCGCGGATTTTACGCCTATCCTGACCTGAAACGCTCGGACGGATTTCCAACCAACTCGCTGTTTATTGTTTTGCGCACCCTGCTCAAAATCCTGCGCGAAGAAAAACCGCGCCATTTTGCCTTTATCCGTGATGGTAAAGGCCCGACATTCCGTAATGCAATATGGCAGGACTACAAGGCCAACCGCCAAAAAACACCCGAAGGCCTGATTGCCCAGCTCGCGCCCCTTGATGAGGCCCTTGGCGCCCTTGGCATCAAGACCCTTGTTTCTGATGGAGTAGAAGCCGATGACCTGATTGCCACCCTGACCAGCCGTTTCAAGACAGAATTGCCGGTAGTCATTGTCGGAGCGGATAAAGATTTGCACCAATGTCTGGACGACAATGTTCTTTTATGGGACCCGGCGCAAAAAAAAGAAAAACTGATCAGTCTTACGCAGTTTCAGGAAACAGAACAGCTAACACCGCAGCAATGGCCGGATTTTCAGGCCCTGACCGGCGACAGTACGGATAATATTCCCGGCGTACCCGGCATTGGCCCCAAAACAGCCCTGAAAATTTTATCCACGCACCCCACACTGGAAAAAATCCGCGACAATTTTTCCACGCTGGAGCCCAAGCTGCAAAAAAAAATAGCCCCGCATCTGGAGGCCATATTTACCTACCGTGAGCTGACCCGCCTGAAAACCGACTGTCAAACCCCGCAGAATCTGGCAGAACTGGAATGGTCGGGGCCGGATACCGATAAACTGCGTGAATTTTTACGCGAATATGAATTTCGCTCCCTACTGCAGGAACTGGAAGCGGCAACAGGCAGCACAACAAGCGTTACGCCTGCCCCAAAAATACGCCAGACCAGCCTGCAACAGGTATTGCCCGGTCTGGAGCCCGTGACGGCGCAGCCAGACAGGCTGACAACAAGACCGGCACTGGCCGGACAGGATGTTTTATGTCTGCGACAAGAGACCGGCTGGCATATTATCACCGAGGCCGGAACCTGGCCCTGCCCGGACAGTCTTGACTCCCTGCTCCCGCACCTGACAACCAGCCGGGTATTTCTGGTTGACCTCAAGCAGCATATTGCCCGCCAGCCTGAATGGGCGAAACTGAAGATGGTTGACGTAGGCTTGGTCGCCTACCTGCTCAACCCGGAAGAACGCGACTATTCGTGGGGCGGAATCACGGAGCAGTTTCAGGAAACATTCGGCACACTCAAGGCACTGGAACTGGCCAGAGCAATCGCTGAGCAGCTCCAAAAGACCGGACTTGAGAACCTGTTTACCAGCCTGGAACAACCGTTAGTCGCGGTTTTGGCAAGAATGGAGCGAAGAGGAATCCGCATTGATCTGCACGCTTTTTCAAGTTTTCTGAACGAAGTGCAGACCAGGCTGGCAACCCTGCAAACAAGCATTTTCAAACACGCGGGTATGGAATTTAATATCCGTTCCAGCCAACAACTGGCCGAGATTTTATTTGACAGACTGGAACTGGCCTCAAAACGGAAAACCGCCGGGGGCCAGCTTTCAACAGCCAGTGAAGTTCTGGAAAAATTGCGCGGAAAACACCCGATTATTGCTGATATTCTTGAGTTCCGCTCTCTGGAAAAAATGCGCTCCACCTATCTGGAACCACTGCCCCGTCTGGTTGACGAGCACCAGCGTCTGCACTCCCATTTCAACCAGATGGCAACAGCAACCGGACGGCTGTCCAGCAGTTCTCCCAATCTGCAAAATATTCCCATCCGGGGCGAAATGGGCGAAAGGATGCGGGCCTGTTTTATCGCCAGACAAGGCTGTTTACTGGTCGGCGCGGATTATTCCCAGATTGAACTGCGGGTACTGGCCCATTTTTCCGGGGAAGAAAACCTGCTGAGCGCCTTTCGGCAGGAACAGGATATTCACGCCCGCACGGCCGCGATTTTGAACCAGAAAGAGGTCAGCGAAATTTCTTCGGCTGAACGGCGCAACGCCAAAACCATCAACTTTGGGCTGCTGTACGGCATGGGGCCGCAAAAACTGGCCAGAGAACTGGCCATCTCCCTGCAGGAAGCCAGGGAATTTATCGCCATTTATTTTGAGCAGCTCCCGGGTATCAGACAATTTTACGAACAGGTGGAAACAACTGTCCGCAAGCAGGGATACGTCACCACCTTGGCCGGACGCCGGCGGCTGCTGTCCGGCATTCATTCCCGCAATCAGAACTTGGCTCAACAAGCCAGACGCATGGCCATCAACACGGTTGTACAGGGTTCAGCCGCGGATATAATCAAGATGGCCATGCTGGCGGTTGAAAATGACCAGGACTTGAAAAAGATGCGGGCTGAACTTATTTTGCAGGTACATGACGAACTGTTGCTGGAGGTGCCGCAAGAACACGCCGAAACAGCCCAAAAGCGCCTGCGGCAGCTCATGGAAAACGTGTATACACTGCGCGCGCCACTCAGGACGGACAGCGCCATTGGACAGAATTGGGCAATGGCGCACTAGACCAAGCTAAAAGGACAAGAACATGGCAAACAACACAATACGGTTATTGACTCCCGGCCCGACGCCGCTGCCGGAAAACGTGCGCCTGAGCCTGGCGCGAGACATGATCCATCACCGCAAGGACGAATTCAAGGCTATTATGGGCAGATGCCAGGAAAACCTGCGCCACCTGTTTGGCACCAGCCAAGAAGTGCTGACCCTGACCAGCTCAGGAACAGGGGCTATGGACGCGGCTATAACCAACCTGTTTCAGGCCGGAGACAGGGTCGCAGTTGTGGACGGCGGTAAGTTCGGTGAACGCTGGCTGGAACTGGCCCGCAACTATCAGCTTGAACCGGTTCGGATTGCAGCCCCATGGGGACAGGCCGTCACAATCGACCAGGTACGTGACGTGCTGGCAGATACCACAATAAAAGGTCTGCTGGTACAGGCGTCAGAAACCTCAACCGGCGTCAGACACCCGATACAGAAAATCGGCGAACTGACCGCGACAAGCGACTGTCTGCTGGTTGTGGACGGTATTTCCGCCCTTGGCATTTCACCCTGCCCAATGGACAAGTGGCATATAGACTGTTTGCTGACCGGTTCACAAAAAGGGCTGATGCTCCCGCCGGGTCTGGCTTTTCTGGCCTTAAGTGAACGGGCCTGGGAAAAGGCGGAAAAAAATCCGTGCCCCTACTATTTCAATCTGGTGGCCGAAAGGCGGCAGTGCCGTATGGGGCAAAGCCTGTTTACACCGGCCATCAATCTGATTGTGGCTTTGGAAACCAGCTTGCAGGAATTTGCCGGACCAAATCTGCAGGCCGTGTATCAAAAACAATGGGCCTTAACCCAGATGGTCAGAGCGGGCGTAACCAGCATTGGCCTGCCCCTGCTTGCCCCCACTGATTACACTTGGGGTCTGACTTCTGTTTGCCTGCCTCAGGGCATTGATGGCGGTAAATTGCTCAAAATTGCCAGCGAACGCTACGGCGTGTATTTTGCAGGCGGCCAGGGAGAACTTAAAAACCGGGCTGTCCGTATCGGACACATGGGCCATGTGGATTGGGGCGACATGCTGGCCGGGCTGTATGCCCTGTACAGCTCTTTTACAGCCTGCGGCGGACATTCAGGGGCCAGAGATTATCAAGAAAGCGCCATGCGGGCCTATGAAACAGCGCTTGAAAACTGGGAGGAAGCAATATGACAGACTCAAACGAATGTCAGGAAAACGAAACCTACCTGCTGGAACGCAAAAAAATGGCCGAGGATTATCAGGCGGCCGCACAGGAAAGCAGCAACAATGATTTTCCGCGGCTTGACTTTGCCACCTTTGTTCTGTCGTTAAGCGCGACAGTTCTGATGTGTCTGGGCGAAGCTCCGGATCCGGAGTCAAACCAGATCATCCAGAACCTGCCGGCGGCCAAGCAGACAATTGATCTGCTCGGACTTTTGGAAAACAAAACCCAGGGCAATCTGACCTGTGAAGAACAACATGTTCTCAAAGATATTTTGTTTGAACTGCGTATGAAATACATCCAAAAGGTGCGCTGATGGGCAAGATTTACGTTGGGTTGGTCGGAGTAAGCGGCTACACTGGCATGGAACTGTTACGCCTGCTGGCAAACCATCCGCACATGCAGCTCCAGGTTGCCACCTCCAGACAGGAGGCCGGAAAAAAATTACAGGAACTGTATCCCGCTTTGCAGGACACAAGTCTTGGCCAACTGGTAGTTACCAGACCGGACGTTAAAAAACTGGCCGAACAATGCTCACTGGTTTTTCTGGCAGTCCCACATGGAACGGCTATGGATCTGGCGCATAACCTGCTGGAAGCCGGCGTAAAGGTCGTTGATTTAAGCGCGGATTTCCGCCTGAAAGACAAAGACGTTTATGGCCAGTGGTACGAACTGCGCCATCGCCATCCCCAGCTGCTGGCAGAAGCGGTGTACGGCCTGCCGGAACTGTACGCGCCGCGCATCAGGGAAGCCTGGCTGGTTGCCAACCCCGGTTGTTATCCAACCTCGGTGATTTTGGGGCTCTATCCGGGGCTGGAGTCCGGCCTGATCAACCCAAGCGGCATTATTATTGACAGCAAATCAGGAACCTCGGGCGCAGGGCGCAAGGCCAGCGTCGGGACGCTGTTCTGTGAGGTATATGACAATTTCCGGCCTTACGGAATCGGCAAACACCGCCATACACCGGAGATGGAACAGGAACTTGCCCTGGCGGCCCAAACAGCAGTCTCCCTGATTTTCTGTCCGCACCTGCTGCCGATAAACAGGGGGATTTTGAGTTCCATCTACTGCACACTCCTCAGAGAAATTCCCTTTGAAGAACTGTATAAGACATATAAAGATTTCTACGCACTGTCCCCCTGGGTCAGAATACTGCCTCCCGGACAATTACCAGAAACCCGCTGGGTACGTGACTCCATGTTTTGCGATATCGGGCTGATTTTTGACCCCCGGACTCAAAAACTGGTTATCCTGAGTGCCATAGACAATCTGTGCCGTGGCGCGGCCGGGCAGGCTCTGGCCAATGCCAACCTGATGAGCGGTCTTGACATCCGGTGCGGACTGAACGTAATGTGAAAGTTATTACAAAATATCAGTGTAATTCTTCCTGTAGAACTATCAGTTGGCTTCTGCAGAAACAGTTCTAATTCTCAGGGGAGAAACCATGCGTTTCCTAATCTTTTTTTTCACTCTTTGCTGCTTCTGGATAACCTCTCTGGGCTGGGCTGGGCCAGCAATCGTGTACATAGGCAAAAAAGCAGATGGAGCCTACAATCAATCCCTGCATCAGGGAGTCGAAGAATTTCAGAGCAAACAAGGGATTGAATGCGCTGAAATCGAAACCCCAGCTGACGGCTCAACCTATATCGCAACGATTCAACAGTGCATCGCTGAAAAACATTCCCCCATTATTCTGCCATATGCGTCTCAACGTCCCGCCCTGACCCCGATCATCTCCCAACACAAAGACACCAATTTTATATTTTTGAGCTTTGGAGAAGTGGACTTACCCAATGTCCAGTCTTTTTCCTTTGCCGATGAAGAAGGCGGTTTTCTGGCCGGAGCCCTGGCCGCTCTGATGAGCAAGACCAGAACCATTGGGTTTGTTTACACATCGGACCAGCACCCGACAGCCCTCCATTTTCGGGCCGGATATATTCAGGGCGCAAAATTTGTAGACCCGGCAATCACCATCGTGGAAGGCCAGCTGGGCAATAAACAGGCGGACTGGTCTGACACGCAAAAAGCCCAGCAACTGGCCGCCAGACTTATCGCCCAAAAAGCAGACGTTCTGTTTCCAGTCGTGGGTTACGCCGGATTAGGAGTTCTGGCCCAGGCCGCGAAAGGTGGGATCTACGCCATTGGAGTGGATATCAACCAAAACAGCCTGTATCCCGAAACCATAATTGGCTCCCTGATAAAACACAACGGCAAGGCCGTGTACATTGCCCTGTCTCTGACCTCTTCAGGAACACGCAGGGATGGAGTAAAACGCCTGCAGCTGATACAGTCCGCAATGGAAATGCAATTTAACGGGATAGAGGAAGGGCTCGTCCCCCAAACAATCAAGGACCAGCTTGAAAGATTAAAAAACCAGATCATACTGGGCCAAATAAAGATTGCAAGAGATTATAAACCGATATAAACAGAATTACCTGAAAAGGCGGTCTGATATTCAGGTCTGTCTTTACAACAAGCAAACCAAAACGATAACAGCTCATGCGCCTTTTGATTATTTTTCTGACTCTTTGCTGCTTCTGGCTAACCTCTTCCGGCGAGGCAGCTCCCGCGATTGTGTACACGGGAAAAAAGGAAGACGGGGTCTACAACCAATCCCTGCATGAAGGCGTCAGGGCGTTTCAGGAAAAGCGGGGCGTTAAATGCCTTGAAATCGAAACTCCGGCTGACGGCTCAACCTATATCGCAACGATTCAAAAATGTATCGCTGAAAACTATTCTCCCATTATCCTGCCATACCGCGGACAGTTCCCGGAACTTGATACGATCGTGTCTGAGCATCCGCAGACATTTTTTATTCTTCTGGACGCCCTGAACATAAACCGGCCCAACATCTCTGCCTTTGTATTTGCCGAACACGAAGCCAGTTTCTTGGCCGGTGCGCTGGCCGCTCTTATGTCCCGAACCAAAACCATTGGTTTTATCTATACCTCCCGACAGTATCAGCCCCTGCTCCGCTTTCGGGCCGGTTATATACAGGGAGCGCTCGCTATGAACCCCAAAATCAAGATTATGGAAAAGGAACTGGGCAATTACCCGGGAGTCTGGAGGGACACGGCAAAAGGCAGGAAAATGGCAGCCGAACTTATTGCCCAGGGGGCGGACGTCCTGTTCGCGACTGCGGGATTTGCCGGTACCGGTGTGCTGGCCCAGGCCGCAAGAAATGGAATACACGCCATTGGCGTGGATACCAACCAAAACAGCCTGTATCCCGAAACCATGATTGGCTCTTTGGTCAAATACACGAACAAAGCGGTCTATATCGCCCTGTCCCAAACACATTTCAAGAAACACACAAACAGAGTCACACGCCTGGGACTGGCTCAACAGGCAATAAATATTGACTTTGACGGCGTGCGGCCAGAGGTTCTTCCAACAGCAGTCCTGCAACAAATCAACAACCTGTACTCAAAAATCCTGCAAGGAAGAATCAAGATAAAAGATAATTGGCCATGAAAAACAAGACGGTACGAAAACTCTTTATCGGGCTCTTTGTTGCCTTCTTTATCCCTTTTATTCTTGGCAGCATTTTTGTTTACAACCATGAAAAAAAAATCCGCAAAGACAACCTGCTGCTTTCAACAGAAAGACTGCTGCACGGGCTCAAACAGAGTCTGGCTGAGCCAACAAATACCTTTGCCCCCCAGGAAGTGGCCCGCATCGCGCATCTGCTAACCCTTAATCCCAGCATCGTGGAAATCTTTATTTACTCTGATGAATACGGGATAGCCTTGGCTCACATTGATATCCAGGAACGAAGGGAAGGAGAGATTATTACCAGGGAAGAGCCTATTTTTTTTGAAAACAGAGCTATTGGAAAGGTTCAGCTCTCCATCACCACCAACGTGATTGAAAAAGAAATTCTGCCCCGCCTGAGAGATTTCTTTCTTGTTCTTCTGGCAATGTACCTGACAGGTTTTCTGACCATAACCATCATATTTACCAGAAAAATAGCCACGCCCATGCACAAACTGCTCCTGCAGACGGAAGCGATCAACAACGGACAGATGGATAAGTCCTTTTCCTGGACAGGAAATGACGAGTTTGCCAAGCTGGGAAGGACAATTGAAACAATGAGAACAAACCTGTTCTTCACCTTCAAAAAACTGCATAACGAGGCTCACACCGATCCCCTGACCGGAATTTCCAACCGCCGGGATTTTATGCATAAAGCGACAAACGCTTTAACGGACTGCCGACAACAAAACAAAAAGTTTTCCCTGATCATGATTGATCTGGACAACTTCAAACAGGTAAACGACACCTACGGTCACGCCATTGGGGATAAGGTACTCAATACAACATCACAACTCCTGCAAGCCAATATCAGAGGAGAAGACCTCTTTGCCCGCTGGGGCGGAGAAGAATTTATCCTTGCCCTGCCAGGAACTTCACACCAACAGGCACGTATGATAGCGGAAAAACTGCGCCAGCTGATCGCAACCGCCACCTATCCCATGGGCATCAGGATTACTGGGAGTTTCGGATTTATACAGGCCGAAGGCCAGGAATCCTTTCAGACCCTGTTAAAACTGGCTGACCAGGCAACGTACCTTGCCAAACAGCAGGGAAAAAACCGGGTCATACAATGTAGTACAATGCAAGGTGGCTGAATCCTGTGTTTATCGGAAAGAAGAGGCCTGAGTAAGCCTGTACACAACATCGGCGCAAGAATATTGCCCGAGCTTTCTCCTGACACCCATCAACCCAAAACGGATATTATCCTCCAAAAGAGACCGGCAATGAAGTATATCACCTTCCTTTTTTCTCTGCTTTCTTTCTGTCTGTGGCTCGCACCAGCGGGCGCGGACACTGTCAAACAGTACCAGTTGGAAGATTTTTTCCGCAATCCGGTGCAGGCCGGATATTCAATTTCACCGGACGGCACCCATCTTGCCTTTATGCGCCCCTGGAAAAACAGACTGAATGTCTTTGTGCAAAAAACAGGCTCGCCCCAAAGTGTGGTGCGGGTAACATCGGCTCAAAAAAGGGACATCGCGGATTACTTTTGGGCCAACAACGATACGCTCGCGTTTTTACAGGACGAAGGCGGAGATGAAAACTATTCCCTGTTTACCGTCCATAAAGACGGATCGGAACCAAAACACGTTACTCCTTTTGCCAAGGTACAGGTCAACATCATCGACAGACTCAAAGACCATGATGATGAAATGCTGATTTCCATGAACAAACGTGACCCTCGAGTTTTTGATGTCTACCGTTTGACCCTTTCAACCGGCAAGCTGCAGAAAATTGCTGAAAATCCGGGCAATATTTCCAGCTGGCTTACTGACCATGACGGAAAACTTCGTGTGGCAACAGCAACAGACGGGGTGCATACAAGTGTTTTATACCGCAAAACAGAGGCAGACCCGTTTATTACAATCATGAAAACCGATTTCAGGGATTCATTCAGTCCGCTGTTCATGACATTTGATAACAAAGAACTGTATGTCGCGAGCAATATTGATCGGGATAAAACCGCCATCTTTCTTTTCAATCCCGAAACAGGCAAACAGGGCCGGCTCATTTTTGAACACCCGGAAGTCGATGTACACGGACTTATGGCCTCGCTGAAACGAAAAACCATTACCGGCGTAAGTTATTACACGGACAAACAGCATTATCATTTTTTTGATTCGCAGCGAAAACAGGTACAGGAAGACCTGGAACGCCAGCTGCCGGGAGTTGAGGTCAGAATTACAGACAGCAACAAAGACGAAACAATGTGCGTTGTCGGCACCTTTTCAGACAAACACGCCGGTTCATACTATCTCTACGACAGCACGAGCAAAAAACTGACCCACCTTGCGGACACCATGCCCTGGATAAACGAAAAAGACATGGCAACAGTCAAACCGATACACTACACGGCCTCTGACGGCCTGATCATTCACGGCTACCTGACCCTGCCTGTTGGCAGGGAAAACGCCAAAGGACTGCCGGTTGTCATTTATCCGCACGGCGGGCCGTGGGCGCGAGACCACTGGGGGTACAATCCGGCAATTCAGTTTCTGTCCAACCGGGGCTACGCTGTCCTGCAAATGAATTTTCGGGGCTCCACAGGCTATGGCAAAAAATTCTGGACCCAAAGCTTCAAGCAGTGGGGCCGGAAAATGCAGGATGACATTACCGACGGTGTGCACTGGCTCATAAAAAAAGGCATTGCCGACCCGAAAAGAATTGCCATTTACGGCGCGTCCTACGGTGGGTACGCGGTACTGGCCGGTCTTACGTTCACGCCCGATCTTTATGCCTGCGGCGTTGATTATGTTGGGGTTTCAAATCTCTTTACCCTGTTTGAAACACTGCCGGCTTACTGGGAACAGGAGCGGCAAATGATGTATGAAATGGTTGGCGATCCCCAAAAAGAAAAAGAACTGCTGCGCGCGGCTTCGCCTGTTTTTCATATCGACCGCATCAAGGCGCCGCTGTTTATCGCTCAGGGAGCAAATGACCCGCGGGTAAAAAAAGAACATTCCGATCAAATTGTGGAAGCACTGAGACGCAAACAAATCGCGGTTGAATACATGGTCAAGGACAATGAAGGGCACGGATTCCATAATGAAGAAAACCGGTTTGATTTTTACCGGGCCATGGAAAAATTCCTGAACAGACATATTGGAAATTAGGTTCTATGCAAAAACAGGACAATGCTTTCGCGTACAATATCGTACTCATTGGTATGCCCGGAGCAGGAAAAAGCACCCTGGGACGCATGCTGGCCAGCCAGATGGAGTGGGCGCATGTAGATACAGACGCGCTGCTGGAAAGCTGGTGGGGACTCAACCTGCAGGATTTGCACGACCACTTGGGACGGGAAGCGTTTTTAGAGGCCGAGGCTGATATTATTGAAAAAACCCGCCTGGCAAGATGTGTTATCTCAACGGGCGGCAGTGTGGTGTACCGCGATCGGGCCATGCAGGCCCTGCGACAGGCAGGAAAAATTATCTACCTGCACCCAACCCTGCCTGCCCTGACCAGACGGCTGACCAACATGACGACCAGAGGTATTGCCATGCGGCCCGGCCAGACCCTGGAAGAACTGTACACTGAACGCGGCGCTCTTTACGCGCGATACTGCGACGTTGAACTGAACACGGACCGCGACCTGCAAGACTGCCTGCGCCAGCTTATAGCACAAATCGCCATCTGGCAGCAAATTCCGAATCCTTCGTCCTGATGAGCAAAAAACTGCCTGCCGTGCTTTTCCGTCAACTGGCCCGTCTGTATGCCGACATGCAAACCGCCTATCAGCAGGTGGCGGACGCCATTGGCCTTGATTGCACAGACTGCGAGGATAATTGCTGCCACAGCTATTTTCAACACCATACCAATATCGAATGGGCCTATCTGCACAAAGGACTGAATACCCTGCCTGCTGAACAAAAAAGCATGTTTCTAGAACGGGCCCAAACATACGTTACTGATGCCAGGCAAGCTCTCCATGCCGGACGCAAGCCGGACATGATCTGTCCGCTCAATGTTGACGGGTTATGCGGTCTTTATGAATACCGGCTCATGATCTGCCGCCTGCATGGAGTACCCAATATCCTGCGCCCGCCCCACGCCCGCCCCATCGCCTTTCCGGGTTGCATTAAAAGCCAGGAACTGGCGCGGCAAACACGACTTCCCTGTCTGGATCGCACTCCGCTGTATATCCGTCTGGTTCAACTGGAAATGGAATTTTGCAAGGTCAGACCCCAGAAAGTTGACCTGACTCTGGCGGAAATGCTTGTCATGGAGCCCCCAACTCTGTAAGAAGAATACAGGAGGAGAAACTATGCGTAATATTTTCTTTTTTTTGCTTCTTTCCATGTTTACATTGACCGCCTGCAGCAGTCACAGCGTCAAACACCTGAACCGCCAGGTCTGGACCGGAGGAGTCCCTCAGACCCTGAAAATGAAATACTGGACATTCAAATATACAACCCTGTTCGACCCGGACAACCTGTTTCAGGTCACAGGCACGGCCTACCCTCAAAAAGCAAATATTCCCAGTTGGGGACGCTGGCTGCGAACACTGGATCTGGCGGTCTATCTTTGCGACGATAAAGGCAATGTGCTGACAAGCCAGCATCAGGCAGCTCCCGCGCAAAATATACCCTACAAAAAGGGCGTACCTTTTTCTTTTCGCCTGGATAAAAAACAACTGCACCAGGTCAGACCGCTTTTTGTCACCTTTGGCTATCGTATGAAAATTGCAAAAGCCCGCTATAGCCGGGTTGGAAAGTTTGATTCTGAACTGAGCGGCGATGGCGATGAGGTCTTCTTTGCCAGCCAAGGCAGCATGCTCAACTAATCCGCAAATGTTCGCAACAGGGGGGCCAATATAGCCCCCCTGTCTGACATAAAAAAAACAATTTCGCTGCGCGCAACTTCAAAACAGGTTGTATTTCTCATGCCCAGTATTCGTAAAAGTCTCCTTCAATTTATCTTTTCCGGCAGTTCCATGAAACGCTGGAATGACAAACTGCGGCCCATGGAACTGACTGAGATTGATAAACAGGCCCATAAAATGATTGCGGCCTGGGCCCTGCTTGTGCTCAATTCCAAAGAGCTTGACCGCAAGCGGCAACTGCAGTTGACTGATGAGGTTATTTTTGGCGGAATTGCGGACTATCTGTACCGGCTGGTGATTACAGACATCAAGCCTCCAATCTTTTATAAAATCAAATCCAACCCGACTGAATACCGTCGCCTGACACTATGGGTCCTTGACCAGCTTGCTCCTCTGCTTCAGCCGCTGGGGCACCAGTTCTGGGAACGCCTGCAGGGCTACTTTCTGCACCCGCCTGCAGGTTTGAGCGCGGAGATTCTGGCCGCAGCCCATACCTACGCCAGCCGCTGGGAATTTTTTCTTTTACGCGGCATGCCATATTATGACGAGGAAATGGAAGAAATAGAAACTTCGTTTGAACAGGCATTGCTGGCTCACTCAAATCTGGCAGGCATGAATGACATGCGCGAAGGCTCTCCCAAAACCCTGGGACGTTTTATCCATCTTTGCGGACAATTACGCTTTCAGAAACGGTGGTCACAAACACCACGTATTCCAGAAACCTCTGTGTTGGGGCATATGTTTCTGGTTGCCTGCTACGCCTGGTTTTTTGGTCTGGCACTTGATTGCTGCCGCGCCAGTATGTGCAATAACTTTTTTTCCGGTTTGTTTCACGACATTCCTGAATTGCTCACCCGTGATATTATCTCGCCGGTCAAGAGTTCCAGCCCTGAATTGCAGGAAATGGTACGCAGCTACGAGGGGCGGGAACTGGAAGAAAAAATTCTGTGTCCCCTACGCCAAGGTAATTACCAGGAACTGGTCACCAGCCTGACCTACTTTCTGGGACTGGAAACAGGTTCTGAATTTGATTCGGTTATCCGCAAAGACGGGCAGGTGATAAAAGTTGACTGGATGGACTTGCAGGCGCACTATAACCTGGACGAATTTGACCCCAAAGACGGCTACATGCTCAAGATCTGTGACAACCTGGCCGCCTTTATAGAAGCCTATACTGCGACCAGCAACGGTATCAGTAATACCTATCTGTATCAGGCCCAGTGGCGTATCCGAGACACCTACCGCAACCTGGCTCTGAGTGAAGACCTGCACATCGGGGCCTTGCTGGCCGACTTCGCCTGATGCCAGCGAACAACCAAAGCGAGAACAGCTAGATTGGCGCGATAAGCCCATAAGGAGAAAAACAACATGGATTTTGTACAATTAGGACAACAGATAGAAGCAATGTTCAAGGCTGAGGAAGTGGAATTTGAACTTCTGGACGAGTTAAATGAAGACGGCGGCGTCTGGGGATTTAACATTGATGAAGATGTGAGCGGCTTTTTACGTTGTCATTATGCTGAAATTGGCCCACGGGAACCGATTGTCTGTATTTCACTGTCTCTTGGAGCTCTTGGTGATTACGAACGGGAAGACCTGCTTGGGCTGCTGGAAATGAACGGCATGCTCTATTCCATGCAGCTGACAGTCATGCCGGAACTGGACGAGCATGATATTGTCCTTTTGCAGCGCAGCCTGCCCGCAGAGCAGTTTCAGGTTGCGGATTTTCCCCGCCATATCCAGGATCTGGTTGATGTTATGGATGAATATTTTGAATAGCCTCAGCTCGATGCCTTTTTTGCCTTCTGGAGAACACAGACAGAATGAATATAGAATTTGAACCGGTTTCCCTGCAACGACAGGAAGAATATCTCTCCTTTCTGCGCCAGGCCCCGCAATGTCCTTCTGACTACAGCTTTATCAATCTTTGGGGCTGGCAGGAAAGCTATGGTCTTGAGTGGGCCTTTTTACCGAACATGGTCCTTATCAGGCAGACCCTGCCCGAAGAAAAATGCTGGGCGCCAATCGGCTGCTGGCAGAATTTTGACTGGCAGCAGATGGGAGACTGCCTGCGGCAGGGCATGCAATTTGTCCGGGTCCCTGAACAACTCAAGGATCTGATGCGCCTCAATATTGCCGGACTGGAAATTACCGACAGCCGTGACCACTGGGATTACCTCTATTCCAGGCAGGAACTGTCCGAGCTGAAAGGGAACCGTTTTCACAAGAAAAAAAACCTCGTGCGCCAGTTTGAACGGGACTACGAAGCGCAATACATTCTTCTTGACAGCAGGCATGTTGAAAAAGTTCTGACCTTTCAGACGGAATGGCTGATGTGGAGAAACTTTGAAGGCGATGACACCCTGGACGCGGAAAACCGGGCTATTTACCGCGTGTTGCGTGACTGGGGCAAACTGACCGGCATTATGGGCGGGGCCTTTTTGTTTGAAAACAGGTTTATCGCCTACACTATCGGGGAACCGCTGAATGACGCAACCTTGGTCATTCACTTTGAAAAAGGTTGCCCCTATTTCAAGGGAATCTATCAGGCAATCAACCAGGCCTTTTTACTGCACTGTGCTCAGGATTTTACCATTATCAATCGAGAACAGGATCTGGGAGATCCGGGTCTGCGAAAATCCAAGGAATCCTATCACCCTGTTGACTATCTGAAAAAATACGAAATCCGGGTGACCGCATAGTCCGCGAAACCACCCAAAAACGCGGCAAGGGATTGAAGGGCGATGGGAAGCGATCAATTCATTTGACTTTTAACCTCAACGGGGAGTAGGGTTTTTGGAAAATTTTAACCACAAGGAAAGGAACATGAAAAGCCACGAAATTGATTACGAAATTATAGGTGATGACATTCAGCTGATTGAAATAGAGCTGGATCCGCAGGAAACAGTCATCGCTGAAGCCGGGGCCATGAACTATCTGGAAGAAGGCATCTCGTTTGAAGCCAAAATGGGTGACGGCAGCAGTGACGGAGAAGGGGTAATGGGCCTGCTCAAAAGTGTTGGCAAACGGGTTCTTTCCGGTGAATCAATCTTTATGACCCATTTTACCAATCAGGGCCAGGGCAAACGGAAGGTCGCCTTTGCCGCGCCATATCCGGGTAAGATTGTGCCCATTGACCTCGGCCAGCTACCTGGCGGCACATTTTTATGCCAGAAAGACGCGTTTTTGTGCGCGGCCATGGGCACCCAGCTGGGTATTGCCTTTAATAAAAAACTGGGGGTCGGTTTTTTTGGCGGCGAAGGATTTATTCTGCAAAAACTGACCGGTGACGGCATAGCCTTTATCCACGCCGGCGGCACGATTATCAAAAAAGAACTCAACGGAGAAAAACTGCGCGTTGACACAGGCTGCCTTGTTGGTTTTACGCAGGGCATTGACTACGACATTGAGCGGGCCGGTAATCTGAAATCCATGTTTTTCGGCGGTGAAGGGCTTTTTCTGGCAACGCTGCGCGGACATGGGCATGTCTACCTGCAAAGCCTGCCTTTTTCCCGCATGGCGGACAGAATTATTGCCTGCGCACCTTCTGCCGGAGGAAAAAACAAGGGCGAAGGGTCTTTGCTGGGCGGCATTGCCTCCATGTTTGAAAAATAGTTCACAATAAACCGGGGGTTGCTCCCCCCTTAACTGTCAGGTCACACTGTTTTTATATGTCCAACAGCGCGAAAAAGGAGAATAATATGTCATTTTCCAAAACACGTTTTATGATTGCTGCTTTTGGCGCCTGCTGCCTTGTTATCAGCTCCGGCCTGTCACCGGCCTTTGGCAAGGATGTCAAACGGTACTCAATCAAGTCCGGTGAAGTGCATTACAAAATAGAAGGTTCCGGCAATCTCATGGGCACCCAGATATCTTCCAGGGGAGAAAAAAGTTTGTACTTTAAAGACTATGGTAATCTGATGATGGAAGAAGAGACGATCAGGGAATCAACAAGCGGGCTGGCCGGCAACAAGCAGAACACAAAGCATACCATGACCAAAAGAGACCGGGATTCTGTTTATAATGTCAATTTTGACCAAAAAACAATCTTTACCATGCGGGATCCCATGGCAGACATGTACGCTGACAAGGATATGAGCAAAGACGCGGAAAAGATTCTGAAAGGCTTTGGCGGCCAAAAAATCGGCTCAGACAAAGTACTGGGCTATTCCTGTACCATCTGGAGCCTTATGGGTGCCAAGCAATGTTTGTATCAAAACGAGGTTCCGTTGTGGCTGGAAGTTGATATTATGGGAATCAAATCCAGACATACTGCTGTTTCGGCAAAATTTAACCACAGTGTCAGTGATAAGTATTTTCAATTACCCAACTACCCGATAAAAAAAGAAGTTGGCGCTCCAGGCCGACAGGGAAACGCGGGACAAGAAGAAAATCCAATGGCCGCGATGATGCAGGCCCTTGGACAAGATATGGGCCAACAAAACAACGAAAATAGTACGGAACAGCTTATGGGCATGTTTGGTCAAAATCCGCAAATGGATAATGAACTGAAAACAATGCAACGTGAGATGCCGATTATGCTCAAACTGCTCAAAGAATGCCGGAGTTGTTTACAAAAAGCAGACAGCCAAAAGGAGGCTCAACGCTGTGGACAACGCATGGAGCAGGAAATAGAAAAACAAGGCCTGTCTCAGGAACACGAAAAAAACGATGAAATCCCCTCTTGGTCGGCGCAGGACAAAAAAGAGACACTGGATGAACTGGATGAGGCCATTGCCGATCTGGAAAAATCCATGCCATGTATAAAACAGGCAAAAACTTTTGCGGACCTAATAAATTGTCCGGGAACGAACTGATACACGACTCTCTGCAGGAAGAAACAGTTTTTTTCAATGCCTCTTCCCCCCCGCATACCTGCCACAGCCTCGCCTCCTGGCTGATTTCCTGTTTCCACAACTCACCAGTTTTAACCCGTATTCATAACCGGGCTCTCCAAAAATTATTTGCCCGACTTTCCTCCTTTTCAAACAGGTAAATTCAGAATTGATTTTTCCCCCTTTTCAATGTACGGTAACATGATGCAAAGAAAAGCCTTGGTCCTCTCTTTCAGCTGGATTTTTCTTTTATTCCTGGTGCAGATCGCGCTGCTCAGGACGCTTGTTATCCACCAAAAACAACCAGTTGAGCAGGGGGAAAAATTACGGGTTGCCTACTATCCCTCCCAACTTGTTTTTTCCGCTCTTTCTCCATACGGCAAAGGATTTGAAGCTGAAATTGTTGAATGTTTTTGTCTTAAATATGGCCTGACTCCTGTCTGGCGCAAGGTCAGTTCATTTACAGAGGCCTTTGAGCTTCTCCGCTCCGGTCAGGTCGATCTTTTTGTGACCGGCGGCCATATCCCCTCTGCCAAATTAGCCGGAGAGGCAACAGCTCCGCTTACTGTGCGCCAAAAAATTCTCAGCTTTCTGAAAATTTCCCCTCTGTACTCCTGCGTGGCCGGACCAAGCTATTATCAGGATAACATCCTGTTGCTGCACAGCGAAAAATTTCTGCCCCTGCGTCAGGAAAGCGATCTTTGTGCCAGCTCAATCCTGCTGCCGCCAAGCGCGATCTGGGAAGACTGGCTGGGCGACAATTTTCCGGCCTTTAAACAATGCGATTCAAATCTGATTTCTTATGCCAGCCACGGAGAACAGACCTTCCTCAACATGCTGGACACGGAACAGGCACGTTTTGGCTTGATGGGCAAGCGCCTTTTTGCCTGCTGGCAGCCATTTTATCCCAGAATCCTGCCCTCGACAGAACTGAAAAACGGTTTTACCCTGCGCTGTTTCTGGAACACAGGCGATGCTCAACGGAGTGCGAGGCTGCAACAATTTTTTCAGGCATTGCCCAAAATAAAAGCCTTTGCCGAGCTCAAGGACAGGTACTTTGGTTTTCTCCCTGAACAAACAGACAGATACCAGCTTCTGCACCTGAAAAAAACCCTGCAAAAAGAGCTGCCCCTCTACAAAGACCTTATTTTGGCTGCCAGCAAAAAATATAAGATAGACTCGCTTCTTTTTTGCGCCTTGATTTATCAGGAATCCCATTTTCAAAGATCAGCAGTCAGCCGAACCGGAGTGGGCGGTTTGCTTCAATTAAGTCTGAACACCCTGCACCAGTTAGGCCTGACCAACAGATTCCACCCGGAGCAGGCCATCAACGGAGGGGCCAACTATCTGCGTTTACTCTGGGACAGCCTGGAAGACATGAATCTCGCAGCCTGGGACAGGTTGTACTTTACTCTGGCCTCATATAACCAGGGAGCGGGACATCTCAGAGATGCCTGTCGACTGGCCGCCAGCCAAGGGCTGGATCCCAGGAAATGGCAGAACGTCAAAAAGGTCTTTCCCCTGCTGACCCGCCCTGAATATTATCAACAGTCACGGCATGGTTACTGCCGTGGATATGAGGCTGTAACCTATGTTGAAAGCATTCGCTATTATTATTATATTCTCTATGGGCTAGCTTTTCTTGAACTGCCGGAAAGTAAGGATCTTGCATTTTTGCTGCAAAGCCGGACGGGCGACTGGCCCTGAATCAGGAACAGGAATGGATTGATACTGACGCGCCCAGTGGTGGTTAAACAGTTGATTTTTCCAACGCACGCCTTGAATCATAGACAAAATCAACACGGCTTCTTCCCACTGCGGGCCTGAAGAAAAGTTCTGGACAAGTTGCTGGTATTTATTCCAGAGTGCGGATAGAGACGCTTCATCACATGCGTTAAGTTGCTGCGCCATTTTTTGAAGTATTCTTTCCACGCTGTTTTGCTCCAAAGGGCCTGTTGTTCCAGAGACTGTTCGTGCCGGAAAGATAATCCACCCTGTTTACTTTGTCCACACTTTAGCCGCTGAGGAAAAAATGAGTGACTTAAAACAGATGTACAAGACCATACAATCCGATCCCTTTCCGGAAGAAATGCGTTTGATCCTTGGCGATCAGGAACTTGTTTTTGGCAAACGAACCTGGACGATTGAAAATGAACATAAAGGGCTGCGCTACGGAGAAAACCCGGATCAGCCCGCGGCCCTGTACGAACTGAAAAGCGGCCAGATTGAACTCGGTGGCGTTACCCTGCGCGGCCCGGGACAGGGACTGGTGGCCAGCCTAAACGAAAAAAACATGCTGCAGGCGGGCAAACACCCGGGCAAAATCAACCTGACCGATGTTGATAACGGCATCAATATCCTGCAGTACCTGACAACCAAACCTGCGGCAGTGATTCTCAAGCACAATAATCCGTGCGGAGCGGCCTGGCAAAAGGATTCTTTGCTGGCGGCCCTGCGTAAGGCCTTTAACGCCGACCGTATTGCCGCCTTTGGGGGCACAATTGTTGTCAACAGGCCTTTTGACCTGGAATGCGCGGAGTTTATCAGCGGCCTGTACTTTGAGGTCGTGGCCGCGCCCGAGTTTTCCACCGAGGCACTGGCAGCTTTGAAAAAAAAGAAAAACCTGCGAATCTTGCAAATCCCCGGCCTGCTTGACCTCAAGCGGCTGAGCGAACTTCCGTTTCTGGATCTGAAATCCCTGACAGACGGCGGTATTATCGCCCAGCTTTCCTTTCAAAACCGGATTGGCGGTCCGCAGGATTTTTTACCGGCTCAGGCCACAGACGAACACACAACAATCCTGGCCAGAAAACCGGACGCGCGGGAAACAGACGATTTAATTTTTGCCTGGGCAGTGGAAGCCGGTGTGACATCAAATTCCGTTATCTTTGTCAAAGACGGGGCCACAGTGGCCATTGGCACGGGGGAACAGGACCGGGTTGGCTGCGTGCAGCTGGCCATCCATAAGGCATACACCAAGTACGCGGACAATCTGGCCTTTAGCAGACATGGCCTGTCCTTATACGAGTTACAGCGCCAGGCCGCAACGCAGCAGGAACTGGCCAGCTCACTGGAAGAAATTACCGAACTGACAGCCAGAGCCAAAGGCGGCTTACAGGGCACGGTGCTGGTTTCTGACGGTTTTTTCCCGTTTCGGGACGGCGTGGATCTGGCTATTGCCGAAGGGATTACGGCCATTGCCCAGCCCGGCGGCTCTATTCGGGACAAGGAAGTGATCAGCGCGACCTTGGAAGCCTCGCCACAGGTTGCCATGGTTTTCACCGGCCAGCGCTCTTTCAGGCATTAGGAGCGCTCAGGGCATGACCACCTTGCAACCATCAGCTATTATTGAATATTTACAAGACAACCGTCCTGTTCTGGGTTGGATATTAGACGTTCAGTCCTCCCGCTCCCGCATCCTGAATATCCATCAGCGGGAAGTAAAGCTGAACAGCAACAGAATTATGCCCTGGATTGGCCCGGTCTATCATTCAGGCTATAGCCGACAGGAAATTCTTGATCTTTTACACCGCCATGAATCCGCCCGCTCCGAGCTGACAGAAGAAATTGATCCGCTTGAAATCTGGGAAATGGCGCAGGGAGAAATGCAAACCGCCTCTCCTGACTGGTTTGCCGGTTTATTCTGGGACGACCCGCAGATAGATCAGGTCAGCGCACTGGGACGCAAGTTACTGCGCAGTAAAACCCATTTCAAATTCAACCCGCCCTTTTTCGAGATCTATCCTCTTGAAAAAGTTGAAAAATTACTTGAAGACCAACGCATCAACGAAGAAAGAGAGCGCCTGGCTGCACATGGCCAAACCCTGCTTCGGGCCTTATGGGAAAAACACAGCCACGGTAGAACTTTTGACTGCGAAACCCCACCGGACATTCAGGACAAAATACGGGAACTGCTGCTGGCCGTTGTCGCGGATCCCGAAGCAGGAGAATATGATCCACTCTGGAAAAAACTCACGACTTCTCTGCCGCCGGACCCGCACCTTGCTCTGCTGCTGGCCCAGGCCTGGGAGATTTTACCGCCGCACTATAATTTCTTACTTGACCGGGCGGAATACGAGTGGGGAGACACCTGGGCCGAGGCTTTTGCCTCTGAAATTCAGGCTGTGAAAACCAAAGTCACGGACACACATCAACCCGCCCAACCAAGTGAGTATATCAGTATTGACGACAGTTCCACCCGTGACGTGGATGACGCCTTTTGTCTGGAAGTCAGACAGGACGAATACCATCTGAGTCTAGCCCTGGCCTGTCCGCCCTGGTGCTGGCCGTTTGACTCTGAGCTGGACAGGGCAGTCTGTCAGCGGGCAACATCGCTTTATCTGCCGGAAGGTAGCAGCCATATGCTGCCCCTTAGTCTGAGCACCGATTTTTACAGTTTGCTGCAAGGACACGACAGACCGGCCTGTCTCTGGCATGTCCGCCTTGACCCAAACGGTCAGGTCATTGAATACCAGCCGGCATTTGCCTGGATCAATGTCAGCCGGAACACTACATACGAAGCAGTCGAACAAAATTTATCCCAACCGGATCCTCTTTTGGTATATACAACCGCGCTGGAACTGGCGCAAAAACTGCGGGCCAACCGGATTGCCGCAGGCGCGGTGATAACAGAACAGCCTGACCCCAAAATCTGCCTGTCCGGTGAGGGAGAAGCAACTGAGGTGCAACTGGACCCTGGTCCGTCTTATCCACAAGCCCAGATCATTGTCAGTGAATTGATGGTCCTGACCAATACCCTGGCCGCAAAATGGGCATTGGAACACGATATTCCACTGATTTTCCGGACCCAGAACATCACCCTGCCGCAGGAAAATGCCGGTGTATGGGTTCAGGCCCCGGATATTTACCGGCTGATAAAAAGCATGGGCCCGTCCCTGATGCAGACAACAGCGAAAAAACACGCGACTCTTGGAGTCGAGGCCTACGCGCCCCTGACCTCTCCCTTGCGCCGCTATATTGACTTTATGAATATGGCCCAGATCATCTCTTTTCTGGAACACGGACAGGCCGTATGGGAAAAAGATGAATTGCAGCGCCGTCTGGTCAGCTTAAACGCCCGTTTGGACGTTGTCAGCAAGGTGCAGCGCATGCGCCCCCGTTACTGGAAATTTCTTTTTTTCAGGCAACAGGCCAAAAAACAACAGTTCGACGCCATTCTGGTCGAAGCTGACGCGCGGATGGTCACGGTGTCCCTGTTCCAGGAACAACTTTTTTTGCGCGCACCGCGTACCCTTTTTGGCGAAAAACTGTTTTGCGGACAGCAGTTCCGGCTCCGGCTGGGCAAGGTCGACCCTCTGAACGGGGAAATAACGGTGCTTGAAGCAATGGAATTATAAGCATACAAAGAATATTATATTTGACAGGATAAAAACCATGATCTTTCTTTTTTGTGTCTTTGCCTTTTTAGGCGGGAGCATTCCCTTTGGGCTGCTCATTGCCAAATATCTGTGCAGGGTTGACCCCAGAGAGGTTGGCAGTAAAAATACAGGGGCAACCAATATAGCCAGAACCTGCGGTTTTGGCTATGGAGTACTGACCCTGGCCTTTGACCTTGGCAAAGGCGCGTTGGCGGCCTGGGCAGGCAGTCTGGCTGGTCTTTCACCGTTTTGGCAAGCCATGCTTGGCCTGGCCGCGGTGCTGGGGCACATGTACTCTCCTTTTATGGGCGGCAAGGGCGGCAAGGGAGTGGCCACCAGCCTGGGATTTTTTCTGTTTCTTACCCCCTGGGCCACGCTGTGGGCAGTACCGGCATGTATCACCGTTATCTGGATAAGCGGATACGTCTCCCTGGGCTCACTCCTGCTCGTCAGCCTCGTTCCGGCACTGACCCTGCTACAGGGGAAATGGGTCTTTTTACCGGCCATGTGCCTGACCATGCTCTGTGTTTTTCATAAACACCGTGAGAATATTTCTCGTCTGATTCAGGGCCAGGAGCATCCGTGGCGAAAGAAATATTTTGCTGACTCCGCTATGGAACAGACAAAAAAATACCATAAGTAAGACGTATTCAACAATAGAGAAAAGGAAACACTGTTATGAAATTATTACATTTTTTTCTGGGTGGGCTGTTATTATGTTCAACCATGGCCTGCACCACGACCGGCCAGAGAGCGCAAAAAGGAGCAGCAGACAGCCAGCCTGTTGTGGAACAGGCAAAAAAGCCTACCAATTTTTACTACGACTTTGACGATGTCCTAGTGCCCAAAGAAATGGAATTAAACGCCAAAGAATCACTCATGTTTGAAACGCCGCATGTCAAAGCCGGCTTGCTCAGTTTTTCCGGTCGGGTGGAACCGGTTTCCCTTTTTAATTTTTTCAGGGCCAATATGCCCAAAGACGGCTGGCAGATGCGCAGTTATTTCAAATATGGACGGTATATCATTGTCTTTGAAAAACCAGAAAAAGACTGCATCCTGAGTATCACTGAGGGCCATTTGAAAACCAGTCTGGAAATCTGGATTACTCCCCGGGTAACAGGAGTTATGCAGCCAAGACCATAAACCAGGAAGTGCGTGTGATTCCCGCTCATTATCTGTTTTCCTGCCCGGCCGGCCGGCGTCTGCATCTGGGAGTCAGCGGCAGTGTCGCGGCCTACAAAAGTCTTGACCTGCTCAGGGCCTTCACATCCATTGGTCTGGAAGTGGATGTCAGTCTGACCTCGGGCGCGAGGCAGTTTTTAACGCCGCTGCTGTTCCAGTCTTTAGGCGCAAACGTGTATGCCGGGATGTTTGCGCCGGACGCGGATCCTTTTGGCCATCTGCGCCCCGGTCAAACAGCCGCAGCCATGCTTGTTTGTCCGGCCACAGCCAATATTCTGGCCAAGATGGCCCACGGCTTGGCTGAAGATCTGCTTTCCTGTCAGGCGCTCGCCTTTTCCGGCCCCTTGCTTGTGGCTCCGGCCATGAACGCGCGCATGTGGCAATCTGCGGCAACCCAGGCCAATATCAGCATCCTGCGTCAGCGGGGCGTACTGTGTATCGGGCCGGAACAGGGGACAATGGCCTGCGGGGAGAGCGGAAATGGCCGCCTGGCCGCCAGCGGGGAAATTTTTATCCAGACCTTACGGACCTTGATTCCACAAGACATGGCCGGGAAAAAAGTGCTGCTCACACTTGGCCCGACACGGGAATATTTTGACGCTGTCCGATTCTGGTCCAATCCGTCTACTGGACAAATGGGAGCCTGTCTGGCTGTGGCAGCCTGGCTGCGTGGAGCGCAGGTCACAGCCGTTTGCGGGCCAATCTCTCTGTCCTTGCCCTCCGCGATAAACCGGCACGATGTTCAATCCGCGGCCCAGATGTTTGAAGCCTGTCACGATCTGTGGCCGACAATGGATATTGGCTGTTTCAGCGCGGCCGTGGCCGACTTTGCTCCGGTTCCATACGGGCCGGGGAAATTCAAAAAAGAACAGACCGGCACAGAACCAACCTTTTCTTTTCAGGCCACGCGTGACATTTTGCGCAGCATTGGTGACCAAAAAGGCTCCCGTCAGCTTATCGGCTTTGCCGCGGAAAGCACAGAACACCTGCAGACCAATGCCCGCCGCAAACTGAAACAGAAAAACCTGGATCTGATTGTTGCCAACCCCGTTGATCAGGACGGAGCCGGTTTTGCCGCCAACAGTAACCGGGTCTGGCTGCTTGACCGCGCGGGCAGATCCGAACAGCTGCCGCAACTGGCCAAAACTGACGTGGCCTGGAGAATCTGGGATTGGCTGCGCAATATGTAAACGAAATGGTTCGTCTGTGGCAGGCTCAGGGGCTGTGTTTTGTGCTGGACGGTCAGCGTTCAGCTCCACTGCCGCCGGAAATACCTGTAATGCAGCAGGTGACCAGACAAACTGTTCGCCTCCCGGCTCCTCCAAGGCCTCCCGCTCCTGTGCCACGCCCGCAACCCACCACAGAGCCCCCCCCCCAAGAGTCCGTTTCATTTCCCGGTTTTTATTCCCTGGCCCAGGCCAGAGAGGACGGGCGGATCCCAGACGGTCTGTTTACTCATCTCAGCAAACAGCCCTCACCTGTTTTTTCGGTATGGACGTACTGGGAATTTCCTCAGGACGTAACAACAGACGCCCTGCAAGAGCGCAAAAAGTTATGGGCCAATATCTACAAGGCCATTGTCCAGCCCAGACATTGGGGCAAAAATTCGGTTGCCTTCTGGAGTCTGTCTCGCGCTCAGGCAGGGGAACTCCACCCGGATACGGATCTGTTTCAGGCCGGTTTGCGTTACCTGGCCCCGGTGTATATTTTTTGTTTTGGTCGCAGGGCGTTTTCAACCCTGCTCCCGCAAACACCCTATGCCTACGGCCAGTTTTTATATGGCCGCTACGCGCTGGTTTCCCTGCCCGGTCCGGAAGATATGCTGCCGGACAACAGGGAGATAAAGGCCGGTGTATGGCAGACGCTCAAGCATTATCAGCCGATAGGACGCACGTCCTGACCCGGAAGAAAAAAATGAAAACCTGGACAGACCTGGAGAAATTTCTGGCCATACGCCCGGCAATGAGACCCAAAAAACTGGTGTTTACCAACGGTTGTTTTGACCTGCTGCATGCCGGCCATGTCAGCTACCTGCAACAAGCCAGAATGCTGGGAGACCTGCTGGTAGTTGGTCTGAACAGCGACAGTTCCGTGCGCGGCTTAAAAGGACCCAACCGCCCCATCCACACGGAACAGGATCGGCAGGCTCTGCTGTGCGCTCTTGGCTGCGTGGACGGAGTTTTTTTGTTTTCTGAGCCAACGCCGCTTGAACTGATCACCAGACTAGAACCTGACGTGCTGGTCAAAGGCGGAGACTGGGCGCCTGAGCAGATTGTCGGGGCCGACCTTGTACAGGCCAGGGGTGGCCAGATACTCAGCCTGCCATTTTTACCCGGCCATTCTTCCACCGGCGTTATTGAAAAAATTTTGCGGGCATACAGCCAATCAAAAGACTGAGAAACAGCCTATAAAACAAGGAATATGCATCCAGAATCTCAGGCCCGGAAATCAGGTACAACACCACGCCCTGGTTACAGAAAAACATGCCGAATTTATCGTCAATACAGGTCAGGCCACGAGCCAGGATCTTTTCGCGCTCATCGCCTCCTGTCAGCAACGGGTCAAAACCATGTCTGGCATTGAGCTGGAACTCGAACAACATATCTGTCCGGTCAATGCCCCTGACAGCGCGCAACAGCCGGTCATGATGAAAAAAACGAACAAAGATTTCCTGTTTCGGGCTGTTTTTTTGGGTTGTCAAGCCTGAAAAGCTTTGGTAGGCACTGGAGTTAATTTTTTTGTTTAGGGGGAATAGTGAATGGAACCAGGAAGGGTAAAAGAGCCTTCAAAGGACTTAAGTATGGACGATCTTAACTTTGAGACAGTACTCGATGATTACCTCAATTCTGATGCGGAACAGGTAAAAGAACCTAGCAATTTTTACTACGACTTTGACGATGTTCCAGTGCCTAAAGAAATGGAATTGGACTCCAAAGAATCACTCATGTTTGAAACGCCGCATGTTAAAGCGGGCTTGCTCTGTTTCTCCGGTCGGGTAGAACCGGTTTCCCTTTTTAATTTTTTCAGGGCCAATATGCCCAAAGACGGCTGGCAGATGCGCAGTTATTTCAAATATGGACGGTATATCATTGTCTTTGAAAAACCAGAAAAAGACTGCATCTTGGGTATCACTGAGGGCCATTTGAAGACCAATCTGGAAATCTGGGTTACCCCCCGGGTAACAGGTGTCATGCAATCAAGACCATAAACCAGGAAGCGCGTATGTCCCCCCCTCATTATCTGCTCTGCGTAGCGGACCAGCGCCTGCATCTGGAAGCCAGCGGCAAGTGTCGCGGCCTATATCTACAAGGCCACCCCCCAAACATTGGGGCAAAAATAATGTTGGCGGAGACTGGGCGCCTGAGCAAATTGAAAAAATTTTACGGGATACGGCCAATCAAAAGACTGAGAAACAGCCTATAGGACAAGGCGCAAATACACGGCCAGGATTTCCGGCCCGAAAAGCAGGTACAACACCGCACCCAGGCTCAAAAACGGGCCAAAAGGGATCGCGGTGCGCATACCCTGTGAAGCGTCCCGTTTGAGATACAAAAAACTGACGACCAAGGCGCTAAGAGCGGAGAGCAAAATCATCAACGGCAGGCCCTGCCAGCCAACAAGCGCGCCGAGCATCAGCATCAGCTTTATGTCTCCCGTACCCAGGCCGTGGATACCCCGCAGCCATTTATAGCCCTGCTGGAGTAACAAAAAAATCCCGGCACCGGCCAAAGCACCAATCAACCCGCTCTGCCAGCCAACAGGCAAGATAAATGCTGCCGCAGGCAAGGCCAGGGCCGCGCCGCCAAGAGTGAACATATCGGGCAGGATATAGCTGTCAAAATCAATAAAACTGGCCACAAGAAGCAGGCCCACAAAAAACATATACGTGAGCCAGATAGGGCCGGGACCAAATTTCCAGGCCAAGGCCAAAGCCAGCAGACCGGACAGGGCTTCAACCAGCGGATAGCGCCAGCTGATATGCTGCCGGCACTGACGGCAGCGGCCCCGCAACAGCAGGTAACTGACAAGCGGGATATTTTCCCACCAGGCAAGCTGGCGCTTGCAGGCCGGACAATGCGAAGGCGGCCACAAAATGGACTCTTTTGTTTGATAACGGTGAATACACACGTTATAAAAACTGCCCAGCAGCAAACCAAGCAGAGTTGCCGCCTCTAAAAAAAACTGGTGCACAAAGGTATCAAGCATGGCTCTTCCTGTATCGTGTTGCTGCGCGCCTTGACATGGCACAAAGAGATTTTCTAATGCACAAAGTTCCAAAAAACAAGAAAACAAAATAATCGCAAAAAAACAAACGGATAGAACATGATTTCACAAACTGGCGTCAAGCTTCAGGATATGTGTTCATATAAAATTGGCGGTCGGGCTGATATTGTCCATTTTCCTGAGAGCCTGCGGGAACTGCAAGGGCTTATTGCCTGGCATGTTGAAAAAAAAAGGCCGTACTGGATTCATGGCCGGGGCTGTAACACAATTTTCGCGGACGCCGGAACCAGACTGCCAATTATTGCCACCGGCAAACTGAACGGATTTCGGATTACTGGCAGCAGGGTGCGGGCTCAGGCCGGAGTGGTACTGGACAAACTGATTGGAGCAACACTTGCGGCCGGACTGGGCGGTCTGGAACAGCTTTCAGGTATTCCCGGCTCCATTGGCGGGGCGGTGCACATGAACGCCGGAGCGTACGGAACGGAAATCTCCCGGCATCTGAGTACGGTAACAGTCCTGTCACCCCAGGGAAAAATCGAAAAAAAAAACGCGCGGGAATGTGATTTCAGCTACCGGCATTGCGGGCGTCTGCAACACAGCATTATCCTTGAGGCGGAGTGGGAACTGGAGCCGGAAAACCAAACCGGCCTGCTGGAACAAAGAAAAACAATTCTCAGGCGCCGGGCAATGGCCCAGCCCCTGCATCTGCCTTCAGCCGGCAGCGTGTTCAAACGCCCGCCCGGAGATTACGCGTCCAGATTGATGGATGCGGCAGGCCTGAAAGGAACACGCGTTGGCGACGCTCAGGTTGCAGAAAAACATGCCGGATTTATCGTCAACACAGGTCAGGCCACGAGCCAGGATCTTTTCGCGCTCATCGCCGCCTGCCAGCAGCGGGTCAAAACCATGTTCGGTATTGAGCTGGAACTCGAACAACAGGTCTGTCCGGTCAATACTCCTGACAGCACAGACCAGCCGGTCATGATGAGAAAAAACTAACAAAAATTTCCTGTTTCAGGCTGTTTTTTTTGGGTTGTCAAGCCTGAAAACCTTTGATAAGTATTGAAGTTAAATTTTTTTGTTTAGGGGGGAATAGTGAATGGAACCAGTAAATGTAAAAGAGCCTTCAACTGACTTGAGTATGGACGATATTGACTTTGAGACCGTACTCGATGATTACCTCAATTCCGATTTCGGTGAAATTGAGGAACAGACAATCGTACAGGGCGAAGTCGTCCGTATTGATGACAATTACGTCTTGATTGATGTCGGATTCAAGTCTGAAGGACAGGTTCCTCTTTCTGAATTTCTGGATAGTGACGGCAAGGTGACCGTGACTGTTGGCGACAAGGTTGATGTCTTTGTGGCCATGAAAAACGAAGGGGACGGAACAATCATTCTTTCCAGAGAAAAAGCCCAGCGTATGCGGGTAGTTGATGAACTGGAAAGAATGATGGACAGCGGCGATGTTATTTCCGGACGGCTTATCCGGCGCATCAAGGGCGGATACAATGTTGACTTAAACGGTCTGGAGGCATTCCTGCCCGGTTCGCACGTTGATCTGCGTCCTGTTCCCGATATGGACGCCCTGGTCGGGCAATCTTTTGATTTTAAGGTGCTCAAGGTCAATCGCCGCCGCAGCAACGTGATCATTTCCCGCCGTGTCCTGCTTGAAGAAGAACGCGACTCAAAAAGAGGCGAACTCATCAAAACCCTGGTTGAAGGGCAGACTATTAGCGGCCGGGTCAAAAATATTACTGAATACGGCGTGTTTGTCGACCTCGGCGGCCTGGACGGTTTGCTGCATATCACAGATATGTCCTGGAAACGGATCAAGCACCCCAAGGAACTTGTTCAGCTGGGCGATGAACTGACTCTCAAGGTTTTGAGCTTTGACCCGGAAGAAAAAAAGGTTTCTTTGGGACTCAAGCAGCTTGTGCCGGATCCGTGGGAAAACATTCCTGAAAAATATCCTGATGGAGCCAAGTTTTCCGGCAAAGTCACCAATCTGGTTGATTACGGAGCCTTTGTGGAGCTGGAAACCGGTGTGGAAGGTCTGGTTCATATCTCTGAAATGTCCTGGACCAGAAAGCTGCGTCACCCCTCTCAGATGGTTCGCCCCGGAGATGAGGTTGATGTTGTTGTACTGGGTGTGGACACGGAGAAAAAACGTATTTCGTTGGGCATGAAGCAGGTCGCTCCCAATCCCTGGGATATGGTTGCGGAAAAATACCCGGAAGACACGATTCTGGAAGCTCCGGTTAAAAACATCACAGAATTTGGTCTGTTTATCGGCATTGAAGACGGTATTGACGGACTTATCCATGTTTCAGATATTTCCTGGACCAAAAAAATCCGGCACCCGAATGAAATGTTCAATATCGGCGACATGGTGCGAGCCAAAGTGTTAACGGTTGATCAGGAAAATGAAAAATTTACCCTGGGCATCAAGCAGTTAACAGAAGACCCGTGGCTGACCGTTCCCAGTCGTTATCCCATTGGCGCAACAGTCAAGGGCGTGGTCACCAACATTACCGATTTTGGTCTGTTCCTGGAGGTAGAAGAAGGCATTGAAGGCCTGGTTCATATCTCGGAGATGAACAAGAAAAAACAAAAATCACCCAAAGAAACCTTTGAAGAAGGCCAGGAAGCTGAGGCCAAGGTTATTCACGTCAGTGCGGAAGAACGGCGGCTGGGTCTGTCTCTCAAATACCAGGACGATTCGTCTGACAGTGGACACAAAGACTACAAACACCAATCCGGTGGACAGGTTGGAAGTAACCTCGGCGATATGCTCAAACAGCAACTGCAAAAGGATGAAGAAGAGTAGGCCGAAGTTCAGCTTAAAAACATCTCTTTTGTTTTTTGCTCGCATATGATACCAAAGGCCGTAGTTCAAAGAGAGCTACGGCCTTTTTTTACAAAAAAAAGCAGGAGGAAAACATGGGCATCATCGGGGAGCTTATTCATAATATGCTGCACAGTACTGTTGCGGGAGCGATTGGCGTCAGCGCGATTTTTCTCTACTTTTTGGTTATTGTTGTCGCCTCCATATACAGAATAAAAGAAGGACAAAACGAGCATCATTAAGATGGGCACTGTTTTTCAGGCCAAAGAACGCCAGATCCTCAAAATCGTGCAGGACAATCTGCCGGATTCAGCCACTCCCTACCAGGATATCGCGGATACTGTCGGGAGTACGGAACAGGAAGTGCTGGAACTTTTAGCTGCTCTGAAAGCAAAAAAGGCGATCCGGCGTTTTGGAGCCACCCTGCGGCACCAAAAAGCTGGTTACAGCTTTAATGCCATGGTGGCTTGGTACGTGGAAGACGATCAGGACATGGGCCAGATTGGCCGGACAATGGCTCGTCTGACGGAAATTTCCCACTGCTACGAACGTAGGGCGTGTCTGGACTGGCCGTACAACCTGTACACCATGATTCACGGCAAGGCCAAAGGAGAATGCCAGCGTATTGTTGAGCAACTGAGCAGGGAGCTCGCCCTGCCGCAATATGTTATTTTTTACAGTGAAAAAGAACTCAAAAAAACATCCATGCGCTACTTCTGAAAAAGACATGAACATCTCACAACAACTCTATATCCAGGCCCAAGAATATATTCCCGGTGGAGTGAACAGTCCGGTTCGTTCCTGCCGAAATGTTGGCGTACCGCCGCTGTTTATCCAAAAAGCCAGCGGCAGCCATATCTGGAGCGAAGACGGTCAGGAACTGATTGATTATGTCATGTCCTGGGGACCGATGCTGTTAGGACACGCACACCCCTCGGTGCTTGAAGCCATCCAGACAGCCTTGGTCAAGGGGACAAGTTTTGGCGCACCTTGCCGGTACGAAATCGAACTGGCCCGCCTGATTACAGAATTGGTTCCAGGTATTGACATGGTACGCATGGTCAATTCCGGGACAGAAGCGACAATGAGCGCCCTGCGTCTGGCCAGGGCCTATACCGGCCGCAACGCCTTTCTCAAATTTCATGGCGGTTATCACGGACATGGCGACCCGTTTTTAGCCAGCGCTGGTTCAGGCGTGGCAACCCAGTCCATTCCCGGAACGCCGGGCGTGCCGGACGCGGTTGTGTCTGAAACCCTGCTGGCTGAATACAACGACCTGAACGGAGTACAAAAAATTTTTACGGCCCGGGGGCAGGAAATCGCGGCGATTATTGTCGAGCCGGTTGCCGGCAACATGGGCCTTGTCCTGCCCCGGCCTGGTTTTTTACAGGGGCTGCGGGAACTGTGCGACCAGTATGGCACCGTGCTTATTTTTGACGAAGTCATTACCGGCTTTCGGCTTTCCCTGCACTGCGCGCAGGGTTATTTCGGCATCATCCCTGACCTGACCTGCCTGGGCAAGATTATTGGCGGAGGACTCCCTGTTGGGGCTTATGGCGGACGGCAAGACATCATGTCTCTGGTCGCCCCAAGCGGAAATGTATATCAGGCCGGTACCCTGTCAGGTAATCCTTTAGCCATGGCCGCGGGACTGGCCACGCTGCGCGAACTGCAAAAAAAAGACTATACAGCCCTGGCCGAAGAAACAGCCAGTTTTGCCAAGGCGTTGCAGGCTGTTTTGCAAAAAAAAGGAATCGCCGTTCAACTGAACCAGATTGGGTCTCTGTTTACACTTTTTTTCTCCAATGAGCCCATAACAAACTTTACCTCAGCTCAAAAACAGCGTAGTCAACTTTTTACGACTTTTTATCAACAAATGCGGGAAAAAGGGATTTACCTTGCCCCTTCTGGCTATGAATGCGCGTTTTGTTCTTTTGCCCACAGCCAGAAAGACAAAGAAAAAACGATTGCCGCGGCCGCGGCTGTAAAATTTTAGGTCTGACGGTTCTCATAATAACAACAGACCCTGAAAGGAGCGTCCCTGATGAACGAAAAAGACAATGAAATTCTGGAACTGACAGAATTGCTTGAAGAAGATTTTGAAGGAATGGAAGGCGTGCAAGATTTTGCTCCAGAAGCGGCCTTTGACGCGGAAGAACTGGATAGCGAACTTGATCAGATGTTACATGAAGACGGTCAAAACAGTGCAAGAGATGAGGATATCAATCTTGACACGCTTTTTGACGAGGAGGAAGAAGAAATCCTGGACTTGGAAGAAGAGGATTTAGCTGTTCAGGAGACCATGGATGAAGAGCCGAATATTCTTGAACTGGCTGACGAGGACGAACAGGAACCCGTTCCCGCACCGGAAACTGCCAGAACAAAGATTGTTGAGCCGACAACTGTTGAACAGGAAGAGCAGGCACTGCTCCTTAATCTGTCGCAAAAAACAGCTCTTGACGACTTGCCCAAACAGCAACCAAAGACAGACGAACCTGCCTCCAAAAGAGCGGAACAGCTCGAAAAAGCCATGTCCCCCGCAGCGGAAGAAAAGATAACTCCAGAACTACCCGAGCCCACGGGAAAAAATACAAAGGGACAGGCTGACGCAAACGAGCTTGTGGCAGATTTACGGCAGGAAATAGCAGAGCTGCAAAAAACGGTAAACACCCTGCAAGCTGAACTTGGCGAACTGCACTCAGGATTAAAAGAAAAGATCCAAACCCAGATACAGGCCAGTTCACCAAAAACAGCAGATACAGGTCTCAACCAAAAATTGCAGGAACAATGCTCAGGGCTGGAAAACCAACTGCAGCAGTTTAAGACAGATTTTACAACCCAGCTCCAGCAACTGGAGACCCGGCAGATAGACAACAGGGAACAGGAAAACCTGCAAAAACGTCTGGCAGCTCTGGAAGCTGGCGCAGAAGAAAAAATTGATATCGAAGCGCTGCGCTCCGACTTACAGGATTTTATCTCCCAGAAAATTCCAGCAACTGTTGCCAGCATGTTACGTGAAGAGATAGCGGCTTTGGCCAAACAACTTGGCAACTAGGTCTTAACAAGACAATAAAGAGAAGTGGCTTGCAGTTTTTTCTCTTTTTGCGCCCGGAGTGTTGACCCTGGTCAAACCATTTTCCAGCCGGGCGCTTTTTTTACCTGGCAGAATGCTCCGCAAATAAAGTTTTTTTCAAGAACAGCAGGCAGCCGAAGACAACATCTAACAGGGTGAGGACAGAGTGCGGCAAGAACAAAAAATGGCCTTACAAATCACCAAAGAGATTATTGTCAAATTTATTGAGGTTGGCCGGATTTCTCCAACAAATTTTCATGAATTTTTTCCGCGTATTTTTGAAGAGGTAGCTAAAACACTGCCTGGTTCTGAAAATGAAAACGGAAAAAAAGCTGCAGGCCACGATGAGTGAAAAAAAAATCGCGGGGCTGTTTAACAATATCGCCCGAAAATACGATTTTTTGAATCATTTCCTGAGCGCGGGCCTGGATATCTACTGGCGCCACCGCCTGGCACGCCTGTTACCCGCTCAGCCGGCCCCTTTGTGTATAGATGTGGCAGCCGGAACCATGGACGTCAGTCTGGCGCTGCAAAAACATTTATCATGGCAAAGACCGCGCATCTTTGCCTGCGATTTTTCCTGGAATATGTTGCAACAGGGCAAGAAAAAAAACATCTTCCCCAATTTGCTGCCCATACTGGGAGACGGCACCAACCTGCCCTTTCCGCCCAACTGCGCGGACATACTGACCATTGCCTTTGGTCTGCGTAATATTCCCAAAAGAAAACAATTTTACGCCGAAAGCCTGCGCGTCCTCAAACCCGGCGGCAAGCTCTATATTCTGGAATTTGGCGGAGCCAGCAAGGCCATCTGGAAAGGAATCTATAATTTTTATCTGCGCTGGATCTTACCGGCTCTTGGCCAGATGTTTTCCCATGATCCCGGCGCCTACCGCTATCTGGCCGATACAATACACTCCTTTCCTCTGGCCAGAGAACTGGCCACGGAAATCCATGCAGCCGGATTTGAGCAGGTTGGCTGTTTTCCGATGACAGACGGCATTGTCTGGATCCATACAGCCAGCAAGCCCAAAGCCCCTGGAGCTTCTATCCTAGACGTTTGCCCAGATAAATGAGCAACAGGCCAAAGGCAATACCGCAACCGCCCAGAAAACGAAACAGCCTGGGGGGATACTGAGCAAGCATCTCCAGAAGTTGTGGAGTTTTCTCCGCCCAGATAAAAGAGGGCAGCCCTTCCAGAATACAGGCAAGCCCAAGGGCGCAAAGAAAAAAGGAAAGTGGATCGTGCATGCGCCTGTCATGCCGCAATCACAACCAAGCGTCAAGAAGTACGCTCCACTTTGTTGCGCAAAAGGAAAAACGCGATGCTTGTGCTTGTTTTTGCGTGCAGAAAAGAAATAAAAGCCAGTCTGGGCAGCAACAGACCACCGGTCTTTGAATGCTCCACGCCCTGGAAAATTGGCCACAGACAATGTCTGTTAATGCTCTGTGGTCAGGGACCACTCTCTGCGTTTCAAACCTTGCGTTTATTCTTAACACAACAACAAGGTGTAAGTGGAGTTTTGAATATGGGACTGGCAGGGGCGTATAACGCTCAAGACTGGGTACTGGGACAACCTGCGCTTGTGAGTCATGAAATCTGGCCGGAAGACGAACGAGTTCCGGCAGATGATTTGTTCGCCAACCACTTGGCTCTTTGGGGACGGGAGCTGGCACTTGATCCCGTCAGCACGGCCGCACGTATGGAGCTTTGTCTGCCAACAGCCAAAATAGTCAGAGCAGTAACCGTCAACCAGCCATCCACAACACAGCGCAGCGAAAAATTACGCAACCTTGCGGACGTGGAAAACATGGAAGGATTTGCTTTGGCCCTGGCTTGTCAGGCAGCGGCAATCCCATTTCTTGAAATTCGGACGATTGCCAATTTCTGCGGAGAAACAGACCGTAACAAGGCCGGTTTTTCCAGGGCCTGTCCGGCCCTGCACAAGACACTTTCAGAACTTGGTTTTTAACAGTGTTTTGTATATTGTTAAGCCTGCGTTACAGTTTTTAAGCACGAACCTTATTTAGAGTAGCTATGAAAACACTTGCCACATATTTTACCCGGGAACTTCCCTGCATTAACAGCGCGCTGGAGGAAATTTTAACCAACCTCCATCCGGCAGTACGTGAAGTGGCCCGACATATTGTCCAGTCCGGGGGCAAACGGTTACGTCCGCTTTTGCTTTTTTTGTTTGCTTCCAGTCTCGGTTGTCGGAAAAAATCTGTTTACGATCTGGCTGCAGCTTTTGAACTTTTACATTCAGCTTCACTGTTACACGATGATATTCTGGACCAGGCCGAAAGCCGCCGCAACAAAAAAGCCGCTCACCTTGTTTATGGCGTACATAACACGATTTTGGCTGGAGACGCGCTTTTTGCCCGCGCCAGCTCTTTAGTGGCGGCAGAAAATAACCCCCGTATGGCAACCTGCTTTGCCGAAGCCATGGAATTTACCGTAACCGCGGAAATACAGGAACAGAAGCTGATGTGCCAGCCGGAGATGAACATGGCTGATTACCTTGAAGTCATCACCGGCAAAACCGCCTACCTGATTCAGGCCTGCTGCACATTCGGCGTGCTGGCTGCCGGAGGCAGTGAACAGCAACTGGCCGGCGCGGCAGCTTACGGTCTGAACATCGGCATCGCCTTTCAACTGGTTGATGACGCCATTGACTACAGTACCAGTGAAGATGTTTCCGGCAAGCCGCAGGGTGGAGATTTACGGGAAGGCAAGCTGACCCTGCCCCTGATTTTCTACTTACAGGATATGGCTGAAAATGATCGTACCCATTTACTGACTGACCTGCGGGCGGGCAATGTACCGGAAGACAGACTGCAAAGTCTGTTGCGAGACATAAACGCCAAAAACTGCCCACAGCGGACACGGGAAACTGCCCGCAGGTATCTGGAAACTGCTGGACGTGAGCTTGACTGTTTGCCACCGGGCGAACCCCGAAGCGCCTTGCTGGACATTATTGACTATATTTTACAACGCAAAAAATAGCGACCAATCAGGATACAAAAATGAAAAGTACACTCAACCGGATTACAGTGGCCCTAAAACCCACAATCACAGACACCCTGGGCGCGAAAATCGCCCGTAAGATTCAGGCCGAACTGGACATTGCCCTTAACGGGGCGCGGCTGGTCAAAGTATTTACCATTGAGGACCTGAGTCAGGAACAGGTGCGCCAGATTCTGCACCTTGGTGTCCTGCATGACCCTGTTTTGCATGTCGCGGATACCAATCCGGTTGCGGCAGATTTTGACTGGATTCTGGAAGTCGGTTTCCGGCCCGGAGTTACAGACAACGAGGGACGTACGGCGCGGGAAAGCATTGCCACAGCCCTGCATCTTGACCCGGAAACATTCGCGGTCTTTACGGCCCGGCAATACCTGCTGAATGGCAAAATACGCCAGCAAGATATCGAACGTATTGCCCGTGATCTACTGGCCAATGAACTGATAGAACATTTTCAAATCAAAAGCCGCACCCAGTGGGAACAGCAAGCCGGATTTCCGGCGACTGCCGCCAAGGTGCGGGTCCAATCCACGCCAACAGTCAAAAGCGTTGATGTGGCAGCAATGGACGACGCAGCTCTGCAGGCCTTCAGCCAAGCCAATACCCTAGCTCTGTCTCTTACGGAAATGCACTGTATCCGCGACCATTTTGCCAACCCGCAGACCCGAAGTGCCAGACAAACAATCGGGCTTGGCCCCCAGCCAACAGACGCGGAAATTGAATGCCTGGCCCAGACCTGGTCAGAGCACTGCAAACACAAGATTTTCACTGCCCGCATTGACTATGAAGACCGAGAAACCGGCCAAAAACAAACCATCAACAGCCTGTATAAAACCTATATTCAGGGCAGCACGGCCGCCATTCGGCAGGAAAAGGGAACGGAAGATGCCTGTTTGTCAGTGTTTAAGGACAACGCGGGTGTTATCCGCTTTGATGATCAGCTGTCGGTGTGTATCAAGGTGGAAACCCATAACAGCCCGTCCGCGCTTGATCCATACGGCGGCGCGTTAACCGGCATTGTGGGTGTTAACCGCGATCCAATGGGAACCGGCATGGGGGCGGACCTGCTGTGCAATACCGATGTGTTCTGTTTTGCTTCTCCTTTTCACTCCGCGCCGCTGCCACCCCGCCTGCTGCATCCGCGCCGGATTCTGGAAGGCGTGCGCGAGGGTGTGGAACATGGCGGCAACAAGTCTGGTATTCCCACGGTCAACGGAGCGCTGGTCTTTGATGAGCGCTATCTGGGCAAGCCGCTGGTTTTTTGCGGCACAGTTGGCACACTACCGGCCGAAGTCAACGGCCGGCCCGGACACATAAAACAGATTCAGGTCGGAGACCGGATCTTGATGGTTGGCGGCCGCATTGGCAAGGACGGGATTCACGGCGCCACTTTTTCATCTGAAGAACTGCATGACGGTTCTCCGGCCACGGCCGTGCAGATTGGCGATCCGATCACCCAGCGCAAAATGTATGATTTTCTGCTGCGGGCCAGAGATCTGGGGTTGTATAATGCCATTACGGATAACGGCGCAGGCGGTTTGAGTTCGTCTGTGGGGGAAATGGCTGAAATGACCGGCGGCGCATATCTGGATTTAAGCAAGGCTCCGCTCAAATACGACGGTCTGGCCCCATGGGAGATTCTGATTTCCGAGGCCCAAGAACGCATGACTCTGGCTGTGCCCCCGCAAAAACTGGCCCAGTTTCTTGAGCTGGCAGCGGCCATGCATGTTGAGGCCTCTGATTTGGGCGAATTTACAGCCAGTGGTTTTTTCCATGTTGTGTTTGCGGACAAGGTTGTGGCCTATCTGGACATGAGGTTTTTACATGACGGTCTTCCGGCCATGCACTTGCGGGCGATCTGGAATACACCGCCGCAACCGGCAGCCGACACACTGGAGGTCAGGGAACACGGCTCCTTTTTACAGGCCATGCTCGGACGTCTGAACATCTGTTCCAAAGAATATATTATCCGCCAGTATGACCATGAGGTAAAAGGCAAAAGCGTTGTCAAACCGCTTGTCGGCCTCAAGCAGGACGGCCCGGCGGACGCGGCAGTCCTGAGGCCCCGCTTTGATTCGGATCAGGGTCTGGTGCTGGGGTGTGGCATCTGCCCCAAGTTCAGCGATCTTGATACCTACTGGATGATGGCCAACTGCGTTGACGAAGCCGTGCGCAACTGCGTGGTCAGCGGCGGGAATCCAGCCAAAATGGTTGGCGTGGACAATTTTTGCTGGTGCGATCCGGTGCAATCCGAAAAAACACCAGACGGCGAATACAAACTGGCTCAACTGGTACGTGCCAATCAGGCCCTGGCTCATTTTTGTCACTGTTTTGGCGTACCGTGCGTGTCTGGCAAAGACTCCATGAAAAACGACTATACTGGCGGCGGCCGGAAAATTTCCATTCCACCAACGGTATTATTCACTGTGCTGGGAATTGTAGATGATATTCGCAAGTCCATCACTTCCGACTGGAAACAGGCAGATGAACACATCTATATCCTGGGGCAGACAGGCCGGGAAATGGGCGGCAGCGAAGCTTTTGCCCAACAGGGGCTGCAAGGCGGCAAAGTGCCGCAGGTTGATGGGGTACATGCCCTGCGCCGCTACACAGCCTATCACGCTGCCGCGCAGCAGGGGTTGATCAGTGCCGGACATGACCTGTCTGATGGCGGACTAGGAGTGGCCATTGCGGAAATGGCTCTGGCCGGACGCCTGGGCGGCGAAATTGACCTTGACCTGCTTCCGGTCAGTGAGGAAATGACCAATGCGGAAAAACTATACAGCGAAAGCGCCAGCCGCATTTTACTGACTGTTCCCACCAGACATCAGACTGCTTTTGAGCGCCTGTTCGCCGACCAGATTCTGGCCTGTATCGGCCGGACCAATAACAGAGGACGGCTGACAATCCGCGCCGGACAGGAAACGGTGCTCAATGAAGACGTTGAAACCCTGGCCGCGGCCTGGAAAACACCGCTTCAATTTTAACCTGTACACCACAACAGGAGGACAACATGCGTATCAAAACAGTGGTCACATTGGGACCAGCTTCCAATTCCTACCAGACCATGAAAGCTCTGGCTGAAAACGGGGCGCGGATTTTTCGCTTAAATTTTTCTCATTCCAGCGCGGCAGATTTTGTGCCGGTGGTCAAACAGATTCGCCAGCTTGAAGAGGAACTCGGCTTTCCACTGACAGTCATGGGCGACCTGTGCGGCCCTAAAACCAGAATCGGTACCATAAAAAAGTCACCAATGCAGGTAGGTAAGGGCGAATATATGTACCTTGGGCTGCCGGACATGGCGGACAAGGTTGCCCCCGACCGTTTTATTCCACTTGATTTCCCGCAGCTGCTGGCCGGACTTGAACGCGGCATGCCGGTTTCTCTCAGTGACGGCATGCTTTGCTTTCATGTTGCGGAAGTGCTGGAAAAAGACAGGCTGTTCAAGCTGGAAGCTGAAAACGACAATATTTTGACCTCAAATAAAGGCATTGCCTTTCCAGGCAAGTTTCACCCGATCCCGGCCCTGACCGACAAAGACCGCAAGGACCTGCGTGAAGGCATTGATATTGGTCTGGACGCGGTGGCCCTGTCTTTTGTGCAGACCAAACAGGATATTACAGATATTAAGGAAGCAATCGCGGCCAAAGGCGTCTGGCTGCCGGTCATTGCCAAGATTGAACGCCAGACCGCGGTTGAACAGATTGATTCCATTCTGGAACTGGCGGACGGGATTATGATTGCCAGAGGCGACCTGGGCCTGGAATGTCCGCCGGCCATGCTGCCCATCATTCAAAAAAAGATCCTGCGCGCCTGCCGCCACGCGCAAAAACCGGCCATTGTTGCCACCCAGATGCTGCTGTCGATGGTGAAAAATCCGGTTCCGACCCGCGCCGAAACAACGGATGTGGCCAATGCCATTCTAGACGGAGCTGATTGTGTCATGCTTTCGGAAGAAACAGCCATTGGCGCCTATCCGGTCGAGGCTGTCCGCCTTATTCAGGACATTGCCGGGCACGCTGAGGCCTATTTTCTGGAACGCACAGAAGGGCCGTACAAACCGAAGAAGGAAAAGAATCCGGCCAAATACATGGCCTACGCCGCCTGTCTGATTGCCGATAACGTGGACAGCGAAGCCCTTGTCTGCCACAGCACCAGTGGCACAACCGCCAAAATGCTGTCCAGCCGCCGACCGGCCCAGCCGATTTACGCCCTGACCCCTAAAGGCGAGGTGATGTGCTATTTGAATTTTTACTGGGGCGTCCAGCCGCGGCTGGTGGATACCGCAGTACGCAGTCATCTGATTCGGGTGGAAAACTTTGTGCAGCAAAACAGCTGTTTCAGCAGGGGCAGAAATGTGGTGCTCACCTCAGGCCAGCCCACACCCGGACAGGAATCAACCAGCACCAATGAAATCAAGGTCTACTATAAATAGACACCAGACAAAAACGCCTGAGTTTGGCTTCAAAATATCCTTTTGCCCCCGCCGCCATTAACCAGCAAGGGGGGCAAAAAGACATTCTGTCATTAAAACCCTTCGCCTCTGGCAAGGGCAACAATGCACAGCACCAGGGCAAGCAGGGTGTAAACATACTTTCCTGTGTAATACCATAACATGCCATACTGCTTGTTGGCTCCGGTATTGATTTCATTCAGCAGCCTATCTCTGTTCATCACCCAGAACCATGAAATCGCTCCCAGCACGGCTCCGATTGGAATAATATAGGTTGAAACAAGGTCCATCCACGGCCCCCACCCGCCAAGTATGGCTCCTTTTGTTTCCGCGATAGGCTCCATGAACACGCCAATCCCAAAGGTAACAACACCAAGCAGGACAATAACAATCTTGCGGTTCAGCCACTTAAACTTGTGCAGCAGGGATTCCGCAACCACCTCAAGCATGTTTTGCAAAGAAGAGATGCCGCCAAAAACAACGGCAAGGTACAGAATAATACCAAAAAAACGGCCAGCCGGCATTTGCTGCAAAATGGTGGGTAGCACCACAAAAAGCAAACCCGGACCGCCCGCGGGATCCATCTGATAGGCAAAACAGGCGGGAATCATAACAAAGGCGGCAACCATTGCCGCCAGAGTGTCAAACAAGGCTGTATTTTTCGCACCTTCCACGCAATCGTATTTTTTACTCAGATACGCGCCGTACACAATCATGCCCGATCCGGTTATGGACAAGGAAAAAAAAGCCTGTCCCATTGCGCTGATCCAGACGGAAGGATTTTCTAATTGTCCCCATTCGGGAACAAACAAAAATTCATACCCGCTGAACGCCCCCGGCAGAAGCATGATACGAACGGCAAGCACCACAAAAAGGAGAAAAAACACCGGCATCATGATCTTGTTTGATTTTTCAATGGTCTTCGCGCCCAAGGTAATGGTAAAAAGCGTGACCAGAAGAATAACAGCATGGTACGGCACAACACTGAAATTATGAAACGCAAAGGATTCAAACCACGCGCCGGGTTCAATCGTCAGAATTGTGCCCAGAAGAGATTCGGTAAAGGCTTTTAACACATAGGCGATAATCACGGCATAGCCGATAGCAATAGTCAGCGATCCGATCAGGGGCAACCAGCCAACTATTTTTCCGATATGTTCCAGATTTCTTCTGCCATGTTTCCATGCGTACGCATAGGAACCAAGCGTGCCTGTTCCGCTGAGCCGGCCAATCGCGTATTCCGCCGAAAGCCCGACATAACCGAACAGAGCAACAAAAAACAAATAAATAAGCAGAAAAGCTCCACCGCCACTGCTGCCGAGTTTGTACGGGAATCCCCATACATTGGCCATGCCCACGGCAGAACCGGCGCAGGCCAGTACAAAACCCCACTTACTTACAAACCTGTTACTTTTCATACTCCCTCATTTCTCCAAAATCAGTTGCGTGCAATGACCAGGCCTGCGACAAATCACCGCCGGCCCCAAAAGGAACCAGAGAAGGCTCCGTTTTCCATAACGGCTCAAAACTCATCTTGTAATTCGCTTCTCCCAAAAAGTCGATTCTGTTTTATCCTGCCTTTCCAACCCCAGACCAGGCTCTAAAAATAAAGGCCCTGCCATGAACGAGAGAACATGGCAGGGCCCAAAAACATTTTCCCTAAATTGCTTTATTATTGTCTGGCTGTAAATGGCTGACGCGCAGCTTCCCGATGCAGCAACGCGGTATCGTAACGGATTCTGTCCAAAAGTCTGCGTTTGCGGTCGGCCAATTCTTGTTTCTTTCTCTTAATACAAAATATCTTACTAAAAATATTCATCATTTTCATACAACCTCCTTGTTGTTCGCAGTATAATAGCCTGCGTTAAAAAATCAAACACAACAACATGCCGTAAAGATTGCATGATTTTTCAACCCAAAATTAACCGCATGTTTTTACATAAAAAATAAGAAAAGAATCAGGCTCAAAAAACCGTTCTGTCCGGCACTCGGCCATAGTATGAACATTGGCCCGATGCCCGTAAAAATATTTGCCCTGTTGTCGTTAGTGAGATAAAAACAACAACAGCCAGCTCAGCGCAACAGGCGACACTGCCAGTGGGCATGGATAAATGAAGCTGGAGACATTTTTTCAGGACAGGTATGTGGCTATCTGTAATTTTTGAATTCCATTGTCTTACCGCTGAACAATAAATCCTGAGTAATATTTGTAAAAGATTTTATCTGGTTCATAAACTCTTCTGTTCCGGGCTGACATTTTACAGACCTCTGCCTGAAAGTTGAGACATCGTAACACTGCATGTTGTCGCCTGTCAGCTCAATGGAAATCTTATCTTTGACCACTCCCAACACACCGTTATGATAGTAATCCGCGAAAAAAGTATTTTTTCTTACAATTGATTTCCCACTGAAAGACGGTGCTATTTTTCTATAATCACCAAGAACCAAATCAATAATTGTAGGAGCGATATCTTTTTGAGAAACAAACTCATCAATATACAGAGGTTCTAACTTCTCAGAATAAATTGCGAACGGAATAAGATAGTGTAAAAAATTATTATTTGGAACAGCCCAACCGCAATGGTCAGCTAAAAAAACAAATAAGGTATCAGGATAAAGACTTTGAACCTGGCGTACAAATTCATATGTCCATTTATCTGAATAATAAAATGTATTCAGTTTGGCATTAAGTTCCTTATCATCAACAAAATGAAATGTTTCAACTCCCTTTGGCAGCAAAAGGTCATGGGTTGTCGCCCCATTTATGCCAATTATAAACGGTTTTTCCATCGCCTGGATTTTTTCAAACGCGAAATTATACAAATCCTTGTCATGAACGCCCCACCCATTTTCTTCGTACACTCTTTTCTGCACATCATGCTTGCCGTAAGAAGACTGGCATCCCAGGCTCTGAGCCAAAGAACCAACTCCTGCGGTTTCTTTATTTGTTCCCTGAAAAAAGGCACTGGAATATTTTTTATGCTCATGCAGCACATTGATGAGCGAGCGGTACTGAAAAGATTGCAGCTTGTTTTTGGCAACTGTTCTGCCTAACGGATTATTAAAAGACGCCAAAGTGACAAACACCCCCTCAGGAGTTCTGTGACCATTGGCCATCAATCCTTTTGGCCGCACAGACAGTTGAAGCAGCCTTTCAAAGTTGGGAACGATGTCATACTGTCCGCCGTAACTTTTGAAATGCATCGCGCTCCAGCTCTCCAGAAAAAACAAAACGATATTAGGAGAGGTCTCTAATTTCTTCACATACTCTCCTTCATCCTCATATAGTTTCTTCACACTTTCTATTTCATCATAAGTGACATATCGCCTTGACCTCTTTAAGTTTTTCTCACTTCTGACATTCGTATACAATACATTATAAGAGGAGTTCAAGGCTATGGAAGCAAAAGAGGAAGAACCCAGTTGATTTGAATGCCAGGGATTCAAAGGAACATGCTGAAACATACCTCGCACGAAAAATACAAAAAGACCAATAATAACAATTTTTTTCAAGAAATAAAATTTGTTTATCTGTTCTGCTGCAAGTGCCTTTTTGAAAACCAGAAGAGAAAAACAGAATAATAACAGAAGAAATACAGCAGAAAAAACAACCAGCAAAAAATGTCGGTTTATTGCCGAAGCAAGTAAGCCGTCGTGACTAACAAGGACATCTTTTATTTCATACGAGATATGACGCCCTGAATCATAAAAGTACATAATATCCGCGATTTGAAATCCAAAAGAAACAACGGTCAATACGGACGCAATCCCAACCATTATTTTTTTATTAACTTCAAACAGTGTCGCCAAAAACGCCACAACAGCGCTGATTGCGAAATCAAATTTATATCCCATGCAAACAGCATAGACTTTATCCTGCAGACCAATGTCTGAAAAAAGATAAAAGGCAAAGACGAATCTTCCGACCATGGTGGTCAACAAAAACACAAAAAAGATAACAAAAAAATTTTTAAGAAACGGCATCGTATTCCCTTATTATAAAAATTGTTGTATTTTTTGAAGTTGAACAAACCTGAAATTGAACATCAAAAACAGCGACCCCAAAAGACAAAAGAGCCGCCTCTTAAATTGTTGCTCATAAACCCTGAGAGCAAGAGAATCAAGTCTTCTGCCGCCGTTACCACAGAAAAAAACAATTCTGCCCCCCACACACGTGTCAGCAAGCTTTTCTCTGGCCTGCCCCGAACAGAAAGAGCGCCGGATTTAAGGCCACAATCCAGCTGGATTGTCGGACAAAAACCATGTATTATACCGCGGCAAGACAAGACGCAGGAATAAAAATGGAGAACATCATACATGAATCAGGCGCATATTCGGAATTTTAGTATCATCGCCCACATTGACCACGGCAAATCAACCCTGGCTGACCGGATTATGGAACTGACCAATCTGATCAGCGAACGAGACCGCAAGGAACAGTATCTGGACAAGATGGAGCTGGAACGGGAACGGGGCATCACAATCAAGGCCCAGACCGTTCGGATTCCGTATCGTTCCGCCAGCGGTCAGGAATATATTTTCAACCTCATTGATACCCCCGGACACGTTGACTTCAGCTATGAGGTTTCGCGCAGTCTGGCCGCCTGCGACGGGGCCTTGCTGGTTGTGGACGCCACACAGGGCGTGGAAGCCCAGACCCTGGCCAATGTGTATCTGGCGCTGGATAACGATCTGGAAGTCGTTCCGGTCTTGAACAAGATTGACCTGCCTAGCGCGGAGCCGGAAAGAATCAAGGCTGAAATAGAAGAAACCATTGGCCTTGATTGCGCCCACGACATTCAGGTCAGCGCCAAAAGCGGGCAGGGTGTACCCGAACTGCTGGAAAAAATTCTTGACCTGATTCCCCCACCCACAGGCGAACTAAACCAGCCGCTGCGGGCCCTGATTTTTGACTCCTGGTACGACTCTTATCAGGGCGTGGTTGTCCTGTTTCGGATTCTGGACGGCCAGCTGCGCCAAAACGACCGTATTCAGATGAGTTCCAGTGGCAAGAAATTTGAAGTGACCCGGCTGGGTGTTTTTTCACCCGAACCGCAGGACATTGCCAGTCTTGGTCCCGGCGAGGTCGGTTTTTTATGCGCCAGCATCAAGGAGTTAAAAGATGCCCGTGTTGGCGATACTATTACCCTGAGTGCCAATCCGACCCAAAATCCGTTTCCAGGGTTCAAGGAAGTCAAACCCATGGTGTTTTGCGGGCTGTATCCGGTTGATTCCGCTGATTACGAACATCTGAAGTCCGCGCTGGAACGCCTGCAGCTCAATGACGCCGCCCTGAGTTACGAACCGGAAACCTCACAAGCCCTGGGTTTTGGCTTTCGCTGTGGTTTTCTGGGCTTGCTGCACATGGAAATCATTCAGGAACGTCTGGAACGCGAGTTTGATGTTGGACTGATTGCCACAGCGCCGTCGGTTGTTTACCGGGTACAAGGCATTGACGGCACGCAAACGCACGTGGAAAATCCCAGTCTGCTGCCGCCAGCGGACCAGATTGCCAGCGTACAGGAACCGTTTGCCCGTATGGATATTCACGTCCCAAATGATTTTGTCGGCAATGTCCTGCAACTATGCGAAGAAAAGCGCGGTATTCAGCAAAACATCAAGTACCTGACAACAAACAGGGTCGTCATCACCTATGATCTGCCGTTTGCTGAAATTGTGTTTGATTTTTTTGACCGCCTCAAGTCAGTCAGCAGGGGTTTTGCCTCACTTGATTATGAAATCCGCGACTACCGGGATTCAGCCCTGGTCAAACTGGATATTTTAATCAACGGCGACCCCATTGACGCCATGTCCATCATTACGCACAAGGAAACAGCCTATCACCGGGGCCGGGCATTGGCATTGAAACTCAAACGTGTTATTCCACGCCAGCTCTTTGAAGTGGTCATTCAGGCCGCAATCGGCAATAAAATCATCGCGCGGGAACGCAACTCACCGCTGCGCAAAAACGTAACCGCCAAGTGCTATGGCGGTGATATTACCCGCAAACGCAAGCTACTGGAAAAACAGAAAGAAGGGAAAAAACGCATGAAACGCATGGGCAGCGTTGAAATCCCGCAGGAAGCATTTCTAGCCGCGCTGCAGGCTGAAGATTAACCTTTTACTATTCAGGAACAACCATGAATCCTCGTTGGCAATCAACCTTGAAAGAATATGCGGAAGCCTTGATTTTCGCGCTTATCCTCGCGTTTTTCATTCGCTCTTTTGTTGTGCAGGCGTTCAAAATTCCTTCCGGCTCCATGCTGGAAACCCTGCAAATCGGCGACCACCTGCTGGTCAACAAATTCATTTACGGCATCAAAATCCCATTTACGGATACAACCCTGATTCCGGTATCCGACCCGAAATTTCAGGACATTGTTGTATTTGAATTTCCAGAAGACCCAAGCAAGGATTTTATCAAACGGGTCATTGGCCTGCCCGGCGACCGGATTGAAATCCGAAAGAAACAGGTGTTTCGCAACGGGCAGCTGTTACGCGAACCTTATATTCAGCACACAGACCCGCGCGAGGTCGAGCAGCGCGACAACATACCCGCGTTCACCGTGCCCAAAAACACTTATTTTGTCATGGGTGATAACCGCGATGAATCATACGATTCCCGTTTCTGGGGATTTGTTGAACGTGAAAAAATGCAAGGTAAGGCCCTTATTCTGTATTGGTCCTGGGAAAACTTTTCCAATATTCGCTGGAACAGAATCGGAAAACTCCTGCATTAACCATGATTGCCAAAATCGACACTGCTGCCACGCATGGAGTAGATGCCTACCCTGTCGATCTGGAAGTAGATTTCACCAGATCCGGCATTCCGGCCTTTACCCTTGTCGGCCTGCCGGACGGTGCGGTGCGCGAAAGCAAGGAACGGGTCTTCTCCGCACTGAAAAACAGCCATTTCCACCTGCCGCCGGCCCGAATCACGGTCAATCTGGCTCCGGCTGACCGGCGCAAGGAAGGTTCAGCCTACGACCTGCCTCTGGCCCTGGCCCTGCTGCTGGCCAGTGAGCAGCTCACTCCCCGCCCTGGTCGCTATCTTGCTTTAGGTGAGCTGTCATTGAATGGAGCGCTCAAACCGGTGCATGGCGTACTGGCCATTGCCACTCTGGCCCGTCAGATGAATTTTGACGGCATACTCCTGCCGCACAGGAACGCGGCAGAGGGCACTGTTATTCAGGGACTGCCAGTCATTGCCGTAAACAATCTGGAAGAGGCAGCCGGTTTTTTAAGTGGCCAGCCAGCTCCGCGGCCGGTTGAACTTGATTTTGCCAGTCTGTGGAACAGGCGCAGCGAATTTGACCTTGATTTTGCTGAAGTCAAAGGCCAGGAACACGCCAAACGGGCAATAGAAATTGCTGCCGCAGGCGGTCATAATCTCCTGCTCATTGGCCCGCCCGGCAGCGGAAAAACCATGCTGGCCAGACGGCTGCCATCTGTTCTGCCGCCCCTGACCCGGCAGGAAGCCATTGAAGTAAGCAAAATTTTCAGTGTCTGCGGCCTGCTGCCGCTGAACACACCGCTTCTCACCCAGCCTCCGTTCCGGGCGCCGCACCATACTATTTCTGATGCCGGACTGATTGGCGGGGGCCGCTATCCCCGTCCGGGCGAGGTGTCGCTGGCCCATAACGGCGTGCTGTTTCTGGACGAACTGCCGGAATTCAAAAAACACGTTCTGGAAGTGCTGCGTCAGCCTCTGGAAAACAAACAGGTGACCATTGCCAGAGCAGCGCTTTCCCTGACCTTTCCGGCCAGATTTATGCTGATTGCGGCCATGAATCCGTGCCCGTGCGGTTTTCTGGGCAGCGAAAAGGACTGTTCCTGTACCCCGTCCCAGATACAGCAATACCGTTCCCGCCTATCCGGCCCATTGCTTGACCGCATTGACCTGCATGTTGAAGTTCCGGCTGTGGCCTACTCTGAACTGCGTCAAACCGCAGACAGCCCGACATCGGCTCAGATGCGCCAGCGAATTGTCCAAGCCCGTGAGCAGCAAAACAGCCGCGCCCGGATTCCCACCCAGATGAGCAGTGAACTGAACGGACAGGACCTGCAGAAATATTGCCGGCTCTGTCCGGCAGACTCTGCATTTCTGGAACAGGCAGCGCATAACCTGCATCTTTCCGCCAGGGCGTACACCAAGATTTTACGTATTGCCCGCACCATTGCCGATCTGGAAGACTGCGCGGATATTGGACGGGCTCACCTGGCTGAGGCCATTCAATACCGGGCGCTGGACCGCTATACACCGCAAACCCCAACGCACTGATTTTTCCCGCATTCCACAACCAAAAAACAAAAAAGAACCCTAGGTATAAACAAAAGGACGAACATGAGCACACAACCAAAAACAGTTTTGACAGCCTACAACACAACAGCAAGTGCCGCAGCCTGGTATGGCCGGCTTTTTCCTTCGTTGAGCTTTTATTGTGGTATCCTGCCCCTTGTTTTCAAAGCCATGTTCATTGCCCAAAAAGGCAAGCTGGACGCGGCCTGTCTGGCTTCACTCAGCTTTGAAGCTGTAACATACCTTGAACGCAGTGGAGTACGCCTGCATATAGATGGTCTGGAACAGATTATAGCCCTAAAGCGGCCTGTTGTTGTGGTTGCCAACCACATGAGTACCCTGGAGACCTTTGCCCTGCCCTGGCTGTGTGCCGGATTTGGAGCAACGTCCTTTGTGGTCAAGGAAAGCCTGGCCCGGTACCCTGTTTTTCGGCACGCGCTGTATTCAATGCAGCCCATTTGCGTGACCCGGACAAGCCCCCGTCAGGATTTGAAAACCGTCCTGGAGCAGGGCGCGGCCAGACTGAAAGCCGGACGTTCAGTGATTATTTTTCCCCAAACCACCCGTAACGTCCATTTTGTGCCGGAGCAGTTCACATCTATCGGAGCAAAACTGGCTTCCCGCGCCGGAGCGCCGCTGGTGCCACTGGCTTTGCAAACACATGCCTGGGGAGCAGGGCGGCTGATTAAAGATCTGGGGGGGATTTATCCGCAAAGGCCGGTTTATTTTCAATTTGGCCCGCCACTGTTTCCAACGTCTGATAATGCCGAAGCCAAGGTCGCCCATGCCGCGTCAATACAGTTTATTGCGCAGCAACTGGCGCAGTGGAATTCAGGACATTAATTGTCTGATGCCTCTTCCCAGACAAATTCGGTCACATTTTTCTCTTCACTGGAAAATCCAATGCCAATCAGTACAATCTTTTTGTTTCTGGACTGAT
>CAUUHW010000003.1:0-255490 GCA_963545205.1 uncultured Desulfovibrionales bacterium
ATCTGGCCCGACTGGCTCAGGAACTCAACAGCCTTATCCGGGATTTGCAGGATTCTTAATTTCTGGCAGCACAACCTGTAAACAAAAGCAGTTGCCCGTGTTTTCGGGGAGCTCTTTTGTTTTTGGGGACGCTGTGTTTTCGGATTCCGTGACAGGGCCGTTATTGTTTTTCTCCGTTTTTACGACAACCCGAAACGGTTAAGTCTTCTATTTTCTGAGCCAGGCCGCTTGTTCTGACCAGCCTGCGCCTGAGCGCGAAATCAAGCACGCTTTGGTCACTGATAAACAGGGAAAAATGTTCTTTGGCTCTGGTGATGGCGGTGTACAGCAGTTCACGGCTGAGAACCTGGGCTGGAGTTTGCGGCATAAGCAGCGCGCAACCGGCAAATTCTGAACCCTGCGCCTTATGTACGGTCATGGCAAAGGCTGTTTCTACTGTTTCCAGCCGCATAGGAGCCAGCCAGCGCAACTGCCCGTCTTCACTTGCAAAAACAACCCGCAGATTGCCGTTTTCGTGCATGAGGGTCAGTCCCCTGTCCCCATTCATCAGCCCCAGATGCGGCTGGTTGCGGGTCACCAGCACAGGGCGGCCATGAAACCACTGGCCTTGCCGGACACCGGCTTTTTTTTGAAAGGCTGTTGTCAGCAGTTTGTTCAGTTCGTTTACTCCCCAGGGCCCGTTGCGAAGAGGCGTGAGCAGCTGAAAGGCCTGCAATTTCCGCAGCAGCGAAAGCGCCCATCTGTCAATATGTTCAGGCTGCGGGATATGTTTGAGCTGTTCAATGTACAGGGCGTATCTTTCCAGAACAAAATCCGGCAGTATCCTGTCTTGCGCTCCACTCAGGCGGACAAGAAAAAGGTCGTCTGACGACCTGCGAAAAAGCTCAAGCAGGTCAGCGGCGCGGCAGTTCGTTTCTGTCTGTATCAGGTTCGCGGCCTGTCCAATCCCGCTTGCTTCTCCGAACCGGTAACTCTTGCGCAGTAAAACCGTACTCTGGTCAAGGAAAGAGCCGGTTTTGTCCTCAAATTCCTTTGGTATGGTTTCCCCACAAACTGCTTGCAGCCAGTTACGTGTTTGTGGGCTGTAGTGTCCGGTTTGCGCCCGCGCACAAAGACTGCCCAGCACGTATCCGGCTTCAATAGAGGCCAGCTGGTTTTGGTCGCCAAGCAGAATCAGGGCAGAAGAAAGCGGCGTTGCCATAAGCAGGGCGTGCAGCAGTTCCAGGTCAAGCATGGAGGCTTCATCAACAACAATGACATCATACTCAAGCGGATGTTGTTCGTTTTGGGCAAAGGTTCTTTCCATGGCCCTGGCCCCCAGCAGACGGTGCAGGGTTCGGGCGTTTGGTAAAAGAAGTTCTTCCCAGGGACGGCCAGCCGCGGGTGGCAGGGTGGCCAGTTGTTTTTGTATGGCTTCCTGCAATCTGGCCGCGGCTTTTCCGGTTGGAGCGGCCAGCGCGACTTGAAGTGGCTGTTTTCCTTCCTGCAGGGCCAAGGCCTGCGTCAGGGCCAGCAGCCGGACAACCGTTGTTGTCTTGCCGGTTCCCGGGCCGCCGGTAATAATGGAAAAAGGTGAGGTCAGAGCCAGGGCGCAGGCGATTTTCTGCCAGTTCGTTTCAACCTGTTTGTCTGGAAAAATTTGTTCAAACAGAGGAGCCAGCTGCGCAGGGGCAATTTCCCGCCGCATGGCGGTTCTGGCGGCAACAGATGCGGCAATATCTGTTTCGTACTGCCAGTAGCGGCGCAGATAAAGCAGATTGTTTTCCAGAACAAGCGGGGCATTGTCTTTTGGCACGGGCGTTTTTCGGGTGTAATCATCAACCAGCACGCTGTGTCTGAGCGTTTCTTTCCAATGCTCGGTGTCTGTTTGCCGCAACAGGCTAAAAACGGAATGGAGCGGCTGAGTTACCGCCTGTTCCACGCAGGAAGCCAAGTCAAGACAGGTATGGCCAAAGGAAACAGCCTGACTGGCAAGTGCGGCGGCAAACAGAACAAGCGGGTGCTGTTCGCCGCCTTTTTCCCGGAAAAAACGGGCCAGTGCGGCATCAAGCGGGCGGAACTGCTCATCTGCCCGCAAAAGCTGAAAAAAGGTATCAGGTGTCATCTACTGTTCATTCGGGCTGTTTTGAAACCGGCTGTCCAGTTCTTCAATCATCTCCCGCGGTGGTTTTTCCCAGAAAACAGCCGGCCCGCCGCGCAAAAACACATAGGCCGCGCCGCCGACATGCGTGTCCCAGCAATAGTTTTCAAGTCTTGCCCGCAGTAAACGGTGCAGGGCGAGCAGATACAGGCTGTACTGCACATCGTAGCGGTGGGCGTGGATTTCCTGTATCAGTTTTTCCCGACTGTAGGCTTCCGCTCCGTTTCCCAGCCAGTTTGATTTCCAGTCGATGATGAAATATCGGCCATGTATCTGGACAACCAGATCAATAAATCCGCGCAGCATACCGTTGACGGTTTGGGCGCGCAAAAGCGGACGGTTTTTGCCGCCAGTGGTGTTTTGGCTGATAATCCTGTCCAGCTCGCCAAGACCGGCATGATTGATACTCAGCAAAAATTCCATTTCTGTTTGCATGTCAGATGGATGGAGTTCACTCAGCAAAAGCCTGTCGTTCCCAAATTCAAGGGGCGTGGAAAGTATGTTTTTCAGCCAACTCTCAAGAGTGGCTGCCAGTTCTGGGTGGCCAAAAAATCTGGCCTGAGCGCGCAGATACTCCTTTCGGCCTTTTGTGTCTTGTAAACAGGCCAAAAATCCGTTTGTTTTTGACGGGGAGGGCGCCGGCCAGGCCGCCGCCGCTTCAAGCAGTTTGTGGAGCAGGGTTCCAGTTTGGGGGCCGGGCGGCAGAAGTTCAAGACCGGATAGTTGATCCTGCCCTGATATCCTGCCTGGTTCAATGCCTGCCAGTTCTGTCAATTTTTCCTCAAGTGGCTGGCGTGTGCTGTCTTCCTGTTCTTCAAGCGTGCCCGTCAGGGAAGAGTAGCTGCTGATCTGCCAGTTTTCAAAAGAAAAAACAGGCGGTTTTCTGGCTGGTTGCAGGTTTTGGGTTTGCTGTTCCTGCCAGGGCTGTGGTTTTCCATTTTCTTGCGGGCAGAGCTGAACACCGGAAAAAGAGGAAAGAATCGTGCGGAGATTTTTTTTCTCGTCTGAACCGGAAAAAAAATAGCCCATGGAGCTTGCAGCAAACATTTTTGTCGTGCCAAGTCCCAGCCAGAGCGCGTGGCGGCTCCTGGTCATGGCCACGTAAAATTTACGCAGTTCTTCGCCTCTGCTTTCTTTTTGTGCGGCGGCAAGCCGGGTTGCGTCTCCTGTAAAATACAGCTGCTGGCGCCCGTTTTCATCGTGTATGGTCAGGGGAAAGTTTGTTTTTTGGGGAGTCAGTACTGGAAAGGGAAAAAAAACAAGCGGATATTCAAGCCCTTTGGCCTTATGAACAGTAATAATCCGCACGCAGTTGTGGTCGCTTTCCAGCCGCTGTCTGGCTGTATCTCCCAACAGGGGTTTTTCCTGCATATTGAGTTGAAATACCTGGAGCAAAGAGGCCATACCCTGCCTGTCGAGTGTTTGCAGCAGTTCGCCCAGGTGGAGTAAATCGGTCAGATGGCGTTCGCCTTTTTTTTCTGTGAGCAGGCGGGAGGCAATATGAAAATCGTGAATCAGGGTGCTGACAAGAACAAGTATACCCTGCTGCTGCCAGCAGCGGCGGTAATCAAGAAAGCGGGTCTGCCATTTTTCCCAGGCTGCCTGGTCTGTCAGGCTCGCTGCCTGTTCTGCCAGACTGACTGCCAGTAGCGGCGTTGCCAGCGCCTGCCTGCACCGTTTTTCCTGTGGCTGTTCAACCGCGCGCAGTATGGTCAGAAGTTCCTGGCAGACCGGGCTTGCAAACACGCTGTCCCGTTCCGACAGATATACGCTTGCAACGCCAAAATCACTCAGGGTGGCCTGGATGATGGCGGCCTCGCTCGCAGAATTGACCAGAATAGCCATGTCCTGGGTGGTCACGGGCCGTTTGGTTTCAGGCGTTACAAAAACAGCCCGTCCTGACTGCCCCGCGTGCAAAAGCCGGGTAATCTGGCGGGCGCATTGTTCAGCCATGTTTTTTCGGTACTTGCCCTGTCCCATTTTTTCATCATCTGTCCACCATACTGTAACAGGTGGGTGAATCCGGCCCTCAAACACAAACTGTTCTTCCATGCCGCCGCGTGAATCAACAGGCTGAAAAGGAAGCGAGGTGCCAAACCCAAAGGCCCCTTCGGGAGCGTGTTGTTCGGCGTGGGCAAAAAAATCATTCACGGCCTGCACCATGGCTGGTGAGGAGCGGTAATTAATTGTCAGGCTGAAAAGACTGTTTTGCAACGTGGTTCTGGCCCGCAGATAGGTAAAAATGTCCGCGCCGCGAAAGGCGTAGATGGCCTGTTTGGGATCGCCAATCAATATAACGCAGCCCTTGCCGTCTCGTGTTGACAGGTCGTAAATGGCGTTAAAAATGGCGTATTGAACAGGGTCAGTGTCCTGAAATTCATCAATCAGGGCCACTGGAAACTGCTGGCGAATGGCCGCTGCCAGTTTTTGTCCTTTTTCTCCTGTCAGCGCCTGTTGCAGATAAAGGAGCAGGTCATCATAGCTGATAAGGCCATGTTGTTCCTTTTCTTCCCGCAGGCGTTTGTTCACCCATTGTATGGCGTGAACAAGCAGGGGCGGAATATTGAGTTCCAGACCTGCCAGTTCGTTTTCCAGTTGTGAGGCGGCTTCAAAAAACGTTATATTCGGGCAGGGTTCTGCCTGGTTCCAGATTTCCCGCATTCCCGTGCAGCTCAGACGCTGCCATGTCGCGCTGGAAAAATTGATGGCCGGACGATGTTGTTCAGGCGTGTTCAGCCAATCTTCCAGTTCCTTCCAGATGTTTTCCAGATGATTTTTTTTGAGTTTTTGTTTGTCGTAGGTATGTTGCTCGTACCAGTTCGCAAAGGTGTCCCGTGCTTCTTGCACCCAGCCCGCCCAGTTTGTTTTTAATTGTTTCAGTCCGGTGCTGCTTTTTTCCAGCCAGTCGCCAAGGGTTACAAGCGGATTTGCTTGTGGCATGTCAGTCAGCAGGTTCTGTTTGCCAAGCAAGGGTCCGAGCTGGGTGGCCAGCTGCTCTGGAGTTTGAAGACAGGGGGGCAGTTTTTCGGCGATGTTTTCCGGCTGGGGCGCGTAATGCACGCGCCAGTAATCCTTGATAACCTTATTTTGCCGCTGGCCTTGGTTGGGGTCGATATCCTGTTGCAAAGGACTTGAAGCGGCAAAGGTGTGTTCGCGCAGCATACGCTGGCACCAGCTGTGAATGCTTGAAATCGCGGCCTGGTCCATCAGCTGGGCAGCCAGTTCCAGTTTGCGGGCGCAGGCGGCAAATTCCTGCTCGCTGTAGTCCTGTCGCAGACGGTTGAGCCAGTCTTCGCACTTTGCTTCCGGCTGGCGAAATCCGCGCACTGCTTCCAGCAAGCGCAGATGCAGACGTTCACGCAGTTCTTCTGTTGCCGCATTGGTATAGGTCATAACCAGTATCTGGGGCGGCAGGAGCGGGGGAGTGCCGTGTCCAAGTATAAACCGCACATAGAGCAGGGAAAGGGTGTAGGTTTTTCCGGTTCCGGCACTGGCCTCAATCAGGACATTGCCGCGCAGGGGAAGGCTCAGCGGTTCAAGACGCATGTTCAGCTCCCTGCAGCGTTTGGCTCAGTTGGGCATAGAGCCGATCAGACCAGTTGGTAAATCCATGTTCAAGCAGATCGGAAAAAAGCGGGTAACAACGCCGCAGTGCGCTTGTTGCACCGGCCTTGCTGTCCTGTTGTTCGTAACTTTCACCCATTTGGGCCAGACTTTTTTCACCGTCTTTTTGGTACCACTCGCCCATTTCCAGATTTACCGGAAGCGGCAGGTTCATGCCCTCATGCCAGAGTGCCAGCAGATTTTTTATTTGGTCGGCAGCGTCCTTTTTTTCTCTTGTCTGAAACGCAATTTGGCCTTCGGGGTACAGCACAATGGTTGTGGCCGGAATCTGGGTATTGGCCGCCAGATGGGAAATCCAGGGGCGCACAAGGTGTTTGTGTTTTTGGGCGCCGTTGCCAGCCAGCACTATTATCTGGCCGTATGCTCCGTCTTTGTCCCGGGTGAGCAAAAGACTGCCTGCCAGCGAAACAGCAATTCTGGGGCGTATGGAAACGCGAAAATCAATTTTTGCCTGCGTACAAAGAGCCGGATAGGGAAACTGCCTGGGCCAGCCCGAAAACAGTTCTGCTGCCTGCTGTTGGAGCTGCCGCTTTTGTATTTGCCCCCAGCCGCCGTGGGCCAGTTGGCCGCTTCTGTTTTTTTGCTCCAGTAAGGTTCGGCACAGTTTTTCAAACATCTGTTCATCTTGGGCCGCCGGGAAAACAGTATTGATGATGTCTTGTAAAATTGACCAGTTACTGAGCCCGTCAAGGGTAAAACATTCGTCCGCCGGAATCAGTTCCTCTTCATGCCCTGCCGTCACTTCAAGGCGGTGTTTGTAAAAAGCCGCTGCCGGGTCACGCAGAAAATCCGCCAGATCATGTATTCCAAGAGTCAGGTCACGCGTCAGCGCGGGCAATGGTGACAGACGCGGGGTGGTGTCTGGCGCGTGCGCGTTCCGCCATTTTTCAGCGTAGGTAAAAAGCCCCGGCTTGTTTGAAAAATAGTCGCGGCTGTAAGCCTTCATCGGGTGGTAGGTGGTGAGCTGCGCAAGCAGATCGTTTTTGGTTTCCGGTTCCCAGATGGCAGCCAGTTGTTCCCGCAGCTGGCCAACCAGAATTGAGGGCGGGATTTCACTGTTGTCGTCAATGCTTTTTCCGATCCAGGAAATGGTCAGGCTGCGGCGGGCAGAGAGCAGGGCTTCCAGAAAAAGGTAGTGGTCGTCGTCACGGCGGGAGCGGTCACCCGGACGAGGACTGAGCGTCATCAGGTCAATGTCCGCGGGCGTGATTTTACGTGGATAGGCCCGGTTGTCCATGCCCATAAGCCAGATATGGTCAAAGGGAATGGCCCGCATGGGCATCAGGGTCGCGAAATTGATTGCTCCGGGAAAGAAATTCTGGTGGCCGCCACTTGCGTCCATTTTGTTTTCCAAAACAGTTCGGACAATATCAAGTTCAATGGGCTCATGAAAACCGCCCAGCTCACATTCATTCAGCCACTGTTCAAGATGCCCCCGCAGGTTGTGCAGCACCCGCAAGTCGTGTTCGTCTGTGGGCTGAAAAAAATCATGCGTCATTTCCTGCATCAGACCGGCCCATTCCTGGGGCGTGTGTTCACTACTTAGCAGTGTCCGGTAGTGTTGCAGCTCCTGTACCAGTTCTGCCAGCTGTCCGGCCAGCGCCGCTCCAAGACCGCTGACAGGCGGATACGGTTCCACGCCATTCCAGGCCGGAGCCTTTCCAAGGGCGAATCCAAGCAGCATGCGTTCCAGCCCGAACAGCCAGGTATTGGTGTGCTGCGGGGGCAGCCCAAGGCTTTTTTTGTGTGCCGCGCTCAGCCCCCAGCGGATTCCGGCCTGCCTGACCCATTCGTGCAGCAGGTCAAGGTCTGCGCTGTGTATGGAAAAGCGGGCGCGCAGGGCTGGGACATGCAGCAGAACCATGATGTCTTCGGCCTGAAATCTGGAAGCTGGTAGGGCGAGCAGCCAGCGCAGGGCGCGGGTCAGCTGGTTGCTGTTCATGGACGGGCGGTCGTTGATACGGTACGGAAGAAATCCCGCTTCATGCGGCAGGCGGCTGCCAAAGACAGCTTCGATATGCGGGGCGTAGGTTGTAATATCCGGCATCATCACCAGCACGTCAGCCGGTAAGAGCGGCGTTTTCTGAGCCTGGGCGGATTCAAAAAGATGGAGAAGCTGGTCGTGCAGGATTTCCACTTCCCGTTGCGGACTGTGCGCAACATGAAAGCGGATGCTTGTGTCTGCTGCTGAAAACGTCCTTTTTCCGGCTTCGGTGTTGGAGCGCAGTTCCAGAATATCGTCTTGCAGCCAGCTCAGCATGGAATCTGTTTGGCCGGACTGAAAAATATCAGTTGAAAAGTTGCGCCTTGCAAGGCCGCAACGGTAAGTGTCCGGCTGATCAAGTTCATCCAGCAGCCGGATATAATCCCGGCCCTGTTTGCCCCAGGCGGCCAGCAGCGGGTGCCCGTAGATATGCAGGCTGTTTTCATCGCACAGGTCAGGGATTTTTCTTTCCCGCGTGCGGCGGTAAAGCGAGGCAAACATTTCCCGGCCCTCAACAATATCGCCCCAATAGTGGCGGCAGGGATTATGGATAAAAAACATGACCTGGGAAAAAGCGGAAATCGCGTGCAAGACCTCAAGAATCTGCGTGGGCAGCGAGGTAATGCCAAAGACAAGCACCCGGCGCGGAAGGGCCTGCGGACGTTTTTTGTATTTTTTGATTTTTTGCAGGAACTGCTGGTGCAAAAAAGAGCGGCCGGACTGATCAGCAATGTCTTTTTCCAGCAGCCGCCAAAGTCCAGGCTGCCAGAGCTGGGCAGCAGGAACGCTGTTTTTGGGGTTTTGCCTGTAGTCCCGCAGGCAGTCATTTCCCGCACTCCAGTCCTGTAACCAGTCCGCACGGTACACCTGATACTGGTCAAAGATGTCAGCCACGGACCGGGCAAATTGCCAGGCCCTGTACTGCGGGCGGCTTTGCTGCAAAAAGGCGGTCAGGTCTGCGGCCTGTGCCCCAAGTTCCTGTCTGAGCAGGTTTTCATTCTGGAGCAGCCGGAAAATCCGCCAAGTCAGCGGCCCCTTGTTATAGGCGGAAGTTGGCGGCACTTTTTCCAGTACCGTACGGTACACCTGCCAGATAAAGGACGAGGGTAAAAGCGTTTGCAGGCCAGCGGCAATATTGCGGGCCTGGTCGCTGGCAGCCAGAGCCAGGCGCAGCCACTGGGCAATGCCGTTACTCTGGACAAGGATGATTTCGTTTTCCAGTGGGGCAAGCGGATGGCGGGTTGTCCAGGCAACAAGCAGATCCCGCAGCTGTTCAACCCGGTTGCCCTGAACAAGCATAAAGCCGGATGGAAAGTCATGCTGGCTCATATCTGGCTGTTTATCCCCGCCTATTTTGATATAGTGTCATCTTTTTTGTCGTTTTGCTGCAAACTGCAGCTTGTGGCGGAAAGTCAGGTTTTGATGTCCATTTTGGGCAGCACATAACGGACAACACCAAGAAAGCAGACCACAAGGGCCAGCAAAAGAAGAAAGTTATGCATAGAGTTGCTCCTGTTCTTATTGTGAGAAAGCGCGGCGCGCGGGTCTTGTTTTAGGGAAGTCGCGCTCCGCGTGTATCTTGCTGATTTTTTATAATTTGCGGCCTTAGCCCATGATGCTGTATCCGCAGTCAACATAATGCACTTCGCCGGTCACACCGGAAGCCAGGTCTGAAAGCAGGTACAGGGCGGTTTTGCCAACCTCTTCCTGCATGACATTGCGCTTAAGAGGTGATTTTTCCGCAAAGGCATTCAGGGAGGATTTCAGGCCGGATACTGCCGAAGACGACAGAGTTTTTATCGGGCCGGCGCTGATCGCGTTGACCCGGATATTTCTGGGCCCAAATTCAGCTGCAAGATAGCGGGTGCTTGCTTCCAGAGCAGCCTTGGCCACGCCCATGACATTATAATTGGTGATCACCTTGGTTGAACCGTGATAGGTCATGGTGCCAATGGCCGCACCGTCATTTAACACGTTTTCAAAGGCCTTGCACATGGCCACCAGTGAATAGGCGGAAATATCAAGGGCTATCTTGAATCCTTCCCGTGAAGTGTCCAGAAACCGGCCCTGCAAATCTTCGCGCTGGGCAAAGGCTACGGCGTGCATCAAAATATCAGCCTTGCCCCATTTTTCCTGCACGGTCTTGCTGGCGGCCTGGATTTCCGCGTCATTTGAAAGGTCGCACTGAAAGGTAAAATCCGCGCCAAGCTGTTCCGCCAGCGGCTCAACCCGCTTTTGCAGGGCAGGATTCAAGTAGCTGAGCGCAATCTGAGCCCCGTTTTTTTTCAGTTCCTGGGCAATGGCCCAGGCAATACTTTTTTCATTGGCAACGCCGAAAACAACGGCTTTTTTTCCTTGTACTAGCATTTTGTTATCCTCTATTTAATAATAAGTTTTTTGCCCGTCAGTAAACGGTAGGCCTCAAAATATTTTTGGGCGGTTTGGTCAATAACGTCCTGGGGCAGGGTTGGAGGCGGTGGAGTTTTGTTCCAGCCCGAATCACTCAGCCAGTCCCGCAGATACTGTTTGTCAAAGCTGGGCTGGCCCTTGCCTGCCGCGTATCCCTGCATGGGCCAGAACCGGGAAGAATCAGGAGTGAGCACCTCGTCAATCAGGGTCAGCTCGTCTTCAACCATGCCAAATTCAAACTTGGTATCGGCAATAATGATTCCGCGCTCCTTGGCGTAATCACGGGCCTTTCCGTACAGGCAAAGGCTTAAATCCTCCACTTTTTGGACCATGCCGGTTCCGATTTTTTGGGCGGCCTGGGCAATGCTGATGTTTTCATCATGCTCGCCGAGTTCAGCCTTGGTTGAGGGCGTAAAAATTGCTTGCCGGAGCTGGCCGGATTCCTGCATTCCCGCTGGCAGTTGATGACCGCAGACCATGCCTGTTTTCTGGTAATCTTTCCAACCCGAACCGCTCAGATAACCGCGCACGATACATTCAACCGGCAGGGGGCTGGCCTTTTTGACAATAACCGAGCGCCCGTCCAGCAGGTTCTGGTACTGTTTCAGACTGGCCGGAAGGTCTGAGCTATCGGCAATCAGATGGTTGGGAACAATATCCCTGAACATATTAAGCCAGAACAGCGTAATCTGATTGAGAACCACACCTTTGTATGGAATGGGCTCGTTCATGATAACGTCAAAGGCGCTCATTCTGTCTGTGGTCACAATCAGCAGGCTGGTGGTATCCAGCTCGTAGATGTCTCGGACCTTGCCTCTGGAAAGAAGCGGAAATTCCTTGATTGTTGTAGCGGTAACAATTTCCATATATGTCCTTATTGGGTTCGGGTTTCAATACTGCGGGCATGGGCTTCCAGGGCCTCCAGCCGCGCCATTTTCGCGATTTTCTGGCCGTGCGCGCGGATATAGTCCGCATTTGTACTGATAAGGCTTGTTTTTTTTACAAATGTTTCAACGCCAAGGGCGGAACTGAACCGGGCCCCCCCAAGTGTGGGCAGTACATGGTTGGGCCCGGCAAAATAATCACCAACTGCCTCTGGCGCGAAATGACCAAGAAAAACCGCTCCGGCATTTTTGACGCCGCAGATAAAATCCCAGGCATTTTCCACGCACAGTTGCAGGTGTTCCGGAGCGAGCAGGTTTGTCAGTTCAAGTCCGGCAGGAATTGAGGGAACTTCAATGAGCGCTCCCCAGTCCCGCAGGGATTTTTCGGCCAGCTCAGCCCGTGGCAGACTCTCAAGCTGGCGCTCAAGTTCTTTTTGTGTCTTATCAAGAATATCTCGGCTGTCTGTGATGAGCAGGGCGCTGGCATGCGGGTCGTGTTCAGCCTGGGAGAGCATGTCCGCAGCCAGCCAGACCGGATTGGCGCCCGCATCAGCAAGAATGGCAATTTCGCTTGGCCCGGCAATCATGTCAATCCCGACCTCGCCCATGACCAGACGTTTGGCTGTGGCCACAAACAGGTTGCCCGGCCCGGCAATGACATCAACAGGCGCAACACTTTGTGTGCCAATCGCCAGTGCGGCAATAGCCCAGGCGCTTCCCAGCCGATACACGGTTTCAATGCCCAGCATGTCTGCGGCAGCCAGAATATATGGACTTATCTGTCCATTTTTCTGCGGCGGCGAGGCAATGGCGATATGCTCCACTCCGGCGACCTGAGCTGGAATGGCTGTCATCAGCAGACTGGAAATAAGCGGGGTCGTGCCGCCCCGGCCGCCCGGAACGTACAGTCCGACACGCTGAATCGGAGTAACAAGCTGGCCCAGTACAGTCCCGTTTGTTGCCGGTTCAATCCAGGAACCGGTTTTTTGCCGCTGGTGAAAGTCGCGGATATTTTTTGCGGCTTCACTGAGAATCGAAAAAAAATCCGGCGCAACAGACGCGCTGGCCGCCTTGATTTCCCGGGCACTGACTGTGAGCATACTGGCGTTAAACTCCGGGCAGTCGTACCGGCGGGTATAGTCCACCAGAGCCTGGTCACGCTGTTGGCGCACATTGTTAATAATGTCCTGCACCTTGCGCTGCGTTTCATCACCAGCGCTGGTTGAACGGCTTGCCAGCCAGGTTTTCAGTTCGCGCGCGCTTGCGTCATTGTCACAAAGAAAATATTTGCAGGGCATTGCACTTTCCAGCAGAGTTGCGGTTTGTTGGTTCCTCAATTAAAAAGGGAAATTCGGGCCAATAACAGGCGCGTTTGGAAAAATAAAAATAAAAAAATACGTTTCATGGACAGTGATGTCAAACACAAAAGCAGGCGTATGAACCAGTGTCCGGCACGCAAAAAATAGTGAAAAATGCCTCAATTATGGCCGCGGCGACCTTTTTGAGCCGGCTGCTGGGTTTTGTGCGGGACGCGGTGGTCGCTTTCGCCCTTGGAGCCGGGCCGCTGGCTGATGCCTTTTTTGTGGCTTTTCGGCTGCCCAATCTGTTTCGCCGTTTGTTTGCCGAAGGCTCGCTCACCTTGGCCTTTATCCCTGTATTTACTCAGACCAGGCAGGAAGAAGATGACAGGGCTGCCGCAGTACTGGCCCGTTCTGTTCTGGTCTGGCTGGTGCTGATTTTGCTCCCGCTCACCTTTGCGGTCTGTTTTTTTGCCCGGCCAATAACCCTGCTTATTGCGCCGGGATTTGCCGCCAGCCCTGAGGTGCTGCAAACAGCTCAGACCCTGGTGCGTATCTGTTTTCCCTATATCTTTTTTCTGTCCGGTGTAGCCCTGTGTATGGGAATTTTACATTCCAGCGACCGGTTCTGGGCTCCGGCTTTTTCGCCCTGCCTTTTGAATCTGGCAATGATCAGCGGGGCGCTGCTGGCTGTTTGGGGGCAGTTCTCTGTTCCGCACGCCCTGGCCTGGTCGGTTGTGCTGGCCGGAATTGGGCAGTGGCTCATGCAGCAGCCTTCGTTGCGGGGCATTGGTTTTTCCTGGCGGGGAACAGTGGAATTGAAAAGCCGTGGAGTGCGCCGGATAGGCAGATTGATGACGCCTACGATTTTTGGCGCGGCTGTGTACCAGATGACCATTGTGGTGGGCACGATTCTGGCCTCTTTTCTCCCTGAGGGCAGTATCTCGTACCTGTATTATGCTGACCGGCTGGTTCAGTTTCCGCTTGGCATTTTTGGGGTGGCTATCAGCGCGGCCGCACTTCCGTCCCTGTCTTCTCTTGCCAGACCAGATCAGCAGAAAGAATTTACAACAACCCTGAATGACAGCCTGAGTCTGACCCTGTTTATTGCCTTGCCAGCTGCTGCGGGTCTGATTGGTCTAGCTGAACCGGCTATTGACCTGCTCTTTGGCCGGGGGGCATTCAGCCCGCAGGCCGTGCATCTTACGGCTCAGGCCCTGGTCGCCTACAGCCTTGGACTGCCTGTGTTTTCCTGCTTGCGGGCGATACTTTCCGCGTATTACGCGCTCAAAGATACCCGTACTCCGGTATATATCGCCACTGTTTGTCTGGTCGTGCATATTGGCCTCAGCCTGGTGTTGATGTCCTTTTGGGCCCATACCGGGCTTGCCCTGGCAACCACACTTTCTTCCGGTCTTAACCTGGTCTTGCTGGTTGTTTTTTTGCGCCGTCGGGTGCGCAGTGTGTTTGCTTTGAAAAAAAAGGTGGTTTTATATCTGGGTTTGAGTTGTGCGGTGCTGGCACTCACATTTTTGGCCAGTCCTCTTGGCCGGTTTAGTTTACTGTGTATCCCACTTCTGGCCGTGTCCTATTTTTTTGTGGCTGTGCGCTGCAAATGTGAAGACGCGCTTTTGGTCTGGGGGCTTATGTCAAGTCGTTTTTGTCGCTTAAAAGGCGGTTGCAAATGAAAAAACAGTTTCCGCGCGGGCTGGCGCAGCCGCAAAACGGCTTTCATTTTGCCCTTGATTCCCTTTTGCTTGCTTCCTTTGTTGATCCCGTGCAGGGGCGGGTGGCTGACCTTGGCTGCGGCTGCGGCGTGATTGGTTTTGGCCTGCTGCTGCGCGGGTTTTCCTGTCGGGTGCTGGGTATTGACCGTCAAAAAGACATGCTGGCTGCGGCTGCGGCAAACAGGACAGGTCTTGGTTTCGCGGACCGTTACGATTTGCTGGCCGCGGATATCCGGGGAGTGCAACGAGCGCTGCGAGCCGGACATTTTGACGCGGTGGTCAGCAATCCGCCGTTTCGTCAATCCGGCCGGGGAAAAGGTTCACCTGTTGCCGGCCGCAACAATGCCAGGTTTGAAGAGCATGGCGGTATTGACGATTTTGTGCGGGCCGCGGCCTGGTTACTGCGCAGCCGCGGCCGTTTTTACTGCGTGTTTCTGGCTGAACGCTGTGATCATCTGCTGGCTGCCATGCGAAAGCGCGGGATTCTGCCCAAAAAAGTGTTGCCGGTGGTCGTAAAAAAGGAAAGAACTGCCCGGTTCGTACTGGTTATGGGCACAAAGGACGGCGGGCAGGGCATGCAGCTTTTATCTCCGCTGGTGCTGTATGATGAAAACGGCAGCCTGCACCCGGCAGTCTTGCGGTTTTGTCCTTTTTTGTCCTGTAATGCTTAGTGAGTCCTCTTGATGACAAAAACAGCCGCCTGACGACTCGATTTTCTTGATGAAAAAACTTGATTCTTCGGGCATAAATGTCTTACATGGCTTATATAGGGCGTGACTTCCAAAGCGGCTGTGAATCAGTTCCCATTGGCCAGCTTCGGGGGTTGCGTGAGCGCGGTACAAAATATGGCGACAAGGTCAACACTGTCTTGTGGCTGAATGCCTGGACCGATTCCCGCAAGGAGACCAGCCTGGCAGGGAAATCGTGCCTGTTGGCGGCAGATTGACAGACAGGGATTTGCTTTCCATGCGGGTGCTGGTCAAGGGGGTGCAAGGCAAGTTAAAGTGTTAGGTTTCGTCTCGTGTCAGCATGTGTTACACCACAGGTGTGCTGTTCAGGATTTTATCCAATTTTTAAGTAAGGAAAGGTTCAGATGCCCTTCTCTTTTTTACCTGATTCGTCCCGGTATAGGCACCGTTCTTTTGGCTTCACCTTTATTGAGGTTCTTCTTATTCTGATTTTGCTGGGCATTTTGTCCGCTGTTGCTGTCAGCCGTATAAATTCCGATACTGACCAGTGGACCAACCCTGATATTTTTGCCTCTCATCTGCGCTACGCCCAGAGTCGAGCCATGGCTATGGAGCAGCCCTGGGGACTTCAAACGCAGAATGGAGTTTACACCATGTTCAAAGTCGAGGGCGGTATAGTGCAAACCGTTGACCTGCCCGGCGGCAGTAGATCCGCTGAAATGTCAGGTAACGGCACCTGGTGGTTTGACGGCATGGGGCGGCCTTACTCAGGGGCATACAGCGAAGGAGCCACACCGGCAGCACAAGATATTAAGGTTATCGTTTCCGAAAAAACCTTGACTATTACGGCTGTTACAGGGTACGTACAATGAAAAAAACAACAGAGGGATCAGCATGAAAAGCAGCGGGTTTACCCTTATTGAAATTATTCTGGTTGTTCTTGTCGGGGCGTTTGTGGCAACCATGATTTTTCATTTTGTGTCCACTTCCGCTTCCAGCGCCTCGCCTGTGGTCTGGATGAAGAAAGAATACACCCTGCAAAGAAAAATGGAAGATATTACAGCCGAATACCGCAAACTCGCAGACAGCAAGAATTTCAGGCTGGACAGCTTTTATTCAGCCCTTCTCAACGATGATGATTTCAAAGAATATATTGATACAGGCAAGAGCGGATTTTTGACCTTTCAGGAAGCCTCCCCAAAGATTTTTCAGGCGGGGGCGCCCCAGAGCTATCCGGCCACGCCAAGTCTTTTGTTGACCATAACTGACGAGGGGCAGACACTTATGGCTATTTTTTCCGGTATAGGACAGCTATGAACCAGCGCGGGTTTACCCTTATTGAAATTCTTATCTGCCTGGTTTTGCTGGGTATTGTTGGTCTTTTTGTCGGGCAGGCCATGTACCAGGTTGTACAGTCTTACGTCTTTGCCAGGGCTAATGTCGAATTGACAGAAAAAGCCCAGCTGGCACTCACCAGAATGAGCCTGGAACTGCAGTATGCCAATTCCATCCAGTCCGCCACAAACCAGAAAGTCGTGTACACGACAACCAAGGACGACTCTATTGGAGAAAACCAGCACTCCCTTGAGATCGAGTCCGGCAGGCTGCTGCTTGATAACCACCTCTTGCTGGACAGCGTAGCCGGCGGTACGTCTTTTTCCTATCGAAACAAACAAAATACAATGTGGAGCGCGGGTGACTCCCTAGACGATCTGGCCCATGTGGATATTAGAATAGAGGCCAAACATCCCACAATGAGCAATCTTTCATTCAGGACCTCTATTGATATTCGTAACAATGGCATGGTCAACGCGGTTGCTCCAATACCAGGCAATCTATGAGGTGAGGTATGCAAAAAAAAGAATTCCGTACCAGCGGCTCGGCTCTTATTATTATCATTGTGGCCATGGTGCTGGTCTCTGTTTTGAGCCTGACTGTTGTTTCCCTGACCGGAACAGGGGCGTTGGATACTGTTGTTTATAACAATAACAAGCGGGCCTATTACCTGGCTGAATCCGGTTACCGTTATGCTGCCGGGCTGTATCTGAATACGGAAAACAAGGACGAAGAGGGAACTGCTGATGACGAAAAGGCAGAGGTGTTACGAAACCAGATTGATGGCGGAGCCTACACACTGCCGGACGGGGGCAAGTTCTTTCTGACCGCTTTTCCGTATTGGCTGATGCCAAATAGCGACTATATGGGACAGATCCTGGGCACCTTTCATTTTCCCGGCCAGATTCCAAAAGACTTCGGCATTCCGGAGGCAGGCGTTATGGCCTATAGTCACGCTGAAAAAGAGGGAGAAAAGATAGCGCTTTTTCACTATTCTGGCGCGGTTGTTTCCAGTTCCACAAGAACAATAACCTGTACCCTGGGAGCAAGGCTTGCCGCTGGACTGTTCTGTGACATCAAGACCAAGGACGCGCTTTTTTTGGCCCTGCCCCTGTCTTTGTCCGGGAACAGTACGGTTGGTTTGACAGGTGGTAGTTTGCAGCTCAAGTTGCCGGCAGCGGGGGCCAACAGGTGTATTCCTCCGTATAATGGTGTTTTTATCTGGGGAGCGGATAACACAAAAGAATACCTGTACAAGAAGGCCGAGTTTAAGGACAATACTGTTACCCTGCGGGGTATTACCAAAATGGATGGCAGCCCTGTTGCCACCGGGTTTGTCGCGGATGTAACGGCAAATCCGGCCCAGGGTTTTCTGGTTTTTAAGCGTAATCTGGCCCTGACCTCCAAAGGCGAAGCAGGGGAAGGCGATCTGGCTTCGGTTCGCACCATTGATTACAATATGCCAATCAGCAGCAGCGGCTCGGAAGACAAGGGCGAGCTGGCCAAAAAAGAGATTGTCATTGACTCAAAAAAGAAGCTCACCGATAATTTTGAGGCGTTGTCCGGAACCTCAGCCAGTTTTGAAACTTTCATTACGACAAATGACCTGACCGGTCAGCACGTGAAGAGTCCCGGGGCCTCGATAAGAAACGTCAATCCGGAGAACGGGAAAAAGCTCGGGCTTGTGGCTTTGAGAGTGAAAAAACCAGGGTCATCTGAACTGGCAGACGCGCAAATAGCACTGAGAGAGGCGTGGAAGAAGAATAACCATTTTCTGGAGTATGATGTTCAGGCAGAATTTTCTTTTCTTGTCTCGTTACTGTATGGCGGCAGTGGTTTGAGTTTCAGAATGAGCAAGGACGGAAAGGAATATCTGGCTCTGTCGTTTATGAAGTTTTATACTCCCTCCCTCGTGTACCGGCACAATGGCAATCATCCAGATATGGCAGGCGGGACACTGAGAGGCCAAAAAGATGGGCAGGTGCTTTTTTCAGGCGTCCGCTGTTTGGGAAATGCCGAACCCAATCATTTCTATTATTATAATAATGATGAGAAGAAGATGTATGAAAAAATTGAGCAGAATATCTGGCGGGTGGCCATTTATCCTGAGGATTATTCGCAAATCGCAGATAAATTCGGCGAGTTAAATGACGCGGAACTTGTTTTGACCGCTGCTGATGGACAGGAACACGCGCTTGGAACGGCAAGCTATCTTCACGAGTTTACTGCCTGGCATCGGGATAAGGGCAATTATGGTAAGGGAAAATTCAGTCCTTACTACTGGCCCGGCTATAACGATTTTATTCATCAGGAAGTAAAGCCTCTTGTTGCTGATGTTCGTATGGGCAGTATGAATGATTGGTGGTATTGCCCTCCAGCTAAAGAGGAGGAGAGGAAAAATAATCCGCGCGATTATTACAATTTCTTTTCCCGTGATAAAGGCTATGCTGGTACTTATTCGCCCTATAAGATTTTTGACCGGCTGGTGCTTGTGTTGTGGGAACAGTACAAAGACAAGCATGGCAAAACCAAAAGACGCTGGCTGGCAGCTAAGGATATGACTGCTGACGGGCATATCCTTGGGTCACAGAATGATACTGATGGTCAGGTTGTCCATGACGATACCACACTTTTGATCCGGCTGCGGGAAGGGTATATTCAGGGAGTGAAAACCAATCTGATCAATGTATTTTATGGCGACAAAACAAGGCATGAGGAGCCAGCGAACAACAAGCCGTATGATATGGCCAGAAAAACATACCCGCCGGGCCTGATTGTCTGGCCGCCTCTTTCCCTGGACGCCTGGACCGCGGACGATGATTATTTCACCCATATCCAGTCCGTCATTCAGCCTGACGGTTCGCTTGACAAAAGCTGTAACTGGGATTTTTTTAATCCAGAGGTGAAAGTGGGAGAAGGTCAGGACGAGATTAAGGTTTTTGGACTGAAAGATGATGGTACTATTCTGCTTTCGCGCTTTACCTCGCCTGAAGCCCCGGCCAATCAGTCTAATGAGTTTACCCCTGAAGAGGAAATTGCTTGGGCTGAACGGCCGGAAATCGGTTTTCATGCTCTTGGCGATTTTGCTCCTGTTTCTGGTGATAAGCAAAGGGCCGCCAGCATGTCCGGTTTTGGTCTGCGCACGGTTATTAGTGGCGAGGCCGGGCATTTGAAAGGCGGCTTTCTGCCCGGCCAGCAAAGATAATGCCGGATTTTTGACCTGTGCTTCCCACGGGTGGTGTTGTTTTATAATCCGGTCAATCTGGGCCAGAATCTTTTGTTTGTAGTGGCTGACAAGTTCCTCGCGTGACATAATCATGTCCAGCTGCTTGGTATGTATGAGCAGGCGACCAAGAATCCAGAGCTTTTGACTAGTTCTTCCTGCGGATAATTGTCCATGCGGGCGTTGAACGGATCTTCCCGAACAGTGATAATAAAGTCATGCTGTTCAAGAATTTCCCCGACAAACTGTGCCCGCCGTATCCGGCGTTCACTGTCAGTGGCTCCGCCTTTGAATTGAAAGCGGATATAGTTTTCCTGTACCCGTTCTCCAACCAGTGCTTCAACGGTCATAAGGCGAAAACCAAAGCGTGACTGTAGGTTACAGAAGTTTTTGGAAACCATGAAATAGTTGCGGTTGGTATAATCCGAGGCCGTTGCCATATTCAGGTGCGGTGACTGTTGCCTGAAAAAAACGACATCATACCTTGCAGACCAAAGACAGCCGGAACCTGAAATTTTCTGGCCACGACTTCCTTGTACGTCTGCTCGATTTCTTCCTGCTCAACATTCAGTTCACTGCGGTACTGACCGGCAAAGAACGTACCTGGTTCATCTTCATCCAGCGCGGAACTGCGCAAGGCCAAGCGCGGCGGCACATCATTGTTGGCGAAAATATTGGCCAGGTATTCGTTGATTTCTGTCTTTACCTCCTGAGGCAGACTTGCCTGGATAATTTTTTCTGGATTTGTGAAAAGGGCAAAGACGTTCTGTTCCTTTTCATCAGGGGGAGCTTGTTCTTCTTTTGTTGCTGATAAAAGTTGAGGCATTGGCCGCAGGGACAGAAAACGCTTGATTTCTGCTTGTAAGTCGTTGTGTTCATGAACAGGCTGTAGGCTTTTGTAGTCAGGACAAATCCGTTGGGAACGGGAAAGCCAAGATGATTTTTCAGCTCACCGAGGTTGGCGAGCTTGTTGCCGACCTGAGCCGCGTGGTTTTTATCAATTTCACTCAATAGCAGAAAGAGCGTCTATCTGCTTTTGAATTTCTGTGAACGCGGGTTTGACGCGCTGTATTTTTCCGGAGCCAGCATTTCAAGATTGCGGATAAGGCTGAAAACAGTGGCGCAAAGAGCGGTGCAGCGTGAACGGACAAACTCATGCCAAAAGGCGTGTTGCCGCGCAGGGCAAGGTCAAGTTCTGTCCTGCTTTCCAGGGCCTTGTTATTGGCGGCAAGTAAAAGTTTGAAAGCGTGGTAGCGCTGCTTGAAAAGCGTTTCCAGCTCCTGGCTGTTTTCCGGTTCGGATTCGACAGCAGAGCGGGAAAAATATTTTTTTATTTTCGCTAACAGAGTGCGCATTATTTTTTACCGTGAAAAACGCGGTGGAAGATAAAATCTGTCCTTTGCGGGGTGGCAGCCTTTTCCATACGCGCGCTTTTGGGTGTTGTTTTCAGACCCAGGGAAAGAAAAAAGCAAAAAAGCAGTATGATGATAAAAAGCAAAAAAGCGGTATTGTAACTGCCTGTCAGAACATAAGAATACCCCAAAACAGGATAGCCGGCCGCTTTCAGGAGAATAAACGGCGCAACCACGCGGTAAATGCTGACAAAATATTCCCGTCCAAAATGAAAGGCCACAACGGCCGGAAGCACTGACCAGGCCCCGCCAACGGAGATGCCGAAAAAGACGGCAAACAGACAGGCTGTCAGGGGATTGGGCGGCAAAAAAATCAGGGACAGGGCCAGGGTGTCACTGAGCATCAAGGCCCGCGCGACCAGAACAGGATTCCACCTGTCGCACAGACAGCCCCAGAAATACTTGGCTGCCGCGGCAAACAGTGCTGTCAGACACATAACGCTCATGGCCTCGTATGACCCCATGCCAACATCTTCCAGGCGGGGTTTTAACTGGCTCATAATCGCGCTGCCAACCATCAGCGACAGACCAAAGATAAGCCCTGTGAGATAAACAGAAGGAATTTTCAGTGCCTGGCGCACGGGTATGACTGTCTGGCTGTCCTGTTTTTTGTTTTCCGACATTGGCTCTGGCCTGTTATCAATATACAGGCCCATGTCTTCCGGCCGGTCTTTTATCATCAGCCAGCAGACCGGGACAAAAACAAGAACCAAGCCGCCGTAGACGAACCAGGCAGCCTGTACTCCGCTCCATTCAATAAGCAGCAGCATGCAAAAAGGCATAATGACTCCGGCCGTGGAAACCCCAATATTGCAAAAGCCAAATGCCCGGCCCTGATAGCGGTAAAACCATTGGTTCATCAGCACATTGGCGATGACGCCGCCAAAGGCCTGCCCGCTCATCCAGGCCAGAGAATAGAGGCAGGTAAATGTCCAGAAATTGTCTGTGACACCAAGAAGACAAAGGGAAAGGCCGCCAACCAGCGCACCGCCGGTCATCAAGAGCCGCAGGTTGAACCGCAGACTGAGAGAAGAAAGCACAGGCATACTGAGTCCGCCGCAGATCGCGGCAACAGACATGGCCAGACTGATGTCGGCCCTGGTCCAGCCGTGAAGAACGGTCAGGGGCGTCAAAAAGGCGTTCATGACATAGATGATGGAGCCCTGGAGTAAAAAATTGCCCGCAGTGCCAAGCGCGCTCAGTTTCCAGCCATAGAACATATGTTTGCCTCTGTTGCGGTGAAGGGAATGGATACAAAAAAGACGAAAAAAACGGCTATGGGAGATGTTGTCCCATAGCCGGGGTTAGCGAACCGAGATGAGCGGGAGAAGCGGCTGCAGCACTTTTTCCCCAATTCCTTTTACCTGCAGCAGGTCTTGCGGTGATGTGAATGCCTGCTTCTGGCGATGTTCAATAATCCGTTTGGCGATTTTGGGGCCAATTCCGGGCAGGTTTTGCAGGGTATTGGCGTCCGCTGTGTTGATATTCACCTTTTGGGCGGCAGTTTGTGTTTTTTGTTTGCCTGCTGTTTGGGCTTCCTTGGCTTTTAAAGCCGTTTTTTCAGCGGTCGGGGGTGGTGTCGTGATTTTTTCCTGGGAGGTCTTGGCCTGCGCATTCCCGGCAATGAGGACAAGCCCTGTAAGCAGTAAGAAGAACAAAGAGATAAAATGTTTCATACCCACCTCCTGGAAAGGGTGAAAAAAATATACAACACAGCCCGCATAGCAGGAAAAAGAGAAAAACGCAATTTACAGGTAAGTTGGGCCGTTCAATTACTGGTAAATCCTGAAATCAATCTCCTGAAACAGGCTGTTTTTTTGCATAATACGATTAAGATACTCCCCGTCTATATCACCGGTTGTCAGCATCTGGTTTAACCGGATAAAATTATAAATATGCTCTTTTGTCCGCTGGATTGCGTATTCCAGAGCTGTCTGGGCAGTCATCAGAAAAGCCCAGTCACTGCTTTGGGCCAGAAACAGTTCTCTGACCATCTGATTAAGCAGGCTGATGGTCGTTTCATCACTGGTGTTCCGATATTGCTCTGCCCGTTCACACATAATTCCTGCCATCTGGTGCAGATGCCGGTATATCCATTCATTTCCGCTGTTCAGCCATACTTCAAAGTATCCCTTGTCACCCCAGGAAGAAGGATTGGGAGCAACCACCTGGTGAGTGGGAAATTCTTCCAGATATTCCGTGGGCGTTATGGGAGCAATTTGTTCATGCTGATCCATGTGTCTGAATACATGGTAGAGAAAATCAGGCCCTTCAAACCACCAATGCCCGTACAGTTCCGCGTCATAGGGAGAGACCAGCACCGGAGGCTTGTCCATGAGCCGGGCAGCCCTATCTGCCTGTTCCATGCGTTCCCGGACAAAATGGGCGGCATGTTCACTGGTTTTTTCCCAGGCCTTTGCCGGCTGATAGACTTCCTTGTAATCTGTTTCTCCGGTGATCCTGTGGTATTTTATGCCTGTGAACACCCGGATTCCATCAGGGCTGATATAGGGTTTGATATAGTCGAAATCCAGATCGTATCCAATGTCCCGGTAAAAATCCCGGTAATAGTAATCTCCAGGGTATCCTTCTTTGGAGCTCCAGACCTGTTTGGAAGATTCGTAATCCCTGCCAAAAGCCGCCATGCCGCATTCCGTGAAAACCGGAGCAAATACGCCGTAAACAGGTCTTGGTCTGGACAGGAGAACGCTATGGGTGTCCATGAAAAAATAGCGCAGGCCGTGTTTTCGTAAAATGGTATCAAGTCCTTCATAATAGGCGCACTCAGGCAGCCATATTCCGTCAGGCTGCTGGCCGAAATGCTTGTTGTAATTTTTGACTGCCGTGGCAATCTGGGCGTTCACGGCCTTGTCATTGGCGCTGAGCAGGGGCAGAAACCCATGGGTCGCGCCACAGGTAATCACTTCCATTGTCCCCCTGGCCCTGAAATACCTGAATCCGTTCAGCACATTGCCTTGTAAGAATCCATTATACCAGTCTTTGATTTTCAAAAACCGTTCATGGTAGAAACAGGCAAGGTCATTGAATACCTTATCGTTTCTGGTTCTGTCTATTTCTTTGGCTGACAGTTCCAGCATACGGTGCAAATAGGTCCGGAAGCGGTCACAAAGCATGGGGTCTGCCAGCATTTCACACAGGGGCGGCGTTGCCGAAAAGGTGATTTTGGCTCGGATTCCCTCGTCTTCCAATTGCTTCAAACGCATGAACAAGGGAATATAGGTTTCACAGATGGCTTCATACAGCCAGTGTTCTTCCAGAAAATATTCATATTCAGGGTGCTTGACAAAAGGCAGGTGTGCGTGAAGCACCAGCATCCAGTATCCGTTCATTTTTGTCTCCTGGTCAATTCAGTGGAACTTGAGCCTTTCCAGACAGTATGCAGGTTGTCTCCAGGGTTTTTGATCCGGGTAAAACCGGACAAATCCAGCAGCCCCTGAGCGTTCTTTTTTACGGTCATGGAAACAAATTCTCCTGTTTCATGAATCTGGTCGTCCGGCATTTTGATACGGCGGGATACCATAACGCTGAAGTACGCCCCTGTTTCATTGTTGACACCCATTTCCACCCAGCACTCCCTGCCGGGCAGATAGTGATTGAAAACGTAGCTGCCGAGCTGTCCCACTCGAACACTTTCCAGAACATCGTTCTTGTCCTGGTTTTTCATGTATAGTTTCAGCAGAATATGGGGGTCTCCGGTTTTGAGCTGAATCTGGTATTGTTCCTTTGTCCTGGAGCTTAATTCCCAGCACACATAGGCCATTGACGGGTCAATGGGCATGAGAGCCAGAAGATCCCGTTCATAGGCAAGGGGAATGGGATAAGGGTCTATACCAGGCTGCCGTACAGGGCAAGGCCTGAAAACAGGAGCTTTTGTTTGGTTTTTTGCAGGCTGACCTTGAAGGTTTCCCGTAACAGTCATGGAAGATAAAACAGGCAGACGGGTTCCGGGAAAAACAATGGACATCAGGGCATTGGCCAGTATGTCCTTGTTCATCTTGCTCCGATTGGGAATATTGTATTGTCTGGCAAGCGCGTATAATTCTTTTTTTGTTTTATGCCGTAAATCCATCACTCCCTCCTTACCCGGAATTGCCGAGTAACAGTTGATATTGTTCCATGGTCTTATGAAGAGACTGTTCCCACGAAAAATCAAGGGATAAGCTGTGTTTTACGAATTTTTCAAAGGCAGGTGTACGATAGACTCCCAGCGCTCTTTTCAGGGTATGCAGCAGGGAGCCGGCATCAGCGGAATCAAAGACAAATCCCCAGCCGCCTGAGTTCACATCCTTTACGGTATCTGCCAGCCCGCCGGTCCGGTGCACCACAGGTAGCGCTCCATAGCGCATGGCAATTAATTGGGATAATCCGCAGGGTTCAAAAATAGAGGGCATCAGATAATAATCTGCAGCAGCGTAAAGGTTGTGACTTAAAACTTCATTATATCCGATAATGACAGTAATATTTGTGTATGCATGCCCCAATTTTTGAAATTGACCTGTGATTTCAGGAACACCATCGCCCAGAAAGATAAAATGAGCGTCCAGCTGGCCTATGTCCCCGGCGGCTTCCAGAATCAACTCCACACCTTTTTGGTTGCTGAGCCTGGAAATCATGGCAACCAGCGGTTTTTCAGGGTTAAATCCCAAAAGAGCGGCCACTGAACGTTTTTGTGCTGTTTTACCGGACAGGTCTCCTTTATTGAAATGGTGGGCAATCATAGTATCGGTTTCCGGGTCCCATATATGGTCATCAATGCCGTTGAGGATTCCCACCAGTTTGTGGTGATATCTGCGCAGCAGCCCATCCAGTTGACATCCACAGGCAGGTGTCTGGATTTCTCTGGCATAGGAAGGACTGACCGTTGTAATCAGATCAGAATAGACAATGGCCCCTTTCATAAGATTGGGATGGCCGTAAAATTCCAGGCCTTCCGTGGAAAAATGAGCCGGAGTCAGGCCTATGGCTTCCATGGTCACTCCAAAAAATACGCCCTGAAAAGACAGATTATGGATGGTAAACACGGTTTTGGCCGGAATATCCTGAAAAAAGGATTTGTGATATACGGGAATCAGGGCTGTCTGCCAGTCGTGGGCATGAAGAATATCCGGCATAAGGCCATGGTGTTTGATGTGATTCATGCAGGCCATGCAGAAAGCGGAAAACCGGATATGGTTGTCCGGGTAGTCCTTTCCATTCTCGTTATATATGCCTGGTCTGTTGAAGAGCTGATCCTGCCGGAAAAAAAGAAACCGGACTTTTTTTATGGTACATTCATAAAGATTAAATTCAAGCAATCCGTCTGGTACATCCACCCATACCTTGATTCCCGTGGGCGTAAGATCAGGATATTTTTTTCGTACCCTGGCGTACAAGGGGCTCATGACAATCACTTCATTGCCCAGGGAGGCCAGCCACAGGGGCAGGCTTCCGGTTACATCTGCCAGTCCGCCGGTTTTGGAGAACGGGTATACTTCACTTGCAACATGGATAATCTTCATTTCGTGTTTCTCAAAAAATTGGCGGCCTCCTCAGGGACGACCGTGTTAACAGAGATACTCTCTCCAAGTGTAAGGGGAGCTCTTTCAGCAATCTTTGGCGTAATCACCATATGCCAGTGATAGGCGGCATCCATCCATTGACCAAATTCCACTGCGGTCAGGGGATCATTGGCAATGGGCGCTGAATGAATGGCCAGATGAACAGCAGGCTGATCCAGGGCCCGGAACAACCTGTCAAAGACCTGGCAGGTAATATCCGCCAGCCCTACTTTCTGGGACTCGTCCATTGCGGAAAAATCCGGGCCGTGCTTTTTGGGGTACACACGGATCTCAAAGGGAGCTGAAGACGCGTAGGGACAAAAGGCCAGAAAGTCCTGATTTTCGCAGACAAGCCGAACCCTGTCCGCTGTTTCCTGGTGTATCAGGTCGCAGTACACGCATCTTTCCTTTTGCAGATAATATGCTGTGGCCGCGTGCAGTACCTGTTTCACTGCCGGTGGAATTTCCGGCAGGGCAATGATCTGGGAATGGGGGTGGAGCATCAGTATTCCGGCGCTCAGTCCCACATTTTTGCATAAAACGGCATAGCGCAGCCGGATATCGTTTTTCAGGTCTGTGATCCTGGCCTGAAATACGGCAAACAGATCGGCCCACAGGTCAATGGAATATTTATCTACAGCAAGATCATGTTCTGGGGTGTCAATGATGACTTCATGGGCGCCCACCCCGCTGATGGTATCAAAAATCCCGTGTGGCTGGCGTTCCAGCCTTTCTTCCACCCGCAGTACAGGATAGTTGTTGGGGATTACCCTGCAGCGCCATGCTTGCCCTTTGTCGGCAGGAAGCCGGTAAATTTCTCCGGGAGCCATGGATTCATTGCCCGGACAAAAGGGACAGGCTCTGTCTGTATCTTCCCTTTTTTTTGAGGGCAGTGGCCTGCAGCGTTGAGGCACCATGATTGTCCAGCGCAGGGTTGTAGGGTCAAAGCGTAATTGTGACACGGGTCATTTTCTCCTTGTCTGGTAAGACGGGCGGTCATGGGCGTCCGGTTTTTTTCGTCCAGAACTGTCCGTAACGCAGAGTTCACCGGCATCATACTGTGTGTGGCATCCGGTGAAATGGGTTGGTTCTTATTGTAATAATTCAAATAATGCGTATGTTGAAGCTTTTTTATCAAATGTATATACTGTTTCGCACCAAAAATTTTTTGCCAAATGAGCTATCGGTAAGTCAGATAAATCGTAGCTGCTGTTTTTCGCGGCTATGAGAAAATTTTGAATAGCTTCCACACGGTCAAATTTAAGAACTGGCATGGCTAATAAAGCAGAAATAGAATCAATCACCTCTTTTCGTTCAATAAGGTACACAGACTCTAAAAACCAGACAAGTTCCAGGATAACTAACAGGGGAACAAAGAATTGTTCATTTTTCGATTCAGCGTCTTTAAGCAAATTATAAACAGCCTGGGCCTGTGTATTGTCATCGCCAACAAGGAAACGAATGAGAATATTGATATCAAGAGCTTTCATTTGAACTTCTTTTTCATTCGGCTTGCAACAGCAGTATCTATTTCTTCCTGGGAAACAGGTTGTCGTTCAGGATTGTGCAATTTACAAAAAACGTCATCAACCTTTTTTGAAATCGGTCTTATCAAGGCTGCCATGCGGTTTATGGTGACAATTTCAATCTTGTCTCCCATGCTTAATTTGAGAGATTCTCTGATTTGCTTTGGGAGCGTTATTTGTCCCTTTGTTGTAACAGTTGCTAATGCCATTATATTTTTCTCCTTTCTGAAATCAAAAATTTTACTTTAAGGTAAGACGCCAGGGTAAAGGAGTCAAATAGAATCTAACTTGTCGCAAATATAAACAAATTATTCAACAACAGCAACAGAACCGCTGATGGCAAAATGTCCGCTGCCTGTTATGGGCACCAGCAGGCATATCCCCTGACAGGTCAGGTCTATCCCCTTTTCTGACTGGGACAGGGTTTCAATGGCAAAGCCGTCCATGGAGACTTTTTGGTCAAAGTGCAGGACGATGTTCAGGGGCATTGTTCTGTCCTGGATCATAAAATCCTGTCCGGAAAAAAAATGCTGCTCCCTGAATGGAGTTCCGTTGATAACAAGCGAATCGTAATTGTATATATGCCAGTTGGTTTCAAGTACGTAGCTGAGCTGCCCCGGATATTCTGTTTTCAGGTCTACGGCAAAATTCAGGATACGGCTGTCCAGGGAAAAGCGTTTTTGCAATACAGTATCATAGGCCCTGCCGTGTTCATAGATCTCGCCCTGGCGGGAACACAGAATGGAATTTTTTTCCCGGGTGATTGTAAATGGCTGATTGACAAAATCCCCCATCTCTTCAAAGCCCATGTGGATAAATTCATCCAGGGCAAAAGATTTGACCACATGGTCGATGAATCCATATCTGTTATACCAGTCATGGATCATCAGTTTTTCCATATCCGGGGCAATACCTGTATGATTTTCGTGAATGGTGACGATCCCCTCGTCTGGCTGGTCTTGCCGGCCAGAGGCGGCCAGAGAGTCTTCTGCCGGACAATGATAGCCTTCTTTTCTTCGGGCCAGGGTATTGAGCAGGTTGATCCTTGTTTTTTTGCAGTCCAGTTCCACCAGTTGACCACCGTCCCGTGCCGTGAACCAGACTTCCAGATCAGGTGAAGCCAGGACTGCCTCATTGTATCCGTTATAATTGATATCTTCCATATGACAGACAGGGAAGCTGATTTTTTCTTTCGTATCCAGCAGAGCCGAGGTCTCAATGAGAGAACGGTACGCGTTATTGCGCAGGTTAGGCAAATACAGTCCCCCGAACAATCCGTGCCAGAGTACGTCATTACATTGAGACCTGTACAAAGAGTCAAGAATCTTGGGGTCATTGGCCTGGGCAGCCCTGCGGGACAGGTGCAGGCTGCGCTTGTGTATCCAGTTGCTTTCCGGGTATTTGGCAAAAAAGTTTTTCCAGATCCCGCCCTTGACAAAGGGCAGGATCATCTCTGACAAGCCTGCCTGGGTCAGATGGGATTTCAGGATTTCCAGTTCCTTGATTTTGTTGGCAAACAAAGACCATTCCCCCATCTCCATATAGGAGACCGTGGGCAGGTAGGCAAGTCCCATGGGAGAAGCAGAGGCAAGAAAATCTGAAAAGTGGGTGGATTTGACATGGTCTGAATTGCAGATTCCTTCCAGAAAGGAAAAAAGCCATTTTTTTTCATACACCCATTGCCAGGTTTTGGGCCAGATACCGAATTTTTCTCCGTCATCAAAGACCATTGCCATACTGCCGGGACGAGTCTGGATGGTTTCCAGATATTGGGCAATCATGGGAAAAGGCTTGAACGGGGTCATATAGCGCAGCTGCTGATCAATGGGCAGTATCTTGAGCGGGATGCCGTCCTGTTCCGTAAGATAGTAGCCGCGCAGGCTGTCTTTTGCGTAGCCGGCTGAAAGAAAATGATAGTCATCCACCATTGCATATTCCACACCGCAGGCGGCAAGATCCGGGACAATGGACGGATCCCATACCCGTTCAGTGAGCCACAAGCCCCTGGGAGTCTGGCCAAAATGTTCACCAATGTATTCGGATAATTTTCGGATTTGTCCTTTTCTGTCTCTGGAAGGAATGGCCGCCAGAACAGGTTCATAAAATCCTCCGGTCACAAATTCTATCTGCCAGTTTTTGGCCAGGGCCTGCAGATCTGAAAAAAAAGACGGCTCCTGCTGCTGGATATACCTCAGCAGCCACCCGCTGAAATGTACAGCGCACTTGAATCCGGGAAATTCTGCCAACGCGTGCATGAAGGGCCGGTAGGATTTTTCAATGGCTTCATCCACCACAGAGTGGAAATTATCCACAGGCTGATGGCAGTGAATGCCAAATAAAAATGGAAGTTTCATGGATACCTGCCTTTTATGATATATATGAAAGTTCTAATAACTTTCTTGTTCTGTTGTGGAGAAAAATCTGGACAATAATTTTCAATGGCCCATGGCTGTCAGACAATCCAGTCGTCCAGGAAAGCTGTTGAGATGTCCACGTCCACAGAACTGTACAATGGTGCCTGTTCCACAACCGTATCTTTGCGCAATAATTTGAATTGCACATTGATGGAAGCGGCCTGGGGATTTTTAAGCGCGGTAAATGGAATCTGCATTTCAATATAGTCTGCTGCCGCGCATTCCAGACCTGTCTCGTCCATCTTTGGCGAGGCAGGGGGATCTGTGAATGTGTACTGGATACAGTGGGCAGAAGGACTGTTAATCTCTGTTTGCAAAATCATGCCGGAACCCAGAAGTTCCGCTATTTCCCCCTGCAGCCGAAAATACAGAAATTGTTTATCCCTGCCCCAGAAAAAATTTTTCAGATAACGTTTGTCCGTGTGCATGGAGCCCATATCATAGGTCAGATCAAAATGAGCAGCCCCCATCCATTCAAAAAAACCGGACTGGCGGCCATCAATCCGGGGACTGATATAGCCGGACATGGGATTTAACAGCCCACTTTTGCAGGTTTTTTTAATGGGGAGAAAGAGCTGGGAAGGAATGGACATGCCTGCCAGTTTGTACATATTCATCAGATGTGACCTGAAAATCCGGTCAAATACATCTGCCTGAACACTGAAATGATCGTCTCCGTACCACCAGAACCAGTCACTGCCCTGGGCAATGCGCAGCTCATTGAGGATCTGGTTCCATTTTTGTTCAGGAATGTGCTCTTTGTGTTCTGCAACTGCCTGCCAGGTTTGCGCCAACAGCTCCCAGGCCTGGTTTTTTTCTTTATGCCCCATCCAGGTAGTAAAATTGCCATAGATCCAGGAACCCGCGCGGATGGCAGGAAGGATTTCATAGCTCAGGTCAGTGTGCGCAAGGCTTTCCTTAAAGGTCACTGTTTTTATCCAGGTGCAGGCCTCCAGTTTCTGGTACAGGGCATGGAAAAATGGGGCGGCATTTTGGGGATAAAATTCCCAGGCGTTTTCTCCATCCAGAATGACGGATACATGGGGATTGAAATCAGAGGCATTATAAATTTCCTCCAGCCTATCCATGAAATCAGAGGCTGCCTTTTCCGCGTCCATGGAACTGTAAGTGAACCCGATCAGGTTGCTGAGAGACTTGTCCCGACAGAACAGGGTAAGGGATTTGCCGTTGTCACAAAAAATCCTGTGCGGTTTATACAGAGCAGACCTGGCATGAGCGCCCTTACCAAGGGATTGAAACAGGACGTCCTCGTCACTGGCAATCCATTGTATACCGTGGAGAGAAAAAAGTTCTGCTGCCGCGCTGCTCACACTGCCCTCTGCCGGCCACATGCCTGCGATGTCCTGACCAAAAACCGATTGCACATGGGCAATACCTTCCTGCACATGCCAGTTGGCGTCATCAACAAAGGCCTGGGTACAGGAGGGCATGGAGATGTCCGGTTTTGCCTCCTTTGCTGAAGACGGGTTCAGGAGCAGGGGCAAAATGGGATGGTAAAAAGGGGTGGCAGAGATTTCTATCTGTCCTTTTTGCAAAAGCTCCATGTAACTGACTGGAATATCTCTCATTCTTTTCAACAGTTCATCCAGAAGACTGTTTTTCTGATCTTCAGAAAATTGTTCCTGCTGCCGGAGCAGGGCCTGGATCAGGGAAGATTCCTTTCTTATATAATTGCCTGTCCAGCTGATGAGAAACAGCACTTTCAGATCCAGAATATCCTGGCTGTCAAACCCATGTATGGCAGCGTCCTGTGCTGAAAACTGCTTGTACCGGTAATAGAGCTGCCTGTATCTGGGCAGGGGGTGAATCAATTTTGCATTGGCCATGAATAACTGGGGCAAAAGAGCTGTTTTCTGAGGCAGATCCATTTTGTGGGTATTCATGCGGATCAGTTCCAGAAGGACGTCCTGGACCTTGCCTGCGCCGTAATCTTCCATCTGGATCAGCAGGGACGGTACGAAATTAAACACAGCTTTGATGCTGCTGTAGGGTGCAAGATACCAGGGCATGTCATAATAATCCTTGATGCCGTGCAAAAACACCCAGGGCAGCATGTACTGATTTTGAAAATCATCTTTATAATATGGCTGGTGCATATGCCATAAAAAGGAAAGGTAGAGTGTTTTCATAACAGGTTCTGCCTTTTTCTCTCTATTCTTCCAGCCAGCTGCTGACCAGCTTTTTGTAACTGTCCATGATTTCCTGTCCTGTTATTTTGTCAGGTGACTGGACATAGAGGTGGATATTGGGTGTGAATTGATCGGGAATCATGAGCACCCATCTTTCCTTGTCTATAAAAATTTTTATTCCATCCAGAAAGGATGCTGTCTTGTCAATGGCCTCCTCGCTCATTTTGCGCATGAAAAAGCCCTTTTTCTCCAGGGGACAGTTGATCACATTGTGGCTGAAATAATACTGGGGTAGTGAAGCTATGATGTCTGATATTTTAATGTTTTTGCAGGCAAGCATTTCAAGTAGTTTAATAGCTGAAAACATTCCATCACCAACAGGATGAATCTGGGGAAATCCGAAATAGAATTCTTCAGGGCTGTAAAAATAAAAGTTTTTCAGAAATTCCCTTTTTAATCCTGTTATCTTGCCCCTGGTAATCTTTATGTTGTCAAGGCTGTCATCAATCATATCCGGAGTGGCTACAGGCAGATATACTTTTACGGGAGCCTGAACTGTCATGTCAATTAACTTCAAAAACAGGAGTAGAGTCTTTTCCCTTTCCAGAAGTTCTCCGGTATCGGAGATGATTTCCAGATGTTCTCCGTGGGGGTGAAGGATGAGGCCAAGATCGGCTTTCATGGTTTTGACAATCTCTACGCATTGGGTCAGAGATTCATTGCGTTTGTTCAGGGGGCGGGACAGCTTTTTTTCGTCCTGATAGGCGTTTAACACTGTTGATTCTATATTTAATTCATTGAATATCTTGGGGAAAATGGTATCTGTGGTGCCGTTAAGCAGATCCAGTACAATATGAAAATGCCGGGATTTTATGGCATCACTATCAATGGATTCAAGGAATTTGTGCTGGTAACGTTGGATAAGATCCACACGGTTGGTAATTGTGCCCACTTCATTTTGGGGAACCCGGCGGAAGTTTTCCCGGAAGAAGAAGCGTTCAATTCCCTTTTCAATATTTGTGTCAATGGGCAGCCCGTCTTCGTTATAAAAAAAGATTTCCGTATGGGTGGCATCCTTGGGAGATTGCCGGAAATGTATGCCAAACAGTTCCTTGTGACTGGCCAGGATAAAACGCATGATGGGCAAGGGCACCATCTGTAGATCCACTCCATTGACACCGGCGGCCAGCAGTCCTGCCAGAAATCCCCGTTTGAGCATTCTGGAGGCTCGGTGATAATCCCGGCTGAGAAGAACGCTACACCCCTTAGGTGCGATACTGCCAAGGGCGGTACCCAGTTTGGCTGATAATTCTGCGGACAGTTCCACGTTGGTTCGCGCGCTGACCTTGCCGCCTTCAAATATGGTCTTTTTCCACTTATCTCCCCAGATCAGATTGGAACTGACAATGGACTCTTCTTCAATCTGCTTGTTGGGCCAGACCATAACGTCTTTTTCAAAAACCACATAGTTGCCCACGTCTGTATTCTCGGCAATGATACAGCCATATTCTGCGTGGATTGCCTGGCCGAAGTTCACCCGGTTGCAGAGTACGGAATTTTTGATCCGACAGTTCGGGCCGATGGTCACATGCTCCCATAAAATGGAATTAACAATTTTTGTTTTTTCCCCCACCACGGAATTGGCTCCAATGGCGCAATTTTCCAGATAGACGTCTTCCTGGAGAGTGACATCCATACCCAGCACAACCTTGCCTGCGATGGTCATATTGGCGGGAAGATAGGCTTCTTTTTCGTAAAAGAGCCTGCCGTTCTCATATGTTTTTTCTATCAAACCTGTTGTAGGCAGATTCATTTTGTCTTCCAGGATATCCAGCAAAGAATCCCGGTAGGAATTGGGGTTGCCCACATCCCGCCAATATCCCTTTGCGTTGTATCCAAAAATGGTAATCTGGTTCTCCATGAGCTTGGGGAACAGATCCTTGGAAAAATCAAAGGATACATTATCGGGGATGAAAGATAAGATTTCCGGTTCAAATACGTAAATCCCTGTATTAATGGTATCGGAAAACACTTCTCCCCAGCCTGGTTTTTCCAGAAAGCGGATAATCTGATTTTTTTTGTTGGTGATCACCACGCCAAATTGCAGCGGGTCTTGTACCGAGGTCAGGGTGATGGTGGCCTTGGCCTGATTGGCACTGTGAAACCCGATGATTTCCTGCAGGTTAAAATCCGTGATCAAATCGCCGCTGATCACGATAAACCGCTGGTCCAGATGCGGGGCCGCCTGCTTGACTGCTCCTGCTGTGCCATAGTCTTCGTCAGGGGTAACATATTGAATTTTTACGCCAAAATCAGAACCATCTCCAAAACAGGCCTGGATAATATGGGGCTTGAAGTAAAGCAGGATAACAATCTCTGTAATGCCTGCATCTTTCAGGCGTTCAATGATATAACCCATCATGGGCCGGTTCAATACAGGCAGCATGGGTTTGGGCATGCTGGAGGTTAAGGGTTGGATTCTGGTGCCAAATCCGCCTGCCATGACAACTGCTTTCATGGAATCCTCCTGATTTTATAGATACGGGGTAATTTCTTCCTGTGATCTTTAGAATACCGGTTTAATACCAGACAGCCAGGCAGCTTTCAAAGTCTTGCCGGGTATGGCTGCTTTTGGGCAGCAGCATAAAACCTGTCCGCAGTTTCCCACTGTTGACAATGGGATATTCCTTTTCCCAGAGACTTTCTTCTCCTTCTTGTGCAATATGGTTCAAGGGGACAAAAAACGGTTTGGTAAAGGTCTGGCTTTGGGCGTTGTATTCAAGAAGTGCGTAGACCTGAATATCTTCGGCTTTCAGCTCTCCCAGATGAACCCTGGCCTTGAGTTTCATTCTGTCCCCCATTCTGGGATTGGTTGCTTCCACTTGCGCGCCGACAAACTTCACCTGTGGCCATTTTGCAGTAATCTTTTGTTTCCAGGCTATGTACCGGGAAAGTCCCTGTAAACTGTCTTTTGTCAGTTCGGAAAACACATCGTGCAGAGGCAGATAGTATTCAGTGGTATAGTCCATGACCATACGGCTGGTATTGAAAAAAGAGCAGATGCTGGCAATGGAATCTTTTATCATGTCAATCCAGTCCCTGGGTAGCCCTGCCTTGTCCAGATGATAGAACATGGGCACAATTTCGTTTTCCAGTTTGTTATACAGTTCCTGGCTTTCCACAAAATTCTGATAATCCTGATCCTGGTATTCTTCGCCGAATCCAATGGACCAGCCGTTGTTGCCGTTATACCCTTCGTCCCACCAACCATCGAGAATGGAAAGGTTCAGGCCGCCATTGGCGGCAATTTTCATTCCACTGGTTCCACTGGCTTCCATGGGACGCTTCGGGGTATTGAGCCAGACATCTACTCCGGCCGCCAGTTGTCTGGCCATGGACATGTCATAGTCTTCCAGAAACACCACACGGTCTCTGAATTCCGGTTTTCTGGCAATGTGAATGATTTTTTTGATAATCTCCTTACCTGCAGTGTCGTTGGGGTGGGCCTTACCCGCAATGATCAGTTGCACGGGGCGCTCAGGGTGGTTGAGAATCCTGGCCAGTCTTTGCTCGTCCGTAAAGATCATGGAGCCCCGTTTATAGGTGGCAAATCTTCTGGCAAAACCAATGGTCAGTCTGTCAGGATTGAGCACTGTCTCTGCCTTGCGAAGTTCACTTAGCGACCCGTTTCTGTTTTTGATCTGTTGTTTCAGTTTTTCCCTGGTATACCCGATAAGTCTGGCCCTTAGCTGTTGCTTGGTCTTCAGAAGTTCCAGGTCAGGAATGGATTTGGCCAGTTCCCAGACAGAAAAATCATAGGGTTTCAGATACCAGTTTTCACCGAGATAGCGATGGTATAATTGCTGCATGTCATCGGCAATCCAGGTGGGCAGATGTACTCCGTTGGTAATATGCCCCACGGGAAGAAACGGTTTGTATCCGTCCTGCCACAGCTCCTGAAACATCTTTCTGGCAACTTCGCCGTGCAGTCTGCTGACACCATTGCGAAAGGTGCTCATCTTGATTCCCAGAATGGCCATGGAAAATGATTCTGTTTCATTGTTCGGGTGAACTCTTCCCCATTGCATGATATCATCAAGGGTCATGCCGTGTTTCTCATAAATGGGGCAGATTCGTTCCCTGATCAGGGCTCTGGGGAAAAGATCAAACCCTGCGGCTACAGGAGTGTGGGTGGTGAACAGGGTGCTTTTTCTCACCAGTTCCGATGCGCTGGCAATATCGAGTCCCTTGTCGGTCTTTAACTGTTTGACCCGCTCCAGTACCAGAAAGGCCGGATGCCCCTCATTAATATGGTACACGGTTGGGTGAATATCCAGGGCTTCCAGTGCCCTTGTTCCCCCAATGCCGAGTACGATTTCCTGGCGGATGCGCATGATAATATCGCCGCTGTATAGCTGGCCGCTGATTTTTCTGTCCAGGTCCTGATTTTCATCAATATCCGTGTCCAGCAGAATCATACGCACTGAACCCACATACATCTCCCAGACTTTGACATAAATGGGATGCTCAGGGCCTTCGACCATAATGACAACGGGTTTGCCTTGTGCGTCCAGTGCCGGAGTGACCGGCCATTTGGAAAATTCCTGATACGGGGAATATTCCTGCTGCCAGCCGTCAGTATTCAGGTATTGGTGAAAATTCCCGTAGCGGTACAACAGACCTACAGCTACAAAGGGCAAACCAATGTCCGTGGCTGCCTTGCAATGATCACCGGATAAAATCCCAAGGCCGCCGGAATAGATCTGTATGGACTCGTGCAACCCGTATTCCATGCTGAAATAGGCCACCAGCATGTCAGGATATTTTTTCTCGTGTTCCAGTGCAAACCACTTGGGAGTCTGCATATAGTCAGTGTATTGTTCCCACACGTCATTGAGCCTGGACATGAATACCGGATCGTTTTTCCATTTTTCAATATTTTCTCTGGACAGGCTGATGAGTACTTCAAAAGGATTATGTTCAGAAGATTCCCATATTTTGGGATTCAGGCTCCTGTATAAATCCTGGGCATCTTCGTTGAAAGTCCACCACAGGTTATGGGCCATGGTCAGCAGGTGTTCCAGCTCGTCAGGCAGTGAGATGCCAATATGCAATTCCTGAATATTCATGTGACTGGCCTTCATCTGTTTTGTCCCCTCCTTTTTGGGTGATATGAAAGGTGTATAACGTAACCTGCTTGTTTTGTTCTATTTCAGACGGCAGGGCAGGGTCATGTATACCTGCTCGTTTTAGGGGCCGTTACAGGAAGAGAGTGATATGGCCTATAGAGAGAAGCATATTCCGAAAAAAACAGGTGGAGCCTTGGTGAGTTAAGATTTATGCGAAATTTTCCCCGTAGTTAAATATATTATAGATGAACTATATATTTATCAATAGAGAATATGGGGGCTTCGCCAAAATTTATATTGTTGAGCTTTAGTGGGTTGTAGAAGTGTGTTATGCATCAGGCGAGGATAAGCGCGAAATATTACAGGCAGATATTTTGGGAGAGATGTGAAAAATGAACGCAGCTGCCTGGCAGCGGCAGGGAAGGTATGAACGTAAAAAGCCGTTTCTTACTCTGCTCGTTGCTCAGGAATTGAGATGACATTCAGTTCGAGCAGGGCTTCAACCGTTTCTGTCAGGGGCAGGCCAATAATATTTGAATGCGAACCTTCAATGGTGCGGATTAAAAAACTGCCGGCTCCCTGCAGGGCGTAGGCTCCGGCCTTGTCCATGGGTTCTTCGGTACTGGCGTATGCCGCGAGAATATGTTGGGGCCAGTTTGCGAACGTCACGCGTGAACGTACATGAAACAGGCACGGCTTTTTTTGAGGCACAAGCAGGCAGCAGGCTGTAATGACTTCATGGGCTCGGCCATTAAGTTTGGTCAGCATAGCAAGCGCCTGCGCATGGTTTTGGGGTTTTCCCAGAATCTGGTTGTCAAAAACGACAATGGTGTCTGCACCCAAAATGACCTCTGCAAGATTTTTTTGCGCAACATCTTCGACCTTGAGCATGGCTGCGCGTTCGGCGTAGTTTTGTGGGAGTTCGTCCTGCTTGGGCAGGGGTTCTTTTTTCGTGCTCGCAATAACAGAAAATGTAATGCCCAGTGTGCTTAAAAGCATTTGTCTGCGCGGAGAAGATGATGCCAGAACAAGAGGTTGTTGTGAGCGCAGCGGCCCTTGGGAAAATATCATGGCGTTTCACTTTGAAGTCGCGGGAGAGCTAGGTCTCCTAGTTGTATGGAGCCTTTTTTACGCATATATTCTGAAAAAACAAGGGTCAAAATGGCGGGCAATAGCAGGTGAAACAAGGCAATTTGTACAAATGTGGTGGGACAGGCTCCCATAGCCGTAATTGTTCCAAGCTGGCCAACAAGCCCGCTGGTTCCCATTCCTGCGCCTATAGGAATATTGGGCATGGGAAAGATAGTCGTAACCAAAGGCCCAAGAATCGCGCTGGCCAAAATAGGCGGAAGCCATATTTTAGGGTTACGGATAATATTCGGAATTTGCAGCATGGACGTACCTATTGCCTGAGCCCAAAATCCGTTTAAGCCGTTTTCCCGCCAGCCCGCAACTGCAAAACCGATCATTTGACAGCAGCACCCAACAGTTGCGGCACCTGCTGCAATACCCGACATATTCAGCATGATGCAGATCGCGGCGCTGGAAATCGGCAGGGTTAAAATCATACCAACAGTGACAGATAGGATAATACCCATGAGAACAGGGTGTAACTCTGTGGCGTACGAAATAAAATTCCCCAGCATTGTCATAGCAAGGGCGACTTTGGGGCCGATCAGCGTTGCGATTGCCGAGCCCGCAAGTATGGTAACAAGCGGAGTCAGCAAAATATCAATTTTTGTCTCGCGGGAAATGAGTTTACCGCATTCTGTCCCAGCCAGCGTTGCCAGAAAGCAGCCTGCCGGTCCACCATATTCATATCCGGCTGTTCCGCTGATGGCCGAAGCAAAGATGACCAGTGGCGGAGCTTTCAGGCCATAGGCAACAGCTACTCCAATGGCCGGACCGGCTGCGTTCATGGCAACCTGACCATAGTGAACAGCCAGATCAATGCCGAGCCGTTGCCCGATCACTTTCAGGATAAGCCCGGTGATAAGCGAGGCAAAAAGGCCAAAAGCCATTGAGCCTAATGCGTCAATCCCATATCGTTTCAGGCTGCATTCAATATTTTTTCTTCGCAAAAAAGCGCAAAATCTGGTATTCATACCTATCCTTGACAATGATGTCGGAAAAAGAACGAAGAAAACCCTATGCGCTTCTTTTCTTTTTTTCAAGCGAGATGGGGTTGTGAATTTGCTGTAGACTTTTGGGCGGGCATTTTTTAACTTTTTTATCTTTCAAAGGGCAACGTTTCATCTGTAACAGGAGCGCGCGGGATTTTCATGAATATTGCAGGTTCTCTTTTTGCCCGCCGGTACACTGGCAGCCAATTTGCTTGGCGCGTACTGTATCGGTCTGGCCGTCAGTTTTTTGGGCTGTATGCCGGAAATTGTACCTGAATGGCGACTGTTTGTGATTACTGGTTTTTTGGGGGTGCGCTGACCACGTTTTCGTCCTTTTCTGCTGAAATTTTTTTGCTGTTTCAGAAGCAGCATTTGGGTCTGGCCTTTATCGGCATTGGCTTGCATGTCCTTGGTTCTCTTTTGATGACCGGATGCGGAGTGGGAACATTCTAGCTGCTTCGGTCACTTGTGTCCCGTTAATTTTTTCCTTGCGCTAAGTATTTGCTTGCCGGTTCGGCAATCTGTTTTCCGCCCCGGCCTGAAATTTTTCTGTTTTTCTACCAATGTCATCGTTTTTATGATACGAAACAGCTTAAAATCTTGGATTTTGCTGACAAAAAACAGCAGAGCCCGCTTTTTTTCTTTTTCTCCATTATTTTCTTTTTATGCTTTTTTTATATAACATATAGATTTTATTATTTTTATTTCTTTCTGATTTTGTGGGACGGAAGTAAAATATGGCAACTTTATTAAATAATTTTATTTTCAGAATTTTTGTTTTTATCCCTGTATATGATTTTTTTAGATAAAATGCAAAAAATAGAAAAAAATAAAAATATAGTTGTTGAAAAAGACTGCCTGGCAATGTGAAAAAGAGATTTTTTTTTGAAAAGTAATTGTTGTTATTGGCTATTAAAGTCGTCAGTAAATAAGAGGAGTTGTAAAAAGAGAAGTAATATCCGGTGGTTGAGAAGTGAAAAGAGCCCTGTAAGGGTTTGCCTGAAAGATGATTTTTCTGTCCGTTGTCTTGTCCGAAGAATTTTTGTTAGGAAAGGCTCCATGAACAGCAACTGGGAAAAAATAAAAGAACTGTTAGAGCAGACACTGAACACGGGAATCTGTCGGGTCTGGATTGAACCGCTTCGGGCACGCTGGGCGGATGACGCGTTGACACTTGTTGCTCCGAGTGACTTGGTCGCGGGCACTGTGCGGGCAAGATTTTTACGCGATATTGCTCAGGCCTGCCAAATGGTTTGTTCCAATCCCATCCGGATCGAAATTGAAGTTGATCCTGTTGCCAAGGCTGTTTCTTCCAGTCTGACAACGGTTACGGTTCAGCGTCAACAGGAAAGAAGCCTGCCGATTGAACACGCTGTTGCTTCTTTTCCTGTCAGCCCCTGTTACCAGTTTGAGAATTTTATTGTTGGGCCGACAAACGAAATGGCATATGTGGCCTCTCAGAGTTTTAGCCGTCAAAACTTATCGCATGGGGGTGGGCAGATTTTTTTAAGTTCCGCTCCAGGGCTTGGAAAAACGCATCTGGTACAGGCTATTGGCAACGAAGTTTTTCGCGCGAGTAACAAGTCCTGCCCGCGGATTGCCTATCTCAGTGCCGAGGAGTTCGCCCGCCAGATGGTCGCGGCCCTCAAGGGCCGCCGTATTGAAGAGTTTAAGGCCAGATACCGTGAAAATACGGATGTCCTGCTTTTGGAAGATATTCATTTTTTTCAGGGCAAGGAAAAAATGCAGGCTGAACTCCTGTCTACTATACGCTACCTGCAGCAGCATGGTCGGAAAATCGTTTTTACCAGCTGCTTTTTGCCCGCGGAAATAGCGGGGCTTGATCCGCACCTGGTTTCCCGTTTCTGTCAGGGATTTATTTCTGTTATTGAACGCCCTGATTTTGAAACCAGAATGCGGATTTTGGAGAGCAAGGCCTGTCAGGTACAGGTCAAGCTGCCAGTTGAGGTGCGGGAGCTCTTGGCTCACAATCTGCAGGACGATGTTCGTCAACTTGAGAGCTGTCTGAATAACCTGATTATAAAGGCCAGGCTGCTCAAGGAACAGATTTGCACTGAACTTGCGTGGAGTGTCCTGAAAAACTACAGTGTTGGCACCAGCCCTGATATTGAAAAGATTGTTCGGTCTGTTTGTGATATCTTTTCCGTGTCTGAGGAAGATATGCGTTCAAAAAGCCGGAGTAAGCTGAATGTTCTGGCCCGAAATATTGCCTTTTATCTTGCCCGCAAGCACACCAACCTGTCGCTTGCCGAAATTGGCAAGCATTTCAACCGGAACCATTCCACTGTTATCAAGGGCATTGCCAATATCGAGCGGGACGTGAAACTGCAGACTGCTGAGGGAATGCGGCTGGCGCAGACCATGGAGCGTCTGCAGTTCTAGCCGGCCGGCTGTTGAAAAAAGAGTAAAGGATACTATGCGTTATTTTGCCCCTGTCTTGCTGTTGTTGCTGGCGGCCAATGCGTATGCCGCCTCTCTTTCACAAACCATTCAAAACAGGTACAGGAACATTGTCTCATTGCAGGCAACCTGTACCCAGATTCTGACCAACGCCGCTTCCAGACAGGCGGAAACCAGGCAAGGGAAAATACTGTTTAAGAAACCCTGTCTTGTTCGCTGGGAAACTCAGGGAGACAATGACACGGAATTGCTGGTTGTTGGGAGCAAAACTGTCTGGGAATATTTTCCCGCCGAAAAAATTGTCTATGTCCGTGACAATGGAAAGCAGGTGCTGTCATCCAGAAACATGCTGAATTTGCTGACCGGAGAAGCTAGGCTGGAAGAAGATTTTTTTCTTGAACAGCAAGGAACGGAACAGGGACTTTTGAAAATCAAGCTCACGCCCAAAGAACCGGAGCCAGACCTGGTGCTGGCCTGGCTCTGGTGGAATGAAAAAACTTCTCTTGTTGAACGCCTGCTGCTCGTTGACTTTTTTGGAAATGGTAACGAGCTGCGCCTTGAGCAGATACAACTCAATCCGGATATTTCTGAACAGGCCTTTGAATTTACTCCTCCGGCTGACGTGTCTGTGGAGACTGTTTCTACTCAGCCCTGAGCGTCTTTTGGGGCGGAAGAGCGATGACCAAAACAACATATATCTGCGCTGAATGCGGGGCAAAAACAAGCCGCTGGCAGGGACAGTGTCCTCGCTGTGGAACTTGGAACAAGATGGTTGAACAGGTGGAGCGCGCTTCTCGCGTTTCAAACCGGGAAGTTCTGAACCGGCCTTCCTTGCTGGCAGAAATGACAGAGACGCCGCTTGCGGTGTTTACCAGTTCCATTCCTGAACTTGATGAACTGCTCGGAAACGGGGTTGTGCCCGGGGCGGCAATCCTGCTGGGTGGAGACCCCGGGGTGGGCAAATCAACGATACTGCTTCAGGTCGCTGCCGGTGTCGCCCGGCAGTCCTTGCGGGTCGTATATGTTTCCGGCGAGGAATCCCTGGAACAGATTCGTGGCCGGGCCGGGCGGCTGGGCGTGCTTGACTGCGGTCTGGAAGCCATGGCCTGCAATCAGGTTGAAGATATTCTCGCTCTTATGAGCGAAAAACGCTTTCCGCATCTGCTGATTATTGATTCTGTCCAGACCATGGCCTGTGCTCAGGTTGACGGGACTGTCGGCAGTATCAGTCAGGTTCGGGCTGTTTCCGCCATGCTCATGGAAAAGGCCAAACAGACCGGCTGCACAATTATTCTTGTCGGCCATGTTACCAAGGAGGGGCAGATAGCCGGCCCCAAGCTGCTTGAACACATGGTGGATACTGTTTTGTATCTGGAGGGAGAGCGGCGGCATCTGTACCGGGTACTGCGGGTTGTAAAAAATCGTTTTGGCCCCAATAACGAGCTGCTCCTGTTTGAAATGAAAGGAGAGGGCATGGACGTTGTGCATGACCCTTCCACGTTTTTCTTGCAGGACAGGGATGCGGGCCTGAGCGGAACCGCCTTGGTTATGGCTGTTGAGTCTCGTCGCCCTTTTGTTGTTGAGGTTCAAGCACTTGTCAGTAAATCTTTTTTGAATTTTCCCCGCCGTACCGCTCTTGGTTTTGATGCCAATCGTTTGAACCTGTTGCTGGCTGTGGTTGAAAAGCGGCTGCGGCTCCCTCTTTCCCAAATGGATATTTACACCAAGGTTGGCGGGGGACTGAAAATTCAGGACCCGGGACTTGACCTTGGACTGGTCGCGGCGGTTTTATCTTCCTTTTTTGACAGACCACTTCCTGATTCTGCTGTTTTTTGGGGAGAGATTGACCTCAACGGACAGATTCGACCGGTCAGCGGGCAGGACATTCGCTTTCGTCAGGCTGCGACCCTGGGCTATGCTCCGATATTTGCGCCGCAGGGGCAGGAAACAGGACAAAAGGTCTGGAAAAATCTGCTTGAACTGCACAAGGAATTATTCGCTCAGGCGCGGTAAGTGCAAGGGAGCGGCCTTGCTTCCCTCCTCTTTTTAGGCGTTTTGCAAATCCCGGATCAATATGTTCAGTTTCTGAACCATCTGAGCCAGTTCAGACACCGCTGATGCCGATTGGGTCATGGCATCTGCTGTTTCCACGGAGACCTGATTGATCTGTTCTATAGCCTGATTGATTTCTTCCGAGGCCGCAGACTGCTCTTCCGAAGCTGCTGCGATGGAACGAACCTGGTCGTTTGCCTGTTCCACAAGGGTTACAATCTCTTTTAACGACTTACCTGAGTTCTTGGCCAGGTTCGTGGAATGTTCAATAGCTGTTGCTGCCTGCTCCATGCTGTTGACCGCTTCACGGGTTTGCTGTTGAATCGTGCCGATGGCACTGCCGACCTCTTTTGTGGCTACCATTGTTTTTTCAGCCAGTTTACGGACTTCATCGGCAACAACCGCGAACCCTCGTCCGGCATCTCCGGCGCGGGCCGCTTCAATGGCCGCGTTAAGAGCCAGCAGGTTGGTCTGGTCGGCAATGTCGGAAATAACATTCATAATAGCACCAATACCTTCAGCTTTCGTACCAAGCGATTGCATATCCTGTTTCAGATTTTTGGCCATGGATTGAACCTCGGTAATGGCGGTGATAGATTCCCACACAATGCTCTGTCCGTCTTGGGCCTTGCCCTTTGCTGTGTCAACGCCTTGAGCTGTTTCTGACGCGTTTCTGGCCACTTCAAGAACAGTGGCGTTCATTTCTTCCATGGCCGTGGCTGTCTCTGTAATTCTTTCCTTTTGGATTTCACTGCCTTTGCTGGACTGCTCAACTTGAGCCGAAAGTTGTTCAGATGCTGTTGCAATATGGCTAACAATTTCCTCAAGCTGAGAGGCCGCGTCAAGCATTCCCTCTTTTCGTGATTTAATCGCCTCAGCCTGAGCTGCTTTCGCTTGTTGCATAGATTTTGTCGCTTCCAGAGATGCCTTCTCTGCTTCTTTTGTTTTTTGTTCAGCTTCGCTGATAAATTGAACAAGACGTTGTACCATACGGGTTAATGCCCCATGGAGACGGCCAATCTCATCAGACTGATTGATTTTTACCTGTACCTGCAGATCCCCTTGCGCGATTTTTTCTGCATAGGTTGTTAACTTGCCGATTGGAGTTGCAATCATGTGGGCTGTAAAGAAAATAGCCACAGTCATGAACAGTAAGATGACAAGGCAGGAGAAGATTGAATTGCGCACAAATCTGTCAGCGGTAACAGTTGCTTCTTTTTCCGGGATAAAGATTCCCATGGACCAGGGATTGCTGCTATTGCCAATAAAAAGGGGAGTAAAGATGTTCAAACAAGTCTCCCCCTCTTTGTTTTTGATCCGAAATGAATAGGGTTTTCCATTCGAGACAGCTTGTTCCAACTCCTGTACCTTGTTATAGCTGCTGGCTTCATGCAGTTTTTTGCCGACAACCTCTTTGTTTTTATGAGCGAGAATCATGCCGTTATTGCCAACAATAAACCCAAAGCCGGAATCAAACAATTTGATGGAGTTACAGATTTCTTTCAATGATTCCAGACCCAGATCTATGCCGCAGACCCCAACTGTGCGCCCGTCTTTTTTAATGGGAACACAGGCTGACGCTACCCACATATCAAAGTTTTTTTCAAAATAGGCATCTGTTACAAACTCCTTGCCGGTGCGCAAAGGAATCTGATACCAGTCTCCAAGGGCTGCGGCTCCTGCCATTTTTCCCTTGATTTTACTGCCTTCCCTGTACCAGGTCACCCTGTACTGGCCCGCCGGAGCATATTGGTTCAGCCGATGCTGCATTTCGTTGTCTCGGCCGTCAAATTCATTGGGTTCTATAACAGTCCAGAAGTTAAAAAAGTTTTTACTGGAGTGTAAGACCTGCTGAACTTGCAAATCAATCATGTCCCGATCAATCTTTTCAGGCTCAGTCATTGCGCCTTGGTAGATTTGAGCGATTGTCCTGGCTGTAACCAAAGCTTCTTCAAGACGCAAACGAACGGTCTGGACGTTTTTTTCTGCCATTTCTTCGGCCAGTTGGGTTGCCTGATCCAGGGAGATATTTCTGACATTTACCAAGGTGTATCGCATGAGTATCGCAAAACCAATGAGCATTAATACTATTATTGGAACAAGGATTTTATTTCTTAACTGTAAATTCTTAAACATAAATTCTCCCGAATATGGTTGCACATGTGTACGTGGATTAGAGCAATATGCAAAAAAGCATAGTACAGATACGGACTGATTGGGACAGGTGTCAACCAGTGGGGAAGCATCACTTTGTTGTAGGACAGAAAAAAGATTGAGGCCGAAAGGTTTCTTGGGCCGTTTTCAGGGGGAGACAACTGCGTAGCTTGTTTTCTGTATCTTTCTAACACAGAAATCCCGCAAGGCTTTTTGAAGCGTTGTGGGATTTCATGGTTCTTAATTTATGGCGGAGAGGAGAGGATTTGAACCTCCGGTACCCTTTCGGGTACACACACTTTCCAGGCGTGCGCCTTAAGCCGGACTCGGCCACCTCTCCGCAAAAGAAATTTGTATATGTATGTCTTTTGCTCTTGGCAAGTCTTTTTTTAGGTATTGACTGTCAGTACTGGAACTTTGGAGTATTTGACAACCTTTTCAGCGACAGAGCCAAACAGAATCCTGTCCAGTCCCGTTCTCCCACGTGTGCCCATAATAACCATGTCCACATCGTTTTCTTCCGCAAAACGGAGTATCTCTTCTGAGGGGTAGCCATGCTGAACATGGCCTGTGGCCTTCACTGTATTGAATGATTCAATCAGCTTGTCCATTGCTCCCTGGGCACCGGAACTTATCTGCTTTTCAAAATTCTGGATTGAGGCCGCGCTGAGATCAAAGCCTGAGTAATGGCCCATAGATGGAGAGACATATAAAATGTCAACTTCGGCTCCCAGAGCTTGAGCCATTGTTTTTGCGTATTCCGCGACCTTGTCGCTGTACTCGGAAAAATCAACCGCACATAAAATTTTTTTTATTTCCATTCTTTATCTCCTGCCGGTTATAATTAAATAGCTCTTTTCTACATAGTGGCTTTATAAAAAAAGTCAATTTTTTTATTAAAGAATGGCTCTTGTCGCAGGAAGAACCGCATTGATATTTTATCGGCTTCAATATTTGGAAATGCCTTTTTGTTGCTTGCCGGGCAAAAAGAAAAAGCCAGACTGTGTTGTCCGGCTTTTGGTTCTTATTTGTGCTGAGAGCCGGGAGTCAGTCGGCCTGTTCTCCAAGAAATTGTACGGACAGGATTTCATATTCTATTTTTCCTCCCGGGGCGTCAACAATAGCTTCATCTCCTGCTTCCTTTCCCAGAATAGCTCTGGCTACGGGAGATAAAATGGAAATACTGCCTTTTTCAAAATCGGCTTCATCCGGTCCCAGAATCGTATAGGTCTTTTTTTCTTCGGTTTCGATGTTTTCAAGCTCTACAGTTGCTCCAAAGGCCACTTTGGTTCCTTCCATTGTATTGAGGTCAATGACTTCAAAAACACCCATTCTTGATTCTATGTGGGTAATACGGGCTTCCAGCAAGCCCTGACGCTCTCTGGCTGCATCGTATCCGGCGTTTTCACTCAAATCTCCTTCTTCCCTGGCATCCTTGATTGATTGAATAATTTCCGGCCGTTCTTTTTTCAGGTTTTCCAGTTCCTGCTTTACTTTTTTGTAACCGCCTGACGATATAAGAATTCGTTCCATAGTACAAATATCCTCCTGGCATTTTGTGGCTTTTGAAAAATGAAAGACCAGACTCCTGCATGGTTCATATATACGGATATATAAAAACACGCTTCAGTCCGGCCTGATAAATTCCTGCTTGCGGGAAGCAGGCTCAATTTCTTTTAGACGTGCCCGGGAAAAATCAGGCATGCAAGATTTTGGTCTATAAGGGAGAGACGGTGTTCCGTCAAGATGTAAGTTTTTCTTTTTTAGTCGTATGTACCGGTACTGCCAGATTCTGTCTTTTGGGAATCTTGCCGTGTTGTTGCGAAAAAAACGGAGAGATTTTCGGGCCTCTCCCAACTGCGTGTTTTTCTTTGGACTGCAATCAGAATGTACTGGATTGGTCTTTTCAGCGTCACTTGCTCAGCGTGTTTTCTGATGTTAGAAGAGCGAATTGCGTATCGTTAAGACATGCAAAATGTTTCTTGCCGTTAACCTGCCCATCAGGTGTTTCCATTTTTATGTATGCTGCAGAGGACGGAAAGGAAAAACAGAACTGGAAAGTGAGAAAAAAATGAAACGTTGTATTTTATTGGGCGCAATTTTTATTGCCGTGGGCCTGTTGTTTTGTCTTTTACCCGCCTATGCCGCTGATTTTACTTTTGAATGCGCGTGGCAGAAATTGCTTTCTTCCTGCGATACCCTTGCCGCGTGGCGATCGGCAACAGACCGCCAGAAACATCTGCGCCAAGCTGCAGCTATGCGCCATTTTCCTCATATCAGTGTGTCCGGCAACTATATTCACCTTTCAAAACCATTGACCGCTGATGGAAGCAAGATGGAACCGTTTGCTTCCCTTGATCAGGAAAAATTTGGAGCAGTACTCAAAAATTTGGCGGGTACCGGCAAAATAACGCCTGGGTTTGCGAAGGACTTTGGCGTGCTGTTGCAAAGTCTTTCCGGTCAACACCTCAATACTGTTACGGAACTCTCCGGACAGGATATTTTCACCAGTGCTCTTACTGTAACCTGGCCACTGTTTACCGGTGGGCGGATACAGGCCGCTGAACAGATCGCGGAAGAGCAGATAAGGGAAAGCGAAGCCCAGCTTGTCCTTGCACGAGAAACACAGTTCACTTCGCTGGCCAGAGTGTATTTTGGAGTTGTACTGGCGCAAAAGGTACTGGAAACACGGCTGGAAGCTGAAAACGGGTTGAAAATTCATCACAGGCACGCTGTTGCCCTGGAAAAGCAAGGCCAGATTGCACGGGTGGAACGCCTCAAGGCGCAGGCCGCTTTTGATCGGGCAAAGGTTGAAAGCGGCAAGGCTCGCCGCGTACTGGAGGTGGCCCAGCTCGCTCTTTCCCAACTGTTACATCTGGAAGAAAATGTCCGACCTCTTAACCCACTTTTTGTGAATAACAGTCTGCCGCGGCAGGAAGAATTTTTGCGGCAAACCCTGGCGACTCACCCTGGCCTGGAAATGCTCAGGGCCAAACAGGAACAGGCAAAGGGATTGATACAGGTTGAGAAAGGGCTTTATTTCCCGCAGGTTGTCGCGCTTGGCACATACAATCTCTACAAGCCAGATTCCATTCTTGGTCAAGCCACACCGGATTGGCTGGCCGGTGTTGGTCTGTCCATGACCCTGTTTGATAACCAGGGCCGCGGAAGGAAAATACAGGCCGCCAAGTCTGCTCTTTCTCAGGTCCGTCATCTGTATCATCAGGCAAACCGTGACCTTGCCGTTTTGACGCAAAAAAAATGGAAAGAGACTGTGCAGGCCAAAGAGGAATTTTACGGGCTGGAGTCAAGTGTGGCACTGGCGGAAGAAAATGTCCGTCTGCAGGAAAAAGGTTTTTCTCAGGGGCTGTTTACTTCACTTGACGTGGTTGACGCGCGTCTTTTTCTGGAAAGTGTGAAAAACCAGCGTCTCGTTGCCTCTTATAATTATGTTGTATCATTGGCTGAATTGCTGGCATTGTCGGGTGAACCAAAGAAGTTTATGGAATATCAGACCAATGTTCAGTAATCTGTTTGCCAAAATCTAACCTGAAAGACATGAGTATGCCAAAAGAAGAATTGAAAAAAATATTGGCTGTTCTTGTCGGCCTGCTTGTTTTGGGTTTGGCCGTTACCTTTTATCTGGCGTATAGAACCGGACCGCGCATGTTGCAGGGACAAATTGAGGCCCGGCAATACAGTGTTTCCTCAAAGGTTGCAGGAAGAATCGCTGATGTTTTTGTTCAAAAGGGCGATCGTATCTTAAAGGGACAGCTTGTTTTTTCCATATACAGTCCTGAACTGGAAGCAAAGATAAAGCAGGCTGAAGCCGGAGAAATGGCTGCCAGGGCTTTGGCAACAAAGGCAGAGGTCGGTGCCCGTAAACAGGAAATCGCTGCGGCAAAAAACAAGTGGCAGACGGCCAGAGCCTCGACAATATTGGCTGAAAAAACATTTTTGCGGGTGGAAAATCTCTACGAGGACGGCGTGCTCCCCGCCCAAAAACTGGACGAGGCAAAAGCTAAGCGGGACGCGGCAAAAAATACGGAACAGGCTGCTTATCAGCTTTATCAGATGGTACTTGAAGGCGCGCGTTCAGAAACCAAGCAGGCAGCCCGTGAAAAGGAAAAAATGGCTGCCAGTGCTGTAGCAGAAGTAAAGGCCTATGCCCGTGATCTTGAAATAACCAGCTGGTATGATGGTGAGGTGGCCCAGGTGCTCCTGCACCCTGGAGAGTTGGCTCCGCAAGGTTTTCCAGTGGTAACTGTTGTGGACATGAATGACAGTTGGGTGGTTTTGCATATTCGGGAAGACAAACTTGGTAACTGGCAGGTGGGAACTGAGTTTGACGGAATCATTCCCGGTCTTGGCGGCAAAAAGGTGCGTTTTAAGGTTAGCCACATCGCGGTCATGGGAGATTTTGCCACTTGGCGAGCCACCAATATCGACAGGGATTTTGACATGCGTACCTTTGAAATTGAGGCCAAACCATTACAGCCGGTGAAAAATCTGCGGGCCGGAATGAGCGTGTTGATTGAACAATGAAAACAGGTGGCGAGAAAAAAAGCCTTGTTGCACTGATACGCGATGAACTTGGGCTGCTGCTTTACGATAAGTGGCTGCTGGTTGGCGTAAGTTTATTGCCGGTTGGATTGTTTGTATTCATGTTTTGCCTTTTTCAGCAGGGCATTGTGCGTGAACTGCCAATCGCAGTGGTTGACCTGGATCAGGGGCGGCTTTCCCGTATGCTGACCCGTACCTGCGAGGCCAGCAGTCATCTGCAGGTGATATGCTATCCCACACTTGAGGAAGCAATTGCTGCCATGCGCCGGACAAAAGTATACGGGGCTATCATTATTCCTGCTGAAATGGAAAAAAAATTGCGTCTTGCTCAGTCACCAACCATTCATGTCTTTTATAACTTTCAGTTCGTGTTGGTCGGAAAAGCTCTGAAATCTGCAGTGGCAACAGCCCATGCGAATTTTAACGCCCAGGTCGCCACTCTTGCCGGCCTTGGTAAGGGCAATGTCCAGATTTCGCAATCCATGGGAGCCGCTGTTGTTACCCGTAAACAGATAACGCCGCTGTTTAACCTGGCCATGAATTATGGCCAATTTCTTGTCACCTCACTTGTTCCCACTCTCTGGCAGATTTTGATGGTCGTGGTCATGGTTCTGGTCTGGGCCGCGGAAGCGAGGCGAAGCAGTCTTGTCGGCTGGCTGCGTGAACAGCCGGTTGCCAGGCTCTGCGTTCGCTTTGGCTGCTACCATGTTTTCTTTTTGCTGCAGGGTGTTTTTTTTCTGATGGCTTTTGTTGGTTCTGGCTGGCCGGCACGGGGCAATTTGTTTGAACTGCTTGTGGCCCAGTCCCTGGCGGTTCTTGCCTGTCAGGCTATTGGCACGGTCTTTTTTTTGAGCATTCCTGATACGTCCCGTTCGTTGAGCCTTGCTGTTTCGTATGTTGCCCCCAGTTTTGCCTTTCTTGGAGTGACCTTTCCGGCAACAGACATGAATTTTCTGGCCCGACTGTGGCATTCAGTATTGCCCGTAAGCTATTATATGAAGATTCAGATCGGGCTCTTGAATCATGAGGCTTCCTTTGCTTCGCTGCGTCCTCATTTTTTGAAACTCTGCTGTTTGTTGCTGTTTTTTGTTCTTATCGCAATCGTTATTTCTAAAAGAAGAATTGCCTGTCCGAAAGGAGAGGAAGATGAAATGGCATAATCTGGTGCTTTGCGAGCTGAAAGGTATTGTGACCAATCCGGCAATCTGTCTGACCTTGTTTGGCGGACTGCTTTTTTATTCTTTTCTCTATCCGCTACCCTATTTGCATCAGTTCCCTGTTGAACAGAGAATTGCTGTTATTGATGATGACAACAGTATATTCAGCCGCAAGCTGATCCGAATGGTTGACGCCACACAGCAGGTTGAAGTTCACAGACAGGCGCTGAGCCGGGAGCATGCCCGTCAGTTGCTGGAGAGCGGAGATATCACCGGACTACTGATTATTCCGAAAAATTTTTACCGTGATATCTTGCTCTACCGCAGTCCAACGCTTGTGTATGCAGCGGACGCTTCCTATTTTCTGGTCTATGGTTCCATTGCCGAAGGTATTACAATGGCCGCGACCGCCCTTGACAGTGAAATCCGCCTTGAGCGGCGCGACCTGGACAAACAGCCGGTACTCCTTCCCACCCGCATTGAAAATCAACCGGTTTTCAATCCCAATACCGGCTATCTCAATTATGTTATTCCGCCGGTTTTTTTGCTTATTTTACAACAGATTCTGCTCATCGCTGCGGGCATTCATGTTGTAACACTCAAAGAAAAACAGCAGGCCGGTGAAAAATTGTACCTGGATAGTGTGTCTTTGTTTTCTTTGTTAAGTGCCCGTGTGGCAGCCTTTGCTGTTCTTGCCCTGCCATTTTTTCTTTTTTATCTGGGAGCATGTTTTTCAATCTATCATATTCCCCGTTTGGCCAACCCTGCAGAATTTTTATTGCTTCTTGTGCCTTTTTTGCCAGCCACGATTTTTTTGGGGTGTATTCTCGGCAGGTTGTTGCCGCGAAAGGAGCTGGTTATTTTTGTCGTACTGATCAGCTCGCTGCCACTTGTTTTCACTGCCGGTTTTATCTGGCCGCGTGAACAGATGCCTGTCTGGATACACTGGCTGGTACAGTGGGTACCTTTTTGTCATGTCGCAGGTGCTGCTCTTGAACTTAATCAGATGGGGGCTTCATTTGCGGCTGTCGCTGGCGAGGTGGTACAACTGTGGGGCTTGCTTGGTTTGTATTTTTTGGGAGTCTTTGGTTTATTTTTTCAGGATCAAGAGTTCACCGCGCGTCACGCTGAGGGCGACACACGGTGAACTGAATTATAAGATGTTTTTACTTCTTCGCAGCTCTTAGTTTTTTGGAAACTGTAAGTCCAAAAAGAATTGCGGCAGCAAGCAAAATAGTGCCTATTAAAGGCCGATATATTATCCATGCGATTGCTATGGTTATGCAAGATAGTATCCCGGCTGTTAAAAATGCAATAATATTTTTTCCTGCCGCAACGATATTGCCAAGGAGTGGGATTACATCAGCCAATACTGAGAGGAGACTGAATACCATGCTAAGGCCCGCAAACATAAGAATAAAGCCGCCTAATCGAATCAGCCATGTTAGCATCTTATTGCTTTGTTGAGCTTTTTTAAACATGGCATCGCTGCTGAGAATACCCATTGAAAGTAATTCTATGGAACCGCCTTGGCTGCTTTCGTATGGCTCAAAGCTGTCTTTTACTTGCCTGGCAACAATGCTGACGTTTGCGGGTTTGATAACTTTGAATGTTATACGCATGTCGCCTATTTCTGGATTATTTATATCCTTACCAAGATAATATCCGGTTTCTGTACGCTGGATTTCTCCTGAAGGAAGTACTGGAAGAGGTGCGGATGCGTCTATATTCACAGGACTAAAACCTGTTATTTTCGATATAAGAGATTGCGGTAATTGAAACGCTCCCAAAGTTACATTGTCTGCAAAAAATTTTTTTGATTCGTAGGGGATTTGATTGGGATTTTCATGTCCTGATAGTTTTTTGAAGTTATTGGAATTGATAACACTTGATCCCCATACCTTTTTGTAGGAATAGGTTGTTTTGGTTTCTGTTCCTCCTCCAACTTTTTTTTCCGTTTTAGAAGACTTCTCTTCATCCCATTGATACATTTCAACGCTTCGTAATAATTGTATCGCGTTTTCTGATACATTGAAAACCGGGTCGTTGAGTATCTTTTCAGTTGTTGCAAGTCCATTTATATGAATAAGGGCGCCTTCATTAGCTGAATCAACCTGATTGTTTGATATTGAAATTACAATATTTTCTCCCTTATTCAGTGTTTTATGTCTTTTAACCGCTCTTCCTTCGTTCCAGAAGAGAAGTGGAAATGCAATCAAGAATAAAATAAGACCCAGAAAAATATTTTTAATTGCACCGCCTATCCGACTCAGCCAGGATTGATTCGTTATTTCTGTAAAGCTGTCCTGTTCCATAGTGTTTTTTCTCCTCATATCTAATAGTAATCTACAGGGCATGACGGACACGGACGCCCTGAAAATCCTGTCTATTCATAATGGCAATAAAAAACAAGTGGTTTTCCGCTTAAAATTTTTAGCATCTAATATGCTTCAAGATATAAAATTTTTCTCTCGGACTGCAACAGATCACCAGTCAGTGGTCCGCAAAAACACACGTTTTATTTTCATTTGAAAGAATATGGGTTTCGGTTTAACAAAAAAGAGTTACAGATTGGGTGAACATCATGAGCAACAATCCTGCCGGTCATGTTCTATTTTTTGATTGGCCGGCAGCGAATCTCTGACCATTTGGGTAACGTGTATGAATGAAAAAGAAACAATCGCGGCCATTGCCACTCCGGCTGGCATCGGTGGAATTGGTATTATCCGTGTCAGCGGAGAAAAAAGTCTTGAGACTGCGCTCCTTTTTTTTCGCGGGAAGCGTGAGGGCAAAAAAATTTTGCCGTACCGTCTGCATTATGGCTGGGTGCGGGACAAACAGGGCCAGAAGATTGATGAGGTGTTGCTGGCCTATATGCCCGGCCCCGCTTCCTATACAGGCGAAGACGTGGTGGAATTGCACTGTCACGGCAATCCGCTTCTTTTGCAGACTGTGCTTGATTTGCTGTTGGGCGCTGGTTGCCGTTTGGCTACAAACGGCGAGTTCACCAAGCGGGCGTTTTTGAATGGCCGGCTTGATTTGACTCAGGCTGAGGCTGTTGGCGAGCTTATTGCCAGTGAGGGGCGCAGGGGGGCGCAAATCGCTCTGAATGTCCTGCAAGGCTATCTGGGAACAAAGGTCAATGAATTGCGGGCCGGTCTTGAAAAAATAAAGGCTGTTTTTTGCCTGGCTGTTGATTTTCCTGAAGAAGATATTGACGTTCCCCCTCTGGTCGATTTTGTGCCGGACCTGAAAAAAATTCGTGCTGATATTGACACGCTGTTGCAGGGCTACGAACGCAACCGGCCTCAGCGTGAGGGCGCTCTTGTGGTGCTGGCGGGCAGGGTAAACGCCGGAAAGTCGAGCCTGCTCAACGCCTTTTTGGGACGTGACCGGGCTATTGTAACGGACGTGCCCGGTACAACCCGTGATTATCTTGAAGAAAATATCCATCTTGGCGGTCTGCTTGTTCGGCTGGTTGATACGGCTGGTACGCGGCAGACGCAGGACGAGGTTGAAAGCGCGGGTATTCGCCGCTCACTGGAGCTTGTTCGTAAGGCGGATCTTGTGCTGCTGCTGATTGACGGTCAGGGCGGGCCAGACAGGGAAGATGAGGCTCTTTTGCAATCTCTGCCTGCAGACAAAATTCTTGTCGTGGCCACAAAAAAGGATCGCGTTAATCATCTGCCGGACTGGGTTGACATCTTGCGGGCAGTGTTTATCTCCTCTCGGAGTGGTGAAGGCATTGCCGAGCTTGAAAAGGCTATCTTGCAACGGCTTGTCAAGACAGAGGCCGCCACGGAGATGAATTTTTCTCCCAATCTGCGTCAGCGCAATCTGCTTTTGCAGGCAAGGGAAGAGCTGGCCGGGCTTGAGCATGATTGCTCCAGCGGTGTGCCTTACGATTTGGCCGGAGTTGGTCTTGATATGGCCATTTCCCGTTTAATGGAAGTAACGGGTGAAATCAGCTCGGAAGAGACACTGAGTGCTATTTTTTCACAATTTTGTATTGGAAAATAAAAAATCTAACGTAGGAGTATAGAGATGAAAGTTGCAGTTCCAAGTCGGGAAGGGCAGGTAGACAACCATTTTGGTCATTGTGACCATTTTACTATCTTTAATATTGAAGGCGGTAAGATTGTGCACAAGGAAGTGCTCCCCTCTCCTGTTGGTTGCGGGTGTAAGTCAAATATTGCCGGTACACTGAAAGAGCAGGGGGTTACAGTGATGCTGGCCGGGAATATGGGAGCCGGAGCCGTTCAGGTACTTGGCGCGCAAAATATTAACGTGGTGCGTGGTTGCAGCGGCAGGATTGAAACTGTTGTTGAAAACTGGATTGCCGGTCAGTTGCAGGATCAGCAGATTGTATGCGATCATCATGACTGTCCCGGTACGCACTGAGAGATGTCGGACAGGCTGTCAGGCTCCTGCTCAAATGTCGTTTTGTACAGGAGCCTGACAACAGAATTTTCCATCAATCGTTTTTTATTGCGGCTACCTGTTTTTTGTACAACAGATAGTACACGGTTGGCACCAGAAAAAGCGTAAAAAAAGTTGAGGCCAGCAGGCCGAATATCAGTGCCCAGGCCAGACCGGAAAAAATCGGGTCCAGGGTAATGGGCCAGGCACCAAGCGCGGTTGTTGTCGCCGTGAGCAGGATTGGACGGATACGAACGACTCCGCTTTGCAGCACTGCCTCTTTCAAAGCTGTTCCTTCCTGCACCGCCCCCTGGATAAACTCTATCAATACCAAAGAATTGCGGATAACAATGCCGCCAAGGGCGATCATGCCGATCATGCTGGTCGCGGTAAAAAAGACCGGATTGGGGAGGTCGCCAACCGCGGAGCTAAAAGCAATGTTCAGCAGCCAGAATCCGGGCATAATGCCAAGCAAGGTCAGGGGGATGGCCAGCATGATCAGCAGCGGCAAGCCCCATGAAGCGGTTTGTAAAACCAGCAGCAGATAAGAGCCGGTCAGGGCCGCGCCATAGGCCAGACCAAGGTCGCGAAAAACATCAAGCGTGATTTTCCATTCACCTTCTCCGGCCCAGTTGATTTCGATATTCGGGCCAACATCCTGTTTTTTCAGACGTGATTGCAGCCCCAAAATAGCCTCCGCAGGAGCACGTCCAGCCATTTCGGCGTATACATAGACAACCGGGCGCAGGTTTTTATGAAAAACCGGACGCTCATCTGTCAGAACCTGAAATTTTCCCAGCTCGCCAAGAGCGACAAGCACGCCATTGTGGGACGTCAGGTGCAGTTGCTCAAGCTCTGTCTGGCTGGAGCGGGTCGCTCTGGGCAAACGCAGGCATACCCGGAGTGGCTGGCGCTCTTTCGGGCTGTGGATAAGGGCCGGATTCGCTCCGGAAATAGCCAGTTTGAGCGTTGCCACGACATCACGGGCGCTGACGCCGTGCAGAGCAGCCTTTTCCCTGTCCAGAACAAAATCCAGACGTGGGCGCATGGCTTCCACACTGGTATCAATATCCACAACTCCTCTTTCCTGGCGCATGATGGCGCTGACCTTATCGGCCGCTGTAATCAGTTCGTCATATGTGGAAGAGGGCGTTCCATAGATTTCCGCGACTAAGGTGGAAAGAACCGGCGGCCCGGGAGGAGATTCCACAATTTTCAGTTCGCAGCCTTGACTGGCGGCTAGTTTTTCCAGTGCCGGACGCAGGCGCAGGACAATGGCGTGACTTTGGGCCTCACGTTTGTCTTTTTGCGCCAGATTGACCTGAATATCTGCCAGATTGCGGCCCCTGCGCAAGTAATAATGGCGCACCATGCCATTGAAATCCATGGGCGCGGGCGTGCCAACTGAAGAAACAAAATTGGTCACTTCGGGAACCTGCCGCAGAAAGTGTTCAAAAGCACGCACCGTGCGGTCTGTTCGTTCCAAAGAACTGTCTTCGGGCATGTCAAGAACAAGCTGAAACTCGTTTTTATTGTCAAAGGGCAGCATCTTGAGCGGCACAAAACCAAAACCGGCAAGTCCCACGCTGATGGCAAAAAGCAGGCTCAAACCGCCAAAAAGAGCAAGTCTGGCCCGCTTTGATTCCAGCAGGGGCGTCATCAGTCTGGTGTAGAGATTGTCAGGTGAAATTGATTGCCTGGCAACTGGCTCTGGTTGCTGTTTTTTTCGTCCCAGCAGGGAAAAGCTCAGCCAGGGGACAACAGTCAGGGCGCATAGAGTGGAGAATGTAACGGTCAAAGGCACATTGGCTGCCATTGGCGCCATGTACGGCCCCATCATGCCGGTAATAAAAAACATCGGCGCAAAGCTGATAATAATGGCCAGGGTGGACATGATGACCGGCGGCAGCACCTCGGCCACAGCTGCCAGTGTTGCCTCGCGCGGAGGCAGCTTGCCCATGCGGATATGGCGCTGAATATTATCAACATTGGTGATCGGGTCGTCCACAACCAGACCCAGCGAAAGGATAAGGGCGAAAAGCGTGACCCTGTTGAGTGTATAGCCCAGCAGATAATTGACAAAAAGGGCCAGGGAAAAACTGATTGGCACGGCCACGGCCACAACCAGAGCCTCCCGCCAGCCCAGAAAAAAGACAAGCAGGACAACAACCGTCAAAATGGCGAAAAACAGGTTGCTCATCAGGGTATGCACTTTGTCATCAGCGGTCAGTCCTGAGTCACGGGTGATTGTGTACTTAATGTCTGTTGGTAGAACAGTTTTGGCGATAACGGCCATTTTTTCCCGAATATCGCGTGCGACCTGCACCGCGTTGCTGCCTTTTTGCTTGGCAACTGCCAGGGTAACAGACGGGTAGGAAGCCTTTTTTTGCTCCAGGTTCTGCACCCGATTGGAAAATCCGACCCGGACATAGGAACTGGCTTCCTGCGGGCCGTCAAGGATGCTTGCCACGTCACGCAGATACACCGGCCGGTTGTTATGGACGCCGATGACCAGTGCCTCAAGCTGGGCAATCGATGACAGGCTGGAGCGGCTGCCAACCTGAACCTCCTGGTCAAGCCAGGTGTATGAACCGGCAAAAACAGAGGCGTCAGCCGCGCCAAGCGCTTTTTCCATCTGGAGCAGGGAAATGCCGAATCCGGCCATTTTTTCAGGGTCAGCCTCAATTCTGACCTCTCTTGACCGGCCTCCAGCAAGTTGTATGCCGGAGGTATTGCCGACTTCTGCCAGATGGACAAGCACTTCCTCGCCAATCCGGCGCAGATTGTAGTCGTCAAGGTTTTTGGAATACAGGTTGATGTTGACGATGGGAACGTCATCAACCTCGATGGAACGCACCTGCCAGCCGGTCACGCCGGGAGGGGCTTTTTCCATATGCCTGGCAATCTGGTTATGCAGCTTGACCAAAGAGCGTTCCCGGTCTTCACCAACGTGGAAACGGACGGAAACCACAGCCCTGTCCTGAGCGGACATGGAATATACGTACTCAACACCATCAATTTGCCACAGTATCCGTTCCAATGGAACGGTGACCAGTTTTTCAATTTCATGACTGCCGGCACCGGGAAAAGCAACAAAAATATCCGCCAGCGGCACAATAATCTGCGGTTCTTCTTCACGCGGCGTGAGCAGAACCGATGTCAGACCAAGGGCCAGACTCAGGGTCAGAAAAATAAGCGAGTACCGGGCCTGTAAAAAGGCGCGGACAATGCTGGTAAGAATATTGTGCCCGTTCATGGCTGTTGTCCCGGAATACCGATTGTGTCGCTTTCAGTAAGGCCGGAAAGGATGACAATACCTTCGGGCTGGCGTTTTCCTGTTGTAACCAGGATTCTTTGCCAGCTGTCTTCTGTCCGCACCCAGACCATTTCCAGCTGGCCGACTTTGAAAAGATATTCAGGTGGGATAACAAGTTGCCTGCGCGAGTCAATCTTGAAGCTCAACCGTCCGAACATACCGGGAAAAAGTCCTTCACCGCCGGGAAGTGCGGCTTTTATCATGAAGGTACGGCTTAATGGATCGGCAACAGGGGCGATTTCCACAATTTTTGCGGCCAGATCCCGACCTGCGGAATCAATGCGTACAGTTACGCTTTGTCCTTCCTGAATCCGGCCGATGTAGCGTTCAGGAACAATCGCCTCAAGCTGAAGACCGTTGCCGGTGCGAAGTTCAAAAAGCTGGCGGCCAACACTGGCCAGTTCTCCGGGTTCAACTGTTCTGGTTATGATTTCCCCTGCTTCCTGTGCCCGAATCTGGGTATAGCCGATTTTTATCTGGGCTTCCCGAAGTGTTTCCTGAGCCTGCTGGACAAGCAGGGCGGCTTCTTTTTGCGCTTCCTTTGTTTGGTTCAGCATGGCTTGCGCTTGCAAAAAAGCGGCCTTGTCCTGATCCATATCCTGCTTGGAAATGGCTCCGTCCGCCAGCATTTTTTTCATGCGGGCGTAGCGGGTCTGGGCCATGTCATAGGCGGCTCTGGCCGAGGCATGTGCCTGTTCGGCCTGGGCTGTACGGGTTTTGGCCGCGCTGAGATTTTGGCGGGCGTGGTCAAGACGGGCCAGGCATGTCCTGTTATCCAGCGTGACCAGAAGCTGACCGGCTTCGACCTTGTCTCCTGACCGGACAAACACCTCTTTGACTTTTGCCGCCAGCTGGGAAGAAACCCGCATCATGGTGCGGGAACGGATTTTTCCCGCAATGGAAATATATTCCGGCAGCTCACGGATGGTTACGGAAAATGTTTCAGCCATTTTTATGTCGCTTGCGGTTTTGTTTTGGTTGTCTGTCGCTGAAATTTTTCCCGTGTCAAAGACTCCAGCCTGAAAAAGAATCAGGCCAAGCAAAAAACAGGCCGCAAAAACAGGAGGGAGTATTTTTTTTGGGGGCATTTTTTCTCCTTCATTGCTTTGTCTTACTTTTACGTAAGTCAGAAAAGAGCGCATTCAAATTTTTGCTATTTGAGGTACACTCGTTATTTGTTTTTATTCCCAGCAATATCAAATAGTTTGTTCAGGTTCTCATGTTTGTTTATTTGTTGCCATGACCAAAATTGAATTTTTTTAGGTCGTATTCTGGTGTACTCAGCCAGACTCCTTCTTGTGAAACCAGGCCTAGTCCAGAGGATTTTAATCTTAGGGCATAAGATTTTGTCTGCCCGAAATCTTCTTCCAGTTGCTTATGCGTCTTGATTGTATATTTTGCTTCCCATATCCAAATAGTATGATTCATTATTTCTTTCTTCATGAGGAAATATGGCATAATCTGGATAGATTCTATGTCCGCGTCCCATTCGTATTTTCATTTGTCGTATCCAGTCATCTTTTTTATATCCTATTTTTATTAATAATGGTTCAAGCAGGTTCTTTTCAACATCTTTTTCATTTTTTAGTATCGGAAGGTCAATATATTCCTCTGTCAATTTGGGGAGGATTTTTATATAAAAATCTCCACTTGAATCTACAGTGCTGTCTTTTTTCTCGCCCCCAACAAAATAGGCTTTTCTTGGTGGGAGTAATTCTTCTGATATTATATAGCGTTTGATAATATTGATGGCAAATCTATATAAAAAGGCAGATAGATCATATTCGTCTAAATTATTTTTTATGCGGAATTGGTATAAGGAGTTACACAGCTCAAAATAGTGTAGAAACCATCCGGTCTTGTCGTTTTTTTTAGAAACAGGAGGAAGAAACATACCAAAAGTATTAAAAATTTCTACCACATCTTGGTACGCCCTTTCAAAATAGTATGGGAAAAAATAGGTTGGAAAGATCGCATATAAGACCTCTGATAAAAATGGCACGGATTCAAAAGAAATACTACATAAATTTTTATCTTCATCTCTAAACTGAATCTTTGAAATTGATTTGTAATATTCTTCAGCTTTATCAATATTTCTTATGTCTATTGTAATAGGTAAAACGTTTTCATCATGTATAATAATATTCATCTGCTATGGCATGTACGTAATTAAAAAATCATTTCCTGATGTATGTACATATTCTAAATTTTGTATAATTTTTTGATAAAATTTTGGATTTTTATCTTCAATGATGTTTTTCTTGTAATTTTTGAAGAACATATAAAGTTCTTGCCCTGAAGATGTTTCTTTATATTTTCCATAAAAATTGGTTAAATTCCATTACCATGTCCTGTAAATTTTGTTCTAGCAAGCTATGCAACACACGCTCTACTTACTGCCCAGCCGCGTGTAATAGGTCTGGCCTTTTCTTTCGATGACTAGCAGGGTATTGTCCTGCATCCTGTTGGCCTTAAAGGCGCGGATCAGGTCGTGAACAGAGCGCAGGCGGATTCCCGCGACCTGTAAAATCGTGTCTCCAACAGCAAGGCCAAGCCGGTGGGCAATGCCGCCATCACGCAGACGGGAAAGCACAAGCCGGTTTCCGGAGCCCGGTGCGGCGGCAAATCCCCAGTTGGCAAACAGCAGTTCAAGAGCGGGATCGTCCTTGAATGCCGCGCTTTGCAGGGTAATCTCCTGTTCGCGTCCCTGCCGCCATATCCGCCATTTTACGTTCTGCCCCTGGGTGATGTTGCGCAGCACGTCAAGATATTGTTCCTTGTCTTTGACAGGGACAGAACCCAGGCGCAGCAAAATATCACCAGGCTTGATGCCGGCCTTTTGCGCCGGAGTATCTGGATATACCTGACGGATGAGAATGCCATTGGTGTTTTGGAGCCTGAAATAGGCGGCCATGCGTTGATTGATGTTTTGTCCGCTGATGCCAAACCAGGCTGTCTCCACGTGCCCGGTCTGAATAAGTTCGGTTATCACCCGTTTGGCCTTGTCAATGGGAATGGCAAAGCCAATGCCTTCTGCTCCGGCCTGAATGGCTGTGTTAATGCCAATAAGTCGGCCTTCGATATTCAGCAGCGGGCCGCCGCTGTTGCCGGGATTGATCGCGGCATCAGTCTGGATAAATCCGGTATATGTCCCTTTTTTGGTGGGGATAGTTCTGTCAAGAGCGGAAATAACGCCCCTGGTCACAGTGTGGCTGTAGCCATAGGGATTGCCAATGGCGATCACGTCTTCGCCAATCATCAGATCTGCAGACTGGCCCATGTCCACTTCGGGCAAAACTCCTGTTCCTTGCAGTTTAAGAACAGCCAGATCAACGTCCGGGCCGGAACCGACAAGGTCGGCTGTAAATTCGCGTCCGTCATTGAGGCGTACAACAATGGTTGAACCGCCCTCAATAACATGCGAGTTGGTCAGCACCAGCCGCTGTTTGCCGTCTATGATGACGCCTGAACCCAGACTTGTCTGCTGCCGTTGTTGTAAGGGAAACTGGTTGCCGAAAAAGAAGCGGAAAAATTCGTCATCACCGGCAAAGCCTTTAAATGGATTGTGCCCCTGGACAGTGGTGTATACATTGACAACCGCTGGTGACACTTTTTTTACCACCCGCACAACTGGCGTGTGGCGTAATTCTGTGGCTTGTAAGGAACAGGAGAAAAAAAATGTTTCCAGGCAAATAAACAAAAAAAGAAAGATATTGCGAGTCACTGGAGTTCCTTAGGTAAATGTTGTCATATTCCGCAAACGCCGGATACGTTCTTCAGTTGGCGGATGGGTGCTGAAAAGACCCGCTATGCTTTGCGCGCTGAACGGGTTGACGATAAACAGATGCGCGGAAGACGGATTCCCCTGGCGCATGGGAACACGCTGGCTGTAGGCCGAGAGCTTTTCCAGGGCATTGGCCAGAAAATGTGGGTTCCCGGCCAGACGTGCCCCTGTCTGGTCAGCCAGAAACTCCCGCGAACGGGAGATGCCCATTTGAATCAGCATGGCGGCCAGGGGGGCAATGATGGCCAGGGCCAGAGCTGCGAACGGGTTGCCGCCTTCGTCATCAGAGCGACCCATACCAAAGATGGCTCCCCATTTGACAATATTGGCAATCATCATGATTGCCCCGCCCAGGGTCGCGGCCACACTTTGAATCAGAATGTCCCGGTTTTTGATATGTCCCATTTCGTGAGCCAGAACTCCCCGGATTTCATTTTCATTCATGAGCTGCAAAAGTCCCTGCGTGACAGCCACAACAGCGTGAGCAGGATTGCGGCCGGTCGCAAAGGCGTTTGGGGCCTGTTCCGGTATAATATAGACCTTGGGCATGGGAAGCTGCGCCCGTCTGGCCAGGTCACTGACAATGGCGTACAGTCTGTGCCCCTGATCCGGTGGAACTTCTGTGGCGCGGTACATGGAAAGGACGATCTTATCAGAAAACCAGTAGCTGCTGACATTCATGATAACAGCCAGGCCAAAAGCAAGAATCAGGCCGCTCTGGCCGCCCAGGGTCTGTCCGAAAAACAGAATTATAGCGGTCAACAGGCCAAGTAACAAACCTGTTTTGAGTTGACTTGTCATTTTTTTTCTCCAGTCTTGATGTTGAAAACTATCCGGTTCAGCGCGTTTTTTCAAATATGCTGATACGCCAGCCCGGAAACAGAAATTTATTGCGTCTTTGACTAAGCAGTTTCAGGAGCAAGTCAAGCAAAGAAAAGTGGGGATTGCACCAAAAGGATAAGGCGGGATAAACTCGCCTTGTTGCCTGATAAAAGGAAAGATGTTCGGTTATGAATCCTGTAAATTCCGAATAATGCTGTTGAGTTCCTGGGCCAGACGGGCCAGGTCAGCAATAGCCTGGGCCGATTGCTCCATGGCTTCAGCTGGTTCTGAAGAAATGCGGTTGATTCCTCCAACTGCCATATTGATTTCTTCTGAAGAGGCAGACTGTTCTTCCGAGGCTGTGGCAATGGAGCGCACCTGGTCGCTGGCCTGGTCGGCAATATCGGAAATCACGTTCATCACATTCGTTACCCCTTTATTGTCCAGGATAAGACCGTAGCCGCCTTTGCCAAAATGGAGCGGGGAAATATGGCGGTCAAGCGGGGTTCCCCTATCCGGAAAGATAGCGATTCCGCCAACCAGCCGACCATTGGCATCTTTAACTGCAACAGCCATGTTTGAAATCCATTTCCTTGTCGAACTTGATTTTTATTGTCGGATTAACAAAAAAATTTTTGCCTTCCAGAATGCTCTTTACATAAATTCTGTTGGAACGGTCCTTTTCCATCAGTATTGCATCCGGCCACGATTTATCCTTGTAGATCAAAGGTGAAAGCTACAGCAAACTTTCCATTTATTGCTGTTATGTAATCTTTAAAAACAGCAAATATGGATTATTTGTATCTATTTTAGCCTGAGACAATTTATTTTTTCGTGCTTAAAATACGCACAGAAGCAAGAATTTATTTTATATTATCTTCTATTGTCAAATTTATACATGATGCTGATTTTAGATATTCTTTTTGCATCTCTAATGCCATATTATTGGAAGAATTTGAAACATAAATGAAAAAAATCCAATATAAAAAAAGAATAACAAGAGAAATAAAACAGATCATAATGCTGTTAATAATTTTTTGAACATAATGAAAAAATCCTTGATGAGCGAGACAGAAAAAAATATTTTTTAGATTGATGAAATATAATCATTCTGTAGGCAAATGTTATAACTCAAAAATGAAAATATATTTTGATTTTATCGTTAAGTAGATAGGTTTTTGTTGTACTATGCTGTGTTGTAGATTTTTTGGGGTTGGAGAACCCGCAATGTTCGTCACCTATCTGTCCGTGTGTACAACCTGTGTACTGCATTGAATGCCCTTATTTTTGATGAGTTGGCGGCGTTGCTTTTTTTTTGTTTCTCCTTTATTTTAAGCAATTCGTGTTCTAGAGCTTGTCTTTTGTTTTCAGGTGTTTTGTATGTGTAAACATCTCTCTGTTTTAGCTGATGAAATCGTGCAATATCTTGCGCCTCGTCCCGGCGGGCGCTATCTTGACGGAACCTTGGGGCTTGGGGGACACAGCCTGCGTATCTTGCAGGCCACCGCAGGTCAGGCGCACGTGCTTGGCCTTGACCGGGATATGCAGATTTTGACTTTGGCCTGTCAGCGTCTTGCAACATACCGTAAACATTTTACCGCCTTTCATGGCTGTTTCAGCAATTTTGCGGACGCCCTGGGCAGTGTTGGCTGGGAAAAACTGGATGGCGTTTTGGTTGACCTTGGGGTTTCTTCCCTGCAGCTTGACCAGCCTCAGAGAGGTTTTTCCTTTCTTGAAGAGGGGCCTCTTGATATGCGCATGAACGCCGGAAGCGATACTTTTTCCGCTGTGGATCTGGTGAATACCTGGCCGTATGAAAGACTGAAAAAAATACTCTTTCAATACGGGGAAGAGCCGCTGGCAGGACGTATCGCGCGAGCAATTATTGCGAGGCGGGAAGACAGACCTTTTGTGACCACCCTTGATCTGGCCCGGTGCGTGGAAAACGCTTATCCGGCCAAACGCAGGGCCCTTTCCCGTCATCATCCGGCGACAAAAACATTTCAGGCCATTCGCATCGCAGTAAATGACGAACTCGGAGAACTGGAACTTTTTTTGGAGCGCATTGTGCCCTTTTTGCAACCAAAAGGCAAAATTGCGGTCATCTCCTTTCATTCACTGGAAGACAGGGTGGTAAAGCATTTTTTTCGGGCTGAAAGCGCGCCATGCGTTTGCCCCCGGGATTTTCCGTATTGCCAGTGCGGCCGTACTCCCCGTTTGGAAGTCATAACCAGAAAACCCGTGCAGCCGACCCAGGAAGAGATGGCGGTTAATTCACGGAGCAGAAGCGCGAAACTGCGTGTTGCCATGAGAGTATAAGATGTACAGACTGTTTAGTTCAAGACGTGGAATAGTCTGGGCTTTTATCCTGCTTTTTGCGCAGGCCGGATTTTTGGTCTGGATGAATACTGAGCGGATCGAACTGGCTTACGATATAAAAAAAAAGCAGCAGATTCTGCGTGAAAAGCAGGCACTGGCCGCGAAACTGGAAGTGGAAAAAAATAATCTTCTGGCTCCATACCAACTGGAACAGTTGGCAAAGAAATTTGATCTTAAAGCCCCTCAGCCGGATCAGGTTCGGGTTCTTGATGAAAATTGAAAAGATGAACCTCCCGGCAGGTTTTTGATTGAATCGGATTGGGTCTATTGGAAGCGAAAAAAGATATTGTACAGCTCAAGCTGTTTTTTCTGGCAGCAGTCTTTATAAGCCTTTTACTGGCCTTGTGGGCCAGGGCCTTTTATGTCCAGATTTTTTGGGGGCCGCAGCTTGCTGAAAAAGCGGACCGCCAATACTGGAACAGGGAAGAGGTGCAGGGACGACGTGGGGAAATCCTTGACCGGGAAGGGCGGCTGCTGGCTAAAAGCGTTAGAAGTAGTTCGGTTTTTGTCAGGCCGTCAGAGGTGAAAGATCCCCGCAAGACAGCGGCATTTCTGGCCAGAATTTTGAACGCAAAACAAGGCCGTCTGTTGCGAATCTTAAAAAGCAAAAAGAAATTTGCCTGGATTGCCAAAGGGATCAGCGATAAGCAGGTCCATGAACTGCAAAAAAACAAAACCAGAGGAGTATATCTTACGCAGGACAGAGCCCGTTTTTACCCGCAATCGCATCTGGCCGGGCAGCTGCTTGGTTTTGTCGGGCTTGACGGGGAAGGGCTCGAAGGTCTGGAAAAATCCCTGAATGAGACTTTGCGCGGCGAAACAGCCAGATACATCGTTCAAAAAGATGCCGCCGGTTTTGTGCTGTATGGCCCGGACGTGGAAGCACCCGTCCGGAACGGGCAAAATGTTTTTTTGACCATTGACTCCCTGGCCCAATTTGTCGCTGAAGACAGTCTGGTGCGCCGGATCCGGGAGGTGCAAGGCGCGCATGGTTCCGCTCTGGTCATAGATGCGAAAAACGGGGAAATTCTTGCCTGGGCGAACTATCCCTTTTTTAATCCGAACGCCTATTCTGGCTATGGCCCCTTTGACTGGCGAAACCGGATCGCTCTTGATAATTTTGAACCCGGTTCGACTCTCAAGCCCTTTTTGATTGCCGCCGCCCTGCAGGAAAAAATCTGTTCTGCTTCTTCTGCGTATTTTTGTGAAAACGGGAAGTGGAATGTCGGAGGCAGCACGATTCGGGACACGCATGAATACGGCTGGATGTCTGTTGACAGGATTTTGCGCTTTTCAAGCAATATCGGGTGTGCCAAGATTGGTCTGGATCTGGGGGCGAAAAGGTATCACCGTTATCTTTCGGATTTCGGTTTTACTGAATCCTGTCACCTGCCGCTCCCTGGAGAAGGGCAGGGACTGATTGCCGCTCCCGGTCGCTGGAGAAAACTGGATCTGGCCGCCGCTTCTTTTGGACAAAGCGTGGCTGTCACCTCATTGCAGCTGGCAAGAGCGTATCTGTGTCTGCTCAATGGTGGGCGCCTGTTACCCTTGCGTCTGCTCGCTGGAAAAGAAAACGTGGTTGTCCCGGAAGAATATGCTCAGGTTGTCAGTCCCGCCGTGGCCAAAGAGGTGGTGCATATGCTGGAGCGGGCGGTTGCTGCCGAGGGAACGGGAGTGCTCGCCCGTTTGCCCGGCGTGCGGGTTGGCGGCAAGACCGGCACAGCGCAAAAGGTTGCCCCTGCCGGAGGATATGGCAAAGATTATCTTGCTTCCTTTGTTGGTTTTCTTCCCGCAGATGACCCGCAGTATCTGATTTTAGTCACTATTGATAGTCCGAAAACATCTTATTACGGCAGTGTGGTGACTATTCCTGTTTTTCGGGAAATTGCGCAGCATCTTTTAACTCATTCAGCCCATGACCAAGAGGCTGTTGTCAAGAATCCGGCCCGGATAAAAGGGAATATGCAGGGACGGATTGTCAGTATGCCACAGACACTGCAGGTTTCTGAGCGTATACCGGATTTACGCGGCCTTTTTTTGCGTCAGGCCGTGGAATGTGCCGTGAAAAATGGCGTATTGCCGGAAATCCAGGGGGAAGGAACCATTGTGGAAAAACACTGGCCAGATAAAGGCCAGAAATGGGGGAAAAAAATGGTACTCTGGCTTGGTCAACCCCGGACAGATAAAAAAGGGAAAGAGCAATGAAACAGGCTGACTGGAATACAGTGTGTGAAGAAGTCAGGAAAGGCAGAATGGTCCAGACGCATTCTGCTCAGGTGCGGCCCGGGGATATTTTTGTGGCTCTGGCCGGAACCCGTGTACATGGAACCTGTTTCGCGGCTGAGGCAGTTCAGCGGGGCGCTGTCTTTATTGTGACTAACGATCGCTCTTTGCAGCTGCCCCCGGAAGCGGCACTTGTGTACCATGAAAATCCCGCTCAGGCTCTGGGAGAGCTCGCGGTTCTTTATTTTCAGCGTGAAAAAAAACAGCCCCGGATTGTGGCTGTAACTGGAACAAACGGAAAAACTACCACTGCTTACCTCATAGAACACCTGTTGCTGGCAAACAGGCATCAGGCGGGACTTATCGGTACCGTTGTCTGTCGATGGCCCGGGCATAGTCAGGCGGCAAGTATGACCACTCCTGATTGCTGGACCCTGCACGCTCTTCTGGCCCGTATGGCTGAAAATGACGTAAGCTGTGTCAGCATGGAGGTTTCTTCTCACGCCCTTGCTCAGCAGCGTCTGGCCGGTCTGCGTCCCGAAGTCGCTGTTTTTACGAATCTGACCCAGGACCATCTTGATTATCATCAGACCATGGAAGCCTATTTTGAAGCGAAGTTACAGCTTTTTCAGCAAGATGTCTTGCGGGTGGTAAATGTTGATGATCCCTACGGCTTGCGGATTGCTGATGCTTTTTCCTGTCTGCGTTTTACTTTTGCTGCTGATACGGGCAGAACAGATACCCTGTATGGAAAGGTCACGCGTCTGGACAGAGAGGGTTTATGTCTTGAATGCTGCTATCAGGGGAGGAAATGGACAGTTCGTTCCCGTCTGGTCGGGCTGTTTAACGCCAGTAACCTGCTGGCGGCCCAGGGCGTTGGTTTGGCACTTGGCTTTTTGCCGGAACAGCTTGATGTTTTTACTGATTTTTCCGGAGCGCCAGGACGGTTGCAGCGGGTTCTGGGGACGTCTTTGCATGTATTTGTTGATTATGCCCACACGCCTGACGCGCTTGAAAATGTATGTTCAACCCTGAAACAGTTAGACTATGGCCGACTGATTGTTCTTTTCGGTTGCGGAGGAGACCGGGACAGGGGCAAGCGCCCGCTGATGGGGGCCGCTGTCGCCCGCTATGCCGACAGGGCCATTGTAACTTCTGATAATCCCCGCCATGAAGACGCGCGGCAAATCATACAGGATATTGTCCCCGGATTTGAAGGTTTTTCAGAGTATATATGCGAACCGGACAGGAAAAAGGCAATTGGTCTTGCCCTTGATGAACTTGGCGAAAATGATGTTTTGCTGATTGCCGGAAAAGGCCATGAAAATTATCAGCAACTCGGCGGGATAAAATACGATTTTGATGATTATCAGGTCGCGCGGGAATATCTCGTGGCCTGTGACAGGTAAGCAAGATGCGGCTTTTTCTCTCTCAGATAGCTCAGGCAATAGGTGCGGCTCACGCAACGGGTGCCGGCGAAAATGATATCTGCTGCACACGGGTTGAAACAGACAGCAGGCGGGTGCAGCCCGGTGATCTTTTTTTCTGTCTGGTTGGTGAAAACCATGACGGACATGACTATGCCCGTGAGGCTCATAAAAATGGGGCTGCGGCTGTTGTGGCGTATAAGGATATACCCGCTCTTCCCGGAGCGGCTGTTTTGCGGGTACATGACACTGGTGTTGCCCTGCGGGATCTGGCCCGTTTCTGGCGGAAACGGACAAGGGCCAGGGTGGTTGGAATTACCGGTTCCGCTGGGAAGACAACCTGCAAGGAAATCGCAGCTGCCGTGCTTGGCGCTTATGGTCGTGTTGGAGCCAGTTACAAAAACTGGAACAATCAGATCGGCCTGCCGCTTTCGATTTTGCGTTTTAGCGGAGATGAAGATTTCTGGCTGGTGGAACTCGGTATCAGCCAGAAGCATGATATGGACGAGCTGGGAGAGGTTGTTGCGCCGGATATCGCGCTTATTTTGAATGTCGGTGTCTGTCATAGTGCCGGACTGGGCTCTTTGGAAGAGGTTGCCGCGGCCAAGGCGTCTTTGCTCAGCTGGCTGCGGCCCAAGGGAACTGCTCTTGTCTGCGCTGATTATCCCCGGCTTGTCGCCTGTGCCGGTCAGTACGGCAAAGAGACAGTGTATTTTTCGCAAAAAAAATGTCCTGAGGCTGCCTTTAGCGCACAGGTCTTACAGGTTGAAAATGGCCAGACCCGCTACAGACTGAGTGGAAAAAAAGATCTGCTGGTGACTATGCCCGGTCAGCCGCTTCCTGAAACCCTGGCTGCTGTTTACGGTCTTGTTCATGCGCTTGGCCTTGACCCGGGGCGTTTTTTCGTGGAAAAAACAGCATCTTTTCAACCTGTGGAGCAGCGTTTTGTTGTCCATACGATTGCTGATTGGCAGATTATTGACGATACGTATAACGCCAATCCCCTTTCCATGCGCCAGGCTATTGACGCTGCTGCCAGACTGGCAGGGGAAAAAGAACTGGTGCTGGTGCTGGGGCGCATGGGCGAACTTGGCGAGCTGTCTGCCAAAGAGCATGAGCGGCTTGGAGCGCAGATTGCCCGCAGTGCTGTAAAGCGACTTTTTTTTTACGGACATGAAGAACTCGTCTGGGTGCGCTTGGGTCTTGGGCAGTGGTCGGGGCAGGTTGTCGAGCTTGCCAGTCAGGAAGATTTTCTTTCCTGCCTTGAAGATTTTTCCACACGGGCCGGAGTTGTGTTGTTCAAAGGGTCACGCAGTTGCGGAATGGAAAAATTTTTGCGGGTTTTTCAGTCTTTTTGGGAAGATGATAGTAAAAAATAGTTGGGAACGCCATGTTGTATCATATCTTTTATCCTGTCAGCACGGATTTTACCGTTTTTAATGTTATAAAATATATTACCTTTCGTTCTTTTTCAGCCATGATTACGGCAATGCTGATCAGTATTGTGCTGGGACCGCGCATTATCGCCTTTTTAAGACGAATAAAATTCGGACAGGTGATCCAGGAAGATGTTGTATTGCACCAGAAAAAAAGCGGAACACCAACAATGGGCGGGATTTTAATCGCCATCAGCCTGCTTGGAGCTGTTTTTCTGTGGTCTGATCTGACAAATGGCTATGTCTGGCTGACTATTTTTGTTTTTTGCGGGTTTGCCCTGATCGGCTTTGTTGATGATTATCTCAAGATTGTGCGCAAACATAATCTGGGGCTGACTGCGAAAGCGAAATTTCTTTGCCAGTTGATTGTGGCGGTTGGGACGATCACACTTTTGCTGGAAACTTCCGGTTATTCCACGGAATTGATGGTTCCTTTTTTCAAGACATTCACACCGGATCTGACCTGGGGCTATCTGGGATTTGCTGTTATCGTGCTTGTCAGTTCTTCCAACGGGGTCAATCTGACTGACGGGCTTGATGGACTGGCCATTGTGCCGGCCGTGATCGCAACAGCCTGTCTGGGCGGTTTTATTTATCTGGCCGGGCACGCCAATCTGGCGCACTATCTGCAGGTGAGTTACGTTCCGGGAGTTGGAGAGGTCACTGTTTTTTGTGGGGCCTTTGTCGGCGCGGGACTTGGGTTTCTCTGGTTCAACGCCTATCCGGCCCAGGTGTTTATGGGCGATGTCGGAAGTTTGAGTATTGGCGGAACGCTCGGTTTTCTGGCTGTGCTGTGTAAGCAGGAACTCCTGCTTGTGTTGCTGGGTGCGGTATTTGTTGTTGAAACCCTTTCAGTCATTGTCCAGGTCGGTTATTTCAAGGCCAGCGGGGGAAACCGTTTTTTTCGTATGGCTCCTTTGCATCATCACTTTGAATTAAAAGGGATTCCTGAATCAAAAATCATTGTCCGTTGCTGGATTCTTTCCTTTTTATGTGCGGTGCTTGCTCTTGCATCTTTAAAACTCCGGTAGGAAAGGCTGTATGCGGAACCGGCAGATGAAAGAATTGCTGCAGGGAGTGCGGGGGAAAAAAACCGTTGTCGTTGGAGCCGGTGTTTCCGGTGTGGCTGCCGCCCGCCTGCTTGACCGTAAAGGCGCTTATGTCCGCTTGCTGGACAGGCAGGGAAAAGGATTTGAAGAACTGCGGCAGGAGCCGGTTAGTCAGGACTGGGATCTGCGAAGTGGCGAACACCACACGGGTGATTTTGCTGATGCAGAGCTCGTTGTGCTAAGCCCCGGCATTCCCCGTGCTGTTTTGGCTTTGATACCGTCTGGCGTTCCGATCACCAGCGAACTGGAACTGGCAGCCGCTTTTGTGCGCGAACCTGTCATTGCCGTTACCGGCACAAACGGCAAGACAACCACGGTTTCCATGATCAGCCATATTCTTGGCCGTTGCGGCAAAAAAGTGTTTACCGGCGGCAACATCGGACTGCCTTTAAGTGAATATATCCTTGCCGGCCAAAAGTGTGATATTCTTGTCTTGGAGCTCAGCAGTTTTCAGTTGCAGTACTTGGCTTTTTTTCAGCCTCAGGTTGCCATTTTACTCAATTTCTCGCCAAATCATCTTGATTATCATCAGGACCTTGAGCAATATTTTCAGGCCAAAATAAATCTTTTCCGGTACATGGACAAAAGTGGTCTGGCCCTTTTTTCCCAGGAATTGCAGCAGGAAGTTGCTTCGTTGCCGTTGCCTGAATGCAAGAAAGTATACTATGGAAAGATGTATTCAGGGCTCAACGGTGTGTTGTCGGCTGAACACAATAGGGCCAACGCGCAGGCAGCGTCTTTGGCAGTGGAATTTTTCGGGATAACAGAAAAACAGGTCAGGGCCGCGCTTTCCACATTTGTCCCTGCTGCGCACCGCTATGAAAAATTTTTGGAAGTTGGCGGGATCTGTTTTATCAACGATTCCAAGGCAACAACCCTGACCGCTTTGGAAGCAGCCCTGAACAGTACGCCCGCTCCTGTTCGTCTGCTGGTCGGCGGCAAATTCAAGGGGGGAGACCCTTGCGCGTTGCGGGAACTGATACAGAGCAAGGTGGCCAGGGTCTATCTTTTTGGAGACAGCCGTGAGATTTTTGAGGCCGCCTGGCAGAGGATATGTCCACTGAGCTGGTATCCTGAACTCGCGGGTGCTGTTGAAGCAGCGTGCAGCGACGCCGCTTGTGGAGACAGCGTTTTGCTTTCTCCTGCAACGGCAAGTTTTGATCTGTTTTCGGATTATCAGGAACGTGGAGAAACTTTCAAACGATTGGTCAAAGAAAAAATGGCAGAAGCTCGGCAAGAGAGCTGAACCGTACTGTAAAGGATAAAAATGTCAGCTTCCCTGCCGGAGTCGCTTAAAAAAATTGATTTGTGGCTGTTGACAACCGCCATTGTTTTGATGGGGTTGGGATTGATTATGGTCACCAGCGCGAGTTCTGTTGTCGCGGACAGAATATGGCAGGACAGTTATTTTTTTGCCCGCAAACAGTTTTTTTTCTCCTTGATGGGACTGGCTGTTTTGTATCTGACATTTTGTTTTGGTTACCGGCGAGTTGTCTCCCGCCCTTATTTCTGGCTTGGGCTGACACTCTTTTTGCTCCTGTTGACGGTCGCGAGCCCGTTGGGAAAAGAAATCCGTGGGGCCAGGCGATGGCTGGATTTTTTCTTTTTTTCCTTTCAGCCGCTGGAGCTGGCCAAAATCGCTCTTATCTTTTATCTGGCTGATTTTTTTTCCCGCAAGCAGGAGCTGGTCAAGACCTTTAGTATCGGTCTGCTTCCTCCAATCCTGATAACGGCGTCTCTTTGCTGTTTTTTGCTCTTGCAGCCGGATTTTGGCGGAGCTGTTTATCTTGCCTGCCTCTTATTTCTCCTGAGCTTTTTGGGCGGAGCCAGGTTCGTGTATCTTGTTGCTCTGTTGCTGGTGTTTTTTTTGGGGGCAGCCATGCTCATAGTTTTTTCCTCCTATCGGCTTGACCGGTTGGCCTTTCTTGATCCTTTCAAGGATTCTCATGCTGCCGGATACCAGCTTGTGCAGTCTCTTTACGCCTTTGGTTCCGGCGGCTGGCTTGGAAGAGGACTTGGTGCGAGCAAGCAGAAACTTTTTTTTCTCCCGGACGCGCATAATGATTTTATTTTTTCCGTCCTTGGAGAGGAACTTGGTTTTTTGGGAGTCTCTTTTGTTTTTCTTTTGTTCGGGATTTTGATGTGGCGGGTGTTTTTGCTCGCTCTGCGGCTTCCTGAACTGAAGCAGAAACTGTTGGCAACGGGAATGGGACTTGTCCTTTTTCTGGGCGGGGTGCTGAACATGGCGGTTGTATTGGGAGCGGCTCCCACAAAGGGAATTCCTATGCCGTTTTTAAGTTATGGCGGCACTCATCTGCTTACCTGTTATTTTGCTTTTGGGATCTTGCTCAGTCTTTCCAAAGAGGTGGACAGATGAGAAAGGTGATTATTTCAACGGGGGGAACCGGTGGACATATTTTTCCCGCCTTGTCGGTGATAGAGGAAATAAAGCGCCGTTTTCCGCAGTGTTGCATTTTGTTTGTCGGGGGCAGGTACGGACCTGAAAAATCTCTTGTCACGCGAGCCGGAATTGATTTTGAAGCATTGCCTGTCAGAGGGATACTGGGCAAGGGCCTGAAAGCTGTTGTCTCCTTTTTTTTCCTGTCCCAGAGCCTGATAAAGGCTTTTTTTCTTCTTCGCCGTTTTCGTCCTGACTTTGTTCTCGGCTTTGGAGGATACGCTGGTTTTTGCATGGCGCGTGTGGCCTGTCTGCTTGGGATTCCAACCGCCATTCATGAACAGAACAGTGTTCCCGGCTCTTCAAACCGGATTTTGGCCGGTAAGGTTGACAAGGTATTTTTGACCTTTCCCGGAAGCAATTTTGGCGGAAAGGAGGAAATTATTACCGGCAATCCCGTACGCAGGGATATTGCTGCCCTTTTTGATGAACAACAGCCTGCCGCGGACAGTATCCGGTCTTTGCTTGTACTGGGCGGGAGTCAGGGGGCGGCTGCCATTAACGAGGCTGTTATCAGGGCCTTGCCTGATTTTCGGCGCAAAGGCATCATGCTGTGGCATCAAACGGGCGAAAAACATTTTGCCGCGGTCAGGGCCGCCTATGACGAACACTATCCACAGGCCAGGGTGTCTCCTTTTATTGAAGACATGAGCAAGGCATATCGTTTTGCCGATTTGGTGCTTTGCCGGGCCGGAGCAACAACCATTGCCGAGCTGACGCTGGCCGGAAAACCGGCTATCCTTGTTCCGTATCCGTACGCGGCCCATGATCATCAGATGAAAAATGCCAAGATGGTTGAAGAAAGCGGGGCCGCGCTTGTTTTGCAGCAGAGCTATTTTGAACAGGTCAGGCTGGTTGAAGTTGTTGATAATCTCGCGTCTGTTCCCGGAAAATTAAACAGTATGTCTGTTGCCGCCAGAAGCCTTGCTTATCCGGCAGCAGCGCAAAAAATTGTCAGCGAGCTGGAAAGTCTTTTACGCGGCAAAAATGGAAAACATGAAGATATTGTTGAGTAAGCCATGAATATCAGAATACAAAAAGTTCACATGATAGGGATTGGCGGTACCGGGATGTGCGGTATTGCGGAAGTTTTGTTGAACCTGGGCTATAAGGTCAGCGGTTCAGATCTGGTTGAAAATGTCGCTGTCAAACGGTTGCGTGAGCTTGGCGCGCATGTTTGTATCGGACATGACGCGGCCCATGTGCGGGACGCGGAAGTTGTTGTGCGCTCGACTGCCGTGAGTGATGAAAACCCGGAAGTGAAGCAGGCGCATAGTCTTGGAGTGCCTGTTATTCCCCGCGCGGAGATGCTGGCCGAGCTGATGCGCCTGAAAACCGGCCTGGCCATTGCCGGCACGCACGGAAAAACAACAACAACTTCTTTTGTGGGAACGATTTTTAAGGAAGCCGGGTATGACCCAACCGTGATTATCGGGGGCCGACTGAATGGGTATGGAGCAAACGCCTTTTTAGGCCAGGGAGAGTATCTTGTTGCCGAAGCAGATGAATCGGACGGTTCTTTTTTATGTCTTTTGCCCATTATGACCGTGGTCACGAATATTGACGCGGATCATCTGGATTTTTATCCGGACATGGATTCCATTTATGATTCGTTTCTCCAGTTTATGAATTCTGTGCCTTTTTATGGATTAAATGTCGTGTGTGGAGATGATCCGGGTATCCGTTCACTACTTGCCAGGGTCAAGCGTCCCTGGCTGACCTACGGCTTTGAACAGGGAAATATGTTGCGGGCCGAGCCGATGTCATGCGGAATAAATTCCGTTTTTAACGTGTACCGAAAGGAAGACAAGGGTGAGGTGTTGTGGGGCAAGGTGGAGCTGGCCATGCCCGGACGGCATAATATACTGAACGCGCTAGGGGCCATTGGTCTGGCTTTGGCCGCCGGAATCCCCAGGGAGATTATTGTACGGGGGCTCAAGGGGGTTCACGGAGTAGGGCGGCGTTTTGAAAAGAAAGGAGAAAAAAACGGCGTACTTGTTTTTGATGATTACGGACATCACCCTACGGAGATCCAGGCGACTCTGGAAGCCGTGCGAACCTGTTATCCTGATAGAAGACTGGTGGTTGCTTTTCAGCCTCATCGCTTTACCCGCACCCAAGCCCTGTTCGCTGAGTTTTCCAATGCCTTTGGCGCGGTGGGGCATCTTTTGCTGACAGAGATCTATCCGGCCTCAGAAGCGCCTATTCCGGGTGTGCATGGAGAAAATCTTGCCCGTGCTATTCGTCAGGTATCCGGTGTGCCTGTTACCTTTTATCCTGATTTTGTTTCCATGCAGGAAGGGCTCAAAGACATCTTGCTGCCCGGAGATGTTTTCCTGACTCTGGGAGCCGGAACGATCTGGAAAGTTGGCGAATATTTTTTGTCTGCGTAAAAGGGGTTGTAAAAAAAGGAGATGGCCAGCAGATCAAACTCTTACAGAAGACGAAAAAATCCTCGTGAACGGGCTCTTGCCTGGAAAAGATTTTTTCTTTTCTGTACTTCCCTTGGCCTTGGAATCATTGGTGTTGCCGGGCTGTTATTGCTTTTTGTGTTTTTGTACCGCTGGATTTTGTTTCATCCTGTCTGGCAGCTGCGTGAGATAGAGGTAACAGGCAACAGCCGGGTTTCTTATCAGCAGGTACTGGAGCAGGCCCAGGTCAGACTTGGACAAAGCAGCCTTGATATTCATATTGCCGGGGTGCAAAAATCCCTTGAGCAGCTGGACTGGATTCAGGATGTGGTTGTCAAAAGAATGCTTCCTGACAAGCTGCAGATTGAGATGAAGGAAAAAGAGGCTTTTTTTTGGGTGCGACAGGGAAAAAAGCTCTATTACGCTGATAAAAAGGGAAACGCTATCTGCAGCGTGCAGCAGGGCCAGTTTGTTACCCTGCCTGTTTTGTACGTGGAAAATGATGTTTCAAGGAAGAGTATTGCCGAATTTTCCGACCTTGTCAGCGCGAGAATCTTTCCTTTGGGCTGGCACCAGATTGCCTGGGTACGATTTTGGCCTTCTGATCTGGTTGAGATCGCCTTGCTGGATAAAACGCGCTGTCTTCTGGAAACAGAAAAATTGCGTGAGGCTAGCCGGCAGTTTTCTGAGGTCTGGAGATATGTGCGGACAAAATATCCTGGCCGGGAGGTAAAAAAGATCGTTGTTATTCCCGACAGGGTCTGGGTTGAATTTCAGGGTATTTAACTATATGATTTTACATGCCAAATTGGATCAAAAATGCAATCTTGTGTCCCCAAAATCTGGAGAATTTCGAGAGAAATTAGGATAAAAAATGAATTTACATAACCGGATAAAATAATTATACTCCTATGACGCACTGTTTGTATTGAAATAATTTTTGTTTTGAATCGGCTGTATCACGCTGGTGAATACGGAGAAAGGATAGGTATGGCGAAGTCTGGCTTGCTGGTGGGTCTTGATATTGGAACGACAAAAGTCTGTGTCGTTGTCGGTGAAGTGACTGATGAGGGCGTGGATATTGTTGGAATCGGTTCCGGGCCTTCAACAGGGTTACGCAAAGGAGTCGTGGTCAATATCGAGCAGACCGTCAAGTCCATTAAACGGGCTCTTGAAGAAGCGGAGCTGATGGCGGATTGTGAAATACGCTCTGTTTATACCGGTATTGTCGGCAGCCATATAAAAGGGATGAACAGCCACGGTGTTATCGCGGTAACCGGCGGTGAAGTCACGAGCAAGGATGTCAGCAGGGCCCTTGATGCAGCCAGGGCAATCGCCATTCCGCTTGACCGTGAGGTGCTCCATGTTTTGCCGCAGGAATACATTGTTGACGACCAGTGGGGAATTGCCGATCCATTGGGTATGGCCGGTGTGCGTCTTGAGGCAAAAGTTCATATCGTGACTGGGGCTGTCACCTGCGCGAAAAATATTGTTCGGGCCTGTCAGCGTTCCGGTCTTGATGTTTCTGGAATTGTTCTTGAGCCGCTGGCTTCGTCCAAGGCAACGCTGACGGAAGAGGAAAAAGAACTTGGTGTTGTTTTGGTTGATATTGGTGGCGGAACAACCGATATTTCTGTTTTTTGCAATGATTCTATCCGGTATACGGGCGTACTCGGACTGGGCGGTACGCATCTGACAAATGATATTGCCTTTGGTCTGCGCACTCCTTTGGCAGAAGCGGAAAAAATAAAGATAAGGCAGAGTTGCGCCCTGACTTCCCTCGTTGATGAAAATGAAATCATAGAGGTTCCCGGAGTGGGCGGGCGCGAAGGACGAAGGGTGTCCCGTCGTGTCCTGGCCGAAATCTGTGAACCTCGTATGGAAGAGATTCTTGACCTTGTGGGGCAGGAAATTATGCGTTCAGGTCTGAAAAAACAAATAGGAGCTGGAGCTGTTCTTACTGGAGGCGCTTCTCTTATTGAGGGGCTTCCGGAGTTGGCAGAGCAGATTTTGGATATGCCGGTACGTCTCGGGCTTCCCGATTATCGTATTGGCGGATTGCGTGATGTTGTCAACAGTCCGATTTATTCCACGGCGGTCGGTCTGTTGCTGTACGGCGCGGAAAAAAACGGGGCATCCGGTGTTGATCGTCACGACAATGAAGAAAAAGTTTTTGTCAAGATGGTTTCAGCTATGCGGAGATGGTTTGATAAGGCACGGTAAGCGAAGAGCATGATTTTTGACCTCGAACAGGAGGAAGGTATGGAATTTACGTCAATGGGAAAAAACAGTCCGGCTGTGATAAAAGTCATCGGTGTTGGCGGCGGCGGTGGAAATGCTGTCAATAACATGATTGAATCGCAGATTCAGGATGTGCATTTTTTGGTCGCCAATACCGATATTCAGGATTTGACTGAATCCCGTGCTGAATTCAAGATTCAGATCGGTGAAAAACTGACCAAGGGCCTGGGAGCCGGAGGGAATCCGGAGGTCGGGCGTGCAGCCGCCCTGGAGAGCGCTGAAGATATCCGTTCATATCTGGAAGGTTCTGATATGGTTTTTGTGACGGTTGGCATGGGCGGGGGAACCGGAACAGGAGCGGCTCCGGTAATTGCCCAGATTGCGAAGGAAGCCGGAGCGCTGACTGTGGCGGTTATCACCAAGCCGTTTTATTTTGAGGGTCGCAGCCGTTTACGAAAAGCCGAGGCTGGAATTAAGAATTTACGCGAAGTCGTAGACAGTATGATTACAATTCCCAATGACCGTTTGCTGACTCTGGGAACAGCCATACCGTTTCCTGCGGCACTGAAGAAAGCCGATGAGGTGCTGTGTTTTGCTGTGCGCGGTATTTCAGACCTGATCGTGACCAAGAGAATGATCAACCTGGATTTCGCGGATGTCAAATCCGTGATGGCCGGTATGGGACTGGCCATGATGGGAACCGGCAGTGCCGCCGGTAAGGACAGGGCACGGGAAGCGGCCATGAAAGCTATCACCAGTCCGCTTTTGGAAGATATTTCTATTGACGGAGCCAAAGGCGTGCTTGTCAATATTACCAGCGGCGCGGATTTGACTATTGATGAAGTCAATGAGGCCATGGGAATTGTGTATGATGCCGTTGACGAGGATGCTGAGATTTTCTTTGGCGCCGGTATTGATGAGCATATTGGTGATGAAGTGCGCATAACTGTTATTGCCACAGGAATTGAGGAACAGGTGGCCAAAGTCAAGGCACTGGCCAAAGGGGATACGGTCATTCCGCTGAAACAAGCTGTGGAAGAAAAGAACTCCGCTACAGAGCGCAGACAGAATCTGCCACCTGTTGAAACAAGTCTGCCGCAAACAGAAGGTGAATTTGTTTTTGACGACGAGGATACTTTTGAAACGCCTACATTTTTGCGTAGGCGCATCCTGTAAAAGATGAAAAAAAGGCCAACATGTGTTGGCCTTTTTTATTCTCATTTTATTTTTTTTCAGGTATCGTAGCAGGAGCACTGGTTGCGGCCGGACTGTCCAGAATGACAGATTGGCGTTCAACGCTCAGTTTATGAGTGCTCATATAGGTAAAGGTCAGCGAGGTGACAAAAAAAACAGTTGCCGCGCCCGCTGTAAGTTTGCTAAGCAGATTCCCTGCTCCGGAGCTTCCAAACATGGAAGAACTCCCTCCTCCAAAGATGACTCCCATGTCTTCCTTTCCTGATTGAAGCAGAACAAGAAGCACAAGGGTAACGCAGGCAATAATATGAATGGTTATAACCAGGGATTCCAAAACTCAGACCTCCTTTTAGGCAAGAACAATTTGGCTGAAAATTTTAGACTCTAAACTTGCACCTCCTACCAGTACTCCGTTCACATTGTCAAGTGAAAGTATCTGACTGCAATTTCTTGGCTTTACACTTCCGCCATACAGGACTGGAATAGCTTCTCCCGCAGGGGTATTTTTTTTCAGCCACTGTCTGATAACTCTGTGAGCCGCCATAATTTCTTCCGATCCGGCAACCTCGCCTGTTCCTATGGCCCAGACTGGCTCGTAGGCGATAACAATGTTTTTTGCATTTTTGTCCTGGGTCAGGGCAGATTCCAGCTGGCGGGATAAAACTGTTTCAACCTGCCCCTGTTTGCGTTCTGTCAGGGTCTCTCCAATACATAATACAGGTATGAGGCCCGCTTGCAGGGCGAAATGAATTTTTTGGGCAATAAGCTCATCCGGTTCATGCAGGATATGCCGGCGTTCTGAATGGCCGATAAGGATATGCGTGCACCCAATGTCGCGCAGTTGCGCCGTTCCGGTTTCACCGGTAATGGCCCCTTCTTCCACTGGATAAAAGTTTTGGGCGCCACAGGTGATTTTGGAGGTACGCACTGTTTCTGCCACGATTTTGAGCAGGGCAGGAGAGGGAAAAACAAGAACTTCCCGGTCTGTAAAAATGTCCTGGGGGAGCAGGTCGATCAGTTCCTGAGCTGAAGTTTGGGCCTGCTCCCATGTTTTATATGTTTTCCAGTTGGCAGCGATGATTTTTTTCATTTATAGGCTCCAAGAGCGACAAAGGCGGGGAGTTTTTTACCTTCCATAAATTCCATGAAAGAGCCTCCACCGGTTGAAACAAAAGAAAATTTGTCCATCAGTCCGGCTTGCTGGAGCATGGCGTTTGTGTCGCCCCCGCCAACAATGGTCAATCCTTTCAGCGCGGCGATGCTTTGGGCCATGTTTAAGGAGCCTCTGGCAAAAACAGGATTTTCAAACGCGCCCATTGGCCCGTTCCACAGGACTGTTTGCGCGTCACTCATGACTTCGGAAAAAAGAACGTGGGAAGCCGGGCCTGTATCAAGCATCATTTCTGTGGCCGGAATATCTTGATAGGGTTTGACACCGGAAGCGAGCTGGCCGTCAGGAGCTGTTCCGGTCAGGAAATCAACCGGCAGATAAAAACTTACGTTTTTACTGCGGGCTTCGGCCATGATGTCTTTTGCCATTTCCAGCAAATCATCTTCTACAAGCGATCTGCCGATTTCAAACCCCAGTGCCTTGAGAAAGGTATTGGCCATTGCGCCGCCAATAATCATGCGGTCAACCTTGGGGAGCAGGGCCTCCAGGATGCCGAGTTTGCTGGAAACTTTTGCTCCGCCGGAAACAGCGACATAAGGATGCTTGGGGTCTTGTACGGCCTGAGTAAGAAATTCCCATTCCTTTTTTAAGAGAAAACCCGCACAGCTTTCCTGAATATGGTCAAGTACGCCGACAACAGAAGCCTGTTCACGGTGGGCAACGCCAAAGGCATCGTTCACATAGCACTCGCCCATTTGGGCTAATGCCCGGCTGAAAGCAGCATCGTTATTTTTTTCTTCATTGTGAAAGCGGAGATTTTCAAGCATCAGGATTTCACCGGGCTTGAGCGCCTTTGCCTGGGCAAGGGTTGCGTCGCCAATACAGTCAGAAGCAAAGTGGACATCCTGACCCAAAAGAGCGCTCAGGTGCTTGGCAATCGGGCGAAGGGAAAGTTCTGGTACGATCTTGCCTTTGGGTCTTCCCAGATGAGAGCAGAGGACAAGGCTTGCTCCCTGTTCAAGAATATGGCGGACAGTTGGCAGGCTGGCCTGTATCCTGGTGTCATCTGTGATTGTACCGTCTTTGAGGGCAACATTGTAATCAACGCGCATGAGGACTCTCTTGCCTTGCAAAGAGAGCTGGTCAAGAAATCGCATACTTATTCTCCTGGTTGAGGGTTACAGGGCGCTTGCATGATCAGGGCGTCTTCGCCAGAATCCTGATAGTATTTGCGGCGGCGGCCGACTTCCTGGAAAGAAAATTTTTTATACAGGGCCAATGCCGCGTGATTTGAGGGTCTGACTTCCAAAATAACCGACTGAACATTTCGCTGTTTCCCTTGGGCTAAAAGGGTTGTTAACAATTTGCTGGCATACCCGCAACGCTGAAATTTCGGGGCGATTGCGAGGTTAAGTATTTCAATTTCGCCCTCCAGCTCATAAAAGGAAAGATAGCCCGTCAGTTTTTCCTGCCATGTTATTCCGTAGCAGCGAAACGGAGAATTTGGCCCCTGCTGCAAAAGGGCAAGGAGTTGCTCGCGAGTCCAGGGTTGGCTAAAAGACAGTTGTTCCAAAGATGAAAGATCGTCAAAATGGCTGGAATCAAGCTGGAGAAGTATTTTTGTCATTTTTCATCTCAAAAATGGAGTTGTATGTCTCAATGTGTCAGGAAGTAAGAGAAAAATACCATCAGGATAGCGCTGCTCAGTTGGTTCAGGTCGTTGATCAGCAAAGAAAGCCCTTGGCTGTTTTAAGTCTGGCACAGGTCCGCCGTCAGAAACTGTTGCACCAAGCTGTGTATCTGCTTGCGTACACCACCAGGGGCAGGCTATGCCTGACTCCCTCTTTGCTCAGAAAAAAAGAGTGCTGGGAATTGGCCGGCCGGACACTGGTTGGAGCGGAAGAATCCGTTTTTGCAGCAGCAGAGCGGCTTGGTACGGAATACGCTGGAAAATATTTTTCTTTGGTGAAGCAGGCCAGCTTTTTTGACGCACCTTCCTTTCAGTTTCTTGATGTTTACCGTCTTTCCTTTTTGGCCAAAAAAGTTCTTCCTGAAAAAGAAACAAAAAATCTTTTTCTTGACCGTCTTGAGTTTGAAAAAATCATTACCGACTATCCCTCTTTGCTTGGGCCTTATGTTTCCAGGCTTTGGCAGCTGAGGGTGCTGTTTTGTGACCCTAATTGATATAGGCCGCGGCCAGTTCCTTGTTGCGCAGGGTCATGCCCGTTCCTCTGACAACAGTTGTCAGGGGGTCGGTATCAACATTTGCTTTCAGGTTGGCCTGCTCTTCAATGAGGGTGTCAAGACCGGTCAGCAAGGCTCCACCGCCTGCCAGTAATAATCCTTTTTCCGCGATGTCAGCGACAAGTTCGGGCGGGGTTTTTTCAAGCGCTTTTTTGACTGCCGCCACTATTGCCCTGACTGGTTCCTTGATTGCTTCGCGGATATGGGCGTCTGTAACAGTGACAGCTCTTGGCCCGCCATCAACAATATATTTGCCTGCAACGCGCATCTCTTTGCTTTCAGGAAACGGATAGGCAGAACCGATTGTTTTTTTTACTTCTTCCGCCATGTTTTCGCCAATCAGGAGCTGGAAATTATCCTGCATGTACCGTCTGATGGCATCGTTCATTTCGTCTCCAGCGATACGCACGGATTCTGCGTAGGCCACCGCGGAAAGAGAAATGACCGCCACCTCTGTTGTGCCGCCGCCAATATCCACAACCATGTTCCCTATAGGTTCTTCAATGGGTAGCCCGGCCCCAATCGCCGCGGCCATCGGCTCTTCAATCAATCTGACCTCCCTGGCTCCGGCCTGGTGAGCAGATTCAATAACCGCTCTTTTTTCAACCATGGTGATGCCGGTTGGCACACAAATAACAATGCGCGGCTTACTGATGCTTGCTTTGGAAAGAACCTTGCGAATGAAGTAGGAGATCATGGTCTTGGTAACATCAAAATCCGCGATAACTCCGTCTCTCATCGGGCGTACTGCTCTGATTCTGTCAGGCGTTCTGCCCAGATATTCTTTGGCTTCTCTGCCAACGGCCAAGACTTCAAGAGTCCTTGAGTCAAGTGCCAGAACAGATGGCTCATTGAGTACGATTCCATCACGTTGGGTATAGATGAGCGAGTTTGCCGTACCCAGATCCATGGCCAGATCTTTTCCTATCAGAGCCCAAAAATTGTCAAAAAGTCCCATTTTGTATCCATCATTGCTTAAGGTTGTGCAAAAGAGACGAGGCATGTAACCTCATCTTTTTTTAACATTATCGAATCTGCTTGTTGCCTTCCGTTTTGGGCGGATTTTTTACCAGGTTTTTCAAATAAAGATTTTCCAGAAAAAGTGAGAGATAGTCCGTCACCATGCCGCAAAACGATTTTATATCCTTGGAAATAGCCACTTCGTCAAGGTCTGCCAGAGTTAATACCGCCCGGATTTTTCTGTCAACCATGACCGGCAGGCAGATAACACTGGCATAGTCGGGAGTGAAAACATTCCCGCCAAAAAGTGTACCTGGCCGCCGATTACGTGTTCCCTCATCACCCAGAAAGACAGGAACTTGGTTTTTGAATATCCAGCCAATAAGGCCGGAACCGATTTTTATTTTTTCGCCAGGTGAAATTTCAAGATCCGCGTCAGAATTAACACCTTCAACCCAGAATATCTGTTCCCATTCATCCGCGGCCGCGAGAAAGACAGTAGAAAAACCTGAGCCGACAGACAAGAGATTTAAGAAGTTTTCCAAGAAAGGTTCCCAGCGGGGAAATTTTTCCCGCAAAGTAAGGAGTGTCTGAAGCGTGCGATAGTAGCGGGCATTATCTTGTAATCGGCCATACCGGTTGAAGATACCAAGAAAACCGGAAAGAAAGCTTACAAACTGCTGAAAAATTTTTTGGTCTTTTGTGGTAAAGGAGTATTGTTTTTTTGAATCAAGACATAAAACTCCAGCCCCTTCTGTAAGCGGACAGCCCATAAAACTTTTAATATGGGCATCGGCTCCGTTTTTATAATAGCCCAGAAAATTTTTTTTCTGATCAAAATTATCGACAATCAGCGGTTGGCCTTCTTTGAGAATCCAGCCGGCCAGACTTTGTCCGGGAGTGATTTTTACTTTATCGTCAATGCTGTCTCCCAGACTGAAAGAGGATACAAGTCTGCATGAACCGGAACCGTCCTTTACAAAAAGTACAACAGAATATGCATCAAAAACATTGCAGATGATGGCCAGAATATCGTCTACTGTTATTTTTTTCACTGCTTCACCGCACGTTAAATTCTTGTTGATTGGCCGTTGCCTTTATCGCCTGACAGGAGTAGACTTTACTTTCCTATTTGAGAAAGCAACTCTTTCTTCAGGCAATATTATCAAAATCAAATAGAAAAAGCGAGTACCAAACATTGACTTCTGCCACTAAGGACAGCGCATGAAAAAAAAATCTTGGCAAGAGTGCTTTTCTCAAGTTCCCCGTCTGTCATGGCGAGAAAACGGTTCTGTTCAGTATGACACTCCCCTCAATACAGTACATCGGCTAAAGCAATTTCTGGATCTGATTCAGATTCGCTATTGTCTGGTACGTCCTTTTTTAACCATGCCCGACTATCCCCTGGTTGAAATACGGGAGCTGCTGCCTTCTTTTGAATCTGACCTTTACGAATTTACGGATCTTCCCGGTTTCAGCATGATCGCTTTTGCTCGTGGTCTTAAATATTTTAATGAGCATTTTCAGTTTGACATTCTGCACTCTCCCTATGAAAAAACAGAAGAATTATACTCCTGGAGTTGTCCCTTAGCTGATCAGGTTCATTGTCAGAATCTCCAGACAATACAAAGTCGTCTGCCCCGGGTGCTTCAGGATTCTTTTCGGCAGTCATTTGCAAAAGTAAGTCCGATCAGCCTGGAAAACTATGCTCTTATGCTCCCTTTCCTTCTGGAACTGGACAGGGCGCATGTTTTTTCCGTAGACACACATTTAGATTTCTATCTTTCCGGTATTTATGCTTCTTTGCCCTCTGATCTGAACAGGGAACTGAAACGTTTTGGCTTGCGCATAAACAAGTTCAGGGCCAATGACAATAGCTCATACGAGCGGAACAGAAATTTCGTGTACCAGTTTTTTATGGAATTGTATGGATTTTCAGTTGCCTCAGAAAGGCGGACTTCAGCTGTTTTGTTCGCCCGCAAACTGCAACGCGCCAGAGAGCGGTTCCTGGTCAGGGTATTGGGGCAAACAGACCGGACAATAACGTCTTTATATTCAACCGGCTATCAGAGCTACCAGTACCCAATGGTGGAAAAGGTTTCATTGGTAAAAGTCGATACTGTTAACAAGGAGATAGATACCTTTTTAACGGAAAATGGCTATTATCTCTGCAATGAAAGAAAAGCCCTTATCCTGCGCTTTATGTACCGGCAGCATGCTTACGATCCCAATAATATCCGGCAGGATCGGGCCCTTTCTATCTTGAAACAGGAGATCATACACCCGCTTACCGCAGAAATTTGTTCCCGCTTCAATGTTGCCAGAGATATGTATTCCATGTCGTTAAAGCTCAATGACATTACACGGGGCGAGTTTATTGGCCGGATTCGGTACAAGCGCAACGAAGTGGTTGAAAACACCGATACGCATGAAAAAAGATTAAAATTCCTGCATGCTTGGCTTGGCAAAAATCAGCGCCGGATTATCGCCTATTCTGATGAATTTTATACTGATGTGCAAAAAGTACTGGAGAGTTATTTGCTTGAACCTGAACTTGAAGAGGAATTTGCCCAGTTCAATGAACTGTATCAGGAAGTGATGACGAATTACAGTTTTATCCAGCAGGCCAGGAAGGTAAAGCTGCTGGAAGATATCTGTCTGCGGGAATATAAAGGTAAAAAAATAAGTTATGGCGAAATGTTAAAGACTGTAAATGACGTTTTGCTTGCTCTTAAATTTGAAATTGTCAATTATTTTCCGGAGATTATCAGCCGTATCCTGCACCTGACGGAAAAAATTCTTGATAACTCCTATCTGGTAAAAACATATATTACACCAAAAGAATCCGATCTGACGCCTTATGGAATTGAGATGCGTAAACGGTATCGCCGTTTGGTAGCCTTGATTGATGAGTTTCAGGCAATCCGCAAAAACAGAGCCAATCAGGAAGAATAAATCTCGTGTCCCGTCTTTTTACTTTTTATCTGCCTCCTTCAGCCTGGCATTCTCCTTATACTCTTGAAAACGCGGAAGCCCATCACCTCGCGCACGTGCTTCGGGTGCAGGCCGGACAGCATGTGCGGCTTTTTGACGGGTACGGCCGTACCGGGCAGTTTCTCGTGCATTCGGTTGCCAGGGGCAGGGTCCAGCTTGAATGTCTGGAAGAGCAGTATGTGGAGCGGAAAAAACGGCAATGCTATCTTGCCGTTGCCTGGAGTAAGGCTTTGCGCCGCGGCTGGTTTCTGGAAAAATGTGTTGAACTTGGCGTGGCCGGTATTTTTTTCTGGGCCGCGCGGCATTCTCAGGGAGAAACTCCGCCTGTTCCTGGCGAACAATGGTTTGCGCAGCTTGTGAGTGCCGGAAAGCAAAGCGGCAATCCCTGGCTGCCCGTTCTTTCCACCTGCCCTGGCGGACTACCTGAATTGCTGGAGCACACAGCGCATATTGACAATGTATTTTGGCTCTGGGAAAAAGCCGACCAGACGACATTTGAGCCCGGCTGTTTTTCAAAGCCCTGCTCCCTTTTTATTCTTGGCCCTGAGGGGGGGCTGGCACAGCAGGAGATTGATTTTCTTGTCAGGAAAGAGGTAACATGCTGCTCACTTGGGGAAAATATTCTGCGCTGGGAAACTGCCGCTCTGTTGGTTGCCGGTCTCCATTCCTGCCTTGGACAGTCTGAACACAGGGAAGGGGTATGAAAGAAATTGTGCTGCTTGAAATTTCCGGAAGTGATCGTCCAGGACTGCTGAGTGCTTTTTGTGAGATTCTCAACAGGCATCATATTACAATTTTGGATATTGGACAGGCTGCCATACATAATAATCTAATTCTTGGGATGCTGGTTCTTATTCCAACTGCGGCGCAGTCCGCACCGGTTATCAAGGATTTACTTTTCAAGGCCTATTCTCTTGACTTGAAACTGAGCTTTTCTCCGGTCAGCGAATCTGATTATGACAACTGGGTAAAGGAGCAGGGCAAGAAGCGCCATATTATCACCTTGATCGGGCGTGAGATCACTGCGGAGCATCTGGCCAAAATTTCCGCGCTTATTGTGGAAGCGGGAATGAATATTGCTATTATCACCCGCCTTTCCGGCCGCGTGGATCTGACGGCCTCTCAGGAAAGTCAGGCTGGCTGTCGGGCCTGTGTTGAGCTTGCCGTGCGTGGAACCCCAAAAGACGAAACCTGGCTGCGTCAGGAATTTTTGCGTATTTCTACTGAGCTTGGGGTGGATATTGCCTACCAGGAAGATAATGTCTTTCGCCGTAATCGGCGCCTGGTTGTCTTTGATATGGATTCAACCCTGATTCAGACAGAGGTCATGGACGAGCTGGCCCGTAAGGCTGGAGTGGGAGAGCTTGTCAGCCAGATCACTGCGTCCGCCATGCGGGGTGAAATAGATTTTAAGGAGAGCTTTCGGCAGCGACTGGCCTTACTTCGAGGACTTTCTGCTGAAAAGGTTGCTGAAGTCGCTGAACAGCTGCCGATAATGGAAGGCGCGCGGCGGCTTATTACTAATTTGAAGTGTTTTGGCTACAAAATCGCGATTGTTTCCGGCGGATTTACTTACTTTGGCCGTAAACTGCAGGAAGAGCTGGGCATTGACTATCTGTACGCCAATGAACTGGCCATTGAAGATGGCGTGGTCACCGGCCGGGTACAGGGGACGATTGTTGATGGTCAAGAAAAGGCCCGTCTTGTCAGGCAGATAGCCGAAAAAGAACAGATCAGCCTGCAGCAGGTGATCGCGGTTGGTGACGGTGCCAATGATCTGCCCATGCTCAGTATCGCCGGACTGGGAATTGCTTTTCACGCCAAACCGGTGGTCAAGAAAGGAGCTCGTCAGTCTATTTCAACGCTGGGGCTTGACAGTATTTTGTATCTGATTGGAGTCCGTGACCGTGACACCTTGTAAGGCGGAAGTTGTTTTGGTTTTTCCATTTGAATATGCCTGTATTGTTCTTTTTTTCTGGGGGAGTGATGGGAAGGAGTCTTTTTTATCTATCTGTCTATTCTGTCGTATTATTGGGAAGCGAAATTTTTTATCGCGCGGTATTTCATATTACGCCGCTTTATCGTATTCCTGAAAGCTTTTTAATTATTTTTATCCATCTTTCGCTTTTTTATTTCTCCAAATATCGTCTCTCCCGTTTTTTTATTGCACTTTTTTTTGCCATGAGTATTATTATAAATAATGTCCATTATGAAGTTTATTTAAACTGGATCAATGGAATAAATTATTTATTGATGTTTAAGGAATGGTGGGAGGTTACCCATTCCGGTATAGCGATGCTGGGTAAAATTTCTGGAGGAATAATCTGGGGATGCGTTGATGTTCTCATCTTTTTATCTATTGGGCATTTTCGTAAGAAGACATTTATCGCAGCTGATGTTATTTTTGCTTTGGCAATGGTCTATATTTTTATCCGGTCTTTTTATACCCATCAGGAATTAGGAATTACGTCTAATCCAGGCTATTCACGGATAAAATCAAATTATTTTGCTTTTGGGTATTTTGTTGGAAGGACACTTCCTTATGATTTGTTTCAGTTGAGTGATGTTCCTGTTTATTACGCGAAAACACCAAAGGTCGCCAGTGAGCCAAAAATTAAAAATATTGTTTTTATTGTGGGAGAAAGTGTCAGTGCCAGACATTGCAGCGTGTTTGGCTATCAACGTCAGACAACACCTTTTTTGGAAAAACTTTTGCAAACATATCCCCGTATGACGCTGAAAATCGCTTACTGCGGAGGACTGTCAACGGCAATTTCTCTGCCTACTCTTTTTAGTGCTGTACCTCGGCCTAATGGTATGGAGCAGATTATTTCAGGAAGGACAAATCTGTTCAATCTGGCAAAGCAACAAGGATATAAAACAAGATTTTATTCTGCCCAGCCTGAAAACCAGATGATGATTATCAGTATTATGGGAAAAACATGGATTGATGACTTAATGTTTCCAACGAGTCTTGGATATTCTATTTCTGATATAATGCATGATCATAAATTATATGATCTTTTTCAAAAAATTGATTTGGATGAAGGATATAATTTTATTGTGCTGCATCAGCGCGGTTCTCATACTCCTTACGCGGAAATATTAACTGAAGATGAAAAAATATTTAAGCAGAATACGCCTGTGGATAATTATGACTGCACGATTTATAATACAGACCAGTTCATTAAAAAAGTGTTCACTCATTTGGAAAAAAGAGAAAAAGATGATTGGGTGCTTTTGTTTACTCCTGATAATGGGCAGTTCGTTTCAAATGAATATTATAACCAGGGAACAAGGGAAGAAGATAATTACCTTGTGCCATTGATGATTTATTCTCCAAATAAAAATGTTGAAGAACTGCAGGAAAAATTTTTGGACTGCAAGAAAATGTTTCATCATCAACTTTCTACTTTTATTGTAAATCTGTTGGGTTTTGATGTTCGCATTTCAGATTGTAAAAAAGGAGTGATAAGCTGTAGTCTGTTGACAGGTGATGCCGGTTACTTAGAAGTAGAAGTCAATAAGCCGCCTGTTTTTATTGTTCCAAAGGAACGAAAATGATACGCAGAAAGACTTGATTTTTTGTTGATAGGTTGAAAGATGATTAAACATATATCTGTTGTCATGATTGTAAAAAATGGTGAAAGAACCATTGAAAAGTCATTAGATTCGTTATTGGATTTTGAAGATATTGTTGTCTATGACAACGGTTCAACTGACAGCACCCTTTCACTTGTAAAAAAATATGACAATGTCAATCTGATACAAGGAGATTTTGCTGGATTTGGAGAAACCAAAAAAAAAGCGACTGCTTATGCTCAAAATAATTGGATTTTGAGCCTGGATTGCGATGAAGTTTTAGACAAAGAACTGATTGAAACCTTAAAAGCAAAAAAACTGGATGAAAATTATGTATACTTACTAAATTTTAATACTTTTTATAAAAATAGGCAGGTAAGATACTGCGGCTGGAGCGGACAAAAAATAAAAAGAATTTTTAATAAGAAAATAACGAACTATAATGATGACAGAGTGCATGAAAAAATCATAGATGGACATTTGAAAAATGAAGAAATAAAAGGAAATGTATTGCATTACAGCTATTTATCTGTTTCTGACTTTATTCAGAAAACAGATATGTATTCGCAGATATACGCTGTTGATAATGCGGGGAGAAAGAAAGCCTCTCCATTAAAAGCGGTTGTGAGGAGTTTGTACTTTTTTATTAAAAACTATATTTTCAAACTCGGCTTTTTAGATGGGTATGTAGGACTTCTAGTCTGTTATTCAGGAGCCAGTGGTGTTTTCTATAAATATTTGAAACTGTATGAAGCAAATAAGAGATTATGAAAACAGCTCTTATCATAACAACATATAACTCTCCAAAAACATTGACCCTTTGTTTGAAAAGCGCTTTGGCTCAAACTGTTTTGCCAGATGAAATCATTGTCGCAGATGATGGTTCCGGCAATGAGACAAAAGAACTTATCAATAAATTTATACAAGAAAATAAAGATCAGGTTATAATTCATTCTTATCAGGAAGACAGAGGGTTCAGGGCTGCGGCATCAAGAAATAAAGCGGCTTTTATGAGTAGTTGTGAATATCTTATCTATGTGGATGGAGATATGATACTGCATGAACATTTTGTAAAAGACCATATAAAAAATGCCAGGAAAGGTCTGTATCTGCAAGGTTCAAGAGTTCTTTTGAAAGAAGGACTCACCCGTGACATCTTAAAAAAAATGACTTTTCAGAAACCATCTGTTTTGAGCCGAAATATAAAAAATAACTTGAATGCTGTATATTCGCCATTTCTTGGCAGGATAGCGGCATTTTTCAGCAAAAATATTCAAAAAGGAACAAGGAGTTGTAATTTTTCCTTTTTTAAGAAAGATATGGAAAACGTAAATGGATTTAATGAGGATTTTGTCACCTGGGGCCGGGAAGACAGTGAATTTATCACAAGAATGTATCACACAGGGATAAAAAGAAAAAATCTTAAATTTTCAGCTATACAATATCATTTATATCATAAAGAAGGGGTTTCAAATTCAATAAATGATGCGCTTCTTTTTGAAACAATAAAAGAAAAAAGAACCTGGTGCCCAAATGGGATAGATAAATACAGAAGTAAATAAAAAAGGACTTATGAATATCATAAGTCCTTTATTTTTCTGGTCGGGATGAGAGGATTTGAACCTCCGGCCCCTTGAACCCCATTCAAGTGCGCTCCCAGGCTGCGCTACATCCCGAAAGATTATAAAATTATGCTTTTTGTTTTTGTTTGTCAATTTCTTTCTTGTTGGGTTAGATAGTGCCGTCAACAAATTTTGCCCAAGCCGATGTGCTGGGTGCATATGTCCTCCTTTTTACAGGAGGATACATGAAACTCTTTCCAAATAAAAGAGTTATTGACGACTGCCATCCAGCAATCCTTATGGCTTAAGTTTGCAGTCCGGCAGTCCATCCTTGATGCTGCAGGATATTTTGATGCCCTTGATGGTTGGCTCTATAAAATTTTCAACATTATCAATTATACCTTCATTGTTTACGGTAATCTCTTTTGTCTGGTCGCCGATTTTGCACTCAACAGTTCCGTTTTCGTCAGCGGCAAACTGGGCCAGCTTGGAGTTGATGCAATTATAAAGACCTGCTTCTGCCGCGGCCAGCGCGGCATTTTTTTTGTATTTTGTGTACTGGGGAATGGTGATCAGGCTTAACATGCTGATAATAGCAATGACCACAAGCAGTTCAATCAAACTAAAGGCATCGTGGTTCGGCATAAGGATACCTCCTGTTTTCTGAGATTACAAAAAGCTCCGATTTTTATACTGCTGTGCCGCTATTTTGGCAAAAAACGCAGATACAGATCGCCCTTGAACAGGCCGAGATTTTTCCCCTTTTTTCTGAGGCGCAGTGTCCGTCCAACAGAGAAATCATAAGGCAGGCGGATATCAAGACAAACAGGAGAACCTGTAAAAGGGTGTTGCACCGTGATTTGAATTGTACCACCCGGAATCAGTTTTTGTGCCGCGACATACACTGTTTCCCATAAATCTGCCCGTTTGTGCAGCCATGTTCGCGCGGAAGACAAAATTCCAGAGAGCTTTTTTGCCTCACTCCCCTGCGCGGCCGGACGAACTGAATGATCAGAGGGGGCGTGTTTTTCGTTTTTCAGTTTCAAAAAAATGTCTTCATAGACTTTTTTGGCAAAGGGGTCTTTGAGTAGGGCCCGAAAGATTTTTTCCTGTCGCGTTGTTTGAAATTTTTCGTGCCGTTCCTTTTGCACCTTTTCCCTGTTGATTTTTCTTTCTGGTTGCGGTCGCGCTGTTTGTCTTTTTTCCTGAAAGGGCTGCTTCGGCTTGCGCTCTTTTGGCTCGGGCTGTGCTTTTTTTTCTCTGTATTGAGTATATTGAGCCGTTGTTGTTTGTGGCCGGGCTGTTGATTTCGGCTGTTTTTTCGCTGTAAACTTTTTGCTTGCGCCCTCAGCGAGTTCTTTTTGCAAAATGATATACGCTTCATTGACCTGCTGAAATTTTTGCGCGGCCTGCGGGTCTTTCTGGTTGAGATCCGGATGGAATTTGAAGGCCAGCTGACGATAATTTTTTTTCAGCATTTCCAGGGTCGCGTCATTTTTGAGCCCTAAAATAGTGTAGCATTGTTTGAGATTCATAATTCAATACACAGCGCGTTCGCGGCCTGTTCTTTATCTGTTTTGATCAGGAAGTGTTCCCGCAGGTATTTTTTCCCCTCAGCAGCAAAAGATGCGTGCTCTGCGTCCGCTTTAATACCTGGACAATAATCCTGAGCCATTTCCCAGCTTGAGGAGTCGATAATATTGCCGCGAAAGAAAGGCCAGGCGCGACAAATATCAGGTTTAACCGAATGAATGGAGCAGCCTTGTTTTGAAAAAAACAGGCAGTAGCCGTTCTTGTCATTTTTTAAGCGGCGTTTTTTTCCCTGCCGGTCTGTGTAGTTGGCAAGAAAAAAATTGGAATCTGTGTTCAGGTACCTGGCAATACGTTGCCATTCCGGTTCGGAAACAATGATACCACCCGTTCCTTGGCAGCAGTGGCCGCACATGTGGCAATGAAAGGTCTGGAGGTCTTCTGACATGAGAGTCTCTGTAAGCTATGTGGAAAAACAGCACTGGTTTCTTTTTCAAAACAGTCATATACTCTCTTTTTTGGTTGAACTCAAGAAGGAGAAATGACGTGCGAGCGCTTGAAACCTTACCTGTTGAAGAAATGGCGGGCCGTGTGGAAAAAGCACGGGCCGCCATGCTTGAAATCGTGCCTGAACCCGTGAACATGCTGTTTTTTTCGCGCACCGCCATATATTATTTTACCGGACACTGGGGCGCGGGTGTTTGTTTTATCCCTGTTCAGGGTAAGCCAATTCTGTTTTGCCGCAGAGGGATTGAACGAGCCAGAATGGAATCCCCGTTTCCCCATATTCTTCCTTTTCGTTCCTATTCCGACATACTGCCTGCTTTGGTTGATTTTGGATATACTGCCCTAAAAACGATTGGCGTGGAGAAGAAGGGGCTTGACTGGGCCATGGCGGACAGGCTGCAAAAATCTTTTTCAGGTGTGCAGTGTGTGTCCTGTGATGAAGTATTCAGTCAGGTGCGGGCAGTCAAATCCGACTGGGAACTGCGTAAGATGGCCCTTGCCGGTCAGCGGCACGACCATGCCATACGTCGGGTTTTGCCTGAGCGGATACGGCCGGGCATGAGCGAGTGGGACATTGCCATGAAAACATGGCAGGTCTTTTTTGAGCACGGGCATCAGGGTATGATGCGTATGCAGGCGGCTGGGGAAGAAATCTTTTTAGGGCATGTGGCTGCCGGAGACAGCGGGAATTATCCGTCTGTGTTTAACGGGCCTTTGGGGTTGCGCGGAACGCATCCGGCTTGCGTGCACATGGGTTACCGGGGCAAGGTGTGGCAGGAAAACGAACCGCTGATTCTTGATTGCGGCTTTGTGCTTGAAGGCTACCACAGCGACAAAACCCAGACCTACTGGAGCAAAAACAATTCTGTTCCCCCACAGGTGCAGGCCGCACAGCAGGTTTGCGTGGAAATCGAACATGAACTGGCCGCTTTGTTGCGGGTCGGTAGTGTGCCGGAAGACCTGTTTGTCAAGGCCTGGGACATGGCCAAGGCTGCGGGACAGGAAGAAGGGTTTATGGGGCTTGGTGGAAACAAGGTTGCTTTTATCGGGCACGGTATTGGGCTCAGTGTTGATGAATTGCCTGTTATCGCCAAAAAATTTCGTCAGCCCTTACAAAAAAACATGACGTTCGCGCTGGAGCCGAAAATCGGCATTGCCGGTGTGGGCATGGTTGGCGTGGAAAATACCTTTGTTGTGACCGAGACAGGCGGCAGACGCCTGTCTGGTTCAAGTGATGCCATTATTCTGGTTGAATAGTTCAGGAGGCAAGATATGAAAAAAGTAAATCTGGCCCGCGCGACTGACGCGCGGCAGATGACATTACAGGCCCTGCAAGGAATTGATGGGTCTTTTTTTCGGGGGAAAAGCGTGCTCGTTAAACCGGACGCTGCATACGTTTTGGAAGCGAAATCCAGCAGGGTAACAAATCCGCTGGTTGTGGGCGCGCTTCTTGACTGGTTGCGGGAAAATGGAGCCACAGAGCTTGCCATTGGCGAAAGTCCGGCCCTTGGAGTACGGGCGGCTGACGCTTTTGCTGCTTCGTGTCTGGCTGACCTGGCCGCTGAAAAAAATGCGCGTCTTCTTGATTTTGATGGCGGCGCTCATGTTGCACTTCCGGTTCAGGATGGGCAGCGATCTTTTCTGGTTGCAACTGCTGCTTTGAATGACTACGACTGTCTTGTTTCGCTTCCGGTCTGGCGACCGGCTCCTTTTCCGCTGTCCCTGATGAACCTGCGTGGGCTGATGTGGAGAGCACAAAAACTCGCCTTTTACGGACGCTACGCTCCGGGAATCAGTCCTGAGCAAGCGGGAGTTGAGCAGGCCTTTTCAGATTTGAGTAGGTGTGTGCGTGCTGACCTGACTGTTATTGACGGCAGTTTTTCCATGCGCTGTAAGGACGAAGGCCTTGTGCTGGCCACTGTGGACAGTGGCGCGGCAGACCAGGTAGCGGCCTGTTTCGTGTGTCAGGATTGTACGGCTTGCAGCGAAATTGTTTGCGAACCGTCTGCAGCACTTGGCTGGGCCAGTGATTTTTCCTGTCAGGTTCATGAGCCGGCGGGCGGGCCCAAAATTACTCTTACCAACATGCAGGGCTGTAGTTCCTGTTTGCTTGCAGTGTATAATTTTCTTGATCGGTATTATCCCCGGATTGATTCACAAAAAGCGCTTGATTTTTTTATTGGATTTGGAAAAGGGCAGGGGCCTGAAGGGTGTTTTTACGTTGGCAGCTGCGGTGGGCAGCTCTATCGTTCAGGCAACGGGGTACGGGTGGCAGGCTGTCCGCCGCAGCCACGCCAGATTGCCGAGGCTCTGGGGCTTGAAGGTCTGGAAAGTGAGGTTACGACTCGCTGACCAGATATGCGGGCAGGATTGTTTTTTCGTCCTGTTTCTGGAAATCAGGTTCTTTTTTTTCGTTGTCTTTGGAGGCGGTTGGCGGCAAAATCGGGGCATCAAGCCCGAAAAGTTCGCGCGTGGCTGACCAGTCGTAGTTGCATTTGGGGCATACCGGCAGATGGTCAAAGGACGTGTAATGACAGTATGGGCAGTACATGGTTATTCTTCCAGGGCAATAAGTTCCTGATAGGTTTCCCGTTTTCTTGCCACCCTGACCTGTCCCTTATCAACCAGAATTTCTGCGGCGCGCGGGCGGGAATTGTATTGGGAAGACATGGTAAAACCGTAGGCTCCGGCGGAAAAGACCGCGAGCAGGTCTTTGGGCTGCATCTGGGGCAGTGTAATATTTTGGGCCAGGTAATCGCCTGACTCGCAAACCGGGCCCACAACATCAACTTGCGCGCCCGGTCCCTGTTTTTGTTCTACCGGCGCAATACGGTGGTAGGCCTTATACAAAGCTGGTCGGATCAGGTCGTTCATGGCCGCGTCCGTGATGACAAAGGTTTTTTCTGCGCCCTGCTTCACGTATTGGACTTCTGTGACCAGAATGCCGGCGTTTCCGGCAATAACCCGGCCTGGTTCAAAAATAAGGGTCAGATCCATTCCGGCCAGAGATTGTTGCAGGGCCTGGGCAAATTCTTTGGGGTGCGGTGGTTCTTCCTGATCATAGGTGATGCCAAGCCCGCCGCCCAGGTCAAGATATTCAATGGCGATGCCGTGCCGCTGCAAACGGGCGTAAAAGTCTTTGAGGCGGTTCAAGGCTTCCAGAAATGGCGAAATCTCGGTGAGCTGCGAGCCAATATGACAATCCAGGCCAGCAGGGCGGATATGAGGCATATCTTTGGTGGCCAAGTAGAGCTGCATGGCCTTGTCCATGCTTAAGCCAAATTTATTGGTGCGCAACCCTGTTGAAATATAAGGGTGGGTCTTGGGGTCTACGTCCGGGTTGATGCGCAAACTGACATTGGCCGTCATGTTTTCCTGGCCCGCGATCTGGTTGATACGTTCAAGCTCCTGTCTGGATTCAACATTAAAAAGCAGGATGCCTGCGTACAGAGCCTCGCGGATTTCTGTTTCTTTTTTCCCAACACCTGAATACACGATTTTTTGCGGGTTAATTCCGGCCCGCAACGCCCGAAACAGCTCGCCGCCGGAAACAATATCCACTCCGGCGCCTTCTTTTGCCAGTAGTTTCAGAACAGACAGGTTGGAGTTGGCCTTGACCGAGTAGCAGGTCAGATGTCTGGTTGGGGCAAAGGCGGTATCAAAGACCTGGAAATGGCGGCGCAGCGTGCCGCCTGAATAAATGTACAACGGAGTGCCGTATTCATGTACAAGTTCTTTCACCGCGACATGTTCGGCGTACAGTTCGCCGTTTTTATAGTCAAAGAGATGCATGTTTTTTTCCTTGAGTGATTGTCAGTACCTGCGAAACATGGGGCGCGAGCTGGCGGTAGCGGTTATAGCCGACAAGCCGTATCCGGTCCGGCATTTTAGTTTTCGGACAAAGGGTGAGGGTAATTTGGTTGTTTTCTTTTTTCAGGCCCGGCGCGGACAGAAAAAAAACCTGCTCGTCCTGGGGTTGAAACGGGCAGGACGGGCACTGGTCGTATTCAAGCTGCAAAACAAGGTGGTCAAGATTGTTGGTGTTGCCGGCAATCCTGGTTCTTACTTGCAGACAGCTTTCAGCAAGCCACGCGCTTGTTTCCTGAAAGGTAAACATTTCTTCGTCTGTTACGGGTGTGGGCCACATTTTTTTTCCGCAGCCTGTTACCAGAAAAGTGCTTAACAGTGCAACCAGAAAAAAGGAACGCATAGAAGACATATCTTTTCCCTCAAAAAATGATAAGGTGTGAGTTTATCAGGCTTTGAAGCTGTGGTCAAAGTTCAAATCTTGACCTTGTACCGTATCTTCTGTCATGACAGGCAGGTTCTGTCGTTTTTGAACTGCGGAAAAAAAGATGTCAGGAGAAGATATGGAAGAAAAAGCATTGCCAGACAGTGTTACTCAAACAGAGCTTGATGGAAAGAAAATATATCTTGTTGGCACTGCCCACGTGTCAAAAGAAAGCGTGCAGGATGTCCGCTCAACTGTTGAAGCAGTGCAACCGGATACGGTTTGCGTTGAACTGTGTCCTGCCCGGTACAAGACCATGTGCATGGGCGACGCCTGGCGCAAGATGGATATTTTCAAGGTACTGCGCGAGAAAAAAGCTGTTTTTCTGCTGGCCCAGCTTATCCTGAGTGCTTTTTACCGGCGCATTGGCGAACAGCTTGGAGTGCAGCCTGGTGCGGAAATGCTTGAGGCGGTACAAGCCGCTGAAAAACAGAATGCTGCGCTTGTATTGGCTGACCGCAGTGTGGAAGTGACTTTGAAACGGGTATGGGGTTTTCTTGGTTTTCTGAGTAAAATCAAGCTGTTCAGTCATCTGCTGGCCAGTCTCTTTATTTCGGAAAAACTCGATGAATCAAGCATTGAACAGATAAAGCAAAAAGACCAGCTGGAAGCTGTATTGGCGGAGTTTGCTGAAAAATTTCCCGAAATAAAAAAACGGCTTATTGACGAGCGGGATATTTTTTTAGCCCAGAAAATCCGTGAGACAGAGGGAAACACTGTTGTCGCGGTTGTCGGGGCCGGGCATGTGGCCGGTATTGTCCACAATATCTCTCAACATCATGACTTGGATGCTATCTGTCAGCTTCCGCCAAAATCACGCTGGACACGGTGGATGGCCTGGAGCATTCCGCTGCTTATTCTGTTTTTGTTTGTCTGGGGATTTTTTACCGGCGGGGCTGAGCTCTCTTGGCAATCCATTGGCATCTGGGTGGTGGTAAACGGGACACTGGCTGCTGTGGGCTCGGCCCTGGCTCTGGCTCATCCTTTCACTATTGTTGCGACTTTTGTTGCCGCGCCATTTACCAGCCTGAATCCGCTGGTCGCTGCCGGCTGGATTGCCGGGCTGGTGCAGGCCTGGGTCAGAAAACCAACAGTGTGTGACCTTGAACAGCTGCCGGAAGCCATCAGCTCCGTGAAAGGATTTTGGCACAATCCGGTCAGCCGTATTCTACTTGTTGTGGTGTTGGCCAATCTGGGCAGTTCTCTTGGCACGTTTATTTCAGGAACCTGGATCGCAGCCAATGTTTTTTAGCTGCTGTACCATCAACACCTATTTTTGCCTGTAACTGATTCAGGCAGGGAGTGCTCATTTCATGAACATCGGGCCATATACATTTGAAGAGTTTAAGCTGCGCGCGGCATCCTTTCACGGGTATCCTGCTCCCGGGCTTTTGCTGGGTGGGTATATGGTGGCAATGGCACACAAAAAAATCCCTGAAGGCACCCTGTTTGAGGCATTGGTCGAAACCAGAAAATGTCTTCCAGACGCTGTGCAGTTATTGACGCTGTGCAGCACCGGCAATAACTGGATGAAAATTTTCAATCTGGGGCGTTACGCTGTATCCCTGTATGACAAATTTACAGGACAGGGTTTTCGGGTCTGTGTTGATGCTGAAAAGCTCAGGGCCTACCCCGAAATTGAATCATGGCTTCTTAAGCGCAAACCGAAAAAAGAACAGGACATAGACCGTCTTTTGGGGGAAATAGAAGAGGCCGGAGACAGGGTGTGCGGGATTTTTCCTGTCCAGATTCATAAACGTTTTTTAGGCCATTCACATATGGGCGAGATTGGAATCTGTCCCTGTTGTCAGGAACCATATCCTGCCGAGGACGGTGTGTTGTGCAGAGGCTGTCTTGGAGAGGCTCCCTACGCTTTGTTGGGAGAAAGCACGTATGCCCTGCCTGGCCCGACTGTTGTGAAGGTTGAGGACGCTGTTGGCAAAACTCTGTTGCACGATATGACAGAGATTATTCCTGGTAAGTCCAAAGGCCCTGTTTTTACGGCCGGACAAACCTTGCTGGCCGGTGATGTGTGCCGTCTGCAAAAAATGGGACGCTTTGATGTGGCCATAGAAACCGACAGCTCCGGAGCGGATAGTTCGGGCCCGGTTCATGAAAATGAAGGGGTACAAGGTTTTGCCCAGTGTATGGCCGGGTGCAATGTTATCTGTTCGCTCCCACCCAAAGAAGGAAAAATCAATTTGAAATCCGCCATAGCTGGGCTTTTGTGCGTTGACAGAAAACGCCTGGAAGCCTTTAACATGCTGCCGGATGTCATGTGCGCCAGCCGTCAGGACGGAACAGTGCTGCGTAAGGGCGCAGAACTGGCTGGAACTCGTATTATTCCCTTGTACATTGACAGGGAACGCTACGGAGAGGCGCTCAATATTCTGGAGCGCCCCTTGTTTTCAGTTGCGCCGTTGCGTCAGGCAAAGGTTGGAATCCTTGTTACAGGAACAGAGGTGTTTCAGGGACTTATTGAAGACAGGTTTATTCCGGTTATTACGGCCAAGGTGGAGCAATATGAATGCAGTGTTGTAAAAACTGTTCTTGTGCCAGACGATACAAACGCCTTGCTGGAAGCTGTTCAATCCATTCAGGCGGCTGGAGCCGACCTGCTCATAACAACCGGCGGACTGTCTGTTGACCCGGGCGATATGACCCGCGCGGGTCTTGTTGCTGCCGGACTGACCGATATTGTGTACGGAGCGCCTGTTCTGCCCGGGGCCATGTCTTTGGTGGGGCGTATTCCTGCCGCCGGAGCAACAGAGGCGCCGGAGGTTTCCACGGAGCATGTTCTTGCCGTGCGTCAGCCTGTATCGGGAGAGATGCAGGTTATTGGTGTGCCTGCCTGCGCTTTGTATTTTAAGACAACCATGTTTGACATTCTGCTGCCCCGTTTACTGGCTGGCAGGGTACTCACCCGCGCGGATTTTGCCGTCCTGGGCGAAGGTGGATACTGCGCCGGATGTAACGTCTGTACATGGCCAAAGTGTTTTTTTGTGAAATGATGTCAACTGATGTTGCCGGTGTTGTTTTGGCTGGTGGGAAAAGTACCCGGCTGGGGACGGACAAGGCGCTTTTGACGTTGTATCCGCATTCATCCAGGACATTGCTGGAACGGACTGTTGCTTTATTAACTCCTTTTGTGGATACGGTCTGGGTCAGCGGCAGACAGGTGGATTATGCTCCTTTTTTGCCGGATGCTGCTCCAGGTGCCGGCCCCATCGGTGGGATTCTGGCTGGTCTTCAGGCCGCGCCAGTCTGCTGTGTACTTGCCTGTGATGTGCCCTTGCTGCAACCCTTGCATCTTGCCCGACTTTTTGCGGCCCGGGAACAGCGCGATTCTTCCGCCTGTGTAACAGCTTTTCAAAATGCGTACGGCAGGTTTGAGACGACTGTTGCTATTTATGAGCAGGCCGCGCTGCCGTATTTGCAGCAGGCGGTTAAGAGAAAAGAGTATGCCCTGCACAAGGCTGTTCCGCCGGAACACTGGGTTGGCGTCCCCTATAACGAAGATGAGGCAAACGCCTTTTTGAATCTGAATACGCCTGATGATTTGGCCAGGGTGCGGCTTTTACTTGAATCTTTCATTGTTGATTGTTGTTCGCAAAAAAATATGCAGATGCATCAGGTTGCCAGCTTGAAATAAAACTTATCGCAACTCATCAGTAACATTCAGTTTACAGGTCAAGGCACGAGTGGAAGGGGCAGAACAATCATCTGTTACAGACAGGAACAGAATTACATGCCGAAATGGACGTAGTGACTGTAAAACAGAAGCCGTCCACAAAATTCTCCAGCCAGCAGCGCCAGGCAAAGCACTATCATTTGCGCAAAAAGCGGTACCGGACAGGGCTTATTGTTGAATCTTCGAAGGACGCTGCGAAAGACCAGAAAAAAGCCCGGTACCACAGCCAGAGTAGTCAGCGTCAGATGGCTGTCCAGTAACATGGTATTCAGCGGGGTTTGAGCCTTGAGCAGTTGCAGGGGGACCAGCACCATCCTGACAACAAAGGCCAAGGCAATGACAATCGGTTTCCAGCCCATAAGCAGGGCGGCTGTCGCAGTTTCTTTTTTTCTGGCCTTGAAAGTATCCACTGCAAATAAAAGCACTGCGCCTGTCAGAATGGCAGTCGTAAAAAAGGTGGCCATGGTGACAGATGAGTTCCAGGGAGCGACTGTTCTGATTGTGTACACACGAGCCATGGCCGCGACCAGCAAAATGCCGCTTAAACCAAGCAGAAGGCGCAGCCACCATCTCTGGATGTAAAGGGAAAGGAAGAGCAGACCACTGAACAGGGCAACGCCATAGATTTCCTGGCTCAGGGGCGAAGAAAATGGATTGGTCAATGTGTACGGACTGTGAAAAAAATAGCCCAGATGGTTCGTGGAGGCGACAGTGCCAAGAACCATGAATATCAGGGCCACAAGTGTCCAGGGTGAAAATTTTTGCTGGTCATGAGGGGCAAAAATTGCAGTCAAAATAGCCATGCCGGCAGCAGCCTGTCCCAGTATGGTAAAAAAAGCCAGACTGATGAAACCTTCCATTTCTAGACCTCCTCCGGGTTGCTGATGTGTTGGCCCCTGATTCCCGCGCTACTGCCTTGCGGCCTGGCATGACGATTCGGTTTAACAATCAGGTGGGGGTTGACGATTTCTGGCCGGGGCAAGGGGGCGACAGGCTCATGTTCACCGTATTTCTTTTTCAGCTCTTCATACTCGCCAAAGTCAAGCGCCCGGCAGGGGCATGCAGCCACACAGACTGGCGGCTCATTTTTAGCCAGGTTGTCCCTGCAAAAATCACATTTGGACATTCGCCCCAGTTCTTCATTGTACTGAGGCGCTCCATAAGGACAGTTCCACTCGCAATAGTGGCAGCCCACACAGCGTTCCTGATCCACCCAGACAATGCCGTTTTCGTCTTTATGCATGGCCTTTGTGGGGCACCCTTTGACGCAGGCCGGATTTTCGCAATGGTTGCAGGAAAGGGAAATATAGTAGGCAAAGACATTCTGCTCAAAGGCGTTGCCAACAGGCACCCATTCTCCGCCGGAATACTCCACTACGCGGCGCCATAACGGACCAACCGGCAGATCATGCTTGTCCTTGCAGGCGATGACGCAGCACTTGCACCCGGTACAGAGTTCTGAATTAACATAAAAGGCTGGATTTTTAATCATGGTCCTTTTCCTTAGGCTTTTTCAACCTGGACAAGTGTTGAATGGTGAGGATTTCCTTTGGCCAGGGCCGTGGGCTGCAACCGGGTCAGAACATTGGCGCATCCGTTGGTGTCTTCACCTTTTTCATTGGGGGTGTGCCAAGCTCCCTGGGGCAGTCCTACAACACCGGGAATGATGCGGGGGGTGACCTTGGCTTCAACATAGCTGATTCCGCGTTCGTTAAACACTTTTACCCTCTGGGTATGTTCAATGCCGCGGGCCTTGGCGTCCAGTGGGTTGATCCACAGTTCCTGAGGCGCAACCTCCTGCAGCCAGGAGCAGTTGCCATAGGTGGAATGGGTGCGCTGTTTGTAGTGGTAAGAAATCATCTGCAGGGGATATTTGGCCCGCATTGAGCTGTTGGGCCCTTCCGGGTCATCAATATATTCCGGCAGGGCGGTGATACGCTGGTCTTTGTCCAGTTTCCAGGTTTTGGCAAGTTGGGCCAGGGCAGGGGAGTAGATTTCAATTTTTCCCGAAGCCGTGCGTAAAGGATTGGCCTCTGGATCGTCTCGAAAGGCCTTGTAGGCGATATGGTTCTCAGGAAAATGTTTTTTGTATATGCCTTGCTTAAAGGCCTGTTGCAGTGTTGGCGGTAAATCAGGAATGGCTTTTTTGGACTGCTCGTACAGGTATTCCAGCCACTGGTATTGGGTACGGCCTTCGGTAAACGCCTCTTTCAGGCCGAGTTGTTCGGCAATGCCCGCGCAGATATCATAGATGCTGCGGCTTTCATGCAGGGGCTCTATACATTTTTCGTCAAAAACGACATAGGCGATATTACTGTCTCCAGCTGTGCTCCAGTCGTGCTCTTCCAGGTTGGAACAGCAGGGAAGCAGATAATCCGCGTAGCGGGCGGAAGGCGTCAGGGTTGTGTCAATGACCAGAATGGTTTCGCATTTTTTCTCATCCTGCAAGATAGGGTGCATCTGATTGATGCCGCCATGCTGGTTGGTCAGACAATTTCCCGCGTAATTCCAGAGAAATTTGATGGGAGCAATCAATCGGTCCCGTCCCCTGATACCTGCGGTTTCCGCTGTCATCCAGGTATAGTCATCAATAGCCTGGAACCAGTTGAAACAGGAAACAGCGGTTGTAACCGGATTTTTCAGGGTGGGAAATTTTGCCATGGACAGACTTCGCCCACTGGTTTCCCGCGCTCCGGTATTGCCGCCGGCAATGCCTACGTTACCGGTCAATACTGCCAGCATACCCACTGCCCTGGAAAGGTTTTCACCGTTGGTCGTGCGCTGCGGCCCCCAGCCCTGACAGATAAAGCAGGGCTTGGCCAGAGCAATTTCCCGGGCCAGTTTCTGGATACGGCTGGCAGGAATGCCGGTAATATCCGCTGCCCAGGCTGGGGTCTTGGCTGTTTTATCAGGGCCCTGTCCCAGGATATAGGATTTATAGGAAGAACCCGGTTCAGCCACTTCGGGCAGGGACTGTTCATCAAAACCAATGGTGTAGCGGCGGATAAAGGGCATATCTACCAGGTCTTCAGTGATCATGACATGGGCCAGGGCCGCGCACAGGGCCGTGTCTGTTCCCGGCCGGATGGGAATCCATTCATCTCCTGAGGAGACCATTGTATCCGTATAGCGGGGGTCAATCACAATGACCCGGGTATTATTGGTAAAACGGGCGTGTTGCAGGGTTTTACATTTACAGCCCGACATTCTGGTCTCTGATGGGTTATTGCCAAAAAAAACAGCGAGCTTGCTGTTTTTCATGTCCGAAAGACTGTTGCCGTCCACCCAGGAACCGCCATATAAATACGGCATGCCAATAGTGATCTGGATGGTGGAATAATCGGAATAGTGGTTCAGATAGCCGCCTGCCAGGTTCATAAGCCGTGTCACTGGTGTCGAATGCGGCGGCCAGCTTTTGCCCATGGTGCTGCCCAGGGCTCCTGTTCCATAATTGAGATACACAGCTTCATTGCCGTGCTGGTCGATTGTCTTTTTCAAACGCTGCCCAATTTCAGTATAGGCCTGTTCCCAGGAAATACGTTCAAATTTCCCTTCACCACGTTTTCCAACTCGTTTCAGGGGATACGGGATTCGTTCCTTGGCGTAAATCCGTTGGCGCATGGCCCGCCCCCTGGGGCAGGCCCTGAGCTGATGCAGGCCATAGGAGTCGTCTCCGCTGTTGTCTGTTTCGACCTGAATAATTTTGCCGTCCTGTACCCGTACACGCAGGGCGCAGCGGCTTCCGCAGTTCACATTGCAGGAGTTCCAGAAGGTACGGATTTTGTCGTCTTCTCCTGTTGGAGCGGCCAGCGGCTCTCCCGGGTTTAATATCTCGATGGAAAATGGCAGAAACATGGAGCTCAGGATCAATGAACCGCCCTTGATGAAATCCCGGCGGTCCATCCCTTTTTGAACCTTCTCTTTGGTATCCATTCCTTTCTCCTTGATTGAACTCTTATTAGAGGTTACATTCCAAAATTATTCAACATGATAGTAAATTGGAATAAAAAGGTTGGCAACTGATTTTAATCATGTTTATGTATTTTTATTTTTGTATATATTCATGGAGAGATACTGCAATACATATTGCAATCAGGGGGAGGCAAGATATTTTTAAGGTTTTTTTCAAAATCTTTCTGTAGTGTATTGTTTAATAAAGAGTGAAATGTTTTGCGTTGAAAACTGTTTGCGTAGAATGTAAATAAAATATACCATATTGAACTTTATTTTTCTGTGTAAAAATATGCTAGCCCAGATGTATGCAACGTGCCAGACCTGAAAAAAATAAAAGATACTCAGGGTGGGCGTGAAGATATAAGGAATATCTATTCTAAGCTTTTGAGATAGGGAGTGACACAGAAGGATATCGAAGGATGCATTATCCCTTTGGTATATCTATCGGAGCATGGACATGTCAGTAACTCGGTGTGAGCATAGAAGGTGAGCTTATTCAGATCCGGAGAACAGGTTTGTGAAAGAGGTGGGAGTGATTATCCTGAAGATTGATATCGAACCTCTATGCGTGGGAGTGAGAGCTCTGGTTGACTTTGTTCCACTATATTTTTTTGTTAGTTTTGCCTAAAAAGGTACTTAAGGGGCTGGAGGCCAGAAGGCAGACGGTCTAAATCGATTCTGGTGCATTGCTGTATAAGTAAAAAAAACACAAACCGGCCCCTCTTCTAAAAAATCGGAGCCGGTTTGTTATTGGTGTTTCTTCAAGCTCAGAATCAGGCGGAGAACTTTGGTTCTTCTTGTTACAAAAATATGTTAAAAGAGAGCATGCAGTCTATTACATTACAAAGAAGATATCCTAACAATATGACGAATTGATTGTTTTTTTCGTAAAAGCTGTATTAAGTTACACCAGATGCTATCGTCAGAAAATTGGCATCTGTGGAAAAATACACCTGATTTGGACAAGAAGTGCTTTTAGCATCCCACTCCTGTTAAACAGCAAAATAAAAAATATGCCATAAAATCAAAATAAAAGAAATCTCAAGACTATACTGCTTAGAGAATGCTATAGTTGTTACGCAAGAGATTCTTGTAGTAACAATCCTATTTCACTTGGCTTTTTGGCAACTTTTCCGCCAGCTTTAAGGATAGCTTTCGTTTTGCCCTGTACTGTACCTCGTCCCCCAGTTACAATTGCTCCGGCATGCCCCATACGTTTGCCTTCCGGGGCTGTCCGTCCTCCCATAAAAGCTACGAGTGGTTTGGTAACTATCCCAGATTCAATTGCTTCTGCTACTTCTTCTTCCATCGTACCTCCAAGTTCTCCTATGATGGCTACAGCGTGGGTATCTGGATCAGCTTCATACATGGGCAGAAATTCGGCGAAACGCGTACCTGGGACAGGATCCCCTCCAATACCGATTAGCGTAGTCACCCCCAAGCCGACGCGAACAATCTCGGCCGTGACTTCGTTAGTTAGTGAGCCACTGCGGGTCATCACTCCAACATGACCTTTTTTGTAGACACGTTCAATCCAATAAGGGATTGTCCCAAGCATTGCCTCTCCTACGGAAATAACACCTGAAGTATTGCCGCCGACCACCATCGCTCCGCAAGAAAGAGCTGCTTTACGTATCTGCACAGCTTCGTGCAGTGGAATGCCATCAGCAATGGTACATATTTTGCGGATGCCTGCATCCAAGGCTTCAAATACCGCATCTTTGGTAAAACGTGGAGGAACAAATAACATGGCCACATCTGCCGAATGCTCTTTTATACCGCGTCGTACGGAATGATAAATAGGGATTCCATCCACATCCTGGCCTTCTTTTCCTGGAGTAACGCCAAAAACAACCTGAGTTCCCATGTCCTTCATATGTTTGGTCCAGAAAGAACCTTCTTTCCCAGTAGCACCCTGAACAACTACTCGTGATTTTTTGTCTACAAAAATACTCATAAATCTCTCCCTGCAGCGATATTCACTGCTCGCTGTACAGCTTCTTCTGTGTTAGTCAGCGGTTCAAGACCGGCCTGACGTAAAATAGAGAATGCTTCTTCTTCATTCGTTCCACGAATACAAGTAATAACAGGTTGTTTGGGGTTGTGAACTTTAATGGCATCCACAAGCCCCTGAGCCATAACATCTGCCCTGGCAATAGTACCGAATGTAACCACCAATATTACCTTGCTGGGAGTTTTGAGACAAAGTTCCATAGTACGAATAGCTTTGGTATAGTTTGCTCCTCCAAATTCTACATAGGTCGCTACGGTGCCATTAATATCGTGAATGAGGTCAAATATAGCGGTCGTTAACCCGGCGCCAGCGCACATCATGGCGATATCTCCACCAAAACACAGATACGGAATGCCCTCCAGGGCAGCTTCGTATTCCACCTCGGAGTCAAAATATTCTCTGCTCAACGGATATTGAGGCTGACGGGAGATGGAGTTGTCGTCAATAATCAACTTGCCGTCACCGGCAACGACCTTTTTCTCTTTTGTAATGAAAAGCGGGTTGATCTCCACAAGTTGAGCATCATAAGAGCAAAAGACATTGTAAAGTTTATGTACAATGCCACTTACCTGTTTAAATTCGTCTCCAGAGAGCCCAATGCCATACAGAAGATTATTGACATGATAAGATCCTAGTCCTTCTGTAATGTCAACTTGAACGGAGATAATATTTTCAGGAGCGGTTACCAATAAGGATTCAATTTCTACTCCACCATCTGCACATCCAATCAACAAGGCTTTTGATGTTACGGGATTAATTGTTATAGCTAGGTATAATTCTTGATTAATATTTATTGCTTCTTCAACAAGAATAGAGCGGATGTTATATTCTGAATCAAATAAGGAGCTTGCTGTCTTTCTCCCCAGTTTCTCATTAGTTACGACTTTGATCAATCCTGCTTTGCCTCGTCCTCCTCGTAATACTTGAGATTTTAATACGCACGGGAAACCTACTTTTGAAAAAGCTTCATCTAGTTCTGTCATGGAATGAACGACTATGCCCTTGGGAATCGGTATCCCTTTTTCATGAAAAACATTTTTTGCCTGGTATTCAAAGAGTTTCATATCGTATCCTTCTGGTTTTATATTATTATTATTCCTATAAGTAAAATATGAGATATAATGTTCATTAATTATATCAGATATTGTAATAGGTTTTTTATTTGCTATATTTTTTCCAGAATTCTCCCCACATTTCTTCTTCAGAAAATGTCCATGGTTCAACAGGTTCATTAACCCAGGTAATATTGAGGAAATGACGCCAATTTATATTTTCTGTTGTACTATTTCCTCCCCATGTTCCACATCCTAATGTAGCCGTAGAAGGCATGCGGTTGAATGGATGTCCACCATTACCAGCACTCATCGACTGACGAACTGTGATGCGTGAACTTTTCATTTTATTTCCTAAAAAATCAATATAGTTATGTTTATATGTATGAATCCCACAAGAATGTCCATGCCCGACCAAATCAGTCAACTCGACAAGTATGCGATAAGCATCTTGGAAATCATTGGCTTTATATACTGTTAGAACCGGAGATATCTTTTCATCGTGGAATCTGTCTTCGGCAATGGGTTCTGAACCTTCCACCAGCAAAATATTAGTCTTCGGTGGGATGTGGATACCAGCTCCATCGGCAATAAACTGGGCAGATTTGGCGATCACATCATGGTTGAGGTGCATCTTTCCCCCGGCATCTAGCTTCCACATAAAATTTTTCAATTTCTCCCGGTTTTCTCCTGTGACCAGGTGGCATCCATTAGCCTTCATTTCGGCCATGAAATAGTCATACACAGAGGCAACAGGGACGACAGCATTTTCCGATGAACAAGAGGTAGCATAATCAAACAGTTTACTGTCACAGATCATTTTCGCAGCCTCGGAAATGGAGGCGTCTTCAGCGATAATGGTTACGGCATTGCCTTGCCCAACTCCATAGGCTGGCGTTCCGCTGGAGTAGGCAGCACGGACGACATTTCCGCTCCCAGTGGCGACAATAATATCAGCCTTTTTCATTAGTTCTGTAATGCCATCCCGGCTTGGGTCTTCAACTGCTTGAATAAGATCTTCAGGTGCACCAATTTTGCGTAAGCCTTTACGCATCATGTTGATAGCCTCTTTGGTGCAATTTTGGGCACGCGAGCTGGGTTTGAAGATAACGGCATTACGACCTTTCAAAATACTGATAGCTTTGCCTCCGCAGGTCGCCGTAGGATTGGTCGCAGGCAGAATCGCACAGACCACACCCACAGGTTTTGCATACTTGGAAATTCCAGTTTCTGGATTCTTTTCAATAAGGCCGACACTCTTTGCTCCTTGAATGTCATGTAACACTCCACCAACTTTACGCTTGTGTTTTATAATTTTACTCTCTACATTGCCGAATCCTGTTTCTTCAACAGCCATGTTGGCAAGTTTGTAAATATTATTATCTTCATAAACCTCCCATCCTATTGCAAGACATAATTCATCTATTTTTTCCTGATTATAATTGCAAATAATACTTTGTGCTTTTCGTGCTTTATCTAATTGTTCATCAATTGTTTGCATAATGAACCTCACAATTTTAATAAATATTAAATAGTCAAATTATTATAGAATTTTAAAAATAATATTTTATATATAAACTAGTTCTTAATATTTATTAATAAATTATTAATATTTTTTTTAACATTATTTAATAGCTTAATAGTCTGTTGACGATTAAGAATATACATTGGACTTCCACTTTTATCCATCATATCTTTTATCTTTTTGTCATTAAACATATCTAGAAATATTTTTTCACATTTATAAATAATTTCATTGTTTACTCCTTTTGGGAGCATTATTCCTCTATAGTTGACACTTGAATTATCAACATCTATTCCTTTTTCTATAAATGTTGGAATTTTTTTGAAAAAATTATGTCGTTGTAGATCGGCAATAGCTAGAATTTTTATAGAATCTTTATTACGGAAAACATCAGATAAATTATTAAAACCAGACATAACATTTCCGGCCATTACATTTTGCATAGCTGGAGTACCACCTTGCTCGGGGACATATGTCAATTTGATATCTGCGGCTTTTCCTAACTGTAATGCCGCAATATGATGCCCCACATAAAGGCCAGCTCCATTAATCGTAATTTTACCAGGATTTGTCTTGGCAAACTTGATAAAGTCTTCCAGCGTATTAAATGGACTCGTTTTAGGCACTATAAGTACTGCAGGATCGGCTCCCCATGTGGCAACAGGCTCAAAACTATCCACAGTGAATTTGGAATTCTTAAAGACAAGGCTTTGGGCAATGAAATGTGGCGCATTATAGGTGCTGAGGGAGTAACCATCAGTGGCAGCCTTTTCAGCAAACCAGTTCCACCCGACTCTGCCTCCAGCTCCAGGTTTGTTGATGATCACGATAGGTTGGCCAAAAAAATTATCCTCTGAAGCTTTGGTGGTCACGACCCGCGCCTGAAAATCTGTGGCTCCGCCAGGAGGATACGTGACAATCAAGGAAATGGGCTTTTCAGGATAAGCGCCAAAAACCAAACCTGTAACGCTGCAACAGATTAAAAATATTAACAGAAATAATAGCTTTTTCATAACTGCCTCCAAATAAGTAATAGGTTAACATAGTATTCCAGAAGGAATGGTCATACCAAGCATCATACTAAACAGGAGATAGATTATCCCCATAAAAATTAAGGCATATCCAATTTTTTTTCCAATACGGACTACAGACTGTTTTTTTTGATCAAGAATCAGCAGAATTAAGAAAAAAAACAAAAATCCAGTGAAGTAGAATCCGACTGTTTCCATAGTGAAGACATAAACAATCATGAGTGCCAAAACTACAGATAAACGTCTTACAGGAAATGAGCTAGTCTCCTTTGTTGGCAATGACCTGCGTAAAAGGGCGGACCATTGGATGGGACATGTTTTTTTTACGTAAGACCAAAATTGAATAGCGTTGATGGTCGCCAGAAAAAACATGGCGTAACAAATATATTCGGGGAACACCTTAGCATCTTCAATGAATATATCGTCCAGCATAGAAAGTGCCACGACTGGAACGGCAAACATGAAAAAAGTTTCGAGAAGGTATTTACATACGTTTGTCATAGTTGAATCTCCTTATTAAAGTATGATTCTAGAGAATAAGAGGTTAAATTTTTTAATTAATGATATAAAGAGTATGCTTTTTGTGCCATTTAACTTTATTTATTTTTACGCCTTAGCTTAAATTCACCAAATATGCTCCATCCGATAGAAACAATACATAGAGCAATAACAACCATATTGACTCCACCTGTCAAAAAATAACTAACCATTCCATCTCCTGTCTGGGCAATAATTTTTCCCCTGCTAAAATTGTCTTCAGCCAGAGGGCCGAGAATAAGTCCGAGAACAACAGGAGCAGGCGAAAAGGAGCGGCTACCCAAATACATCAAGATTCCCAGACAAAACATGATGATCACATCGTCCATGATATTTTGGACGCTGTATGAACCGTAGACGCAAAGTACTGTAACTGCTGCCACCATAATGCTGTTCGGGATATTCATAACGATATGCGAATAACGAGCAATCATAATACCAAAAATCATCATTGCTATCTGAGCGACGAGTAGGCTGGCAATAAAAGTGTAAACTACATCCCCATGTTGAATGAACAGATCTGGCCCAGGGAAAAGACCATGAATCAGAAGCCCGCCCAAAAGTACAGCTGCAGTCGGGCTGCCAGGGATTCCCATGGTCAACAATGGGATCATGGCTGGCCCAACTGTAGCGTTATTAGCTGACTCAACAGAAATAATTCCTTCAGAGATGCCTGTTCCAAATTTTTCGGCCTGCCTGGACATTTTTTTGGATTGATCGTAAGCAATGAGTCCGGCTACTTGCCCTCCGGCGCCGGGAATGGCTCCAATAAAAGAGCCTACTGCCGATCCCATTATCCACTCTTTGGGAAGGTGCAAGATATCGTTCAGGGCGTCTCGTAGGGTTCCTTTTTGTCTTTTAAAGGTCGTGTGTGGGACATCCTGTCCAATGGATTCCACTAAAGTAAGGATTTGCGGGATAGCAAAAAGTCCAATAAGGGCGGGAATAATCGAAATACCCCCTGTCAATTTTTCAGAAAAAACAAAACGTTCTACTCCATAAACAAGATTTTCTCCTATACAGCTCAAAAGCAAGCCAACAGTACCAGCGTAAAGACCTTTGACTACTGATCCTGAAGAAAGACCAGCAATGACAGTGACTCCAAAAATAGCCAGCCAAAATAGTTCAGATGGGCCAAATTCCATGGCCATGCGAGCGATGGGCGGAGTAAAGAGTATGAGTACTGCAACGCCAATGAGGCCTCCCAAGCCTGAGCTCAAGAAAGAAAGGTATAACGCTTTTTCAGCATTTCCTTTTTTGGCCATGACATGTCCATCAAACATGCTGGCTATATTGGCTGGAGCCCCTGGGATATTGATTAAGATGGCTGTGATACAGCCACCTGCCACAGCTGCTGAATACACGGAACCAAGTAGGATAAGTCCGTCAGCTGGCGCCATATGGAAAGTAAAAGGGATTAGGAGCGCAACGGCCATGGTGGGACTTAGGCCAGGTGTTGCTCCTAAAAGAATGCCACCGATGGTTCCACCAATCATAAGCACAATTTTAAGCGGAGTGAAGCATGCAAAGAGATAGGTCATAACATCCATAGCAAGAACCTCCTTGGAATAAAATTTATTCAGTATATGTGCTCTCGTTTTCAATTCATCAGATTTTTAATCCAGGCTTGTTTAAATAATAACAAGTTCCGTACCATATTAATTAGATTATTTTGTGTCTATGTCTTTTTTGACAACAATATTGTATAGATATTAGGAGGTCTAAGCAAAAAAGAAGATAAGAAGGGAAAAACGTAATGTTTTATTTTTTAGACAATCACTGTCTAAAAAATAAAACATATGTCTCAATTAATGGAGTTACCCCTGTTAAATCAGACACTCGGCAGTTGCTGCAGAACGGATAGCCTCACGAGTGATTTCATTCGTAACCCCTTGTGTGGGAAATCTTCAATCTATTGGCTAGTTAAATAAAAAATATTTTTGCTTCTAGGTGGTTATTAGGTCTGTATAATTATATTTGAAATGCATATAAATGATTTCGCCGAGGATCGAATTTATGGCAATCAGGAAAGCAGATTTTATCATATATATTATGTGGTTTGTTGCTTTTTCTGAATGGCGATATTTGTTATTCCAGCCGCTCAGATCTGATGGTAAATCCCTCTAAGAAGCATCAATGTGCATGATCCCACAACAACATTTATAAAACGAATGTTGTTGTGAGCTACATAATTCGACTTTCTTTTTGACTGGCTAAATGTGGTTCAAATTCCTCAAAATGATATATAACATACCATGTCGTCTAATAATTGTTGCATATTATCCTCGTTTAGGGTAGTGAAAAAATAAATGAATTATACCATATTAAATACGACATTATAAAAGATATGTAACCTTTGGGCTACATAATCGAACAAAAAATAAAAAAGATATTCTTTTCCCAATGGGCAACAAAATTCTCTGGATGGATAATGTTTTTATCGAATATTATTGGTAGTGTAAAATATGAATATGTTTATATTTATGAATTCAGCGAAGTCAGAACATTGAAAGTTGACTTGTATTTGTTTGCTTTTTGTACCCAGAAAAAACATCATTTCAGTTTACAAAATATGACACTAAACAAGACAGATTGATCCATACAGTGAGCTTAAAAAATAAGTCTATATAGAACAATATATCAGGGAAAAATATGTTGAGATAGGATATCCATCCAAACTTTTTTTGATGACTTGTCTGGGAGAAAAAAGTTGGACGACTCAATTAATGACAGGATCTTTCACCAATCCGGCATGCCCTGTCAGATCAATTCTGAACTACTGCACTTGATTGTTGGTGCAAGCCAATCAGAGCCAATTTGTAGACTTTTTACAGGAGGAGAATAATTATGAGTGAAAACGACATGTTAGTTTCTATTCTTAATACATTACCTATGGGAATAATGTACTGTAGCAAAGACCACGAGGTTCTTTTTATTAATAAAGAGTATGCAAAAATTATTGGGAAAGAAATTGTAGATATTCAAGGGAAACCTGTTACTGAAGTCATACCTAATTCTCGGGTTCCCATCGTGCTTGAAAGTGGCAAAAGTGAATGGGGGGACATATCTGTTGTTCAGAGGGAAAATATACAAAACAGCGCGGTCGTCAATAGAATTCTCGTATGTTCCTCTGAAGGAGAACCTCAAGGAGTAATCTCCCATACTATTTTAAGCAAGATTTCTGATTTGCAAGTTTTAGCTAAGAAATTTGCTAAAAGGAATGCCTTACTTGATAAAGAATTGCTCTGTTGTCAAGAAAGGATGCAGGCCGCATTCAGATGTCAGTATGGGAAGGAAAACATTCTGGGAAACAGCAAGGTTCTGCTCGAACAAAAGAAACTTTTGGAATGTTACGCAAAAGTGAATTCGCCTGTATTAATTCTTGGCGAAACAGGAACGGGCAAGGAACTTTTTGCGCATTCCCTGCATGCTTCCAGTTGTCGCGCTCAGGCCCCATTTGTCAGTATCAACTGTGCGACCATCCCCAAGGAACTTTTTGAATCTGAACTCTTCGGATATGTAGTAGGAGCTTTTTCAGGAGCGCGTCGGAATGGTAAGGTTGGGTTAGTGGAGCTGGCGGACGGAGGAACTCTTTTTCTTGATGAAATAGGCGACCTTCCTCTTGACGCTCAATCTAAGCTATTGCGTTTTCTTGAGACTAAAACATTCAGCAGGGTAGGGTCTGTTACTCTCCGTCAAGTAGATTTCCGTTTGGTTTGTGCTACTAATAAAGATTTATTGGAAATGGTCGACAAAGGTCAATTCAGAGAGGATCTTCTTTACAGGATTAATTCGTTACAGATCTATGTTCCGCCATTACGTCAACGGAAGGAAGATATCCACTTACTTACTGACTACTTTCTAGACCATTTGGGACGCAGTGATATTTCTTTCTCTCATGATAGCATGCAGATTATGATGTCTTATTCATGGCCCGGGAATATTCGTATGTTACGCAATGTTATTACCCATGTTGCGAGTATCTGTGATTGTACGCTGATTGAGCCAGAATATCTACCTGGTTTTATGAAGGAAGCAATACTTATATCCCCGCGACCAACTTCCCTTGACGCATTAAAAAGGGAGGAGCCAATATCCGCTTCATCATTTGCAGATACCATGGCCAGACAAGAGACTCAAACCCTTATTCGCTATCTCAAAATATGTGACGGCAATGTTACTAACATGGCAAAAAAAATAGGAGTCTCCAGATCTACGCTCTACAATAAATTTAAGAAGCTGGGCATTGATCCTAGACAGATAAAGTTAAACGGGTAATCCCCCCCAAGGGCAAAGCTCTAACAGATAGCATAGGAACTAACAATGGGAAGAGTACCATGTTCTTTGCTGCACCGCAGACAAGGGACTGCTAACAACATGCAGATTTGATTGCTTTTTCATAAAATTTCTATTAGCTTGATCCAACCATATCATAATGACAGGATATTGTTTTATTCTGTTCAACCCGCGCGAGTTTTTTATGACTGTTTCTTCATCTTCTTCCCAGGTTCCTGTCTCCTCTTCCCATATTGACGCAAACGGCAATGTTGTGATGATTGATGTTTCACAAAAAGCGCCTAGTGCGCGCGCAGCAACGGCCAAGGGATTTATTGCTGTATCTTCTCATGTTGTTGCGGCAGTTCGCGATCAGCAGATGAAAAAGGGGGACGTTTTGACTGTTGCCCAGCTTGCCGGTATTATGGGGGCCAAAAAAACGGCTGAGCTCATCCCGCTTTGTCACCCTTTGCCTCTGACAAACTGCCTTGTGACCCTGGAAGTAACCGATTGCGGAATATGGGCAACCTGTACAGCCAAAACACAGGGGCCAACCGGAGTTGAAATGGAAGCCCTGACCGGGGTGTCTGTTGCGCTTTTGACCATATACGATATGTGCAAATCCATGGACAAGGCTATGGAGATCGGGCAGATACACCTTGTGCATAAGGCAGGTGGAAAAAGCGGAGAATACAGGCGGCCATGAAACAGGAAAGTCTTGCCCTTGGATTAGTCGATTCACACGGCAGGCGTATTCATTATATTCGTCTTTCTCTTACGGACCGGTGTAATTTCCGTTGCGTTTACTGTATGCCGTGTCATGGTACGGCTTTTATTCCGCATGAAGAAATTCTTTCCTTTGAGGAACTGTTGCGATTCTGTCGCCTCACTGCTGCACTGGGGGTGACGCATTACAAAATAACAGGTGGCGAAGCTCTTTGTCGGCGGGGCAGCCTGGCCTTTATTGAAAAATTGACACAGATTGCTGGTATTGAGCAGGTAACCCTGACCACAAATGGAGCCCTTTTACCGCAGTCGCTGCAATCACTGGCCGCCGCTGGCATACGCAGTATCAACGTGAGTCTGGACGCTTTGTCACAGCAGGTTTTTTCCCGCATTACGCGAAGCAGTGTTGAGGTTGAAGATATTTTGCTTGGGCTGGAAAAAGCAAAGGACATGGGAATGCAGATAAAAATCAATACGGTTCCCATACAGGATTATAATGAAAGTGAGCTTGTGCCGCTTGCGAACTATGCTCTGGTTCGTGGTTTTCCTTTGCGCTTCATTGAGTTGATGCCGGTTGGCGAGGGAAAGCGGTTTTTGGGTATTCCGCTGGAGCAGATTAACAAACTGATGGAGCAAACATTCGGCAAGTTGCGACCTTACCAAGCCCGTCTAGGGAATGGCCCGGCGCGGTATTTTCAGGTGCAAGGCTATGCCACCCCCATTGGATATATTGCGACGCTCAGCGATACCTTTTGTAAGAACTGCAACAGGGTGCGGCTTACGTCGTGGGGATTTTTGAAAACCTGTCTGCACCATGATATTGGAACAAATATGAAACGCCTGTTGCGAACATCAGCTTCAGACGCTGAAATTCTTTCTACCATTATCCAGACTGTCAATAAAAAACCCTTTGCACATACCTTTTGCCGGCCTGTTCAGGAAGTTTCTTTGGATCTTGCCATGAACAGCGTTGGGGGATAAATGCCAACGGTTTTCATGCATAATGTTCAGGAGGATTATATGGGAACAGTAAGAGCTGTTTGCATGAGCACGAAAAAGGGAACACAAAAACGGGATGTGACAACTGCCAGGTTTATTGTCAATCATGGAATGGAAAATGACGCTCACGCCGGGTTCTGGCATCGGCAGGTCAGTCTGTTGTCCTATGAAAAAATAGAAGCGTTCCGGCAAAGAGGGGCAGAGGTTGAATTTGGAGATTTTGGGGAAAACCTTGTGGTTGATTCTTTTGACTTCGCGACCCTTCCTGTGGGGACTCAGCTCGTTTGCGGAGACGTATTGCTGGAAATTACGCAGATTGGAAAAAAGTGCCATGACCATTGCCAGATTTATGAAACAATGGGCGAATGTATCATGCCCAGGCAGGGGGTTTTTGCTAGGGTTCTGCAAGGCGGCGTTATCTCCGTAAACGATACCATGACGCTTGTTTTTACTCCAATGCCGTCTGTATCAGGCTGCTGTTCTTGAAAAAAATCCAAACTTTCAGTGGAGAAGTATGTTTTCCTTTGCTGTTTTGACCATCAGCGATTCAGGTTTTGCCGGACAGCGTGAAGATTTAAGCGGACAGCAAGCCATAGAACTCGCGCGAGCACAAGGTTACAGGCTTGAGCGGTATGCCGTTGTTCCTGATGAACAGGCCATTGTTGAAAAAGAGCTGGTGGCCCTGTGTGACAGTGGAAATGTTGCTCTTGTTCTTACCACAGGAGGAACAGGCTTTGCGCCTCGTGATGTCACGCCGGAAGCCACAATAGCTGTTGTTGAAAAAACATGCCCGGGCATTGCCGAGGCAATGCGTGCGCACAGCTTGCAATTTACGCACAGGGCAATGCTTTCCCGCGCGACTGCCGGTATCCGTAAAAAAACACTTATTGTCAATTTGCCTGGCAGTCCCAAGGCCGTACAGGAGTGTCTGGACTGTATCCTGCCCTCACTAGAGCACGGTCTGGCCATTTTGACACAGCAAGTGGCAAACTGCGCTCGTCAGGGGTGAGGCTGCTGGTCGCAGCAACAATCCGGTGTTTTATCCGCGCTGCTGTCAGCCTTTTTTTTTCCGGTGCTGTATCTTCCGGCCATGCTTTTGTAAATCAGGTTTTCATATTTCAGTACCTGATATTTTGCCTGGGCAATAGCCTGTTCAGTGGTGTATAAAACTGTCAGGGCCCGAAGCCAATCCTCAAATTCTCCGCTGCCTTGTTCATGGCGCAGTTGGTGATAGCGGCTGTTTTCCAGCTCAAGAGCGTGTTTTTCCTCATTCCAGGCCAGGTTTTTTTGGGCCAGGCGATAGTGATGGCTGGCAGAAGCGACCTCATTGAGGGCCGTGGTCAGTTTTTTTTCAAAATCAAGGCGCGCGGATTGAAAGTTGGCCTCAGCAATTTTGTTTTGCCACTTGAGCGTGTTCCACTGCAGAAATGGCAGTGAAACAGAAATAGAACCCATGCCGATCGGAATATCAAAGAGTTTTCCCGGTTCATCCGCCTGTGTTCCAATTCCGGCCCGCAGGCTTATTTTGGGGTACCAGTTTCTCTGCTGTGCCTCTTTTTGGCTCCAGGCGGCCTGCAGGCGGAATTCCGCGGCCCGCAGGTCAGGGCGTTGGCCCAGTACGGAAAGTGGAATGTCAAGATTGACAGTATGCTGGGCTGCATTGATCACTGGCGCCGGTTTGAGGTTTTGGGCTTCTTTGGGTTTGAGGTTCAGGATATTGTTCAGCATGACGATGACATCCCGTTGATTCTTTTGCAGCTCAACCAGCCTCATTTTTGCGGAGAGCAGGGCCTGACGGGAAGCCCGAAAAGGGCTTTTGCTGGTTTTTCCCGCAAGATAGCGGGCCCTGGAAATGGCAAAAAGCTGTTTGTGGCAGTCCAGGTTTTTTTGCATAAGCAGAATAGACTGATCAAGGCTGGCCAGATGAAACCAGGCGTCAATAACCGTGCTGGCCAGACTTATCCTGGCCGCCTGCAAATCCTGCTGACTGGCCTGATAGGAGTGTTGATTGGCCTGCGTACTGGCTGCGAGTTTTTTCCACAGGTCAAGTTCGTAGTTGAGTGAAAGATCGCTGCTGAACGATGTGTTTTCCCGTCCGTTTTCCAGATTCTTATTTTTTTTCCCGCCCAGAGTGGCGCCTGCTTTGGGCCAAAGTTCCTGCTGGCTGATTTTGAGTTGATAGAAGGCTTTTTCTGTCATCAGCCGTGATTGCTGTAAATCAATATTTTGCTCAAGTGCTCTTTCCACCAGCTTGTTCAGTTCCGGCTCATTGTACATTGTCCACCATGTTTGTTCGATGTTGTCGTGGAGTTCCGTCGGGAGCGCGGCCTGATTTTGCTCTGCTTGCCGTAAACTGCAGCCGGAGATTGTCAGGACGGTACAAAAAAACAGACTCAGGGAGTAGATAAGAGTAAATCGCATATTATTCCCTGACCAGCGCGTCTATGGGGTGAAGCCGGGCCGCGTTTCGGGCCGGGATAAAACCAAAGATAAGGCCGATACTGGTTGAGCAGAGTATCGCGCTGCCAAGAGTGTAAGCGGAAAAAGACATGCCCAGCTGGGGGACGAACATATTAAACAGCATGGCAACACAAAAGGATAAACATATGCCCACCAGCCCGCCCGCCAGGCAGATCAGAGCCGCTTCAATGAGGAATTGCTGCAAGATACTCAAACGGTGGGCGCCAATGGCCATTCGTAATCCAATCTCTTTTGTCCGCTCCGTGACAGAAACCAGCATGATATTCATAACGCCTATGCCGCCAACAATCAGGGCTGTCAGGGCAATAGATGAAATCATGAACGTCATGGTATCGGTCGTGCTCTCAACTGTTTTCTGGATGCTGTTACTGTTTGTGGTAAAAAAATCCTTACTCCCGTGACGGGAAGTCATGAGATGGGTAATGCTTTTTTCTGCGGCCTGTGAATTTACGTTATGAGAGATTTGAACAATGATGGAGGTGATCTGCCCGTTTCCTGTAATCCGGTGCATGAACGTGGTATATGGCGCCCATAATTTGAGCTTGCTGTCATAGTCCCGTGATGTTTTTCTGCGTGCGATACCAATAATCGTTAACGGGCGTTTTTGAAAAAAGATATTTTGTCCCAGAATGTCTTTTTCAGCCTTGTGTGCAAAGAGCTGTTGTTTGACTTTTTCATCAATGACGACCACCTGGTGACTTTTGGCTACGTCTTTTGCGTTAAAAAAACGGCCGCTGGTTATCTCCAGCCCGTCTACGGCAAAGTAATGGCTGCCAACGCCATAAAGCTGGGCGGAGAGCATACTGTTGCGATAGGTCAGCAAGCCACCGCTGATCATCAGCGGGGTCACATTTTGTACATAGCTTTGCTGGCTGAGGGCATCGGCATCAGCCACAGTCAAGGTTTTTATTTTTCCAAATTGCAGGTCTCCCCAGTTTTTTCCAGGATAAATCGAAATCGTGTCTGTCCCTATTCTCCTGATTTCGCTTAATATTTGTTTTTGAGAGGCCTTTCCCAGCGCAATAACAGACACAACAGAGGCAATCCCGATAATAATACCAAGCATGGTCAGTACAGAACGGAGTTTATGAGCCAAGAGAGCCTGAATTGACATTTTTGTTGATTCCAGAAACTGGTCTTTTCCCAGCCAGGCTGTACGATGGAGCTGAGCCCTAAATTTGTCTGGAACAGATACGGGACATGGACTCTTTCTTGAATCAGAAATGAGTTCGCCGTCCCTGAGTTCTATTATCCGGCTGGCGCGCGCGGCGATTTGCGCGTCATGAGTGACCAGAATAATGGTATGTCCCTGCGTGTGCAGTTTTTGCAGAATGTCCATTACATTCTGACTGCTTTTTGAATCCAGCGCTCCTGTGGGTTCGTCAGCCAGAATAATTTCACCGCCATTCATCAGTGCTCTGGCAATGCTGACCCTTTGCTGCTGTCCACCGGAAAGCTCGGTTGGTTTGTGATGCAGTCGGTCCGGCAGGCCGAGTTCCGTGAGCAGGTCTTTTCCCCTGCTCTGTCGTTGTTGGTGTGGAACTCCCGCGTATATCGCGGGCAATGTCGCGTTTTCCAGCGCGGACATTGAGGGCAGCAGGTTATACTGCTGGAAAATAAACCCCAGTTTTTCCAGGCGCAGGAACGCCCGTTGATCCGCTTGCAGCGTGGTTGTTTCCTGTCCTTCCAGACGGTAAGAACCGGATGTGGGAACATCAAGACAGCCAAGGATATTCATCAGGGTTGTCTTACCGGAACCTGATTGGCCTATAATGGCCACAAAATCGCCCTTGTTGATACTCAGGGAAATGTCTTTGAGTACCTGCACTCGATTGGTTGCGTTTCCAACCCAATGCTCAAGGTGTGAAAGTTCAATCAGAGCCATCTTATCTCCTGCCCCTCAGCCATCGTCCCGGATTGTCTTTCTCGACAATTCCGTCTGCTTGAGAAGAAACAACCTTTTCGCCTTCTTTCAGGCCGGAAAGAATCTGGGTGTTCAGTTCATCTGCCAGGCCGGTACGGATCTGTCTGGGACTGACTTCTCCGTTTTCCTGTAAAATGAGCACCGTGCCTGTTTCAGCCTGGTCTTGCTTAATGACAACTGTTGGCAGAATCAGAACATTTTTGGCCTGCTGGACAAAGATAATATTTTCAGTGGTCATGCCGATATGCAGTCTGTTATCCGTGTTGGGAACAAGTGCCCGGCCGTAATAGTAAACAGCCTCGTTGGAAGGGTCTGTTTTTGAGTTGTAATTGCCACGGGACATTATGGTTAATCCGGGGTCAATGGATTGAAGCGTTGTCTCCTGTTTTCGGTCGGGATCAGCCAAGGTGGAAAAAACAACACGCATGCCGGGACGCACCGTGGTAATATCTCCTTCGGCAATCTGCATGCGCAAAGTCATGGCTGACAGATCGGCAATCTGGACAATGGTGGGCGAGGACTGAACCGAGTTGACAGTTTGCCCTTCGCCGATAGGCGCGGAAACAATCGTTCCATTAACCGGCGCGGTGACCCGTGTATAGCCCAGATTGGCCTTGGCGGTGCTGACCGCAATTTTGGTCTGCTCAATAGAGGATTTGATTTCTGTTATGACCGAACTGGTAACGGCCATGCGTTCTTCCGCGGCTTCCAGTTCTTTTTGGGATGTGGAATGGTTGGCAAAAAGTGATTTTTCTCTGGCATGATTTTTCCGGGCCACATCCAGGGCCACGAGCTTTGACGCCAACTGGGCTTCAAGACTGGCGAGTTTGGCCTGTGCGATTTGTAATTCATTTTTTTGAGTCGTTGAATCAATTTCCGCTATCAGATCCCCTTTTTTGACCTGCTGCCCGAGCCGGACATGGAGTTTTTTGACCTGGCCTGTCACCTGCACGCCAACATCAACAAGCAGGGAAGCTGTAATATCGCCTGCGGCCTTGACTGTTTTTTCAATATTTCCCCGCCGGACAGTTTCTGTCAGATACTGGACGTTTTTTTTCTTTTTGAAAGAAAAATATGACAGACTGGTGATAATAAGCACCAGTACCAGAAAGAGCAAAAATTTTTTTTTCATGTATCTGTTCATAAAAAATCAGGAGCAATATTGATAGGGTTGGGTAATTTTAACAGCTTGCTAATAGTAAGAACGAATCCTGAGAAGGATATCCTGCGTTTTTTTTATTTTTTGAATGATTCCAGCGGGTTCAAAATCAAGAAGCTGTATTGCTCATTAGTTGCAATTCAAGCCTTGTCCTGGACTTGTGCCTTTTGGGGAAGTCAGTTCTCATCAGTCCAGATGAGTCGTTCATGGCCGGTATAGATATTCATGTTCTGGCCCCGAACTCTGCCGATCAGGGTCATACCATATTTTTTCGCTGTCTTTACTGCCGCAAGCGTGCCCACGGAAATACCGCATAAAAAAGTCAGACCAGCAGCTGCGGCGCAGGCCACAAGGTCTGTGTTCAGACGGGACGTTATTGCCGCCAGAGCGGCCTGCGAGAGCGTTTTTTCTTCCTGGGCCAAACCAATGGTTTTTTCCAGGGCGCTGCGGCGGTTCACGTCTTCAGCCATGGCCAGAAGATGTCCCTGCTGATCAAAAAGGGCTGCTCCGTGGGTGCAGCCTGTCTGAGGGAAAAGGGTTTGTTTCGTTTCCAGTTGGCGCATGCATTCAAAAATAACAGGCCCCTCTAACTGGATTGGTTGAGATTTTTTTTCTTGCTCTGAGACAGGGGCTTCGTTCAAAACAACATGAGCAGATAAGGAATCTTCGCCTGTATGACGAAAGATTATATCCTGAACCTGGCTTGTGTCTGAAATGAGTTTTTCCGTTCGTAACCGTCCCAAAACCAAATGGCGTTCGTGGCCTGGCGAACAGGGGATCAAAGAGCAGCCCTGTCCCTTGATATGTAAGGACAGATTGATCTCCTGCGCCAGAGTTTCTTCCCGCTTTTGAAGCCCCTGGAAGTCCCGAAAAAGGATTGGATATAGTGCGGTTTTTTTCATTGTGTTTTGAGCGGGTAACGCACCATCAAAACGTGTTCCACGGAGCCGGAGCCAAAGGCGCACAGCCTTTTTCAGCGGCAATAATATTCAGGTGCAAAAGCCCCACAGGGGCTACAAAAGGATTGGGATCCTGAGAGTATTCCCGCAGGTCGATACAAGGAAGGTAGGTTTTGCACCTGGAGCAGACCTCTATTCTTTCCTGCTTGGCTTTGGACGCGTAAAAAATTTCTTTCGTGCCGGGCTCGGCATTCTGACAGGCCGGGCAGGTGTCACGCCGAAAATACCACTCATGTCCGCACAAAGAGCAGTGCAGAAATTTTTTGCCGCCGCCGCCAATCAGGGATTCCAGAGCTGTCTTTTCTGGCCGGCTCAACACGGCAATGGAAGGAAAAGAGCCGCAAACCGGACAAAATCCCTCTTTCCAAAATAGTTCTGGAACCTGCTGCAAGATGGGGCCTGTCAGGGCTTCCAGGGCAGGAGAAGCAATCATCGAACAGGCAAAATACAAAACAGATTCTGAACAGTTTGTTTTTTCAGCAAATCGTTTCATTCCTGGCAGGTCTCCGGCAATAAGCGTTTCCAGACACGTTACCGGGTTTAATTTTCCTTGCTCAAAAGCCTTGTTGACTTTTTCGAGCTCCTGTCCGTTTGGCATATTTGCCTGTAATAGCGGCAGCATTTCCTGAAGCGAAATATTCAGCCATGCAGCTAAAAAAGAAAGAGGTACGCCGGCTAAAATGGATATTCCCTGATTTTCCATATTCCAACGTCCAAAGTCCAAAGCCGGGATGTCGTGCAGTTCCATGGATGAAAATTTTTCAGCCAAAGATGCCCGTTTTTCGAAAATTGGTTGAAACGTTTCCAGAATTTCCTTGAGCTGGGGCCTTTGGCGGCAATAGATGGCAATCGAATCAAGAACAGACTGCGGCCCGCGCGGAAGAAAAATCATGTCTTGTGTCATGGTGTACCTCTTGGCATGGAAGAAAAAGAAACCGGTACCCTGGCCAGGAGTACCGGTTTTTTGTGGTTATTTTTCAGTCTGTGACCAGGGGTAAGCTACCCATTTGTCACAATTTCATGAAAAGGCCTGACCATTTTGGCCAAAAAGCCCTTTCTGGTTAAAAAGGAGTTGGAAACGCTGGCTACAGCATTGTAAGAGTAGTTGTCCGGTTGGTCCGTGAGCAGGAAGATAATGTTGACATCGTCCGGATCGGCCAACATGGCTTCTGGGAATATCTTTTTGGCAATAGCCAGACGTTCCTGGGCCAGAGCTTCCATTTCTTCGCGTTCTCCGAAGTTCATCGTGCCTGTAGGGCAAGCTTTGACGCAGGCCGGAAGCATTCCGGCGGTGATGCGTTCAAAGCACATGGTACATTTGCTTAATTTTCCGGTGACGCTGTCATAACGTGGAATATCGTATGGACACGATGCACGTACTTCCTGAGCCTCACTGGCTGAAAGTTCTGCTGTCTTGTCGGTAAAGACCACCGCACCGCTCTCTTCATCTTGGAAGGCTGCATCATCTACATAACCGTTGGCTGTTTCCAGGCAAGGCGGGTAGATGCAATGACGGCATTGATCCGGGAAAAAATTCCAGCGGACAATACCTGTTTTATCCTTGCGTTCGCTGAAACGAACCAGCTTATAATTATTCGCGTTTAAGTCCTGAGGGTTTTGATGGCTTCCCCAGCCGTACTGAAGAGTCCTGTTCGGCTCTAGTTCGTTCCATTCTTTACACGCCAACTGGCAGCCACGGCAGGCTGTGCAGCGGGAAGTATCGATCAGGAATGCTTTTGGCATAATGTCCTCCTTATTGGACTAAAGATATTCCGTCGCTAGCGGGTGGCGAGTTCCGTCAGTTTGTCTGCCTTGCGAATGTTGACGCAACAGGCTTTGTACTCCGGGATTGTTGTGTTCGGGTCGCCCACTGCCGGTGTCAGCCTGTTCGTGGAATCTCCGCATCCGGGGGTTGTCCAGCCAAAGCAGAACGGCATTCCGATTTCATGAATGATTTTGCCGTGTACTTTCAGGGGACGCATCCGAACCGTGACCATGGCTACAGCCTCAACCCGGCCCCGGATACTTTCCACAATCACGCCTTCACCATTTTTAATCCCCTTTTCCTCGGCCAGTTCGTGGCTCATTTCCACATAGAGCTGAGGTTCAGCTTCCAGGAGGTTGGGCACATTGCGGGTTTCACCGCCGCCACACCAATGTTCGGTTATGCTGTAGGTGGTCAGGACTATGGGGTATCTGGGATCTGCCGCCTTGGCCAGCTTGTCCAGTTCACTGGAAAAGGACTTGTAGACCGGACTGTTCAACTGTTTGGAGAACGGATTGAAATCAACCGGAGTTTCGACCGGTTCATAGTGTTCAGGGAAAGGTCCGTCCATCCGACCCGGGCCGTATTCCTGTCCAACGCCATGGACATGCATGATGAAAGGATATTTTCCCTTGCCCGTGGATAGTGGTGGCCAGCCGCCGTCCGGCACATCGCCGACCCATTTTTTGCCGTCCCATTCGATAACCGTGCGGCTTGGGTCAAAAGGTTTGCCGTCAAGGTCAACCGAGGCACGGTTGTAGAGAATCCGACGGTTGACAGGCCAGCACCAGCTCCAGTTCGGGTACAAACCGATTGCTTTTTGCAGCTTGGTCTGAGACGGGTCACGTCGTTTGGACTTGTTGCCGTCTTCTTCAGTAAAACTGCCGGCATAGAGCCAGTTCAGGCTCGCTGTGGAACCGTCATCCTTGAGAGCGGTAAAAGATGGAAGGAGCTGGCCTTTTTTGTACAGCTTGTCCCCGACTTTCGTATCCTTGATAAAGTAGCCGTTGATTTTTTTGGTCATCTCTTCAACGTTGTACTTTTTTGGCCAGTCCAGATTGATAACGGCTTCGGGGAGGATTCCTCCTTCTTTTTTGTACATTTTTTTGAGATTATTGATGATGCCGACAAACATATCGCCAAATGGACGGGCCTGACCGCCCGGTTCAACAGCTTTATAGTGCCAGTGCAGCCAGCGACCGGAATTGATTACGGTTCCTTCCTTTTCAATTCGGTGAGCAGAAGGCAGCAAAAAACATTCTGTTTTGATTTTTGTCGGGTCAACGCCCGGTCTACGCCAGTTATCTGTTGTTTCTGAATGATGCAGCTCAGAGGTGACCAGCCAGTCCAGCTTGTCAAGAGCTTGCCGGTTTTTGTTGGAGTTGGGCATGGACTGCATGGGGTTGAGTCCAATGATAAAACCGCCTTCGATTTCGCCCCTGTACATGCGGTCAAAGAGGAACATATAGGAATAGTCCTCTCCCTTATCAAGTTTGGGCAGCCAGTCATAACCAAAATTGTTTTCCGGCTTGGCCGCGTCTCCGTACCAGGCCTTTAACAGGCTATTGACATATTTTGGTTTGTGCTGCCACCAGTTCGCACTTTTGGGGTCATTGCTGACCGGAGTATTGGCCTTGTGGTATTCGTCCAGGGTTTTCCATTCGTCTTGGGGCATGGCCATGTAGCCGGGCAGAATATGATACAAAAGGGCGTGGTCTGTAGAACCCTGAACATTGGGTTCGCCGCGCAGGGCATTGATACCTCCGCCGGCTATGCCGATATTGCCCAGCAGCAACTGAATAATGGCTGCCGAGCGGATATTTTGTACGCCTACAGAATGTTGTGTCCAGCCCAGGGCGTACATGACGGTTCCTGCTTTGTTTTTCACGCCTGTTGCACTAAAGGCCTTATATACTCGCAGCAGATTTTCTTTGGAAACGCCGGTAACATCGGAGACCTTTTTCAGATCGTAACGAGAGTAGTGTTTTTTCATCAGCTGAAAAACGCAGCGAGGGTCTTTGAGGGTTTTGTCTTTTTTGGGTACTCCGTTTTTATCCAGTTCAAATGACCAGTTAGATTTGTCGTAGGTTCTGGTTTTGGGATCGTAGCCGCTGAAAATACCGTCTTTGAATTTAAAATTTTTGCCCACGATCATGGAGGCATTGGTGTACTCTTTGACGTAAAACTCAAAGTATTTTTTTTCACTCAAGATATAGTTGATCATGCCGCCCAGAAAGGCGATATCCGTGCCGGAACGCAAGGGGACATGAAAATCGGATCTGGCCGAGGTACGGGAAAATTTGGGGTCAATGTGCATGACGACCGCGTTTCTCTTGTACTTGGCTTCCATAACCCATTTGAAAGAAATGGGGTGGTGTTCGGCAGCATTACTGCCCATTATCAGGATGGCATCGGCATTTTTAATGTCGATCCAGTGGTTGGTCATCGCGCCGCGTCCAAACGACTCTCCCAGAGCCGCTACAGTTGCGCTGTGTCAGATACGGGCCTGATGGTCCATGTGTACCACACCAAGGCCGCGCATGGCCTGATGGGCAAGGGCACATTCCTCGTTATCGGCGTGGGAAGTGCCAAGCAAAAACATGGCTTCCAGCCGGTTGACGGTGTTGCCTTTTTTGTTTTTTAAAATCAGACGAGAATCTCTGGTTTTTTTGATTCGTTTCGCGATTTCGGTCAAAGACCATTCCCAGGATTTTTCTTCCCACTTGGTGGAGTAGGGTGCTCTGTACAGAGGGTTTTTCAGGCGGTGTTCACTGCGGGCCATAGTCAGCAGGGCAGCTCCTTTCGCGCACAGAGCACCTTCATTTACAGGATGGTCAGGATCGCCTTCCGTCCCTACGAGTTTGTTATTTTTGACATAGGCCACGATATGGCAGCTTACTGCGCAAAAAGGACAAACGGTGAGAACTTCTTTTGCTCCTTCGATTTTCAACTTGGCTGCGTAGGCGTAGGCTGGTTTGAGATTAAACCCAAGCTGGGCTAGGCTCAGAGTCGCGACTCCCGCGCCTGTCAGTTTCATAAAATCTCTGCGGTTGTAATTCATATGTCCCTCCGTTCGTTGGGCCCTTGTCGTAAATACGGCTCGGGGTGTTTGGGGCTGTCATCAAGAGTGGCTTCACTATGGCCTTAAGAAATATTTATTTTATATCACGCTGGAATGAATAAGGTCAATAAAAATATGATGGTTTATGAATAGAAAGAAGATTGAGATTATAAGCCGGAAGAAAGCCGTCCGCAGATGTCCAGGTATTTCAGAATCGGCTGCGGTCTGGACACCACCTTCAGCCGCATTGATAACAGAAAGCTCCTCTTTTATGAGCTTGACCTGCCTGATGTGATTGCCCTCAGAAAGAATTTTTATCAGGACAGCCAAAGACATAAAAGCATTGCCTCTTCCTTTCTGGAGCCCACATGGTTTGAAAACATCCTTGTCCGGGACGGACTGCTGTTTCTGGCCGGCGGAGTTCTGATGTACTTTGAGGAAGAACAGATCAGGAAGTTTTTCATTGCCGTGCCCGGCCATTTTGGCGTCTGTGATTTTTATTTTGATTCCCTGTCGCCCACCGGGATGAAAATGGCCAAAAAAGCCGTATTAAAAAAAGGTGACATGGGCATGAATGACACTGGAGAGCAGTTGGGGGTTGAAGTCCCCCTCATTTGCTGGAAATATGGGATCCGTGTACAAGGGGATGAAACAAGGTCTTCCCCTGGGGCTTAAAATCATGTTCGGGGTGACGGATCTGCTTGGTATCTGCTCAATGGTGCATATGAGAATACAGGACAGATAAGCTGCTTGACAATGATTATAACCTGTTCCCGTACTTCCTGATAATAGTTTCTCCACGAGCTCTTTTCTCTTAGATGTGGTTTTCGCACAAGCCTTGAAATATTCCAGTGTGAACTTGTCCATTTTACCATTTACTGTCAGTTGATGGCCGGGCTCCCGGTTCACCTGAAGGTTAAAATGGAAACCATGATTACAAAAAATGCAAAAAAACATCGGGGTACCGTCTAGGAGGACTCAATATCCTGGCAACAACACCGGAGTACTCCAGTTTTGACCCCGAAAAATTGTGGTCGTATGAAATTGGGGGCCAAGAACGAACGACCACACTTTGCCCTTGGCCCCCTCCCAAGCCAAAGCTCAAACAGGTAGCATAGACTCTACTTTTCATGACAACTAAAAACGGGAGGAGGTACCGGATGAACTGGAGGCAGGATTGAATGCCAGGGTTAATGTTTTGAACAATAATATTAATCCGGCTACAAATATTCCATTCATGATGGTCTTTTTTAATCCCCCTGAGAATGTGAGCGAATTCGGACTTGAGGTGATTGAGGCGAAAACAGTGGAACAGAACTAAAATAATTTGATCGACATCAGTTTGAAAAATTGTCTCGTTTTTGAAAACTAGAAAATTTTTCCATTAAATAGGAAACATCGCAGTATTCCCGTTGGGAGGTTTCTAGCTGAATCCATAATAATCAACGTAACCCAATAGATCTTCTACTGTATCTTTGAGAGGGGTAAGCATGGTCTCTAAAAAATGTGTTATGGGACCATAAATAGTTTGTGTCACGCTCACAGCATATTTAACGGGCAGTTTTTTGCTTATGATAGGGACGGCCAGGCCCTTAAGCAAAGGATATAATTCTCCATCCATAATGGCGTAACCATTACGGCGTACCTCTTCTAAATCTTTAAGTAGTTCTTCCGGGCTACTAGTTGTTGTTTCCGTAAATGTCGAGAACTCTGTCTTTTGGATATAGGCCATCAGCTCTTTTTCCGGAAGGTGAGCAAGAATGGCTTTACCAAGTGCTGAACAATATGCAGGGACAGTGCATCCTACAGAAAATTGTGCATAGTTGGAGTTAGTGCTTTGCAGCATGTAGACAATTTCTCTGCCATTCCACATGCCAAGGTTGCATATTCCGTTGTTTTCTTTGTTTTTTTTTGAAAGCTCATCTAGGAATTGCAGGGCTATCTGGTCAAATTCACGTTTGGGGAGAATGCCTTTTCCCAGTTTGGAGAGCTTGTCCGTTAACACATAATTATTGTGTTGGTCTTTATCTACATATCCGTGCAGCCTTAGCGTGCTTAAAAAGCGATAGCTGGCGCTTTTTTGCATACCCATCCGTTTGGCGACACTTGTTACAGTGACCTTTTTCATCTCTACAATAAATTCAAGCAGTTGAAGCCCTTTTTCAAGGGTTTGAACATAACTGACGCTATTTTTTCTCATATATTTAATCTCCAACAGTGAAGACATTATCGCTTTTATCCCATTCCAAATAGTTCATTTTAGATTTTATGTCGATAAAACCTTGACAACTGGTTTTCTGTAAACAATAATAGAAAAAAGTTCACAATATATGAACAAGAGGAGGGAATGATGTAACAGATTGTTTTTATTGATGACAGAGGAGTAGGAGAATGTATTAAGGCAATGGCCCCTAATCCCTTGTCTGGAAATCCTGTAACCCATGTGTGGAAAAATTTTGTTCATTCACATGGTAAGGTGAAGGCTGGGGTATGGGATTGTACTGCTGGGAGCTTCGACATTTCAGCCCATCCCAGCTACGAAATGTATACAATACTGGAGAGTGAAGCCGTCGTTAAACAAGAAGATGGTAGTCGCATCTCCATAACACCAGGGGATTCTTTTGTTATCCCTAAAGGTATGCACACCATATGGCATGTGGAAACTTACGTAAAAAATATTCATTTGTTGTTTTGTGGATGACTAACGTCAGTATGTTAGGCGGAAGAGAGGAGGATCTTTATGAATCGAGTTCGTGTTGCGGTGGTTACCGGGGGAAGTCGAGGTATAGGGAAATCTGCGGCTGAAGAACTTCTGAGCCTTGGCTACAAAGTTATTCTTTTGGCACGTAGTTCCAAAAATCTTGAACAAGCTCGTCTTAATTTGGTATCAAAGTTTGCTCCTCCCCAAGAGCTGATACCTGATACTTGGTCGGTGGATGTAGCTGAAGTGAATGCTGTTAAAGAGGCTGCTGAAGGCATTATACAGAATTATAGTCACGTTGATTTGCTTTTCAATGCAGCAGGGATAAGCATTCCAGGCACGTTTGACATGGATGCGGAAAACTTTACCCGCCTTTTTGAGGTGAATTTGCGGGCACCCTTTCTATTTATGCAGGCTTTCTTGCCTCACATGCTCCGTCAGGGAGGTGGATATGTGGTCAATGTGGCATCACGTAACGGCAAGGTGGCAGTGGCTGGGCTCGGTGGGTACTCGGCGTCTAAGTATGGTCTTGTTGGTCTGAGTGAGTCCGCTTACCGTGCCTATGCAGCGCAGGGTATTAGTATCACGACCATCTGTCCCGGTTGGGTAAATACAGAAATGGCGGCGAATGAAGGCCCGTCTCTCAAGCCGGAGGAAATGGTGCAGCCAGAAGATATAGCCAAGACACTACGTTGGTTGCTTAGCATGAGTCCTTCCGTGCGAGTTATGGAAGTGATGCTGGAGTGCGCTGGTGATGTGGAACGGCGCGCCTCTGTGGAGTTGGCGAAGTTGTATGCCCTCAAAAAGAGGCATGAAGAAGAATTCAACTCCTTGAACGTGCAGAGAGAAGAATGAAGGCGATTATAGAAAATATACAACATTTCAGCCTGCATGATGGGCCGGGAACTCGAACTACGGTGTTTTTCAAGGGTTGTCCGTTGCGTTGTATCTGGTGCTCTAATCCCACTACTCAGAATTTTGGAAAGGAGCTCCTTCAGAAGCCAGAAAAATGTTTGCACTGTGGTACCTGTGTCGCCATTTGTCCTCAGCAGGCTGTGAGTATGGTTCTTGGTTTTTCCCCGCAGATTAATCGTAACCTCTGTAATAACTGTGGGTTATGCACTTCATCTTGTCCAGGTAAGGCACTCCTTATGGCTGGGAAAGAATACACATTAGAGAGCGTCGTGACCAATGTAGCAGCGGATATACTTTTTTATCGTAATTCCGGTGGGGGAGTTACACTTTCTGGAGGTGAAGTTCTAGCTCATTGCGACTTTGCAGTAGCTTTGTGTGAAGAATGTCATAATCTGGGGATTCAAACCGCTGTCGAAACATCGGGATATGCGCATTATGATAGTCTTAAGCGTCTCTCAGACGTAACAGATATTTTGTTCATGGATATCAAGCATGCTGACAGTATGGAACACAAGCGGCTTACTGGGGTAGAGAATAGACTTATTTTAGAGAATTTTTCTCGTTTACTGAAGGATCGGATTGAACCCATTCATGTGCGCTTGCCTCTCATTCCTGGTTGTAACGAGAGTGATGAACATCTCGCTGCATATGCTGATCTGCTTTCTCGTATGGAAGGGAATTTTGATCTTGAAGTTCTTCCTTATCATCGCCTTGGTAAAGATAAATATGACATGTTGGGACAAGAGTATGCATTGGGCGACATTGCCCCTTTGGAAGAAGCGCGTATCGTTCGGGCTGTATCGTTTCTTCGTGCCAACATGTCTGGTATGAATGTTTTTTGTATGTCCTAACATAAAAAGAATTTTTGGAGGAACATTATGGTTACCACCGAAAAGACACGCCTTGATCGTGTCATGAAGTTGAAGTCTCAGTTCTTTTCACACAAACCGTGCGTTTGCATTGAAGGAGCTCTCTCCAAGACAGAAGTCTTTAAGGAAACTGAAAGCGAACCCATGATTATTCGTCGAGCCAAGGCGTTTAAACGGCATTGCGAAACTAAGACTATTACTATCCAGCCTTATGAACTTATTGTGGGCAATGCAGGTGCTGTGGCGCGTAGTATTCATGTGAACCCAGAATTATCCAATAATTGGTTCTATGAAGAGTTAGAGACCATGAGTACCCGTCCTCAAGATCCTTATCAGATTAATGACGAACAAAAGCGTCAATATCGCGAGCAGGTTTACCCTTACTGGAAGGGTAAGACTCTGCGTGATTTCTGGAATTCCCGTGCTCCAGAAGATGTGTGGGAGTTGGTGGCTGTAGGGGGAGTGTGTGATAATGATGTGAAGATTGAGTGTACTCCTGGTGATATGGTTCCTGCCTTCCCGCAGATTATCTTGCCCTTAGGCTTTGACGGGATTCGTCGCCAGGCAGAAGAACATCTTGCCAAGCTAGATTACAATGACATTGAAAATTTTTCCAAGCGCGATTTCTGGCGATCAATTATCATCTGCTGTGAAGGGTTCTCTATTTTTTGCGAACGTCACGCCGAGGTTGCGCATATCATGCAGTCCAATGCAGATGAAAAGTTCCGTGAGGATTTGAGGCGTATCGAAACTGTCTGTCGCACTATTGCCCACAATCCGCCCAGTACCTTTCATGAAGCTGTACAGCTTGTTTACTTCGTTTTTGTAGGTTTGTTTATTGAAGGCAACGCAGGGGGATACTCACCTGGATTGCTGGATCAGTATTTGCTACCATATTATGAAAATGAACGGGCCACTGGCACAACAAATGAAGAGATCCTTGAAATTGTAGAGTGTTTTTATGTAAAGACCGGAGAACAGATCTGGTACTGGAACGAACCAGCTGCCAAGCATTATTCCGGCTACTGTGCCTTCCAGAATATTGCTCTTGGAGGCCTGGATACTCATGGACGCGATGCCGTCAACCCGTTGACCTACCTTATGTTACAGGCTGGTATTGACGTACAAATGGTACAACCCTCATTGTCTGTACGTATCAGCAAGAAAAATCCAGAAGAGTTTTTTCTCAAGGTCGCTGAACTAGTACAAACTGGCTCTGGTTTCCCCGCCGTGTTCAGTGATGATGTGGGCTATAAGATGTTGCTCAAAAAAGGTATTCCCGCTCACTTTGCCCGTGATTGGGCTCCTATCGGCTGTGTAGAAGCTCAGCTGGCGGGCCGTCATTATCAATGGAGTTCTGCCGGTCATTATAATTTAGGTAGTGCTGTGGAATTTACTATGACTAACGGCATCCATCTACAAAGTGGAAAGAAACTCGGTCTCGAAACTGGCAACCCTGCCACTTTTACCTCCTTTGAGCAATTTCAAGATGCACTTTTTATTCAGTTGCGCCATCTGTTGCATCAGTTTTCCATATCACAGAATATGCTTGAAGAATTGCATTATCATTATCTGCCCAATCCTGTAGCTTCTATGTTTACCGTGGGATGTATGGAAAAAGGTATGGATCTTACCCATGGTGGCGCAGAATTTAATACAGGACCTGGTATGAATGGTAATGGGGTTGGTGATTTTGTGGATTCGTTGGCTGCAGTCAAGAAGATTATCTTTGAAGAAAAGCGTTTTTCTATGGCCGATCTGGCAGCAGCCATCAAGGCTGATTTCAAGGGATATGAAGCTTTACAACGAGCTCTTCAAGAAGATGCTCCTAAGTGGGGTAATAATGATTTCGAAGCTGACGAAGCCATGATCGCGATGTGTGATGTGATCATCAAAGAAGTCAATACCTATCGAGGAAAGCTCGGTAATCATAAGTTGCCTGCGCTCTACCCCGTGTCTTCCAATGTCCCTCAGGGAATGTCCGTATCAGCTTTGCCTTCCGGTCGTAACGCAGGCAAGCCCTTGGCTGATGGCTGTTCACCTTCACAGGGTTATGATCGTCTTGGTCCCACAGCGATTCTACAATCTCTTGGCAAGTTGCCGCATGAAAGCATTGATGGAGGTACTCTTCTCAATATTAAGCTTACGCCACAGGTTATCCAGGGGAAGGCAGGAAGGGCTCGCATCTCTTCATTCCTCAAAACGTTCCTTGATCTTGATGTCTTCCACGTGCAGTTCAATGTGGTTAGCCATGAGGTATTGCGATGTGCTCAGGCGAATCCTGAAGATTATAAAAGTCTTCTCGTTCGAGTCGCGGGATATAGTGCCTATTTTGTGGAACTGAGTAAGGAAATTCAGGAAGACATCCTGAGTCGTACCTCCCATGAACTTTAATAGAACGAGGCGGGGACCAGTTCGCTGCCCCCGCCTCGTTGTTGCTTCAGGTTCGGTGTGATATGAAAAAGTTTTTTGTTTTAACTGTGGCTTGGTTGTTGTTATTCTGTAGTATGGGGCAGGCTGCTCCTGTGATAGTAAAGAGTGCATGGCTCAACGAGTTTGAGGCGTTGCCCGCTTGGTATGCTCATCTCCAAAAATGGGATGCTAAGGCTGGTATTGACCTTGATATGCAGATTTATCCTTCTGGAAAGTATCTTGTCGACAACATGGCTTCCGTAAAATGGGATGTGGCTGGTTTTGGTGGAGCTCCAGCAGTTTTAGGAATACTTCGAAAACAGGTTTATGTGATTGGTATTGGTTCCAATGAGGCAGCTGCAAATGTTGTCTATGTACGCTCTGATAGTCCCCTTATCACAGCTTTTCAACAAAAACTTTCCGTACGTGACTATGCGCAGCTGTTGACTGGTAGGATTATACTTTGTCCTTGTGGTACAAGTGCGCATCAATTACTTTTACTTTGGCTTGATCGCATAGGACTTAGTGAAAGTAGTGTCTCTGTTATGGACGTTCCCCCTGGGGAAGCTGTTAAAACGCTGAGTGGAGGGGTCGGCGATATGGCTGTACTCTGGTCCCCAGAAATCTATCTTGCCGAAGAGGCTGGGCTTAAGCCCTTGCTTTCGGGCGCAGATCTCAAACTAGTACAGCCAACATTGCTTATGGCGAATCGTGATTATGCGGATTCTTCTCCTTCACAAGTGAAAGCATTTCTAGCTTGTTACCTCAAAGCGGTAGATGCGTTGCAGGCACTTTCTGTTGATGAATTTGCTATTATCTACCAACAATTTCAAAAGGATTTCTGTCAATATGATATGGATATTGAACAGGCTCGACGTGAAGTAGAAACTCATAAGCTTTGCCCTATGGCATGCCAGCGAGCCCTTCTCTCTTCGCAGGGAGAATTACGCCAATGGCTGTACGACGTGATTACTTTTCATGAACGTACAGGAGAACTCAGTCGGGGGCAGGCTCGAGAATTAAATGAATTACCCTTTGTAACCAATCAGTTCATCCCAACTCCGTAGAATATTTTCGTTGTATTTAAACTAGCGGGTGAGGACAATAATTAGTTTTTACCTCTATTAATAAGTTATTTTTAGGAAGCTATTGACACCTACATCATATTCCACAACCGTTCTATAACTAAGATTGTATTCAGAGTTTATTCGAGAAGGCTTTGTCCTCGAGAGGGTTGGTTTTAGAGCCGATTCGTTTGTAATTTCTGATAGTTCTTCCAAAAATATTTTAGTGTAGAATTTACTTGACTCCATAGATTCCCTTTTTTATAATTTAAAACAAAAGAAAGTTGTTCTGATAAATGAAACATTAGCCGGAGGAGATAGCCAAAATAATAAGAGAGCTTAGGTCGATAACTGGTTGTATTAGTCTGTAATTCATTCATTTTTATATCGCGGGATGGTGAAAGAGTCCCGAAAGGAGTCATCCATGAATTTTCTGCGAAACCTAACCTCGACAATTACCGTTTGTTTGTTGTTTCTTATTGGATTGACGGGTTTGGCTCACGCAGAGCCAAAAGAAGTCAAATTGTTATTTCCGGAGCCTTTCAGTGCCGCATCTTCCTACGCTGAGGGCCAGGCTATGGGTATTTATTATGGGGCCTTGGATTTTAATATGCAAAATCACCCCACTTTGCGCGGTAAATACAAAATGCGCTGGGTAGGTGATGTAGTGAAGTCCCCAGTAGATGCACTTAATGCTGTGGCCACAGGTGCTGGACAGTTCACGTATACTTTACCTCAGTTTATTGAGCAGTTTGATCCTGACTGGCGTATTATCACCACACCGGGAATGTTTCTCAATATGGATCATTTCCTGCGTTCCATGAATACTCCTGTCTGGAAGGCCAAGCAGGACGCTCTTGAGAAAAGATGTGGATTCAAAATCTTGAAGTGGACGAATTCTATCGGTCATTTTTATCTTTGGACGAAGACCGGTCCTGCCAATACGCTCAGTGCTCTGCGTAATCAGAGGATTCGTTACGCTGGTCAGCAGTCCTATGCCAATGCTTTTAATGCATTGGGTATTGTGGGAGTTGCTCTGCCCTACACGGAGGTAGTCTCTGCTCTGCAGACAAATATGATTGAAGGACTGACTAACGATATTTTTGGTTATACTTATTATGATTTACCCCGTCAGACCAAGTACATGTTGCCAATCCCCTTTGGTTTCGGCCCGCAGGCGTTAGTTGTAAACGCCGAATGGTGGAACAGACTCCCCAAGGCTGAGCGTGAGGTTATTGAATTTGTGGTACATTGTACGGACGTTCATCAATATTTTGAAGCTGAAGAAAAACGTATCCTGAAATGGTGGAATGAAAATCCCGATACAATTCTGGTTAAATTGACCTCTGAAGATCGTGCAGATTTTGATGCCGCTTTACTTAACGCTGCTGAAGAATTCACTAAAAATGCCGATACAGCTCTAATCAAGGCTATTCACGAAAATAGATAGTATCCAAAAAGGGCCGGGGCAAATAGCTTCGGTCCTGTAATGAGAGATAAGGAGGGGCGTATGTGTCAAAGGAGTAACTCCCTCTATACCCGTATCAAGCAACGATGGATGGAATTCTGGGGATTGGTTTTCTTTTTAGGAGTACTTATCAATTTTTCAGAGATTATCTGCCGTACTGTTTTTCATTTTTCCATAGATCTCATGTACGATTTGCCTGTTTGGCTCACTATCTGGGCGGTCATGATGTTGGCTGGTCCCATCTTACTTGAAAATGAACATGTTTCAGTCGATATGATAAGGGATAATATACATGGCTATCCTCGTAAGCTCCTTGAAATAATTAACTGTTTAGCAACTATTTCATTTGGGTTTATCGTTACTTGGAGTGGTTGTATTTTTATTAGCCAATGTTATCGTTTTAATATGAAAATCATACGTTGTATTTCCATTCCTCGCTGTATTGTGGAGGCATGTATCCCATTGGGAATGGCTGTATTTACAATTTGTGCTTTTATACAGCTATGGAACGTGCTTCGAAAAGATTACAGCAAGAAGTCATAGAAGAGAGGTTAGATTAAGACAATATAACAAAATAAGGAGACGGTATGGATACTGTCACGATTTTTTCATTGGCACTAATTGTCATTCTATTCCTTATCGGAACACCGTTGAGCGTGACTTTCAGTATCGGCTCCATCATCATCATGATTCATACGATGGGCTTTCCTGTCGGTAATATTTCACAGGTTTTCTATACGACTATTCGCGGGTACCCCCTACTGGCCATGCCTTTCTTTATTTTTGCAGGCAATGCTATTCTTTCTAGTGGTGGTATGGAAGACTTACGCGACTTCATGAATCGGCTTGTAGGGCATTTTCCTGGAGGTATGGCCGTCGCCATCTGTATTTTTGCAGCCTTTCTTGGTTCAATTTCCGGCTCTGCTACTGCTTGTCTAGCTATTATTGGTACCATTTTTGTCCCTATGCTGGCTAACTCCGGCTATTCGCGTGCTTTTGCTTCAGGCCTTGCCGTGACCTCTGCTGGTTTGGGGGCTGTCATTCCTCCTAGTGTCTTTATGATTATTTTTGGGGCCAGCAATCGTATTTCTATCACCGACCTTTTTGCAGCGGGTGTGGGCCCTGGCCTGTTGGCCGCTCTTCTCATGTGTGCTCTGACTGTCATTATTTCCTTACAGCGTGGTTACTATGGTGGTATTAAGGCTTCCTTCAGCGAACGTATGGAATCTTTTAGAAAGGCTTTTCCTATTCTGCTCATGCCCATCATTGTATTGGGTGGTATTTATTCCGGAATTTTCAGTCCTACGCAGGCCGCCTCTGTTGCTTGTATCTACTCTTTACTGTTAGGTATCTTTATCTACAAGGGAATCCGTTGGAGAGTATTCTTGAATATGCTGGTAGAAACGGTGCGTCTGAGTAGTATGATTTATTTCCTTGTTATCGGTGGAGAGCTTTTTGGCCGCGTACTCGGGTATGTGGGCTTACCACAAATGATTAGTCAGTGGGTTATTAATATGCATCTCGGCCCTACGACTTTTCTTTTTGCAGTACAGGCTCTTCTGTTAGTTATGGGTTTCTTCTTTTCTTCCTTTCCTATGGTAGTTATTGTGTTACCCCTCTTTTTGCCGAGCGTCATGACTCTGGGTATTGATCCGGCTTTGTACGGTGCGCTGGCTGTGTTTTGTTCCATCATAGGAGAAGTTACTCCTCCTATGGGGCCACAGCTCTGGATTGCCGCTCCTATCTGTAAAGAAAAGATAGGTAATATCATGCGGGAATCATGGGTTTTTTTGGGTGTCCAAGTGTTCACCTTAGCTCTTGTCACTGTCTTTCCACAGATATCACTCTTTCTTGTAAATTTAATGCGTTAAAGCAGGAAGTTGTCCAATGATAAAAACCTGATAAACCTTGGGACTGGGAGGCGTAGACACCTGTGTTGCCCATCTTTCATCCCATATCCCTGATCTGCGAATTGTTGTCGATGACCTCCGGGAAGATCATGCGTGTCAAGTTGCGAACAGTCTTATTTTAGTTATTTTTTTCAGAACGAATTTCAGCGATTTCCGCGTGTAGTCCCCGTAGGTCTGAATATGAAAGATACAAGGGCTATTAATAATTTTTTAGAATGCTATTGTCCTGATATTATATTCAATGCCTCCGCTACTCTCATGGTGCCAGCTATATCGTCTGCCTCATGAGCTTGCATGGCGTATTTATTACGGCTTTCCGGGAGGCAGTTGTTTATGGCCATGGCCCCTGGCCACGGAGTGCTTCTCTATAACCTTATGAAAACTGCTCGTGCTCTTTTGCCCGATACACGCGTAATCAATGTTTCAATTCCGGACTATCTGCATGAAATTTTAGGTAAAGTAGGACTTACTCCAGATGTCGTGGTGGGTAATGTTAATATTTTAGAGCCTATTCTTAAATATATCATCGCTGAAAAGTGTCAGGTTTCTCCTGAATCTTTATATATTATTCTTGCAGGAAATCATTGTATGTGTATGCAGATTTTTCAAGAAAGCGCTCTTTCTCCCTGTATTCCATTTTATCTCAAAGTTGAGGAAAATCGACGTGATGTCACTGATTAGTTATATAGATAACGATTTATGGACACAGTTTCTTTTTCATATGCCATTTCTTTCGGAGATTCATCAACAATGCGTAGCAGCTTTGGCCTTACAATTCATTCTAGCTATGGTTGTGATACAGGTAAAACATTGCACGCTTCCTGGTGCAGAAGGATTAGCTACAGGATGTCCTGTACGAATGAATGCTTCTGGTGTTTGAGCTATTTTTCCTTCAGATTTGACACGCGAGGCAATGCTTAAGATTATGTACAACGCTAATCGTTATGAAGGGTTTGAACATACAGGTGCTGATGGAATTGTTTCTGCAATTAATATTGTGGAAGAAGTTTTTGGCATTAGATGGCAATACAAGACATTTCATGTTGAAGAGATGTTCATGGTTTTTTTTGAGATTATGAAAGCGTTTAAGAGTCTCATTGCTCGGTATGGTTAACATGCTTAGGAGAAAGATTTTCGTCAAGGACATGGTATCTAGACAAGAGGCTTAAGCTGTTCCTAATAGGAGCAACTAGAAGTCATTTCATAATTCTAGAAAAAGTCATGAAAATCGTGTAACCGAATTTCATGAGCAAATACCAAAGATTAACAGATGAACAATGGACAATTTTGGAACCTCTCCTTGCAAATGAGGCTTCTTCCGGGCAAGGAAGGCCTCCTGTCCATGATGACCGCTCTGCACTGAACGGCATCTTATGGGTATTATTGCGTACTGGGGCCGTTTGGGCTGACTTGCCGGAGAGATTCCCGTCTTCATCAACCTGCTATCGCCGATTCAGCAAGTGGGTCAAAACGGGCGTATTCCGAAAAACCCTTGAGGCACTCGCCCGTGACCTTGAAGAGCGTGGGGCCATAAACCTCTCGGAATGCTTCATTGACGGCACGTTCGTGGTAGCAAAAAAAGGGGCGCAAAAGTGGGAAAGACCAAGCGGGGCAAAGGTACGAAGCTCATGGTTATTGCAGACGCTTCTGGTTTTCCACTCGCCCTGCACACGGATTCTGCTAGCCCTCATGAAGTCACCCTTGTCCAAGCTACCCCCGATGAAATTGTCACCGTGGGACAGCCCAGACGAATTATTGGGGATCGTGCCTATGACAGTGATCCGCTCGATAACGCCCTTGCTGCCCAAGGGATTGAGATGATCGCACCACATCGGCGCAATCGAAAACGTAAGGCAACGCAGGATGGTCGCCCCTTGCGGCGTTATCGTCGCCGTTGGAAAATCGAACGACTTTTTGCTTGGCTCAATACGTGTAAGCGGACAATGGCGCGCTGGGACAGGTTCCACCAACACTTTACCGCCTTTGTTCAGTTGGCATTTTCCATGATTTTACTCAGAAGAGTCATCAAGGAATTATGAAATGACTTCTAAACAAAATAGCATCCTCACGACAGATGACCACTGCCGTGGGAGATGCTATTGTTTTTTTTCTTATTGCAATAAGGGCTAACGTCGCTATGCCAGTACGCAAACGTCATAGAGAGATTCTGGTCACTTGGCAACAGGTTGGGCTGCCAGCTTCAGGAACTTATCTGTGGCAAATTTCATTCCTTTTATAGAGTCCAATTCCTTATGAGAAATACGATCCGCATCTGTCATGAACTGGGCATAACCAGCCAACCACTTCTGGGCAGTGCTTTCTCCTTTGGAAGTATCAAACAAGACAAGCTGTTCGTTTGCATCCAACACTGGGCAAGCCTTAATTATTTTGGGAAGGAGTTCGTCATTCATTTCCATGCCGCAGTAATCCAGCAGGTACCTTTTGAACATGCCTACAACGTTACTGGGGGCTTCATTCTTCATGAAATCCACACCGCGCAGAAAAGCACGCAGAGCCTTTGCCACCATTTCAGGATTTTTATCGCCGTATTTTTTGTCACACATTAACCAAGTGCCGATACCTGTTTTCAGATCCTCGCCGTCGGCTACCAGTTTCCAGCCCTTGTCTATTCCCATGAAGAGAAATGGTGTCCAGAGGGAAATCATATCACCAATATTATTTTCAAAGGCACTGAGAACCTGTGAGGCATCCATATTCTTGATAGTGATATCCTTGTCCAGTAGGCCTTGGGTTTTGAGCCATCTTGCTGCAACATAGTGGGCAGAAGAAATGGTAGTGGTGAGCAGTGTTTTGCCTTTGATATCAGCAACTGAACCATAAACATTCGGGAAATCAGGATTAGCGCCCTTGGTTTTCAAAATGGGACTATCTGGTCGCACTAGAATTCCATTGGACGGGCTATCATTATTGCCAATACCAATGATATATGCGTGATAGCGTAAACCGCCCATCAACCCCGCCCCAGCAGAGCCAATCTGCCATTCTCCAGAGGGCAGGGTGTTGAGCATTGCCATCCCAGAATCGAAAAGAAGGATTTCCATCTCAAAACCTTCTTCTTTATCCCACCCTTTTTCTTTTGCCAGCCAAAAGGGGAAAGAGCCTATTTCTGCTTGGCAGGCAACGCGGATAACAGGCGTGGCCCAAGCTGTTCCTGTTATCCATACGACACTCAGAATAACCACGAAAAGTCCAGAAACTGCTTTCAAAAATCTCATATCTTTCTCCTGTGAGGTTTTGGGTTTCTGTGAGATAAGGGCCTTTTTACACGGTTACATTGTTACGCTGTAGGTTGCCACAAAAACAGGTCAATATTTTTTTATTTGATAAATATGCATTCATACAATCCATCTGTTATCTAGATAGACATAATAACGTAAATATGTACAAATTTTAATATGACAACAATGAATTATAATAATGTTAATTCAAAATATGAACGTCAGAAGTAAAGTTGTAATAACTTTTAAATATAATTATTTATTTTAAAGAAATAGCTCCGTATCCTTGATAATTTCTTCTCGTAAATTTAGGAAGCTTATATCCGTATGTTCGCGAGGTCGCTTAAGAGGAATTGCGTATTCCTGTTTTACAGTTCCAGGTAATTTCCCCTTCATCAGGACAATACGATCAGCCAAAAAAATGGCTTCATCAATATTGTTTGTTACAAAGATAATTGTTTTTTGTTCCTGTTCCCACATTCTGATTGTTTCATATTGCATGAACATACGTGTTTGGGCATCCAACTGACCGAATGGTTCATCCAAAAGCATAATTTCAGGGTTGGTTGCATATGCTCTGGCAATGCCCGTTCTTTGTTTCATACCGCCAGAAATCTGGTGTGGATAATGATTCTCAAAGCCATCAAGCCCAACCATCTGTATATAGTACATGGCCTTTTCCTTTCTGTCCGCAGCAGACAGCTCTTGTTGTAACTGCAATCCCAACTCCACATTGGACAATACAGTTTTCCATGCGAAGAGCATATATTTCTGAAAAACCATACAACAGTTTGCACCTGGCTCTTTGACTGCCTCTCCATCCAAAGAAACAACACCTTTATCTGGCTGTTCAAGTCCGGCAATAATTCGAAGAAGTGTAGATTTGCCACATTGCCCCGGGCCAAGCACTACAAGAAATTCATTTTGTCTGACTGTCAGGCTCACGTCACGAATTACCGGTACAGACATAGTGCCTTTCTGGATAAATGTTTTTGATATATTATCACAAATAACTTTATCTTGCATGATAATCTCCTTTTGACACATGTTATGCTATGTGAATCACAATTCTTCGATAGAACGTTTCCAAGGACAGAGTTTGTGTTCCAATATTTGTAAAAGCAGGGAGGTTATCCACGCTGTCAAAGCAATAATTACCATGCCGCCAAGAATCAATTCTGGCTTATGGATGTCCATGCCTTTTTTGATCAAAAAGCCAATCCCATTTCGGGAACTGAGTAGTTCTGCTGCTAAAACGCAAGTCCAGGCCATGCTCAGGGCAATTTGCAGGCCCGCGAAAACTGCGGGGAAGGAAGCGGGGAAACAAACCTGTAGTATTTCATCTTTGCGCGTGCCACCAAGCACACGAATAACATCGTATAATTCCGGATCTACTAAGCGTATACCATTATAGGCATTGAGCAGGCACGGTACAAAAGTACCGATGAAGATGATGAAAACCTTCGATGTTTCACCAATACCAAACCATAGCAAAGAGATAGATACCCAGGCGATGGGGGGCATTGGTTTAAAAATATCAAAAACAGGTTTCACAAAAGCATTGACAGGGGGAATCAAGGCCATCGCTAATCCCAAAGGAATGGCAAAGCCCGCTGCCAGCAGAAAGCCTATAACCACGCGTCTGGTGCTTGCCCAGATGTGTTCACCCAAACTGTATCCGGCAAACTTGACCTCCATGAGCATCTTGTACAGCTGTGAGGCTACGTCAGAAGGCGGGGCAAGTGATGACCCCAGAATTCCACTGTTTGCCACATAATTCCAAAAGTAGAAGAAGGAGAACAGTGAAATGGTGTAGAGTACCCATGTATGACAAAGCACCGATTTGAGCGTAATGGATTTGTGCTGATGGACGATGGTTTCATTGGCTATGTTGGACATGATTATCTCCGGATGCTTGCCAGAAGTTTCTTTTCGGCATAGTCAATGCAGATACCAATCAGAGCTCCAGAAACGCCTACACAGACCATACCCAACAGTACTATGTCCGGGCGGCCCAGCCTGCCACCCATGGTAATCAGGTAGCCAAGGCCGGAATCGGCAGCCAGTAGTTCCGCGCCTACCAGGTTTGTCCAGCAGACAGCTAAAGCTATTTGCAGTGCGCCGAATACCATAGGGCGAGCTGAAGGTATGCAAAGCGTAGTAAAAATTTGCCAATCAGATGCTCCGTAGGTTCTGGCCATTTGGATCAGAGTGGGATTGGTCATTTTAACCCCCACATAGGCATTGATGACACATGGGACAACGCCGCCTAACCAGATGATAAAAACCTTGCCTGTAAGACCAATACCAAACCAGAATATAGTAAGAGGAATCCAAGCAATGGGAGGAATAGGTCTGATCAGTTCGAAGACTGGACGGAAAAGCCCTTCAGCCACTCTGAACCAGCCCATGGCCAGCCCCAGGGGAAGGCCGGTAAGCAACGCCAGAAGATAGCCCAGTACGGACTCTTGAATACTGACCCAGGTGTGGCTTCCCAAGGTTGCGCCATCTGGCGCAGCTGTATGCAACTTGTTCAGAAAAAGAACAAAAACTTCACTGGGAGCAGCCAAAAGTGTTTTGGGAACAATCTCGCATGTCACAATCAACTCCCACCCGCCAAAAAAACAGCAAAGACTGATAATGGGCAGGATACGCAGGAGCATGGGCTTTTTTTCTTTCACAGTTGAATAGGCCATGACTGATTCCTCTCAATTTCTGTTTTAGTTACCACCAACGTATAAGTTCCGTGACCTGTTTGCGTATTTTTACAAATTCAGGAGAAATGACGTTGCGCGGTCTTGGTAAATCCACGGCTATTTCAGCTTTTATAGTTGTCGGTTTGTTGCTGAGTACAATAATTTTTTCAGCTATATAAACAGCCTCTTCGATATTATGTGTAATCAACAGAACTGTACTTTTGAGCGTTTTCCAAAGACTAATAAGTTCATCTTCCAAATAAAACCGCAATTTTACATCCAGTTGTCCATATGGTTCGTCCATAAGAAGCAAATCTGGATTAACAGCAAATGCTCTTGAAACTGCAATCCGTTGCAGCATGCTTGCCGATACTTGATTTGGATAGAGTTCTGCACAGGAAGAAAGACCTACAAGATCTATAATTTCCTGGGCTTTTTTTTCTCTATTTTTTTTGCTGACTCCTTTGATTTCCATACCATAGGCTACATTTTCTCTGACTGTACGCCAAGGGAGGCATGTCGGTTCCTGAAATACAAAAGAAAGATTATGCTTACGAGGATTTGCCAGTTCACCATCTATTAAAATATCGCCATGTGTAGGTTCCAATAATTTGGCAAGCATATTGAGAAATGTCGTTTTTCCGCAACCTGTAGGTCCTACAATGGCCACTAAATCATTTTCTTTTACGTCAAAACTGACATTATCAATGACGGTAAGGTCACCGAAGCGTTTTGTCAGGTTGCGCACAGTAATCTTTACTTTGGGGGACTCCATATTGCCTCCTGAACAAATTGTTGGATTAAGATTATTATACTTTGTCGTCGGCTTGAGCCATTTCTTGCGTGAATAGCCCCCCGGTATAGCCAGAGGCTGTTTTCAGTTACTTACGCAAAGAAAGATGCAGTTCTTCCTGCTTTACACACTGAACAAATGCAACAACAAACGCATCAATCTGTTCTGTCGTGATAATGTATGCCGGTGCAAGCTCAATGGCACAGCCCATGGGTTTGATCATATAGCCACGCTTTAGAAGCCTGCCACATAACCTATTAAGAGCATCACCTGGGAAGGGGGCACGAGTTTTTCGATCTAGGGTGAAGTCCACAGAAACCCAAAGTCCCAAACCACGGACTTCACCCACAGAGGGGAAGTCCTTTAAGGCTTCATTGAGGGAGTTGACAAGGTAGGCCCCCATATCAGCAGAACGCTGTACCAGGTTATTGCATTTGATAACATCCAGAGTAGCTATAGCAGCAGCACAGCCTACAGGGTGGTTGCCATAGGTGTGCAGGTGTACAAAATTTTCTATCCCATCGTACACGTTATCGGAAATGCCCACTCCCCCCAGAGGGACATAGCCACTGGTAAGGCATTTGGCCATGGTCATCAGGTCGGGCTTCAGGTCAAAGTGTTCAGCGCCAAACATTTTTCCTGTACGTCCGATGCCACAGATAACTTCGTCATCAATAAGTAGCACTCCATACTTATCACAGATCTCTCTTATGCGTTGCCAGTATTCTTTGGGTGGAGCATAGCTGCCAAATCCTTGTTGAATACTTTCGCCGATGAAGGCAGAGACCAGTTCGGGCGACTCGAAAAGAATAGCGTCTTCCACAGCCTTAGCGCACTGTAGTTCACAATCAGGCCAGTGTTGACCAAAGGGGCAGCGATAGCAGTAGGGGGAATGTACAAAAATAGCGCCAGGGGCGACAGGTTCATAAATATGGCGCATAGGCAGCACAACTCCTAGGGCCCGCAACCCGAGACCATTGACACCATGATAAGCCCCAATACGCGAAATGACCTTGTAGCGATTTTTGTCTCCACGGGCATAGTGATAGCAGCGGGCCAACTTCATGGCAGATTCCACTGCTTCTGAACCGCTGCATTCAAAGGTGAAGTGATTAACACCTGCTGGTGTCACCTCAGCCAATCTGGTCGCCAGTTCAAGGGCAGACGTGCAAGACCAACCACAGGGGGTTGCATAGGACAAGGTCATGATTTGATCATAGACTGTCTGTGCAACTTCTTTACATCCGTAGCCCAGACAGGCTGGACGGGTAATCCCGGATTCCATATCGAAATAGCGCTTCCCTCTGGTATCTTCTACTTCCATGCCTTGTCCCTTGGCAAGGGTAATGATACCGCGTGCCACTTCTGTCTTGGAAGTACGATGAAGAAGTAAATTGGATTTAAGAGTTTGTTCCTGCATTACTGTTCCCTCTTTTTGATTGTAACATAGTTGCTCTGCTCAAGCTGTACATCAGGCAGAGAGGACTATTTGTTATTACGCTCCTATCCCACCCATAAGTACATAACGTGTTTCCATGTAGTCTTTAAGACCTTCCCAACCTCCTTCACGCCCCATACCGCTTTCCTTGACGCCTCCAAAGGGCGCCTCAGCCATGGCCAGAGCCACTTCATTGACCCCTACTAAACCATATTCAAGCGCCTCCGAAACACGCCAGGCTCGACCAAGGTCTCTAGTATAAATATAGGAGGCCAAGCCAAAACTTGTATCATTGGACAAGGCAATGGCTTCTTTTTCACTCTCAAAAACCATCAGCGGGGCTATGGGACCAAAAATTTCTTCATCAAAAAGGCGCATGGCACGAGTTACTCCACGCAACACAGTCGGTTGGTAGTAGTTGCCTCCTAGAGAGTGGAGCTGCCCGCCTGCCAGCACCTCGGCACCTTTTTTCACGGCATCATGCACCAATCCATCAACGAACGCCACAGCATCACTGTTAATCAGTGGTCCGATTTCTGTACCAGGCTCAAAGCCATTACCAATCTTGAAGGCCCGAACCTTTTCCGTCAGTTTATAGGCAAATTCTTCGTAAATCTCCTTTTGTACAAAAATTCTGTTGGCACAGATGCAGGTTTGGCCCGCGTTACGGAACTTGGCGCTAATGCAGCCTGCCACAGCCTGCTCCATATCGGCATCATTAAAGACGATAAAGGGCGCATTTCCTCCCAGCTCCATCGACATACGCTTCATGGTGCAGCTGGCATGGGCCACCAGTTGTTTGCCTATCTCAGTGGAGCCGGTGAAGCTAATTTTACGTACTTTCGGATTATTGCAGATTTCCCGACCTATTTCAGCGGCAGAGCCTGTAAGCACATTGTAGGTTCCTGAAGGAAAACCGGATTTACGGGCCAGTTCAGCCAGGGCAAATGCCGAATAGGGAGTGGATGAAGCAGGCTTGACAATGACAGGGCAGCCAGCGGCCAGGGCAGGGGCAACCTTGCGAATAATGATGGAAATAGGGAAATTCCATGGCGTAATAGCGCAAACAGGTCCTACCGGCTGCATGTGGGTTATGGGGCGTACCCCTCTACGCGGTGTGGGAACCACATCTCCATACGTACGACGGCACTCTTCTGCATACCAAGGGATATATGAGCTGCCTAAGGCAATTTCACCTAATGATTCGGAGACAGGCTTGCCTTGTTCTAAGGTTAGAATCCTGGCCAGGTCTTCCTTGTGCTTTTGAATTAGTTCATGCCATGTTAGCAAGAAGGAAGCGCGTTCATGCGGCCTGAGGGCGCGCCATTTAAGCCAGGCTGCAGAGGCTGCCTCTATAGCGCGTCGGGTTTCAGCACTGCCGCAACGTGGGACAGAGCCAATGATCTCTCCTGTAGCAGGATTGTCCACAGCAATGACCGCGTCGTTGTCAGCGTCAATCCATTCTCCGTTCAGAAAACACTGTGATTTAAAAAGCGAAGGATCTTTTAATGTAAACATATGAATCTCCTATCTTGCTTAGAGGGGGGCTTGTCTAAATCTAAAGCAAGTACTGTTCCAGTCTTATAAATCGAGCTATCATATCTTAATAATTATATTTTTTTTTAGAAAAAAATACCTGTAGAGAATGTCTTGTCAAGGCTTGTCTGTTTTGATAGCATATAGGCATATTTGTCCAAATATGGGTATGATGGAGGGGCTCATTGGAAAATAACGATACCTATTCAAGAAAAAATGATAATTTTTTAGCCGTAGCGCAACTCTTGCAAAAACTTTCTCCGTTAGTAGCGACTCAAATGGATCGCAATAGTTTCTTTAATGTCATGTCGAAAGAGTTATATCTTATTTTGCACCATGATCGACTCTGTATTAATTTATATGATGACGAAAAAGAATTTTTAAATATTTTCACTATTGCTGATGGGATACTTATTGAAGATTTTTCAAACACTCGCATTGTTCATAATACTGTTGCAAACATGGCTATCTCCTCTCGAAAACCTGTGCTGATTGGAAATCTTTTACAACAAAAAGACAACAGTATTCCTCTTCAACTGACATCGGCTGGATTGACGGCTACCATCGCGTTACCATTGATCATAAACCATAAAATTATTGGAACACTTCATGTTTCATTCAAACAGGAGCCAGATAATTTATTTGAACTCATGTCATTTTTGGAAAAAATATGTCCAGTGCTGACCTTGTTTATTTATTCTATTCTTTATGATGAAAAGATAAATAAATCTCATTTGGACAAATGGGTAGATAAAGGCACAAAAAAAGGAGCAGAAGGACCTATCCAGATAGAGGAACGTCTTTTGGAAACTAGAGAAATGAGGAAAGTCATGACTCTGGCCCGTAACGTTGCTAAGATAAACATTCCTGTGCTGATTACTGGAGAAACTGGTACTGGTAAAAGTATGCTCGCACAATGGTTGCATAAAAACAGCCCTCGGCGTCAAGCTAATTTTGTCAAGGTTAACTGTCCTTCTCTGGCTCCAACCCTTTTTGAGAGTGAACTATTCGGACATGCCAAAGGCGCATTTACCGGCTCCATATCAAAACGGATTGGGCGGATAGAAATGGCGCAGGGTGGCACACTATTTTTGGATGAAATCACTGAACTACAGCCTGAGATGCAGAGTAAGCTCCTGCAAGTCATAGAAGAAGGAGTATTTGAAAGAGTGGGAGAAAGTACGCCTATTGGGGTTGACTTTCAGATTATTTCGGCCTCAAATATGGAAATGAGCAAGGTTCTGGCAACAGGAGTTTTGCGACAAGACCTTTTCTATCGGTTGGCGGCCGTGATTCTGCATATGCCCCCTTTGCGAGAACGAAAAATGGACCTCCCTGTCTTCATTGATTATTTCAGCAGGCAATTTGCAGAGCAATATGAAATCCGCCCCGTGCGCTTGCCCCGTAGCATTTTACAGATTTTATACGAATATGAATGGCCCGGTAATATCAGAGAGTTACGCAATGTGCTTAGTCGTCTTTTGCTCCACTCTTTGGATGGAGCTATTACTGAAAGCTTTGTGCGGGAAAGTCTGCATGAATGGAGCGTTGCGCCAACACCAATGCCGGAGACTTCTGTGCCGCCTCGAGAAAAATGTATGGATGCAGCGCAGGACTCTCCGCCAATGACATTGGAAGAAAATGAACGCGCCCACATCAAAAAAATTTTGAAGTTGACTAATGGTAAACTGTCCGGCCCGCGTGGTGCTTCTACCCTTCTGGGTGTACCACGCTCCACCTTGCAACATAGAATCCGTAAATTGAATATCAAGATAGAGTAATTCCGGTATGCAGAGAAATGAAACACATCAAAATGGCTGGTAAAATGGTGTATCTCTGAAATGAGATTAGATTTTTTATCGCGATGGTGTCTAAAAGAATTGACTGTGATTTTCCTACTGCCAGGAGAGGTCAAATTTTCAACTTTTCCTGCATATTGTTGTTGCCAGCCTTTCAACGGAACTGAGAAAGGCTGGCAACACTGCTTATAACTCGCAGGAATCAGTTGTTCTCTGTATGTGACGACAGGTAGATAGCTTATACGGGATTATTACGCACTTTCATATAGACGGGTCATGACAAGTTCTTTGTGTCCTAGCGTTTCTGCGGAGGTATGACGCCCATTACAAGTGCGAATGAGCATTTCCAAAAGCTTGTCGCCAGATTCATCCAGATTCATTTCTCGGCGCAGAATGCCCGTGACATCAAGATCAATATGTTCTTGCATGGTACGGACTGTACGTGGATTGGCCGAAAGTTTGATTACCGGCAGAATGGGGTTGCCAATGATATTGCCCTGCCCTGTGGGGAAGAAATGTGTCACAAAGCCAGCAGCTGCAGCCAGAGTGACCATTTCCGCAGCGGCAGAGGAAGAATCCATAAACCAGAGGCCGGGGCCAGTGGGGGGCTCAGCTTTGTCCAGACAACCAATAACTGGAGCCTTGCGGCCTATTTTCTGAATATTTCCCAATGCTTTTTCTTCGATGGTGGTGAGACCTCCTTCAATATTTCCCTTGGTTGGTTGAGAATCGCAAAGATCATCAACCTTATGGTCATCCACAACCTTTGCATAGCGATCGAAGAAATATTTGAAGCGCTTGCGTACTTCTTCATTGGCACAGCGTTCCATAACAATGTGCTCTCCTCCGGTAATTTCTGTGGTTTCGCCAAATAGTGTTGTGGCCCCAGCTGCCCATAATTTATCAAAGGCATTGCCCACAGTAGGGTTGGATGCAATTCCGGATGTTGTATCAGATTCACCACATTTGCAGGAAACCCAAAGTTCCTTCACATCGCAAGGCTGGCGCAACTGCTCTGTAGCGTGTTGCACAAATTCCTTGGCCTTGCGGGATGCTTCACAAATCGTCGCCAAGTCGCCATGCTTTTCAATGCCAAAGCCTGCCACAGGTTTACCCGTCTTGCTAATGCCGTCTACGATGCGCTGTGTCCACAGTGGTTCGATACCAATTACAACAACAGCGGCTACGTTGGGATTACACCCCAGGCCAATGAGCGTGCGGAAATGCAAATCCAGATCTTCACCGAACTGAAGGCGGCCATAGGCGTGCGGCAAGGCAAGAGTTCCTTTGATATTGTTAGCGACAGCTTCACAGGCGGCATTGGAAAGATCGTCAAGTGGCAACATCACCACATGATTACGAATGCCCACACGACCATTTTCACGACGGTATCCAAAAAATTGTTTTTGCATGACGTTTACCACCTCTTTGTTTTGACATTATGGACGTGCAAATGTTCTCCCTGCTTGATGGGGGCGACAACTTTACCAATATCCGTATTATATTTAATAACCGTGTCGCCAATAGAGAAATTTTTTAATGCCACCTTGTGCCCAATGGGAATATCATCACGTATTGTAAACTTGATTGTTTTGTTTTCCTGCATGATCCAGCCTGTGCATTCAGAACCAGCTTTCAAGTTTTCCTTGACGACAACACCAACGCCGTCACCTTCTTCATGAACCACGAAATCAATATCCATAATTTCTCCCGAGTTGAGCTTGTGATTTTATCTCCCGGTGGGCATCCGGGCTGGCCATAAGTCTCCACACACCATCTTGCGAGAGTGCATTCAAGTCAGACACCTTACAGATATCTATATCGCCCAAATGTCCGAATCTTGATGCAGATAGAGCAAGGAGTGTTCCAATGGAGTTTTTATGAAATAAGCCTTATAAAACAAAATATTAAAAAAATATTGGCGGTGCTGAAAATATGGCCACAATAATTGTGCTCATATATGGTTGAAAATGTTTATATATGAACAAAATTGTGCTTTAGTAAGGTGTAACCTCTTTTGCGTATTTTGCAGTCCAACTAGCTGATGGATAGCAATTATAGCACCCAGTAGTACTGAAAATTTTGTATCCGTATAGTCAATTTAAAAAATATTCATTTTATATACTGATTAATAGTTATATGCGTATTTATGCATTAGTAATATATTTTTATATTTAATTAAAATGTAATAAAAATCATTAATTTGTTAAAATTATTTTATTATTCAATAGATATGACTTTATTAAATTTTTAATTTGTTTTTTATATATTTTGATTTATAAATATTTTGCAAATAGTTTAACAATATTTATACTTTAAATGATAAAAATAATAATTTAGTAACTATTTGAATAAGATTTATTAAAATGTTATAGCCATAAGGACAATAAGTAAAAAAGGTTATACTCATAATAGTGTTGGCGAAATTACAATTCTCAACCATCTGAAAAAGTTAAGTGATGGTTAGTTGGATAATTGCTGAGACATGGATACAAACTCCCTACTACGAGGTTAAAGATATTTTTACTGGAAACTGTCTTGTGAGTCCATTGATTATGTTTCTTTTGCAGCTGGATGGGTGAGCAAAGAGTCTGTTTCATTTCCTTAAGCTTTGGAACAGAGTTCGCAATTAGCGGGCACATACCCCCTCAGGTTACGATTGGTGACCGTGGCTACAAAGGTTTGCAAGAAAGTTAGTGTTTCAGATTATGGTATCAAGACGCCCAGAAAAGTGTTATGGCCTCCCTGCAGAGTATTGTCAGAAAAAATTTTCAGTGCAGGGCCTGGATAGAACTGATAATCGGGCATCCAATATCTGAGCTTCACTTGTCCAGTAGTTTTTTCAAGTGTATTGCAGATGATGGGATAAATTTGTTCATGGCATCGTAGCATTCAATTTCAGAAAGTGGATGATGAGCTTGGCCTTTTTGGGGTTCCTGTCCTTAAAAAACAAAGACAGATCGTGATTCTCTATTTCGGGGACGATAAACGATTTTTTAGGGATGACTATCTAACACGTAATCCCCTCGAATTCGAGGGGATTACGTGTGGATGAAAAAATAAGACAGGTTTAGTAAGAGTGCATGGTGGGCCCGTCCTCAACATCGTCATTGTCGGTCCCTCCAGTACCATTAACGCGATAGGTGGACACGTTGGGTGGAACAATAGCACTTCCTTTCGCTGGGCTTAATGTATTGAACTGCTTGCAATAATCCGGGGCATAACGATGGGCACGGAACACGGTGTAGGCGAACAGATCATTCGTCTTATGAGGGTTCACATATTCCCACACGATGTTATTCTCCGGTGTGACCTCGAAAAATCTGCCGTTGGCCCCAGAGCAGATCAGAGTGTTGCCATTCGGCAGGCGCTGGAGACCACTGATGAAGCTGGAGAAATGGCGGCGACCGATTTTACGATCCGAGGATTCCCAGACAACCTCGCCTGTCTCGGCGTTAAACTCAAGAGCGCGGGACGTATTGGTATACATTCCGTTATCGTACACCAGGATATTGCCGGCCCCAGGCAGACCTGGAGCAATTTCATGGGCATCGTGCGGCCCGCCGAGGGTTGTATTCTTACTGGTTACCATCATGCCGCCGACATTGTGAAATTTTACATGGTCAGATTTTTTATCCACATAGGCAACATTGCCGAAGCGGGACTTGATTTTGCCGGTCTTGCGGTCAATCACGAACACACAGTCCAGATGGCGGGCTGAAACGACCAGGTCGCCGTTAGCGCGTTCGTCAATATCATTGATGTGCTGCCATTCCACTCGAGGATGAATGGGGCCAAGAATGTCGATGTTATAGTCCAAATGCTTGTAAGCATGCCATTCCCAGACAACCTTGCCTTCGGGACTAACCTCAACGAGCTTGTCAGAACACATATTGCCACCAGGCAGTTCTGTTCCCTCCAGACCGCCGCGGACCTTTGCGATCACGTCTTTGGGAAGCAGTTCAAAAGAAACAAACATATAGTTGCCATTTTTTAGCTTTTCAAAATCATGGTGCATGCCTGGATCATAGTATTTGAAAAGGACCTTACCATCCCAGTCCAGTTCGTAAACCCAGCCAGCAATGCCATCTAGATCGAACTTGAGAGGAAAACGATCTTTGGGTTTCAGGCGATCGGTGCGCCCGGCAGCCAAAAGATGACCGTTAGGCAACAGCTCAACATGAAGCCCTGGAGGGAAAGGCAGCTTCCATTCGTGAACTACGTTACCGTTCATATCTACAAGATATGCCTTGCAGGGTTTGGAGTAAAAGTCTGTTGCTCCACGCTGGCCAATCATGGGAGAGTAGAGAGTGTAACCGTTAAAAGATTTTTCCGGATCATAGATGGTCGTTCCCGTGGGATATACTGAAGGCCAGGCCCAGACATTTACCGACCAGGCAAAAAACAGCATAGCTGCTGCAATTTTGAATACACATTTCATAGTCAAATCCTCCGTAAAGCAAGCTGTGCGCCGGGTTCAAGTTTAATTTTTGGACGTTTTCATTTTTTAATACATATAATCTGTTGCCAAAGAGCAGATTTTTTCGTTTAGCATTTGGAAGGAGCCAGTGCCGGCTCTGCATCCGGGTCGAACACCACGTCGCCATCGATAACCTGCGGATTGAGTTCCTCAATAAAGTCCTGGGTCATACCTGGTACCTTGATCATATCTTCTGGTTTTTTGAAGGGGCCATTGGCAGTACGGTAGTCTACAATGGCCTGAGCCAGAGACTCGGGGATATCCACGTCTTCAATGGCCATGATTTCTTTAACACTTGCAGTGTTGAAGCTGACAATGCCATTTCCGGCGAATACGGTGATTGCAAAGAGCAGGCAGATGCTTGCTCCACAGATGGAAAAGATATTTTTTTTCATAGTCGTTCCTTTTGCAGAGAAAGGGTGGAATGGTTTGTTCCACCCTCTGTTAAATTTTTTTAGTCTGGCTTGATCCGGAATGTGGTGTTCTTTGGTGGCGTGACATTTTGTTCCTTTGGTCTCTTGAGTTGAGGTACATAGTCGTAGGGTACCCGGTAGGCTCGGTACACCAAGTTGTATTTCCCTTTTTCATTATAATAGGGGCTGATGTATTCCCATACGATTTCATGATCAGGAGTAACTTCCTGGAGCTGCCCCACTGCACCATTGGTAATCAAGGTATTGCCGTTGGGTAGCCGCTGTGCAGAGCTTACATAATCGGAGTAGAATTGGTACTTGTTGCGCATGCCCATTTGTTTGGCGGAATGTTCCCAGACAATTTTAAGAGTACGTGGGTCGAATTCGATGATGCGGGAGTAATCACGACGGGCATCCGACCAGCCGAAGGGGGCACCTGGGTTGCGCGGTCCATATCCTGCATAGCCGCCGTTGTCGTAAATCATGATATTGCCTTCTCCTGGCAACCCCTTAGGAATCATATGGGTGTGATGCTGGCCGATTATCTGCCCCAGCTTGGAGTACGCTTTTGTATCACTCTGGCCCTTGAATTCCCAGATGGAATCCTTGTAATAGTAGGGACCGATCTGCCACACGATTTTGCCGGTTTTTTTCTCAATGATGCAACTCGTATTGGTCTGCCGGTTGGAAATAATCACATTTTCGGGATTGAAGACATTGTAAAGAACCGGGTCTTGGTCCCACCATTTGTTGGGGCCGAGGTAGGACGCGGAGTTCACATGGAGCCAGTCTCCGCCTTTCATCCCCGGAGTACGGGTCATTGAAAAGGTAGGGTACTTCCGCATGGTCTTTTTGAATTCTGGTGGAAAATTCATCTCATCGAAATGGTCGGAAGCTAACCACTCCCAGATCACCTTGCCATTTTTGTCCACTTCTACAATATAGTCATCGTAAAGTTGTTTGTCCGTAATTTTATCATTGTGTGTGAATTTATGGGACAACACGAGCATTTTTCCCTTGTAGTTGTCTACAGGCATGCCCGGAACATGGTAACCAGTGGGGTTACCCTCGAACTGGTAGTCGTGATGCATGCCTGCGCCAGGGAGTTTGCGCACGACCTTACCCTTCCAGTCAACAACGACCAGATCCGTAGAATGCCCGTCACCCCAGACGCGACCTTTTTTATCGGGAGAGGGACGTTTGGTCCCGGCCAGGTACCCTCCTTTAAGCAGCTTGGGCGGATGTTCAGCCTGGCAAATGTCGGTCCATTGTTTGACCACGTTGCCATTCATATCAATGAGCACAGTCCCTTCGGCCTCGACTTCGGTTCCAAACACGGTATAGCCATTCCAGCATTTTTCCGGCTTGTAAATGGTGGTGCCGTGAGGGAACACCGTGGGGAAGGATATGGCCGTTATAGGGAAGACAAAGGCAGTAGCGGTCAAGGCCACTGTGCTGACAAGAAAGTTTCGTCTGTTCATTTTGTGATCCTTGCAGAGTTTATGGCATACTTTGCCTGTATTATTAATATATTAATCTCCAACATGTTTTCAACGGCGTTTCGATAACGGTTTTTATCTTGAAAGTGGGCAGCCACATTTAGGTCTCCCTTTTGGAGATGTCAGGTTTTTGTATACAGACTAGTAAGTAGGCATCATGAGTTCCTCATCGCCTTCGTTCTTATTGCCCTCATCGATTTTCTCAGAACTGCCCTCAAAACTGGCTCCCTTTTTATACACCTTGTAAAAAGGCGGACAACCGTCAGCCAAGGGACGCTTCACAGACAGATCCTTGCCTTGAAGACCTGGAAAATCGCGACCATAGCGGTAGGCACGATGCATACTGTTCGTGTTGAAGTTGTGGGACGTTGAATCTTTTTCATCGGTCACTACACATTTAGCTTCGCCTGCGAAAAGAGGACTCACGAATTCCCAGGCGATTTTTTTGTCAGCAGTGACCTCAATGAGATGACCATGGTTAGAAGAAGTGATCATGACATTCCCATTGGGCAGCATCTGAGCTGCACCCTGACGGTAGGAGAAGAAGCTGTTTGCATCCTTGGCCTCGTAGGACCAATCTTCCTTGCCAGACTTGATGTCCACGATGACCACCCGAGAACGGTTCCCTTGAGGGCGTTCCGATCCATTATCAAAGAGCAGGATTTTCCCGTTCCCAATGTAATGAGCGTGATGGGAACCAAATACTCTTTGGGAACCATCATTATACCAGCTGGGCCGTACCCCTTTGCCGTGCGAGGAAGGATTTCCCCAGCGATATTCTATCTTGCCGGTTTTATGGTTGATCAGGTAGAACTCACTGAAATTGCGGGAATTGAGGATAATCTGGTCTGTCTCTGGAATGTAGTCCACTGTGTTGAAGTGGGTCCAGTCGAAGTTCGGGTACATGCTGCCAACGGGTTCAGGGAGATGGAAGTTGATATCAAGCTGGTCTGGTCCGGTACCAATGTGATCCCAGGCATGCCATTTCCAGACAATCTTGCCTGTCTTGTTGACCTCAACACAAAAATCAGGCCAAAAGCTGTCTGTATACACACCCTTGCCTTCAATAGGCTTGGAAGGAATGGAGCGTGGATCACGGCCCTTGGCTTTGGCTTCCTTGGCACTCTTTTTCTCCCAGCCAAGGACCAGAGTGTTTCCATTGGGCAATCGCTTGAAGCAATGGTGTTGAATTTGGGTCTTATTGTTAAATGCGAATTCCCAGATAACTTTTCCGTCCCAGGTGATTTCCTGGACAATACCGGCTACTCCGCCGATGCCTACAGGGATTTCCTTGATACGGCCGCCGCGCAGCAGATTGCCATTGGGTAGTAACTCGGCATACAAGCCGGGAGCATACTCGCAATCCCATTGGTGAACGATGTTTCCCTCCATATCCAGTAGATAGGTGGTGTTACAGTTCACAGAGGGACTGATCAGAGTGTAGCCATCATAGGCCTTGCTTTTATCATACCTGAGTACGCCGGTTGGTCCGGTCAGATACTCTAATGCCTGGGCGGACAGGGCAAAGGTTACAATCATAACCGTGGCCAGCAGGATCAAAAAAGATTTTAGACGCATGTGCATGAAATCCTCCTTCGTTAGAAAGTTAGGAATCTAATTTATTCAATCAAGTTTCATGCCAGCCCGTTCAAGAGACAACCATTTAACTTCCCATAATATTTTTTTAGAAATTTTATTTTTTGCGCGAAGAACCGTACAAAGATAAAAAGAATGTGCCCGAATCCATACAGATGGAGTTTCAAAAGCAATTGGACGCACTAGATATTGTACGCGTCGATTTTGTCGTAGAGTGTCCGTCTGCCAATTTCCAATATCTGGGCGGCCTTTGATCTGTTACCGTCGGCTGTTATCAACGCATTACGGATAGCCTGAATTTCTGCACGCTCCACTATTTTTTTCAGAGACATGGTCTGATTTGTGGGAGAGCCCGCATTGTCGAAGGCTTGCACATGGGCATACAGAGAATGAATGGTGATGGTCTGGTCGTCGGTCAGCAGCACAGCGCGTTCGATTACATTTTCCAGTTCACGGATATTCCCCTTCCATGGGGAGTCCATGAGCAACTGCACTGCCCCGGGGGAAACTTCCGTGATTTTTTTGTTGTATCTGGTGTTGAATTTACGAATAAAGTAATCCACAAACAGCATGATGTCTTCCCGACGTTCGCGCAGAGGAGGAAGCCGAAGGGGGATAACCGCTAAACGATAGTAGAGATCCTTGCGGAATTGGCCGGATTCCACGCCCTTATCCAGATTGCGGCTGGTAGCGGAAAGAAACCGTACATTTATGGAAATGGGTTTGTTGCCACCCACGGGCTTGATTTCTTTTTCCTGGATGGCCCGGAGCAACTTTACTTGAGTGGACGGGGTGAGTTCTCCGATTTCGTCCAGAAAAATAGTCCCGCCCTGTGCTTCTTCGAGAAGACCGCGTTTTGCGCAGATGGCTCCGGTGAATGCGCCTTTGACATGACCGAAAAGTTCGCTTTCCAGCAGGTGTTCAGCCAGTGCGCCGCAGTCAATGGTGTAAAAAGGACGGTCCTTGCGATCACTCGTTTTGTGGATGCCTTTGGCAAACAGGGTTTTTCCGGTTCCGGTTTCTCCCTGGATCAGAATAGACACGTCCGAACCGGACACTTTATCAATGGTACTCATTATCTGCTGGATAGCTGAATTGTGGCCTACAATCAGGGATTCGGAGTTCTTGCGTTCCTTCATGGAGTTGAAGGTTTCCAGTTTCCGGTGCAACTGCCCATATTCAATGGCCCGGTTGGCCAGCAGGATAAGTTCCTGTGTCTTGAATGGCTTGGTTATGTAGTGGTAGGCGCCGAGCTTGATGGCCTCCACTGCAGTCTGGATGGACCCCACGCCAGTCATGATGATTACCGGCATGATGCTGTCAATGGTACGAATTTGTTTGAGCAGTTCCAATCCTCCCATGGGTTGCATGGCCAGATCGCTGATGACCAGGTCGTACATGGTTTCAGAAATGATTTTCCAGGCTTCGTCTCCGGATGTGGCAGTGTGCACGGTATGGCCTTGTCGACTCAGGGATCGTTTCAGGATGGAAAGCATGTCCTGCTCATCGTCTACTACAAGTATTTTCTGTTGCATAGGTGTACCCTCAGGTCTGCAAGAAGGCAGGCAGTTCAATAATGATTTTTGTTCCCCGACCAAGCTCGGATTCCGCAAAGATAATACCATGGTGACGTTCCACAATACGCCGGGAAATAAACAGTCCCAGTCCGAATCCACTTTTGCGGGATGTAAAAAATGGTTCAAATACGTGGAGCAGGTTTTCGCAAGTAATGCCCTCGCCTGAATCGCTAATTTCCAGTCGAATGGTTTGTTCTTTTCCATGGATACCGGTATATCCGGTGATGGCGATTTCGCCGCCTTTTTGCATATGGTTCTGGGCATTGAGCAGCAGATTCACCAGTACCTGTTGTAGGGCCCGCGAATCGCCACGGACTGTAAGTGGATCGGGCAGATCAAGGTTCAACTTGATCTGCCGCAACCTGGGGCCAAGAAATGTGATGCTTTCATGAATAATATCCACAAGATCCAGGATTTCCTCTGTAAAAGGTCTGGGCGATGCCATGTCCAGAAGATTTCTGATGATTTCACCTGCCCGAACAGCATTGCGCTGAATCGCTTCCAACCCTTCGCGGGTATCACTCTCTATTTCTCCGGCCAGAAGCAGGTCTTCAGCATTGGCCTGGATAATCCCCAAAGGATTGTTAATTTCATGCGCTATACTGGCAGCCATTTTGCCGATAATCCCCAGCCGTTCAGACTGGATCAGTTCTTCTTCCATACGATTCCGTTCCGTGACGTTGCGGGCAAATAAACAGGCCAGAAGTTCCGTGTACGAAGACCCCTGAATGATGTGCCCCGCAATTTCCACTTGCAGCAGTGAACCGCATGGCATGCTGAACTCGAATTCATATTTGTCACAACCATCATTGAATACTTTGGTCAGGAACGCGGTCACATCGTCCTTCTCATCTGCAACCACAAGATCCCCGAAACGCAAATCCGGCGCCGATGACACCAAATTCAGATTGGTGCGTGCCCGTTCGTTGGCATGCAGGACATCTCCAGCCTCTGTGACCAGAAAAATCATGTCAGGAGAGGATTCGATCAAATCGCGATAGCGTTGTTCCGTACGGCGCAGATCATCTGCGATCCGGGCGACTCGGCGTTTCAGGGAAACATTCCAGAGAAGGATAGCTGTAAAAATGGCTATGATAGCCCCAACACCTGCCATGAAAGAGCGATAGTAGCGAGTCAGATCCGGCCCGCCCATTTTCTTTCCAAACCATTTATCGCGCAGAATCTGGATGTGCCCCCGATCCTTGAGGTACTGCATTCCTTGCCTGAGTTTAGCTATTGTCTCCTGGCTGTTCGAAGAAACTGTCAATCCCATGGGCATGCGGGCCAATGTAAGGCCTACCTTGCGTATATTGGTCAGTTCACGATTTTCGATAAGATAATCAGCCACGCGTTCAGACGGAGCAAGAAACACGTCCACTCCACCTTCGTTTAACAAAATGAGTGCATCAAGAGGAGAGGTAACCTCTATAATATCTCCTTGTACCTGCATTTCGCTATAGGGTGCACTTTTCACCATGACGACACGTTTCTTCGACAGATCACGCAGGCATGTCACAGTATGACAGTCCTTGTGAACGTACAGGTGGTGTCGCAGACTGACTCCGGCAGGAATAAAGTTGGTTCCTAATTTTCTGGCTTTAAGCTCTGAACAAAAAACTGCTGTGGTCGTATTGTTCTCCAAAATTTTGCCTTTTTCGTGCATACTGCCGATGGGATGGAAATGTATTTCTATATTTGCAACTTTGCCGAGCAGGACACAAAGATCCACAACGTATCCCCGAAAGACCTTATGTCCGTTCCTTACTGAAAGAAAGGAAAATGGCGGGACAATCACGTCGATTCCAACTTGCAGAGATTCCTGACAAAACGCTGTATGAGAGAAGATCGATCCCGCAAGCAAGAATATGATAAAAAAAATTGTGATTGTACGTTGCATACTAGATATCAGGTATCGTCTCTCCAAAAAAAGAAGCTGGAAAGAGTATTGTATGTTTTTTTTGAGAACAGAAGTTTTCTTTCTGGCAGATTGTTATCAGAAAGAGAATTGGAAGCAAGGGAAAGTAAAACGAAAAATGTCATATTTTCATTCTATTGTGCATCTCCAATGAGTACAGCTTTGTAACCATTACCGATGTCATTGCGGGCATCTGAATGGACAAATAGAATATCCATGAATTTTCCTTTGTTTTGCGGTGCGATCATGAAGTTTATCTGTGCAGATTTACCGGCCGGGATAGTCTGTATGCCTTTCCAGTATACAGTTTTGAACTTGTGAGATTCTATTTTGCTTACAGTCATAAGCGCATTTCCTGTATTTTTCAGGACAATTTTAGCTGTACATTTTTTGCCTGCTATCAGGCCTTCCAGTATGACCTTGCGCGGAACGATTTCCATTTCACCCATGGGCATTGGTTGCACATCGCCCACGATGTGAATGAGTTGTGATTGGTCCGTGGCATTCCCGGTAACGACCGTAACAGTCTTGTCGAATTTTCCGGGATATTTGAATGTGTTGTAATTGATGGTTAATTTCGCGCTTTCACCGGGATTGATGCTGCTCTGTCCCAGAGCAGTGGTGGTACAGCTGCAGGACGAAGTCACATTCTGGATAGTGATAACTTCCTTGCTCATGTTGGTCAGAGTTACAGTTTTTGAGGCGACCGGACCTTCAGTCAGGGAGCCGAAATCGACCTTGGTTTCGCTGATGGACAGGGCAGGAGCTGCCATTGCCGAAGTAACGAAAAGCAGTCCAAGGGCCTGAGCTAATATTGAGATTTTTTTCTGCATACTTTTATTCTCCTTGTTTGGAAACACCGTGTGCAAACCGGGATTTTTTTGTGTAGTCGAAGTGTTTGTCCTGACCTTCTGTATGACAGGTTCGGCAAGTGGTTTCGTCCGGTTGGCTCACAATATCCGCCGGGTCACCGGAAACAACGTGTATTCGCCCCGGGCCGTGGCATGATTCGCATTGGACGTTTTTGAGTTCAGGGGTCAGCTCATTATCAATGAAGCCCCCGTCGCTGTCCATACCTACAACATGACAACGGACACAACCCGGTACGGACTGTTTTTCCTCTCCCTGTTTTTTGAGATCCTCAAAGGCATTGGCATGGGGGGTCGTCTTCCAGCCCTCAACCTTGTCCGCGTGGCATTGCATACATGCTTTGTAGCCCACGTAGTCTCCAAAGAGTTCCGCATTGACAGTCCCGGCCGCAGAAATGGCGAAGGCAATGCCTGCCGTTGCAATACACAGGCGGTTCATACGCGTTTCCCTTAACAGTTGCAGTCCGAGGCAGGTTCAATGAACAGGTGCTTGTCCAGCTTACGCAGCAAGGCATTGTCCATGCCGTCGATATCCAGAAGCTCGCTCATGTCCACGAATTCTCCGTTTTCCTTGCGGAGTTGGACAATTTTTTCCGCCATATCCTGATTCAGACCGGGAATTGCGGCCAGCTGTTCCACTGTGGCCCTGTTCAGGTTGATTTTATCTGCCTTGTCTTCGGCAAGGGCCGGAGCTGCAGCAAAGGTCAGAGTCAGAATCAAGGTCAGGAGTATGATGCTATGTTTCATTGGTGTTCTTTCCTCCAAAATGGGTTACCAGCCGAGATACTGGTGGCTGTACATGAAAAACCAGGCCAAACAGGAAATGCTTCCGCTGACCAGACCGGAAAAAGTCTTTTTTGCAAAGGACATTGTCGGTCTGTGGGCCTTGAAAATACCCATATACAGGGCAGCGGTCGAGGCCAGGACAAGAAAGACGGCAAAGGCCGGCTCTGTGACGTAATAGATGCCGTGCATGGTATTCCTCCTAGAGCATGCCCAGATATTGGCTTGTGGTGATGAATACAATGATGGCCAAAGCAAAAATAATACCCAGAGTGTCGCGGTCTTGTTCTTCCTTACCCGTATTGGCCATGTAGTCAAAACCGGATTGATCAGTGGAGTGCATATTGCGCTGCATGTTTGAGACCTCCTTTATGCCGGCAGCAGACCGGTTTTAACGCAGACCAGAATGGCTGTAAGCAAAACAACAATGCGGAATATGCCTGCAATACAGGTCACGGCAAAGCCCTTGTATCCATGCTGGGTGATTTCGCGAAACGGGATGCTCAGGCCCAAGGCGGCAGCAGCCAAAGAGAAGTCCCATTGTACCATATTGAAAATGGCGTGGTGTGCAGGTTCCCTGAACACATGCAGGCAGGTCAGAACCCACATGAACACGAACACACCGAGCCAGACCGGAAAAGATTTGATGCCCTGTGTGGCACGTACTTCGGGATTTTCTTTATTGTACAGTTTGCGCAAAAACATCACGAGGAACACATACAGGAAGCCTGCGGGCATGATGACGTGACGCCCCACATCAAACCAGGCAGCATAGCGGCCTGCCTCGTAGCTGTGACCAAAGGCTGCATAGAGAGATTGAGCTCCATTGCCGACAGTGGTCGCGGTTGCCAGGCCGACGTACTTGGCCGGGATACCGATCCAGGTGCCCAGAGAGGGCAGGATATGCATGGCAATCAAACCAAAGCCAATTACGCAGATTACAGAGTGTACCACCTGGCCACCTTTGGCTTTGATCAAAGGCATGAGAATGGCGCAGGCGTGAGGATCGCCTGTTGCCAATCCTCCTGCGAGGATAGAGCCTTGGCGGTCGTCCAGTTTGAACAATCTGGATACATAAAGCACTACAGTGGCAGTCAGAAACAGGGAAGCTGTACAAATCAGAATGGGTATGGCGCCGAGCTTGGCTGCGTGACCAAGCATGAAGTGCGGAGCCAGCATAATAATACCCAGAGGCATGAGTATGTGGATATAGCTGAGACCCCGTTTCCAGGAATCGGGTACACCAAACACATTGCCGATGAGCAGTCCCATAAGGAGTGGGTTCCATACAAAGTTGGAATTCATGACCTGAAAAAAATCCTGATGGTTGATCGGGCCAATCACCCCATCAAGCCATGCAAAGAAATTTTGAAGGGTGAATGGGTTGGGCACACCTGCGAGATTGTTGCTGAAGATGGCAATGAACAGCATGGCCAGCAGCCCTGGCAGTACGGTCTTGAATTCGTAAAGTGCGCTGAAAATGCTCTGCCTGGTCTTGTCGTATTCGATGGAACTACTCGTCGTCATATCATTTTCTCATTAACCTGTTGTCAACGCGCAGAATTAACGGCGAATATGGGCGGAACCGCCGGTATTCACTGAACCGCTCAATTTTTCGGTTGGTGCGTGATGTCCGGTGCGCCAGTAGTCCATATAGGCAAGTCTGGGCAGCATGGACAGGCGCAGGAAACCTTCGATAGTACCATTGACGCCTGCAAGTACGTCCACATTGTTTCTGGGGCGGAAGGCCAGATTGTCCGTTGTATTGATTTTTTTCTCGTGCAGGGTTTCGATGTGCCACGCATGGATCATCTCTCCATCAAAGTCATCGATCACAATGGTGAACAGAGGTTTCCCCTCGGCATTTTTCGGGCCTTCGAAGACAGGATGATCTTTGTCCAGAATGATGGGCTCGGGGTTGTCGAGCAGCAGCTCATTCAGTTGGTAGCAGTGCCCACACACGTCAGGACGGACCATGAAGCGCGGATCAAATTCAAAGGCTGTGTCGCGTTCCAGTTCCTGAATTTTGGTGAACAGATACAGGTTGGCTTTCTTCTCCTGAAAGGGATTTTTAATGTCCAGCTCCGCCATAACATCTCCCACCTTGAACTGCATGGCACGTGCCACATCCTGATGCTGGGGAAGAAGTTCGCGAGCTGCATCGTTAAGTGGTCCCAAAACTCTGGATTTGATTTCATTGCCCTTTTCATCGGCCAGAGTCAGGCTGATTGTGCCTGCGTCTGGATGTATCCCTGTACAGGTGAGTTTGTACGGACCAAGATTTGTCGTGTCTCCAGGCCCCAGGGAAACCTCTTGGGGCGTTTCATAGGTGAAACTGATACTCTGGATGGATGGGGTGCCGAACTCCTTGATTTTTACATGATTGGAACCTACGTATTCTGGTACGATGTATGTGGCGCCCTCAGAGAAAACTTCGGGCATGTAGTAACGGTTGTTCCCGTTCTTGTCGAAACCCTGGGCAAGATAGAAGTGGGCGCCCCAGCGGTTGCCTGAATATTTCATCAGACTGAGGGATGCCACCGGGCGGTCGTCCAGGTAGCTATGTCCGGTGTAACGGAGGGCCTTGTTGCGGATGCCAAGCAATTCATCCTGCCAGTACATGAGGTTCCCGTCGCCCATGGGTTGGTTTTTCCAGAAGTCCAGATTCATGTTTTTGCGGACAATGGTGCCAGACGAAAAGGTCGCCAAATAGGCACGTTTACCCAGCATAAAAAAGGATTCACCTGCCAGAGTGCGGATATTGCGTGCGTTGCGCGTGGTATAGCACAGACCTGCTGGTGGGATGACAATGCGGTTGTTTTTATAATCCACATAACTGCCGCGAATCATCACAGCCTCGGCGGACAGGAGACGTTCTCCGTTGCGATTGCGCGAAATTTTGCGTTTAAGGCCATTGAAGCGGGGAACAAAGGGTGCGGTATGATCCGGTTCGTAAAAAGAGCTGTTGGAAATGACCTTGGGATAGGAAGTGAACCTGGAACCTTCAACAACTGTACCAAAAGAAGAATCACCCAGACGAGTCAGAAAACTGCGTTCGATAATGGGTTCCAGTACGGGTGAGGAACCAAGGAAAAAATCCATGTCCAGACGGCCTTCCTTTTCCCATATGACCATGTTGTCTGTGCGCATCATATAGGAGTCGCGTACATACAGATTTCTTACCACATCCTTGTCAAACTTGTTGGCCACCACCCTGAAGGCGGGACGATTCCAGATTTCCGAGTACTTGATTGGGCCGTCATAGCTGTCGTGTTCGTTATCCAAAGTCAGGGGATTTGCATTTTCAATGAGCAGACGTTGCAGCATACCGGTTTTGAGACTGGGCTCAAGAACCACATTGTAGCGGTGATCCAGGGGCCATGGCTGATAATTTTTTACAGTTACCAGATCACGGTAGACCACAAAGGAAAAGAAACCGCTGTCATGCCCACGGGACTTGCCCGTGGACCAGGGGACGAAATCGGAATCCTTGAGAAAGGTTGGATCCATATGGATTTCAACGCGTATGTTCAGTTCCGGGACAGTCAGGTGATAGTTGTCTTTTTCATCTTGTCTGGTTTTGTATTCCTGGGCTGAAACAGGCTTTATCAGTTTTTCTGCCAGTATTTTTTTTCCGGTCAGACTGGTGATGCGAACCAGAAAGCCGTCCGGACGGCGGAAGGCGTAAATACGTTTATTCATGTAGATACGATAGTCTTCCTGCCGTATTTCCAGAACAAAGGGGCGTTGCAGGGAGAAAGTGGCCCGGGTGATCTCGGGAAATTCAATGGATTTGAACACTGCGTCATCAAAGTCGACTTTTTCGGCCACGTACTTGCTCGCACCGAAATAGTATGTGTTGTCGAGGTAGAATTTTTTCAGTTGGGGGTTAAGCCCCTCTTTGAGAGTAAGTTCACGGATTTCTTCTCGACCGGGAAAGACCGATGCAATGGGAAATTCCAAAGGCCAGCCACCAGAAGGTGAAATCAGCGCCAGTTCGGCATACGGTTTGTCATAATGGTCTGTGGAGTAGTCGAACCAGAGTCTGTAACCTGTATCGCCTAATAGTTTGCGTTCACCCTTGCTCAGAGCGATATTTTCAAATTTGCGGATGGCAACGTCCAAATCTACCAAATAGGTATGTTCCCCAAGCAGTAAAAAGGGGTCACGGGCAAATGGTTTGGCGTCATGTGAGGTTTCGGAAATGTAAAACAAACCTCCAGCCGGCACTATCCCCTTGCTATCTTTAATGGCGCTGCCGCGTAAAACAACAGCCTCGGATAAATGCTTTTTCTGTCCAAGTTGGTTTTTGAAAACTTTGTTTCTGAGCCCCGCAAGATATGGTAGGAATGTCATATCGGCAGCGGGTGACAGACCATGGACATCTGTGGTAGCCATACCCGATTGCTCAAATGCGAGGATGAGGGCTGTTGCGATGAGCAGAAATCGAAAAAGGTGCTTCATGTCGTGTTCCTGAAAAATTCATTGATGTATTTTGGGGGAGACAGATGTTACCCCAAAAAAAAAGCAAAAAACGTACCATGTCCTTGGAAAAAAGAATGTGCTAAACGAGATGGTTATCGTTGTACTGTTTTATGGGGCCTTAGGTTGTGTGCGGAATATCGCACATGACACAGGCTAATTGTAGATAAACCGTACAGTGCAACAGATGGATTTTTTGAGGGCTGTTTTGTTCGGTATGAAGACGGATACTTTTATTCGCGTGTCAAGATTTGTAACTGCCTGGCTTGCTCAATTTCCTCCGGGGTGCCGTTTTGTAATACAATATTGAGCCAGGTACGGGCTTCTTTTTGTCGTCCCAGGCGAAAGAGATTTTGTCCCAGCAGCAGGGAGGCGGCTGTGTTGTCGGGTTGATGCCTGATGGCCTGTTGCAGGCAGGCAAGTGCTTTTTGCGGTTGGTCTGTTTTGGTGTACAGGTTTCCCGCCAAAAGCAGGGCCGGAACAGAGCTGCGGTTAAAATGAATGGCTTTGAGCGCAAAAGTAAGGGCTTGTTGGTACCGGCCTTGTCCCTCATAGAGCCTGGCTAGGTTGCAGGCGGCCAGTTCCGGAGTGGCATAGTTTGGCAGAGCTAGGGCCTGATGAAAAGCCTGCTCGGCACTCTCCGGTTGTCCGCAAAGCTGGCAGACCAGGCCCAAATTGTTCCAGGCCCGGCCATAATCCGGTTTGAACTTGACCGCCCGCGCAAGATGGAGCCGGGCCTTTTCCACATCGTTGAGTGCCAGCCAAGCCATGCCCATATCATAATGGTAGCGGGGAAAGCGTTTTGCTACTGACTCTATCGCCAGAAGCTCATTGAGTGCCTGTCGTGGATTGCCCATCATCATTTGCTGCTCAGCCAAGTCAAGGCGGGTTCGTACCTGGCTTGTTTCCTGAACAGGCAGTGTTCCTGCGCAGGCAGGCAGAAAAAGGCAGAAGGACAGCAGCAGAACTTTCATAGCATGTTAAATAAGTTTATTCAGCGCGTATTCAATGATGGCTTCAGCTCCCTGCTCGTGCAGGCTGGGAATCAGGTCGCGCACGGTATCGGCCTGAACAACAATTTCAATGGACAGCCAGTCGGAATTATACAGGCCCGCGACTGTGGGTGAGGTCATGCTGGGCAGAAGTTTCATGATGGCCTCCATCTTGTCTTTGGGCACATTCATCTTCAGCCCAACCATGCGTCCGGCCCTGAGCGCGCCTTGCAGCAGCATATTGATTGTTTCAATCTTTTTGCGCTTGAACGGGTCTTCCCAGGCCTTTTTATTGGCGATGAACTGCGTGTTGGTCTGCAACAGTTCGGCAATAATGCGCAAGCCGTGGGCCTTGATGGTTGTACCGGTTTCCGTGATTTCAACAATCGCGTCAGCAAGGCCCTGGACAACCTTGGCCTCGGTCGCGCCCCATGAATACTCCACGTCAACGGGAATGCCTGCGGTGGCAAAATACCGTTTGGTAAAGTTGACAAATTCGGTTGCGATTTTTTTCCCGGCCAAGTCTTCGGGGCGTTTGTAGGGAGAATCTCCAGCCACGGCCAGCACCCATTTGGCGTAGCGGTCACTGACCTTGGAATAAACAAGGTCAGAAACAACCACTACATCTGATTCGTATTCCAAAATCCAGTCCTTGCCGGTCAGACCCGCGTCCAGAATCCCTGATTCAACGTAGCGGCTCATTTCCTGGGCCCGGCACAAACTGCACTCCAGTTCCGGGTCGTTGACCTCAGGAAAATAGTTGCGGTGATGTTCACGCAGTTGCCAGCCCGCTTTGGCAAAGAGTTTGAATGTCGCGTCCTGAAGTGAACCTTTGGGGATTCCGAGTCGTAAAATCTGGCTCATGCGTAGACCTCCTTGGGGTCAAAGACCAGAGGTGAGCATGTTGTCCACTGGCCCTGTTTGTATTCGCGGTAAAAACAGCTGCGGTAGCCGGTATGGCAGGCCGCGCCTCCTTTTTGATCAATTTGCAGTACAATGGCGTCCTGGTCGCAGTCAATGCGGATTGAATGGACGGTTTGTGTGTGCCCTGACGTGCCGCCCTTATGCCACAGACAGTCGCGGCTGCGGCTGTAATAATGGGCCTCACCTGTTTTGAGTGTTTTTTCCCATGCTTCCGCGTTCATATAGGCCAGCATGAGTATTTCTCCTGTTTGGGCGTCTTGGGCAATCGCGGGCAGAAACCCGCCGCATTTGGCAAAATCCGGTTGTATCGTGTTCATTTTTTATCCTTGGCACTGAGCTGACCGCAGGCCGCGGCAATATCAGCGCCTTTGCTTTTACGCAGGACAGCAGTGAGTCCTTTGTCCCACAAAATTTTTTCAAAGGCGAGTACGTCCTCTTGGGCCGGTGCCTTGTAACCATCTCCGGCTCCGGCGTTATAGGCGATAAGATTGACCTTGCAGCGCAGGCCGGAAAGAAGCCGGACAAGCTGACGGGCATGGTCAGGGCTGTCATTTATACCGCCAAGCAATATATACTCAATGGTTATCCGTTCCCGTGGCCGCAGGGGATAGGTTTTGAGAATTTTTATCAGCTTGTCAAGGGAAAGCGCCCGGCTCGCTCCAGGCATAATCTGTCGGCGCAGTTCCTGAGATGGAGCGTGCAGGGAAATAGCTGGCAGGGCAACGTCAGCCTGGGCAAATGCCTGTAAGGGGCCGTCAATGCCCACACTTGAAAGCGTCATGCGCCGTCTGGAAAAATTGAGACCTTCAGGGCTGCCGAGCAGAGCAAAACTTTTTTGCACCTCGTCCCAGTTGAGGAGCGGTTCTCCCATGCCCATCATAACCAGGTTTTTTACGTCCAGGTGGCTATAGTTGTTATCCACATAGTCGCGCGCAATCAGTGTCTGGGCCGCGATTTCCCAGGCCGCCAGATTGCGGGTAAATCCCTGTTTCCCTGTACAGCAAAATGTGCAGCCAAGAGCACAGCCAATCTGCGAGGAAATACACAGCGTGTAATGCGTTTTTTCCGGGATCAGCACTGTTTCTATACAGTTCTTGTCCTCCAGAGCTAAAAGGAATTTGACTGTTCCGTCCTGGCTGCAACTGATTTTTTCGGGCTTGGGCCAACATATCATGTATGTTGCTTGAAGACGCTCTCGCAGTTTTTGGGGGAGATTACTCATCTGCTGAAAATCCCGCGTCCTTTTTTGCCACAGCCACTGCCAGATCTGAGCGGCGCGAAAGCTGTTTTCGCCCCAGTCTGTCAGCAGGTCGGCAAGTTCTTTTTGGGGGAGGGACAAGATATTTACGCGAGTTTCCATTGTACTTGGTCTTGAGACAAAGAGGCTGCTTTCTGTATGAGAAAACAGCCTCTTTCATGTTTTTTGGATTGTTGTAGCTGATACTGTTTTATTTCAGATATTTTTCCTTCAGATTACGGGTAACGAGTACCGGACAGTTTGAGCCGTGTAAAACACGGGTGACAACACTGCCCATGATCAGGTTTTCCAGTTCGGAATGCCCGCGGGAACCAATGACAATCATGTCGCAGTCAAACTCTTCCTGGGCGTCAAGTATCTCGTAATCCGGCCGGCCAAAGCGCACCAGAAGTTCAACCTGAATATCAAGGTTGTCAATAAGCGGCAGATATTTTTTGAGCATATCCATTGCTTCTGTTCTGGCTTTTTCATGCAGTTCTGCTGATCCTTCTCCTCCAATGGTTCTTGGCAGTTCCTTGATAACATGCAGCAGATAGAGTTTGGCGTTGTGCGTGTTCAGCAGATGCGCCGCGTAGGTGATGGCATTGGGAGAATGTTTTGAACCGTCAACCGGAACCAATACATTGTCAATTTTTATCATAGAGGAAGTCTCCTTTTCTTGAGATTCATTACAGAAAAAGCAAGGTTACCAAAAGAAACATGGGGATCAGGATTCCAAAAGACCAAGCCATGTATCCGAAAAAGCTGGGCATCTTGACGCCGCTTGATTCCGCGATAGAGCGGACCATAAAGTTGGGAGCGTTGCCGATATAGGTATTGGCGCCCATAAATACGGCTCCGGCGGAAACAGCCAGTAGGGTCTCCACATGCTGCATCAGGTAAGCCGGGTCACCGCCGGCAGTGTTAAAAAACACCAGGTAGGTCGGGGCGTTGTCAAGAAAGCTGGAGAGCATACCTGTCAGCCAGAAGTACATGACATTGTTGGGTTCTCCATTGCTTGACACCAGCGCGATCACGCTTCCCAGCGCGCCTTGTTCTCCGGCCTTGAGGATAGCAATGGCCGGAACCATGGAAACAAAGATACCCGCGAAAAGTTTGGCAACTTCCGCGATTGGGTCCCAGTTGAATTCATTTTTCCGGCGGGTTGAATCCTCTGTGATTTTCAGGCTGACAAAGGCCAGAATCAGCAGGAGCAGGTCACGGGCCACATTCTGCCATTCAACTTCAACGTGATACACAGTAAAGGAACCCGGCTTCCATACCCCGCTGATGAGTACGCCGGCAACAACACCTCCAAGTAGGAGCAGGTTCTGGGCACCTTCCAAGCGCAAGGGTTCTGTGCCTGAACCTTCGGGAACCGGGCAGCCTTCTTTGGAGTACAGGTATCTGTCTATGGCAAAATACAGGGCCAGCAATGTCGCGGAAACAAAGATGCAGGGTACAAGCAGGTGCTGGGTTGTCCAGAAAAAGGATACGCCTTTCAAAAAGCCGAGAAACAGTGGCGGATCACCAAGCGGAGTCAGGCTGCCGCCGATATTGGCCACCAGAAAAATAAAAAAGACAACAGTATGCACCTTGTATTTTCTGTGCGCGTTGGCCCGCAGCAGGGGGCGGATAAACAACATGGCCGCGCCGGTTGTTCCCATCCAGCTGGCCAGTATGGTTCCGATGAACAAAATAGCGGTATTGACTATCGGAGTACCGATAAGGGAACCTGTCAGGCAAACGCCTCCTGATATAGCAAAAAGGGCAAACAGCAAAACAATAAAGGAAACGTATTCAAGCAGGAAGGTATGAAGCACCTGGTACAGTCCCAGATCAAAGCCGTAAGCCAGAGAAAAGGGGATAATATAGGCCAGCCCCCAGAAGGCCGCCACCTTGCCAAAGTGGTGATGCCAGAAATGGGGAGTGGCCAGAGGCATGATCGCAATGGACAACAGCATGCAGACAAAAGGAATAATCCAGTATCCATTCAGGATTTTTCCGATTTCTTCCGCCTGATGGTGCAGATCTGATGCAAAGGCATCCGACACTGCCAGAACAAGGATGCTCAAAGCAAGAAGTGCCAGGAACCGGACAGGACTTTTTTTCATTCGTTTTCCTCCTCAATGATGGAATTTTGAGACCGTAGTTTGTGAACCGGCTTTCTCATATATCAGGGAGCGCCTCAGGACAAGCAAATATTTACGGCAGCCTGTTTGTCAGCCTAGGACAGTTTTTCCCGTTTTTTGTATTCGCATACAAAGTTGCGGGCCTGCTCAACATTTTCGACCTTGCCGTTGATTTGGGCCTGCAAGAGCGCGTCTCTTATTATGCCAACGGATGGTCCGGGCTTGATGTCGGTCAATTCCATAATCTGTTTGCCGTTTAAGAGTGGTTCAAGCAGATCTTCTTCAATGTCGGCACGGCTGAGCATTTTCATATTGTGGTTAAATTCCGTAAAGTTGCCGTTTCTGGCCTTGATATCAGCCCTGGCCATTTCAATCAGGCGGGGATAGTCGTTGAGGGCCTTGAAACGGCGAATGCCCTTGTCGTTGAGCATATACCGAAAGCGCATGTGGTGCCGGACAAGGTGGCAGAGCAAATCAACTTTTTCTTCCTCAAACTGGAGGCGGTGGGCAATCTTGCGTGTGATTTTGGCTCCAACCTGCTGGTGCTGAATAAATGTGACGTCATTATTAAAATATTCCGCTGCGTAAAATTTGCCCACATTGTGAAACAGGCAGGCAAAAGTGCCGAACCAGTCGTAGGGCAGTTCTTCCGGGTAAAAACGCATGGTGTTCAAAGTCCGTGTCCAGGCGCTTTCCTGACCTTCTTCCGGTTTTTTGGGATTTTTGGGTTGCATGATCCGGCTCAGGCAACTCAGTTCAGGAATGATTTTGTGCAGTATCATGGTCTGGAAGAGCAGATCCGCGAATTTCCACATATTTTCAGCTTCAACCTTACGCCATTCTTGCATAATCAGGCCAAAAGAGGCGTAGTCGCCAACCTTTCGTGCCGCGCGGATAATGGCCCAGAAGGTATTTGTTTCCAGTGGTAAATTGTAATTGGCCGAAAGACGCAGGGCCTTTACGGCCCGCATGTAGTCCTGCTTGAGTGTTTCATCGGGAATACCAATCAGGGCAACATGACCTTTATCAAACGAATCAAACCCGTCATTTTCATCAATCTGAGGCGGCATCAAAGGAGAGGCCATGGTCGGTGAATCCTGCCGGTATTTCAGAATTTCGCCCAGGCGCGGCGTAAAACGGGAAATACAGGTCTCGGTATAAGCCGCCTCGTTTGTATTCATCGGATAGAAAAAATAGGTGATTCCGTCCTGTTCCAGTTCCGCGAAAATCTGGCTGCCTTCACGGGCTAAGGCGCCTGGAAAGATATGTAAAAGCAGATCCGGTTCCATATCAGTTGCCACATCAAGCTCAATACGCCCGCTTGTTTCCATGGCCTGCAGCTGCAGAGGCGGATTGATGACATAGGCTTCATAGCCGTTACGGGTGATGGTTTTGCAGGTATCAAATCCCTTGTTTATGTTTTCTATCATGCTTGCTCCTTGGTAGCAGACTTGAAATTGCGTGCCAGCTTATGGTTTCTGGCTGTTTCTGTCAAAGACAACGTGTCCGTTTATGATATGAATTTGAATGCGGCCCGGCAGATTCTGGCCAAGACAGGGCGTGTTTTTTCCTTTTGAGTACATATTTTCAGGGCTTACCAGCCAAGGCGAATCAGGAGCGTACAGGAAAAAGCTGGCCGGATTGCCCAGTCGCAAGGAGCTGCAGGGAAGAGAAAAAATGCCAGCCGGAGTTTCGCACCAGAGACGGTGCGCGTCAGCGAGGCTCAGATGTCCTTCCTGTACCAGCGACAAGGTCAGGCCCCAAGCGGTATCCAGGCCGGACAACCCATTGGCTGCTTCATCAAAAGGCAGTTCTTTTTCGTGTATGGCGTGCGGGGCGTGGTCAGTGACCAGAATATCAATGATACCTTCCCGTACAGCCTGGCGAATGGCTTCCACATCATTTTTCGTGCGCAAAGGGGGATTAACCTTGGCCAAGGTGTTATATTGCTGTACCAAGCTGTCGTCCCAGTGCAGGTAATGCGGACAGGTTTCTGCTGTGATTTTGACGCCCCGTTTTTTAGCCCAGGCAATCAGTTCCACGGACTGGGCGCAGCTGATATGGGCCAGATGAATGGGCAGGTCAAGGTATTCGGCCAGCAAGATGTCGCGGGCAACCTGCACGCTTTCTGCAACAACCGGCGTTCCTTTCAGGCCCAAGTCACAGGAGACGCGGCCTTCGTTCATAATGCCGCCCTGGGTCAGGCCGGGGTCTTCACAGTGGTCAATAACCCGCACGCCAAGGTCCGCGGCGTATTCTACGGCCCGGCGAAACAGATGGTTATCAGGTACTGGCTGGCCATCATTGGAAATGGCCTTGCAGCCCGCGGCAACCAGCTCACCAAGCGGAGCCAGCTCTTCGCCCCGCAGCCCTTTACTCAGCGCACCTATTGGGTACAGATGAGGGCCGTGAGGATAAAGAGTTCGGGCCTTGCTTTGTATATAGACGGTTGTTGCGGCACTGTCGTTGACCGGCCGGGTATTGGCCATGGCCATGACTGCGCCAAAACCGCCGCAAGCCGCTGCCTTCAGACCGCTTTTTATGTCTTCCTTGTATTCCTGTCCGGGATCGCGCAGGTGAACATGGGCGTCAATCATGGAAGGAAAGGCATGCAGCCCGTTGGCATCAATGGTCTGTTTGGCGTTGATGGCGGACTGCCCGGTTGGGAGCAGTTCACGGATACGCCCGTCTGCAACCAGAATGTCCCAGGCTTTTCCCTGCCACAGCGCACCGTGTACAATCAGCTCAATGGACATGCGCTTCTCCTGATATGTTTTTTTCTCTTCCCAGTATTAAAAGATGCAAAACCGCCATACGCACGGACACGCCCGAAGAAACCTGATCAAGAATCAGACTGGCTTTTGCGTCGGCCAGGCGCGGGGTGATTTCCACTCCACGGTTGATAGGACCGGGGTGCAAAATGCGCGCGTTGGGCGCGGCATGTTCAAGATGAGTGAGGTCAAGGCCGTAGCGTCTGGAATATTCGTCCAAGCTGGGAAGCAGCCCGGCGGCCTGGCGTTCCTGCTGCAGGCGCAGGCAGATGATGGCGTGCACGCCTTTGCAGGCGGTGCGCAGGTCGTGGAAGATTTCAACCGGCCAATGACCGGCTTCTCTAGGGAGCAAGGTGCGCGGAGCGCACAGCCTGATTTTGGCTCCCAGTGTGTGCAGCAGGCTGATGTTGGAACGGGCCACCCGGCTGTGGGTAATGTCACCCACAATAAGTACAGTTTTGTCCTCAAAGCTGTCCCACAAGGTTGAAAGTGTATAGCCGTCAAGCAGAGCCTGGGTCGGGTGCGCGTGCCAGCCGTCTCCGGCATTGACAATGCTGCAATCAAGATGATGGGCCAGAAATTCGGCCGCGCCGCTGCGACTGTCGCGGATAACAATGGCGTCAGGGTGCATGGCCTGCAGGGTCAGTCCGGTATCTTTCAGACTTTCGCCCTTTTGCAGGCTGCTGCCTGATTTGGCCAGAGCGAATGTATCCGCTCCCAGGCGTTTTCCCGCAACATCAAAAGAGGTTTTAGTGCGGGTCGAAGGTTCGGCAAAAAACAGGACAATGCTTTTGCCCTTGAGCAGGGGGACCTTTTTGACCGGCCGCCTGTTTATTTCGTCAAAGTGGCGGGCGGTAGCAAAAATCGTGAGAATATCCTGGGTGCAAAGCTGGTCGATACACAGAAGATGTTGGTGAGTCCATTGCATGATGTGATTCCGGATATATCCTGATTGCAAAACATGTTTTTCGTTTTTGCGGTCAATCAAAAAGACGCCGAACGCGCATCTAACTATATAAAAAGATATGGAAGCGCAGGCAAGTGTATTTTTGGGTTTTGCCGGAGCAGCTGACAGGGTTGGTGATGCCGACCGCTACAACGTGCCGGAGTACCTTTGAATAGGCGCCAAAACAAAAGGGAGACAAAGTCTCCCTTTTGTTTTCAGTTGTTAACAGCTCCAGTCGTTAGCCGAGTTCAATGGTTGTTCCAATCAGAGTAGCTTCAAGGGTACCTGATTGGCCTGTAAAGACAAGATGTCCTGAGCTGTTCAGGGCCATGGTGCCATTGTAGTCATCAAAACTCAGCATACCGGCCTTGCCGTTTACTGTCAGGTTGGCCAGAGTTCCGTTATCGTCTTTTACTGTCAGGCGTGTTCCGTGCTGTTCCAGTGTGTAGTGAGCGCTGGTACCCGGCAGTTTCAGTTCATCGCCGATTTCCAACTTCAGTCCCTCAACCTTTGTGCCGGCTTGCAATTTGATTTTTTCCTGTCCGGACGTGGTAAACAGTTTGGCATAAAAACCGAGTTCCAGGTTCTGGTCTGAGCCGTCCAGGAAGACTTTGACCGGTTGGGGCTGGGAAGCAAGGGGGAGCGCACTTGTTAGTGTTGTGTCCCAGGCCGCGCCGATTTTCGCGCAAGTGATTTCGCCTTTGGCCTCACAGTCTCCGAGCATAATTTTTGCCCCATTGAGACTCAGATGAGCGGAACCATCGGCAAAAACAAGACGACTGGCGTTTCCGCTTAATCCGCGCAGATATGCGCCTTGGCCGTTTTCGTTTTGCACCAGCAGACTGTTGCCTTTTGGTGTGAAGACATAGTCGTTCAGGTTGCCGGTAAACTCGACCCTGTCAGCTGCTTTGGGGGTAAAAGTCACGCTCGCGCTGTCGCCTAGGCGAATCACATTGGGGGCGTTGCTGCTTCCCCGAAACAGGCGGACATTAAAATCAACCTGTATCTGCTGGCCGGTAACGAGAAACGCCTTGTTGGTAACAGTAGGAAACTGCGGCTGCGGTTCTGGAGTTGGTTCTGGTTGCGGTATTGAAGCAGCCCAGTGTTTTGTTATGTCGTCAAACTTGAGATGTTCCACGCTGTACAGCCTGTCTGTTCCATCCGGTCCGGTGACAGTCCAGTTTCCCTCACTACTTCCTTTCTTACAGGTATAGGTCGATGACAGGCCGGAAAATACAGCGGTATCGTTGCCTTTTCCGCCATAAATTTCGTCGTTTCCCTTCCCGCCGGTGAGCATATTATCAAGGTCGTTGCCATAGATTGTATCATTGTATTTCGTGCCAACCGCGTTTTCGATTTTTGTGTTGTAGGCTATGGCTACGTTGTTTTCAGCCGGGTCAGGAGTGAAGGAGGGGTTATTCTCAGCGGTTTCCCTGTAACGCAGCCCAATGGAGCTGAAATGCCCCTCGCGCAGGTCAATGATGGCTTGGTATTGCTGATTGCTGGCGTCAATGGTGTCTGTTCCTCCACCATCCCAGATTGTTTTGATAAAGGGTTTATCAGCATCGAATGTATAGGTATCATTGCCACTACGGGTATTGGTGTTGGCTCCATACAGATACTGGATAGCAGCAATATCGTACAGCATGGGAGTACTTGTGGGAAGTTCTGTCCATACCCAGCTGTCAGATTTTTCCTCCACGAGGTAGGGCATTGCCGGATGTTTGGTATAGGACATGATGGAGTACTGATAGGAGTCTTTCTCTGCGGGCGCTATAACAATCGCACCATTTTCCGGATCCTTGTCAAAGGGATGTTTTAATCCCAGTCCGTGACCGATTTCATGCATCAGGGTATGAAAAGCGTCGCTGCCTTTTTCCCAGGCAGGATTGCTGGAATTTTCGTCATTGATCCAGATATCAGCGGATTCAGGAGCAATAACATAGTTTGTTACTGTAGTTCCTGAATAGTTCCAGCTTGAAACAAAGGGAATTCTGGTGTAACCCGCTGTACCTTCTTCCATTTTTGTAAAGCTGAAACGCAGGTCGCCAACCTCGTGAGAGTTTTCATTCACTTCCTGAAAAGTGATATTGGCAATGTCCGACCACGCTTCCAAGGCCAACCTGGCTGCTTGCATATGTGCGGATTCAAAAGGAATTTTATTTTTTATTGCTTCTGAATCAGGGTGTTTTTCAGCCCATACGGAGTTGTTTTTCGGAAAGCTGTAGGTCAGGGTTACTCCCTCGCCTATCTTGGAGCCCCATTTTGTTCCTGCGAGCAAAACGTCTATTTTCTTGTCCCCGGAAAATTGATAGTGGGCGGGATAACCATCTTTGAATTCCTGTGTCATGTGCCAGCTGGCCACAATAGGACCGCCGCCATCGGGTGTTGTTTTTGACATGGTCTGCCTCCTGGTTGATTAACGATTGCCGCCATCATAGTCTTTTCTGGTCAGATGTAAAGTTTGTCATGTCAGTTTGGGCCAGCCTGTTAGAATTTGTAGCTCAGGCTGAGTGAAGCAATATGGGACATACCGTTATGAAAGCGGGAGTTGAACACGCCCTCGCGCGGTCTGGCTCTGACATTGCGTTTTTCAACAATCAGGTAGGTGTAGCCCGCATCAAGGCTCCAGTTGTTCTTATGGTAGCCAAGACCAAGGCCAATCAGATGGCGGTTGTTGGCTGGAATAATGTAGTCAACATACTGGTCGGTTACAGGCGACTGGTCAAAAACATAGCTGGCCTGAAGAGCAAGTGTCTCAGACAGGGAGTATTCTGCACCGGACTGAAAGCGCCAAGTGTCTTTCCAGTTTTTTATCGCCTTTTGTCTGCCAAGCAGGGAGTCAAATTCAAAAGTTAATTCTTTGTACGCGCTCCAGCGGGTCAGAACCGTATCAAATTCGAGGCTTAATCTGTCGGTTGGAAAAACTGTCAGGCCAGCAGAAAACAGTTCCGGTATAGGCGCTGTTCCTTTTACGTCACAGTTGGTCAATACCGAGCGGACAGCCCCTGCGGCCGGCGCGGGAAGTCCTGACAGATACCCCTGTGCCTGTTGAAGGCTCATACTGGCCTTGCCATTGACGGTCATGCTGACCTTGGTGCGGTAGCTCAATCCCAGGGCCATCCAGTCAACGGGTTTGTAACGCAGGGCGATATTCCCGCCGTATCCTATGGTGTCGCCGTGAATGTTTATTTTTGCGTCCCGACTTGTATTTTTCGGGTTATTCAGATCCTTGGGAGCAAAAGCCGCGGTTTTGGGATTGGCCGCGAGCAATGTACCGCAATCGACTGTTTTTTCATGCTTAAAATCCAGCCAGGAAAGTTCAGCGCCGACTGCCAGGGAAAGTTTGTCGCCAAGGCGAACGGCCAGGTTGGGGTTCACACCAGCTTGCTTGATACCTGTATAAGTGTTGCTATATCTTCCCCACCATTTTTTGTCTTTATATTCTGTTCCAAGGCCGGCGCGGGAAAAAACACCCAACCCGAACCAGTACCGGTCTGAGAGCTGTCTGGTCAGGTACAGGTGCGGAATCGTCCAGACATTGAACTTGCCGTCAAATGTGCCTTTTTGTCCGGTGTATGGATTGGTTACGGTAATGTCCGTGTTCGGAACAACAACGCTCAGGCCAACCATTGCCTGCGTGCCTTCAAGTTGCACAATGCCGGCGGGATTAAAAGCCACAGCGGACGGATCGTCCGCGCGTCCAACCAGCGTTCCACCAAGGGCGTTTCCTCTGGCACTCCATTCATAGATACCATATCCAGCAGCCGGGCTGTTGTTGGGCTGCGCCAATATACCGCTCATGACAAGGCTGAAAATAAAAAGAACCAGTAATCTGTGATAACGCATTTTTCCTCCATATGTGTTGCAACGCTTCTGCAAAAAACAGAAGGCGCTCATGGCTGTTTTGAAAAAAAAAAGCAAGTGGAGCTGAAAAGGGAGCAGATTCAGATGGTTAAGGCAGGGTGTAAAAAAATCTTGTTCTGACAAGGAGTTGGTTGTTTTGGCAAGCAATGGCGGCGGACGGTCCGGCCGGGAGACGGCGCTGAAAAAGTTGGGGCCCCAAAAATCAGTTTTCGTCTGCAGTCTGGTGTTGTGCCATTTCTTTCCGGTGCAGATACAATTGTTTTATCATGCGGGATTGCTTGAGAATGACTTGCTCTAGAATACCTTGCCGGCTTTCCAGATTGGCAATTTTTTCATGCAGAGAGCTGAGTTCTTCCTGTGTGGGCGCTGTGTTTCGGGCTTCCAGCGCCTTGTTTTTATTCCACAGGGAAATAAGGGCTTTTTTGACATTTTGATACCCAAAGCGCAGGTGTCGGATTTCTTTTTCCTGGCTTTCCTTGCGGTTCAGGATCTCGCACAGATGTTCCAACGCCCTGGCCTGACTTTCAAAAAGCTGGGAAAAATCCGCGGGAGCAATGGGGTCTTCGTGCGGTTTTTTTTCAAGAGAAAGCGGCGATGGAATCTGCGGGTTTTGAGAAAAACGTTTGGACAACCCGGCTGTTATCTCGTCACATGAAGAATTCTGTTTAAGCTGCGCGGCAATATACTGAAAAACATCAATGGCTTCCGGGCGGTAGCGTCTTTTTCTTCCTTCTCCGACATAGGGCAGATATTGTTCAAAACGGTCGCGGTAGTAGCGGATATTACTTTCCGGCAGGTCAAGCTGTCTGGCTATTTCTTTGAGGGTCAGGAATTCTTCGGCCATATCTTTTGTTGTACCAATTTTTTTGTAACACACTGGAGCGTTACCAGTATGTCAGGAGTTGACAAACTTTTTTTCCAGTGGAATTTTCCATCGCAACGCACGCTGTTTCCAAAAGTAGCAAAAATCTACTGTTTCAGCAACACCTTTAACCTGTCAACTGAAAATCATTGCAAACAATTCACAACCCAGACAGCCGTTTTTTTCGTGTTTCTCCTGCTCCGTTCTTTTCTGACGCGGTCGATGATTTGCTGCTCTCTCAGGGGGTGACGAGTGCTGCTGTCACGTTTTGGCCTTTTGCCAGACGTCTTGTTCACTCGCCGTTTGCTCTTGGCCGCAGTCTGGCCGCTTTTTTCGGCTATCTGTATATTCAGGATCCGTCTTCCATGCTCCCGCCTCTGGCCCTGAACCCGCCGCAGGGCGCTGTTGTGCTTGATATGTGCGCCAGTCCGGGCGGAAAAACAGGTATTGCCAGCCAGCTTGTCGGGCCGTCCGGTCTGGTTGTGGCCAACGAACCCAATCACTCCCGCAGGGCAACCTTGCAGGCTAATATCCTGCGCCAGAATCTGACCAATGTCGTTGTGAGCGGATACCCGGCTGAAAACATACCGCTTGAAGGTGAAAACTGGCCATTTATTTTACTTGACGCGCCGTGCAGCGGCTGGGGAACAGAAAAGAAACATCCGCTGGTGAAAAAATTATGGACACCGGAAAAGGTAACACCGCTTGTTCACCTGCAGCGTCAGCTGTTACAGAAAGCAGGCGAACTTCTGGCTCCCGGCGGGCGGCTTGTGTATTCGACCTGTACAACCAATCTGTTGGAAAATGAAGAGCAGGTCGCTTGGGCTGTATCCCATTGCGGCCTTGAAGTGGAGTCGCTTTCACCTTTTTCCGGTTTTGTTTTTGATGAACGTGCGCTTGCAGACGGCTTGCTGCTGGTTGACAGTGAGTGCTGTCAGGCGCAGGGATTTTTTATCGCCTGTTTGCGCAAGCCCGGTCTGCTTGCCCCCGCACGGGAAAAGACATGCGATCTGCCCGGAAAACTGGTTGAACTTGGCGGACTTCTTTCCTGTTTGCCGTCGGGGCTTGAAGCCGGAAAAGGTTTTGTGGTCAATGAAAACGTGTTTTTCGCGAGTGATAAGGCCCTTTCTTTGCTGGGCAGTTTGCGCTGGCAGGGATATTTGCTTGGCCGCTGCAAAAAGGATGTTTTTTCTCCGCAGGCACGGGCCCGCTGTCTGATTTCGGGGACACCCGGACAGGAAGCCCTGGTCTTTGAACAGCCGCATGTGCTTGAAAATATTTTGGCCGGATCCAGTTTGTCCTGCACAGCGTCATCAGCTCATTTGCCTTTTTACTGGAAAAATCTGCCTCTTGGCTGGTTGCGTGTAAAAGGGCGGCGTTGTATCTGGACAGGTCGGGCGTGAGAAAAAATCTGCCTGCTGCTGACGCAGGCAAAAAATATATCTAACAGGGGAGACTATGGGAATAAATCGAAGACTTAAGCGTTTTTTTGCCGCTGACGGAAAGACTGTTCTGGTCCCTCTTGACCATGGTGTGTATGAGGGGCTTTTGCCGGGTCTGGAAGACATGCCGACCCTGATAGGGCATATCGTGTCTGCCGGAGCCAGGGGGGTTGTTCTGCATAAAGGGCTGGCCAGGGCCTGCCTGCCTTTTTTGCCGCCTGAACTTGGCCTTATTGTGCATCTTTCTGCTGGTACGCGCCACGGTCTGCCATCGTATTCAAGAACCCTTGTCTGTTCGGTTGCCGAGGCCCTGCGTCTGGGCGCGGACGCTGTTTCCGTGCACGTGAATATTGGCAATGATATGGAAGAAAGAATGCTGTCTGATTTGGGTGTGATTACCGAAGAAGCCCATTTATACGGTCTGCCCGTGCTGGCCATGATATACGCCAGAGGGGGACAGATTGTAAATGAAGCTGATTCTTCGCTTGTTACGCATTGTATCCGTCTTGGGGTCGAACTTGGCGCGGACATGATTAAGGTTGCCTACAGCGGCGATGCCGAGGGGTTTGCCAGAGCTGTTCAATCCGCTCCAGTGCCGGTTATTCTGGCCGGGGGCAGCAAGAGCGCTGATTTTGAGTCCTTTCTGGATTTGTTGCGGGAAGGACTGACTGCGGGAGCCCGTGGTGTCAGTCTGGGCCGGAATATTTTTCAGCATTCTGATCCTGCGCTGGCACTGAAACAGATTGTTTCGCTTGTGCACGATGAAAAAAACAGGCGTAGCAGACAGGTGCTGTAGTTGTATTGCTGTCGCTGCCCGGTAAGACTATGCCGACAGGTCCTTGCTTTGGCAGGACAGGGAGGATGAGTGTCTGCCAAGATTTGATCTGTTGTAAACCTCTGATTGATTGGTCTGCAACAGAGCGTGTTCCTTGATTTTTTCAATAAGCGGCGTTTTGAGCCGCTTTCTTCGCAATGTGGCCCGCACAGCCAGAAAAGCTCCAAGCGGAAGAGGCAGATTGTCGAGCTGACGGGGGCATAACGCCCAGGCGGCGGGAAGGCCTTGCAAAATGGAACGCTTTTGTAACGCGATTCTTTCAGGGTCATAGAGCTGGTCTTTTATTTCCCGCCAGGTCACCCACTGTAAAGAATCTGCTTCCGGCCCGAGTACGTGCCGTTTTCTGTAAAAAAGGGAAGAGCGGTTCAAGGCGGTCAGAATGGCTTCCCGGCGCGTGACCCGTTGTATTTCCTGCTGGACGGCAGGCAGGGGCAGGCGTGGAGAAAAGGCCAGCAAAACAAGGGTGGCATCAAATTCATGGCGGGAAAAAGGCAGATGGTCAAGCGGAGCGATGTGCAGATCAAGCCGTTTGTCATTGAGTTTTCCTGCCCTGGCGATCTGGGGTGTTTCTCCCGCGCAGGTGACCTGAAAACCAGCTCCGGCAAGAGCCGGAGCAAAATAATGCAGCAGATGCCCGCAGATAAGCACCCGGCTGTTTGCTCTCCAGTTTTTTGTCATTTCGACAATAAGCTCACGCAGCCGTTCAAGGGCAAGCTGTCCGTGCCTGTTTTCAAGCCAGGCTTGTATTGTCGGCGAGGTGGCGCATGCGTGTTCCGTCATATTCGGGCCTGCTGCTTTTGTATTTTTTATTTTTCTTCACTCTGTAAAATAGCTCCACTGGCCGCGGATGTTGTCAGGCGGCTGTACCGACGCAGCAGGGGAGAATCAATCTTTTTACGTGGAGCCTGCCATTTTTCGCGTCTGCGTGCCAGTTCCTGCTCATCAACCAAAAGTTCAATACTGCGGCCCGGAATGTTAATGGCAATCCGATCGCTGTCCTGTACCAGGGCGATCAATCCACCTTCGGCCGCTTCCGGGGAAATATGGCCGATGGCCGCGCCTCTTGTTCCGCCGCTGAACCGTCCATCTGTAATCAGGGCCACGTCAGCCCCAAGTCCCATACCGACAATGGCTGAGGTCGGGGTCAGCATTTCCCGCATTCCAGGCCCGCCTTTAGGGCCTTCGTTGCGGATAACCACCACGTCTCCTGCCTTGATTTGAGAACCCAAAATTGCGCTGACTGCCTCTTCCTCACTTTCAAAGACACGGGCTGACCCTGTGCGGCACATCATGTTGGGGTCAACCGCTGATTGTTTGACCACGCACCCAAGGGGCGCGATATTGCCTTTTAAGATGGCAATCCCGCCTTCCTGGCTGAACGGATTGTCAACAGGCCGAATAATCTGTTGATTTGTTTCTGGTGTTTGCCAGATTTTGAGATTTTCGGCCAGTGTCCTGCCAGTTACAGTTGGCACGTCAGTGTGCAGCAGATTTTTTTTCTGCAGCTCTTGCATGACAGCCAGTACTCCGCCGGCCTGGTTCAGGTCTTCAAGATGGTGCTGTCCGGCCGGAGAGAGGCGGCAGAGGTTCGGTGTTTTTTGGCTGATTTCATTGAAAATATCCAGGGTCAGATTGATGCCTGCTTCATGGGCCACAGCTGGCAGATGCAAGACGGTATTGGAAGAGCAGCCAAGTGCCATATCAACGGTCACGGCATTGTTTATGCTTTTGGGGGTCACAATGTCGCGGGGCCGAACATCTAGTTCTAAGAGGCGCATGACCTGCATTCCGGCTTCTTTTGCCAGACGAACGCGGGCGCTGGCAACTGCCGGAATGGAGCCGTTTCCGGGCAGGGCCAGACCAATGGCTTCACTCAGGCAGTTCATGGAATTGGCCGTGAACATGCCGGAACAGGAGCCGCAGGACGGACAGGCCCGCGTAGCCAGCTCTTCCAGTTCATCTTCGTTCATGCGGCCGGAGCGCACCATGCCCACGCCCTCAAAGACTGTTATCAGGTCCGCTTCCATCTGTTTGTGCCATCCGGCCAGCATTGGCCCGCCGCTGACAATAATCGACGGGATATTCAGTCTGAGCATGGCCATAAGCATTCCCGGTACTACCTTGTCGCAGTTGGGAATCAGTACCAGCGCGTCAAAAGGGTGGGCCATGGCCATCAGTTCAATGGAATCGGCAATCATATCCCGACTTGGCAGGCTAAAACGCATTCCGGCATGGTTCATAGCCAGTCCGTCGCAGACTGCGATGCAGGGAAATTCCATTGGCGTGCCGCCAGCCACGCGCACGCCGTCTTTAACGGCCTTGGCAATGGTATGCAGATGCGCATGACCGGGAACCACCTCATTGGCCGAGTTCACCACGCCGACAAGCGGACGGTTCATTTCTTCTCTGGTCATGCCCAGACCGTAAAGCAAAGAGCGATGTGGGGCTTTTTCCAGCCCACGGGTCATGTTGTGGCTGCGCATATTTCCTCTTTTGGGTAAAAATTGTTGAGGGCTGTCCGGTATCAGTTTTTAATGGGAGCCAGACTGCTTATCAGGGCCAGAAAGGTTGTCGCTGCCAGTATATGCAGGCAGGTCTGAAACGGCAAAAACTGAATTTTGATCCATAATGGAGGAAAATACAAGAGCTCGTATAGAAAATTTTGGGCCACTTTGAGCATACTAAGACCTGTGACCCCGCCGATAAGTCCAATAAGAGCGCTTCCCAGGGCAATAGGCCCACGGATATAAGCCCGGCTGGCTCCGACAAGCCGTAAAATTTCAATTTCTTGTTGGCGCTGCAAAAAGGAAAATTTGACGGTGTTGGCTACGAGGAGCGCGAGAATAAGCATAAAAAAGCCAAGCAGCGGCCACAGCACGTTTTTGCTGAGTGTTTTCCAGGAGGTGGCAAAGTCCACCTGCAGCGGATCGTAGTGTACGCTTTCCACCTGGGGAATACCTTTGAGCTTGGTCATGGTCGCTTTAGCCCAGTTGTTGATTTTCGTGGCCTGGGGCGGCTGAATGGAGAGTATCGCGGTTGGCGGCAGAATAGAGCTTTGCAGGTCAGGTTTGTCTTTCTGGGGAATGGTTTTTACCAGACTTTCCAGAGCCTGAGCCGGAGTGAAGGATTTCAGACTGATCAGCCCAGGCATCTTTTTGAGTTGTTCCCACTGGTTGGTATATATCAGGGAATCAGTTCCAGGCTGCCAGTACACCTGAAATTCAACGTGGTTTTTGTCACGTCCGACAAGGAGTTCCAGGTTGGTCAGTAAAAGCAGCAGGCTGGCTGCGAGAAAGGTGATCAGGCTGATGGCAGCCCAGGTAAACAGGCTGGCCCCCGGACTGCGAAACTGGTGTACAATGGCGCGGCGTAAGAAAGAAATCACGGTTGTTGTCCATGTGGAAGCTGAAAATTGGCGTCAGCAATCTTGCCTTGTTCCAGGGTCAGTATTTTGGCTGAGGACATGGAGCTGACAAGTCCTGTATTGTGTGTGGCCATGATGATCGTTGTCTGGTGCTGGTTGAAGTATTTGAAAACATCCAGCAGATGCCTGGCCAGCCCCAGATCAAGATTGCCTGTTGGTTCATCTGCCAGGAGCAGGGCAGGAGAAACAACAATGGCTCTGGCCGTTGCCACCCGCTGCTGTTCGCCGCCGGAAAGTTCCTGACAAAAACAGTATTGTTTTTTTTCCAGATGCAGGCTGCGCATCACCGCTTTAACCCGGCTGTGAATTTTGTCCTTTGGCATTCCCCGCACTTCAAGGGGCAGAGCGATATTTTCATAGACTGTCGCGGCCGGAAGTATTTTGAAATCCTGTACAACAATGCTGACTTTGCGCCGCAGTTGATGGAGATTGCCCGGGTGCAGGGAGCGCAGGTCGTATCCAGCAACAGATGCCTGTCCCCCACGCATTTTCAACCCGCCATGCAGGATATTGAGCAGGGTTGATTTTCCCGCGCCTGAACGGCCGGTTAAAAACAGAAAATCTCCGGCACTCAGGTCAAAACTGAGATTGTTGAGTACCCATTGCTGCCCAAACGTATGAAAAAGATTACGTATTTTTATCATTTGTTGCGTGCTTTGAAAGCGTACAGGCTGTTTTGTATGCACCAGCTTTCAAGCGTATAAAAAAATGTTTTTTTTGGCAAAAGTCAATTTTGGTGTAACCTGAAAGAATTCCCTTGGTTTTTCTGTCTGAGGCAATTTTTGCGTTAACAAGGTCGACAAAAAAGGCAGAACCCGCGGCCCTGCCTTTTTTGTGTAACTGAAATCCGGTTGAATCGGTGTTGCTTCCCGGTTTAGTCTTTTCCGATCTTGATTCCCCAAAGGTCAAGAAGACCGGTACCGCCCTGGATGTTGTAGGCGTTTTCAATCCCTGCCTCTCTCATGATGAGCTGGCATTCAAAGGATCTGTTGCCTGAGGTACACAGGAGGATAATCTTTTTGTCTTTTGGAATCTCGTTGACCCGTTCGCGCATTGAAGCGTAGGGGATATTCAGCCAGCACTTGCCGTATTTTTGGCAGGCTTCTTTGGCTTCAACTTCTGTGCGTGTGTCAAGGAACAACACGCCGTTGCTTTCGCGGTTATCAAAGATTTCCTTGAATTCATTGGCCTCAATAACCTGGTTGCGGCCTTCAATGATGTTCTCAGCGATATTGGCAATGGAGTTGACAATATCCATGGCTGAAGAAAATGGTGGCGCGTAAGCTGTTTCCATATTGGCCAGGTCGTGGAGTGTTGGCTTGTAAGGCAGTATCGCTCCAACACAGTCGATTCTGGCTTTAAGGGCGTCTCCAGCCTTGGCCGCGCCTTGCATACCAAGAACCCGGCCTGTTTTTTTCTCGACAACCAGCTCAAGAATAAGAGGACCGGCTCCGGGAAAGAAGTGAGACCGGTCAGTCTGGATAGCCTGGGCGCGAACAGCGTCAAATCCGGCCATTTTCGCGGCCTTGATGCTCAGCCCTGTTCCGCCAAAGGCCATGTCAAAGGTACGGACCATAAATGTACCAACCACTCCCTGAAAAGTTTCGCGCTTTCCGGCCAGATTGCTGCCGATAACCCGGCCCTGACGGTTGGCTATGGAGCCAAGGGGCAGGAAGAAAGGCTGTTCGGAAACAAGGTTTTCAACCTGGACGCAATCACCACCGGCATAGATGCACGGATCAGAAGTCTGCATTCTTTTGTTGACCAGGATTGTACCTCTGGGGGAAACGTCAAGTCCGGCGTCCTTGGCGATCTGGGTGTTGGGAATGACACCGGCGGAAACAATGAGCAGGTCCGCTTCAATCTCTCTTTTGTCAGTGATGATTTTTTCGACCTTTCCATTTCCTTTCACTTCCACAACCTTTTCCTGCAGGTGGACAGTGATTCCTTTTTCTTCCATGTGGTTCTGGCAGATATGGGCAAGTTCCTTACTCAAAACGCCGGGCAGCACCTGATCAAAGATTTCAACGCAGGTGGTGTTGATGCCCCACATATCAGAGAAAGCCTCAACCATTTCAAGGCCGATAAATCCCGCGCCAATGACAACAGCGTTGTTGACTTTGCCTTTTTCAATCATCTTTTTGATATTGATGCCATCTTCAAGGGTGGCAACAGTAAACACGCCTTCGAGTTTATCTCCGGGCAGATTCAGTTGCCGTGGAGAACTTCCTGTTGCGATAACCAGCTGGTCATACGGCAGAGTTGTTTCTTCCCCTGTGATAACGTGCTTGACCAGGACAGTTTTTGCTTTTCTGTCGATTTTCAGGGCCTTGGTCTCATCCATTACCGTAATTCCCTTGGCTTCCTTGAAAAATTTTGGATCACGGACAGAGTGGAATGCTGTGCTTTGCAGTTCCCTGTAGTCGTTTATGTCTCCTGAAACATAGTAGGGAATTCCGCAACCGCCATAAGAAATGAGGCGCTGCTGGTCAACAAGCGTGACTTCCGCGTCCGGCTGCAAACGTTTCAGACGGCTAGCCGCCTTTGGGCCTATGGCCACTCCGCCGATTACTACAACTTTTTGTGACATGCCAACTCCTTCTCTAATAAACATATTAAAATGATTAAAAAAATTGCCTTGTGGCTTGGTAGAGGTTCAAGGCAAAAGTCCAAAAAAATACAATGTGATATATTACATCTCCAATAACAGAATGGCAAGTCTTTTCTTTCACAACCACAAAAAATATGGATTTGCGCCTGGTATGTTTGTTGTGTTAGACCATCTTCTCAGGGCCGGGCAACAGTCGGCCCGGGTTTTTATCTGTTTTTCAATCACATGGAGATGAGTATGAAATATGAAGCTGTACTGTTTGATATGGACGGAACCCTGCTGGATACCATTGAGGTTATTGCCCTGTCCGTGAATACGGCTCTGCGCCGTTTGCGCCTTCCTGTACATCCGACAGAGGCCTATAAAAAGATGATTGGTGACGGGGTTGTAAAGTTGTGCGAACGGGCTTTGCCCGCAGATATGCGCCAGAACAGTGAAATTGTGCGTGATGTGCGCATCGGATTTGAATGTGTGTATCTGGCAACTCAAAATTCCCTGACGAAGTTATATAATGGTATTGAAAACCTGCTGGGCGCCTTGCAGAAAAAGGGCGTGAAAATGGCCATTATCACCAACAAACCCCATGACTTGGCACTGGAAAGCGCGGCTGATTTGCTGCCCGGCTGCTTTGAAACCGTTTTGGGCCAGTCTGATGAGATTCCCTGCAAACCCGACCCGACAGCGGCTTTGCGCGCAGCTGCGCACATGGGTTTGGCCCCTGAAAAATGTCTGTTTCTGGGCGACAGCTGCGCGGACATGAAAACAGGCACCAACGCTGGTATGATTTCTGTTGGAGCGTTGTGGGGTTTTTCTCCCCGCGACCTGCTTGAAAAATGCGGAGCGAAATTCTTTGTACAGCATCCGGCAGATGTTTTGCGCCTGGTGCAGCACGGAACTGTTTAAGTGGAGCAGTTGCCCCAGGTTGTATGAGGGTAACTACAAAACAAGACAGGCCACTACACCTCGTAGTCAACAACGCTGCGCCCCGCCACAACCTGTTTGATAAAATCCACGCAGCGCAGGTGTTCAGGGTGCACAGCGTAGGCATGTAAGTCTTCCTTGCTGGCAAATTCAGCGTACAAAAGAATGTCGCACGCAGGTGTGGCCTCAAAAATGTTGCAGGAAACTTCCAGCTTTCGGGCCAGGTCAATTTTTTGGGGCAGCTCGCTGAGCATTGCCTGCATGACCCGTGCATTTTCCTGCCCGCTTTTTCCAAGAGCATTTTCTTTCATCTGCCACATAACAATATGTTTTATCATGACATTTTCCTTGCCTGTCTTGTTCATAAGGTTTACTACCATTCGAACCGTACACAATTTTCCAATTTATTGCTTGTGAAGGAGCCTTGAATATGAGTGCTGAAATATCCCTGCTTTCCGGAGCCGTCAAGGTCTTTGGTCTGGCCTGTGCCGTTATTCTTGTCAGTCACCGATTTCGGGTTCCGCCCATTATTGGTTTTTTGCTGACAGGCGTGCTGGCCGGCCCGCATGGACTGGGACTGGTCGGGGCAACGGAACAGGTCAGGGTGCTGGCGGAACTTGGTGTTATTTTGTTGCTTTTTGTCATTGGACTGGAACTGTCTCTGGAAGAATTGTGGCGCCTGCGCCGCCCTGTTTTTCTGGGCGGCGGGGTTCAGGTTGCCCTGACGGTTGCTGTTTTTGCTGCTGTTGTGTTCCTGCTGGGGGCCGGACTTGGCAAATCTGTTTTTATTGGTTTTCTGGCCGCGCTCTCCAGTACAGCCATTGTACTGAAAGTGCTGGGAGAAAAGGCCCAGCTTGACGCTCCGCACGGCCGTATCGCGCTTGGCGCGCTTCTTTTTCAGGACGTGGCCGCTATCCCCATGATGCTGCTCGTCCCTTTGCTGGCCGGCACAAGTGATAATCCCTGGCAGATGCTGGGCCTTTTGTCGTTAAAAGCCCTTGGCGTGGGCCTGCTTGTGTTTATTGTCGCGCGCAAGGTTGTTCCGGTTGTGCTGCACGCGGTTATTCGTACCCGCAGCCGTGAATTGTTTTTGATAACCACGCTGGGCCTTTGTTTTTCCATTGCCATTCTGACTGCTGCCGCCGGACTGTCCCTGTCCTTGGGCGCGTTTCTGGCCGGACTGATTATGAGCGAGTCCGAATACAGTTATTCCGCGCTGGAAGGTGTGCTGCCTTTTCGGGATGTTTTTACCAGTGTTTTTTTTATCTCTATCGGCATGCTGCTTGACCCGGTATTTGCCGCGACTCATCTGCCGCAGGTACTGGGGTTGACTTTTGCCGTGCTGATTTTCAAGGCGTTTTTGGCGGCCGGTTCCGGTCTTGTTCTGGGCTATCCTTTATATGTCGCCCTGCTTAGCGGATTATGCCTGTGTCAGATTGGCGAGTTTTCCTTTGTGCTGGCCGGAGTCGGCATGGCTAATGATTTGCTTTCCCATACCGGCTACCAGTATTTTCTGGCGGTTGCCATTTTGACCATGGCGGTAACGCCGTTTTTGATCGCGGCTCTGCCCAGGCTGTCTGCTTGGCTGGTGCGGAAATTGCCGGCACCTGAAATCAGGGAAGAGATTACGGAAACAGAAGAACAGGGTGAAGAGGTGAGCGATCATCTGGTTATTGTTGGTTACGGTCTGGGCGGGCGTCATCTTGTCCGGGCCGCTCAGGCGGCCGGGATTCGGTACTTGGTGCTGGAAATGAACCCTGAAACCGTACGCCGTGAGCGCAATAAGGGCAAGCCTGTTTTTTATGGAGACGCGAGCCAGGCCGGAGTGTTGAACCATGTTCGCATCAGGCAGGCCAGAGTACTGGCGGTTGTTATTTCCGATCCAACCGCCATTGGCCGTATTGTGGCCGCGGCACGGGATTTGAACCCTGGTTTGCACATCATTGTCCGCACCCGCTTTGTCAGTCAGATTGACGCCCTGCTGCAGGCCGGAGCCCAGGAAGTCATTGCCGAGGAGTTTGCCACTTCCGTGGAAATGTTTTTACGCGTGCTTTCCACGTATCTTGTTCCGAAAAATGATATTGAGCGTTTTGTGCGTGAAATACGGGCCGAAGGCTATGATATGCTGCGTCGGCCGGCTGTTGACCTGACCTGCTCTGACCGGCAGGGCATAGCCTGCTCTTCTTTTGCAACCCATGTTGTCACTGTGGCCAGGGGTGCTTTTTTTGAAGGAAAAACCCTGATCGAAAGCAGGGTGCGTAATGAACACGGTCTGACTGTGGTGGCCATTCAGCGGGGAAAAGACATGACCCTTAATCCCGATCCGAACTGGGTTTTTCAGGCAGGAGATCAAGTGCATCTTTTTGGCGAACAGGCCAATCTCACGGATAACATTGATTTTTTTATTCAGGAAGAGGCAAAGTGAGCACCTTGTCTGAGAGTGAATTTTTGTGCCGTCCCCTTCGTATCAGAAACCGCACGCTCTCCAATCGGCTCATACTCGCGCCCATGGTCGGCCTGACCCATATTGCCTTTCGGGAAGTGCTGGAGCAGTTTTCATCTCCGGCCCTGCTGAGTATGGAAATGTGCAGCGCCAGATCTCTGCCCTCGGAGCGTCCTGACAGATCCCATATTTTTCGCTGGCGGCAAGGGGAACAGGCGCGTCTGGTTTGCCAGCTGGTTGGCAGCGAACCTGCGGTGATGGCCGCGGCTGCCCGCCGCGTGGAACAGGAAGGCTTTTGGGGCGTGGATATCAATATGGGGTGCAGTGTCAGCGCCATTTGCAGGCAGGGGAGCGGGGCAGCATTGCTGCGTGATACCCGAAAAGCGCTGGCCGTGGTTGAGGCTGTGCGCGCGGCTGTTGACATTCCTGTTTCCGTCAAGTTCCGTTTGGGCTGGGAAGATAAACCGCTTGATCTGCCGGGCTTTTGTCAGGATCTGGAACGCGCGGGCGCTGACTGGCTGGTTTTTCATCCCCGTCTGGCTCCTGATCGCCGTTCCCGTCCGCTTAAACCCGGCTTTTTGGCTCAGGTAAAGGAAGCGGTGAGTATTCCGGTTTTTGGCAATGGCGATATTGTAGACACGGATTCAGCAGGCGGGATTTTGAAAAGCGGGTGTGACGGACTGGCTGTCGGGCGTATGGCTGTTGCCTGTCCCTGGGTATTTTCCCGTTTGCTGGGGCATTGCGTGCCGGAAGAAAACATTTTTTATCGTTACGCCCTGTCGCTGCTTACTGGTCTGGAAGTCTTTTTCCCGCCGAAGCGGGCCATGCGCCTGTATAAAATGGCTATCCGGTATGTTGCGGCCAATTTCGTTTTTGGTCATCAGCTTTACAGTTCCCTGGTAAAAGGAACAAATCTGGCTGATTTTCACGCCAACCTGCAATGTCTTGTGCCAACTCCGGCGCAGGGCTCGCGTCCCAATATTTTTCTTTTTACCGGTTGACGACATGGAAGAGAGTGGGGAATGGTGCAGAAAAAGAGTGTGGTTTTGACAGGGGCCTAAAGTATATTTTGTAAGGAGCTGGTAAATGAGAGACAAGATTGACAGTGAGGCTTTGAAGTGTGCTGCGGACGCAGATGTACGGCTCAATCAGATGTTTCGGCCCTACGCGTTAAAAATGGAGGCTGCCGGCCTGCATCCGATTGTGATCAATATGTTCAAGTGCTACTACGGGCAGCTTGTTTACGGCGCGCAGGGCAAGGTGACTGAACAGGAAATCCTGCCGGTTCAGAAGGGGGATATTCCAGATTATCAGGATATTGAGTCCTATGAGGACAAGGGGGCAGAAGCCCTGCGGCAGACTGTTGTTATCAAGTTAAACGGCGGTCTGGGAACCGGCATGGGCCTGGACTCCCCAAAATCCCTTATTCCTGTGCGCGGTACCCGGACTTTTCTTGAGCTGATGCTCAGTCAGATCCGTTTTTTGCGGAACAAATACAAAGTGGAACTGCCGTTTCTGCTTATGAACAGTTTTAAGACCCACATGGAAACCATGCTGGCCCTGCGTGATTTTGACAATGGCCTGACATATATTGAACCGGCTTTTTTACAGCACAGGTATCCGAAAATTTTGCAGGACAGTCTCGCGCCGGTCTCCTGGCCCGCCAATCCTGAACAGGAATGGAATCCGCCCGGGCACGGAGATATTTACACGGCGCTTCTGACTTCCAATCTTTTGCAGAATCTGCTTGAAAAAGGGTATAACTATGCCTTTGTCTCCAACGCGGACAATCTGGGCGCGATTATGGACCGGCGTATTCTGGGCTATATATACGCGAATGAACTGCCCTTTTTGATGGAAGTGGCAGACCGCACCAAGGCGGACAGGAAAGGCGGACACCTGATGCGCCTGCGTTCCAAAAACCGTCTTGCCCTGCGGGAAGTGGCTCAGTGCCCGGAAAATGAGATCCATTTTTTTTCTGATATTGAACGGTATTGTTTTTTCAATACCAATTCGATCTGGCTTGATTTGCGGGTGCTTGAGCAGGTTTTTTTGTATCACCGTTCCATACCGCTTGATCTGATTATCAATCCTAAAAATGTGGATTCTCGTGACGCGGCTTCTCCCAGGATTTTTCAGCTGGAAACAGCTATGGGATCGGCTATTTCAGCTTTTCGTGATGCCGTGGCCATCCGTGTACCCCGTAACCGGTTCGCGCCAGTCAAAAGTACAGCGGACCTGCTGTTGGTCAGGTCTGACTGTTATGTCCTGACTGAACAGCAGACCCTGGTAGTCAGTCCGCAAAGACTGGACGTTTTGCCTGTTATCTGTCTTGATGACCGCTATTATCGTAATCTTGATGATTTTAATCTGCGTTTCCCTGACGGGCCGCCATCTTTGCTGGAATGTACCTCGCTTATTGTTACGGGCGATATCGTTTTTGAGCCCGGAGTTGTCCTGCGTGGAGATGTGCGGCTTGAAAATCATTCCGGATCGCAGGTAAAATTGCTGGCAGGGCAGGTCGTCACCGGAAAAATGATCTGGTAGGCACGAAAGCATATTTTTGTGTAACAGGTACTGATAGATGAATATTCTTGATATTGTTTTCTTGCTGGTTTTGTCTTTTTTGCTTATCCGCGGTTTTTTTAACGGCATTATTCAGGAAATTGCTTCCATTGCGTCTTTTATTCTAGCCTTTGTCTTGGCCAGTAACTATTACGGCCTGTTTGAGCCTTTTTTCCGTTCCTTTTCAGGCTTGGAAGAAGCATGGGCTATGATTCTGGCCTATGCGGTCTGTTTTTTTGTTGTCATGCTGGCTGTTTTTGTTCTTGCGCATATTTTGAAGAAATTTTTACGACTGACTGCGTTTGGTTGGCTGGATACCCTTGGCGGCGGTGGAGTGGGATTTTTTAAGGGTGCTTTTCTTTGCGCTATTTTTTTGTTTATTTTAACTGTTTTTTTACCCCGTGATACAAGCCTGTTGCGGGAGTCAAAAATTTCTCCGTATATTGCCAGGTTCAGCAGTGTCTTGGCTTCTTATGTTCCAAAAGCCATGCAGCAGAATTTTGAAAACAACAGTCAGCGTATCCAGCAAAAATGGTATGAACGTTTTTTGGGGCAGTTCGTTAACAGCTTCACGCAAAAGGAAACAACTCAAGGTAAGCAATAAAATGAATACAGACAGCCAGACAGATACCGGAAGCCCGTTGCAAAACTCGGAAACCCTCAGCTCCATCACGCGCGTTATTGACCGTCTGCTTGGCCCCGGCGGGTGTCCCTGGGACCAGGAACAAACCCCTGTTTCACTGTGCGATTATCTGATTGAAGAATGCTATGAACTGGTTGAGGCCCTGCGCAGCGGCAGCAAACAGGACATTGAAGAGGAAATGGGCGATGTGTTTTTTCTGCTTCTTTTTCTGGTCCGGTTGCTTAAACAGGACGGCGTAACCACGATGACCAGTATTGCCGAAAAAAACGCGGCCAAAATGATCAGCCGTCACCCGCACGTGTTTTCAGATACGGAAATCAATTCCAGAGAAGAGCTTTTGCGCAACTGGGAGCGAATCAAAAAAGGGGAAAAATCCGAAAAAAAAGGTGTTTTTGCTTCCCTGCCTGTCACCTTGCCGCCTCTTTTGCGCGCCTATCGTATCCATTCCAAAGCCAGTCGAACCGGTTTTACCTGGGTATCTGACGCGGATTTTGAAACGCATTTTGAAAAGGAAAAACAGGAATGGGAGCAGGCCAGAAAGAGCGGCAATCAGGACGCCATGCTGGACGAATTTGGCGACTTTTTGTTTTGCGTGGTTGAAATGGGGCGGCGCTGCGGCATCAAGGCGAATGCTGCCCTGCATAAAGCCAATGCCAAATTCTTGCGCCGTTTCAGCGCCATGGAAGAGCTGGCGGCTGCGCAAGGACAGGATTTTTCGGAACTTGATTGCGCGCAAAAAAATGCGCTTTGGGAAAGGGTGAAAGAGGAAGAACGGCAGTGAATGAACCTGGCCGTCATTTGTTTCTTACTTTTGAATAAAGCAAGGGCGTGAAGTTCACATGTAGTTGTCTTGCCGTTTGCGATATTTTTTGTTTACAACTTTTCATGTTTTTTTCGAAGGTCGTTTTGCTGTCTGGACGGAATTTTTCGGCCAGATTTAATTTTTTTGCTTTTCTTATGAATTGGTTTTTAAGGGGCACTTTTTATGCACATCCTTCATGTTCATCTCGGCAAAAGCCATCGGAGCAGCTGGCGTCAAACAGAGCTGCTTATCAGTGAGTTGGCCAGGGAACCGGATATTTGTCAGTCACTGGTTTGCCACATAGATTCCCCTTTGCGGGATAGTCTCGCCTCATTGCCGGTCAGGATTGTTCCTGTATGCAGTCGCCTGGGTGGACATGGCATTGTCGCGGATATTGTGCACGCTCACGAAGCCTGGGCTGTTCGCTGGACGTCTGTGCATGCCTTGCTGCGCCGTACTCCGTATGTTCTGACCAGACGGGAGTCGGCTCCTATGCAGGATACATGGAAAAATCGTCTTGTTTATGGCCGCGCGGCTTGCATCACAGCCCTGACATCGCCAATTGCCAAAGAGCTTGAGACCTGGCTTGGAAAAGAAGTTGTTTGTATCCCAAGTTGTTCAGCCAGATTGCAGGAAAATTTCAGGAAAACCCAAAAAATCTGGGAGCAGTTTGCCGGCAAGATACTGGTTGGGCATATCGGCGCCCTGGTTGACCGCGTAAAAGGGCAAAGCCTTATTCTGGACGCTGCCCGCCGTTTGCGGACCTCATATCCTGAGCTGCATTTTCTTTTTTGGGGTGACGGCGAAGACAGGGATTTTTTGTGCCAACGTTCAGAGGACCTTGAAAATGTGAGCTGGATGGGATTTGAACCTGATATCGGCCCGTGTATTGCAGCTCTTGATCTGTTTGTTTTTCCATCTCACAGCGAGGGGCGCGGCTCAATCCTGCTTGATGTCATGGATTTTGGCGTTCCAGTCATCGCTTCAAAAGTGGGTGGCATTCCTGATATTATCGTTCACAACGTCAATGGCGAACTTCTTTCTTCCCTTAACAGTGAAGAGCTAGAGAAGGCTATAATCCGTTTGTATACGGATAAGGACCTGGCGCGAAAATACGTGCGGGCCGGACGTGAGCGGGTCAAAAATTTCACACCGCAAATCACGGCCGTGCGGTATCTGAAAGTCTATCACCGGGTTTACGCCGGCCGCTCCTGAATTTGTATCCTTTTTTCAAGGCGGTTATAGTCCTGAAAAATCTTTGCGCGGCGTCTTTCTGTTCCGTTTATCAATTCAGTGTGTTGTTTTTTTCGTTTTAGAACACTTCAGCCTGAAAGGAAAAGATCCGTGTATCTTTTTCCTGCCAGGCGTCTTTGGGCAGTCCGGCCTTTTGGCAGGTCTGTTCCAGAAAGGTGGTTGTGTCCCAACCGTATTCTGTTGCGACCTGCGGCAGAAGCAGACCGGAAAATCGTCCTTTTTGGACAATAAGTCCATGCCGGCCTGGCAGAATTGTTTTGGTGTCAGTAACAGGCTGTACAGGGGTGAGAATGGAAATCTCCGTTTCAATCTCCTGAAATTCTTCCTGACTGAGAGGCGCAAAACGTGGATCGTGAAAGGCTGCGGCCCTGGCCATGGAAAAAATGGTTTCAAACAGGGGGCGGTCACTTTCTATGCGCCCGATGCAGCCGCGCAGATTTCCTTGCAACCGCAGGGTAACAAAGGCCCCCAGATGCTTGCTGAGAGTCTCTGACGGCGGCGCTGGTATTGGAAACTGTTTGCCTGTCAGTCCAGAGTCAATGGCGATTTTTACCAGATTGTGCAGATAGGTTTTCTCTGTTTCCTGCAACATGCTTTTAGCCCCTTTTATACAGCACTTTTTGCAAAGAATAGAAAATGGCAAATGTTATTTTTGGGTTATTGATCAAGGAAAACTATACAAATGCGCATATATCAACAAGCTCCCCGTCTTCAGCAAGCAGCAGAATATTTTCATCCATAAAAGAGACGTAACAGACAGGGACGTTATAGCAAGCAGCATGTTCCTTAAGAACTTCAGGAACACGCGGGTCATCAATGCTCAGTAATTCATCTTCATCATATTCATTGTTTTTCATGCTGTTCCTTTTATTATTAACAGCCCCGGCAGTAATCAAAAAAATCACTGTCAACCTGTAAGGAGAGGCCCTTTTCCGTAGAAAGCATACGGATGACCTTGCTTGGATCAAGCGCGACATCTTCGGCCATATCGGTCAGTTTTCTTTTTTTCATGCCCGCCAGAATCTGATCGCATTCCTTAAATACTGCGATTTCAACCCATTCGTCCATGTTTTTTACTCTCCTTTTTTTATTTTCTTCTGCTAACTCGATGCCTGAAAAAAAGACGGAAAAGCCGCCCTGTTACATTTTGTATTGCCAAAAAATAAAAATAGTGCATTCCCTGTCACAAAGCAAGATTTTTTATCCGTTTTGTTTGAAACAACGGGAAAATGTTTATTTTTTCCAGAACTCCGGCACAAAAAGAACAAGAACTGTATAAAGTTCCAGTCTGCCAGGAATCATGCAAAAAATAAGTATCCATTTGCCGATTGCAGGATATGGGCGAAGTTTTCCTCCGGGCCAACAGAGCCAGATCCAGGACCGATATCGCCCAGACAGGCGATGGTTGCGGTAAAGGCGGTAAGCAGGTCAAGGCCGAGAGCGGACAGGGCAAGGCCGCGGACAGCGCGAAGAGCAGCATAAACAGGATAAAAAAGGCGCTGATACTGCTGAGTATTTCGGGTTTAATCGCGTTGTTGCCCTGTTTGACGGTGTCCCCCCCTCCGTGGGTGCCCAGACGAAGCAGTTCGTTATCGCCTTGTTTGAGCAGGACCTGAAAATGCATACATTTTAACCCGCCGCTGGTTGAACCGGCGCAGCCGCCAAGAAACATGCAAAAGAGGAGCAGGGCCTGGGCCAGCATCGGCCAGGGTTCATAGTCTTTTGTGGCAAAGCCCGTGGTGGTCAGGATTGAGGCAACCTGAAAGGCAGCGTGACGCAGGGAATCTGTAAGGTTTGACGTGTCGACCAGCCAGATACTCAGCGTGATGGAAAGTGTCCACAGTGCCAAGAAAAAAAGTAGAAACGAAATTCGCTGTCACGCCACACAGCCAGCGGACGACCATGCAGGGCCTGATAATGCAGGGCAAAGTTGACTCCGGCCAGAAACATGAACAGGGTGATAATCCATTCGATATATTCGCTGTTAAACCAGGCAACAGATGTGTTTTTGGTGGAAAATCCGCCGGTGGCCAAGGTGGCAAAAGAGTGGCAAAGGGCGTCAAAAAAATCCATTCCGTCCAAAAGCAGCAACACTGTCTCCAGCGCGGTAAAAAAGACGTACACCCACCAGAGGGGCATTGCTGTATCTTTGATGCGGGGACTGAGTTTGTCCGGCTTGGGCCGGGCATCTCGGTCTTGTATATCTGCATGCCCGTCACACCCAGAAAGGGCAGGATTGCCAGGGAAAGCACAATAATTCCCATGCCGCCCAGCCAGTGGTCAGGGCGCGCCAGAACAAAAGCCCTTTGGGCATGGCTTCAGTATCAGGAAGAATGGAAGCTCCGGTAGTGGTAAAGCCGGAAAAGGATTCAAACACCGCGTTGGTAAGGGAAGCGCGCCGAAAAGGCCGACAAAAATCCAGCCCAGAGCGACAATGGCCATACCCTCACGGTGGTTAATGGAATCAATTTTTTCGCTACGCAGTAACCAGTAGATTCCCCCACCGCTTACAATTGTCGCGCACATGGAAAGCAGAAGCGTATTGTTCCCGCGTCCTGATGCCACAGGGAAAAAAACAGGGGAAACAGCATACACACGCCAACACAAACAAGGGGCAGCCCCACGACCTGGAGAGAATATTTCCAATGCATTCCACATTCACCTGAAAAAAGTCATTTGAGATGTTGCAACTCTACTGCGTATGGGAGGTGCGCGTCACGTCGTGTAATAACAGATTTTTTGGTTCTTCCTTTGACATTTTTTCTTTCTTCAGTCAGAAAAAATGCGGCAGATAATTGCGCAGCATCGTTAAACGTGTGCGAAGCTCCGTTTGATTATAGTATAAGGAGAGGTGAGTGGATCCTGTGGATTTTGAACAATATATGACAAGTTCAGTCGGTTTTCTTGTTAACCGTCTTGCTCTGCGCATCAATCTTGATATGCGTCGCGCCTTGATTCGTAATGGGCACGATATAACGCCGGAACAATGGGCAGTCCTGATGCGGCTGTATGGATATGGCCGAATGAATCATAATGAACTGGCCAGGCGTACGCTGAAGGAAATGCCAACCCTGACCCGTATCCTGGACATTTTGCGGAAAAAGGGACTGGTTGTGAAAGAAAAAGACAAAAATGACAGACGGGTCTCTTTTCTTGTTTTGACGGAAAAGGGCCGGCTTGTTTGTGAGCAAACCAACAGTATTGCCTGTGAAACCCGGGAAAGCTTTATGCGCGGCATTGGGCCTGAAGCAATAGGGCAGACTTTTTCTGTTTTGCAGCAGATGCTGCGGAATCTGGAAAGCGACAGCGTGCTGTAGGCTGTTTGTTTGTCGTGCCTGAACCCTAAGTATAGGGCCGCAGCGTTCTAAAGCGGCTTGTGAGCCTTTATTTTTTATTGTTGAGGCGGTTGGAAATCTTCAAAAATAAGCCTGTCCAGTCCGTGCAAAACCTGTCCGTACAGCCCGCCATAACCGGGAAAGGAACCAAATAATCTCAGTTTTTGTTCTTGCAGTACTACGTTGGCGCTTGCTTCGGGCGAAGAGGGGGCTTTTGAAAGCGCAAGCCGTTCCTGCAACAGGTACTGTTGCCAGCCGCTGACAAGTTCCTGTACCGGCTCCCGCAGCTCTTGTTCAAGGTCAGGGGAAGAGCGCAGGGCTTGGCAGGTCATGGTAAAAAGCGTTGACAGCAGCGAACCGGGGATGCCGCGTCTCCAGCCAAGCAGCCACTGGGAGCGCCAGAAAAGCAAAAAATTGCGCTGACCCAAGAGGATACATTCTGTAACACCTTCGAAAAGTTCGTTTAACAGCCGCCCGTTTTCAGCGGGCAGGTTGGCGTCCGGCTGCCAGCTCCTGACACGGGCCGGGTCTGGCACTTCAATTCCAGCCTGCCGCAGCAGGCTCCCAAGCAGGAGATTGGCTGCGTTTGCGTCTGGCGTTTCCAGATGTGGATAACTGAGAATATATGTTCCGTTTCCGAATCTGCCGCGTATGATGCACGGTTCGTCTTGTAAGAGCGCCGGGTCAAGTTTGATGCCATAACATTTTTCCCATGCCTGTAAATCTTCCCAGCTTTGTTTGGGTGGCAGGTAAAGGTCTGAAACCCAAAAATCAGGACCGGGCTCTTGGTAGGAGGCAATGACTTCCACATCTGTTCCATCTTGCGGGGCAAACTGGGAGGGCCACCAGACCGGAAGCGGCAGGATTTGGGAACTGGTATGAATTTTTGACAGCACATATCCACTGAAATTGGGCAGGCGTCCGCTTCCTGTTTTTCGTTGCCAGCAGCACAGGTCAAGAAAACCGCCGCTTTTGCTGTTCAACCCCAGACCTGCGCCGCCGCACACGCCAAAATAGGTGCCGCCGTTTTCCACCCAGTCCTGAATGTTTTTTTTCCCTTCAGCGCCAAGGGCTTTTGCTTTCAGTCTGGCCCAGCCGCCGGGCACAAGAAGCAGTTGCGGATTTTTTTCCTGCAACAGGCCGTCCCGGATTTGCGCCGCGCTGACCAAGCGAAATCGGATTTCCATTTCCCGCAGCGCATGGACAAAGAGCAGTCCCCAGAGCTGGGATTCGTCCCAGAGTACAACCAGTTTTTCGCGCATCATATTTCCTTTTACTTGATTTTTGCCGCTGACCTCAATATCAGTCAATCTTTATCTTTTATCAACACGCGGAGAAAAAAACAATGTCAAGTCAAGAACTGGCCAAGGGATATGAACCGGCAGACGTGGAAAAACGCTGGATTGCATATTGGGAAGAAAAAAAATCCTTTTGTCCTGACCCCAAAAAGGCAGGCAGAAGGTATTCGATTGTTATTCCGCCACCCAATGTCACAGGCAGTCTGCATATGGGACACGCTCTGAACCTGACCTTGCAGGATATTTTATGCCGGCATCAGCGTCAGCTTGGCGCCAATGTTTTGTGGGTGCCGGGAACAGACCACGCTGGTATTGCCACGCAAAACGTGGTGGAAAGGCAGTTGGCCACAGAAGGCAAAAGCCGTGATGATTTGGGCCGGGCCGCTTTTATTGAGCGGGTCTGGGAATGGAAGAACGAATACGGTGACAAGATTCTCAATCAGGTACGGCGTATTGGCGCGTCTGTTGATTGGAGCCGCTTGCGCTTTACAATGGACGAGGGGCTTTCCCGCGCTGTGCGTGAGGTCTTTGTTTGTCTGTATGAAGAGGACCTGATTTATCAGGGCGATTATATCATTAACTGGTGTCCGCGTTGCCATACCGCCCTGGCAGATATTGAGGTTGAACATGAAGACGTGCCCGGTGGGCTGTACCAGATGTCGTATCCGCTGGCTGATGGAAGCGGGACTTTGACCATTGCCACAACCAGACCGGAAACCATGTTTGGCGACACTGCTGTTGCTGTTCACCCGGAAGATGAGCGCTACCAGTCCGTGATTGGCAAGGAAGTGCTGCTCCCGCTTACTGACCGCCGCATTCCGGTTATCGCCGACTCCTATGTTGATATGGAATTTGGCACAGGCTGTTTGAAGGTCACACCTGCGCACGACATGAACGACTTTGAAATCGGACGGCGTCACAATCTGCCGGTTTTGCAGGTTATTGACGGGCAGGGCATTATGACTGCCGAGGCCGGGCCGGATTTTGCCGGGCTTGACCGTTTTGCCTGCCGTAAAAAAACTCTTGAGGCACTTAAGGAAAAAGGATTTTTGCTTCACAGTGAAGATTACTCGCACAGTGTGGGCCATTGTTACCGCTGTCGCACAGCCATTGAACCGTACGTTTCCAGACAGTGGTTCGTGGCCACAGCTAAACTGGCTGAACGGGCCAAGGCCGCGGTACAAAATGGTAATACGCGGATTTTACCGGCCCAGTGGGAAAAAACCTATTATGAGTGGCTGGATAATATCCGTGACTGGTGCATTTCCCGTCAAATCTGGTGGGGGCACCGTATTCCGGCCTGGAACTGCCAGGATTGCGGAAAACTGACTGTTGCCCGGCAAGACCCGGCTACCTGCCCGCATTGCCAGAGCACGAAACTCAGGCAGGACCCTGATGTTCTGGACACCTGGTTTTCTTCTGCGCTGTGGCCGTTTTCCACATTGGGCTGGCCGGATAAAACACCTGAACTGGCTGCTTTTTATCCCACGTCCACTCTGGTCACCGGATTTGACATTTTGTTTTTCTGGGTCGCGCGCATGATGATGATGGGCCTGCATTTTATGGATAAAGTGCCGTTTGATGACGTGTATATTCACGCTTTGGTGCGTGATGAAAACGGCCAGAAGATGAGCAAGTCCAAAGGCAATGTTATTGACCCGCTGTTGATGATTGACAAATATGGTACAGACGCCTTTCGGTTTACCCTGACCGCGTTTGCGGCCATGGGGCGGGATATCAAGATGGCTGAAAAGCGCATTGAGGGCTACCGCCATTTTATCAATAAAATCTGGAACGCGGCCCGGTTTGCCCTGATGAATATTTCCGGTGCGGAACCGGCACTTGATGAAAAAACGTCCTTGCCCCTGCATCACCGCTGGATACTGCACCGTCTGGAAGAAACGCGGGAATCCACGGCGCGGGCTTTGCAGGAATACCGTTTCAATGACGTTGCCCAAGGCCTGTACACCTTTGTCTGGCACGAGTTTTGTGACTGGTATCTGGAACTGATTAAGCCGGAACTGTACGGAGAAGATGAAGCGCAAAAAGAGGCGGCCCGTGCTTGCTTACTCATGGTTTTGCGGGAGGTGCTTATTTTGCTGTACCCGGTTATCCCTTTTGTGACCCAGGAAATTTGGGAAAAAATCGCCCCAAAAAATCAGGAAGACCTGGCAAAGGTGGCTTTTCCGTCCGCCCGTCCGCAGTGTCTGGACGAAAATGTGGCCAGACGCATGAATCTGCTGCAACAGGTTATTGTCAGTATCCGCAATATCCGTGCGGAACTGGGGATTGCTCCCGGCCGCAGGCTGGAAGTGCTTTTACAGGCCAAAGCGAAAGACCACGCTTTTTTGCAGGAACATACAGCGGAAATCCTGAATCTGGCCCGGCTGACAGATTTGCGCGTGGACACAAAGATTGACGCGCCGCATGGGTGCGCCACCTCGGTTGTGGAAGGAAATGAAATCTTTGTGCCGCTGGAAGGGATTATTGATTTTCAGGACGAAATAGGGCGGCTGGACAAGGAACTGGCCAAACTGAACAAGGAACTTGAATTTTGCGCCAAAAAACTTGGCAATCCGGCCTTTGTGGATAAGGCCCCGGCAGATGTGGTGCAAAAGGAACGGGACAAGGCTGAGGGCTTGAATCTGAACAGGGAAAAACTGCTGGCCTTGCGTGAGCGTCTGGCCGCGTATTTGCATTCCTGAGCTGTTTTTTCGCAGCAAGGCGCTCTTTGGTTTTACAAGCCCCCCTGTGTTTGAGTAAAATACGCGGAGTATGAACACCGAACAAAAACAATTCCTTACTGCGGGTTGTCAGAAATATGCCTGGTGGGAAACACCGCAGGAGGCTTTGCGCTGCCCGTGTAAACTGCTGGCCAGAATTATGGACAGTGGTTTGTGGCAGGACGTATGCCCCCCTTTCCCGCTTGCATGCAAAAGAAGAGCTGGGCAGGGTGCTGGCTTGTTCGGAACCTGGAGATTTCAGTGAAAAATCATGGCATTTCTGGCACTGTCGTCTGGGGCTGTGTGAGCTTGGTCAGGTCCCCCGACTGCTTGTAAGGAAACATTTGCCGTTGGCTCAGGATGTAACAGGCCGCTAAAATTTTGTTCCACTGTTTTGAACAATCTTTCGTTTATTATGGAAAACAGGAAAAAAATGTCTCAAAAAGTGTATCTGCTCGGAGCCGGACCCGGTGATCCGGGCTTGTTGACGGTCAAGGCCAAAGAGCTGTTACAGCGGGCCGATGTTGTTATCTACGATTATCTGGCCAATGCTGATTTTTTGCGTTTGTGCCCCAAGGAAGCCGAGCTTGTTTATGTTGGCAAAAAGGCCGGGGCGCATACCTTGCCCCAGGACAAAATCAATGAACTGATTGTTCAAAAGGCCGGGCAGGGCGCACTGGTGGTGCGCTTGAAAGGCGGCGACCCGTATATTTTTGGGCGCGGCGCGGAAGAAGCCCAGGAACTTGTGCGGGCCGGACTTGATTTTGAGGTTGTGCCGGGTATTAGTTCGGCTGTGGCGGCCACGGCGTACGCCGGTATTCCGCTTACCCACCGTGACTATGCTTCATCTGTTTCCTTTGTTACCGGGCATGAAGACTCGGGCAAAAAAGAATCTGCCCATAACTGGAAATCTCTGGCCACCGGAACCAGCACCCTTGTTTTTTTTATGGGAGTGAAAAATCTGGAATATATCACGCAAAATCTGCTGGAAAACGGTATGCGCCCGGACATGCCTGCGGCTCTTGTCCGCTGGGGTACAACCTGTCGGCATTGTTCTTTGGTGGCGGACCTGGCTTCCATTGTGGAAGTCGCGCGAAAAAACAATATGCAGGCGCCGGCCCTGTTCATTGTGGGCGAAGTGGTGCGCTTGCGGGACGAGCTGAACTGGTTTGAGCAAAAATCCCTTTTAGGTAAAGGCGTTATCGTGACCCGTGCTCGTGAGCAGGCAAGCGTCCTGACCACACTTTTGCAAGACCAGGGCGCCTGCTGTCTTGAATTTCCCACTATTGCCATTTTGCCCATTGCCGACAGTTTGCCCATTAAAAAAGCCATTCGTGAGCTGCAAAAATGGGACTGGCTGATTTTTACCTCTGTCAACAGCGTGCGGATTTTCTGGAGTCATCTTGTGGAGATGGGGCTGGATGCCCGCTGTCTGCATGGAACGAAAGTCGCGGCTATTGGCCCGGCAACGGCTGATGGGCTGCGTGAGCGGGGCATCAATCCTGATTTTATTCCGCCTGAATATGTGGCGGAATCTATTGTTCAGGGCCTGATTGAACTTGGAGTGAAAGGATGTCGGGTCTTGGTGCCACGGGCCTTGAAAGCACGGGAAGTCCTGCCGGAAAAATTGCGTGAGGCCGGGGCGGAAGTAGAGATTTTGCCGGTATATGAAACCATGCTGAGTGAGGTTGACGGCCGCGAAATCCTGGCCGCGCTTGAAGCGGGTGAGGCCAGCTATCTGACCTTTACCAGCTCGTCCACTGTGGAAAATTTTTTCCGGCTGGTCAAACCTGAACGTCTTGCCCCGTTTGTTGAGGCAGGGCTCGTACTTGCCTGTATCGGCCCGGTAACAGCAAAAACACTCAAATCCTTTGGATTTGAAGCGGCCATCATGCCAACTGACTATACTGTTCCGGCACTGGCCGAAGCCTTGAGCCTGCACGCACTGGCGGAGCAAAAAAAGTGAAACTGGCTGTCCTTGTTTCCGGTAGTGGTTCAAACCTGCAAGCTATTATTGACCGCATAGAACAGGGCCATCTTGCCGCGCGCATTGTCCTTGTTATGAGTAATAATAAAGACGCGTACGGCCTTGAACGGGCCCGCAAACACGGTCTTCCATGCGCTGTTGTGGAACACGGCGCCTTTGCAGACCGTGAATCCTTTGAGCGGGAAATGACCTCCCGCATTCATGCCAGTGGAGCCGAGCTTGTTGTGCTGGCTGGATTTATGCGGATTTTAAGCCCTGTTTTTATTGGCGCGTTTTCCGGTAGAATCGTTAATATTCACCCTGCGCTTTTGCCTTCGTTTCCGGGTCTGCACGCCCAGCGTCAGCAGGCGGAATATGGCGTACGTCTTGGCGGCTGCACAGTTCATTTTGTGGACGAAAAGATGGATCACGGCCCGATTCTTATTCAGGCTGCGGTACCTGCCTTGCCCGATGATGATGAAGGCACGCTTGGAGCGCGCATCCTGGAACTGGAACACCGCATTTATCCCCAGGCCTTGCAGTGGCTGGCCCAAAAGCGGCTGCACCTGAACGGACGGCAGGTGGTACTCAGCGGCCAGGAAAAGCTGTCAGACAGGGGGGATTTTTTTGTCTGGCCGTCTCTGGAACACCCGTTTTAAGAGATTTTTTGCGGCCCCGAAAGGGTGGCTGTGGCCGTTAAAATTTACACACAGTTGCGCGCTGTGGCAGACGGCGTTTGCAAAGAGGATATTTTGAAAACATTTTTTTTGCCCGGCTGGTTCACAGACGCCCTGCGTCAGACCACGCCAATCATTCTTGGATACCTGCCTGTTGGTTTTGCCTACGGCGTACTCGCGCAAAAGTCAGGACTGAGCAATATCAATGTGCTGCTTATGTCCGTGCTGGTTTTTGCAGGTTCCTCGCAACTGGTCGCGGTCAGCCTGTTTGCCAGTGCTGCCGGTCCCGCATCCCTTATTTTGACAACATTTGTGGTCAACCTGCGCCATGTTCTGCTGTCCGCGGCATTAAGTCCGTATCTTCGAGGCTGGTCAAAGTTCAAACTCAGCTGGTTTGCCTTTCAGCTGACAGATGAAACCTTTGCCCTGCACGCGAACCGCTTTGCCGCTGGTGCGCAGGCCCAGTCCACAACCTTTGCCATTAACGCCATTTCTCATCTGGCCTGGGTGGGCGGAACAGGACTCGGTGTTGTGGCTGGCGGCATGGTCAGGGACGTGCGTCCCCTGGGGCTGGATTTTGCTTTGGGCGCGATGTTTCTTTTTTTGCTGCTTGCCCAGCTCAAAAGCCGGATGCATGTTCTGGCGGCCTGTTGCGCGGCCTGTGTGTCACTTGGTCTGCATACGGCTGGCGCGACCAGATTCAGTGTTATTGTGGCCGCGCTTCTTGCCGCGACTTTGGTTCTTGGAGTGGAAAAATGGACCAGAAACTGATTTTTTGGACCATTGTCGGCATGTTTCTGGTTACCTGGATACCACGAGCTTTGCCTGTTCTGGCTCTGGCTTCCCGCAAGCTGCCGGATAGTGTTATCCACTGGCTCAGTTATGTACCAACCTCGGTTCTGGCGGCGCTGGTTGCTCCTGAAATTTTTTTGCAAGACGGGCAGTTTTGTTTCAGTCTTCATAATATTTTTCTGCTGTCCGCTGTTCCCTGCCTTGTAGTTGGAAAACTCTGCGGCAGTTTTTTTGGGGCTGTTTTTACTGGAATTGGCTGCGTGGCGCTTTTGCGCTGGTTTGGAATGTAACGTATTTGGGTTTATTTTTCGGCTTTCTGTATTGTTCCGTGATGCGACACTTGCCTGGGGGACGCAGTTATTTCTTATGCTTGCTTTGAATCCAGGCGTTCAGACGGGCTTCCGCGCCTTCTGTTTTGGGTTGGTAGAATGTCCTGTTTTGGAGCTGGGGGGGCAGATAGTCCTGCTGAATCCAGGCTCCGGGAAAGGCATGTGGGTATTTATAACCTTTGCCGTAACCCCATTCTTTTTGCAGGGCTGTTGTGGCGTTGCGCAGATGGAGCGGTACCGGCTGGGTGCCGTTGAATCTGATTTCTTTTTGCGCTGCGCGGTACGCGGCGTAGCTGCTGTTGCTTTTGGGGGCCAGTGCCAGATAAATCGCGGTTTCAGACATGGGAATAAATCCTTCCGGCATGCCGATATTTTGTACGGCATGCAAACAGGAAACAGCCAGAGTCAGGGCAGAAGGGTCAGCCAGTCCTATATCTTCTGAAGCCGACAACACCAGACGGCGGCAGACAAAAAGAGGGTCTTGGCCAGATTCAAGCATAGTTGCCAGATAATACACAGCCGCGTCAGGATCGCTGCCGCGAATGGATTTTATCAGGGCTGAAGCCTGTTCGTAATGATTGTCACCATCGCGGTCGCTGCGCAAAATGATTTCCGGCAGCAGGTCTTTGAGCGGGCCGGCCTGGCGTTTTTCTTCTTCCAGCCCGCAGGCATACTCTACCAGATTTAAGAGGGTGCGGGCATCGCCACTGCAAACAGAGGTCAGCAAATCAAGGCTGTCATCAGGAAGTGAAATCCCAAGCGTTGTCATGCCCCGCCTGGCAATGGCCAGCAGTTCGGTGTGGCTTAAAGGCCGCAGGCGCAGGACATGCAAACGGGAGAGAAGCTGGCGTGTGATGCAAAAAGACGGGTTTTCCGTGGTCGTTGCAAGCAGCGTCAAAGAGCCGTTTTCCAGATACGGCAGAAAAAAATCCTGTTGGGCCTTGGAAAAGCGGTGCAGTTCGTCCAGAATAAGGATTTCCACGCCCTGAATCTGTTTGCGCAGATTGCTGATACCTGTTTCCGGTGCGCTCAGGCGCAGAAATTTTTTGCCCTGTGTGGCGGCCAGCAAAAGGGCGATTGTGGATTTACCGCAGCCCGGAGGGCCGAAAAAAAGCAGGCTCGACAACCGGTTTTTGCCCATGGCAATCAGGCGATCTTTCAAATGTTCCTGTCCGCAAAATTCTTCAATATTTGTTGGACGGATACGTTCGGCGAGCGGGATATTTGGCGGCATGGTATCAGATTTCGCGGATCGCGCGGGTCAGTTTTTCCTGATCGTCCTTGAACAGTTTGTAGTTGATGGAATCTTCCAGCCCCTGCCAGCTGGCTTCAATAATGTTGACCGAGACGCCAACGGTTGTCCAGCGGCTGCGAGCGTCACCGGATTCAACCAGTACACGAACCTTTGAAGCCGTACCGGAAAATCCGCCTTTTGTAAAAGAGGGCAGCACCCGCACCTTGAAGTCCATGAGTTTCATTTCCTTGAGGTTGGGGTAAAATTTTTCCAGTGCCTTGCGCAGGGCGTTATCAAGGGCGTTGACCGGGCCGTCTCCTTCGGCGGCTGTATGTTCAATAATACCGCCAACTTTTACCTTGAGCATGGCCTCGGTTACAGGCTCGCCGTCCTGTTTTCTGTCCAGCACATGAAAGGCCAGCAAGGAAAAATAATTGCGCGCCCGCCCCAAAGAGCGGTTGAGCAGCAGTTCAAAGGAGGCTTCCGCTGCCGCGTATTCGTAGCCTTCGGCTTCCCGTTTTTTGAGTTCTGCCAGAAGTTCCAACACAAAGGGATCTCCCTTGTCGAGCTGAAATCCGAACTGCCTGGCCTTGAACAGGATATTACTTTGCCCGGCCAGATCGGATAAAATGATGCGCTGCTTGTTGCCCACGCGTTCAGGATTGATATGTTCATAAGTACTGGCGTTTTTGCGTACCGCGCTGACATGGACGCCGCCCTTGTGGGCAAAGGCGGAGCGGCCAATAAAGGGCTGGCGGTGAAAGGCACGGACATTGGCTATTTCCGCCACAAACAGACCTGTTTGGGTCAGAAGTGAAAGCTGGTCGTCTGGAAGGCAGGAATATCCCATTTTCAGCTGCAAACAGGGAATGATGGAACAGAGATTGGCATTGCCGCAGCGTTCCCCGTATCCGTTGATGGTTCCCTGAACCTGTGTAATCCCGCATTGGACGGCAGCTATTGTGTTGGCAACAGCCAGTTCGCAGTCATTATGCGCGTGAATGCCCAGGGGCATATCTGGAAATTTTGTCGCAACATCACCTGCAATTTTTCTGATTTCTTCCGGCATGGTACCGCCATTGGTGTCGCACAAAACAAGCAGGTCTGCTCCGGCCTCAGCGGCTTTTTTCAAACAGGCCAGGGCGTAGGGCGGACTGGCCTTGTAACCGTCGAAAAAATGCTCGGCATCAAAAAAAAGTTCTGCGCAGTGTTGGCGCAACATGGCCAATGAAGAAAAAATCAGCTCCAGGTTGTTGTCCAGGGTTGTCGCGAGTGCCTCTTTTACATGGACTTCCCATGTTTTGCCAAAAACCGTGAACACCGGAGCCTTGCTGGCAATAAGCTCCAGCAGATTAGTATCTTTTTCAGGTGTGCAGCCAACCTGACAGGTACTGCCAAAAGCCGCGATACGGGCGTTTTTCAGCTCGTGAGCCGTAATGTCGCGAAAGAATTTTTTGTCCCGCTGGTTAGAGGCCGGCCAGCCACCTTCTATATAATGGATACCAAGTTTATCCAGATGACAGGCTAGCCGGACCTTGTCTTCGCAGGTCAGACTCAGTTCTTCGGCCTGGGAACCATCACGCAGGGTGGTGTCGTAGATCGTGATCTGTGCCATGCTGGACGGGCCCTTTGTGCTTACTCGTTTTTATCCAGACCAAAGGCCTCGTGCAGCGCACGTACGGCCAGTTCTGTGTATTTTTCTTCAATAAGACAGGAAATCTTGATTTCAGAGGTGCTGATAATCATAATATTGATGTTTTCCTTTTGCAGGGTGGAAAAGGTAATGGCGGCAATACCAGAATGGTTGCGCATGCCAACGCCGATGACAGAAACCTTGCTTACAGAGTTGTCATGCAGAACCTCCCTGAATTCAACTTCTTTTTTCAGGTTGTTGAGAATGGAAAGAGTTGTATCCAGACTGGCACGGGGCACAGTGAATGTAATGTCTGTAAGACCGTCATGACTGGGGTTTTGCACAATCATATCCACTATAATGCCAGCCGCGGACACCGGAGTAAAAATCCGGGCGGCAACGCCGGGATTGTCCCGAACATCAACAAGTGTTACTCTGGCTTGATCTTTGTCATAAGCAATACCAGAAACCATGGCTGTTTCCATATTCTGATCCTCCTGAATAAGTAGAGTTCCGGTATTGTCGCAAAAGGTAGAACGTACCTGGACCGGAACATTGTATTTTTTCGCGAATGCCACAGACCGGATTTGCAGGACTTTTGCTCCCATGCTCGCCATTTCAAGCATTTCATCATAACTGATGCGGTCGATTTTTTGGGCCTTGGAGCAGATATTGGGGTCTGTTGTGTACACGCCTTCAACATCTGTATAAATTTCGCATAGTTCAGCCTGCATACTCGCGGCCAGTGCCACCGCAGAGGTATCTGACCCGCCCCGTCCCAAAGTGGAGATTCGTCCGGTAGCGGTATAGCCCTGAAAACCGGCAACAACCAGTACGTCATACTGTTTGAAAAGCCGTGTTATATTCTGGTCGTCAATGTCCAGGATACGGGCTGAACCAAAGTCGGCATCGGTGTGTATTGGAATCTGAAAGCCAAGAACTGAACGGGCCTTGATTCCGTTTTCCTTGAGCAGCATGGCAAAAAGTGCCACGGAAACCTGTTCACCTGTGGAGACCAAGCTGTCCATTTCCGCTGGATCGGGATTGGCTGAGCGTTCTTTGGCCAGGGCGATAAGACGGTTTGTTTCACCGGACATGGCTGAAAGCACGACAATAATCTTGTCAAATCCGCGCGTAAATCCCTGGCAGACCTTGTCCTTGACCTGCAACAGACGTTGTGCGTCTGCAACTGAGCTGCCTCCAAATTTTTGAACTAAAAGTCGCATTTTCTATATGGCTCCCTGATTATGTGTTTATATGTTGCTTATAAGCTGGGTAAGAACGGCCTGGCCGTTTCTGCCACTTGCCTTACAGCTTACCTGTCTGCTGTCCGCGGCTGCTTGCAAGTGAAGATGGAGCCGATTTTCCGGTAAAAGAAATTCCGGTAAAAAACAGCTCCATTCCATAATAACCAGAAAGGACTGGTCAAACAAAATATCTTCCAGGTCCTGGTCAAAACTGTTGTGTTCCAGACGGTACAAATCAAAATGCGCTACCTGCGGACAGGTTGGATATATGTTAACCAAGGTGAAGGTTGGGCTTGAAATTTCTGCCTGTTCACCACCAGGCAGGCACAAGACAAGTTCTCTGGTCAGTGTTGTTTTGCCCGCGCCGAGATCTCCGTCCAGAAGAAGGGCTGGCATGGGCCGACAGGCTGGCAAAATTTCAGCCAGATGCCGGCCCAGCTCTTTTGTCCGCTGAAAAGAATCAAGAACAATCATTTCCTTTGGTTGATAAGGGAACGCAGTACATCTTCCTTGCCAACAATACCAACCAGCTTATCACCGTCCACAACCGGCAGGGTGTGATATTTTTCATCGACCATAAGGGAGGCAATCGTCTCCAGAGGAGTCTGGGGGGAAACCGTATGCGGCTCTGGGGTCATGGCGTCACTCACTGTTGCTGCGGAAATCTTTTTGAGATCTTTTTCCAGGTTGGTCAGTGATATTGTTGGAAAAAAACCGTCCATAAAGGAAAAGACAGAAGGCAGGGGCAGTGTTTTTTGCAGGGCAACCAAATCGCTCTGGCAAAGGATACCAACCAGTTTTCCCGTATTGTCAACGACCGGCAGGCCATTGATTTTTTTTTCCAGAAGCAGGTTGACGGCCTTGGTAATTTCCATGTCAGGAGTGACCGTCAGCGGATTTTTGGTCATAATATCATTTGCTGTGAGCATGAGAAGCCTCCTTAATAACAAAAGGGAGTTGATGGGCGATCTCACTGGCCAGATTGCCGCGCAAAGGAAGGTCCTGCAGCAGTTTTTGTCCGGCCAGTCCGTGCCAGTAAACAGCCATCGCTGCGGTGTCAATAGCTGAAAATCCCTGTCCGCGCAGATTGCCCGCAATACCTGCCAAAATGTCTCCTGATCCGCCCACTGCCAAAGAGGGGGTGGTAAAGGGTGAGACATAGACCGGGGCTTCTTTTTGAGAGGAGGCAATAATAGTGGCTGCTCCTTTGAGAACAAGCGTGCCCGGAAAGCGTTCGGTAAAGCGCGTGGCGTAGGTTATGCGGCTCAAGTTGATTTTTTCTGATGTAACATCAAAAAAAGCAGCCAGTTCCCCGGGGTGAGGTGTATAAATGCTGTTTATATCCAGACCGGCGGCAAGGGTTTCGTCCTGGGCCAGAAAGAACAGGGCGTCAGCATCATAGATGGTTCGGGGATGAGGGGTTTTCATGTATTCGCGCAGGAATTCATGTGCGCCCTCAGAGCGGCCAAGGCCCGGCCCGATAACAACGCTGCTGAATTTTTCAAGGTGCGGGGCTAAAGTCTCCATGCACTCCTTATTCCATTTCTTGCCGGTAGCCAGAGGCAGAGTCATGATTTCAGGAAAACCGTTTTTAATTTCCGGGCACAGGTCTTCCGGGCTGGCCACGGTTACCAGTCCAACTCCTGAACGAAAGGCTCCAAGAGCGGTTAGGGCCGGGGCGCCACTTAAACCCGTGGAACCTCCGATAATCAGCAGATGCCCGGCTTTTCCTTTGTACATGGTTGGGTTGGGAGCTTCTATCTTTTGCAGGATTTTTTCAGTAATAGCAACATGTTTGCACGGGTATTTGGTTTTGAGAAAACGGGGAATCCCGATTTTTCCAATAACGAGTTCGCCAGTAAATTCCTTGGCCGGTGGCAGAAAAAGCCCCAGCTTGGCTTCTTCAAAGGTGACGGTGACATCAGCCTTGACCGCGATAGGCATGGGTTTTCCTGTTACGCCGTTTATACCGGAAGGAATATCAAGAGAAAGCACAAAGGCGTTCCGGCCAACACGGTTGACCCGTTTTATCCAGCGCAACCTGTCTTCCCTGATTTCGCCGGTAAGGCCGGTACCGAAAAGGCCGTCCACAACAATATCAATGGGCGGGAGCAGGTCAATATCGTATTCCGGCAGGTAGGAACAGGCCACGCCAAGCTGTTCAATCATGGCCAGTTGCAGCGCGCATTCGCCAGTGTATTCTTTTTTGTGCTTCATGTGCAAAATAAGCACCTTGCAGTCCAGATTGTGCAGATGGCGTGCCAGAGCAAAGGCGTCTCCACCGTTATTGCCCGGTCCGGCGAAAAGGATCGCGGAATGGCCGCGCAGGTTGCCAAAATGGTGTTGCAGGACGCGAAGGGCTTCCCGACTCGCGCTTTCCATAAGGACAAGCCCCGGCAAACCAAAGTCTTCTATGGTTGATTTTTCCCATACAGCTATTTCCGCAGGTGTTGGGAGTGGTGCAAACATCTTTTCTCCTGTGCAGGTTTGGAAGCAATTCTTCTGTTAAAAAATTCACCTTACGCAAGATATTCCAGAATGACAACTGCTCCGGCTATATTCCTGTCGTGCGACAGGCTGACATGGATATTGGTCGCGCCTGTTTTCAGGTATTGCTGTTTCGCATGGCCTGAAAAAACAAGTTCGGGTTTTCCTGAAGCCTGGTTGGTTATCTCTATCTGCTTGGGACTGATGCCTCCGCTGAATCCTGTTCCCAGCGCTTTTACAGCGGCTTCTTTGGCCGCGAAACGGGCAGCCAGATATGCGGCCGGATTTGGCGGACAGGCTTCTATTTCGCGCTTTGTGTATATTTTGCGTAGAAATCTTTGGCCGAAGCGTTCATAACTTTTCCGGATTCTGGACAGTTCCGTGAGGTCAAATCCCATGCCAACAATCATATTTTTCTCAACAAGGCAGAAGAGTTCAGCACCATGGAGCCGAACAGGACACTAAATCCGGTTGGTTGCGCTGTTTGACATTTGTTTGGTTCTTCGTAATAAGAAAGAATAGTATCTTTTTTCCGGTTTATCGCCAATATTGTGAATTTACTCTCATGACTGATGGTTTTACTTTTCTGGAGCTGCTGCTCATCCTTTTTTTCTGTTCAGTGTTACTGGCTGTGGGTAATTTTTTCGCGCCGCACTGGAAGTCAACCTGGGCAGTCAATACCGCTGCGCGTGATATTTGTTTTTTAGTCCACAAGGGCAAAATGGCCGCTGTTAAAAACAGGTCGCATGTAACGCTCGGCCTTTCCGCAGATGGATTTTACGTGTTTTTTGACCGTGATAAAGACGCTGTTTTTTCAGATGGAGACCGTTTGGTTGGGCAGGTCTTGTTTGCTGATTATCCTGGTAATCTCCGGTTGTGGGAAAAAAAGCCATCCTTTGCGGGAAAAAAGGCACTCATAGTGAATGCGCGTGGTTTTCTGGCCGCCAAAAGCAAGGGCGGAAGCATTTATCTGGCCAGTATGGAGCAGGTACGACGTGTGATTATCAGCATGAATGGAGTGGCCAGGATTGAGTAAGATTCAGCAAAAAATCAGGATATATTTTGGAGCTGACGTTGCGCCCGGTTTTACTCTGGTGGAATTTTTACTGGCTGCGGGAATTGGTCTGGCTGTGCTGGCGGCCATGACTGCTTTTTTTGTCGGCAGCAGCCGTTTGTACGGTGTGCAGTCTGACCAGGCTCTGCTGGGGCAGGAAATGCGCATGGCTCTTACCCAGATGGGCTATGATATCCGTATGGCCGGATTTGACCCGAAGGGAACGGGAGCATTTGGGTTTACCACGCTTGGTGGAGCTGTGTGCGGTCCGAAAAGTATCGCCCTGACCCTTGATGCTAATGGCGATGGCGAGTTGAAGGGCGACCGCGAATATGCTGCCTACCGTCTGCACGAAAAGAAATATCTTCAGCGCTATTCTACCGGAACTCAGCCCTGGCAGCCCTTCACCGTGAAAAGCAAAAAGATAAAAATGACAGAATGTTCTTTTTTGTATCGCTTACGGAACGGAACAGAAATTGAAAATCCTGCCGGCCGGTTGGGCGAAATTATCGCTGTCAGGATAACCTTATGTGGACAGGTACAAGGGCGTTTGGGGCAGGAAGAGAAAAAAAACTGTTTGCAGAAATGGGTGCGGGTGCGTAACTCGTTTGATTTTTGAGGAAAAAATGGCAAGGCAAAACGGTTTCAGCTTTCCTGATTTGCTCATTGGGGTGCTGCTTCTTTCGCTTGGCATTCTGGCGGCTGCCGGAATGCAGGCCAGAGCAGTGCGTGATATGGCTTTTGGAGAAGCCGTTGCCAACGCGTCTTTTCTGGCTGCCTCAACGCTTGATGAACTGGCGGCCACGCCATACACGCAGTGCGTGAATGAAAAATTCTGCCGGACTGTGGGCCGGGTTGAATATGAACTTGATATACGGGTTGATGAGCAGCCTGTGCTGTCGATAAAAGATATCGTTGTTACAGTTCGCTGGAAAGAAAACTCTCAGCAATATCTGCTGACCAAGGTGAAAGAAAAATGAGCAAAAAAGCAGGCTTTGTTACGGTCACGGCTCTGGTCTTGCTTGTTTTGCTGAGCTGTGCCGCGTTCAGTATGTCGCATCAGGCCAGGACCGGGCTGGATATTGCCAGAAACAGCCGTCTTTACGTTCGTGAACAGACTCTGGCCGACGCGGCCGCTTTGAAAGCCGCGGCTATGCTGCTGCAGGAAAAAGATACAACTGTTCTTACCCACTACTGGCTGGCTCACGATAGTGGACTTGCGGTTGAAAATTTTTTGACTCTGGACGAAGAGCAGTGGAAAGCAAAAGACCTGAGGCTGTTTCCGCAGGCCTTTGTTTTGTGTCAGCTTGGCGGGCCGTCTTTTGCCGACAGCCTTGATATCAGTGCCGGAACTGTGCTTGATTTTCATCTTTTTGTCCGGGCAAAGGAAAGTCCTTATGCTCCTGTTGTCCATATAGGAGTGCGGAAAATTGCAAAGTAAGCATGTGTTGGGGCCGATTGGTCTGATTATCTGGTTTTTTTTCTGGAATTTGGGCTGTTCTTTTTCTGTCGGCGCGCAGGAATCAGGCTTGAACTGGACAAAGGTGCCGGCTGACACAGGGCCGGGCTGGAAGCAGTCATGTTGCCTGGTCACTGATGACGGGCGCAGACTGGCTTTGAAAGACAAGGGCAATATTGTCTGGGAGCATGAGGCCGCGAACCAGGATACGGGAAATATCTGCGGTCGTCCGGTTATCGCCAGAAGCAACGACCCGCTTCATCCCTGGATTGTGGCGGCGGGAAATGGCTGGAACAGTGAAACAGGCAAGGCAAAGGTCACTGTTACTGATTTGGCAACTGGCGAGACCCTGGCGACCTTTGTTTTTGACCAGACAGGAGAAAACGGGATTTGTTCCCTGACCCTTGTTGACGGGAACGGTGACGGCCAGGCCGACAGCGGCTACGGCGGTGATTTGCGCGGCAATGTCTGGAAATTTTCTCTGGAAGGTTCCTGCTCGCAGTGGCGGGCTCTTTTGGGGCCATTTTTTACCGCTTCCTGTGCCGGATACCGACAGCCAATCACAGCCGCGCCAAATGTTTTCAGACATTGTTCCAGGCCCGGTGTCCTGGTCTGTTTTGGTACCGGGCGGCTTCTTGATGAACAGGACAGCCATGACCTTCGTCCACAAAGCCTGTATGCCGTATGGGACAGGGGAGATGAAAACTGGCGGCTGGGGACATTTGACGCGGCCACCGGAATTTTTAATTTTCCACCGGGCAGCATTTTTTCCCCGTCAGTAACCCTGCTTGAGCAGTCTTTTGAAAATGTGAATGACAGGTACAGGACGGGAACAGATTTTTTACCTGTATGGTGGAAAGAAGACGAACCTCGGGACGCGGCTCATCTTGGCTGGTTTATTCGTTTACCGGGTATAAACGGGCATGCTGGAGAGCGGATAACCAGCAAGGTATTGGTACGGGGTGGAACACTTTTTGCTTTGTCTTTTGTGCCTCCAGTCGGAGCTTACGTGGGCGAGAGTGCTGTTTTTGTCCTGCGGGCCTGTGTTGGCGGGGTGTTTTTCCGTCCGGTTTTTGACGCCAACACCGACGGGGAAATTGATAAAAATGATTGTGTAAACGGCAGGTCTTTGGCAGCCAGAATATTTTCCGGCCTGTTGCAGGACATGGAGCTGGTGGAACAGGGCGGAAAACCGGTTTTGCAGCAGATCCGGCAATCTGGGGAAAAAGAAACTATGCGGGTGAATGTCCCAAAAGAGGGCATCTTTTTTTGGCAACAATTAGAAGGAATGTGATATGAATATTTGCATTGTGGGAACGGGCTATGTTGGCCTTGTTACCGGGGCCTGTTTTGCGGAAATGGGGAACACCGTTGTTTGTGTGGATACCAATGCCGACAAGATTGCCGGATTGCGAAGATGTGAGCTGCCGATTTTTGAACCCGGGCTGGAAGAAATTGTCCGGCGTAATGTACAGGAAGGCCGCCTTGTTTTTTCTACCGATATGCAGGAAGGCGCAAGAGATGCTTTGCTGTTTTTTTTATGTGTTGGTACGCCGTCTCTGCCCGATGGTTCCTGTGATTTGAGCGGAGTTTTTCAGGCCGCGGAAGATATTGCCGCGGCTCTTGCGCGCAGCGCGGTCATTGTAACCAAGTCAACCGTGCCTGTGGGGACGAGTGAGCATATTCGCCGGATTGTGAGTAACAGGTTGAAAGAGCGAAAGATTGACATTGATTTTGAGCTTGCCTCCAATCCTGAATTTTTGAAAGAAGGCATGGCGGTGAACGATGTTATGAAGCCGGACAGAATTGTTGTGGGCACTGAAAGCGAAGCAGTGGCTGAGCTTTTTCGGGTGCTGTATGCGCCTTTTTCCAGGAACCGGGAAAAAATGCTGATTATGGATATCAAAAGCGCGGAAATGACAAAATATGCCGCAAACTGCATGCTGGCGACCAAGATTTCTTTTATTAACGAGATGGCCAGGTTGTGTGAACATCTTGGTGCGGATATTAATAGTGTTCGCGCGGGAATTATGGAAGATCCCCGTATCGGGCCGCATTTTTTGTATCCTGGAGTTGGGTATGGGGGATCGTGTTTTCCAAAGGATGTCCGGTCTCTGGTGCGCTCGGCCCTTGAAAATGGACTTGAAGCAAAATTGTTGCAAGCGGTTGAAGAGGTGAATAACGCCCAAAAAGCCTTGCTGGCTGAGTACGTGGAGCAATATTTTCAGGACAAGGGCGGCATAAAGGATAAGACCCTTGCTCTTTGGGGACTGGCTTTTAAGGCCAATACAGATGATATGCGTGAGGCTTCTGCCTTGGTCATTATTGAAAAATTGACTGCGCAGGGGATGCGAGTGCGGGCTTTTGATCCTGTGGCCGGGAAAAACGCGGCCCGGATATTACGGGATAACAGGCTGGTGGAGATTGTTGATGATCAGTACGCTGCTGTTGCAGGAGCTGACGGCTTGGCTGTGGTTACTGAATGGAACCAGTTTCGTACTCCTGATTTTCCCCGCATAAAAAAAGAACTCCGGTATGCGGCTGTTTTTGATGGCCGCAACCTGTATTTTCCAAAGATGGTCAGGGAACTGGGCTTTGCGTATTTTGGGATAGGCAGAAAGTAAGAGCTGGCCGCACTTTTTCATTATGAACAAGCTGTTGCTGATTTGTTGACAAAAAGAATACTTGTTGATAGACAATAAAAGTTAGACAGTGTTATAATGCTGTCAAGGGTAAGGAGCAGAAAATATGGCAGAAGAAAAAAAGAAACAGGACACTGAGTTGTTACAGCTTGTAACATTCAGCATCGGAGAGGAAGAATTTGGTGTTGAGATTCTCAAGGTCCGCGAAATTATCCGTATGCTGGAGATCACCCGTGTTCCGCGCGCACCTGAATTTGTTGAAGGCGTTATCAACCTGCGCGGAAGCGTTATCCCTATTTTGGATTTACGCAAGCGGTTCGGACTGGTCTCCAAGGATAATGATAAGGATACCCGGATCGTTGTTATTAATATCCACAACATGACTGTTGGTTTTATTGTGGATTCCGTTTCCCAGGTTTTGCGTATTCCGGCAAACACGGTTGAGCCACCACCACCTGTTGTGGCCGGACTTGATTCTGAATACATTGAAGGTGTCGGAAAGCTGGAAGACCGGCTGCTTATTTTGCTTGACCTTGATCGTCTCCTGAGCAGTGAAGAAAGAAATGTTTTGAGTCAGGTATAGACAGGTATGTAAAAGTCATGATGAAGGCCGCCTCAAGGCGGCCTTCTTTTTTTGAGGTATTTCGTGTCATTTCCTTTTGATGGCCAGCTGTTAAGCAGTGGAGCCGTTCCTGCCCATGTGTATAAAAGCGGGCCGTTCACCCGGTTTCAGCTCGCGCACCAGTTGTTGCGTCAGGGGAAGAGCGTTGTCCTGACGCTTAATACCGCTTCGGATGTCAAAGTCTATTCGCAATTGGCTGACACGCTGTTGCCACAAGATGATTTTACACACAAGAACACGTTTTTTCTGCCCGGCTATTTTCCCGGTGACAATCAGGCCCGGACATGGAACGAACGCTGGGAAACACTTTTTTTTCTCAGCGAGCTGAAGGCTCCGGTTTTGCTTGTTGCCTCTCTTGAAAATTTTATTTTGACTTGGCCGCATCCGCACGAGGCAGAGTCGTCTTTTTTGCGTTTACATCAGGGGGAAGAATATCGGCTTGAAAGCCTTGTCGAATTTCTTGTTGAAAACGGGTACAGCCGTGTTTCAACTGTGACCCGATCCGGCGAGTTTTCTTTGCGCGGCGATTTGCTGGACGTTTTTTCTCTTGGATACGGTTACCCGGTGCGGATTGATTTTTTTGGTGAACAAATTGAATCATTGCGCCTTGTTGAACCGCTTTCACAGCGTTCACGCCAGGAGGTGAAAGAGGTTGTTCTGGTTCCGGTTTCTTCAAAGGGAACAGTGGCAGAGCCTCAGACAACTGCCTGTTGGGAACGCTGGAGTAAGCTTGGAGAACTTGGGCCTCCTGCTAGGACATTTCTTGAAACAGAACGGGATAAATCGCTTCCAGCGTTGCTTCCGGCCATGTGGGGCAGAAAGCGGGCAACACTTTTTGACTGGCTGGACAAGGACGCTGTTTTTTTCTGCGTCCACGCCCGTGATATACGTTCCCGTCTGGATGAGGCTTTTTTCAAATGGCAAGATTTTTTGCAGGAAATTGACAACCGCTGGCCCTGGCAGGATTTGTTGATTTCGCCCTCGGAAATCAGGAAAAAATTCAGCACGTGTCCGCAGGTTCTTTTTGATGATCTGGTTCTTGGTGAGGCTGCTCAGGGTATGGAGCTTTTTGAACAGGAATATGGTACGTTTGAGCAGCTGTTCTGGGAGCCGACCAAGCGGGAGAGGCCGGCCAGAGCCCTGGTTGACGAGTTACGGCAAAGAAAAAAATCATGGAACCAGACTATTGTGAGTTTTCGTTCTCAGCGGTCTCGCCGCAAGTTTCTTGATTTTGCCGCCCAGGAGGGGCTTTCCTTTTTTGATGAGTACCTGCCGGAACAAAAAGGGCTGTTCGCCCTGGTTGGCGAAGTCGGTGTTGGCATGGCCTGTACCTGGAACAAAACAGCTCTTTTCCCCGAACATATTTTGCAACCCGGCAAATCAGCGGTTAAGCAGAAAAAAGGGGTGTTTGCGGGGCTGCGTTCTTTTGACGGTCTGGAAGCGGGCGACCTGCTTGTTCACAGGGAGTACGGTCTGTGCCGGTTTGGCGGTTTGCAGCGTTTGAAGGTAGGAGAGGTTGCCAATGATTATCTGCTGCTTTTTTTTGCCAGTGACGACCGTTTGTATCTGCCTGTTGACAGATTGAGTCTTGTGCAACGGTACAAGGGGCCGGACGGAGCTTCGCCGCCTCTTGATAGGTTGGGCGGTGCAAGCTGGACAACGGCCAGATCACGAGTGCGCAAGGCTATTGAGAAAATCGCGCATGATCTGGTGGCCATGTACGCCTACCGCAAAGTGGCAAAAGGGTTTATATATGACGCCTTGCCGCTTGCCTATCAGGAATTTGAGCTTGGTTTTGATTTTGACGAAACACCGGATCAGGAAAAAGCCATTGCCGCTGTTCTGGCGGATATGGAACGGCCTGAACCCATGGATCGTCTGATATGTGGTGATGTTGGGTTCGGCAAGACAGAAGTGGCTATGCGGGCAGCCTTTCGGGCCGCCGTTGCCGGACGGCAGGTTGCGCTTTTGTGTCCGACAACGATTCTGGCTGAGCAGCATTATCAGAATTTTCGGGCCAGAATGGAGCCTTTTTCCATACACGTGGCCATGCTCAGTCGTTTTGTTTCTGCGGCCAGACAAAAGGAAATTGTGCAGGCCACGGCCAAAGGGGCTGTCCAGGTGCTGATTGGAACTCACCGCCTTTTATCTGGTGATGTTCATCTGCCAAATCTTGGGTTGCTTATCCTTGATGAAGAGCAGCGTTTTGGGGTGAAGCATAAGGAACGTCTCAAGCGTTTGCGTCAGGACGTGGACGTGCTGGCGCTCACGGCGACACCAATTCCCCGTACCTTGCAGCTTTCCTTGTCCGGTATCAGAAGTCTAAGTGTGATTGAAACTCCGCCTGTTGACCGCCGTCCTGTTCAGACCGCGCTCATGGAGCGAAATATGCTGGACTTAAAAGGCATTCTGGAACGGGAGCTCGCGCGAAAGGGCCAGGTGTTTTGGGTGTACAACCGTGTCTCAGGTCTGGAAAGAGTTCTTGAAGAGGTTCGCCAGATTGCCCCCAATGCCAGGATTGGTATGGCCCATGGCCAGATGAGCGCGGCAACCCTTGAAAAAACAATGCACGCCTTTTGGCATGGTCAGCTTGATATTTTGGTTTCAACAGCCATTGTTGAGTCCGGTATTGATTTTCCCCGCGCCAACACATTGATTGTCGATCAGGCCCAGCTTTTCGGGCTGGGACAGCTCTATCAGCTGCGTGGTCGTGTTGGTCGTTCTGAAACCCAGGGTTATGCGTATTTTATTGTTCCCAGTCTGGACAGCATTTCAGAGCAGGTCAAAAAGCGGATGCAGATTATTTTGAATCTTGATTTTCTTGGAGCCGGTTTTCAGGTCGCTTTGGAAGATTTGCGTCTGCGTGGGGCCGGAAACCTGCTTGGCGAGGTGCAGTCCGGGAATATTGGCAAGGTGGGACTTGATCTGTTTCTGGAAATGCTGGAAGAAGAGGTGGCGCGAATAAAAGGTGAGCCGGCAAAACAGCATGCCGAACCGGAGATGAATATCAAGGTGCCCGCCTATATTCCTGAAACTTATGTGCTTGATTCCGCAATGCGATTGCAGTATTATAAAGAGCTGTCTTTGTGCAGAAAAAATGAAGAACTGCAAGGCGTGGAAGAGGAAATGGAAGACCGGTTTGGTCCTTTTCCGCTTGAAATGGAAACATTTTTTGGGGTATTGCGCCTGAAAATTGTATTGATGAATCTGGGAGCTGTTCGGGCTGACCTTTTGCCTGACAGGGTCATTGTGATCTGGGTTGAAGGGGAGAACGGTTTGGATATTGACGCATTGCTGGCCTGGATTTCCGCTCGTGATTTCGCGCGTCTTTTGCCGCCGGGCAAACTGGAAGTGCGTTTCAAGCAGGGCGTTTCTCCGGTTGAGGCGCTGTCCGAACTGGTGAGCGAACTTGGACAGCTTGTTTTGCTCTGATATTGATTCTTGTTAAAAGCAGGCCGTATATTGGCCGTTGAGGATTTGGAATGAGAAAAATCTGGTTATGTTCAGTCTTTTTAGTGGTGTTTCTTTTGGCGTTCAGTTCAGGAGCGAGCGCGCAAGAGGTTGTTGATCGAATTGTGGGCATTGTGAACGGACAGATTATTACCCTGCATGATTTGCATCTCAAGATGCAGCCGATTTTGTTTCAGACGCGGGGAAGAACACTTGACCCTCAGGAACAGGCCGCTCTTGATGATGTCCGCAAAAGAATTTTCAATGAAATCGTCAATTCCAAGCTCATTGAACAGGAAGCTGAGCGACTGAAGATGAAAATTTCCGACACGGAAGTGGAAAATCATATCCGTCAGTTAAAAGAGGCAAATGGGCTGAGCGAAGAGCGGATGAAAGAAGAGCTGCGTTTACAGGGGCTTGACGAAGTGTCTTTTCGCGAAAAAATCCGCCAGGATATTTTGCGCCATCAGGTGCTGGTGTATATGGTACAGCGTAAAGTGGCTATTACAGATGAAGATATTGAGCGCTATTATCAGAGCCATAAAAAAGATTTCGCTTCTTCACGTGAGGTTGTTTTTCAATTCATTTTACTGCCAACGGAAAAGGAAATTCTGGCTTTGAAGCAGACCATTAAAGACGGGGGAGCTGATTTTGGTGAACAGGCAAAAAAATATTCTCAGGGGCTTGATGTTGATGAACAGGGAAATATTGGCCCTGTTGATTTGAATGTTCTGGACGTAACGTTGCGGAACAAGCTGAAGTCACTGACTGAACAGGAAATGAGCGAACCTTTTTCTTTTGCCGGAAATTGGGCTTTGTTGAAACTGGTCAGGCTGATAACCCAGGAGCCGACTTCACGCAAAGATGTGCGTGAAAAGATTCGTGATATTTTATTTAAGCCGCTTGTAGACAAACGGTTTGATGAATTTATGCAGGAACTACGCGGCAAGGCCGTTATAGAGGTTATGCTGTAAAACAGGCTTGGGGCAGAACTATGAAACTGAAGGAACTGGGTACGCTCTTGCGGGAAGAGCGTTTGAAGCAGGGGTTGAGTCTTGATCATATTAAAGAGAAAACGAAACTCTCAGAATATGTTTTACAGGCGATTGAAAATGGAGATGCGGCCAAACTGCCTGTTGAAGTATACGCAAAATCTTTTATTAAATCGTATATAAAAGAACTTGGTCTTGATTCACCGGAAATCATAGAGGAACTGAATGAGCTTTTTCCAGCGGCCAGTCAGGAATTTTCTTCCGTGGAATTTCGTTCGGTCATGACCCCGCTTCCATCAATTGTTCGGAGTCTGAAGTTAATTTTGATTGTTTTTTTTGTTTTTTTTCTCCTGGGGCTTGGATTATGGTTTGGTGTTTCATTTGTGAAAGACAGATGGCAAAAAAATCAAGATGTTGAGGTGAGCGGCGTACAAGAGAAAGCATCTGGTGATGAGTTTGCTTTTTGGGAAGGGCAAAAGGAAAAGTTTGGCGAACCTGACATCATTGAAAACAACCCACGGCCTGAACCCAAACGGGAAGGCCAATCCAGCCCCACTGTTCAGGAAAAGAAAGAAAAAAAACAGACGGAAAAAGAGGTATCAAAACCGGCAAAGCGGGAAAAGGATGTCAGTTCGTCTGGTGCTGAAACCGCTGAAAAAGTGACGGCCAGGCAGGAGGAGGCGGGTGTCGCACAGGTACCGGCTCAGGTGCCGGAAGAATCAGGGGCTGGCCCTGAAAAGACTCAGGTTTTCAAAGTGACGGCCACGGACGGAGAATGCTGGGTAGGAGCGGAAATTGATGGGAGCGTGCTTGAGAGGTATTTGTATCCGGGCCAAAGCACGAGTTTTTCATTCGGGCAGAAACTGCAGCTGAAAGTGGGCAATGCCACGGTTGTGCAGGCTTCCTTGAATGGCAAACCCTATAAAATTGCCGGTCAGGGCCCTGTGCGGGTCATTGAAATTTTGGCGGAAGAGCAGCTTGGACAGTGAATTTTCTTCAGAGGCTCTGGTGCTCAAGGTTGGGGATTTTGGAGAAAATCATTGCTGGGTACGTTTTGTTACGCCCACGCGTGGTCTGATGATGGCCTATGCCTTTGGCGGAAAAAAGAGCAGGCGGCGGTTTTGTGGCTGTCTTGACGCGCTTTCCTTTGTCCGCTTTCGGGCCCGCAGCGACAAGTTCAGGCGTTATTTCTGTCTGGAAGAAGGTCAGCTCATTGATTCTTTTTTCGATTTGAAACGCAATTCCGCGCGTCTTGGCATGGCGGTTAATTGCGCCCTGTTTTTTTCGGCTCTGTCGCAGGAAGGTCTGGGCGGAGATGAAAGCTATAAACTGCTTGTGCGAGTGTTTCAGGTGCTGAACAGTGTCAGGGAGGCGGGAGACCTTTTTCCGCTTTTGTTTCGGGCTCGTTTAGCGCATGAACAGGGATATTTCCCGCGTTCCAATCAGTGCGTCCATTGCGGTACAGATCTGGCTGCGGAGCAAAAATTTTTTTTCTGGCCCCAGGACGGCCGTCTGTATTGTCCTGCCTGTTCCCATTTTCAGGGGCTTTCTTTTTCTTCTCTTGTCCTGCCTTTTTTGCAGGGGCTTTTTTTGCGTGACCCCGCGTACTGGGCGGGAGTCAGGCTGGACAGGAATATGCGGCAGGAATGCACGCAGCTTGTGGACAGGTTTGTGGAAGGGCAGCTTGGACTGGTCTGGGAAGGCGGACGTTTCGTGAGGCATTGATTTGGTGAATAGAGGAGCATGGAATGAATTTTCAGGACGTTATTCTTAACTTGCAGAAATTCTGGTCAGAATATGACTGTGTTATCCAGCAACCGTATGATATTGAGGTTGGAGCCGGAACATTTAATCCGGCGACTTTTTTTCGGGTGCTTGGCCCTGAACCGTGGAAAACCGCATATGTGGAACCCTCCAGGCGGCCAACTGATGGCCGGTACGGAGAAAATCCAAACCGGCTGCAGAGTTTTTATCAGTTTCAGGTTATTTTGAAACCAGGGCCTGAAAATGTGCAGGAGCTCTATCTGGAGAGCCTGGCCCATTTGGGTATTATGCCCGGCAAACACGATATCCGGTTTGTTGAAGATGACTGGGAATCGCCCACGCTTGGAGCCTGGGGGCTTGGCTGGGAAGTGTGGCTCAATGGCATGGAAATTTCCCAGTTCACGTATTTTCAGCAGGTCGGCGGGATTGATCTTTTTCCTGTCAGTGTGGAACTGACCTATGGAATTGAGCGTATCTGTATGTATTTACAGGAAAAAGATTCCGTTTACGATTTGGCGTATAATAAGACCGTGCGTTATGGAGACGTGCATCATCAGGGCGAGGTGGAACATTCCCGTTATAATTTTGATTGCAGCAACAAGGACATGTTGTTTCAGTTTTTTTCGTCCTGTGAAGAAGAATGCCGCTTTCTATGCGAAAAAAAGCTTCCCTGGCCGGCTTATGATTACTGTTTGAAATGTTCACATCTGTTTAATCTGCTTGATGCGCGTGGAGCTATCTCCATTACCGAACGTACCGCGTATATTGCGCGGGTACGGGCGTTGGCTTCGGCTATCGCCAGATTGTATGTTCAGCAGCGGGAAGAGCTTGGACACCCCTTACTGAACAGAGCCTAACCACGAGCAAGGAAAAAAGATATGGCAAATTTTGTATTGGAAATCGGAACAGAGGAGATGCCCGCTCGTTTCTTTCCGGAATTGACAGATTTTTTGGCAGCGGCGTTTCAAGATGAACTGGCAGCGGCCCGGCTTGATTGTGGCAATATTGAGACGTATTCAACGCCACGCCGAATGGTGGTGTGGATAGAAAATCTGGCGGAGCAGCAAAAGGTGGAGGAAAAGGAAATCCTTGGCCCACCGGTCAATATCGCCTTTAGTGAAGATGGGCAGCCAAAACCCGCGGCTTTGGGGTTTGCCAAATCCCAGGATGTTGATTTTGAAGATGTGTACCGCACAACCACGGCGCGTGGTGAATATCTGGCTGTACGCAAAAAGCTGGGCGGCGCTAAAGCTGAAAGCGTGCTGGGCAAAGTGTGCGAAAATATTCTTGGCAGGTTGCCGTTTCCCAAAAAAATGCAGTGGGAAGAAAGCGGTTTTCATTTTGGCCGTCCTCTTCGCTGGCTGCTGGCTCTTCTGGACTCGCGGGTTGTAGAGATTACACTTGCTGGCCTGCGTTCCGGCCGGGAAACATATGGACACCGGGTGTTAGCCGCGTCACCTTTTTCCGTGTGGGACGCGAGTGAATATTTTGAGGTACTGCGAGATAGGGGACACGTGGTTGTCCGTGAAAAAGACCGGCTTACGCGTATTCGCCAAAAAGGTGATGAACTGGCCCAGGGTGTTGGCGGCCGGGTTATCTGGAATGAGGGTCTGCTTGAGCAGGTGACCAATCTTGTTGAGATTCCTGTGCCGCTGCTTGGCCGTTTTGATGAGAAATTTCTTGAACTGCCAAAGGAAGTGTTGCTGACCAGCATGGAAACGCATCAGAAATCCTTTGGTCTTGAAGATGACAATGGCCGTCTGCTGCCATTTTTTCTGACGGTTATCAATTTGCAGACACCGGACGAAGAGCTGGTACGCAATGGTTGGCAAAGAGTGCTCAGGGCCAGACTGGAAGATGCCCGTTTTTTTTGGGAAGCGGACAGGAAAACACCTTTTGCCGATTGGCAGCAACGCCTGGAACAGGTTGTGTTTCTGGCACCTTTAGGCTCCATGGGGGATAAATCCCGGCGGCTGTCCAGGCTGGGAGGTTTTTTGGCCCAAAAACTGGCCCCGGAAATGAAAAAGGATTTGGAGCGGGCAGGACTTTTGGCCAAGGCCGACCTTGTTTCCGGTATGGTTGGCGAGTTTGACGATTTGCAGGGCATGATGGGCGGTATTTACGCCCGTTTGTGCGGTGAAAGCGAAAATGTATGCAGCGCGCTGTACGAACAATATCTGCCCGCGGGGCAGGCAAGTCCTGTGCCAGGGTCTGTTGCCGGAGCAATTTTGGCCCTGGCTGACAAGATTGATACCCTGGCCGGCTGTTTTGGCCTGAATATGATTCCGACCGGAACTGCTGACCCGTACGCCTTGCGGCGGCAGGTACTGGGCGTGTGTCGTATTGTTTTTGAGCACGGATTTGAACTTAATCTGGAAGAAATTTTTCTTTTGGCTCTTGATGGCTATGAAAATGTGGTCTGGAAAAATTCCCGTGAAAAGACACTGGCGGCCTTACTTGATTTTACAGCCCAGCGTCTGAAAGCCTTTTTTGCCTCACAGGGTTTTGAAACCCGGATTGTGGACGCGGCGCTTGGCGCGGATGCCAAAGATGTCCAGTCCTTGCGCCAGCGGCTTTCAGCATTGGCGGATTTTGCCCATGGGCCTGATTTTGACCAGGCTGTTCTGACTTTTAAGCGCGCGGACAATATTGTTCGTAAACAGGAAGCCTTGCGGCTTGACGGACAATTTGATCCGGCTCTGTTTGAGGAAGATGCGGAAAAACAGCTGGCAGAGAAAATGTCTTCCACAGAGCAGCGCTGGAAAACGTGTTGGGAGAAAAGTGAATTCGATCAGCTTTTGAAAATGCTTTTTGAGCTGCGTCCGGCAGTAGACGCTTTTTTTGATACGGTAATGGTCATGTGTGATGATGAGCAGGTGCGGAAAAACAGGTTAAACCTGTTGCACGCTCTTGTTCAGCGTTTGGGGCAGCTGGCAGACTTTGCCGCTTTGCAAATATAAGCATGTTTTTGCTGCAAGAGTGATAAAATTTTGCGCCCCCAAATTGCTTGACATGCATCTGTTTTTGGATAAAATGCATTGTTTTTAAATGATGTTGTAATGCAAAAACGATTTGTTTTTATAAGGAGTATGTTTTGGCTAATCATAAATCAGCCTTAAAGAGGCATCGTCAAAGCCTGAAAATCAATGCCCGGAACAGGGCCATGAAGACCCGTATTAAAAATGTCATGAAAGATGTCCGCCAGGCCATTCAAAATCAGGATAAAGAAGGCGCTTTGAACGCCCTGCGCAGAGCTTCTTCTGTTATGGACAAAGCTGCTGGCAAAAAAATACTGCATTGGCGTACAGTTGCCAGAAAAATTTCTCGTTTGAACAAGGCCGTTAATTCTCTTGCCTGATTCTTGCTGTGCTGGAAATGAAGCCCGTCCTGTTCAGCGAGGGGCTTTTTTCTTGTGTCTTGGCCTTGAGTTGATAACGGAGGAAGCATTTGGCTATTGTTAATTTGCTTTCCTTGCGGGAGCAGGTGTATAACTATCTTCGGGATCAGATGCACAAGGGGCATATCATGCCTGATGTGATGTTGAATCTCAACGAGATCAGTAAAATACTTGGTGTCAGCAAGACTCCATTGCGTGATGCTCTTATTCGTCTGGAAGCGGAAGGTTTTGTCGCCATTTATCCGCGCAAGGGTGTAAGTGTGAATCAGCTCACCTTGCATGATATTCACGATATTTATCAAATCATCGGAGCCATTGAAGGCGAAGTGCTGCGAGAGATTTTTGGGTCTATAAAAAAGAGGCATATAGACAAGCTCCGTAGCTTAAATGCGGAGATGCGAAATGTGTTGCATCGACAGAAGTATTATGAATATTACACATTAAACCTTGATTTTCACAATGTTTTTTTACAGCTCTCAAAAAATACATCTCTGGACAGAACATTAATGCCTCTTAAACAGCGTTTGTATGATTTTCAGTTCCGTCCCTATGTCCACGCCTGGGAAGACCGAAACTGCAAAGAGCATGACCAGATTATTGAATCCATTGAGCAGGGCAGACAGGAAGAGGCTATCCATCTGTTGCGAGATGTGCATTGGTCATATTCCGTGCAGGAAGAATTTATCCGTCAGTTTTATCAGGCTTCCGGTCCTGTCTGATTTTTTGCTTTGGCCCGTCTGTTTTTATTCAGCTGTTTCTTTCAGCCATTTGCAGACCGGTTTTTCTATCAGTTCCTGTATTTCTTTCAGCCGTTGCGGTGAATCTGCTTCAAACCGCATGACCAGCGAAGGCTGGGTGTTTGAGGCCCGCAGCAGCCCCCAGCCGTCTGCAAAGTTCAGGCGAATGCCGTCTGTTTGCTGAAGTACAGGTGGTTGGTATCTGGCGCAAAAAGCATTTTTTGCCAGTTCCATTATTTTTTTTTCCTGACCGGACTTACAGTCTACACGTATTTCAGGCGTGCTGACTGTTGGTTGCCACGTATTCCAAAAAGAGCTTAATGGGCGGTTTGTTTCGGACAGAATTTGGCTCAGGCGCAAGGCTGCGTACAGGGCATCATCAAATCCATAGTAATTGTCCGCAAAAAAGATATGCCCGCTCATTTCTCCGGCGAGCAGGGCGTTTGTTTCCCGCATTCTGGCTTTTATCAGGGAATGTCCGGTCGCGGCCATGATTGGCTTTCCGCTGTGTTCGGCAATATCCTTATAAACAAGGTGCGAGCATTTTACTTCGCCAATAATTGTCGCGCCCGGGTGCTTGTCCAGCACCTGGCGGGCAAACAGGGCCAGCAACCGGTCGCTGTAGATGGTTTTTCCCTGTTCATCAACAATGCCAATGCGGTCTGCGTCTCCATCAAGACCAAGGCCAAAATCAGCTTTTTCGCGTGTAACTGCTACTTTCAGGTCTGTGATATTTTTTTCAATGGTCGGGTCAGGGTGGTGATGAGGAAAGTTCCCGTCCGGTTCACAGTACAGCTCCACAACCTCTGCTCCGGCCTGACGCAGAAGTTCGGCACAGATTTTTCCGCCGCTGCCGTTTCCGCCGTCAACAACGATTTTGAGCGGGCGGGCAAGCTGTATTTGGTTTGTCAGTTCCTGCAGATAGCTGGGCACGATATTGAGAAAAGAAACAGTTCCTCTGCCCTGGGTGAAAAGACCTGAACACATTGTCGCGTACAGCCTCTGGATTTGGTCGGTGTGGATTGTTCCTTCTCCGCCCCAGATTTTAAGTCCGTTATATTGCGATGGATTATGGCTGGCCGTGATAATGACTCCTGCCTGGCAATTCAGGTGCTTGATGGCGTAGTAAAAAACCGGAGTTGGTACCATATCAAGAGCAACGATATTCATGCCGGTTGCCAGCAGGCCATTGATAAGGGCGGTTTGGTAGGCAGGAGAAGTTGTTCGGCAATCATGTCCGACAACCGCCTGCGGCCAGCCCTGTTTCTGGAACCAGGTACCGCAGGCCCGGCCGAATTGTTCAATCCATTCTTCATCAAAATCCTGGTCAACAATGCCCCGTATGTCGTAGGCGCGAAAAATTTCCTGTTGTATTGCTTTCATTTTTTCCTTGTGGGGTAACTGTCTTGTGTGAACGTGTTTTTGGGAGGTATCAGGACGTTAGGTCAAAAAGAATGCCGCCGGCTCCGTCTGAAACGGGCTTGGGCGGTTTGGGATTATGATAAAGCTGGCGCACGGTTTCGCCAAGTTTTGCCAGGTCTTTGCTTGTTTCTTCATTGACACTGAGTGCTCGTTCTATACCGGCTTGAATTTTTTGTTCTTTTTCTTCCTGTAATTCCAACTCAAAAAGATAATCCCGAATCAGCCCCTGCTGCATCATCTGGGCCTGGGCAATATTGTTGATTCGGTCTGATATGCCCCCCAGGGTGCGCCGATAGGTTTCCAATTCTGTTCTTCTGATGACTGCGCGCGGGTCATGTAAAATGACCTGAAAGCGTTCCGGCTTACCGCTTTTACTGTTTTTTCGGCCCCCGGCAGTCAACACCACATCAATGATTTTGTCTGATTGGGAGCCATCTGCATTGGCTCGTCTGTAATATTGCCTTTTTTTTTGATAATAGCAATGATTTCATCGAATTGTCCTTTTTTGAAAAAAAAGATGCCGGACATCACCATGAAAGGCTTATTCCCTGTTTTCAAATTCAAAGAGACGAATTGCTGCCTCGTTCATGTCAAGAAATCTGCCTTGAAGGGTGACAATGAAAATCGAGTTGGTTGAGCGTTCAAATATACGGTGGTAGCGTTTCTCACTTAATTGCAGGCGTTCATCTTTGAGTTTTCTTTTGTAGTATTGCATATGAAATGACACACAATATGAACTTCTCCAAGTCATTTTTCTTTATAAATAACCTCTCCATCATCATGTATTCAGACAATATCTCTATTTGTATGCACGATCCTGTATTCAATACTGTAAAATTTATTGACGAGCAGGTTGGAATAAAATAGTTTTGCACTTTCCATATATTCAGGGATAACAAGGTCAATAGGGTGAAAAAGATTATTCGTAAACTGGTCAAGAGGGATGTCATAAATACCTTCGCAACCGTTGGTTGCCGAAAGAATATGTTTATGGTCATCAATGAATGTAAAGATTACATCAGACATCGCGTTCAAAATACGAGGAAATTTTGTATAAGCCTTTTGCAGTGCAGTAATGTCAATCAGTGAGCACAAGTTTATTTTTTTGTTTTGAAAACAAAATCGTTTTGCCTGAAATTGCATGGATATTTCGTTTCCCGCATTGACTTCTATAGCACATGTCATTGATGGATATTCAGTATTTGTTTGGTGTCCTGCAAAAATCATATGAAAATATTGAACAACCCGTTTTTTGTCTTTGGGGGCAACAAAATCAATGAACGGGCGGTGAAGAAAGGCGGTTTGTTTCAACAGCGCTGAAAAGCTGGTATTGGCATAGACCAGAATACCATTGTCTATCAGGACAACAGGATGATTGATAAAATCCAGCATGGCAAGTGCGTTGGTATCATCCATTCTTTTTCAGCGTATCTTATATCGTTGTGTATGGTTACAGGCTGGAGCTGCTTTATAGCTGCCGATAATAAGGATAAAAGTTCTTTCTGGTAATATATTTCGCCAGGAGAAACTTTTGTTTGGGATAAAAAACAAAAAAGGTTGACGCTGAAAAAAACAGCCGCTATTAGACCTTGTTTGTGCCACCGTAGCTCAGTTGGCAGAGCAGTTGATTCGTAATCATCAGGTCAGGAGTTCAACTCTCCTCGGTGGCTCCATTTTTTTCGTTCTTTCTTTTTTTCACGTAAGAAATCGCTGAATGCGCGGCCATGGCTCCTTCACCAACTGCAACACTTATTTGCAGATAGCGGCCAACACAATCACCTGCTGCGAACAATCCGGGCAGGTTGGTTTTTTGTTCTTTGTCCGCAACTAAAAACGCGCCTTTTTGTTCAACGCCGAGCGTGTAAGCAAAATCTGTTGAAGAGGCTTCGCCAAGGGCGATGAACAGACCAAAGACATCTTCTTTGCTGCCGTCGTCATATTCAACAGTTTCCAAGCCGTTTTTCCCGTGTAGGCGCACAATTTTTTTCTCGTTGACCGGAATATTGGCCTCTTTCAGACGGGCCATAAATTCATCGGTAATCGCAACCGGGTTTCGCTGCGTGCAGATGGAAACATGTGGTGTGTACTGGAGAAGTTCAAGAGCTTGGTTGGCCGCAAAAATAGCTTCACCCACAACAATGACCTTTTTGTTCCGGACAAAAAAACCATCACAGCTAACGCAATACGAAACTCCCAGCCCTTCGTACTGGTTCAGATTATCAATGCCCGGGCGTACCCGCGCAACGCCTGTGGCTAAAATCAGGGCCTTTGTTTCGTATTCGTTCGCATTGGTTTTGATATGGAACAGGCCGGCTTCGTTTTGATGAATCTGGAGGGCTTTTTCTTCAAAGATTTCCACTCCAAAACGCTTTGCCTGGGCTTTTCCTCTGTCCATTAACTCCTTGCCGGAGATGGTTTCGGCAAAACCAAAATAATTGTCTATGGCGTAATCCGCCGCTATCTTGGGACTGCCGCCAATAACGCAGGTTGAAAGCCCTGCCCTGGCAGTATAGATGGCGGCAGAAAGTCCCGCTGGGCCCTGACCAACGATGAACACATCTGTTTGTTTCATTTTTCTCTCCTGATTGCGCTTTGTTGCGGGGATAGTCTTGCGCAAACCTGTTTTTTAGGCCGCAACCCTGTTTGCCAGAAAGATTTTTCTGGCCAGATAGATAAAAGGTGTATCCAGAAAAGCCACAACCAGCTTAATGATATAAGTCGAAATCAGAATGTTAAGCCAGATTGCCCATGGAAACACGCCAATAAAGGCGACCGAGCAGAATATCAAAGAATCAAGAAGCTGACTGATACCTGTGCTGAGGTTGTTTCGCAGCCAGAGCATCCGGCCTTGTGTTTTTTCCTTGAAAAAATGAAATGCCCAGACATCATGCCACTGTGAAACAGTATAGGCCAGCAGGCTTGCCGCTCCCACTCTGGGCATGAAGCTGAAAATGGCCTGCAGGTGCGGTTGGGCAAAGTCGTCTGTCGCCGGCACAAAAAGCAGGGCGATATTCATATACAGCGTGCTTAATATCAGGGCGAGAAAGCCGAGCTTAACGCCTTCCTGTGCTTTTTCCTTGCCGTAAAATTCACTGAGTATATCGGTTGCCAAAAAAACACCGGCGTATAGAATATTGCCCAGGGTTGTTGTCAGGCCAAAAAGTTCAACTGTTTTCAGGACCTGAATATTACAGATAATAAGGTTGAAAACAATCATGGACAGCAACCCCGCCCGTCCAAAAAAACGAAAGACCGCGAGTGTGATAGCCAAGTCAATAAGAGCAAAGCCTAACCAGAGTATTTCATTCATAGTTTTCCATATAGTGTTAAGATTAAATCGGTTGGAAAAAAGAAGCTCGCACTGGAGCAGGAATGCCCAAGGCATAAAAAATACATTCTTTTCCTGAAACAGGTCTGAGGTCAAGTTTTATTTGGGACAGTGAAGTATAAAGTTCATGCAATACATTCTGACACGCCGTAACAGCTTCTCAGCATGTTGGGATAAGAAGACACTTTTTCAGCTTTTTATCTTTCTTTGCGCGAACCTTGGCCAGTTGCCAAAGTGATAAAAATAGGTTGTCAGAGCGCATTGCGCGATTTGTGATACAAGCATGGAAATCCAGATACCAGTGGCAGAACCCAGCAGAACATGGCCCATCCACCAGGCCAGCGGCAGGCGAATAAACCAGGCGCTGCAGCCGACAATGCCCATCTGGTAGAGGGTTGCTCCGGCTCCGGCAAAAGCCCCGCCAATGGTGATGGTTATTTGCATGAAAGGAAGCGCCAGCATATTATAGCGCAGGTAATCAGTGGCAATTACCTGTACTTCTGTTTGTGGACACAAAAAGGCGATAACCGGTTGCCTGTATATCCAAAGAACGATGCCGATGAAACAGACCAGAACAACGCCAATGAATATAATCTGGTAGCCAATCGTTCTGGCTTCTTTCTCCTGTCCGGCTCCAAGGTAGTGTCCAACCAGAATGGAGCAGATAAGATTAAAGGCCGCTCCGGGCAAAAAGAGCATGGATTCGATACGCATACCCGCGCTCATACCCGCCAGAGCGTCTACGTTTCCCTGCGGTAGGGCAGCAACAATGGCCAACAGCACCATGTAGGACAGATTCCAGGCCAGCTGGAGCGAAGCCGAGGGCCAGGCAACCTTTACCAGATACGGCAGGGCCGCCTTGTTCCATCTTTGGCAGGCAAAGCTTTTTTTGTTGAGAATGCCACGTCTTGCGAGCATGACCAGACTTAAAAGAGCACCGCCGAGCAGGGAAAAAAATGTGCTCCAGGCCAGCCCGCTGTAACCCAGTTCTGGAAAACCAAACCAGCCAAGGCCCAGGCCAAGATCGCCAATGGCGTTGAGCACGCAAACCGTGATGGTCGCGTAAAGCGGAAAAAGCATTTGCTTATAGGCCCGAAAAAAGGCACTGCACAGGATAAGCAGATAATTGGCAGGCATGATATACAGATAAATTTTAAGCAGGCAGTTTGTAATTGGCCGGATTTGTTTTGGAATATGAAGAAGGTCCAGCAGGATTTCCTTGGAAATTGTCCCTAACAGCAAGATACAGATGCCAAAGACCGCGCCGCATAAAAGTCCCAGACCGACATAGCGATGGGCGCGTAAATGGAGCCGGGCGCCCAGGGATTGGCTGATGGCGGCAACACTGCCACTGGCCAGTGCGCTGGCGATAATAACAAAGAACATGAGCATCTGGGTCATAAGCCCCATACTGGCCTGTACTTCCTTGCCTATCTGACCGGCAACCCAGACATCTGTAAAGCCAATGAGAAAATTGGTGCCCATCATCAGGATAACGGGCCAGGAAAGGAAAAAAATTGTCCTGTACGGACGGGTGTGGAGATTTTGCTCAAAGCTGGTGCCGGTCATTTTTTTGTTTTATTGCCAGAAGTAAAAGATGAGTGGGACAAGAACCAAGCGGTACCAGGCAAAAGGAGCCAGGGTTGTTTTTTGCAGCAGGCGTACGAAAATTTTGACCGCAAAGAGCGCGGACAGAAAAGAAACAAGAAATCCGGTGGCAATGACAAGAATGTGCTGGGTACTCAACAGATGAAAGTTTTTGTAAATATCATAACCTGTCGCGGCAAACATGATGGGCACGGCGGCCAGAAAGGAATATTTTGCGGCCAGGTCACGGCTGGCTCCAAGCAGCATCGCGCCCATAATTGTCGCGCCTGAGCGGGAAAATCCCGGCCACAGGGCCAGACACTGGAAACAGCCAATGCCGAAAGCCAGCATTGGACTCATCTCATCAAGTGACATATATCTACGGGCGAGTGGCAGGCGTTCCACAAGTAAAATCGTTACCGCTCCAACAGCAAGGGCCCAGGCAACTGATGTTGGCGTAAACAGGTGGGCCTTTATATATGAATGGCAGGCAAGACCGAGGACAGAGGCCGGCAGGGAGGTCAAAAAAAGAAAAAGCAGCCCTCGTTTTCCGCCAAATTTTTTGGGCGGAGCAGGCCGGAGCAGGTCGAAAAAAGTCTGGCGATAGAGAAAGACAACCGCTAAAATGGCTCCGAGCTGAATGATAATATCAAAAGACTGAGCCAAGCTTCCTGAAAAATCAAGCAACTGGCCGCAAAGAATAAGGTGACCTGTTGATGAAACAGGTATAAATTCGGTCAGGCCCTCAACAAGGCCGAGTAATACTGCGTTATGTATGTTGTTCATTATAAAGAAAAAGGCTTGTATTCCGTCAGAGAACAGAGAAATTATTGCGTTTTTTGCTGATACGGGGAAAAATAGCACAAACACCAAAAAACAGAATTACTGGAAGCGCGAGCCGCTTGCAAGAATAAAAACAAACAGGTGGTGGATATGAACATACTGGTTCCCCCTGGACAGAAAGCCGCCAGCGCCCTTGAATGGGTCAGGCAGCATCTGGACAGTGGCAGGTCTTTGGCGGCATTGCTTGATGAAGCGGCCTTGCGTTTTGATCTTGATCCGAAGCAGGGCTTGTATCTGAATCAGGTTTTTTCCGGTTCAAAAGAGGGTGACAGCGCCAAATGATTTTGCAGCGTGAAATCATAAAGGAGATTTTTTTCCTTTTTTGTATTTCCCTGACAGCACTTTTTTCCATGCTGCTCATTGGGCGTCTTTTCAAATTAAAAGACCTGCTTGTCGGGCAGCAGACCTCGCTTTTGGATATCGGGAAACTGCTTGTTTATCTTTCTCCTTTTTTGCTCAATCTGCTTTTGCCTGTTGTGTGTTTGCTCAGCGTTTTTCTTGTTTTTTTGCGTATGGGAGCGGACAGGGAAATAACCGCTCTTGGCGCGAGCGGCATTTCGCCCCTTAGGCTTTTGTCCGCGCCATTTCTTTTTTGTCTGCTGGTGAGTATGCTGGCTTTTGGCAATTCCGTCTTTGGTATTTCATGGGGCATGGAAAATTTCCGGCAGACTGTTTTGGATATGGCCAGAAGCAAGGCCCGTGTCGCTTTGCAGCCGGGTGTTTTTAATCAGGATTTTCCTGATGTCACGCTTTTTGTCCACAGTGTTGACCCGCAGGAAGAAAAGGTTCGCAACCTTTTTATCAAAACAGAAAAAGACGGGCAGACATACATTATTGCTCCAACAGGGCAGATTCTTGCTGACCAGGATAAGGGGCAGGTCTTTTTTTTCGTTCAAAACGGGACCCTGTATCATCAGAAAGACGACACATCTCTTGTTCTGGGCTTTGATGAGTACCGGCTCCGTCTTGACCTTTCCCGTTGGCTCAAACATATTGAACCGATGCAGGAAAAAGTAAAATTTATGTCTTTTTTCCGTTTGCTCAGTATCTTGCGCGGGCAGGAAAAAAATCCGGCCAAAACTTCCTATCAGGTGCCGCTTGAAATTCATAAACGATTGGCGCAGCCGTTTTCCTGCCTGATTCTGGGCTGCTTTGCCCTGCCTCTGGCTCTGCTGTTTCAGGGATTGCGCCGCCAATATGGTATTGTGCTGACTTTTTGTCTTTTTCTTTTCTATTACGCACTGTCGTCCATTGGTGAAACACTGGGAAAAAACGGTTCAATAACACCCGCTCTGGCGATTTGGCAAGCCAACCTGTTTTTTAGCTTGCTGTTTGTCTTTTTTATGACCCTGGCCTCGCACGGGAACCGGCCGGGCAGAGCCGGGTTTTGGTCTGTTTTCAAAGGAAGAAAGTCAGCGTGAAAATCCTGCACGGTTATCTGTTTCGCCAAAATATCTTCTATCTTTTTTTGATGCTGGCAGTTGGAATCGGTATCTACCTGCTGGCTGACCTTTTTGAAAAGATTGATGACTTGCTGGAAGCTCAGCTTGCCTGGCAGACCATATGTGTTTTTTTCGCCTATAAAATTCCTTTGATTGTTTCCCAGATTTTACCTGCTGTTGCCTTGCTCGCTGTTTTAATCCAACTGGGGCTGATGCGCCAGAATCTGGAGATACTTGCTTTGCAGGCCAGCGCGATTTCCTTTTTCAGGCTCTTTGTCTTTTTTTTCTTTTATGCCTGCGTCCTGTCCGGAGTGCAGCTCGCTTTCAGTGAATTTCTCGGAGTGTGGGGAAGTGAAAAAAGTGAGGCAATCTGGCGGGAACAGGTCAGAAAAAAAGATATGCAGGGAACAATAATAGAAGATGTCTGGTTTCGGGAAGGACGGGCGTACGTGCATATCGACCGGTTATACCCGCGTGAAAACAGGGGTGAAGGCATTGAAATCAATTTTCTGGATACCGGTGGAATCCAGAAGATTGTCCGGGCCCGTGAATTTACAGCCCGGGCCGGAAAATGGCTGCTGAAAGAGGCTGTTACTTATAGTCCGGGTTCTTTTACCGTCACCGGACAGGAGAAAATCACATACCGGTTTTCAACAGACCTGAAGAGCTTTCAGACCATTGACTTCAAAAAGGACCTGGACATGCTGCCCCTGCCTGAGCTTTTGTCCGCCCGCGCGCGTCTTGAGGCCGCCGGTTCAAACGTGGAATGGCTGGAAACCGCTTTGCATGGACGAGTTGCCTACGCCTTTTCCATCTTGTCGCTCATTTTGGGAGGTTTGGCCCTGACGCGAAAGATACACAATATTTATGTGCTCGTTCTTTGCGGGGTTGTCTGTCTTTTTATTTACTATGGTGTGTTTGTTTTTTCTACCAGCGCGGGAGCGCATGGCGTCATACCGCCTTGGCTGGGAGCTTGGTTGGTCAACATCCTGTTTATGGGAGTGGCCGGTTTGCAGCTGGTTCAAAAATGACCGGCCCTTGTTTGGTTATCCCTTATTGTCCACAATTGTTCCTTTGCCTTCATAGGCCGCGGCCAGCACCTCTTTTTGAAATTCATAATCCGCACTGCTTACGGATGTTGATTTTGAGTTGTTCAGATTGTCCAGTGTCTGGGAAATAACTGCCGCTTCCGTGCTGTGTTTGTCTGTTGGTGCTGGGGGGCTGTTGTTGAGTTTGCCCAGCGTGGCTGTAACGACCTGTGCGCCAAATATTTCCTTGCTGATTGACTGACTGCTGCTCATTTTGTTCTCCTGTTTGTTGAAGTGGATTAGATAAGAAGAGCCTTAGCAAAATCCGTACCGGAAAAAGGACGCAAATCTTCCATTTTTTCTCCAAGCCCGATAAAGCTGATTGGAATGGCGTATTGCAGGGCAATCCCAACAATAACACCGCCTTTTGCCGTTCCGTCCAGCTTGGTCAGCACGATTTCGCTTATCGGTGCAACCCTGGAAAAAAGTTCTGTTTGTGACAGCGCGTTCTGGCCGGTTGTTGCGTCCAGAACCAGCAGGGTGCGGTGTGGAGCTTTGGGATTTTTTTTCTGAATGACCCGAAAAATTTTGCCCAGTTCTTCCATCAGACCAACCTTGGTTTGCAGGCGGCCAGCTGTATCAATAAAGACGCAGTCATAGTTTTCCTTTGCCGCCATCTCCAGGGCCTCGTATGCCACAGCTGCCGGGTCTGCGCCATGTGTTTTGGCATAAAATCCGGTTCCAATCCGTTTACTCCAGATTTCAAGCTGTTCAATGGCTGCGGCCCGAAAGGTGTCTCCTGCGGCCAAAAGCACTTTTTTTCCTTGCAGTACTTCACGGTGAGCCAGTTTGGCAATGGTTGTTGTTTTGCCAACGCCGTTTACGCCCACAACCAGTATGATTTGCGGGCCTTGGGACGCAGGAATGTCAGGCGGTGCCGGAGGAAACAGCTCTCCAAGTTCCTGCCGCAGCATTTCCTTGAAACCTTCGCTGTCTGGCAGCCCTTGTTCCCTGACCTTCCGGCGCAGACGTTGTTGCAGTTTTTGCGCGGCTCCGTATCCAACATCAGCGGTAATCAGAATCTCTTCAAACTCGTTCCAGAACTCGTCGTCAAAACGGGAGTTTATATTCAGTAACTGGTCAATGCGCAGGGAAAGGTGTTCCCGTGTTTTGCTGATGCCTTGTGAAAGCTTCAGAAACAGGCGGTCACGTTCGTCTTCTTCGTCTTCCAGTTCCAGGCTCAGAGCCAGACGATACTGGAGTTCGGAACGGAACTCTTCCACTCGCTCGTATCCCATATCTTCGAGCCAGACCTCAAAGCGGGTGATAAAATCCTGAGCCTCATGTTCTTCTACTGCCAGACAGTGGAAGAAAAAACGTAGGCGTTGCCAAAGTTCGTCTCCTTTGGTTTCCACCCCGTTAAGAACATGGGGCAGCCAGACACTCAGGCGTGGTTCAACCTGGGAGAGCGCTGCCTGTATTGATTGCTGCCAGTCTGCTGGTTGCGGGGAGTCTGGCAGGATTTTAACCTGTTCCTGCGTCTGATTTTTTTCAGGGCTGTTTGTCTCCCGTTTTCTGGTCCATCTCGAAAAAAAGCCCATGTGTTACTCCTATAAAAAGTCTACAAAAAATTATGCAAACAGGCACCTGAGTTAAGGTGGTTGTCCAGCCAAAGCTAAAGGTTTCTCAACAGGGATTGAATCAGTTTGGCTCTCAACAAATTCCTGCTTTGCAGGATCGAAAGGTTCCCCTCATTTCAATATCGCATATAAGGCCTATAGCTGATACCGTTTGCAGAAGCTCCACATCCTTATCTTCAGTAGCAACATTGCCTGTAGTAATTAACAGCGGTTTGACCGCTTAGGCAGCGTTTCCGTAACTCCTATGGTCCTTGAGATCTAAGGATACGCTGCTATAATCAGACTCATAATTTGTGTATATTCCATAAATTTTTGCTTCTTTAGGTAATGTTGAGAAGACATTTGCGTAAAATCTTTGCCAGAGGTTAGCAATTCTTGCAGTAGAATGATTCATCTCATTTTCATTTGTTTCTATTTTACAGTCCTGCTGCCAGATGTATTCATCGATTATATAGTTCTCTGGTTGATTTGGCAGGGGAGCATGGCGCTCCAATCCAACAATAACTTTTTGCAAAGTTTTGACATTGAATGCACCAAAGGGGTTCTGACATTTTGCTTATTCGTGATAAAGCTCAGTACCATTTTCATCAGATACTAGGCGTATCCATTGAGACCAATCAGTTAATTTTCCTGCAACGCAGTACTGACGATGTTTCACAGAATTTGCAAGAATTATTATTTTATACCTACTCATTATTTCTCCTTGTTTAGAACGAATCGTCCGTTTAACAGTATATTAACCAAACGTATCAATTTTGAACAATATCCATATCTGTTTGTTGTGTCAATTTTTTTCTTTTGGGGGAGAACTGTTTTTTATCTCCAACAGTCTTGCTTCCCAACTTATCCTTTTGGTTAGCAAGATTTGAAAAGATAATGAAAAAAATATGATTTTTAAAAAATAAAGTTTAATGATGGCAACATAACATCTATATATCAATGGCGAAATGTTCGCTCGTTATGTTGAGCAGCAGGAAAATATCCCAGCACGTCAGAAACCGTATTTTCTGCGTTGGGTTGCACTTTTTTGTGAACAGGCTCGTCTGGCCCCAAAACATCTCCTTGCATTTGACAAGACAGTGTTTTTCTCCCGAATTGGAACTGAGCTGCAAGACTGGCAGCTCGCACAGGCCAGAGATGCTGTTGCCTTGTATCTTTATTTTCTACGGGAAAAGTCTCAGGATTTTGTTTCGGCGGCGCAGGGCGATGGAATAAATTTGCCGCAGGCAGGGTTTGAAGAACAGCATAAGCGTATCGCAGAAGAAATAAGCAGGATTTTGCGTCTGAAGCACCGGGGTCCTTATCTGCAGAGCGCGCCTATATCGGCTGGGTTCGCGATTTTTTGTGCTATTTTCAACGATTGAACCGTATTCATTTACAGCCGAGCATGTTGAACAGTACCTGTCTTGTCCTGCTGTGAAACGGAGGGTTGCCAAGGCAACCCAGCGCCTGGCCCTGAGCGCCTTGCTTTTCTTTTTTCGCAATATACTCAAACGAGAATTTAACGGCGTGGAAGCCTTTCGTCCGGGAAAAAAGATAAACCTGCCTGTGGTGTTGAGCCGGAGCGAAGTGGAACGCCTCTTGGCGGCCATGTCCGGTTTACCCCTTTTGCTGGCCAAGATTCTTTACGGATGCGGACTGCGGGGGCAGGAACTGTTGCGTTTGCGCATCAAGGATATCGATTTTGACTGTTTTTGTATCAGGGGCTGGGGGCCAAGGGAGATAAGGACAGGTTAAGTGTTTTGCCAGAATCTGTCAGACAGGATCTGGAGGCTCAGGTTACTGCCGCCAGAGCCGTGTTTGAACAGGACAGGCAGGACGGTATTGCCGGTGTGATTTGCCGGACGTTCTGGGGGGAGTATCTCCTTGTACATTTACTTCCCCTGATTTCGCCATGCATTACAATTTTAAACCTCTTTTGCACTCTGTGCAGGTAGGTGTGCCGCCCCAGAATTTTCCGCTGCCACGCAAGGCGCAGTTCTTGTTGAAGGGCCATGGCCGCGCGAAGAGCGGCAATCTTGTTTATTAGGGTTGTTCAGTAAAAAAGATTTCGCATTTTGTTTGCAATTTTTTCCAGCTCTTCTTTTCTTTCGATGAAAATCTGGCGTCCTGTCTTGGAGATGATGTGTTCTCTGAACAGAGCTTTGAATATTTTCGTGACAGTGATGACGTGCAGCGAGGCAAATATGCTGATTTCGTTGTATGTAAAATGACGTGGAAACATCATCCGATCTTCTTTCTGCATGGAAAATTCCAAAATGATCCGGCTGATTCGTATCGCTGCTGGCTGGTTCGTGATACAAGTGGAAAGACAAAGGGTGTTGACATAATTTTGGGTAAGTGCCCTGATAAGGATCAGGGAAAGATGTGGTTTTTTCTCCAGCTGTGAAAGAAGAGCAGTACTTTCGATTTTGAGGAGGTGACAGGAGGTGCAGCTTCGAATGAAATACTCTTCCGTATCCAGTGGCGGAGATTTGAACATATTTTCACCGGTATACTTCAGAAGACAGGGCAGAAAATTCATCAGTGATTTTTCTTTGAAATAAAGCAGCACGTTGGAGTCTCCCCGTTCAGAGATATGCTCAAGCAGGCACAGCCCACTTTGTAAATAGTAGATATAGTCTGATTTGAGAGTGGTATTTCTCTTGACTGTTTCTGCACTTGCTATTTCCGCCAGTTCATTTTGAATAGTATTTTTCAGCCAGAGTGTCATTTTTACACCTCTTTTATATTGTGCTGAAATTTTTACTTTTTTATCTCTTGTTTTTCTCATAGCCAGATTTTTTATCAGTACCTATTCTGGACTATGTATTTATCTTAGAAATAAATACAGAATTAAGCAAACCTTAAAACAGGGGGTAGAGGCTATGACAACTTCTCATTACAAGTTTGATATAACTCTTAACATAATAATGTTTGTAACTATTTTCTTTGGGTTTTCTTTCCTTGCCATGGCTGAGACAGAAATCCCCATGTCAACGATCTACATGAACACCCACCCAACCGTTGTCAACGCTTGGGAACCATGGTTCGAGGAAGTTCTGAAAAAAACAGAGGGGAAATTACAGCTGACATATTACAACCCCAACACCTTGGCTTCCTTGGCAGATGTGTTTGATTCCACAATGTCAGGAATGATCGGCATCGGAGGAATGGATTGTGCCCGTAATCCCGGAAAATTTCCCCTTTACACGGTAATGGAACTGCCCGGAATGGCACCAAACGCAGAATCCGGTTCTCTGATTCTCTGGAATTTGTATCAAAAGCATCCGGAGCTCCAGAAAGAATTTCGCGATATCAACATTCTCTGGCAATGGGTAAGCGCTCCTTTCCAGCTGCACACCACAAAAACTCAGATAAAAAATCTGGCAGATTTAAAGGGGCTGAAAATTATTTCCTGGAATAAGACTTCCGTGAATATTTTAAAAGCGTTAGGCGCCAATGCCATTATGCTTCCTGCCACAGATAGTTACCTGGCCCTGGAACGGGGAATGGCCGACGGAATTCTATGCCCTCTGGCCCCCATTGTTTCTTATAAGATTTCTGAAGCCGTAAAATATACAACTACTTGCGATATCTTTGTTACTCCTTTCTGGGCAGGGGTTGGGCATCCTGTCTGGAAAAGTCTGCCCAAATCCGTGCAACAGGTTCTTCAAGATACCACTGGAGAGCGTATGGCACGTCTCAGCGGTCAAAGCCTGGATAACGGAGACTTGCAGGATACCAAGGCGCTGAAAGAGCAGGGTCATGTTTTTTATACCCTGTCAAAAGAAGAAAGAGCCCTCTGGATGGAAGCCATAAAATCTTTACGTGAAGACTGGGTAAAGGAAATGGAAAAGCTGGGATATCAAAACGCACGCGCTATTATGAATGACGCAGACAACCTGAGCAAGCAATACACCCAGGCCCCTCCTACTAATTAAATTAACAAGCAGACAAAAGCCCTTGCAGAGGATTGCCCTGCAAGGGCTTTTGGGGGGAGATAGATATGAGCTACCCTCTTATACCGTCCACTGAACCTCAGAATTCTCAGAAGGATATCGGAAAAGACAATGTCCTGGATTTTCTGGCCAAAGCCGTTCACTGGCTTATACATCCTGCTGTTATGAAGATGAAGGCCATCTCTGCCCTTGCCATTGGAATTATGTTCATCCCTATTTTCCTGGATGTCGCTGCCAGGTTTGTGATGAAAAAATCCCTGCCAGGCATCATCGAAATTGAAGAATTTTTCATGGTCGTCATTGTGTTTTTATCTCTGGCAGCCACCCAGCAGAAAGAAGGGCATATTTCCATTGAACTTTTGATCTGTCGCCTCTCATTCAAAATGAAACTGTTCCTGGAAGTTTTTACCAACTGTTCCTGCGCCATTTTTACAGGTTTGATGACATATCAGATGGCACTGGCAACGGTCAATAAAATTGGTGAATACAGTGTCATGCTGAAAATTCCCACCAGTATTTTCATGGCACTGGCAACGGCAGGTCTGGCCGCCTTTACTCTGGTCTTTTTGGGAAAAACCCTGACAATCATTTCTTCCGGAATCAAATCCGGCTGGTGGTTCGGAATTATCATTGCATTGCTCGGCGCTCTGATACTGCTGAGTTTTCCTATCTGGTACAAAGCATTCGGAATTACATTGAGCCGGATCAGTCTTGGAAGAATCGGCATAGTGTTCATGATGATTCTGCTTCTGGCAGGAATGCCCATTGGATTCGCAATGAGTGTTGTCGGATTTCTTGGTCTTTCCGTCATCAGCTTTTCCATCACTCCAGCTCTCATGACTTTGGGTACAGCCCCCTATTCCACCGTGGCCAGCTTTATTCTGGCTGTGGCCCCCCTTTTCATTTTTATGGGATTGCTGGCATCAGAAGCCGGAATCAGCCAGGATCTTTTTAATACAGCCAACAAATGGCTGGGACGTCTGCCCGGAGGTCTGGCCATGGCCTCAGTTGCCGGATGTTCAGGATTTGCGGCAGTCTGCGGCGATTCCATGGCAACTGCTGTGACAATGGGATCGGTAGCCCTGCCGGAAATGAAACGCAAAAACTATTCATCAGGTCTGGCCTGTGGAGCCCTTGCCGCAGGAGGTACCCTGGGTATTCTCATCCCGCCGAGCATTGGCTTTATTTTTTATGCCCTGGTGACGGAAGAATCTGTCGGCAAGCTATTTATCGCTGGTATGATCCCTGGAATTTTACTGACATTCCTGTTCATTATCAGTATCTTATGTATTGCCTTGATCCGACCGGATCTGGCCCCGAAAGGAGAACCCTGTTCCTGGAAAGAAAAATTTGTCTCACTGAAAGGGGTTATTGGCATGCTCATTTTATTTGTCATCATCTTGGGCGGAATCCTGGCAGGCATATTCAGTCCCACAGAAGGCGGCGCCATTGGAGTTGTGGGTTCCATGGGCATTATGATTGCTCGTAAGCGCCTGTCCTGGACTGCGATCAAACGATCCTGCGACCAGACAGTAAGTATCACCTCACGTCTGCTCATGATCCTTATTGGCGTAGGGATTCTGGGCTATTTTCTGGCAGCAAGCCGTCTGCCCTTTGAACTGGCAAAATTGGTAACCCAAAACGGATGGAACCGTTATATGATATTAACTGGTATACTGGTATTATTTACCTTATTGGGATGCCTGATGAATGTAATTCCCATGATTTTGTTAACCCTTCCCGCCATTTTTCCCACAGTGACCGCCCTGGGTTTTGATCCGATCTGGTTTGGTGTACTCACCGTGATCATCATGGAAATGGGACAAATCACCCCGCCCATTGGAGTAAATGTATTTGCCATTTCCAGCGTGGCAGAAGACGTGTCCATGGGATCAATTTTTATGGGAATCGTTCCATTTTTTATCTGTATGGTCATTTGCCTGGCTTTGCTGATGATTTTTCCGCAACTGGCAACAGGACTTGTGAACATACTGTATTAAACAAATTATCCAATTGGACCATTGTATGGGAATATAAAAATGATGGCATATCATTACCAATTGCTCTGATAATTTTATTGCCACAAGCAGTGCAGTAGATATGTAAATTTTACGAAAAGATAATTCTTTCATGATTTAAATGAAAATACACAAGGAGATAAAATGATTCAGGAAATTGATACAAAACAATATGATGAAATGGAAAAATCAGGGAACATGCTAGTGGAATTTTATTCCAAAAACTGCGGGCCTTGTAAAATGCTGGCTTTTGTTTTGCGGGACATAGATAAAATAAAACCGGATTTTAAAATTTTTACTATTGATTTTGATGAAAACAAGGAACTTAAGGAACGCCTTAAAGTTAAGGGATTTCCCACTATGTTATTTATGAAAGACGGACAGGAGAAGAGCCGTCTTGCAGGTTTGAAGCAAAAACCTGCTATTATCAAAGAAATTGAAGTTTTGGAATCATTATAATTTTTGTATGATTTGTAGACGGAGTAAACTGTTTTCAACAAAGATTTTCTAATATAGTAAGATGATTATTTAATATAATAATTAAAAAATAGGCAGAAAATATATGGATTACGATATTATTATTGTTGGAGCAGGTCCCGCCGGTATGACAGCGGCCATTTATGCTGTTCGGGCTAATATGAAAGTGCTTATGCTTGATAAGCTTTCACCTGGCGGTCAAATGATTAACACGAGTGAAGTGGAAAATTATACAGGAGCAGGGAAGATTTCCGGGGCGGAACTGGCAATTAAAATGTTTGAACATACTCAAGAACTGGGAGTTGAATTTGAGTACAAAACAGTTGTTGACCTTTCAGATGACGGTGTATTGAAAAAAATTACCTGTAAAGATGATGGAGAGACAAGTCGTTATATCTCAAAAGCTGTTATTTTAGCTACAGGAACCGTCCCCCGTCGTCTTGGTGTACCAGGGGAAGACACTTGGGCTGCCAATGGCATTAGCTGGTGTGCGACTTGTGATGGTCCACAATATGAAGGAAAGGAAGTGGTGGTTATTGGTGGAGGCAATTCCGCTGTGGAAGAATCTTTTTATTTAGCCAGAATTTGTACAAAGCTGACGATTATCACAAGATCTGATCTGGCTGCTGAACCTAAAGCGTGCAGCCAACTACGTAATATGAAAAACGTTACTATTTATCCTTATCAAAAAGTTCTGGAATTTACTGGCAATGACCGATTAGATGGAGTGCATTTTATATCGACTAAAGAAGATAAAACTTCACACTATATCAAATGTGACGGTGTTTTTGAATATATTGGATTTAAAGCTTGCTCCGATCCTTTCTGTAAACTTGATATCTTAGATTCTAGTGGATGTATTGAAGTAGATACAAATATGCGAACTAAAATTCCAGGTATATTCGGTGCAGGAGATATTACGGTGAAACATCTACGCCAAATTATTACAGCTTGCGGAGATGGAGCATTAGCGGCCAAAAGTGCCGTTTCCTATGTTGAATCGAAAAAAGAATATGATTAAAATATATAGATGGATTATCAATTTAGAGCGATTTTTCTAATAAAAGTAGAAAAAAATGATTAAAGAATTTCCAGAAAGCGAATATCAAATATTGGATAAATCTAAACTGATGCTCTTTCTTTTTTTTTACTAAGACCTGTTGTCTTTGCAAAATGCTTTCTTTTGTCCTGAAAGATAGGATGTTTTCAAACAGCAATCAGACTTTCCTCTTTACATGATAGATTTTGACGAAAATCGTGAACTTAAAGAGAGGATGGATGTTGATGAATCCCCCACTTTGCTTTTTTTAGAATGGCAAGGAGGTGAGTCGATTAAAAGGACTTAAACAAAAACTGGCTATTCTTTTAAGGAACTAACTGCCATTGTTTTGTAAGTTTTTTACCAGGAGAAAAAATTATGAAGTACAAAATTCGTTATACCAACGAAGAACATCTTATCACCCGTCAAAATCGGGCAGAAAAAGTCTTTATGAAGGAATTTACCAATGAAAAACCAACAATTCAACACCCCAAAATAGTAATAAATCCTTACCTGATAAACCCTCTTTGTGCTCTTGTTCTGTTTCAGACAAAAGAAGCAGTTGCTCCCACTCTTGTTGTCCATGGCAAGCGGTATGAACGTGAAAATATTACTCATACTTTCAAGGCTGCGACTG
>CAUUHW010000004.1:0-201764 GCA_963545205.1 uncultured Desulfovibrionales bacterium
TGGCCTCAAGCGCGCCTTCGGAAAAACCGATCTTGTTTTTGATTTCTGCAATCATTTTGCTCATACTTTCCGCCAGAAACATAAATTCGCCTGAAAAGTTCAAATGTTCCGGCATGGCTTTATAATTTCCCTTCATAACCTCTTCCGATACCCTGACCAGAAAACGCAAAGGCTCCCCAACAGAACGTGCCAAAAACCAAGCGAGCACAAGCAAAGTAAAAAATACGGCACTTCCAATAAGCACAACCTTGCCTATAGCAGTCCAGACAGGCGCATAAATTTCACCAGCCTCAGCCACGGCAAGAATCTTGTATCCATTATAACCGGTCAGGACATTGCCCAACATCTTTTTCCCGCGATATTGAAAAGTTGATATGCCGTCCTTTCCTGAAGCAAGAGCTGCCAGGCCCGGCTCTTCAATTTCCCCAACCATTTTGAACACGCTGTTAGAATCTATTGGATTGGAAAGAATCCGTCCGGTTTTTTCCACTAATATAAAGTGGCCTGTCTTGCCAAAATCAAGCGATTGCACCAGGTTAGTCAAGGATGCTAAAGACACATCAATAGAGGCAAAGCCAACCAGCAAAGCATCTTTTTTTATCTTACAGGTAACAGCCGCGACAAGATCGCCTGTAAAAGAACGGTAAGCCGGACTCATGGTAAACAACTCAGAAGATTTCATTCCTTCTGTAAACCAGGCCCGCTTTCTGGAATCAAACCCGCCCGGCATTTCTGTTTCCAGTGATGAGCCATAGCTGCCATCAGGATAGCCATAGAAAATTTCTGCGTAATCAGGGTGTGTCTTCGTAACAAATTGCCACAGGTCAAACAGCCGTTTTCCCCTCTCGTCCAGATCATTCCGCCGGATCAATGTTGGTTCTGTTTTTTGACTGAAATTTTGAAAACACCCGGCAGATTCCTTCGCATCAGGAAGCTCTGCCAAAAATCCAATATTCTTTTTTGCTTCCTGCCAGAAAAGTTCTATGTAATTATTTGCCTGCTTCAGTGCCCCGGAAGACATCTGTTCATAACTGCGCAGAGTATCTTTGCGGAGCTGCCAGCCAAGCATTCCTGTTATAAGCGCAATCGACACAGCAGTTGACAGCAGAAAGGATAAAAAGATTTTTGTTCTGATTTTCATTTTAACATTCCTTAACCACATGTAAGATAAAATATAATTTCAGCAAGAAGTTAAAAAGTAAAAAATACAGGTAAAAATGTCAAGTCATATCGCTGGAATATGACCTGGCCGCGTTAATCAGGCATTGACCAGCATCAATGTCAATTTTGAAAAATCGGTCAATTGAAAAGATGTATAACTTTTTAGAATTAAATCGTTTTTTATGTTATAAAAAAGAGTCGTTGACAGGGCGTTGCGCTTCAGAGATATTAAAAAGGTTGTTTGCTCTGCTCTGTTGCCGGATTGAATGCGTTTTTGGCGTGGAGACGGTGGTTGCGATAAACTGTTGGAAATAATTTTATAGGAAATGTTCAATGAATAATAAAAGATGGGCTTTTTTTCTGTGTGCTTTGTTTAGTTGTTTTTTTCTGGGAACAACCGGATTGAGCGGTTTGGCGTCTGCCACTCCGGTCAAACGGTTTGCCGTGGCTTCTGTCAGCCTGAGCCATGCTCCGGCTCAGATGATTCATATTGTGTTTTCCCGTGACATTCACGACCTTTCCAAACCATACACTCCGGGGTCCATCCAACTGAAACCAGACCTGGATGGGAAATGGGAGTGGATTACTCCGGCGTTTCTGCGTTTTCGGGCGAACAAGGCGCTGCCGGACAATACGCAGATTGACGTGATTGTGAACAAGGAAAAAATTGCCGGGCCTGACTGGGAAATGGAGGGAAAGAACAGGTTTGGCCTGCGCACCCGTGATTTTACTCTGAAAAATATTCAGGTCACGCAGCGCCCGGTAACTTTGGAAAACAAGCCGTTTTCCATAATTGAGATGGTATTTTCCTTTAACCAGGCTGTCAAACCGGTTGACTTGCTGGAATTTCTTGAACTGCGTGATCCGCTCCGGCCTGAAAAGGTTCTTCCGCTCAGGGCGCGTGTATCGTATGCCACATCAACCGTGCGTATTGAAAGCGATCCTGTTTCCCGGCAGACCCAAAAAAGGAATCTGCGTCTTCAGCTCAAAGCCGGGCTGACTCCTGCTCACGGCAACCTGGAGCTGAAAAAGAGTATTGTCCGCGATATCCCTGTTTTTTTTGACCCGAACATGCAGCTTTTTTCTGTTGACCGTGAAAGCCGGATTGCGGGCGGCGAAATTCGGTTACGGTTTTCTTCCGTGATTGATCCCAAGGCCGGCAAAAGAAAGATTTACACTCGTCCGGCTGTTGATTTTGCCGTGCAGGGCGAAGATGAGACACTTGTTTTAAGCGGCAATTTTGTCGCCGGAAAAGCCTATGAACTGGTTGTAGAAAAAGGTCTTGCCGGTGTTGACGGGGCTGTTTTCCCGCGTGAAAAAAAGTCTCGGGTCGTGTTTCCCAATCTTTCGCCCAGTGTGGATTTTTTGCATGAGGGGCTGTTTTTGTCCGCTTCAGGACAAAAAAATCTGGTTTTACAAAATGTCAATGCCCCAAAGGTGCATGTGGATGTTGAGCGCGTTTTTCCCAATAACCTGTTTTATCTTTTTGCTGACTATGGGCATGAGGTGTTTCGCCGGGAATATTATCAGGACAGCCTGTCCCGTGCCCTTGGTGGCCGGGTTGGCGATATTGATCTGGAACTGCCTTACAAGCTGAACGAGAAAAAGGATATTCCTCTTGAACTGAGCGATTTTTTTAAGACCGGTGGCCCTGGTTTATACCGGATCGGCGTCAGTCTGCCGGGAAAATATGAAGGTCGGCAACGCTGGGCCTTGCTGACAGATATTGGGCTTGTGGCCAAACAGGGAAGTGATGAGATGATGGTCTGGGCCTCTTCCCTGAAAACACTTGATGCTGTGGCCCGCGCGCGTATTACCGTGCTCAGTGAGCAAAATCAGGTTCTGGCTCAGGGGCTGACAGGTTCAAATGGGTTGTGGCGGCAAAAAGGGCTGGCCAAGGCTTTTGAAAAAGACAAGCCGTTTATGATTCTGGCTGAAAAAGACGGTGACATGACCTTTTTGTTGTTTGACAGGTTTGAAATTGATTCGACCGGTCTTGATATCAGCGGTGCCGGCTATGCTCAGGGGCAGTATAAAGCCTTTTTGTACGGTGAGCGTGAGCTTTATCGCCCCGGAGATACCGTCAGGGGTATGGTGCTGTTGCGGGACAAAAAACAGGCTGTTCCGGGGCCCATGCCGCTGAAACTGCGCTATATTGATCCGCGCGGGCGCAATATTGACACCCAGCTGCTTAAGAGCAGCAAACAGGGAGGAGTTGATTTTTCCTGGGCCCTGCCTGATTCGGCTCTGACCGGCCGCTATACATTGCAGGCCATAGTCGGTGAAAATGTTGTTGGTCTTTTTTCATTTCAGGTTGAGGAGTTTGTCCCGGACCGGATTCGGGTTGAAATTGATCTCCCGGATCAGGAGCCTGTACTAGGTAAAAAACTTTCTTATGCCATAAAAAGCAATTATCTTTTTGGAGCTCCGGCTGCCTCCCTGGGAGTGGACACGCATGTGCAGCTGTTGCCAATGGCCTTTGCCCCAAAAGGTTTTGAGGATTTTTTGTTTGGGAATGCTTCTGCCTCCTTTGACGCGCAGGAAATTTTCAGAACCCAGGACTCCTTGAATGAAGAGGGAACAAAGGATTTTTCTTTTACCCTGCCTGACAATCTCCGGCCACCGGCCGCCCTGCGCGCGGTCATCACGGCCCGTGTTGAAGAAAACGGCGGGCGTGGGGTATCTGCGGTTTCTTCTTTGCCGGTTCACGCTTATTCCAGTTATCCGGGCTTGAAAAAGCTGCCCCAGAAGAGCTATCTGCCGCAGGAAGAAATAGAAGGGCAGGTGGTTCTGGTTTCTTCTGCCGGTAAAAAGCAGGCCAGGGGCGCGGTCAAGATTCAGTTTTTTCGGGATGAGTGGCAAACCGTGCTCCGCCGTTCATCGGATGGTGGATACCGTTATGAATCCCTGCGCAGTCCAAAATTTTTGCGGGAAGAGGAAGTGCGGGTTGAAAACCGGGACGGCACATTTGCCTTTACTCCCACGCAGATCGGTTCCTATCGGTTTGTGGTCACAGACCTGCAAAGCGGAGCTGTGAGCGAACAGTCCTTTTTTGTTTCCGGCTGGGGCTACTCACCGTGGGCCATGGCCAATCCCGCCAGAATTGAACTGATTCCCGATAAAAAAGATTACAGGGTTGGTGAACAGGCTACTGTTCAGGTGCATGCGCCTTTTGCCGGCAAGATGCTGGTAACGGTTGAAGACGAGAATATACGCAAGGAGTTTTTATACACCCTGGACGGAAATACCGGCAGGATTGAGCTGCCGGTCAGGGCTGAATATTCACCCAATGTCTATGTTACGGCAACATTGGTGCGCTGCGCGGAAAATCTGGAGCCTGGTTCTGTTGCCAGGGCCTTTGGCGCTGTTCCGCTTTTTGTTGACCGGGCCGGAAAACAGCAAAAGATACAGGTTGATTTGCCGGAAGAGATGCGCCCACTGCGCAGCCTGCCGATCAAAATTCAGACTGAGCCGGGTTCGTTGGTCACTGTGGCCATTGTTGATGAGGGGATTTGTCAGCTTTCAGGAGAAAAGGTGCCTGATCCCTTTGAGGCCTTTTACGCCAAACGGGAGCTTGGCGTAACCAGTTATGATACTTTTTCCTTTCTTTTTCCAAATACCGACAAGCTGTTTGGCAAATCTCCGGCCGGTGGTGGCATGATGATGTCGGCACGGGCTCAGTTATTGCGAACGGAAAGTGTGCGCCGCGCAAAACCCGTGACCTGGTGGTCAGGGCCGCTGGTGGCTGACAGTAAGGGTGTTATCAGCCTGAAATGGAATGTGCCGGAACATCAGGGAGCCTTGCGGGTTAATGTTGTGAGCAGCAAGGACGATACCTTTGCTTCCAAGACTGGCCTGGTGCGTGTTGCCTCGCCCCTGGTACTGATGCCCACTGCTCCTCGTTTCATGGGGCTGAATGAAGAGCTGCGCCTGCCTGTGACCATTATGAACAAAAGCGGCAAACCAGGAAAATACCGCTTTAGCGTCACCGGAACAGGGGCAATTTCCTACAACCAGATCACAGAATTTGAACTGGCCGCAGGCGAAGAAAAAACCATGTCTGTTGCTGTTGAATCGAAAAACAAGGAAGGTCAGGCCGAGTTCAAACTCGTGTTGTCCGGTATGGGAGAAGAAAGCCGGGCCGGTTTCAGTTTTCCTGTTGTTTCCCGCCTGCCTTTTGTTGCAGTGCAAAAAAGCGGACAGATGGAAGAATGCGCGCTGAGCCTGCCACAGATTGAAGAACAGGACATGATTGCCGGCTCTGTTTCCCGCTTTCTGACCCTGGGAGCCACTCCCTGGGTGCGCTTGGGAACGAGTTTGAAAAATCTTCTGAACTATCCGTATGGCTGCGCAGAGCAAACTGTTTCCAGGGCCTTTCCTCTGCTCTATTTTGACAGCCTGGCCCAGCAGCTTACCCCGGATTTGTTCAAGGAACAGTCCGTTCCCTACAAAGTACAGTACGCGCTTGAAAACATACGGACCATGCAGACCGCTGATGGTGGTTTTGCTGTGTGGCCCGGCGGCCGGCAATCCGAACCCTGGGTCAGTGTGTATGTCACCCACTTTTTGCTTGAGGCGCAGCGGGCCGGTTATGGCGTTGATTCGTTTTTTCTGGAAAAGGCGCTTGAGTACGTCATCAGGGTCGCCAAAAATCAGGAAGAAAACGCGGCTGTTCTGCAGCGCAGTACCTACGCCCTGTATGTTCTGGCCCTGGCCCAGCGCGGCGATTTGGGCAGTATGGACTATCTGCGTTCCAACAGTAATGCCTTACCGGTTGATGGCCGTTATTTACTGGCTGCTGCCTATTTCCATATGGGCCAGCGTCAGAATCTGATGGAAATTATGAACGCGGGTAGGGAAAACGGACAGATAAGTCCTGTGAATATGGATTCAAAACTTCGTCAGAGTGCCATACAACTGCTTTGTTTGCAGGACATTGCTCCTTCAGATGCCCGTGTTGCCCTGCTGGCCCGTTCTGTTGCCGCAACCCTGGGGGCCGGTCCGGCCAGCACCCAGGAAAAGGCGTTTGGCTTTCTGGCCCTTGGCCGTTATTACCGGCAAAAAGAGCATCAGCCGGTTACCGCCACGGTACATGTGGAAGGAAAAGAAATCGGCAAGGTAAGCGGTGTTCAGCCTTTCTTTTTTACCTTACCGGCAGCTGGCAAGGTTGAAATCATCCAGCAGCAGCCCTGCGTGAGTCCGTATTATCAGCTGGAGATTCGGGGCGTGCCCAAGGCTTCGGCCTGGAAAGCGCGTCAGGCGGGGATAAGGATTGCAGCCAGCCTGCTTGATGAGAACGGGCAGGCCATAAAAGGAGATATTCACCAGGGGCAGACTGTTTTTTTGAAAACAGAGGTGGAAAGTCCTGACCGGAACATTGCCAACTGCGTGTTGCAGCTGCCTTTGCCTGCCTGTCTGGAAGTGGAAAACGCGCGGCTTAGGCAGGGAAGTTCATTTTCCTGGATAAATGAGAATGCTCTGCTCAGACCGGTGTATGAAGATATGCGCAATGACCGGATACTTGTTTTTGCCGATCTGGATAAGGGAAGAAAAGTGACGCACTATGTTCAGCTGCGCGCGATTTTTCCCGGCAGCTGCATGTTGCCTCCAGCCCGGATTGACAGCATGTACCAGCCGGAAATTCAGGCCTGTACGGGACTGGGCAGGGTTCACGTCCTGAAATAGAAAATTATTTTTTCGTTCGTAACAAGGCATTTTTCTTGCATAGAGAAATGCCTTGTTGTTTTTTGTTTTTCAGGACGGGGCGTTTTTGGGGTAATATTTTTGTGATAATTGTTTTTTTTGAGTTTTGTTTCTGCCTTTGCTTGCCTTGCGCGCTGGGAGGTGCTATGACTCAGCCCTAGCAATTTGTCGAAACAATTATTGAGTCCCTGAATTTTTTCATGAACATATACCCGTAACAAGGGAAAAATATTCATCAGGAATTTTGCGGTGCAGACTTTTTGAGTCAGCTCCTGCCTCTCTTTTCCGGGTATGCATTATTTTTTGGGAGAGTATATGTCCAGCAACAAAACTGAAACTTCATCAATGGATCAGGTCCGTGAACTGTTGATGGGATCGCATCTGAAAGATATGGAAACCCGTATGCAGCGTCAGGAAGAATCATTTCTTCGTGAGTTAGGGAAGCTGCGTGATGATGTGCGAAATCGTGTGGATTCGCTTGAAAATTTTATGAAAAACGAGTTCGCTTCTTTTTTGCGCCGCCTGGAGGAAGAAAGGGCCGAGCGGGCTTCTCTGATAAAAAATGAGCACCGGGAACGCACAGAAGATATCAAAGCTGAGCAGCAAGAGCGTCTTCGCTTGGTGGAAGAAGAGAAACAGGAACGGGAAGAAGCTTTTGAACGTCTGCATCAGGATATTAGCGCCAGAGAAGAAGAGGTGGAGCGTAAAATAGCCTCTTCTGCTTCTTCGCTGGAGGCTGCTGAAAAGGGATTGCGCGAACTTATACTTGCAGAAAACGCCCGTCTTAGCCAGGCACTTGAGGAGAGATACCAGGAGAGTATGAGCAGTCTTACCAGTACAGCTTTGCAAATCCGTCAGGATGTTGTTTCCCGTTCCTCTCTTTCTGCCATGTTCGCGGAAGTTGCCGTTCGTTTTTCTGAACAGCCATCGGGAGATGACCAGGAAAATGCAGGTCTCGCGTCGAAAGAAAATTCAGCCGCACAAACAAAAGGAAATGACGAGACCCTGTTATGAACAATTTCCTGCCTGAGGAAAATCTGCCCGGCGGTACACAAGATTTTTCTGGAACTATTGCTGGTTCTTTCAGTACTCCGGATTCTTTGCCGGACAGGGAGCTTGAGCAGCTGCGTCAGATGCTCTTTGCCCGGGAGATTGCCCTGCTTGAACAGATTGCGTGCAATCAGGGAGCAAAGCAGTTCAATATCCAGAAGGTCAGCGAGGTGCTTGCCGAGTCTATTATCTTGCGGGCAGGAAGGGACAATCAGCTTAATATTGCACTTGAACCTGTTGTAGGTGATATTGTCAAATCGTCTCTGAGCAGCCGGAAAGATGATTTTGTCAAAGCCTTGTTCCCGCTTATTGGCCCTGTTGTTCGCAAATCCATCTCGGAAACCTTTCTTTCCATGCTGGGCAGTATCAGCCAGAGTCTGGAAACCGCGTTTTCCTGGCGCGGATTACGCTGGCGTTTTGAAGCCTGGCGTTCGGGAAAATCTTTTAGTGAAATCGTGCTGTCGCACACGGTTCTGTACCGGGTGGAACAAGTCTTTTTTATTCATAGTGAAACAGGACTTCCACTTGCCCATGTGGTGAATGAAGAGGTTACAGCCCAGGATGTGGATATGGTTTCGGGCATGCTCACGGCTGTTCAGGATTTTGTGCGGGACAGTTTTTTAGGTGACGGGGACGGCGATCTGAACGCCTTGCAAATGGGCAATCTGTCACTGATTATTGAAAAAAATGATATGGCCTATATCGCCTGTGTGGTGCGCGGTACTCCTCCTGTTGAGTTCAGGGCCCAGGTGCGGGATTCTCTTGCCCTGATGATGGTGGAATACGCAGAAGCGCTCGTCGGGTTTTTTGGTGACACCGCGCCTTTTTTAACTGCTGTTCGCTATTTGCATCCTCTTTTGGTCTCGCGTTACGCGCAGGAGAAAAAAGAGGTTCCGTTTTGGCTGAAGGCAGCTCCTGTTCTCTGTCTTTTTGGTGTCCTTTTCTGGGGCGGCTATACCTGGTACGGAACCTTTACCAGACAAGCCCTGCTGGAAAAGGCAGTGGTGGCACTGAACGGGCAACCGGGCGTTATCATAACCAATATTATTGAACATAAAGATGTTCCGTGGGAAGTGCTGGCTTTCAGGGACGCGCTTGCTCCTCATCCTGAAAAAATTTTGCAGGATAAAGGTTTCGCGCCGGATTTGCTTAATATCAGTACTGTGCCTTTTATCTCCTACGATGCCTCTATTATCCTGCGCCGGGTCAAAAATGCCATTTCTCCTCCGGATTCCGTTACCCTGCAGTTGAAGGAAGATGGAACCCTTGTTTTGTCAGGAAAGGCTCCCATAAAATGGATAATTCATTCCCGTGACACGGCATCGGTTTTGCCCGGAGTCAAAGACGTGGACATCTCCGGTTTGCACGATCCTCTTATTGAACGGATTCTGACCCTGGTCGAGACCATTAACGAGAGCAGTATTGAATTTCCATTGGGCAGGGATGTCCCTGTCGGTAAAGAACTTGTCAAGCTGGAAGAAGCAGTTGACAATCTGGTCCAACTGAAAGAAATCGCTCAGCAAGCGGGTTTATCAGTGGCGTTGACCGTTTATGGTCATGCGGATAGTGTCGGTTCTGAAAAGAGAAATTATGAAATCAGTCAGGCCCGCGCGAAAACAGTCGCGGCTCAATTATACGCCAGAGGAGTGAACATTCCTGTTTCTTTGTATGGTATGGGAGCCAAATTTGATAAGGGAGAGGCCATTGAAAAGGACGGTAAAAAACAGCACACTGTCAATCAGACCAGCAGAAGAATTGAACTGCATGTTGCTCTTTTGCAGTCTGTTGCTTCCGAGAAACTGTTCTGGAAAAAATAAAATCCATTCGGAAAAATAGAGATTATGATAAGCAAAAAAATATGTATGCTCGGTGCGTTTTCCGTAGGAAAAACATCACTGGTTGAAAAATTTGTCCATTCAATATTTACAGACAAGTATCTGTCCACTGTTGGCGTGAAGATCAGCAAGAAAGTCATAAACCTGGATGATCAGGAGGTGACGCTGGTTCTCTGGGATATGGAAGGCCAGGATTTATACGCGGATATCAATATGGCTTTTTTACGCGGAGCAATGGGATATTTTATTGTGCTTGACGGTCTGCGTGAGGAAACTTACCATTTTGCCCTTGACCTTTATGGGATTGTCCGCGAGCGAATCGGTGAGCTTCCGTGCTATTTTCTCCTGAACAAGGCCGACTTGCAGGACGAATGGGAAATTACACCAAACATGATTGACGAACTGAAAGCCCAGGGGCTGAATATCCTTTTTACCAGTGCCAAGATCGGTATGGGAGTTGAAGAGGCTTTTACCATGCTGGGACGGGATGTGTGCGGAGTCTGATATGAACGAAGAAAACATTGCCTGTGAGATATTAAAATCCATGGATATTGCCATACTCAGGCGTATCGGGCCGCGGACGTATGATTTTTTCGGCCAGCTTCCTGATTTTTATCGGGAGATATTTTGCGATGAAGAAGGCCGGCCAAGTCGTGAACCGTGGACCTTATCGCCCATGCTGGATTTTTTTCTGGAAGATGTGGAGCGTTTTTTTGAGCAGGAAAAAACAGGTACCATGGCTTCCTGTATGTGGCAGGAAGATGGAAAAAACTCGGCAGAAAACGCCTTTGTCAGTATCGCGGCAACCTATGGTGACTCTCAGTTGCTTCTCATTCGTATGCTTGAAAGGGAGTACCAAGAGCATGTTGGTATGTTACGCAGAGCCCGGAGCCAGCTGCTTGAAAGCCGTAACCTGTCTTCCAGTCTTGAGTATTACAGGAAAAAATCACGTATTGACGGTCTGACAAAGATCTTTAACAAAGCAACGTTTATGGATTTATTAAAGGACGAAATCAGGCGCAGCATCATGCTTGATTATTCTCTGGCATTCCTGCTTATTGATATTGATAATTTCAAACACATTAATGATACCTATGGTCATCTGGTCGGGGATAACGTGCTGGAAACGTTGGGAGCTCTGCTGACAGATTCACTTCGTAAAAATGATATTGTCGCACGTTTCGGCGGAGAAGAATTTACTGTGCTTATTCCGCAGGTGAATAAAGAACAGGCTTTGAACGTGGCCTGCAAGTTACAGAGGAAGATCGCTGAAACGAAATTTGAGGGTGTTCCCGACGGCATTACCGTAAGCATTGGCTGCAGCCTGTATATACCTCGCGAGACAATTAAAGATTTTATCGATCGGGCGGATGTTGCCCTGTATTGCGCCAAAACAGGCGGAAAAAACAGGACCTGTGTGAGCTGAAATCTGCCGGATGCCAACCTGTCCCGTTGTTTTTTTATTGATTTTTTTTAAGGGAGCCGTTTTTTTTAACAGAAGACGGCTCTTTTTGCATTGTAAGTTCCAGGGCTTTCAAGAATTGTTTCTTGGTAAAAAGATCCCGCAAGATAAGTGGTTTTGCCGGTTCATCGGCACTGAACAGCGCTATAACCGGAATGCTCTGGCTACCCATTTTTTTTAACAGCTCCATTTTGTTTTTTTCATTGTGGGTCAGGTCAACCTGAAAGAAAAGAGGACTATATCTTTTCCTTGTTTCAGCTAGCAGTGTTGGAGTCAGAACCGTTTTTTCCAGCGCCTTGCAGTTTGGGCACCAGTCGGCGGTGAAATCAACAATGATGTTTTCGCGGCCAACTGCCTGATAAAACGCGTCTTCCTGAAACGGTTGCCAGATGTTTTTTTCCGGTTTGGCTCGAAATAAAAAGAGCGCGGCCAATATCAGCATGGCTGTAATTCCCCCTCTGATGGTCAGTCGTTTTCCAGCCGACTGGGAAAGCGAGGTGAATTTGCCCCACATCCAGGCACCAAGCGCTGTCAGCCACAGCAAAATCAGTGTTGGAATGATCAGGTGCCCCGGGACAAGGGAGACAAGATACACGCAGGTGGCCACAAGCAAAAATCCGAGCAGTTGTTCAAGATGGATATTCCAGTTTCCGGGTTTGGGCATGAAGCGTGCCAGGGAGGGACGGGCAGCCAGAAGCAGATAGGGACTGGCCATACCAAGACCAATACAGAAAAAAACAAGGGTGATAACAAGAGGGGGCTGAAGCAGGCTCCAGGCCAGAACTCCCCCCAGAAACGGGCCTGAACAGGGCGTGGCAAGCAGGGTGGCCAGTATGCCGGCAAGAAAGGATTCCAGCGCGGGACTCGCTGCGGGATTTGCTTTTTGTTTTTTCAGGTCAATGACTGGCAAATCATACAGCCCGAACAGGCTTAAGCCCAGGGCGAATATGATGAGTGTCAGGGTGATGATTGTTGCCGGGTTCTGGAAGAGCTGGCCCCAGACCATACCGGTCAGGGCAATCAGGACCGACAAAAAGGTGAAATACAGCAACATGCCAAGAGCAAAAAACAGATTGTGGGTCCGAAAGGTTTTTATTTGCCCCGCGTAGGTCTCTTGCTGTGCGGGGAGCAGGGAATGGAGCTTGAGCGTGATAACCGGCAGCACGCAGGGCATGAAATTCAAAATAAGTCCGGCCAGAAAGGCAAAAAAAGCTGCTTTGCCCAGACTGTTGATTTCAAGCTCGGGAGCAAAGAAGCGGGGAGTAAACTCAATGTTCGCGGAAGGGTCCGGTATGCGCGCCGTGGTTGAATAGGCGCCTTCTTTTTTTCCCTGTTGAGCCGCGAGCCAGATTTTCCACCAGGGCTGGTTGCTTGCCTCTTTCAGGTTCATGTCTGGTGTCAGCGTAAACGAAAGGATTTCATTTAACGGCTGGCAGCGCTTGTCAGAACAGAGCAGCAGGTTGATTTGGGCCTGAACCTGAACCGGGCTGTGAACAGCGCTTTGGGCAACAGGGATAAAAAACGGCGTGCTGCCGGAGTAAACCCGTACATTTTCCTTACTTGTAGGGTCAATAGCTGGTTCGCCCTGGGGATAGAAAACAGGCAGTATCTCCCCGTTTTGGAGGCTGGCTTTGATTGTGGTCGGCAGGGCGTAGGCTGAACCCGGTTCATGCGCGTAGCTGTGCCAGCCCGGAGCCGGAGTAAGCCATGCCACAGCCAGTATTTCATCTGATTGAGGCAGACTGGCGATTTCCCAATGAAAGGTGGCCGGCATTTCCGCCTGTTCCGCTACAAGGTCATGCGGCAGGAGAAGCAGGAAAAAGCATAAAAAAAGATATCTGGTTGTCTGTTGGAAACAGGCCTGGAATTTTGCGTACTGGCTGGTAGATTGTTGGTAGTTTTGCATAGTTTTGGTGGTAAAAAGTGAATGGAATCTCTTGGTTGGCATTCCTTGGCCTGCATATGCGGCAAACCCTTGAAAGTCAATTTTATGAAAAAAGTATTTTGTGCTTGACAATGGTTCCCTGAGCTTTTAAGAAACATTTTTTTGTTATCTGAATGGTGACTTCGGGCCACTAGCTCAATTGGCAGAGCAGCTGACTCTTAATCAGGAGGTTCAAGGTTCGATTCCTTGGTGGCCCACCATTTTTCAGTACTCTAAAAAGCGTTTGTATCAGCAGGGGCTGATCTGACGCTTTTTTTGTGTGGAAAATTTTTTGCCTGATCCTTTCATAACGGGAGAAGTCTGATAGAAATTCGCAGGTTTTTTCTTTTTATGACGTTCTTTTTTATTAAGAGAATAAGGAGGCTGAAATGGACTGCTTAAAAATACGGGAAATGTTGAGTGCGTATCTTGATTTGGAATTGGCGCCGAATATCGTCAGGCGGGTTCGAGCGCATCTTGGTTTTTGTTCGGCCTGTGCTCAGGAACTGAACGCGCTGGAGCAATTAAGCGCGAGCCTGGAAAATCTTCCCCAAAATCCTGTGCCGAGCTCATTACGGCGCCGGGTAATAAAAGCCTTTCGCGCGGAGCTGCCCCAAACAATCTTGTCTTCGCGCTGGTATGCCTTTGCTTTTCACATGGACGGGCTGGCTTATTGTATGGCTGTGACGGGTTTTATTATCGGTCTGTTTTTAGGCGGCAGCAGTTTATTGGCCCTGCCGGATATCTCGGGGCAATCATTAGTCGCCTGTGCCGATATGGAGGGCATGTTCAGATGAAAACCAAAAAACATATTCTGATGATATTTTCCATCGCGCTGAATATCGGTTTTATTGTTGCCGCTGTTTTTATTTATTACAATCATCCGGCCACTTCACGTTCCGGTTATTTGACCTCTGCCAGGGAAATTATAAAAGAGCTTGATTTGCCGGCAGAGCTTAACGAAGAAATAAAAACCGGCCTTGAGCTTTTCAGGAAGGATATTGCGTCCACCGGCAGTCAACTCCAGCAGCTGCAAAACAAGATACTGAAAGTGCTGTCTACTTCCAGGAAACTGAATGAAGATGAACTGAGTGAGATTTACGCCGGACAAGACGTTCTTTTTCAACAAAAACACAAGATTGTAAGAGACCATCTGCTGATGATGAAAAGCAAGTTGGGAGATGAAAAAAGTAGCCGTTTTTTTTCGGAATTGCTGAAAAAAAATAAAGGATAGCCATTGTAACTCTATGCTGTTTTTACGACCTCATGGTTCTGCCACGGACGCTGAACTTGTTGATTTAGTCGCGCAGGGAAGTGAAAGCGCGTTCAAGGAACTGCTGACTCGTTACCAGAAAGATGTTTATCAACTGATATGCCGTTTTTTAAGAGACACCAGCGAAGCAGAAGATATTACCCAGGAAACCTTTCTGCGGCTTTTTCGGGCCGCTGACCGCTACCTGCCGCAGGCGTCATTGCGTACTTTTCTTTTCAGAATCGCCAAAAATCTTTGTATTGATTTTATAAGGAAAAAAAAGCCTGAGCCGGTGGAAGAATTGCCTGAAACTGCAACTCAGGAGACTCCGCTCTGTTGTCTGGAACGGGCCCAGTCAAGTGAAATGTTGATTCACTATATAAACGAGCTGCCTGAAAATCAGCGCATGGCAATTTTGCTTCGGCATACATCGGAGTTGTGCTATCAGGAAATCGCCGAGGTCATGGGCGTAACCGTAAGCGCGGTGGAGTCTCTGCTGGTTCGGGCCCGAAAGACATTGAAAAAACGCATGAGGACAATTTTTCAGACTTGATTGTATTTTTATTTTTGATTTGAAGAACACGCTTTCCCGCTAATCGAATCTGTCCTGTGCACCAATCACCAATCAAAAATCAAAACTATTTCCCCCTGATAATTCTTTTCATCTGCGGATTTTTCTTCTAATCAAAAATAAAGAAAAATATGCGCAGGTTTTTTCCTCCCGCCACGTTTATTTATCTATAAATCTCATTAAAAAGAGGAATAAGAAGTTGAAAATATTTGAAAAAAAAGAAATGGCGGAGGGGCGGAGTTCTTGTCTTCTTTCTGTTCATGGCCTGAAAGCGTTTTTTATTTTCATATTTTTGTGGAGCTTTTGTTTTTCAGTGTCCATTGTCAGCGCAGACCCTTCTTCTCCTGTCTGGCTTGAAAAAAAGCCAGTCCGCAGAATGGGTATGATGGGCTCAGAAGGAAAGGGCGAAAAAGCAAAGCCGGGAGGCCACCCCGGAGCGCAGGCTCAGGACGCAAAGCCGGGTCATCCCGGAAAACAGGGTTCTGACGCGAAGCAGGGCCACCCCGGAGCGCAGCCGGCAGCAAAAACGCACGGTTCCCAGGAACAAAAGCCGGAGAAGAAAAAAACACGGCGTCCCATGTCACGGCCGGCAGCCTATCTGTTGAAAACAGGGGATTTTCCTCAGGTTACAGACAGCCCCGAACTTTTGAAAACAGTGTGCTGGCTGAAAAGTCCTGACCAGAGCTATAAACGGATCGCACCTAAAAAAACAGACGAGGGCATTCTGATTTATGACGAAGCCCTGCTGGGCGGATTGTACCAGATCTTTCTTTATCATGACGCGGGAGTGAAAGATGGTGTCAGATATTATCATTCTTCAACGACCTGGTTCCGCAATGTGGGAGAAGAGGATTTTGAAACCAAGCTGGCCTCACAGGAGCCAAGACAGGGCATGTATGAAGACCAGCCTGTCTTTTACCTGAAAGAGCTGACAAAGGATAATGAAGACAATTTTGTGACCCAAAGACGCTATACCGGGGACAGTCTCCCGGTTCAGGCGCTTTTTCAGGGCCAGCCCGTTGCCGGACTGCCTGTTACCCTGACTACCCAACAGGGCTGGGAAAAAACTGTGGTCACAGACGACAAGGGCATTGCTTCCTTTTTGCTGATTAAGGAAGTTTTTCATACGGATAAGGTGCATAAAGATCCTGAGGCCTATTTCATAAAATCAAGCTATCAGGTTGAAGCAAAAGGTGAACTTGAAGGTGTGACGTACGAAAAAGAGGTGTACGTTGCCAATCTGCGTTTGCCGGTTTTTCCAACTCCCAGTGACTGGGAGAGCAAAAGTGCGGGCTTTTACCTGGTTATGGGTTCTATCCTGGCAGTGCTGTTCGCGGCGGCAATCAGAAGAAGACGGATGAGAACCATATGAATATCGATCGTATCCGGCTGATTGTTCAGATCTTTTTATTCCTGTTTTTTGTATATGGCGGACTCCTGTCGTTAAGCATTGGAAACGCCATCCCCACCATGACCTGTATCTATGCCAAGTACAGGGGCGGATTTTGTTTTTTGTATCCCTTTCAAAGATACCTATCCGTTCCCCTGACCACCCTGCTTTTTACAGGCTCGCTTATGATGTTTCTGGTTTATATGGGAACATTTTGTATCTGGGCCTTTGTCTTTAACAAGGCGTGGTGCGGCTGGGCCTGTCCTCTTGGCCTTTTGCAGGACTTGTTGTCCAAGCTTCGGGAAGCCTTGGATATTGATGTCAGCCGCTTTCAGTGGATAACCCGCTACAGGTTTACATCTGTCAAATATATCCTCTTAGTGCTGTTGATTCTTATTCCTATTGGAATGAGCAATTCCTTTTTTGGCTCGCCCAAGCTGTCTCCTGATATGGCCGTGCCTTTTTGTCAGATTTGTCCGGGCAAACCCCTGATACCTTTTTTTCATGGTGATTTCTCCACGATCAAGATTGATTTTTCAAATATGACCAGAACCGTCATGACTGTTCTTTCTATGGGCATTGCCGGGCTTTTTCTGGCGGGTTCATTTTTGAAAAGACGTTTTATGTGTTCGTATTGCCCAATGGCAGCGATGCTTTCGATTTTTGACAAGATTGGGCTTATCTCCCTGAAAAAAAATGGAGACAAATGTACCCGGTGCGGGAACTGTCTCAGGGCTTGTCCCATGGATATTGTTGAAATTGCGCAGGAAAAGGAAAAAGTGAATATGGTCACCCCGGATTGTATCCTGTGTATGCGCTGTGTTGAGGTCTGTCCTGAAAATGATGCCCTGCGGGCGACTATTTGCGGCAAGACGGTTTTCAGGTCAAGCGCCAAGGGATTTTTGAAACGGCAGCAGGCTATTGCATCGAAACTGACAGGTAACGACACGGAATTATAATGGAACAGAACAGAACAGAAAGACATAAAAAACGCCTTGATTTGCATCTGTCTATGACAGTGAGAGATATTTTTGAAGCTATTGATCAGGAATCTTCACGACCTGCTGCAATGGCGTATTTCGACCGGTTTTTCAGGGAGTTTGGCACTGAGGAAAAGAAAATCGTCAATTCCGGCGGTAGAAAGGTTATTGGTTTTTACTGCATGAATGTTCCCGAAGAACTCATCTACGCGGCCGGAGCCTTGCCCGTGCGCCTGTGTGCAGGTTCTGCCGATGCCGCTGAAGTCGGGGAAGCTTGGTTTCCTGATGTGTCCTGTCCAATGGTCAAATCGGCAACAGGTTTTGCTTCTGTGCCGGTGCTGCCCTATTATCGGCAATGTGATCTTATCATTATTCCCGCCACCTGCGACTGGAAGGTCAAGCTGGGCGAAATTCTGGAGCAATGGCTGCCAGTTATGATGGTTGATGTCCCAAAAACAAAATCTCTTGAAAATTCGCGCCGTTTCTGGGTCAGCGAGGTTTTGCGGATCAAAAAGGCCGTTGAAAAAGTGACAAGGAAAAAAATTACAGCCAAACGGCTTCGGCAGTCAATCGCCCTTATCCACGCCGCCCAAAAGGAGTTCAGGCGTTTTCAGGAAATACGAAAATCTGACGTGCATGTTATTTCCGGCCGGGACGCGGCAGCGGTTGTCAACGCCTGGTTTTATGATCACGCCCAATCGTGGACAACGGCCATGAAAGAGCTGAATGACGCGCTGGAAACAAGGATTCAGGAAAAAAAGAGAATCAGTCCGGCTTCTGCGCCCAGGGTGCTGCTGACCGGCTCTCCGGTGGTCTTTCCGAACTGGAAGATTCCCAATCTGATTGAGGGGTCTGGCGGGGCCTTGGTCTGTGACGAACTGTGCACGTCCAACAGGTATCTGAATGATATGGTGGCCATTGATGAAAAAGGCATGACCGACATGATTCACGCCATTGCCGACAGGTATCTTCTGCCGTGTTCCTGTCCTGTTTTTTCAGATATGCTGGATAGAAAGAGCAGGCTGCTGACCATGATAGAAGACTATAAGATAGAGGGAGTTGTCTATCATGTTCTGAAAGGCTGTCATCCGTATGACGTGGAACTCAGAAGCATTGAAAATGAATTTAGCAAAAGGGGAATCTCCCAGTTAAAGATAGAAACCGACTACAGCCCGGAAGATATGGAACAGCTGCGCACCAGAATTGAAGCCTTTCTGGAAACATTGAAGGGGCGGAGGGAGGCCTGATGAAATGTTTTTTGGGTATTGATATTGGTTCAACAACAACCAAGCTGGCCCTGCTGGGTGATAACCAGGTGCTGGCCAAAAAAGTGGCCGCGACCGGTGTCAGTTGTCAGGAAACAGCCCAGGCCTGCGTTGACGCCATTTTGCAGGAAGCAGGCATTGCCCGCGATCAGATTCTTCGGGTCATGGCCACGGGCTACGGCAGGCGGCTTGTTCCCTTTGCCGATGATGTTATCAGTGAAATAACGGCAAATGTAAAAGGCACGGTGTGGTCATGTTCTGATCTGCAGGGAACTGTGCGCACAATCATCAATATTGGTGGCCAGGACAGCAAGGTTATCTCCCTTGATGAACATGGCGTGACCCGCAATTTTGCCATGAATGACAAATGCGCGGCCGGTACGGGGCGGTTTCTGGAAACAGTGACCCGCATTCTTGAAATGGACGTCAAGGATCTGGGCCCGGTTTCCCTGTCTTCACGGATTCCGATCAAGATCAATAGCACCTGCGCCGTGTTCGCGGAAAGTGAAATTATTTCCCTGGTGGCCAGAAAAAAGGCGCCGGGTGATATTGTGGCTGGCGCGCATTTTTCTATTGCCAGGCGGATTGCCCGCATGGTCAGGCGAATCGGTCTGGAAGAACAGGTTGTCTTTGATGGCGGCCCGGCCCTCAATCAGGGCTTGGTCAAGGCGTTTGAAGATGAACTGGCTGTTGATATATACGTGCCCAAATGGCCCCAGATCACCACAGCCATTGGCGCGGCCATTCTGGCCAGGGAAGAGTGGGAAAAGGAAAACGCCTGATGCCGGAATTGTTTCATCTTTCAGTCAACGGCCCGTACGATTTTTTTTATTTTGCTGGCCTCTTTATAACCGGGTGTTTGTTTGGATTTACAATATGCTCTTTTTCTTGTATGCCTTTCATTTGTACTTTTGTGATGGGCACCAAAAGGGGATTTAAGAGCGGGTTTTGGTCTGCTGTTCTGTTTTCTGCCGGCCGGGTGGCAGGGTACACTGCTGTTGGTATCATCTGTGGTTTGACCGGAAAGGCGGCGGAAAAAATCCTTGAGCTTGAACAGGTGGTTGTAGCGGCCGGGATTTTGTTTATTTTTACCGGAGTGTGTGTGTTTTTTTCGTCCAAAAAGAAGCACTGCAAAAGACCGGGCGTGAATGCTATTGAAGGTAAAGGCTTGAAAATGCAGTTGTCCTCGCTTGGTTTGATTACCGGTATGATGCCCTGCGTTCCTTATACAGCGGTTATGGCCGGAGCCGCTGCTTCCGGTTCTTTCCTTGTTGGTGGATTTTCCGCCTTCTGTTTTGGTCTTGGAACGTCCATTTCTCCGCTGTTGCTTGTTGGCGGCGGGGCGGGCTGGTTTTCAAAGAAATTGGTTGAAAAAATGCCGGATCTTGATGGAACGATCCGCAAAATAACCGGGGTGCTCATTATTATAATGGGGATCAAAATGTTTAATATCTGGGGGATAGAAGTATGAAAAAAAATCTGATTGTATGTTTTGTCGCGGCCTTTTGTCTGCTCTTTTCAACAGCGCTAGCGGCTGTCACCGTGGATATGGTTGACGGCGTTGCCGGGGCCTCAAAGAAAAATTATTACGAAAAAACCTCGCTTACCGGAGAGAAGTTGTTTGAAGCCATAAAAAGCCGCAAAGCCGCTTTTGTGCTTTCAACAACCAATCCTGACGGTTCGCCCAATGCCGGTGTTTTTATTCCCGGCGTGGTTTCAGATTCAGTTCTCAAGTTTGGCATGGCCCAAAACCAGACCGCACTGAATATAAAAAGAACCAAACAGGCCGTGCTCACTGTGTACCAGCTTGTAGAGGGCGAGTCAGGGAAGAAAAATCTTCATTATGGTGCGCGACTGGTGCTGGAACTGGTTGAAAGCGAGGACAAGGCGCTTCATCTGAAAATAAAAAGCGTTTTGCCCCTGGGATAAAAAAATCTGCCCCGCCGTACGGCGGGGTGAGTATGTCTTTTTTGTTATGTTCTGTTTTTTTCAGGTTTTTAACTTAGCGGGAGGCAATGGAGTTTATGAATCATTTTGTTGCTGTAGTCTGCTTTCTTGGGTTTGTTCTTTCCGGTTCAGCAGCCGGAGCTGCTGACGGCAGCGAAAAGGAAAAAGAGTCCGTTCTTCTTGAAGACGTGGTGGTTACTGCGCAAAAAGGTGAGGACCTGTTACAGGTTCCTGCGGACATTTCGTGTATCACCGCGCAAGAAATACAGGAAAGAGGCCATAGCTCTCTGGTTGGTTTTCTGAAAAATGTTGCCGGCCTGCATGTCAGCATGGACGCCGGAGGAACAAATTTTTCCGTGCGCGGGCAAAAGGTGAATATGGGCGCGGGCGTCATGATTTATATTGACGGCCGAAGAGCCGTTTATTCAGGGGGGACAGGGAACGGCACTTCCCAGAGTCACAAGCTTGACGACCTTCCGGTTGAACTGATTGACAAAATAGAGGTGATCAAGGCTCCGGCTGCGTCCATATACGGAGGCGGAGCCGCGCATGGGATTATTCATATCCATACCAAAAAGGCAAAGGCCGGACGTGAAAGAATCTATGGCAATGTCGCTGCCAGCTATGGTTCCTGGGGGACACGCAAAGCCAATCTGTCGCTTCACAAGGATAGCCAGAAAATAGATTACTCGGCCATGGTTCAGGCGCAGCAGATTGATGGGTATCGTGAAAAAGATAAAAAAAATTATGTGGCGGAAGTCAACGCCGGTTTTCGTTTTGACCCGGAAAATCGCATTGGCCTGACCCTTGGAATCAATGAAACAGAGCAAAAATATCCCGCCAGTTTTCAGCTTAAAAGCGATATGGAAAAAAATCGCAGAAGCGGCCGGGTACGCGTGCCTGCCAGACCCGGGTTTGGTGGTCGCCCCGGAAAACCTGCCGGTTATCAGTATCCAACAGAGTCGGACTCTTCCCTGTTTTATGGGGATATGAATTATCAGGGCCGGGCCGGGGACGTGGGTATCAACAGCGCTCTGCATCTCAGCCATCTGGAAGAAGATATTTTGAAACCCGGTATTGTTTACGATGACAATACCGTTGGCGCAAAAGAAACAAATGACCGGAGCAACGATATTTTTGAATATAATCTGACCCTGAAAAAATCTATTCTGGAAAGGGGAGCACTCAAGGATACAGTCAGTACCGGTGCGGATTACGAATATTTTAAGTATGACAACAAAAATAACAGAAGCAAGTCAACAACGGTAAAAACGACTTCCAAACAGTATGGTCTGTTTGTGAACAATGATTTTTCCTATGGAAAATTTTCCCTGCTCTCCGGTCTTCGCTTTGATCGGCAGGACTGGGATCTGAAAAACGCTCATCCCGACAGTTACGGCGGACAGCACGAAAAAGTGTCCTGGGATCTGGCTCCCTCTTACCGGGTGAACGAAAACATGACCCTGTTTTATTCGGTGGGCCGGTCGTACTGGTTTCCCAGTGCCTTTCATTTGTCCATGCCGTCCTGGTTTGAAGGCAGCCAGAACGCTCCAACTCCGGAAGGGCAGGTGCCTGAAAAAAATCTGACCCACGAGCTGGGTATCAAACACGCTTTTTCTGAATATCTTCACTATAATATCTCTGTGTACCAGACAGCAAGCCGCAACAAGTACGTGCCGTCCTATGATGGAAAGAAGGAAAGTTTTGGCGGTTTTACCGGTTACAAGCCGGCCGGAAACTCAACCTCAAAAGGTGTGGAGCTGGAAGTAAATGGCAATCTCTTTGACTGGTGGGCGTACCGGGGAAGCGTGGCCTGGACGGATTCCACCTGGGACAAGGGTACCAAAGGAGAGGCAGGAAGAACTGATCTGTCCGGCAAGCGCCTTACAGGTGTTCCGGTCTGGACCTATAGTGCCGGCATGACCTTTTTTCCGATCCAGAATCTGTCGTTGGCCATTGATATGAAGCATGAGCGTAAATCCTACGCAGATGACCAGAACAAGACTGTTGAGGCTTCGTATCTTTCCTATGACGCAAAACTTGTTTACAGCCCGCTTGAAAAATTCTCCCTGCATCTGACCTGCGCCAACCTTTTTGACAGGCATTATGATAAAAAATCAGGCAGTTTCTATGACCCGCGTCCTGGCAGATACATGGAAGCCGGGCTTACTTACAGGTTCTAGGGTGAATTGGGGATGAAACCAAATGGTGAGAGTTTTTTTTTGAACTATCTGTAAAACTTATTAAAGAAAAGGAGAGAAAAAGATGAAAAAATGTTTTTGGGTATTTCTTGTCCTTGGGGGCCTTGTTTTGGGGCCTGCAAACGGAGTATTGGCAAGCGGATCAGGCCAGATTGATAAGGAGCTTGATAAGATCGTGGTCACGGCCACTAAAACAGAGCATACTCTGGCAGATGTGCCTGAAGAAACAACAGTCATTACAGCTGAAGAGATAAAAATGCAAAACGCAGTAAATGCTCTTGATGCTCTTCGATGGGTGCCGGGGATCTCTGTCGATTGGTCAGGTCATGCTTCCAGTGAAACCTATATGGTCAATGGGGCAAAATCTGGCTTTACCCTCATTCTGATTGATGGCAACAGGGCCAATGAACGTTTCCCTCTGTCTGAAATCCCGGCGAGCAGTATTGAACGCATTGAAATAGTAAAGGGGGCTAATTCCCTTTTATATGGCAGTGATGCCATGAGCGGGGTTATCAATATTATTACCAAGAAAGCCCCTGATACATTTACTGCCAGCCTTGGTGGTACGTATTCGGTCAGAAATGTAAACAGGAAAGATGCCAGCAAAGAAAAAGTAAATACCCAAGATGCGTCTGTTGGTTTCAAACTTGGCAGTCTGCGGCAATTGTACACATATAAAAGATCATACACCGACCATAAGGGGAGCGAGGAAGATTCATTTTTTGGAAAACTGGGGCTTGATTTGGGAGAAAGTGCCAAACTTGGTTTTGACGTGAAAGTCAATCAGCATGAAGTTCCGTCAAGCCGCCGGACTATGGATTATCAGGATTACGCACTGTATTTTGACTGGAGTATAGATGAATATTCTGCGTTAAAAACAAAAGGACTTTTCAGGAATGATGAGCATGTGCATCACATCGCGGGGAAAGCGACAGAGGAAGACAGTCGCCGTGATGAAGAAGAAATCATGTATACCAGACAGGTCGGGGACAGTAATCTGGTAACTTTTGGTTATCAGCGGACAGGTGAATCGCTTAAAATCTCCGGCGCGGATGTTTTTTCGGCCAATGTATATTCAAACAACCTGTTTATTCAGGACGAAATCTCCCTTACAGACAGTTTTGTCGTGGTGCCGGCATTGCGCATGGATTACCACAGCCAGTGGAAGGACGAATGGAATCCCAAGCTGAGCATGCTGTGGAAAATTACAGATACGTTTCAGGTGCGCGCGTCCGGGGGAACGGCATTCAAGGCGCCAAGCTTGGGGCACCTGTATAAAAAGACATATTTTGCCAGATACTTCGGGGGAACTTGGGTTTTTGGCAACCCTGACCTGAAACCTGAAAAATCCAGAACCGTACGCCTGAGTGCTGAAAAACGTTTTGGTAGGAATTTTTTCAGCCGTGTTTCTGTTTTCAGAAATGATTTTAAGAACGGTATCCGGTGGCATCCTACCAAAGAAGAGTTAAATGGGAAGCCGGTTTGGAAATATTTCAACAGCGTAAAAACCATGACCCAGGGGATTGAAACAGAAATAAAGTATTATATCACCGATGAATTGCTGACTGCCCTGGGATACGGTTTTTATGACACAGAAAATAAAGATTCAAAAAGAGCCGTGGACAACCCTGCTTCGCACAGACTTACTCCCATGCTCCGGTATCATGATGAACATATGGGACTGACAGTAGAACTCAGGGGAGAGTATGAGCACTATTCCTCGGCTGATGCTGACGGCGACAGGGATAATTTTATACTGAGTGCCAATCTTTCAAAACAGATTACGGATTACGTGAATCTGTGGGTAACCGGTGACAACCTGTTTGATGAAAGAAAGAATTTCGGCGTTGAAAAAGAAGGTCTGCGCCTGACCTTTGGCGCGCGGATTTCCTGGTAACTATTGAGGCAAAACAGAACAGGGGGAAGAGTTGGTGCTTGGCCGGTGTTTTCTGTTTTTTATAACCTAACAAGGAGTGAAGTGTGAAAAAATTTGTTTTATTGTGTACCCTGGCATCGTTTTTGCTGGGAGGAGTGGCAATGGCTGAAGAAGCCGGCCAAAAAACAAAATCCGGTCAGCTTGAAGAGCTGGAATCCATTACGGTTACTTCGAGTAGAACCCAGCATACGCTGGCTGATGTTCCGGAAGAAACTATTGTCATCACTGCCGCCGAGCTGGATAAACTGAATGTGACCAATACACTGGAAGCCCTGCGCTGGATTCCGGGTATGGCTGTATCTTTGCACCGTGGAGCAATGGGCGGTGATACTTTTCAGATGAATGAAAGTGCCACCGAAGATGTCTTGGTTCTGGTGGACGGCAACCGAACAAAAGGAAATTATGCTATATCCGAACTTCCCGTCAGCACTATTGAACGCATTGAAATCGTCAAGGGCGGTAACTCCGTTCTGTACGGAAATGATGCCTTGGCAGGTGTTATCAATATTATCACCAAAAAACCTTCCGACAAGGTGAGCGGCAGCGTGAAAATGGTGGTTACGCACGACAGAACCAAGTCGGGAACAGCCCCCAAAGATTACCGCATGGAGACGGCTACCCAGGAGGCTTCAATTGGCTTTGCAACTGCCGGTCTGCGTCATCTGTATACCGTTCATCGTGATCACAGAGAACTGTATTCGTATGACGGCAAGAATATAAGCGGGAAATGGGGACTTGACTTAAACGACAAGATGGAGCTTGGACTTGGTTTTGGCTATAATACATATAAACAGTCCAGTACAGAAAATGATAAATACAGAGCCAATCTGAATTTTGATTGGAAAACTGACTTGTCTACCTTGAAATTGAAGAGTTTTTATCGGCACTATAAAGACCATCTGCATCCGAATGCGATGTCTCCGACCGAAAGAATTGAGAAAAATGATTTTTATGAGCAGGAAATTTTGTATACCGTCGGCATTTTTGACAACAATTTGCTGACCGTCGGCTACCAGTATACACAAGACGAGCTTGATAAGACCGAACGCAACAAGAGAAACAAGTACTCCATGTCAAGCAACAGTGTCATTTTGCAAGATGAACTGACTCTTTTTGACATTTTGACTTTGGCTCCTGCCGTGCGTGTTCACTCGTATAATGATTGGAAGAGTGTCAATGTTGATCCCAAACTCAGCATTTTGTGGCGGGCGACAGATAGGTTAAGTATCCGTGCAACCGGTGCGACCGCCTACAGAACGCCAGATGCGATACAACTGTATTCAGATAGGCAGCATCCTGCCGGTCCGGCTAAGATATTGATTTTTCAAGGCAACCCTGATTTGAAGCCGGAAAAATCAAAAAGTGTCCGCCTGAGTGCGGAACAACGGATCGGTAATTTCTTTATCGGCAATCTGGCTCTTTTTAGAACCGAATATGAGGATCAGATCAAACAATATATAGATAAAGTTACTGATACGCATACATACTACAAGTATAAAAATGTGGACGGCGGTTCCATTACCCAGGGTGTGGAAGCAAGCGCGAAATACTGGTTGACCGACAAGTTCTTGTTGGGTATGGGCTATACCTACTTTGATACCGAAGATAAAAAAACAGGCAAAACCTTGCAAAATACTGTTGAACACAGGCTTATGCCCTCAGTGCGGTATCAGGACGATGAACTGGGACTTGTCGCTGAGTTAAAAGGTAACTATGAAAAATATGCCAATCAGAGCAAGGGATATTGGTATAAGATGATGGGGAAGGAATACTATTCTCCCGGTCATGATGAATTGAATGGAAAGGACAATTTTTTCCTGAATGCCAGTCTCTCCAAACAGCTTTCAGACAGCACCAAGGTCTGGCTGAACGGAGAAAATTTGCTGAATCGGAAAAAAACTCAGGCAATGGCAAAGGATAAAATGGTTCTTATCTTAGGTCTTGAGTGTAAATTCTAATAAACAACTGACGGACAGGGCTGTGAAAATTGTTTCGCGGTCCTTGTCCGGCACAAACGGAGGATTTTATGAAAGTATATCGTTTTATTTTGACCTTGCTGTTTTTGGTGCTGCTTGGCGCGCCGGTTCAGGCTCATGAATTGTGGATCAACATGACCGAATATTCGCTAACGCTTTTTCAACACCCCAAATACGCCCCAACTCCACAGGCAAAAGTCATTGCCTATTTCGGTTGGGGACATAAATATCCGGTAAAAGACATGCTGGATAAAAAATATCTGGACACCCTGACCCAGATTGAACCCGATGGAAGTAAAAAGGAAATCACTGTTGGGGAAACCGGCTTTCGCGCCGTTGGAATAAAAATGGAAAGCGAAGGCCCAAGAGTTTTTACCGCTCAGGTGCATCCGGGTTTTTATCAGGAAGTGGAAGGCCAGAAGGATTTTTACAACATGCGTTACGAAATGTACGCCAAATCCCTGGTTTCTGTTGGAGAGGTAAAGAAGGATGACTTTACAAAACCTGTTGGTCAGCGGGTGGAAATTGTTCCCGCCGCCAACCCCAATATGCTTAAAGTGGGCGACACTCTGTCCGTGCAGGTGCTGTTTGACGGAAAACCGGCTAAAGAATTTAGCGTCAAGGCCGTTCCCATGTACGCGCTGGGCGAGGGTATTGAAAAAACAAAAACTGACGACAAGGGCAATGCAACCTTTACGATAAAGGATTATGCCGGTCCTTGGCTGATCGCGGCTTCAAAAATGGAGCCGGCCACAGGAAAATTCGCCAAACAGTGCAAGAATTTTTTCTATCTGAGCACGATGACTTTTGGTGTTAAAAAAGATATGCCCGCGAAAAAATAACGGCTCAGAAAATCTGTAGACAAAAAGCCCTGCAAGCAAGAGTTTGTAGGGCTTTTTTGTGGGGTGTTTCTGTGATTGCGGGGGCAGGTTGGGATTTTCCCTTCGCTGATTTTTGAGTTAAAAAAGTGGGGTTGTGATTTCGTTTTTGGCTGCTGGATTTTTTTGTTTTTGACTCATTGAATTTTCACAGCCTTTTCAAAGGCGCGCAGAGCGTCAGGAAAAGGCGAAAGAACGCGTGAAAGTACTCCCTGAGCCAGGGAAATAGCCAAACCGTAATTCGTCATGGGACAACCCGCCGCTGCTGCTGCGCGCTGGCGGGTCAGCATGTGCCCGCGCGTGATGGTACAGCCCCCGCAGTGAATGGCGGCTGTCAGATCAGGTTCGTACTTCGCGAAATCTTTTCCTGCGCTGACATGGCATTCAATCTGCCCACCTGCCAGTTTTTGCAGCAGACGAGGTATTTTGACCCGGCCAATATCATCTTGCTGCGGATGGTGGGAACAGGCTTCCTGAATAAGCACCTTGTCGCCGGGGTTGAGTCTGGTCAGAGCTGCGGCTCCGCTGGCAAAAAAAGACAAATCTCCCTTAAAACGGGCCATGAGGACGGAAAATGTAGTCATGGCAATATGTTGAGGAACTTTTTTGTCCACTGTATGCACCACCTGTGAATCGCAGACAACAAGGTCCGGAGCGTGCTGCAGATGATTGAGTGCGGTAGGCAGATCATGATCCGTACACACCATACAAACCTTGCGTCCGTCCAGACTGTCACGAATGGTCTGCACCTGCGGCATGATGAGCCGTCCCTTGGGCGCGCCGCTGTCCAGGGGAACCACCAGAATAAGCAGCCCCTGATCCGGCAGCAGGTCGCTTACCAGCGGCCTGTGCTCATTTTGCGGAGCGAGTTTTTCCAGTGCCGCGCGTATGTCGTTAAGTCCCTTGCCGGTGCGGGCACTGGCGCAAAGACACGGTACATCTTCGCTTAGATTCTCCGGTCTGACAGACTTAGGCGAGCCTGTATCCGCCTTGTTCCAGACTACGGCAAAAGGAATATTTTTTTGGCGCAGTTGCGCGGCAATCAGGGTTTCGGTTGGCCCCCAGTGGTTGTCAGTGACCAGCAGGGCCATATCAAGGCGGGGCATGATTTCCAGGCTGCGCCGGACGCGCTGGTGCCCCAGCTCGCCTGTATCGTCAAGTCCGGCTGTATCCCAGAGCACAACCGGCCCCAGAGGAGCCAGCTCCAGTGTTTTTTCCACCGGATCGGTTGTTGTGCCGGGAACATCCGAAACAATGGCCACCTGCTGTCCGCTCAGGGCATTCAGCAGTGAGGATTTGCCCACATTGCGCCGTCCGAAAAGGGCGATATGCAGGCGAAGGGCTTTTGGTGTGTTGAGCATACGGGTACTTCCGTAGAAAAAAAGCTGGCGTGATAAAAAATCACGCCAACCTGGAATTACAGACATCAGGACGCAAGGTCCCGCAACAAAAAACAAAGGCTATTCATACGGATAGCTGCCAGTATTAAACTCCTCCTGACGAGGATTGGGAAATGAGCCTTTGGCCATCAACTGTTTCAGGCCCTTTGATTTATCAAACCATTTTGTGTGCAGATGTTCCTCTGAGTCATGGCTTAACGGTTTTTTCAGCCAGGCTTTGTACATGGCCTGCACCTGGGCGTTATCCTGCGAGGCCCGTTTGGGAAAGGCGTTATCTGTTTTGTACACTGCGTTTATGCGGTCGCCCATGTAATCCTTGATTTCCTTGACGCTCGCATAGGCCTTGTTGACCATGCGAACACCGAGCAAAAGCCCGCCGGAAAGAATGCAGGCGCCTTTCAAAAATCCGCGTCGTGTCATATTGTGTATAGACATGGAAACCTCCTACACCTTGCTGGCCTGGGCCAGGCGTTTTTTAAGACCGGCAAACAAACTGGTTGCCTTACGTTCTGCTGTTTCCAGCAGGGTGGGCATTAAGGGCTGACCGCCGCCGCACACACACCCGCCGGGACAGGCCATAAATTCAATGAAATGATAGGGCGATTTTCCGGCCCGCACTTCGTCACAGAGTCTGGCAAAGCGTTTGGCTCCGTGGACCACGGCCACACGGATTTCAATGCCGTTGATGGTTACGGTATAGTCCTTCTGGCCTTTGAGTCCGCGTACCGGTTTGAAATCCCATGAATCCGGTTTTTCCCCGGTTACGGCCTGATAGGCAAAGCGCAGGGCAGCTTCCATGACACCGCCGGTAACTCCAAAGATGGTGGCCCCACCGGTTGATTCACCCATCAGGCTGTCACGCTTGCCGTCTGGCAGGTTTTTGAAATCAATGCCTGCCTGACGGATCATCCAGGCCAGTTCACGGGTAGTCAGGGTGGCGTCAATATCACGCAAGCCCCCGTTATTCAGTTCAGGGCGCAAACCTTCGTATTTTTTGGCAACACAGGGCATGATGGATACCGTGTAAATATCCTTGGGATTATAGTTGCGCTGTTTGGCGCCGTAGGTTTTGGCCAGCCGTCCACTCATGCCCACCGGCGACTTGCAGGAAGAAAAATGTGGGAGAAGATCAGGATAAAATGTTTCCGCGTATTTCTGCCACCCTGGACAGCAGGACGTGAACTGGGGCAGATGTTTTTTTTCGGTTAACCGCTCCACAAATTCCGAGGCTTCTTCCCAGATGGTCACATCCGCTCCAAATTCCGTATCCCAGCAGTGGCTGAACCCCAATGCTTTCAGGGCTGAAAACATCTTGCCCGTGGTTACGCTGCCCGGAGCCAGACCAAAGGCCTCGCCCAGAGCGTAGCGCACTGATGGCGCGGGCATGGCGATACACTTGATTTTTTTGTCCTTCAGCTTTTTTTGCAGTTCAGGCACCCAGGTATTGACCTCGTAAATGGCCATTTCCGGACAATGGGTCAGGCACTGACCGCAGTTGATGCACAATTCCGGATGCGCCACTTCATGCACCTCGCTGCTTTCGCCGTAAATGGCTCCTGTCGGGCAGTATTCCTGACAGGAGTCACAGCCAATACATTTTTCCGGGTCAATCTGTACAAAAAACATTTTTTCGCAGTCTGATCCTGGTGGTGGTACATGGGGTTCATAAGGAATATGCTCCATGATGATACGTGACATTTTCTACCTCCTGACAATAAAAGGTGTAATGGGTTCTGTCGGTCGCGCCCACATGGGCGGCGGGGGACAGTTTTTCTTTTTTTCGGCACCAAAAGGGTCGGTCAATATCTCTTTTGGAGTAGGGTGCAGTCTATGCGTGCGGCCGGCAGCCTCTATGGCCTGGCGCGCTCCGGCCATAGTCACCCGGTTTTTATGGTCATAAATACAGTAGTGTTCACAGTAGGCAGATGGCGTGAATGCGGGCATCAGCACGTTGCCTCCGGCCACCAGTCCGTCTTTTTGTCCGTCTGCACTGTCTGCCGTGGCCAAGGCTGTCGTGGCCGGAATATTGGCCCAGGGCAAAACCAGCCGCAGGACAGCCATGACCCGTAAGGTCAAATCAACTGAACCGCCGGGTTTTGTTCCAAGAGGTGTATCAGCCTGGGCAATAAAAGGGCCTGCTCCGCACATGGCTACGCCCAGCTCTTTTGCCAGCAAAATATCATCAGCCAGAGTGGTAAGGTCTTGTCCCGGCAGGCCGACCATAAAGCCGTTTCCTGTTTCATAGCCCAGTTTTTTTAGCATACGCAGACAGTTGATACGCTCCTGCAGGCTGTGCCCCGGATGCAGGCGGGCATACAGCCGGGCATCAGCGGTTTCATGTTTGAGCAAAAAACGCACGGCTCCTGCTTCTTTCCACAGAGCACAGGCTTTCTGGGGCTGTTCTCCCACGCTGAGCGTGACAGGAACACATAGGTCACAGGCAATGGTCTGTATGATGTCTGCCAGCCAGCGCGGGTCTATAGCATATTCACCTGATTGTAAAACAATGGTGTCCGCGCCTGCCGTCACAGCCTGTCTGGCTGTATCCAGAATTTCAGCGCTTGAAAGAGTGTAGCGTTTCAGTCTTTTGTTGCCCGAGCGCAAACCGCAATAACGGCAGTTGCGGCGGCATACGTTTGAAAATTCAATAAGTCCCCGTACAAAAACATGCGTGCCTTTTTTTTGTGTCAGCACCTTGGCGGCGCGTTTCTGCAGCAGCGCAAAAGGTGTTGTAAACAAAAGTGTGAGGATTTCTTCACGGCGCATACTGGGGTCCTTAAAATCCGCGTCATCTGCGGATTTTTTTCTTCAGATCAAAAATCAGCCTTCAAAAATCAAAAATTCCAGTTCTTCATTTCTTTCAATCAAAAATCAAAAATTCAACAATACACGTCCCTTTGTCCCGATCTGACCTTGGTCAGCAGTTTTTCCGACACGCGGCGGATTTTTTCGTCCATACCGGCCAAAGAAGCGGTAATGGCGATTTCTCCGGCCAGCTGATTTTCTTTGCTGGCGTAGTCAAGCAGATATTCCTCAAAAGTGGAAAGCGCGTTTGGCGCGCACTTGGCCTTGATAAGGCCCGGTTTGGCCAGATCCATGAAATCCTTTCCGGTCCGCCCAAGGCGGTAGCAGCCTGTGCAAAAGGACGGAATAAAACCATGCTCGCCCAAGTCCTTGACAACCTCGGCCAGGCTTCTGTGGTCGCCCAGTTGAAACTGGGCCGCTTCAAACTGGCTCTCGTCCTTGTACCCGCCGGGATTAGTACGGCTGCCCGCTGAAATTTGCGAAATACCCAGTTCCAGGGTCAGGCTGCGAATAGTCTGGTTTTCGCGGGTGGACATGATCATGCCCGTATAGGGGACGGCCATGCGCAGGATAGCCACCAGTTTGAGAAAATCCTCATCGCGCACTTCATGGGGGGGGCGGGAAGCCAGATCTGAACCCATGGCCGGCTCAATGCGCGGAACGCTTATTGTGTGGCAGCCAACGCCAAAGCGTTTTTCCAGATGAGCAATGTGCATCATCAGGGCCAGGGTTTCGTATTTCCAGTCGTACAGCCCGTAAAGCAGCCCCATGCCCACGTCATCAATACCGGCCAGCATGGCCCGGTCAAAGGAAGAAGCCCGCCAGTCCAGATCGCTTTTGGGACCGGAAAGGTGCATCTTTTTGTAGGTGGGCCGGTGATAGGTTTCCTGAAAAAGCTGGAACGTGCCGATATTTCGTTCCTTGAGGCGGCAAAAATCCTGTGTTGAAAGGGGAGCCAGATTGACATTGATACGGCGGATATTACTGCCGCTTTCGTCACGGGCTTCGTAAATGGCGTCAATGGAATCAAGGACATAGTCAATACCGCTGCCGGGATAGGCTTCACCAGCCACCATGAGTACCCGTTTGTGCCCCTGGCGCAGAAGAATCTTTGTTTCTTCCATAATTTCTTCATGGTTCAAAGACCGGCGTATCAGTTCCTTGTTGGATTTGCGGAAAGCGCAGTACAGACATTCATTTGAGCACAGGTTGGAAATGTACAGTGGAGCGAAAAGCACAATGCGGTTGCCGTAAATTTCTTCCTTGATTGCCTTGGCGGTGCTGTACAGTTCGGCTGTCAGTTCCTGAGAACGGACCCCCATGAGTACGGCCACATCCTCCAGGTTCAGGCCTTTAAGTTCCTTTGCCTTGGCCAGAACTTCGCGGACCTGTACTGTATCTTCATTGCTGCAGGAAGAAGCAAGCACGCCCTGTATTTTTTCATCGTCCAGCCATACGGCTTTGGTATCCGCCATATTTTCCATGAGGCCTCCCACTGCTTGAAGCGATTTTAACCTGCTATATTAACAGGAATTTTTACTTGAAAGTTTTATTTTTTTGTAAGGATAACGTCATTATGTTGTATCATGAAAAATAGACAACCTGAATTCAAACTTTGTTGCTTTTCCCAAAAAAAGCAAAAGATTTAATATGTTTATTCTATCAGCTTATTTTTGTCAATGATGGAATACAAAATTGAAATCTTTCTGTGAGGAAAAATACTGGAGGCAGATTTTTCTAAGCGATTGTTGTCGGTTCAGCGTGGAGTCCGGCCGGACAGAGAAGTATTGAAATGAAATTTTTCAGAAAAAGAGGGGGAAAGCGCAAAACAAACCGGCTCAGAACTGAGCCGGTTTGTTGGTCTTTTGTTTTTTACCAGCGAGACTGGCGTTCCGGACGGGGCCGTGCTTCGTTGACCTTGATGGTGCGGCCGCCAAAGTCGCTTCCGTTCAGGGCTTCGATTGCTTCATTGCTTCCCTGTTCTTCCATTTCAACAAAGCCAAATCCACGTGGACGGCCTGTTTCACGGTCTTCTATCAGTTTAACAGAAACAACGCTTCCATAGGTTTCAAACGCGGCGCGTACTTCTTCTTCAGTCGCACTCCAGGGCAGGTTGCCAACATAAATGTTTTTAGCCATTCTTCTCTCCATAAGGCATTTAGATAATAAAAAAGCAGTATCCTAAAGGGCACTGCTTCAAACAACAATTTAAGATGCAATAACCAAATCCAGAACAGGAATCAAAGCTATCTGATTAACATTTAATGTCAAGAAAAAAACGCCGTCTGCTTTCATATTCAATACATCTTTGTGAATAAAATGGTAGCGAGGAGAGGACTTGAACCTCCGACACTGCGGATATGAGCCGCATGCTCTGACCACCTGAGCTACCCCGCCACATTTTTTCCTACAAAAGGATTTGAACCTATATGGTCTTCCCTTAAAAAGGTCAAGTCTTTTTTTTATTTTTTTGCGCCCTGCTTTCTGTTTATTTGCTTTTTTCTATGGAAGAAGCTAGTTGACGGCCCCATGTCGCATGTTGGAAAAAAAGAACAGGCTGGCCGTATTCTGGCCTTTATGCAAAATCGTTATCCCGCGCCGGCTTCAGAACTGGACTGGACCAGTCCCTGGGAGCTTCTGGTGGCAACCATGCTGGCTGCGCAATGTACGGACAAACGGGTGAACACGGTGACCCCCCGTCTTTTTTCCCGTTGGCCGGATATCGCGGCTGTCGCGCAGGCAGACCTGGCCGAGATGGAAAGTGTTGTGCGCCCAACCGGATTTTACCGCAACAAGGCCCGCAATCTTATTGCCAGCGCGTGTAAAATTATGGTTGATTTCGGCGGTCAGGTTCCTGCCACAATGGAAGGGCTGGTTTCCCTGCCCGGAGTGGCGCGCAAGACTGCCAATATCGTACTTTCAAATGCCTATGGGTTGCAGGAAGGGATTGCCGTTGATACCCACGTCAAAAGACTGAGTAACCGGCTTGGATTGACAATATCCTGCGATCCAGTACGGATTGAACAGGATCTGATGCCCCTTGTTCCCAGGCCGTATTGGGGCGATTTTAATCATTATCTTGTGTTGTACGGACGGGAAGTGTGCAAGGCCAGAAAGCCCTTGTGCGCGGAATGCGGACTGGCCCGGATCTGTCCGTTCATGGGAGAAAAGAACAGATCATGATCGCTGGTGTTTTTACTGTACAGGCGCAAGATGGATCCGCCCGCGCCGGTGAGCTGCGAACAGCCCACGGCCTTGTCCGCACTCCGATTTTCATGCCGGTTGGAACCCAGGGCAGTGTGAAAAGTCTGAGTCCTGATGACTTACATGCCATCGGAACCCAAATTATTCTGGGCAATACCTATCACCTGTATCTGCGTCCTGGCGATGAAATGCTTGCCCGCCGGGGCGGGTTACATGAGTTTATGAGATGGCCAAAGCCAATTTTGACCGACAGCGGCGGATTTCAGGTTTTCAGCCTGGCCAAGCTGCGCCGCCTGCACCCGGACGGAGTTGAATTTTCTTCGCACCATGACGGGTCGAAACATTTTTTTTCTCCTGAAAAGGTGATGGGTATCCAGGAAAATATCGGCTCTGATATTATGATGGTCCTTGATGAATGCGTGCCGTACGGAGCGGATTTTACCTATACGCAAAAATCTCTGGAAACAACCACTGCCTGGGCCAAACGCTGCCGGGCGGCGCATCCGGCCGGAAAAAACGGACAGCTTGTCTTCGGAATTGCCCAGGGGGGATTTTTTAAGGAACTGCGGGAAAGAAGTATCGAAGAAATAACAGGCATTGATTTTGACGGCTTTGCTCTTGGCGGTTTGAGCGTGGGAGAAAGCAAGGAAGAAATGATGGAGATTTTATATCACAGCGCGCCTCTGCTTCCCGTCCCTTCGCCCCGTTATCTTATGGGAGTGGGAACTCCGCTGGATATTTTGCACGGAATCAACGCCGGAATTGATATGTTTGACTGCGTGCTGCCAACCAGAAACGCGCGCAACGGCACCCTGTTTACTTCAACAGGTAAGATAAATATAAAAAAGGCCACGTTCCGTGAGGACGACAGCGTTCTTGATGCCAACTGTCAGTGCTACACCTGTTGCAATTTTTCTCGCGCCTATCTGTGTCATCTGTATCACTCGCGGGAACTTCTGGCTTACCGTCTGAATACGATTCATAATCTTGCTTTTTTCCTTGATCTGGTGCGCGGAGCAAGAAAGGCGGTTTTTGCTGGCCGGTTTCAGCAGTATCTGCAGAAGTGGGAAGAGGTTTTTGATTGCGGATTTCAGATTGATTGAAGAAAAGTCTGCGGATGACGTAGATTATAAGAAATTTTGATTTTTGAAGGCTGATTTTTGAATTGAAACATTGTGCGTTGCGATTTTGCTTTTGGCTGACGCTGATTGGTGAATTTTTTATGCTGGTACACGGCTTCTCACTAAGCGGCTCTTCGGCGCAACCCTTTTTGGGGCATCGCTTCGCACTTTGCCGCTCGCTTTTTTGGGGCGTCAAAAAAGATGAAGAAGAAATTTTGATTGAAACATACTGATTGAGAAAAAGAAGTGAAAAATATGAAAAAAAATGGTTTATTACGCAGCATTGTGGCCAACGTGTCCCTGATTACAGTTGGCTCTTTTGTTTTTATCTTTGGCATCAAGGCTGTTGCCGTACAGCAGTCTTTTTTACCCGGCGGACTTTTCGGGCTGTGCTCTCTTTTATATTATTATTCAGGTCAGCTTGATCCAGGGCTTTGGTATTTCTTCCTGAACATCCCGCTGTTTCTTTTTGCCTGGTTCAAGGTCAGCCACCGGTTTTTTATCTACAGCCTGATCGCGGCGGTGATCAATTCCGTTGGATACCCGCTGATAAATATACAACTTAACATCAGCAACCAGCTGTACGCCGCTATTGTCGCGGGTATGCTCATGGGCAGCGGGTCCGGTATTATCCTGCGTTCTTTTGGCTCGGGTGGTGGACTGGACGTTGTTGCCGTTTACCTGTTTCAAAAGTATAATATCGGTATTGGCCGCTTCTATTTTATTGTCAATATCCTGCTTTTCAGCACAAGTGCCTTGGTTCTGAATCCAGACCTGATCATCGCCTCCATGATTATGGTTTTTATTTCCTCCATCTGTATGGAAAAAGTCTTAAGCCTTTTCAGTGCAAGAAAGATTGTGTTTATTGTTTCAAATAAAATTCCGGACATCGCAGATGAAATGATGCGGACTTTGCATCAGGGTGGAACATTTTTACATGGTCATGGCATTTATACGAAGTCGCAAAGAGATGTATTGATGGCCGTAACTAATAATATCCAGCTCAGGAAGCTGGAGGAGATCGTTTTTGAACATGATGAACATGCCTTGTTTATTGTTGAAAACACATTTTCCGTAATCGGATCAAATTTTTCGAGGCGAAAGGTATATTAAAAAAAACAGTATATTGCACAAAAATGGTTTATTTTTGAAATCTGCTCAGTTCGGGGTAAAGGCGGATAATGTCTTCAAGAATGGTCGTGAGCGGCTTGGTCGCGTCCAGAACATGAACAGCCAAGGTCAGATACAGATGCTCGCGCTCTTTGAGTGACGTTTTGATCTCTTCCCGCAGGGTGTTCGTATATAAGGGGGGCCTGCGGGAAGAATTTGGGGATTGACTCAGGCGGGCAAAAAGGACAGGTTCCGAGGCTTGGAGGTAAAAAACCACGCCAGAGATGAGGTCACGGTTGGCCGGGCTTAAAATGATGCCCCCTCCGGTGGCAATGACCTGCCCCTGTCTGGAGCAGACCTGGCGCAACACCTCAGATTCGCGGGAGCGAAAGCCGTCCCAGCCATGCGTGCGGACAATGTCCTCGACAGTCGCAAGGTGCGTTTTTTCCAGAACCTCGTCTGTGTCCTGAAAAGGAAGTTGCAGCCTTTTTGCCAGTGCTTTTCCTGTTGTTGTTTTGCCGCTGCCGCGCGGCCCGATAAAAAAGATATTTTTCATTTTTGAGCCCGGAAGGGAAAACAGGATTGATTCCCTGATTTTTTTTTAGTAAGGAGCGAGTGTTTTCTTAGCACTCATATCCAAAATATCTTATTGTCGGCAACCTGAAAAGACAAGAAAAGACTTTCCTGTTTATTCCGGGTGGGGCGCTTTGCAGGTATCTCATGAAGACACTCTGGGGAAGGACGGTGCGGTTTTTCCGCTATTTTTATCTGCGTATTGTGCGTGTGCGGACAGACGCTCATTCTACCGCTCTTGGTCTGGCCTTGGGCGTATTCGTTGGCTGTCTGCCAATTATCCCTTTTCAGTTCCTGACAGTCCTGCCCCTGGCGTTTTTGTTGCGGGCCAACAAGATGACTGCTCTTTTGGGGACATTTGTTTCCAATCCGCCCACGCTGCCAATTTTTTATTTTTTTCTCTACAAAGTCGGGAAAGTTGTTGTTCCCGGTCGTGTGCCTCAGCTTGATATGCAGCAACTGGCATTTTCCGAGTTGCTGCAAAAGGGCTGGGATCTTGTTACCGTCATGATGGTTGGCGGTCTGATTGTCGGTATCCCGGCCGCAATCCTGACCTACTTTGTTGCCTTGCGCTGTATCCTGGCGTATCAGAAAAAGCGGGAACTCCGGCGGTTCCGCAAATTTATGGAACAGTAGTGAAAGAAAAGGTCAGACCCAAAAAAAGCCTGGGACAGAATTTCTTGCGGGACGATAATGTTGCCCGGAAAATTGTCGCGCTGGCGCGGGGTGAAAAGAAAATCGTGGAGATTGGGCCCGGTCAGGGAGCGCTTACCCGTTTTTTACTTGAGTCCGGTTTTGAGGTCGCGGCCATTGAAAAAGACTGGCGGCTTGTTTTTGACCTGCGCCGCAGGTTTTTGAATCTGCCCCTTGTCTGCGCTGACGCGCTCTTTTTTCCATGGGAAAAAGTACAGGGTAGAGCAATTATAGGCAATTTGCCCTACAATGTGGCATCTCCTATAATCTGGGAAATTTTAAGCCGGTCCGGGTTTTCCCTGGCAGTGTTTATGGTGCAAAAAGAGGTTGCCAGGCGGCTGTGCGCTTCACCTGACGGAAAAGAGTACGGGGCGCTCTCCGTATGGGCACAGACGCTTTCCGTGCCCGAGTACGCCTTTACTGTCAGCCCGAATGTTTTTTTTCCCCGTCCCGGGGTCGATTCTGCCGTTGTTACTTTTCGCCCCGCGCGGACAAAAGTGAACAGGTATTTTCTGGAAAAAACCCTGCGTCTGCTGTTTCAAAAACGGCGCAAACAGATAGGGGGGCTCCTGCGTGCCTTCTGGGACGAAGATTTTGAACAGTGGCTGGCAAGCTGTAATTTGAAGAAAACAAGCCGTCCTGAGAATATTGCCCCACAATCTTTTTTGCTTTTGAGTGAACTTTTTGAAAAAAAATCAAAAAAGATGGGGCAGAGTACTGGACAAGTCTCCTTTTCTTAGCTTAGAACCAGCTTGGCCTAATCTTTTACTGTAGTTTTTAAGTTAGCATTCTCTGGCAGGCTTCATTGTTTTTTTTGCGGAATGCTTGCGGAAGTGCTCTCTTTTTTTTATTGCACGTACTGGAATGTTCGGGGGATTATAAAATGCGAACGCCCTTTGGATATTGTTCAGGAAAATTGGTAGAGGGAGGAAGGTATGTTTAACCATCTTGGGCAGATGCCCATAGCTTAAGAGGAGGAAGTCGGATGACAAAGGCTGATTTAATCGCAAAGATGGCAGAAGAGGCGCATCTTTCCAAGGCAGACGCCGAACGTGGATTGAATGCTTTTTTGAAGGTTGCTGAGGCAACACTGAAAGCTGAGGGCCGTTTGGCCCTGACCGGTTTTGGTTCATTTGTTGTTGAAAAAAGAAACGCCCGGACCGGCAGGAACCCGCGTACAGGAGCTCCATTGAATATTCCTGCCTGCAATGTTGTAAAATTTAAGCCTGGAAAGGCATTGAAAGATAGCGTAAAGTAAGGAGAGGTCAACGTGTTGCACGGAGAAACTGTACATAGCATGTTACCTCAGGATTTGCCTTGGTGGATGCCGGACCATGCTGTTTTTTTTGGAGTGCTTTATGGTGTGTTATTCATTATTAGCAGTGGGTTGGGTGTCGTAATCCTTAAATCTCTGGCAGACGCTCTAGCGGATTCAAGAAAGCAACATTGACGTTGGATTTCCATTTTGGCCCGGGAAAGTACCTCCTCCCCATCTTTCCCGGGCCATTTCCAAATTCAGCGTTCCTTGACACTTTGGGTCCGTGGGCTTTTTTTGTGCCCTTTACTGCGTCTTCTATTTTTTTCTGTCTGGTCTTTTTTATCTTTTCGTATTTTTTCTTGCCAGTCTTTCTGTTTTTCTTTATATTTTTTTTTCGTGTGGGATATGTGGTCAACTGTCAGGGGGGAACCTGGCCCTTTTGTTTTTGCAAAAGAGGGGCTGATTGACAACGGTGGTCATGGTTCTTGTCCTGCCAGAACCTGTTTGTATAACGCAGGAAATTTTCCATCGGGAGGTGATGAGTTTGCCAGGAGTATTTATCGGAGATAACGATGCTTTTGATTACGCTTTGCGCCGCTTCAAAAAGCAGGTCGAAAAAGCGGGCATTCTTTCAGAACTGAAAAAGCGCCAGCACTACGAAAAGCCAAGTATCCAGAAAAAGAAGAAAGAAGCAGCTGCGCGGAAGCGTTTGGCCAAAAAAATCAGAAAAATGCAGACAATTTAATGAGCCTTTTTGCTAAAATCGAAAAAGATTTTCTTGCTGCGTACAAGGCCAAAGAATCTGAAAAGGTTGCTGTCTTGAGAATGCTTAAGGCAGCAATCAAAAATTTTCAGATTGATGCTGGCCGGGACATGCAAGATGAAGATGTTCTGGCCTTGATCTTGAAACAGGCCAAACAGCGGAAGGAATCTATTACCCAGTTTGCCCTGGCCGGGCGAAATGATCTGAAAGAACAGGAAGAGCGGGAGCTGCGTATCCTGGAAACCTATCTACCATCTCCTTTGAGCCCGGAGGAAATTGAAGCTGCTGTTATGCAGGCTGTCTCTGAAACAGGGGCAAACAGTCCGGCTGATATGGGAAAGGTGATGCAGGTTATCCTGTCCCGTTTTCAGGGACAGGTTGATGGAAAAACCGTCAGCGCTCTCGTGCGTCAGCGTCTGGCAAGGTAATTTTTTGCGCTGGAATTTTTTTGCGCGCGACCTCTAGCCCAAATTCCAGATTTTTATGGATCCCAGAACTTTTCATCTCCTGGAATTTTACAAGATTCTTCATATTCTCAGCACGCACGCTGTGTCTGAAACAGGGAAACAGGCGGCGTTGAACCTGCTGCCACACGCAAATCCCGCGACATTACAAGCTGAAAATGAACTGTTGCGCCAGATTCTGGCCTGGAAACGTGATCTGGATTTCGCGCTGACACCTTTTGTGGATCTTGAAGGTGTATGTGCTTTTCTTGCCCAGCAGCGTGATATTGATCTTGACGCCTGTCAGGCAATACGGGATATGCTGTTTTCCGCTCAGGCCGCGCATGAGGCTTTGGCCGGTGTGGGGCCGGATTTGCCTGAACTAGCTGCCTTTGCCGGACAGTATGTTTTTCCCGAATCTCTTGCCTCCGCCCTGCACCGCTGTCTGGCCGCAAATGGAACCTTGCGTGATGAAAGTTCTCCTGAACTGTTCAGCGTGCGTATGGAAATACGCCGGATTCACGCCCTGTGTACGCGCAAGGTACATGATTTTTTTCAGGGCCGGGATACCAGTTTTTTACAAAATGATTTCCTGACCATTTCTTCCGATCGGTACGTGCTGGCCATGAAGGTCAATTACAAGCGAAAATTTCCCGGTATTGTGCATGATTACTCCCAAACCGGTGAAACCTGTTATTTTGAGCCCCTGTTTCTGGTTGAATTAAATAATCAGCTCCAGGAACTCAAACAGGAAGAAGCTCGGGAAGAGCAGAAAATACTTGCCCTTATCAGCACGCTGGCCAGGAACCAGATGCCGGCAATCCGACTGCTGTCTGCCTGGCTGACCCGGCTTGATCTGCTTTTGGCCAAGACCGCCCTTGGCACCCGCTGTCAGGGGAACCTGCTGGATATAAAAGAAGATGGGCGGCTTGAGTTACGTCAGGCCCGCCATCCTTTGCTGGCTTTATCCGGCAACAGGGTTGTGGCGATTGATATCGCGCTTGAAGGCAGGCAGCGGGCCCTGGTTGTTTCCGGAGGAAATTCCGGCGGTAAGACCGTGTGCCTGAAAACATGGGGCCTTATCGCCCTGATGGCGCTTTCTGGTTTGCCGGTTCCTGTGGCTGCGGGCAGTGTCATGCCGTGGTATGAAGGTATTTTTGTTTTTATGGGTGATGAACAGGATCTTGAGTCCTCTTTAAGTACCTTCAGCGCCCAGATACGTTCTTTTTCTGAGGCCTGGCCGCGAATTGGGAACAAAGCGCTTGTTATTTTAGATGAATTTGGCACCGGAACTGATCCTGAACAGGGAGCGGCTCTGGCTCAGGCCGTGCTGGCAGCCCTGCTTGGGCGTTGTGCCTGGGTGGGAATGGCCACTCATTTTCCGGCCTTGAAACTTTTTGCCCTGGCCCACGATTGTGCCCGCGCGGCAACAGTGCTTTTTGATTCGGCGACCAAAAAACCGCTGTATCTGCTGGCCTATGATCAGGTGGGAGCCAGCCAGGCCCTTTTGGTGGCAAAAGAATATGGAATGCCACAGGAAGTGCTTGACCTGGCTCATCATTATCTGCGTGTGGATGAAGTGCGGCAGCTGGATATTTTTGAGCGTTTGAACGCTTTGAGCGTGGAACGGGAAAAAGAAATTGTCCGTTTGCAGACCGCTCAAAAAGAGCTGCAGGAAAAGGCAACTCGTCAACAAGTGGCTCTTAAAAAAGAGAAAGAAAAACTGGCTGGAGAAGTGCGGCAGCAGGCCCGTCTTATTTTTGAACAGTGGAAAGCTGAAAAAATCGGGCGCAAGGCCGCGTTGAAAAAAATCACCCAGCTACGAGCGGAACTGGAAAAGCTTCCGGTAGATGAGCCGCGAGCTGAACACGGCTGGAACACTTTTGTTTGCGGACAAAATGTGTTCTATCCGGCCTGGGAAAAAATGGCGGTTATTACGGAAAAGGACGAACGGAAGAAGAGATTGCGTCTGGATTTCGGAGGTATTTCCGTATGGGCGGATGGGCGTGATGTCACGCTGCCTGAAAACAAAGAGCGTGCTGCTTCGCCGTCCGTACAGCTCAGAAAGGAAAAAGCCGGGTCATTCCGGCTTGATATTCGCGGGCGCAGAGTTGATGAGGCTGCCGCCCTGCTGGAGAAATTTCTGGATAACGCCCTGCTTGCCGGTTTTGTTGAACTGGAGATTATTCACGGTAAAGGGAGCGGGGCGTTAAAAAGCGCGGTGCATGAATTGCTTGCCGATTCCCCTGTTGTTGATTCCTGCTCCTTTGCCCAGGCGGATCAGGGAGGGGAAGGAGTAACTTTGGTCTGCTTGCGCTAGAGGCAGTGTATGGCGGAAAGATCGGTTATTCAGGAGATTAAGGAACGGCTTGATATTGTGGAGATTGTTGGCAGGTATGTAGAGCTGCAACAGGTTGGCGGACGATGGGTGGCGCCCTGTCCATTCCACAATGAGACCAAGCCGTCTTTTTCCGTTGGAGAGGAAGGGTTTTATTATTGTTTTGGCTGTCAGGCCACAGGCGATCTTATTACCTTTTATAAAGAAATAAACGGCCTTGATTTTAAGACAGCTCTTGCAGAACTGGCCCGCGAAGCGAATGTTGTCCTGCGTCCGGCAAGTCCGGCCAAACGCCAGCAGGAAGAAATACATCTTGTCTGCCTGGATATGCATGAGGCTGCAGGCCGTTTTTATGGAAAAAACCTGAAAGGCGTGGCCGCTGGGAAGGTCAGAACCTACCTGCGTGAACGCGGGATACCCGAAGAGCTTTGGGAAAGCTTCGGGCTTGGCTACTGCCTGCCGGAGTGGCAGAGCCTGTGTACCCATCTTGAAACACTCGGTTATACGCAGGAACAGGGAGTTACCAGTGGCCTGCTTTCCAGATCGGATAAAAGCGGGCGGGTGTTTGACCGTTTTCGCGGCCGGCTGATGTTTCCTATCCAGAACCTGTCTGGCCGGGTGATTGCTTTTGGAGCCAGGACTCTTCAGGCAGATGATGATCCCAAGTATCTGAACAGCAGTGAAAGCCCGATTTATACCAAAGGGGAGCATCTGTACGGTTTGTATCAGGCCAGAAAGCATATTGCCAGGCACAGGTCGGTGTTGTTGACAGAGGGCTATGTTGACGTGCTGTCTCTGGCCCGTTTTGGTTTTGGGCACGCCTGCGGCGTGCTTGGAACGGCCCTGACTGCGGCCCAGGTGCACCGGATAGCGGGTTTGAGCCGGCGGGTGGATTTGCTTTTTGACGGAGACAATGCCGGACGCAAGGCGGCTTTACGCAGCGCTGAAATGATTTTATTGCATGGCTTGCAATGTCGGGTTGTTTCTTTGCCGGAAGGAGAAGACGCGGACAGCCTTTTGCGGCAAGGGGGAGCAGGAGCGTTGCAGGCTTGCCTGGACCAGGCTGAAAACGGGCTTGATTTTTGTTTGCGCCAGATTCAGCAGGCAATGGCCCCTGCTGATATTTTGAAGTGGGCGCTTCAATTTCTGGAAAAACTGGCTCAACCGGAGCTGCGGGCGTATTATCTGCCCCGTCTGGCCGGCGGCCTTGAACTGAACGAAACAGAGTTGCGACTGGCTCATAAAAAACGACTGGGAGATCAGCCCGTTGTCACAAAGCCGCGAAACAAAAAAGGCCTGTTTTCCCGCACGGAAAAGGAAATTCTGGCTTTTGCCGCTGCCTGTCCTGAATACAGGCAGAAGATGTGTGAACTTGGAGTGGTTGGAGTGCTTGATTCCCAAGCCGCGCGTGATTTTTGGGGCAAGTTGACCGGCCTTTCCGAACAGGATCTTTTTTCCGGTCTGACCAATGAAGAAAGGGTCTTTTGGATACAGAGTATGCAGGCTTTTTTGCCCGAAAATAAAGAAAGGCAGTGGCAGGATATTGAACATTTTATTGTACAGAATTTTCAGATCAGGCGGCAGGAACATTTGAAAAACGCTTTACACCACGCGCAAATGAAAGGCGATCAAAAGGAAATGGCGCGGATATTACAGGAATATCAGCGGACCTTGCAGGAATGACCGATCTTGCCGGTCTTGACCAGGCGATACAGAGAGTTGGAATTTATCGTATGCAAAATAAAAGACAGGGGGAACAATGAGCAACGTCAAGGATATACAGCAGATTAAGTCTCTTATTTCCGAGGGCAAGAAAAAAGGTTTTTTGACTGTTGAGGAGTTGAGCAAGGCCCTCCCCGGAGAAATAACAACACGACCCGAACAGATTGATGAAATTGTGCAGGTTTTTGAGCAATTAAATATCTCCATCATCAATGAAAAAGAAGGCAAAGGGCTTGGGGCTGAAGGTGAAGAAGACGGGCTTGCTGCGGACATTGATCTTGATTTTGAAATCCAGCCGGACACGGACGAATTGGGAGAATATATCTCCAGAGGGGGCGATCCGGTTCGGATGTATTTGCGCGAAATGGGCGCGGTTGGTCTGCTTGACCGGGAGGGTGAAGTTTATATCGCCAAAAAGATTGAAGAGGGCGAGCTTGAGGTCTTAAACGCCATTGTCGAGGTTCCTGTCGCTGTTGAAGAATTGATTCTGGTTGGTGAGGATCTGGCGGAAAACAAGATCAAACTCAAGGACGTGGTAAAGACCATTGAGGAAGATGATCCGTCTGAAGAAGAAATGAATCAGCGGGAGCGGGTTATCAAGCTGCTGGCCGAAGTGAGCAGCATCTACCGGAAAAAGAAAAATCTGTACGCGAAACTTGATGAATGTTCCCGCAATGATCGTCGTGTGTATGGAGCCCAGAAAAAGATTATGGACTTTAAGGAGGAAGTGGTTCAGTGCCTGCGTGAAATCAAACTGGAAAAAACCCTTATTGACCGGATTATTGAGACTGTTGGCGACTATGTGCAGCAGATGCATAACTACCGGAGGGATTTGACAGCCTATATCCTGTCTACCGGCAAGACCAAGGACGAGACATTTTCTCTTTTTCAGAGCCTGGAACAAAGAGAGATCAATCCGGTTGTCGCGGCCAGTTCCCTGAACATGACAGTTGAAGAGTTGTTTTCTTTCAAGGAAATGATTTACGGCAAGCGTGAGATTCTTGACCGTCTGGAAGAGCGCTGCACCCATTCTGTTGAAGAACTTGAAGAAATTTTGTGGCGGATAAAAAAAGGGAATTGCTGCGCCCTGAATGCCAAGCAGGAACTTATCCGGGCCAATCTGCGCCTGGTTGTCAGTATTGCCAAAAAATACACAAACCGGGGCCTGCAATTTTTGGATCTGATTCAGGAGGGCAATATCGGCCTGATGAAAGCGGTTGATAAATTTGAATACCAGCGCGGGTACAAGTTTTCGACCTACGCGACATGGTGGATTCGTCAGGCCATAACCAGGGCCATTGCTGATCAGGCCCGGACAATTCGTATTCCCGTGCACATGATCGAAACCATCAACAAACTGATACGCACAACCCGGTACCTAGTTCAGGAACTTGGTCGCGATCCCTTGCCGGAAGAAATCGCGGAACGCATGGACTATCCGATTGAAAAGGTCAAGAAAGTCTTAAAAATAGCCAAAGAGCCCATTTCGCTGGAAACACCAATTGGCGATGAGGAAGACAGCAGTCTGGGTGATTTTATTGAAGACAAAAAGGCTGTTGCTCCGTCTGAAGAGGTTGTGAACACAAAGCTGGCCGAACAGATCGCAACGATTCTTTCCGATCTGACTCCACGTGAGGAACAGGTGCTTCGTAAGCGGTTTGGCATTGGGGAAAAATCTGATCATACCCTGGAAGAGGTCGGCAAACTCTTTAATGTGACCAGAGAGCGTATCCGCCAGATTGAGGCCAAGGCGCTACGGAAATTGCGTCATCCGGTCAGGAGCCAGAATCTCAGATCGTATTATGATAACTGAACCGGACAGTTTCAGGGCGGCGGCCCAAAGCGGCAGGTTGAAAATCCTGCTGCTGATTGTATGCGGGCTGCTTTTGGGGATCCAGGCTGCGCAGGCCGGAACCCGGCTGGTAACGCGGGTCTATGATGGCGATACCCTGCGTCTTGAGGGTGGCCGCGTTCTTCGTCTCTACGGTCTTGATACGCCGGAGATGGGGAAAAAGAGCCAATATTTTGCCGTTGCTGCTAAAAAGGCGCTGTCTGAACTCGTACTCAATCGACAGGTTGAGGTCGTGGAGGTGGGTGAGGGTCGTGACCGTTTTGGCCGCACCCTGACGATCGTGATTTTGCCGGATCAGCAGGTGGTAAATGAACTTTTGTTGCGCGGAGGATATGCTTTTTATTTTTCCCATCCAGACAAGAGAAAGCGGTTTGTCGATCATGAGCGGTTTTTGTCTGCCCAGCGGCAGGCAATGGAAGCGGAGCAGGGCTTCTGGCCTGAGATTTTTTCTCTTTGTACGGGGATGGTCCATGGCAATTGGCGTTCCCGGCGTTTTCACCTGCCTTCCTGCCATTACGCCCGTTCTGTTTCCAGCAGGAACAGGCGGATTTTTTCTTCCCTGAAAGATGCTTTTTACGCAGGTTTTGCTCCGTGCAGAGAGTGCACTCCGTGGCCCCTGGAAAAAACGGCGAGCAGGGATTGAACAGGAGTCGTATCTTGAAGATTATTATTGGCGCGGGCTAGGTTCGGGTTTCATACGGCTAGGCGGCTCTTGTTGAAGAACAGAAAGAACTTAATGTTATTATAAGATCCTGACATTCCTGCCCGGGTGACGGAGCAGCTTGATGTTCAGCTCTTGAGGGGGCGGGCTCAAGCTGAAAGAGGCTGGAATACAGGACGCTGATGCCTTGCTCGCGGTTGCAGACAGTGATGAGATCAATCTTGTTGTGGCCTGTTCATTTGCCAATATTCTGGCCCCGAATCTGACCAAGGTTGTGCGTCTGCGTAATGAAGATTATCTGAGCCATGCTGAAATTATAAAGAAAAACTTTAATGTTGAGTTTCTGGTCAATCCGGAAAAAAATCGTCAATGCCATACGTAATCTTGTTGGTATGCCCGGAGCCGCGGACAGCAGGGATTTTTTTGACGGCCGGATAAAGCTGGTCAGTTTATGGGTTGACCGCCCAAGCCTGCTGATGCAGGGGCCTTTGCAGGGCTGCGCAGCGGGTGGGGATTGAACAGCTTATCGTGGCCGCGATAACATCATTATTCCCAAAGGCGCAGTGTATTTTGTCTGTTTTGAACAGGATCTGGAAAAAAATCCCGAAAAAATCTGAGCCCCGGTGGGAAAAGCAAAAAAACGTGATGATTATTTGAAAAACCATAGGGTACAGGAAAAAAATAACAGACCAAGCTAAACCATTTTTGTCATGTCCCACATGGGCAGAAAAATAGCCAAGGCAAAGAAGCCAACAACTGCCGCCAGCCCGACCATGAGGGCCGGACCAAGATTGGTGGTCATTTTTGACACCGCATAAGCAACTTCTTCATCATAATGTCTGGAGACGTCTTGCAGCATTTTTTCCAGATTCCCTGATTCTTCACCAATAGAAATCATATTGACCACCATTGGCGGAAAGTGTTTTGCCTCTTTCAGGGGCGGGGCAATACCCGCGCCTTGTTTCAGTTTTTCCTTCAGGTTTTCAAATTCCCTGCTGATCGCACTGTTGCCAATAGCCGCGCTCAAAATATCAATGGAGTTGAGTACGGAAACTCCGCTTGACTGCAAGATAGCAAAGATGCTCGCAAATCTGGACATCGCAGCCTTTTCAAATACCGGGCCGAGGATAGGTAAGGCTAGAAAAAAAGAATCCCGGACGTATTTTCCCTGTTGGGTTTTGCAGTAAAGTATCAGTCCGCCAACCCCCAGTACCACAAAGGCAATACAGAGATACCAGTAATTACTTAAAAAAGAATACAAAATCATACAGATTTTTGTTGGCAGAGGAATATCAATTCCAGCGGTTTTAAAAATATTGATGAATTTGGGAATAACAAAGGTCAGAAGAACAAAAAACGCAATACCAAGAGCGGCAAGAACAATGATGGGATATTGAAGAGCTGATTTTATGTCCTGTTTGACCTTATGTTCGTGATCCAGAAGATAGGACAGTCTGTCCATAACTTCCGGCAGGGCTCCACTGGTTTCTCCCGCGTGGAGCATGCTGCAGTACAGCGGAGAAAAAATGCTTTTATGTTTGGAAAAAGCCTTGTACAGCGAAGCTCCTTCCTGAACATCGTCATGTATTTCAAGAATGACCTGCTTAAATTTTTTATCTTCTGTTTGTTCTTCCAGGATGCGCAGGAGTCCTACAATGGGAATACCTGCCTGAAAAAGGGTACGGAATTGCTTAGTAAACAGGATCAGCTCTTGTGGGTCTAATTTGCCAAAGCTTTTTGTTTTGCCTTTGTTTGCTGTTATAGAATCAGGAATCAGCCCCTGTTCTAAAAGAGCAAAATTTGCACCGTCAAGGTTTTCAGCCTCAAGGCTGCCGCTGACCAGCTTACCATTTCCATTATAGGCTTTATATGAATACTGCATTAGACAATAACCACACTTGTTGCTTCTTCTATTGTTGTTGTTCCTTCCAGAATTTTTTCTTCAGCGTCCTCTCGCAGCAGCCTGATCTTTTTTTCGGCAACCAGTGCCCTTGTAATTTCCTGCGCAGACCGTTCTTCCAGTGTCATTTTTTGCACCTGTTCATCGTTGATAAGCAGTTCATAAAGTCCGATTCTGCCCTGATAGCCGGTATTATTACAAAAGGTGCAGCCTTTTCCACGCATGAACTTGGCTGTTTTTAATTTTTCAGGGCTGATTTGCCAGAAGTCAATATAGGATTGCTCCGGTGTGTATGGCTCCCTGCAGTATTGGCAGACCTTGCGAATCAGACGCTGGGCAACAGAACAGAGCAAAACAGATGAGATAAGAAAGGGTTCAATACCCATTTCGATAAAACGGGTGATGGCTCCAGCCGAGTCATTGGTATGAACCGTGCTGAGCAGACGGTGACCGGTCATGGCTGTTTGCACGGCGATTTTGGCGGTTTCCTGGTCCCGGATTTCTCCAAGCATGACAACATCTGGATCCTGGCGCAAGATGGAACGCAGGCCGCTGGCAAAGGTCATACCGACCTTGGTATTCAGTTGTACCTGTCTGATGTTTTGCAAACGGTATTCAACAGGGTCTTCCAGGGTAATAATATTGATGTCCGGTTGATTGAGTTCACGGAGAATGGCGTACAAACTGGTACTTTTTCCGCTTCCTGTCGGGCCGGTACTTAAAATCATGCCATAGGGCTTATGGATAATTTGTTGCAGCAGGGCCAGGTCATGCGCGTTAATACCCAGTTGTGGCAGGGTCAGGCCGCCTGAGCTCATATCCAGCAAACGCAGGACAACATTTTCTCCGTAGATGGTTGGCAGAACAGAGGCACGCACGTTGATTTCCCGTTTATTCATAGAGATGGTAAAACGTCCATCCTGGGGAACACGGGTTGTGGCAATGTCCATATTGGCCAGAATCTTGAATCTGGAGGCAATGGCCATAAACATGGATTTTGGGGGAGAGGGCACTTCCTGGAGGCGGCCGTCAATTCTGAACCGGAGCTGCACGAAATTTTTTTCAGGACTGATATGAACGTCACTGGCTCCTTCTTTTATTGCCTGAGATAAAATGGAATTGACCAGGCGGATAACAGGAGCTTCCTGCGCCATATCGTGCAGGGAAGTGACCTGCAGGTCGTTTGATTCCTGAATGCTGTCCTTTTGTTGCGCGAGGTCAAGTTCGGACATATCGTCCATAACTTCACCCAGATCGTTCCAGGTTCCATATATTGTGGATTGCAGCTGTTCAAAATCACGCAAGGTACATATAACCGGTTCAACTTCCTTGTTTGTTTCTATCTCTACAGCGTCCAGTGCGTTGATGTCTGTAGGGTCAACTATGGCTGTGATAAGAACATTTCCTTTTTCAGCCAGGCCTATGACCTTGTATTTTTGTGAGGTTTCCGCGGAGATAAGGTCCGCATTTGAATGGTCAACCGGATATCTGGTCGGCGTATAGACCGGAATCTGCAACTGGCGGCTTATGGCCCCAATAATCTGTTCTTCCTGTACAATGTGCTGTTCAACAAGGTATTCACCAAGTTTTTTCCCAAGTTTCTTGTGTTCAGCAAGGGCCGCGGAAAGCTGGCTTTCTGTGAGGAGTCCTTCCAGAATAAGGAGATCGCCAAGTCGTATTTTTTGCATAAGCTCGCCATCTAGTAAATTTTTATGACAGAATCTCTCTTGATTTCCCACCGTGACTCTGTTGCACGTTTTTGTTCTGTCGGGTCCAAATTGTTTTTTGGGGCAATTGTCAGTTGACGCGCGACCCAAAAAGTCAAGAGCATGAAAGAGAGAAAAGCCAAAACATATTTTGTAAGAACAGAAATCCCACTTTTTTTATTGAGATAGCTGTCGACCATTCTCCCTGTAACTTTCTTCTGCTTTTTTACAAAAAGCTGAAGAAGAAGTTTATGGCACAGAGTAATAATTTGCCGTGGCCGTCCTTTGCTCGCTATATGAATTTTTTTTATTGCTTCTGTGGTAAAAAGTTTTTTCGCGTTGCCGTGTTTTGAGCACAGGCCCAGACGGCTCGTAATCATCTTTTTACATTCTTCAAAATTAAACCGTGTTAGTTCATAAAGAAAATTTATCCTGTCCGTAAAGTTATACATGGCATCCAGATGCCGTTTGAATTCAGGCTGGGCAAAGATGACAAGCTGGAGAAGTTTACAGGTATTGGTTTCAAAATTCAGAAGTTCCCTCAACAGCTCTATGCCCTGACGTGAAAGTTTCTGCCCCTCATCAATGAGCAGAACAACAGTCTTGTCTTCGATCAGGTTTTTTATCAGGAGAGCCTTTTTTATTTTTTCCTTATACTCCCAGGTTCCAAGAACGGCTGTTTCTTCCTCGCCTGTCAGCTTGGCCAGGATCAGGGCCAAAAGATCCTCTATGGAGCCAATGTCCGGGTCGAGGAAGGGATGACATTCAAGATCATCAAGGTTTTGTAACAGACGGCGAAAAATCGTTGTTTTTCCCGTCCCTACCTCGCCAAGTACAACACTGACTCCCCGGCGCAGACGAATGGCTATTTCAAGCTGTTGCAGACAATGTTCCTGCCTGTCGGAGCAGAAGAAGAGCTCTGGATCTGGAGAGTTGGAAAATGGTTCTCTTTCCAGTTGCAGATATTCAAAATACTCCATAGCCTTTTGGGGTACCGCCAGATTTCTGCCAGCTATTTATTTTTTATAATACAGGCGTCTATGCTCTTTACATGCTTGTTCGTCACCCAAGCCGCATCCTTTCTCAAGGCTTTCAAGGGCTTTTTTCTGTTGCCCCATGCCCTCCAGAGCCAGCCCCTGGAGCCGATAGGCTCGAGAGTTGTTTTTATTCATATAAAGAGCTGTCAAACTGTCATCGTAGCTTTTCTGAAACAGTTCTTTTTCCAGGTAAGCCCTGGCTCTGTCGCAATATACACTGCCAAGTCCCGGATCAAGGGTCAGGGCAATAGAGGCCGCTCGTATTACTTCGTCCCAGTATTTTTGAGCAAGAAACTTCTCACTCTTTTGTTTCCATTTGAGTGCCTTGACATCGTGAGTTGGAGTCAGTTTTTCCAGCTTTTCAAGCGTGCTGAGTTTTGCGGACGTTACATCACTTTTTCGAGGCAATATCTTGGGCGTGATAAAAATCAGGACATCATGCATCTTTTCCTGGGAAGACTGGCCCTTAAATAGCCAGCCCAGAAGAGGAGCGTCCTTGAGCCCGGGAACTCCGTGGGTGGCCCGGCCTTTTGCTGTTTTGGTCAGCCCTGAGATAACGATTGTTTCGTTGTTTTCAACAATTAAGGAGGTCTGGGTTTCCTTTTTGATAATAAGCGGGTTCCCCTGAACGCTCCGGCTCATGTCAACCTCATCCTTGCGGATCTTGATGTCCATTTTCAGATACCGTTTATCAACAACATGCGGCGTGATTTCAAGACGCAGGACCGCGTCTTCAAATTTGACCTTCTTTTCTCCATCCTCAACTGTAACATATGGAATTTTTTCTCCATTTTCCGTGTAGGCCATGACGTTATCAATGGTGGTAATGGACGGGTTGGAAAGAATATTGGCCTTATTGGCCTCTTCCAGGGCTGCCAGCTGAATGTCAAGGAAGTTATCGGAAAGATTGCCGATAAGAAGTCCAAGTCCCAGTCCGGCTGCTCCCAGACCGCGCGCGCCCGCAGCTCCGGGAATGGCATTGGCTAAAGAGTTGAGTATGCCGGGATCAGAGGAGCCTCCTGCGCCGTTACCGGCTGGATAAACTTTTTCTTTTGCCAGCTGTTGCAGTATATCTGACTGCAGACTCTCATAAAAAGACCGATCGCTGGCACCCAGCTTGTCAACATCAACTCCGCCTTCCGCATTTTTAGGCAGTCCGCTCATGAACTCCCTGATAAATGGCAGGTTGCGGGTTGCCGCGTCTTCCGGGCCAAAGTTGCGGGTTGCAAGGTCTTCCCGTCCAAAGGGAGCTCTCAGATCCGGGCCGGAAGTAATGCCGGATCTGTTTCCATGCCCCCAGGGCTGAGAACGCCAGCGGCCGCCCCATTGCAGGCCGAGATCCCGACCTGTCTCCTGGGTGGTTTCCACAATATAGGCCTTGATATTGATCTGGCTTGTCGGAATATCTATTGCTTTGATAAGGCGAACCATCAGGTCAACATCACTTTTCTGGCCGCGCAGGATAAGTGAGTTGGTGTGCTGATCCAAAATAACACTTCCCGGTACTGCTTCCGGATGCTCTTTGCTTTTTGTCGGATCAAGACTGGCCGCAGCCAGCAGTGTTTTTTGTTGCAGGGTTTCCTGTAGGGTCTTTTGTACTTCCTTGACATTGGCGAATTGAATTTTCACGATTTTTGTTTCAACAGGACTGAACGCCTCGAGCTTTTTTTCCTCGCCTTTTTTCTTCAGCAGCATTTCAGCCAGCTCCGCTTCCTGCTTGATGTCCTCCGGCGTCAGAACACGGAGTACATTGCCTTCCCATTCATAGGTACAGCGTCTGTCCCTGAGGACTGTTGTAAATATTTGGTTCCAGGGAACCCGTTTGAGATTGAGGCTGATATTGCCGGTTATTTTTTCCGTGTTTAGGATGTTGATATTTTCTTTGCGTGCCAGAGTGGCGATAATAACTCCTGCCGGAACATTGGTGACCTTTATAGAAACAGGTGTCGTTGGTAGTGGTTTTTCCTGTTCAATAGGTTTTTCTGGACCTTGATTCAGATCTTCCAATGTTGTTTGCTGCTCAAGTATCCGTTCCGAGTAGTTAGCCTCAGGAGAATAACCCTCAAAGTGCCGTGCTTTTTCTTTCCACGTATAAAGTCCCTGATCCAGCGGACGTCTTTTTTCGCCGGAACAAGCGGAGAAAAGAAAGGCACATATTGTGGCCATAAGAAAAAAAGATACAAATCTAGTTGTCGGTGATAATAATTTCGTCATGTTTTTTCTCTGAGCGCAAAGTTTTTTTGGTTTTTTGGGCAAAATCTGTCAGTGGAATGTACTGAGCAAAATCCTTTTTTAACCCTTGTTCCAGAAGTTGCTGAATATATTTTGCAGACAGAGCAACAAGCTGCTGAGACCAGGGATTATAGTTGCCAAGCCGGTTAAGGGCCACCACATTGCCGTCCCGGTCAAGCACAGGGCCGCCGCTCATTCCGGGAATGATAATGGCATGCAGTTTGAGATACAAGGTACTGTCAAAGTTTTCCCAGCCGGTGAAAATGGCTTTGAGGTTGTACCGTTCGCCGCCAAGGGGGTAGCCCGAAGAGATCAGCTCTGTTCCATAGACCAGATTGGAGACCTTGACAGGCAAAGGCTGCCCCATACGGGGAATAAAAAGCAGGGCGATATCCGTAAGCTCATCATAGCTTATCACCCATTCAATCTCGATGGCGTTTTCTTTATCAGCCATGACAAAGATTTTATTGGCCCCTTCAATGACATGATAATTGGTCGCCAGGATATTATTATGGATATAAAAACCTGTTCCCACACCTTTGTCTGTTTGAATCTTGACAATTGAGGCTTCCGGGATGTCTGATGCAATACAGGCAGGCTGCCAAAGAAAATCGGCAAGAAAAAAAGCAAGGAAAAAAGTAAATATCTTCTTCATATGGCTGTATCGTTTCCTTGATAAGAGAAATAAAAAGTCTGGTTATTCATCTTTTTTATCTCCTTTGGGTTCAGGTTGTTGCGGCTGCTTTTCCTGGGGTGTCCCCTCCTTTTGAGGAGGTTCCCAGATAAAAGGCTGGATATTGGTATAGGAGATGACAAGAGGATTCTTTTTGGGTGTATAAATGACAACATTTTCCTTGGTAATTTTGCCAACGGAATATCCTGTCCAGTCTTCCAGACTGTCTCCTTCCTTGTAGTTGCGATTGTTAATGATCGCGAAAAGTTCCTCTCCAAGTTGAATAAAGCCGGTATAGGAAAAAAGTTTTGTTTCCACTTTTTTCTTTTGGGCCTGGTGGTTAGGCTTGCTTGAATCTTTGTAAAAAATATCCCTTTCCCAGGGGATTGAGCTTTGGGCCAGAACCCTTTTCTGGCTTGGGCTTAATTCTATTGCCACAATTCTTTCCTTGAGTTCCGGAAATTTTTGGGCATCAAAAGCGGGAAGTGGTTTTGCGCTCACTGCCTCAGATTGAGCTGCCGGCGGAGTATTCTTGCTTGGCGAAGAATCCAGCAGAAGAAAAATACCGGCACCAAGAGCAATGACCAGCAAAGCTATAAGTAATTTTTTTTCTCTGTCACTCATAGTGTTCGAATCCAGAATTTAAGGGTGATAAATTTTTTATTCGCGACTTCCTGAATCATACTGGAGCTAACAGAATCTATGTATGTCAGGCGTAAAAGTTCAATTTCCAGATTATAAAGCTGTTCCAGAGTGCCATATGCCTCGACTGTTCCTAACGCAAAATCCGGTCGATTTGTTTCTGCTGCAACCTGGATTTTTATGTTTTCAGCTCCTGTTGACTCAAGTTTCCTTTTGATATCCTGGGGAATGTCAGTCAATACTCCGGGATATGTCGTATTTTGGGGTGGATATGGAGCGTGTTTCTTCATGCGTTGCCGATTTGATTCGGCCTCGTTAAATTCTTTTTCCATTGTTTGTAAATATGTTCTGTAGTTCGCCTGGATTGTCCGCAAAGTTGCCAGTTGTGATTGCAGCGAAGCAATTTCCTGCTCTTTGTTGACAATTTTTTTTTCTGTCAGGACAATATTCGTTTCTGTTTGGCGAATTGTCTGTATCTGCCAAACCAGATACCCAATCATAATAAACACGGGTACGGTAAAGAGCAGGATTGTCATCAGAGTTGCCGGGGGAAGAGCAGGTGCTTTTTTCTTCATAGGGTTACCTTTATCGCCAGGGTAAAGTAAAGAGAATTTCCAATGCCCGGAGTTATCTGAGAGTTTTTTTCAACCTCTATAACTTCAAAAAGCGGAGAATTATTCAAAATCATTTTATATACGGAAAGATAAAGATTCTTATCCTGTTCCTGTGTTGTAATTATTCCGTCAAGCAAAATAAAGTTTGTGTTTTTAGATGGTATTGATTGGGACTTTGAGGCGTTATCTTCAATATCAAAAAAACCGAACGGAGAGGTGAATTTCTTTGTTTCGGGGTTTGACTGAACAGAGCCTTTGTAACTTTTGTAAACAAGGGAAACAGGATTTTCAGAGGAAGAATACAGGGCTTTATGAATAGAAATTCCTTCCGGAGTGAGAGTAAGAAGCTCGGAAAAAACAGCAACTGGTGCGTATCGTTTGGCACTATATTCCAGGTAGGAATTCAGAAGATTTATTTTTTCAGCGAGTTGTCTGATGTTGGAGAGGTCCACATTGGGGTCCGTTGAACTTATCTGGTCTTCTATTGCTCTCGCCTTGCTTTCCAGTTTGAGACAATTTTCATTTAATGATGCAAGATGAGTCTGCTTTCCACTCAGATAGATAAAGGCTGCTATATTCAGACCGAGAAAGAGGAAGAAGGTCAGACATCCTGTTGCCAGAATCCCTTTTCTGATTTTGGTCAGCTTTTTTTCTTCATTTTTATCCTTATATGTATAAAGGAAATTGGGGGTATCGGGATTTGTGGACAGGGCCAGACCAATAACCGGCAAAAAAAGTACTCGTTGAGTAATAGTTGCTGGAGGACGAATCGTTTTTAAATGGCCGGCGGCATCTTGAAACGGATCACACGCTTCAATGTCAAGACCGAACTCTTCTTGCAGATACGCCAGAAGCGGCAGATAAAGACTCATTGTGCCGGTGATAAAGATTTTTTCAACCGGATTAAGAGCCATCGTGTTATTATAGTGGGAGACTGTCCGCTGGAGCTGACGCAGGAGCCTGTCTATTGCCGGTCGAACAAAATTGAGTACCTGTTCGGCATCAAGAGTTGAACCCGGATGGTCTGGAGGAAGCGGCTGTCCTTCCACCATCTGGGCCTGCAAAACCTCCTTGGCCTGCTGCAGGGTCAGATCCTGAGAACCTCCCAAGGCTTCAGGGGCAACCTGCAGCTCAAGATTGAAGCTCCCGTTTGTCACATCTGTTTCTGCTTGCGGTGCCGGCTGGAAAGAACTTTGGATTTCACTGAGCAGGCTGTTGAGCCCTGTTTTAACATCACGGCTAAAGACAAGGGATTTATTATGAAAAATATCAATCCGCGACCTGTCTTCATCAATAAAGATATGGGCAGCAGAGCCCTCGGCCGGGGCGTCAATCCATTTGGTCTGCAGCATGTTTTGCAGGCAAAATGTGCTGATTGTAATACCTTCCAGCGAATATCCGATTTTACGGAAAAATGTTTTCCATTCTTCGACTTCTTTTTTGGGAACCGTGTAAGCCAGAATCCGGTATTTTTTTACCTCACCCTCTGTTTTTTCTCCTAATATATGATAGTCAAAAATATGGGTGCTTGTATCAATCTTTTTTTCTTTTTGGGCGGCCAGAAAGGCGACAGAATCAAGTTTTTTAGGTTCAACATGAGGGATTTCATAATAAAGAGGATCTATATTGTTGCCATCCATTACATGCCAGAGTTTTTTCTTTGGAAAAGGCGCGCAGAATTTTCTCAGAACCGGAGCAAGTGCTGCCCCCAGAGATTCTTTGTCCCTGGTTATTGGAAGAGAGACTTGCTGGTAGCCCAGAAGCCGGTATGGCTCCGCGTGGGAGATGGCCGCCAGCCTGACGGTATGCCCGTCAATCTCAACTCCGATCAGGATTTGTTTTTTCTTGTTTTTTAGTTTAGAGAACCGTTGAGTTGTTGCAGGTTCTGGTTTTGGGCCAGGATCTGTTTTGGGATTACGGATAACCTCGAGCAACTTTTCTGTTGCCTGTATATCTTTTTGGGCAGTCATGGAACTCTCATCTTTTTGTAATCCAAAAGGTTCTATTTTACTCTCGTAAATTTCAAAGTCACTATGCCGGGTTGTTAAAGTTGTCAAGCAGAATAAATAAAAAAAATAAAATAATTTGCGGTGTTAATCAAAATCTCCGCCTTGATTTTTGTCTTTTTCAGTTATTTCAAGAGGTTGTGTCTCGTAGCGCCGCCTGCTCCTTTATAAAAAAAGGGCTGGTGGAGGTTGATGGCACCGTCTGTCTGAAACCGGCAACCCGTGTTTTTCAGGGCCAGCGTCTTTGTCTGTCTCTTCCTGCTGCTGCCGGAAAGCCGGAGCAGGGTGCTGTTGTGCCTCTTCCTGAGATTGTTTTTGAAGACGATGCGCTTTTGGTTCTCAATAAACCTGCCAGCCTGACTGTTCATTCCGCTCCAAGTGTAAAAGACCGGACCCTTGTTGATATTTTGCTCGCTCATTATCCGCGGCTTGCCGAACTTGGAGGGGAACGGCCGGGCATTGTGCACCGTCTGGACAAAGATACTTCCGGCCTGCTTGTTGTGGCCCACAGGGAAGATGTCCGTCTTGTGCTGGCAAGGCAGTTTGCTTCCCGCGAGGTGGAAAAGGAGTATCTGGCCTTTGTTCTTGGCGTGCCGGAAAAAGACCAGGGCGAGATTACAGCTCCTGTTGGTCGCCACCCAACCGTAAAAACACGAATGGCGGTTGTGGCCAGAGGCGGCAGAGACGCGAAGTCCCGCTACCGGGTGCTTTGGACATCCAAAGACAGGGCTGTGTCCTTGCTTGGTGTTCAGATTTTTACTGGCCGCACGCATCAGATTCGCGTGCATTTGAGTTCCATTGGTCATCCTATATTGGGTGACGCCACTTATGGTGGAAACAATTTTTCCGGCTTTGGAGCGAAAGCGAGGCAAATGGCCAGGTTGGCCCGCCGCCAGCTGCTTCATGCCTGGAAACTGGGTTTTTCTCACCCCGTGACCGGCAAACCGCTTGCCTTTGTTCAGCCCCCGCCGGCTGATTTTTTGCGGGTATTTTTACTGGCTGGCCGTCAACCGCTGAAAATCGGGCTGACCGGACTTGCCGCCTGCGGAAAATCAACTGTTCTGACGGAATTGAAACAGGCCGGGATACCGGTTTGGAGCGCGGACAGTATTGTCAGGCAGTTGTATGAACCGGAAGAAGACGGTTGGCGGGTTTTGCGTGCCCGTTTTGGGGGCCGTTTTGCTTCTGAAACAGGCGCGGTGGACAGAAAAGCCCTGTTGGCGGCCATGCGGGAAAATTACGCTTTGGTTCGAGAGGTTGGGGACCTGCTGTACCCGCTTGTTCTTTACCGTCTGGAGAATTTTTTTGCCTGTCAGCAAAAGGCGGCTTTGTGCGTTGCCGAGATTCCACTTCTTGTGGAGACAGGCTGGCATAAAAAAGAGGATATGCTTGATTTTGTCTGCACGGTTTTTTGTTCTCAGGCCGTACGGACAAAATGCCTTGAAACCAAGGGCTGGACTGCAGCCTTGGCCTCTGAGGTGGATTCATGGCAGTGCGATCTGACCCAAAAGGTCAGAGTGGCTCATTTTGTGCTTTCCAATACAGGGGATTTGGAACATCTGCGTTCGCAGACCCAAGGGTTGATACGCATTTTGCGTGGTTTGCGCCAAAAAAAGACCCGGGCGCGAAAAAAGTTCTTTTACTGTCTTTTGGACTCGTAATAATAAGAGCCTGTTGAAAAAAAATCAGGAACAATTCTCATTCTCGGGCTTGACACCAGCCCGTTTGGGACTGAATAAAGGGAACTTCTCTTTTTTGTGAATAAGGCCGTATAGAATTTAACAGCGGGAAACAGATATGTTAAAAATAGAAAATCTTCATGTTTCCATTGGAGAAAAAGAAGTCTTAAAGGGAATTAACCTGAAGATCGAACAGGGCGAAACATTTGTTCTTTTTGGCCCCAATGGTTCAGGCAAGACAACCTTGTTGATGAGCATTATGGGCTTTTCCGGTTACAGGGTGACCCAGGGAAAGATTATTTTTCAGGGCGAAGATATTACGGATATGCCCATGTATGAACGGGCACGCCGGGGTGTTGGTATGTCTTTTCAGCGTCCGCCGACAATTCATGGGCTGAAAACTCGTCATCTGGTTGAAATGTGCTCGAAATACCGGAATTTCGGTTTTCAGGTTGAAGACATGGCCAAAGAGGTCAATTTTTCTTCCTTTCTGGATCGGGATATCAATGCCGGTTTTTCCGGTGGAGAGATAAAACGCTCGGAACTTTTGCAGCTCATGGCCCAAAAGCCGCAGCTGGTACTGTTTGATGAACCGGAATCTGGCGTTGATCTGGAAAATATGGAACTGATCGGCAAGACAGCCAGTGCCCTGCTTGGCTGCTCTTTTGAGCCTGACCCGCAGGTTCCGATGCGGGAGCTGCGGGCAAATTGTCATATATCCGGGTTGATTATTACACATACCGGCTACATCCTCGACTATATAAACGCGGATCGTGGTCAGGTTATGTATGATGGAGTCCTGTGCTGTGACAGCAGGCCGGTTCGCCCTCGTGATATTTTAGATCATATCAGTAAATATGGGTATAAGGAGTGTATACGATGTCTGAATTAAGGCCAATACAAGTTGATCTGAAAAAATACACAACTGTCAGTAAGAATGATTTTTTGCTGGACCTGCGGAAGATAAATGCTGATGACCGGCAGCAGTTATTGATGGCCGGTATTGATGTTGAAGAGGGTTTGCGCAGTGGTACATATTTGCAGTTTGACCGTGATATGGTTCATTGCAAATCTTTTCAAAAAGGCGTTGAAGTCTGTGGAATAAAAGACGCTTTGAAAAAATATAACGGTCTTCCTGAATATTATTTTAATTTGATTGATCCTGATAAAGATGAATATACCCGCGCTGTAGCTGATGATTTGCATGGGGGTTATTTTATCCGTACTCAAAAGGGAGCGAAAATCGCGAATCCCGTGCAAACATGTATGTATATAAAAAAAAATGATGTTTCTCAAAATGTACACAATATCGTTGTTGTAGAGGAAGATTCTGAGGTACATATTATTACAGGGTGCACGACATCACATGGTGTGCGTTCCGCTCTGCATCTTGCTGTTTCTGAATTTTATGTGAAAAAAGGCGGCAAACTGACCTATACAATGGTGCATGACTGGGGCGATGAAGTCATGGTTCGGCCGCGCACGGTTGGCGTTGTTGAAGAAGATGGGATTTTTCTCAATAACTATATTTTGCTGCACAAGGTCCAGTCTGTTCAGAGCTATCCAACCATTTATCTGAACGCCCCAGGAGCTGTGGCCCGTTTTAATTCGGTGATCGTGACGCCAGAAGGCTCGCATGTTGATTCTGGCAGCCGGATTGTTTTGAACGCTCCTGACACCAGGGGGGAAATCATTTCCCGTACTATTACAACCGGCGGAACCATTATTGCCAGAGGCGAAATTGTCGGCAATGCCGTGCCTGCCAGAGGCCATCTTGAATGCAAGGGCCTTATTCTGGGCGGGGGAACAATCCACGCTATTCCTGAATTGCAGGGAAATGTTAATGGGGTGGAGCTTTCGCATGAGGCAGCTGTTGGGAAAATTGCCCAGGAAGAGATTGAATATCTTATGGCCCGTGGACTTGACGAAGATGAAGCCACTTCAACCATTGTGCGTGGCTTTTTGAATGTTGATATTATGGGCCTGCCCGAAGAACTGCGGGAAAATATTGAAAAAACCATTTCCGAAAACGAAAAGGACATGTTTTAGCAGTCCTTCAGTCTGAAAAAAAGAGACGATGTACACGGAGAGCCTTGTGCCCTCCTGTTTTTTCTTTCCGGTTTGTTTTTTCATTTTTTTGTAAGATATTTTTTTACTATTTATTTTAACCTTGAATTCATTTTTTTTCATTTTATTCTACATATACTCACTCTCTCTTGTAGCGTCTTAACCGTAATATATTTCTATCGTAATTTTTATTTTTAAAGATATTTCTAGCTGTCATTGAATAAGTTGAAAATTCAGGCTGTACAAAATCATCAGACGCGAGGCATAAATATGCTTAAAGCGGACTGTTGGTACATGAAAATTTGATTTTTTTGAAACAAAATTGGCGAAGCAAATGATGTTTTTTCAAAGAGATGCTCAGGGCTGTTAATCAGGTCGTTTGATGAACATTGGAGGACATATGAAAAATATGGGTATTGGATTGAGATTGAATTTCATGGTCGTTTTTTTGTTATCTGTCACGTGTATTTCAATTATTATAATTTCTACCTTTTTATTCCGTAACGCTTTGGAAAAAGAGATTTTGACCAATGGTCTTCCTGCCAAGGTAAATGAGGTTGTGGCGATTATCGACAAACAGCTTGTGTCTCCAGCTACGACTTTGGAAGCTGTGGCAAATCACCCTTGGCTCGTTGGCTGGATCAAAAATGGAGAAGACCCTGAGAGTCTCCCTCTTGTTTTTAAGGCCAGCCGTAAAGTCGCTGCAATGCACAACACCATAGGGGTCAATCTTATTATTCGTTCCACTGCCAACTATTATGAATTTGTCAATGGACAGGAAACAACCAAAAAACTTGACCCGGAAATAGACGGCTGGTTTTTTGCCTTTGAAAAATCAAGGGCCTCTCTTCAAATAGATGTCTATGGTCCGGGAAATGGTCAATATTCAAATATGGCCTTTATTGACCGCCGGATTGAAGATGGTAACGGAACTTTTCTTGGACTGCTGGCCATTGGTCTTGATGTGCGGGAACTGCTTAAACACATTGCTTCCAGCCGTATTGGAAAAAAAGGAGAGACTTTTCTCGTTGGGAAAGATGGAAAGATTATGTTGCATGCTGTTCAGGATTTAAACGGCAAGCAGCTTTCCGATATAAAGGGATTTGCGTCATTTTCCAGAGATATCCTTCAAAAGGATTCCATGACCTTTGAAACTGTCGATGCAAGTGGAGAAGAACTCTTTGTTTCCACAAGGAGCATTCCTGTTTTGAATGCCGTTGTTGTAACTGTTGCCAATGTTTCTGAACTGTTGGCTGACGTGAATAAGGCCTGGGTATTTTCTGCTGTTGTCGGCGGAGGTGTTTTACTTGTCAGTTTTTTGTTTTCAACTTTTTTTGCAAAAACTATTACCAAGCCGATTACGCATATTCTTCATTACGCTGAAAATGTTGCTGCCGAGCGCGAGGCTGTTGCTCCGGCTTCCTCTTCTATAAAGGAAGTTGAAAAATTACGTCTGACACTGAATACTATTGTTCAGTCCATGGCCGAGAGGTTTCGGCAAGTACAAGAAAAAAATGAAGAAGCTGAACAGGCTTTATCCCGAAGTGAAATTGCCCTGACAGAGGCACAACAAAGCAAACTGCAGGCAGAGGCGAAACAGGAAAGCATGTATCGGGTTGCCGAACAACTGGAAAAAATTGTATCCGTTGTATCTTCCGCTTCAGAGCAACTTTCCGCTCAGATTGAACAAAGTAGCAAAGGAGCTGAACAGCAGGCCGAGCGAGTAGCGGAAACTGCCACGGCTATGGAAGAAATGAATGGAGCCGTATTGGAGGTGGCCCGCAATGCGGGGCAAGCTTCAGAGCTTTCCGGTCAAGCCAAAGAAAAGGCCCAAGCCGGAGCGAAAATAGTCAGGGAAACCGGCGAGAGCATGACTGCCTTGCAGCAACAATCCGAAGCCCTGAAAGCGGACATGAACGAACTGGACGAACACGCCACGTCTATTTCCCAGATTATGGGTGTTATTTCTGACATTGCCGACCAGACCAACCTGCTGGCTCTGAACGCGGCCATTGAGGCGGCACGGGCCGGAGAAGCAGGACGAGGATTTGCCGTTGTAGCCGACGAAGTTCGGAAACTGGCGGAAAAAACAATGGACTCCACGGCCGATGTTTCCAAAGCCATTACCGAAATTCAGGAAAGCGCCACCAAAAATATCCGGCAGGTGGAACGAACCGGAACCGTTGTTGAACAGGTTATGGAAAAAGCAAAAATGGCATCTGACGCTCTGAGCGAAATTGTAACCCTTGTTGATGACAGTTCCGATCAGGTGCGAGCCATTGCAACGGCCAGTGAAGAACAATCAGCCACGAGCGAGGAAATCAACCGTTCGGTAACAGAGGTCAACACCATTTCCAGTGAAACTGCGCAGGCCATGCGGGAATCCGCTCAGGCTGTCACTGCACTCTCCCGTCAGGCTCAGGAGTTAACAATCCTGATTCAGGAGATGAAAAACAGTTAGCTATTTTATTGCCGGAAATAACAAAATGGCTGCTGTAAGGCAGCCCTTTTTTACAGCGCTACTGGCGTAAAGCAAAATTTCGTGACATCAAAAAGTCCCTGATCCGTGATTTTGAGTTCAGGAATCACAGGCAGGGCCATGAAACTCAGGGTCATGACCGGTTCCGCTCCGGGATTGATATTATACTGTTGTCTGGCGCGCTTAAAAAGTTCCTTTTTGGCCCTGGCGATTTTTTCAACAGGCTGGTCAGACATCAGGCCGGCCACCGGAAGAGCAAGCTGGTCAATGATGGTTTGATTTTTTACCAGCACGATTCCGCCGCCAGTTTTTTGCAGGGCCAGCACTGCCATGAGCATATCCGCATCACTGTCTCCGGCCACAACAATATTGTGGCTGTCGTGGGCAATGGTTGTGGCAATGGCCCCGCCAAAGTGTTTTCCTTTGGCAACGTAGCCTTCCAGAATGCCAAGGCCGATATTGCCGTTTCCCTTGTGCCGTTCAATAACAGCTATCTTGGCCAGCCCGGGATTTTTTTTACAGTCAAAACAGCCGTCTGTTGTTTGTACTTCGCGTTCAACGCTGCGTGTGAGCAGGGAATGCGGTTCAAGGCCGATGACTCTGGCCCTGTTGTCTGGAAGCGGCAGGCGAAAATGTGTTTCGTCTATTGGCGCGAGCCGTACCCTGCTTGTAACTTCTGCCGGAAGAGGCGGTGAGGGAACCTGCACTGTCATTTCTCCATTTTTTGCCGTGAGTTTTCCATGGCAAAATACCTCGCGCGCCTGAAAATTGTTCAGGTCGTCCACACATACAAAATCAGCCGCGTATCCGGGGGCAATGGCCCCTTTCCCCTGAAGATTGTAACAGGTGGCCGGAAAAATGGTTGCCATGCACACGGCCAGAATTGGGTCGCACCCATATTCAACAGCCAAACGCAGGTGTTTATCCATATGTCCGTCATGGAGTACATCTTCGGGGCTGCTGTCGTCTGTGCAAAAAGCGCAGCGCCAGGCATTTTGGGGAGTAACTCCCTTGATGAGCTGCTCAAGATTTTTGGCTGCCGAGCCTTGGCGAATGAGGACAAACATGCCGCGTTCAATCCTGTCTTTGAGTTCTTCGGGGCTTGAACATTCGTGATCTGTCAGCACTCCGGCGCAGGCATAGGCGTTAAGTTCGCTGCCTCTGAGCATGGGAGCGTGCCCGTCAATGATTTTTCCGGCCTGGCGGGCAAGGGACAGCTTGGCCAGAATATCGTTATTGGCGTTTATCACACCGGGAAAATTCATCATTTCAGCCAGTCCACCTACCCGTGCGTGGTCTATAAGCCGAGCAAGTGAGTCGGCATCAAGCCTGGCCCCGGAGTTTTCAAACGGAGTGGCCGGAACGCAGGACGGGAGCATGATACGCACGTCAAGCGGCAAATCCGCGCTTGCTTCAAGCATGTATTCAATGCCTGCCATACCGGCGACATTGGCAATTTCGTGCGGGTCGGCAACAACGGTTGTTGTGCCTTTCGGGACAACCAGACGGGCGAACTGGGGCGGCGTGACCATTGATGATTCAATATGCACATGGGCGTCAATCAGTCCGGGCAGCAGGTAGTTTCCCCCGGCGTCAAAATATTTTGCGGCCTTGGCCGCGCCTGGTTCACACAGTCCAAGGAAGACGCCATCTCCAATAAGCAGGTCTTGGCCTGCAATAATTTTTTGGGAAAAGACGTCTATTATCTTGGCATTTGTAACGCAAAGGTCGGCTGGTTCGCGTCCGGTGGCCTTTTCGATACGGTAGCGGGAGCTGTTCATCTGACTTTTTTCCTGAGATGTTGAGGCTGCCTGTAACGCACCCAGGTTTCAAGGGAGTAAATAAAAAGTCCCGCCCAGATACAGGAAAAGGTAACAAGATGGGCAGGGGTAAAGGGTTCTTTGTACGCGAATACTCCCAAAAGAAAGGTCAGGCTGGGGGCGATGAACTGGAGCAGCCCGACTGTGACCAGACTCAGATTTTTCGCGGAAAAAGTGAAGGCCCAAAGCGGAAGCGAAGTTGCCACGCCGGAAGAAATCAAAAGCAGACAAAGCGGTGTCGCCGCAGGCCATGCCTCGCGTGCCGGAGCAAAAAAGATAAGATAGATCAGGGCCGGAAAGCTTAAAAAAAGTGTTTCAATAAAAAGTCCGGGCAGGGGCATGACATTGACTATTTTACGTATCAGGCCGTAAATACTGAAAGAAAAGGCCAGGAACAGAGCGATCCAGGGCAGGCGGCCATATTCAACAAGCATGTACCCAACGCCAAGTACGGCGCAGCAGATACTGATTGTCTGTGCTGTGCGCAGCCGGTCCCTGAAAAAAAGACAGCCAAGAAAAATATTGCAAAGAGGATTGATGTAATAGCCAAGAGCGGCTTCAAGGACGTAGCCGCTATTGACAGCCCAGATATATAAAAACCAGTTTGAGCCCACAACCAGGCCGCTTGTGAGCAGGACAAGCAGTTTTTGGCCTGAACAAAAAGCGTCCTGTATTTCTTTCCATCTTTTTTGCGCGCTTAAAATAAGCGCGATAAACAGGCAGGACCAGAGCATGCGGTGGCAAAGAATCGAAATGGCGGGTATGGCCTGCATGGTTTTCCAGTAAGCAGGCAAAAGTCCCCAGCTGATAAAGGCGAAAAGGGCGGTATAAATTGCCGGTGTGCCGGACTGACCTGGCATGGTTTTATGTATCTTGGTCTTCATTTGAGTCGTAAAGGGAGATAAATCAAGGCAGTTCATGACTCCGTCAAAAACAAGGACAATAGTCCGGAAAGCCAAAGAGAGCTCTGCTCGCTACGCTAATTTGCGGATTTTTCTTCAATTTTTCCAATCAAAAATCAGCAATCAGCGAAGCGAAAATCATTCGAGGGCTTCTACCGGAGCATTTTTTTGTCTTTTTGCCGGGCGCGTTCAAAATCGTAACGGTTTTCACTTATTCGTCTTTCCAGTCGAAAAATTTTGCTTTGCAGTTTCAGCATATATTCCCGGGCTTCTTTTTCTGTGTCAAAATGCATCTTGCCGCCGTTTCGCAATATTTCCAGCTCGGTTGTGTAATCTTTGATTTTTTTCTCATCATTTTCTATCTGTTGCTGCCTTTCGTATTGCGCCATTCCCCTGGCATGGATGCGTTGCAGGGTTTCTGCCATGTCACCGGGGCAGACAGCGTGCAATGGCCGGCCTTTTTCTCCAAGCTGATAGGCAGTTATTTTGGTGCAGTAATGTTTGAGGCCTTCCTGTCGTCCTGTTTCCCAGGCCTGATGGTTGGGTGGTATTGCAAACTTGCTGCAGGCTTTTTGGTGATTGACAATATAGTTGGGGTAACGTCCTGCCACTCCGTCTTTGTAGCCGATAGCATACCAATCGCCGTTCTGGCATTCTTCCCTGGACAGCGTGGCACAGGCTGACAGGAATATAATTGTTAAAAACAAGACGGTCAGAGACAGCAGAACATGGAAGCCGTATTGGTGGTTTTGTTGGATTTTCATGGTATTTTTTTTTGAGGTATTATTTTCCTATTCGCAACAGTTTGTTGCGCAGTCCTTCACGTGTAATTCCCGGCAGGTTGATGGCTTGTTGATTATTGCCGCCGGCATGTGCAACAGCCTGTTCAATAACAATTTTTTCTATTTCCTGTAAATCAAAATTTTTTGGGGGTGGGGCGGTAAAAAAAAGTTTGCGACAACGCCGGGTTATCCAAAGAACTCCTGATCTGGGGATGGGCATGGGGCAACAAATCGGGGGGAAGCCTGCCATTTCTGCCGGTCAGCATGTTGTACATTCTTTGAGCGAACGCTGTTCTTCTTCCCGCATTATTTGGCGAACCCGCCGTCTGGCCAGGGCTTCCTTTTGTCTCCGTATATCATTTGGGTTTTCCAGCAAAAGAGGTGGAACCGGTGTTGGACGGCCATTTTCATCCAGAGCAACCAGAGTCAGGTAGGCTGAATTTGTATGCCGGATTTCACCTGTAACCAGGTTTTCCGCTTCAACCCTGACTCCTATCTCCATTGAAGTACGGCCAACCATATTCAGATTGGCCTTGAATGTCACCATTTCTCCAACAAAAACCGGCAGCAGAAAATCCGTGCGGTCAATGGAAACCGTGACCGCGTTCCCCCGCGCGTGGCGGGTGGCAACCACTCCTGCTGTTGTATCAATATATTTCAAAATAACACCACCGTGGATATGTCCGTGCGGATTTGTGTCCTGAGGTAACATAAGATATGACATTGATATCCGGCTTTCTTCCGGCCTTTTTCCCTGCATGTGTCAACCTCCTCGTTTATTGTGTGAATAAGTTGCAGGAAAGATACTCTACTATCTGACATGAAGAAAGCCTCTTTTTTGCTCACTGGCTGAGGCCGGTGAGTTAAGTGATAAAAATCAGGGAGCGTCAAATGCGTGTTTTTCTTTTTTTCCCATTGATGTTGTTTGTGGGTTTTTCTTCTGTCCAGGCGGGTATGTGCCCACAGTGGGAAAATACGCGGGCCAGGCAGGAATATCAGGCCCTGCAGCAACAACTGCGTGACTGGAACAAGACCTATCGCGTTCAGGGGGCTTCTGCTGTCAGTGATTCCACTTATGACCAGCTGCTTGAGCGATTGCGCGAGTGGAAAAGATGTTTCCCCTTTTTGCCAGCTTTGGAGATAGATTTGGGCGGCCCAAGAGGGCGGGTTCTGCATCCGGTTGTTCATACCGGCCTGGCCAAGGCCAGGAACCGGGAAGATGTTGTTCGCTGGCTGCAGCGCCAGCCTGTTGACGATATCTGGGTGCAGCCCAAGGTTGATGGTGTGGCTGTTACCCTGGTGTACAAAAACGGATTTTTTTCACAGGCCATCAGTCGTGGTGATGGAAGATATGGCGAAGACTGGACAGAGGCTGTCTCCCATCTTTTTGGTATTCCGAAGCGTGTTCCGGTTCTTGATACGGTTGTTGTGCAGGGTGAACTGTATTGGCGGCAGTCTGACCGGAAAGAAAATGAATGCCGTGTGCAAGGCGGACGGGAAAAGGTGATGGGATTTTTGCTGTCCAGAAACAGGCTCCAGACAGATCAGATTGGATTTTTTGCCTGGGCCCTGCCCTTTGGTCCGCCTGAAATGCCCAGTCGTCTTTCAGCCCTGCAGAAACTTGGTTTTGACAGCGCCAAATGGACAAGGCAGGTGCGAAATATTGATGAGGTGGCGTGCTGGCGTGAGTATTTTTATACCGAGCCCCTGCCTTTTGCCACTGACGGCATTGTCCTGACCAGAGGAAGACGCCCCGATGGCCGTACCTGGAAGATTGATGGCAAGAGCTGGGCTTTGGCCTGGAAATATCAGCCCAAAGATTCACTGACCTCTGTTGTGGCCGTCACCTTTTCAATCGGGCGTACCGGCAAGGTGATACCTGTTATTGAAGTGGAACCCGTTGAAATTGGCGGACGTACGATTCGGCGGGTCAGCCTTGGTTCTGTTCAAAACTGGCAAAATCTTGATTTGGAGATTGGTGATCAGGTCATAATAGAACTTCGGGGTGGGACAATTCCGCAGGTTGCCTCTGTCTGGCACACAGTCGTTCGGGAAGCGGCGTATTTTCCGGCTGCTGACGGGTATGATTTTTTGACCTGCTCGAAAATGGAATCCGGGTGTGAACAGCAGTTTCTGTCTCGTCTTGCCTGGCTGTCATCAAAAGACGGCCTTGATATGCAGGGCATTGGCCGGGAAACATGGCGTAAGCTTGTCAGGGCCGGAAGTGTTTCCAGGCTGCTTGACTGGTTGTGGCTCAATGAGGTTGGACTTTCTTTACTGCCGGGAGTAAACGGCAAAAAGGCCAGACACTGGTCTGGAGAGTTTCAGCAGGCCCGCAAGGCTGATTTTTTTACCTGGCTGCGGGCATTGGGAGCGCCACTGTCTCGGCAGGACTATGCAGCCTTGCTCCAGAAATTCAAACGACCAGTAGAATTTTCTGACCTTTTGGCCCTTGCTCCTGAAAATTGGCAAAAGATGCTCAGTGTCGGCCCCAAAAAAGCAGACCGTTTGCGTGATTTCTTTCAACTGGCCAAGGAAAGTGGCTGGCAAAGTGAATTACGCCACGCCGGAGTTGCCGGATTTTAATGTGCTTATAACGGTTGTTGTGGGCTGAGAAGAGATTGCAGGCCCGTACCGTTTACAAAAAAAGAGCCGGCAGCTGCCGGCTCTTTTGGTTTTTTGGACGGTAAAAAGACTACTTTTCTTTTTGGGCCGCCACCGCCTCATTGACGATTTTGACCAGCTCAGCGCATTTTTTTTCTATCATTTCAAGGTGTTCAGCCTTGGCGCTGCCCTGAAATTCCACAGGTTCAAGAAAATCCCAGGTTATCTTGTTGCGGGTAACAATTTCGTCCAGCTCTTTTTGGGCGCCGCCGGACCAGCCAAAGGAACCAAAACGGAACACCTTGCGGTTCTGTACTTTTTTCCGGCACAGTTCATCAAGCACAGCGGCCATTGGAGGAAACATCTTGTATTCGTAGGTGGGCATGGCCAGTATCAGACCTGTTGAGCTCCAGACAGAGGCCAGGATTTCTCCGCAGTGGTCTTCTGGAACCCGGTGCACATGCAGGGTAATGTCTTGTTTTTTCAGGGTTTCGATGGCGTGCAGAACTGCCTTTTCCGTGTTGGAATACATGCTGCCCCAGATCAGGGTGATTTCGTTTTCGCACGGGCCTTTTTGATAGGAGGCGTAGCGGATATAGTCATTAACAATTTTCATCGGGTCTTTGCGCCAGACAAGCCCATGCCCGGGGGCAATGATCTTGATAGGCAGTGGCACGCATTTTTCAATTGCCTTGGCCGCGGGAGCGGAAAACGCCGCCACAATATTGGCATAATAGCGAATGGCGTCCTGTTCAAACCCGGCCAGTTGGTCTGGAGACAGCATGTCGTCATACCCGTTTTCTCCGGCCACACCGTATGAACCAAAGGCATCACAGGGGAACAGGGTGCCGGAAAGGGTGTCAAATGTGGCGATTGTTTCCGGCCAGTGCACATTGGGAATGTCGTGGAATGACAGTACCCGTCCAGCGCCAAGGTCAAGGGTGTCCCCTTCGCCAACAACAATACATTCGCCTTCAAACTCAAAAAAGGCTTTTAGCAGGGGAAGGGATTTTTTACCGGTTACAATGCGGCAGTCCGGGCAGATTTCAAGTACCTTTTCCATCCAGCCGGAATGGTCCGGTTCCATGTGATTGACAATGATGTAGTCGATCTGGGGGATTTCAATGTCCAGCTTTTTGAGCAGTTCGATCAGTGACTCCGGCATGCCGTCCCAGCCGCAGATACCGTCAATAAGCGCGGTCTTTTCTCCCCGTATGATGTAGGAATTCATGGTCACGCCATTGGGAACAGGCCACATGCCTTCAAACAGGGCGTCTTCAAGGTTGATGGAGAGCTTAAAAATTCCATCGCTCACTTTGGAAATATTCATATTTTTACTCCTGAAATTGCTGCCAGTAAGCATCAACAGATGCAAAGAAGCGGGCTATACCAAGGAGGTGCAGCCAGTTAAAAATTTCGCAGAAATATATCCATGTTGGCTTCAAAAAGCAAGAACGTGTTGGGAGTATGCTGATAGCAGGTCTCAATTCACAAATTTTTATGAAGATTTTCTATTCTCTTTTTCCTGTATGTTCATTGTGATGGCTAGGCCAACAGGCCTTTTCAACCATCTTGTTCTTTATGTTCCCTTGCAAAATACGATGGCAGGTGTCCATGGAATTTCCTGAAAACAGAAGCAAAATGATCGGGGTTGGCATATCCTACAAACAGGGCGGTTTCCAGAATGGAATGGCCTGATTCAATGAGTTCCATGGCTTTTTTCATACGTTTTTGGCGTACAAATTCGCCAATGGTGCAGCCCACCTGAGCCCGAAAACCGTTTTTCAGATATGACTCGTTGATGCCCACCCGCCGGGCCATGGCGGAAATTGTGGGCGGGGTCTCCCATTCCTTTTGTAAAATATCCACGGCCTCGTCTACAGCTGCTTTAAACTTCCAGTTGGTCGTTACCCTGTTTCCGGATTTTCCAAAATCCAGGCCCAGAAGTCCGCACAGAAATTCCAGGGCCTGGGATTCAAAGTGCAGTTTCCCGTGACGGGTATTTTTTTTCAAAACAAAACAGATTCCTTGCCATGAACATCACCTGGTTTGTCTGGGGCATCCGGCGGGCAAGTTGTTTTTTGATTCAGAAAATAATCGCTTAAAGAAATACAAAGCCCGCTGTCAATTTCCAGGGCTTCTGTCCAGCCCCTGCCGGTTTCCGGAGGGATTTCATATGGCTCCCGTTAAAAAATCTGGAAACCGGAAAATGCTGTGCACCGATAATTTCATGTTCAGCCATTCTTTTTGCATGTTTTTCAATGAGTCCAGTCAGTTGTAAGCATGCCTGCTGATTATTGTGGCAACATATTATGCAGTATTTAGTCACAGATTTTAGATGTGCAGCTTTTTTCAGGCAGGGAGAAAATTTCCTGCCTGGAGAAAAACAATAATGTCTCCATGGGTATTTTGGGGGTTAATTGTCTTTTGGGGAGCCATATTACCGTGTTCCGCGCAGATGGCGTTTATCCCCAACCCTGACTGTTATTTTGGCGCTATCCAGGTATTCGAGAATGGGAATGGCGTATTTTCGGCTCAGTCCCGTCAGGTCCCGAAATTCACCCGGATTGAGCGTTTTATTGTCGGCAAAAAAAATGTGGATTTGTTGTATGAGCTGGGCAATTGCAGCCTTGCTGAACAGAAATTCCGCATTGACCTTAACCAGCTCTCCCTGACTGAGCAGGAGCTGGATAACAGGCATGACCTCATTTATAGAAACAGACAGCTTTTCGGCTGCTTCCTTGATTTTGGGCGGTTCGGTTCCCGCTTGTGTGTAGATGTTCAAAATATTTGCCTGAAGCGTGGCGGTATCCGCAGCCAGTGAAATGATATGGCCTCTGAGGCATAACACTTCCTGCGTAAAATCTATTTTCTGGGTTTTCAGCAACCGTTCCACAAGAAAATGAAAGAGACGGGAGGGTATGTTTTTGCCCCAGCCAGATTCCAGTTCACTGCGCGAAATGCCGTGTCTGAGTGGGTTGTTTTTGTGAAATTGTTGAAGTGTTTCCAGAAAGGACGTTTCCAGTTGTGTCACCTGTTCAGCACTGACATATAGCCGGTCTTTTTTGCTTAGGCTAAACGCTTGCCCCCGGCTGCCCAGATTGTTGAGCAGTTTTTCCAGGGCCTGGTCTTCCATGTCCGTGAGCAGGCGCAGTTCGTCAAAAGAGCGGCCCTGTTTTCCGGCCAGATCGAGCTGGGCCTGTACTAGTTCTTCTGCCCGCGCCCGGGCGATTTGCCGCAGCTTCTCCACCTGAGACGAAAAGCGTTTGATTTTTTGGGCCATCGGGTCAATGACTGTTCCGCCGGCCAGTGTTTGCAGGGGAGAAAGCGCGCGGACAAGAAAGGCATCGCCAAATGCGCCAACCATTGGAGACGGGAAACGTACCTGACAGACGCAGTTTTCACCAGGTTCCAGCACATCCCGGTCAAGCAGATAGATACGGGCCAGTATTTCTTTGGTGCCGTGATAAAAATGGATTTCCCTGCGGTGTTTGATGCCCTTGCGGGCTGATTGCAGGCAGCGCAAATGCAGGTTCCAGGTTGTGGCCGGAAAAAGGGTATTCGGGTGTGCCAGAACCTGCCCCCGTTCCAGGTCGGCAACCTCAAAACCGGTCAGGTTGACGGCTGTGCGCAGCCCGGCCCCGGCTTGCTGGCAAATCTCGCCATGTACCTGTAATGTGCGAACCTTACTTGCTTTTTGCTGTGGATAAACCATGATTTCGTCACCGGCTTGCAACTGACCGGAAAAGCTGGTTCCAGTTACCACTGTACCGTATCCTCGCATGGTAAACACGCGGTCAATCGCCAGCCTGAACAGGTCTGAGCGTCGCCTGACGCAAAAGCTGCCGGCCATATCCAAGATTTCGGCACGCAGTGCGTCAAGTCCCTGTCCGCTTTGGGCGGAGACCGGAAGAATCGGGGCCTGTTCCAGAAAGGAACCCTTAAGCGCCTCTCTGACATCTTCTTTGGCCAGTTCCAGCCATTCAGGGTCGTCAATCATGTCGGTTTTGGTCAGGGCGACCAGTCCGATTTTCACGCCAAGCAGGGAGCAGATATCCAGATGTTCACGGGTCTGGGGCATCACGCCTTCATCAGCCGCCACAACAAGCATAACCATATCAATCCCGACCGCGCCGGCAACCATGTTTTTGACAAAGCGCTCATGCCCGGGAACGTCAACAATACCCAAGCGCAAATCACCCAGATCCAGAAAGGCAAAGCCCAGTTCTATGGTGATGCCCCGTTTGCGTTCTTCAGACAGACGGTCGCAGTTGATACCGGTCAGGGCCTTGACCAGCGTGGTTTTTCCGTGGTCAATATGTCCGGCAGTGCCTAAGATGATGGGCATAGTGTTTTTTTCTGTGCTAGTTGTTGAAAAACGCCTCATAGGCCAGAACTGAGGCATAAATATCCGCGCGGCTGGTCAGTTCAAACGGGCTGTGCATGGACAAAACTCCCGGCCCGAAGTCAATGATGTTCATGCCGTACACAGCCAGGTGTTTGGCAACAGTACCGCCGCCGCCAATATCCACCTTGCCCAGCTCGGCCATTTGCCAGGGAATTTTTTGGGCATCAAGAATCCCTCTGAACCAAGCAACATATTCGGCATCAGCTTCACTGGCGGAGTATTTTCCCCGGTGGCCAGTGAATTTACAAAATACCGGGCCGTAGCCAAGCAGGGAAGAGTTCAGTTTGTCGTGCAGGTCCTGATAATCAGGGTCAATCGGGGCGTGAACATCAGCGGATACCGCCTTGGTCACGGCCATGACATGGCGGAATTTTGTTTTGGGTTCCCAGGCGTCAAGAATATCTTCAAGTGTGTATTCAAAAAAGCGGGACTGCGCGCCGGTTGCGCCGTCCGAACCGATTTCTTCCTTGTCCCAGAAAATGAGTATCTGGGTATATTCCGGTTGGCTGGCGCGGTACAGGGCTTCCAGACCAGCAAAAACACAGGCCCGGTCGTCCTGGCCGTAACCGCCGATAAGGGAACCGTCCAGACCGACCGGACGGGCAGACCCGGCCGGAACCGCCTGTAATTCAGCGCTATATAGGTCTTTTTCTTCAATCTTGTACCGTTCATGGAGCAAATCAAGCACTTGTTTTTTGATGCGTTTATCAGCTTTGTCTGCGTCTTTTTTATCTTTGGCGGCCGGAGCGTGTCCCAGTGCGAGATTGAGTTTTTCCGCGTCAAAGGCATCACTCAGTTTCTGACTCGCCTGTTTGGAAGCTAGGTGCGGCAGTAAATCAGCAATGGCAAAGACCGGGTCGTTTTCTGATTCACCAATACAGATATTGATTTGCTTGCCATTGTTTTTGACCGCTACGCCGTGCAGGGCCAGTGGGCGCGCCAGCCACTGGTATTTGCGGATGCCACCATAATAATGCGTTTTAGCCAGACCAACTTCGCAGTCTTCATACAGCGGATGCTGTTTGAGGTCGAGACGGGGGGTATCGGCGTGCGCGCCAAGCAGGCGCAGACCTTCGCACAAAGGCCGCCTTCCTTTGCGGGCCAGCAAAACAGTTTTGCCGCGAAACTGACGGATAATGGTATTTTTTGAAAAATCCTCGCTGAATCCGTGTTTTTTCGCGTCTGCCATTACCCAGCTCACAGTTTCCCGCTCTGTTTTGCAGGCGGATAAAAATTTGATGTAGCGGTCAGTAATTTTTTGCATTTCCTTGAGCTGTCTGGCTGAAAAATGGTCCCAACAGCTTTTGGGTTCATTTTGTTTACTCATTTTTTTCCTTTTCTTTCCTGGTTATATTGTCTCTTTTGCTGCCTGAGCCAGTACGTCGCCTACCAATGAAAAATCTTTGTCGTCAAGGGTACGCACGTCCAGACAAAAGCAGTCGTCTTCAATGCGTCCAATCAAGGCCGGGTCCGTTGCCAGCACCCGTCCTTTCAGTTCCTCAGCCGGAAGAGCGATTTTTACAACCACAAGTACGGTCGGCAAATCCTGTTCAGGAAAAGCGCCGCCGCCAACACGGGATTGACCGGGGCGCAGTTCAAAGGTAGCCTGGTCGCCCAGAGCGGTTGTCAGAATTTCGGCCAGCTCTCTGGCCCTTGGTTCTATCTCTTCTTTTGTCATGGTAATCATGCGCAGGGTGGGAATTTTTTGTCTGGCCTTCTGGGGGTCAAGATAGAGGCGAAGAGTGGCTTCCAGCGCGGCCAGCGTCATTTTATCAATACGCAGTGCCCTGTTCACGGGATTTTTTTTAATCTGTTTTATCAGTTCTTTTTTGCCAACAATGATACCGGCTTGCGGCCCGCCCAGCAATTTGTCGCCACTAAAGCACACAATATCGGCTCCAGCCAAGACAACCTGTTGCACAGTTGGTTCCCGCATTGCCTGCCAGGGGGAAAAATCAAAAAGGTTTCCGCTGCCCAGGTCTTCAATAACCGGTAAATTGTATTTTTTTCCCAAGGTGACCAGTTCAGAAAGCTCGACCTCGCTTGTAAAACCAATGAGCCGATAGTTGGAGGTATGAACTTTCAGCAGTGCGGCTGTGTTACTTGTGATGGCCTGTTCATAATCAGCCAGATGGGTGCGGTTGGTGGCCCCGACTTCCCGTAAAATGGCTCCGCTTCTGGTCATGATGTCTGGAATACGAAAGGAGCCGCCAATTTCCACAAGCTGACCTCTGGAAACAATGACTTCCCGGCCTTTGGCCAGGGTGTCGAGAAGCAGCATGACCGCGGCTGCATTATTGTTCACAACCAGTCCGGCCTGCGCTCCGGTGAGCATACACAGCAGGTCTTCCACATGGTCATAACGGCTGCCACGTTTGCCGGTTTCCAGGCAAAATTCCAGGTTGGAATACTGCTGGCTGGCCTGTGTAACCGCCCTGACAGCTTCCCCAGCCAGAATGGAGCGTCCGAGGTTGGTGTGAATGACCACGCCTGTTCCGTTCAGAACCCGGCGAAAATGCGGACGGGAAAACCTGTTGATAAAGGTAGCAAGTTGGGGAAACAGCCGTTCCCATTCAAGCTCTTCGGCAGTTATTTCGCCATTCTGTATTTTGTGGCGGCAGTCATCAAGAAAATCGTTCACCAGTTTGCGCAAAAGCGGGCGAGGCGCGGGGTGGTTGTCCAGATGCGTAAGAGCCTTGTCAACCGATGGCAGGCGTTGGTACAAATTCAAGATATGATCTCCTTTTGGGCCCCTGGCTCATTGAGAAAATGCGGAAACAGGGCGTAAAAATCAGCAAGAAGATACAACGAACCGCAAACAAGGACAATGTCCGCGTTTTGAGGAATAAGATGAAGGGCCTGATGCATATCTGCGGCGGCTGTGGCCTTGTTGTCAAGTTCAGCCACAAGAGTGTTTGGGCAGGCTGCGCGCGGATTATCTTGTATCTGGGGGACAATGATTGTGCAGTTCAGTTGCCGGATAAGGTGGAGCAGGGCAGGGACGTCCTTATCTGCCATGCAGGAAAAGATGGCAGCATCCGGTTTGATGCCCTGATGTTCAAGTTCCTTGACAAGGGTTTGCAGGCCCATGACATTGTGCGCACCGTCAAGAATAAAAAGCGGATTTGTTCCGGCACATTGAAAGCGGCCGGGGTGAAAGGCGCTTTGCAGACCTCGCATGCAGGACGCTGCTGACCAGAGAATTTTTTGTTGCTCACAAAAAAGATGCCACGCGCCTAAACCCAGCCCGGCATTGTGGGCCTGAAAAGCACCCCGCAGACCAAGACTGGCAACAGGAATGTGCAGTTCGTCCTTTTTATATTGGAAAAAAAGAGCATCTTTTTGAACGCGGTAAAAATCCTGGGCCCAAAAAAGTCGGGTTCTTGTTCGTTTGGCAGTCCGGGTAAAAACAGCGCGCACTTCATCTGTCTGGGCCGCGCTTATGGCCGGTTTTCCGCGTAAAACTCCGGCCTTGTCCTGAGCAATGGCCTCAAGGGTGGAGCCGAGAATTTTTTCGTGGTCCATGCCTACAGGAGTTAAAACAGCAAGCTCAGGGTCAAGAATACATGTCGCGTCCCAGGTTCCGCCAAGTCCGGCTTCTATAATTGCCACGTCAACTTTATGTTGTACAAAGGCCGTCAAGGCGATAAGGGTCAGCAGTTCAAAGTAGGTCAGCTGCCCGCAACCCGGAAAGTCTGCTGTTGCATTTGCCAGTTCAATCCATTCATCTTCACTGAGCATCCTGCCGTTTATCCGCAGACGCTCGCGTGGATCAAGAAAATGAGGAGAGGTAAAAAGACCTGTTTTCAGGCTGTGTGCGCGGGCAATGGCTTCCAGAAAAACAGAGGTGGAACCTTTTCCGTTTGTTCCCACAACATGCAAAACAGGCAATGCCTGCAAGGCTTTTGCAAGCGGTGTAATGGCTGATGCTGTTCTTGCAAGCGTCATGTCCATATGGAACAGACCCAGGCTGTTCAGTCTGGAAAGAAATTGATTATACGTTGAATATTGGTTATTCATAGGCGATTCTTGTTTGGGAAAATTATAACAAATCGTACAGAAAGATAGTTACTAGGGGAAAAAAAAGGCGGTGGCAATATCTTGAGAAAAAATTGCAGAAAAATGCGATTACTGCTTTACATTATACAAAAGGATATATAAAGTAAAAAATTATACACACGTTAAAGATAATCAAGGAGGTTATAATATGGAAGAACATGTGAGACAGGCGTTCGAAATAGTCAAAGCCCAGGCAAGTGTACGCAAGATGACCGAGGAAGAAATCATATCCATGGTCACATCGCTTGTAAGCAGTTTGAAAGGTCTTGCGGAAGGCGAATCCGTATTGGATGAACATGCACAGGTTTCATCTATTGATTCTAAAAAGGCCATCAAGGAAAAATCTGTTGTGTGCATGGAGTGTGGAAAGAGCTTCAAAGTCCTGACCAAAAGGCATCTGGCCATACACGATATCAGTGTTGATGAGTACAAGGAAAAATGGGGATATAAGAAATCCCAGTCTCTTGTTGCCAAATCTCTGGCTCGTGAGCGGCGGAAGAAAATGCAGGAAATGGAACTTTGGAAACGGAGAAATAAGTAAGGCTGTATAAAAAGCATAGATAAGAAAACCGGAACCAAATATTCCGGTTTTTTGTGCAACGGGCCAGACTCGTTCAGAGCTTTCTTCAAGTTTTTCTTTGCCCTTTTTCCTGAAAAATATTGCAAAGCGCAGAGACAGGACAGTTCGTCTGTTCTAGTTGCAGTCCAGTCCCATGTTTTGCATCTTCAGGTACAGTTCACGGCTTAACCAGGCGTCCGTGGATGCGTAACATATCTGGGCTTGGCTCAGATTGTTGTTGGCCCAGTTTGACTGGCGGGCCTTTTTGCTGATGCGAATACCGAGCAGGGCTGCGCTCAGGGGCCGCAGACCGTGATTGTGCAGATTATTGCGGTGGCTGATTTCACTTAAATCAACAAATCCTCCCGGTTGAAATTCCTGTATCATCTGCAGTTCGCGAATGTCGTCTCTGGTTGCCACTCCGGCCTTGACAATGGATCTGTCTTCCAGCACGGCCAGCAGACCAGCGGGTAGTCCGGTTTTTTTGAGTTGAAACAGGTACACGGCTTGGTCTGTAGCCAGTTGTAAAAGAGCCGGTTCAAACTTTTGTCCTTTGCGAAAGGCCGGGCGGGTTTCGGTATCAAAACCAACGATGGTTTGTTGGCTGATTTTTTGTGCGGCCGCCTGTGCCTGATTTTCATTTTCAAGCAGATGCACCTTGCCTGTGTATGACCACATAGGCAGGGCGTTGATTTGGTCTTTTTCCATTTTACGGGTACAAACAGGCATGTGGGCTGCAGACATAGTCTTGAGAGCCGGACAGATTTTTTCTGTCCGGCTTTGGTGTTGGCGGCCCTTAGAAGCCTTTTATTTCTGCGTACCAGCCGCTGGATTTTTCCAGCAGCCCATTGATACGGTTGACCATTTGGTGCGGGTCAGCCAGGTACCCATCGAGCAGCAGGGCTGATTCATATAACTGTTCAGTGGCTGTTTTGATGTATGTGTCGTGCTTATCCGCTGTAAAGATTTTAATCAGGTTTCTGATCAGGCGGTGATTTTTGTTCACCTCAAAGATTTTGGCCGGAACAGAATTGTCCTTGTTGATGATTTGCATCATCTTTTGCATTTGTGATGACATGCCTGTTTCAGGATTGACAAGACAGGACGGGCTTTGGTTCAGGCGTTTGGAAGCCCGCACTTCTGTGACCTTTTCGCCCAGAATGTCTTTCATTTTGGTCAGCAGTTCGTCAAACATGGCCTCGTTGTCCTGAGAGAGCTCTTCCGGCTTTTCCTGCTCGTCTTCAACCCTGGCAAACTGATCAAGGGCCGCGATGTCGGCCTGTTCCGCAGCCTTGAGCGTAAAATCCTTGTATTTCTGCAAGGTCTCAAGGGCAAATTCATCAATGGGTTCGTACAGATACAAGACCTCAATGCCTTTTTGCCGGAAAATTTCAAGATGCGGATTCAGGGCAATGGCTTCCCGGCTGGGGCCGGAAATATAGTAGATTTCTTTTTGTCCTTCCTTGGCTGCGGCAATATAGGCGTCAAATGAGGTCAACCCGTCTTTGTTTTCCTGGGCGGAAGAATTAAAACGCAGCAGGCTGGCGTAGGTATCCTTGTTGGCGTAGTCGTTATAGCCCATTTTGAAGATACGGGAGTGCGCCTTCCAGAATTTTTTGTAGTCTTCTTCGTTTTCCCTGGCCATGTTCTGCAGGCGGGAAAGAATCTGTTTGGTGAGTGTGGCGGCAATCTTGCGAATGAGCAGATTTTCCTGCAGGGCTTCGCGGGAGATACTCAGCGGCAGGTCTTCGGTATCCACAACACCGGATACAAAACTTAAGTATTCGGGGATCAGGTCTTTGTTCTGGCTTTCAATCAGCACGCGGCGCACGTACAAATCAAGTCCGTAGCGGTCCTTGTCAAAACCGAGCAGACCACTTTCGTGGCTGGGAATAAAGGTCAGGGAAGAAAACTGCACCGGAGCGTCAACTGACACATGCAGCGACAGCAGCGGATTGTCGTGGTCGTAGGTCAAAAACTTATAAAATTCGTTGTATTGTTCCTCGGTAACGGAAAATTTCGGTTCCCGCCACAGGGCGCTGATGGTGTTAACCCGTTCGCCCTGCACGAAAATTGGAAAAGAGATAAAGTTGGAGTGCTTTTTGATGATTGATTTGATGCGATTTACGTTCGCGTATTCTTTGGCATCGTCTTTCAGGTGGATGGCGATTTGGGTTCCTCGCGGCTGGTCAGCCTGACCAGCGTGGATTTCATAAGTTCCTGTGCCGTCTGAAGTCCAGACAACGGGTTTTTGCTCCGGCACAAAGGAGCGGCTGGAGATAACAACCTGGGAAGCGACCATAAACACGGAATAAAATCCCACACCAAAACGGCCAATAATTGACGAACTGTTATCCTTGTCGGCCATGGCCTTTTTGATAAATTCCGCTGAGCCGGATTTGGCGATTGTACCGATATTTTCTATCAATTCGGCTTCGGTCATGCCAATACCGCTGTCGGTGATAGTTAGGGTGTTTTTTTCCTCATCAACCGTGATGCGGATTTCTGTTTCTTTTTCCGGTTCCAGTACGGTGCTGCCCTTGTTGATTTCGTAGCGCAGCTTATCCAGCGCGTCCGAGGCGTTGGAAATGGTTTCGCGCAAGAAAACATCGCGGCTGGTGTATAAGGAGTTAGTGATAATATCCAGAAGCTGTTTGATTTCAGCCTTGAATTCATGACGATTGGTTGCAGACATAGTTCCTCCTGATTTTGTGGTGTCGGCAATAGATAATTTCATTTGTCAGCTTGTCAAGGCAGGGAAGTGCAGCAGGCTGGAATTGTTGGCTAAAAATTTTTATGCACGATGCAAGCTTTTTTTCTGCCGGGTATTCAGACGAATCTAAAATTGATAGCGTACCCCGACGCCGATGGTGCGGCCTGGGCCAAACATCACATGATTCTTGATTTCTCCGATACTGGCCCGGTAAATATATTCCTTGTCCGCAATGTTGTTAACATAGCCATACATATCCCAGTTCCTGAATTTATATCCTGCCCGCAGGTCTGCCACAATATAGCTGTCTTCTTTCAGGTTCTCTGGGTCATCAAAGGTAATATCCCCACGGCTTTTGGCTTCAAGTCTTCCGTAAAAGCCTTCCGGCTGCTGGTATGAAATTCCCAGCCGGGCCGTATATGCGGGAGAATTCTGGAGTTTATTTCCATCAAGACTCCTGTCCACATGCTCATCATATTCTGTTTTCAAAAAACCAAGGGCACCGTCAATACGTAAGTTTTCATTGAAAAAATATCCAAATTCCGTTTCCGCTCCCCAGGAATGGGCCCTGGGGATATTGGAAGTAAGCGCGAATCCCTTAACCATCTTGTATGTATGGACATCCCTGATATCCAGGTAAAACAGGGTAAGATCCATATATCCGTCCTTGAATACTTTTTTTGTTCCGATTTCATAATTCATGGAGGTCTGTGCCTCAAAACGGACAGTATCTTCCTTGGGCGTCATTACAAGGAGATTGTATCCTCCCGGCATGTAACCTCTGGAGACATTTGTAAAAATGGAAAGAGTATTGTCCAGCTTGCAGAGCAGGGCAATTTTGGGCAAAAACGCATCCCAGGAAACCTCGGCGTCAAAGTCAAAGTCGGGCGCTCCCATAACGCCATCAGGGGTAAAATCCGTTCTGGCATCTATCTCTCTTTTCAGGTGCTGATACCTGGCCCCCAGGGTCAGTTCAAATTTATCGGCAAAGGGAATGATGGCCTGTGCAAAAATTGCCGCGGTATCGGAGGTCAGTTCCGATTCTGTGTACACATCTCCTATGAGACCTGGGCCCAGGGGGAAATCCGTTCCATAGCGGGGATTTTCGGTTTTATCCCGTTCCGCGTACAGACCGCCAACCCAGCGGATGCCGTCATGTCTGGTACTTGAAAAACGCAGTTCCTGGGAGATGGTATCAAAGGAGGCATCCTGATACATGGCGCAACCATCAAAAACAGGGTTATTGCCAAAATCGTAGTCAATATTTGCGTTCAGATTCAGTTTTTTGTGGGTGGTAAGGGAAGTAAGATTCATGTTTGCAAAACGGTATATTACATTGAGCGCCTGGGAATTCCCCTTTATTTTCGTATAGGTGTCAATGTCATAATCTGTATTTTCAGCCTCGTCTCTGGTTGCCGAACGAATATCCCTTGAGAGGTCAAGATACATGCCGTCAAACCAGTTCTTCCGGAAAGATTCATTGCCCACATACAGCCTGACGCTTAATTTGTCTGTGGGTTCATATAGAAGGGTGGAACTTACATTATGCTCCCTTTCGCTGCTGGCATCCTTGTCCAATCCCGGATGCTGATTGGTTATCCAGCCGTCATCCTTGCTGAACTGACCATTTATGGACATATACAAATTGTTTTTCACAACGGGGGTATGCAGGGAAAACGTACCCAGCATATAATTGTCTGTGGCATATTCCCCGCGGACAAACCCTTCCACATGGTTGGCCGGTTTTTTGGTAATGATATTGATTACTCCGCCAATGGCATCTTTCCCGTAGATGGTTCCCTGGGAACCGCGAAGTATCTCCACCCTTTCAACGTCCACCAGAGATGCTTCATATCCATAGCTGTTACTTTGGGGGATACCGTCAATATACAGAACAACAGGGTTGGTTCTCGTAAAGACAGAAGTTTGCAGGCCCCTGAAATTCATTGCATTTGCGCTTGCAACGGTTTTTTCTGAATATAAGTTTGGAATCTGTTTCATCAGTTCATTGAGATTTCTGATTCCCCTTTCTTCCAGCATTTCCCCGTCCAGGACTGTGATGGTTTCTGGAATATTCTGTACATTTTCCTCCATTTTATTTGCCGTTACAATCATGGTCTCCAGTTTGGATTCCGCTGATTGCGCTTCCGCAATAAAAAAGGCTGCTGCTGATACAGCTAGTACAGAACATATCAGCATTTTTTTGATTGTTTCTGTCATGTTTCCTCCTGAAAAGTATTGTGTTGTTCATGTGTTTCAAGAAATCTTTTGGCCGGAAAACATTATCAGCCAGAAACAATCTTTTCTATCAACAGAGGAAGTTTTTTTATCGCAGGAGGGATTTTTACGGAGGAAAAATTTGTATTTTAAGGAGTGCGAAGGGATTTTACATGCTGCAAATAGGCACCGGGCAGCACGCCGTACTGCTTTTGAAACAGGGCGCAAAAATGGCTGATATTGTTGTAGCCCACGGCAAGGGAGGCTTCACTGACATTTGTATTTCCGTTGTCCAGCAGCTGCTTTGCCTTTTCCAGGCGAAAGTCCCTGAGGGCTGCGTACACCGTAGTTCCAAAAACTTGACGAAATCCTGTTGTCAGTTTGTGCCGGTTGATTCCTGCCTTGCGGGCAAGCACATCCAGAGACGGAGGTTCCTGATAACAGGAAAACAGAATGTCCCTGGCCCTGTTCAGGCAGATGACGTCTTCATTATCCAACAATATGGCTTTTTCCCGCTGGCTGCTCATCCAGTATTCAATTTCCAGGGCCAGAAGTTCCGCAACCTTGGCATGGAGAAAAAGCCGACGGGCAAGTCCGTTCAGTCTGCAATGTATAATCTGATGCACAATGGTTTCCATCAGGGGCGGAAGAAAACCCTCCCGTTGTCCGTAACGATTGGTCTGGTCGGTAAAAATTCGCACAAACCTGTCTACCACGGCTTCGTTGCCTTCCAGGTATTTTGTCAGACCATTGGAGGTAAAATAGATATGCACTACTTTTACCGGATGCCCGGCTTTGATACAGACCTGTCCGCAGGGCTGCCACCAAAGATGATGTCTGGCCATGGATTCTTCCAGACGAGGCCAGGATTCTCGCTGATATTCAATGGAACCTTCACAAGAAAGGCAATAGACACATTCAAGATAGTTTTTCAGGGGAGTGTTGCAAGCGAGGGAAAGATCATTTTCCAGGGTAAAATCTTCAATGGTCAGAATGGTGTCCGGTTCCAGATAATACATTTGCCTTTTTTTCTGCCAGAGCAAAGCATTCCTTTGGGGCTGACACAGAATCACGGATTGGTCAAAATGAAGTTCCATAATCAGGGCTTCCTAATTTTTTATAACGACAATGGGGTGATTGAATATTTGCCTCCCGGACTTGATCACAACAAACAATAAGAGTAATTCCATAGAACATAAAAGCTTTTTATATAAGCCATAGCAATAATTGATTTCAGTAAGTTCTGAACTTCATGAAGCCTATCAAAGGAATGGTTTTTTTCCAGCGCCATGTAATTCCATTTTCTGCTGTTGGATGATATTTGTCAAAGGTGTTGACACAATTGTCTTGTAAAGAGGCGCTCAAAAACAGGCAGCCAGTGGAGTTGTGTTTTTCACTGGCTGCCTGATGTTTGTTTTGACAAGAGGTTTTGTTACTTTTTATTCATCGCGGCAAAATGACCGCCCGCTTTCAGTAAATCATCAGGCCGGCCACTTTCCACGATTTTGCCCTGTTCAATGACCACAATCTTGTCAACATTGCGCACGGTTCTCATGCGGTGGGCAATAATCAGAACAGTCTTGTTTTTTATCAGCTCCGAAAGGGCCTTTTGAATTTTTGTCTCGTTTTCCGCGTCAAGGGAGGCCGTAGCCTCATCCAGCAAAATAATGGGTGCGTCTTTCAGGATTGCCCTGGCAATGGAGATGCGCTGGCGTTCTCCGCCGGACAGGCGTTCCCCGTTTTCTCCAATGAACGTATCATAGCCCTGGGGGAGTTTTTCAACAAATTCTTCACACTGGGCAAGGCGGGCTGCCTGCAGCACCTCTTCATCAGTGGCGTCTTTTTTGCCGATGCGAATATTTTCCATGACGCTGAAATTAAACAGGGTCACGTCCTGGAACACAATGGCATAGTATTGCAGCAGGGTTTCAGGCTCAATCTGTGAAATATCCTCGCCGCCCAGGGTGATTTTACCCTGGTCAATATCCCAGAACCGGGCCGCAAGTTTGGCGGTGGTGCTTTTTCCGCCCCCGGACGGGCCGACAAGGGCAGTGACCTCGCCTTGTTTGGCAGTAAAGGAAATGCCGTCGATGGTTCTGGCCTTGCCGTCATAGGAAAAAACCACATCCTTGAACTGAATATCGAAATTGGCAGGGTTGCACTCTGTTTTTCCCTGCTGAACCGGCATGGCGTCCATTTCTTTTTTCCGGTTGATTCTGACACTCAGGAATATAAGAAGAGCGATACTTTCAAACACAGCGATAATCGGATTGTAGATACTGGCTGCAACAATCATGAACACGATGTAGGTAAACAGATCCACCATGCCGTTCGCAAACATCCAGGCCCCGGCAAGCACCACGCTGACAACTCCAAGTTTCAAGGGAATAAAAGACGCATTGATTAAGGTGCCTAATATAAGTTCAGAGCGTATGAGTTTTTTTTCGTATCGGTCCAGCAAGGTATTCAGGGTAGTTGAATAGGGTTGTTCATAGTTATAGGCCTTGATTTCGCCTATGCAGTCAAGACCTTCCTGCAGGGTGTCGGAAATATGCAGTTTTTCCCCATGCATTTCTGTATGGGATTTTTTCTGAAATGTTTTGGAACCAAAAAAGATAACAGCTGCCACCGGAACCACACAGAGCATGGCAACGGCCATCTGCCAGTGAAAAAAGGTCAGGGCTACGGCAAAAAACGCCGCACTGACTACAGAAGCGTATATCTGGGGAACAGCGTGGGAAAATAATTGTTCAATCTGGGTGGCATCTTCCATGATGGTGGAACTTAAATCCGCGATGTCACGCTTGCCAAAAAAGGAAAGGGGGAGTTTTCTGAGTTTTTCCGCCAGGGAAATCCGCATTCTTGCGCTTTCGTCATAGGTTTTGGAAAAACAGCAGTCATATTGTTTAATGGCAATAAGATACATGATAAGGGCAAGAACACAAGACAGCAGTCCATAAACAGCCATGCTGGTGTGCATGCCTGTACCCTGGTCAAGAGCAACAATCGCCTGCTGAATAAAATAAAAGGCCAGCATGGCCGGAAACATATAGGAAATATTGAGTAAAGTGGACCAGATAATGCTTTTGATAAAATCTTCCACTCCCTGGTCACTTAAAGCGAATGTTTTTTGAAAATAGGCTTTCATTACGCGTCTCCTGTGCTTTGTCCTGAACCCAGTTCCCAAGCGATTGATTCCTGATATTCCGTGTACATGCGGGCGTACATGCCGTTTTGGGTCATGAGTTCCTCGTGGGTTCCCTGTTCCGCAATCTTTCCTTCGCTGATAACTAAAATCCTGTCCGCGTGCTGGACGCTGGTCAGCCTGTGGGCAATCATAAGCGTTGTTTTGCCTTTGCCCAGTTCGGAAAGCGCCTGCATAATCTGCTCTTCATTTTCCGGGTCGGCAAATGCGGTTGCCTCATCAAGCAGCACAATGGGCGCGTTTTTGAGCATGGCCCTGGCAAGGGAAATCCGTTGCTGTTCACCGCCGGAAAGATAGGTGCCTTCGGTTCCAAGCACGGTATCAAGGCCCTGGGGGAGGCGGTCAATGATTTCCTGTGACCTTGAAAGTTCCACTGCCTTTTGCAGTTCTGCTTCTGAAGCGTTTTCATTGCCCATGAGGATATTTTCCCGGATACTTTTACTGAACAGCCGGGTATTCTGGAAAACAAAGGACACGTTGGCCATGAGTTCCTTCTGGGAAATATCCTTTACATCCACGCCGCCAATGCGGATGCTGCCCTGGTTTACGTCCCAGAATCTTGCTCCAAGTCGCGCCAGCGTGGTCTTTCCGCTGCCGGATGGCCCCACAAGAGCAACTGTTTCTCCCTGACTGACCTTGAAACTGATGCCGTCCACGGCGTTTTTGTCCGCTCCGGCGTAGCGGAAACAGACATCTGTAAATTCCAGGTCATGGGAAGAAATTTTACCATCTCCAGAGTCATTCCAGGCAAGGGGGTGGTAATCAAGCAAATCATCAATCCGGTCAAGAGCCTGTTCGGCAATGTAGGCGAATTGCCTGAAATAGGCGGATTTCATAATCACTGTCATAAAATTGGGAGCAATGATAAGGTAAAAGATGAAATCGGTCAGCACCAGGGCCAGATTTTGCCCGTGGGCCAAAAGCAGCAATGCAGCCGGAATCAGGAAAAAAGCCGTGGTATGCAGCACCACATTGAAAAAGCTCATCTTGTACTTCCAGAGCATGGTGTACTGGAACACATAGTCCTTGTACCGGACAATGCTGTCGTAAAAACGGGTAAAGGAAAACACGGTCTGCCCGAATGTTTTGACAACCGGAATACCCCGGACATATTCCACGGCTTCGTTACTCATTTCTTCAAGTGAATCATAATACAGTTTCATGAATTTCTTGCCCTGCCTGGTCATCATGGTGGCAAAAACAAGAAATCCCAGGATAACGGGAATAAGAGAAATCAGGCCCACCTGCCAGTTGATCCACAGAACCATGACCAGAAGCGTGATGGGGGTGAGGACAGAGGCCGCAAGATCCGGAAGCTGGTGGGCAAGAAAGCTGTGCGTGGTGGCGGCGCTGTCATTGACAATTTTTCTGATTTTTCCGCTTTCTGTTGTATCAAAAAATCCCAGGGGCATGGCCAGAATCTTTTCCATGCCGATTTTCTGCAGCCCCACTTCCACCCGAAAAGCAGCCAGATGGGAAAAGATCAGAGCCAGAAAATAAATGATGATTCCGGCTATCGCGGTGATTCCAACGGCCCAGGCCAAAGGAGTAATCTGGTGCATGGAAAAGTCTGCCGGAGAAAGAAGAACGCTTCGGATAATCAGCCAGATAAACACAAAAGGCAGGGTGTTCAAAATTGCAGCCAGCCCTGAGCAGACAAGAGCCAATGGAAGCAGGACTTTTTTTTCTCCCATGTAGGGGAAAAAGCGTTTGAGGACATATGATTTTTTATTTTGCATGATACCGTCCCTGTTAAGTAAAATGTTTTTTCAACATAAAGAAACTGTAAAAATGATATACAGTTGGTTGGCTTTTTTCTACCAATAACGGGAAAAAAAATATCGCTATCGGGAAAATTTTTGGCATTGGGGGGATGGTTTTTCAAAACCAGGAAACACAGCGGAAGCGAATGTGTCTGTAACCCGGTTTTTTTACTTTTTCCGGCAATTATGTTAGTATTCGTTTTTCAGGAATAAGGTAAGAAATCAGGAGACCGGCCATGAAAAAACTGCCCATCGGGATTCAGGCATTTAGTGAAATTACAGAAAACAACTATGTGTATGTTGATAAAACCGGCATGGCTGCCCCACTGATTGACCGTTACAAGTATGTATTTTTGTCCCGGCCGTGGCGGTTTGGCAAAGGTCTTTTTTTAGACACCCTGCATAATCTGTTTGTTCAGAAGCTCCCTGTGTAGCCAGCCTGCATTTTATGAAACAAGATGTCCTTTCTCAAGGCGGATAAAGCGGCTGGCAAATCCGTTCAGTTCCTCGGGCTGGTGCGTTACCATGATAATTGTCAGTTTTTTTTGCTGATACATATCTTCAAGCAGGGCCAGCATCTCCTGGCGAAGGGGTTTATCCAGGGCGGAAAACGGCTCGTCCAGCAATAAAATGGGCTGGTCGCGTAACAGGCAGCGGGCCAGCGCCACGCGTTGCTTCTGGCCGCCGGAAAGCTGGGACGGCATTCGCGACAGATAATTCTGCAAACCCACGCTGCGGGCAATGGAATGCAAGTCTTCCTGCTGCTTGCGGGATAATTTCAGATTCGGCCGCAGGCCAAGTCCCATGTTTTCAGCAACGCTTAAATGTTCAAACAGATTGTTTTCCTGAAAGAGCATGGATACGGGCCGCTGATGAGGCAGGGTTCTGGTGTGGTCTTTGCCATTCAGAAAAATACGCCCGTTATCTGCAAAGGCAAAGCCTGCCATCAGGTACAGCAAGGTGGTTTTTCCCGAACCGCTCGGCCCGATAAGCCCTATTTTTTCGCCCGCGCTTACAGACAGGGTAAAATTCATGTCAAATTCAGGGAAAGCGCAAAATATATTTTCCAGAAAAATCATTTTTTCACCAGACTGTTACAAACATGTTGTTTTTTCATCTGTTTTTTTGCTTGTCTCCAGGTTTATTTTTTTCTGTCAGATAAAAAACAGCTCCACAAAATAACAATAAAATAAAGGAGGTTACAGCTGCTTCCCGACTGTGGTAATTGCCCAGCTGCTGATACAGGAAGCGGGGCAGGGAGGTGAAATTTTCATTCCCAAACAGGGCAATCACGGTGAAATCTCCCAGAGACAAGGTTGTTGCCAGAGCAAAGGCACTTTTCACGGAGCCTTTCAGGTTCTGCCATTCCACCAGCCGCAGGCGGTTGAAGCCGCGAATGCCAAGAGACCGGCACAGATTTTCGTAATAGGTCATGTTATGGAAAAATGGCACGGTTAATATCCGCAAGGCAAAGGGCATAGCCATCAGGGCGTTGCAAAGAACCACAATCAGAAACAGATATGGGGTGGTGACTGAAAATTGCCTGAGCAATAAAAACAGCCCCACAGCCAGCACCAGAGCAGGAACAGCCAGAATCATCATTCCGGCGTCAATAAGAAGATTTGCGCAACGCTCCCGCCCAATCCAGTGAAACTGGCGCGCCCCCAACAGCAGGGCCGTGGTCATGGCAACACAAAGTCCGCCTGCCAAAGGCGCGATGGACAGGGAATAGCCCAGGGCCTTGTAAAGCTGTGTATTGGTCAGGGATTTTTCCCATGCAGAAATATCCAGTCCACTGACACATATTGCCAGCAGGGGCAGCAGGGTAAAAAGAACAAGCGCGGCCAATACCGCGTAATGAAATATATGCAGCCATGTTGGCAGGGGAAATTGAAAGGCTGTTCCCGCGCTCGTGGCTGTTGGGGTATGGCGGGTAAAATAATTGCTGAGCTCAAACAGAAAAAAGCAGATTATAAATTGCAGCAAGGCCAGTATTGCGGCCTTTCCCAGTTCAAAATCAAAGATAACAGCTTGATAAATGGCCACTTCCAGGGTGGTGTATCTGGGGCCGCCGCCCAGGGTCAGCACAATGGAAAAACTGGTAAAGCAGAGCATGAACACCAGGGCAAAGGTGGGCAGAAGATGCCGGCGCAGGTATCTCCATTCCACCAGCCGGATAAAATGGAGGTTCAAAATTCCAAGCTGGGCCGCAAGTTGACGCTGCTGATTGGGAATGGCGTGCAGGCTTTGCAGAAAAACTCTGGCGGACAGGGGCAGATTAAAAAATATATGGGCCAGCAAAATACCGCTTAACCCGTATATGTTCGGCTGCCAGTCAAAATTCCAGAAAGCTGCAATTCCTGCCAGCCAACCGGCACTGCCGTAGACAGTCAGCAATCCAAAAATTGCCACCAGTACAGGCAAAACCATGGTCAGGGAAAACCATTTCAAAAGCCAGCTTTTTCCGAAAAATGATTGATAAAACAGGGCATGGGCAGCCAGCAGTCCCAAACCAACGGATAAAACAGCAGACAGCAGGGCCTGATAAAAACTGAAAACAAGGATATGGCGGATATAGGAATCATTCAGTATTTCCAGCCAGTCACCTGCCATCTGCTGCTGCAGGAGCTGCCACAGGCTGTTGCCGTAAATCAGCAGCAAAAAGCCCATGAGAAGCAGACTCACAATCACCCAGGGTAAGGGAAAGGGATTTTTCCGGTTGTACAAAAGTCGCGCCTACTTTGCAACAGCCCTTTGCCAGACCTGCAACTGTTCTTTGGAGGTTTCCTTGTCCGGCTGCGGCACAGCCAGTGTTTTTGCCGGAACAAAGGCGTCAAACTGCGGAGCGATTTCTGTTTTGATAACCGGCAGCATGATATTGCCCAGGGCAATGATTTTTTGTGATTCAGGTTCCAGTAAAAATGCCAGAAATTTTTCAGCAAGCTTGGGATGCTTTGAGGTTTTCAGGCGCGCGGCCAGCTCAATCTGCACAATATGGCCTTCGCTGAACATCGCGGCCGCATAGTTGTTTTTGTTTTCATTGACCTGATGATACAGGGGAGAGGTATTGTAGCTGAGCACCATGTCTGATTCGCCTTTGAGAAACGCCCCATAGCTTTCCGACCAGCCCCTGCCCACGGTTACCGTATGTTTTGCCAGTTGTTCCCAGGCCTTTGAGGCGTTTTGGCCGTACACGGCATTCACCCAGGCCAGCAAGCCCCGTCCCACGGTACTGGTTCTGGGGTCCTGGTAAATCACGGAAAGATTTTGATTTTCAACAAGTTCTTTCAGGCTTGTTGGTGGGTTGGTAATTTTGGTTTTGTCGTAAATAAAGGCATACTGACCGTAATCATAGGGAATAAACCTTTGGTTGTCCCAGGCAACGGGCAAGGCCAGCCTGCTGAAGTCCAGATGATTTTGGGCAAACAAATCCGAGGCCTGGGCATCTTTGAATAAATTGTTATCCAGCCCAATAACCACGTCTGCTCTGGGCGAATCTCCTTCCAGCCGCAAACGGTTGAACATGGTTACGCCATCACCGAATGCGATAAATTTTACCTGACAATTATGCTGTTTTTCAAAGGCCTGTTTGAGTTTTGGCCCTGGCCCCCAGTCGGAAGTAAAGGAATCATAACTGTACACCGTCAGGATTGGAGTGTCATTGCCCCAAGCCATAGTGCAGAACAGCAAGGCCGCAACTACGGTAAAAAATACGATTTTTTTCATGAAATCTCCTTCTGTAATAAAAAGTTTATTATTAAGAAGGGATTTGCGGAAAAAACAAGATGGATACAATCTTGACAGGAAGCGTCTCAAATCCCTTCGCCGATACTAATCAGAGCAGGTTCAACGGGTATTTTCTCAGCCGATAAACAGGCATCAGCACCCCGATGAGCGTATTTGTGTAAATAGAAAAAGTACAAATCCGGGGGGAATATAGCGGCAGCCGCAACAAAAATCAAGACTTGAAAATTTTTTCAAATCCGTTTTTTATTTTCAGAAATGACTGTTGGGGGATGGTTGAACATTTGATTTATTTTTGAGCCTGGCAGAATCCGGAGAGGTTCTCGTGCTTGAAGTTGGTATTTTCCTGTGCCATAGTCGGCTGTTATCTGATATGCTTTTACCTTCACTCTTGGGGAAAATGGAAAGACAAAACGAAGAGCAGCTCCGTATCTGGGTCAATGTCGGTGAAGCGTCCGGTGACGTGTACGGCGAACACCTGATGCGAGAACTTAAAAAACTGGTTCCTGATTGCCGTTTTCAGGGCATGGGCGGGGCGCGAATGCGTGCTGCCGGCCTGGAAACTGTTGGCCGCGCGGAAGAACTGTCAATTATGGGCCTTACCGAGGCGCTTTCCCATCTGCCGAGGATTGTCAGACTTCTGGGGCGGCTGCGTGAGGCCATGCGGGTTTTCAGGCCGCATGTGGTTGTGGTTGTTGACTGCCCTGATTTTCATTTTCGTCTCGTGCGCATGGCGGGTAAACTGCGCGTTCCGGTTGTGTATTATGTTGCGCCCCAGGCCTGGGCCTGGCGTAAAAATCGGGTCAAATTTCTGCGCTGTTTTGTTGACCGGCTTTTGTGTATTTTGCCCTTTGAAAAGCAGTTTTTTCAGGCACATGGCGTGGCCGCCGAATATGTTGGGCATCCACTGCTCAATGAGATTGATTTTGAAGCGTTGCGCGATTTGCAGCCGGACCAGAAAGTGATTGGTATTTTGCCTGGGAGCCGAAAACAGGAAGTAAGCGCGCTGTTGCCGGTGTTTGCCCAGGCCGCGCAGAAGATATTTTGCGCGCATCCTGATATTTGTTTTCACCTGATGCTCGCGCCGAACATTGAACAGGAACTGCTTGAACGGATATGGCCGGGCGACATTCCTCTGACTGTTTTTCCCGCTGAAAATCGGCATGTTGGAATCAGACAGTGCGCTTTTGTGATGGCTTCTTCAGGAACGGCCACGCTTGAATGCGCCTTGCTCGGTACACCGACCATGGTTGCCTATCAGTTTTCAGGATTGACCTATTTTCTGGGGCGGCTGCTGGTTGACGTTCCCTATATTGCCTTGCCCAACCTGGTCTTGAATGAAATGGTGTTTCCCGAATTTCTGCAGCAAAATGCCAACGGAGAAAAACTTGGCAGGCAAGGGCTGGAGTGGCTTGAACAAGTGGAGCAGCTCACGGCGATTCGGGAAAAACTGGCTGATCTGCAAAAACTGTTTGGACAAAAAAGCGCGGCTGCCTGTGTCGCTGAAATTGTTTTGGAACAGGCCGGCGCGCAGAAGGAAACAAAATGAAACCATTTGCTTTTGGCGTGATTGGAGTTGGTTATCTGGGACGGATTCACGCCCGTTTGGCGGCCGGACTGCCGGAAATAGAACTAGCCGGAGTTTTTGATAAAAATCAGGAACAGTGTCAGGAAATCGCCCAGGTTTGTCAGACAACCGCCTGCAGCAATCTGGAAGAGCTGCTGGCCGCAGTGGACGGCGTGAGTATTGTTGTGCCCACGCTGCACCATTATGAAGTGGCTAAAACCGCCCTTGAAGCCGGTTGTCATGTTTTTTTGGAAAAACCCATGACCTCAACTGTGGCCGAGGCGCAAAAGCTGCTTGAGCTGGCTGGACAAAAAGGATTGACTATTCAGGTTGGACATATTGAGCGTTTTAATCCGGCCCTGCTGGCCCTCAGGGAATATGAAATTACGCCCGCCTTTATTGAAAGCCACAGGTTAAGCCAGTTTAATCCGCGCGGAACTGACGTCAGTGTGCTGCTTGACCTTATGATTCATGATTTGGACATTATTTTAACCCTGGTCAAAAGCCCTGTTGCCAGCATTGATGCCTGTGGAGTTCAGGTTGTCAGCCCGGACGAGGATATCTGCAATGTCCGGCTGGTTTTTGAAAATGGAACCGTGGCCAATATCACGGCCAGCAGAATCTCTCTGCATGATATGCGCCGGATGCGTATTTTTCAGCCTAATATGTATATCGGACTGGATTTTTTGAAGAAAAAAGCCGAAATTTATTCTCTGGCTGAAAACAACGCGGGACAGGGTGTCCCTCTGGCTGCCATTGGAACGGGTTCCGCGAGTAAAACAATTTATTACAATCAGCCTCAGCCGCTGGAAGTGAACGCCCTGGAGACCGAACTCAAAGAATTTGTGCGGGCGGCCCGAACAGGGGAAGTGCCGAGAGTCAGCGGGAAAGACGGGCTGCGGGTTCTTGAACTGGCAGCGGATATTCTGGAGAAAATGCGTGGTCGGAAATTTCCCCTGGAAACAATGGAAAGCTGTTGAGGCATATAAAGCGGTATATCTTCGCAGCGCTGAGCGAAAGAAGCAGTACAGAAATAAAAGGAAAAGATGACCAGAATATCCTTGCAGGGCGTTACGAAATCCTATTCAGGCCGTGATATTTTTTCAGGTCTGAATCTGGATATTGACAGCGGAAAACGGCTGGCTCTTGTGGGGCCGAACGGCTGTGGCAAATCAACGCTGCTCAAGATTATTGCCGGCGTGCTGGAGCCTGATTTCGGTTCTGTGCATGTGCCTGGAAATACCCGTATCGGCTATGTGGCCCAGGAACTCAGTGAGCGGGAGCTGCGTTTGCCGCTGGAAGATTTTGTACTTGAGGTGCTGCCGTCCTGGCTGCAGTTCTGGACACAGTGGAAAAAAGCTTTGCGTGAAGATGACAAGGCTGCCCTTGAACGGCTCGCGCACAGGCAGACCGAACTGGAACACCATTTTGGCTATCACCCTGAATACAAGGCGCACGCTATCTTGCAGGGGCTTGGTTTTAAGCCGCAGACATTTGCCCAGCCGCTTCGCACGTTGAGCGGCGGGTGGCAGGAAAGGGCCAAGTTGGCACGGGTATTGGTAGCTGGCGCGGACGCCCTGTTTCTAGATGAGCCGACCAACCATCTGGACCTTGAGGCTGTGGTCTGGCTGGAAGAATATTTACTGAATTATTCCGGCCTGCTGGTTTTTATTGCTCATGACCGTGTTTTTCTTGACCGGATTGCCACCTCTGTCCTGTCCCTGGCCAGTGAAAAACCGGTTTTCAGGCCTGGAAATTACTCGGCGTTTGTGAAATGGCAAAAGGAACAGGAAGATCAGGCCCTGAAAAGAACAAACCGCCTGCAACAGGATATTGCCCACAAGCAGGCTTTTGTTGACCGGTTTGGGGCTAAGGCTACCAAGGCGAGTCAGGCCAGAAGCCGGGAAGGGCAGATTGAAAAACTGAAAAAGGAACTGGAAAGCCTGCCCCGGCAGCAGGCAGGTAAAAAGCTGTCTTTTTCCTGGCCCATTCCGGCCAGAGGAAACAGGAATGTGCTGCAGGTGGAAAATCTCGATTTTGCCTTTCCTGACGGATATCGTCTTTTTTCAGGCTTGTGTTTTGAATTATACCGCGAACAGAAAGTGGCTCTTTTGGGGCCGAACGGACAGGGAAAATCAACTCTGCTCAAGATACTGGTGCGTGAACTTGAGCCGCAACGCGGGACTGTCAGTATTGGGCCGGCAATGAAAATCGGGTATTTCAGCCAGCACCAGACAGATATTTTACGGCCTGCCAGCAGTGTTTTATCCGAGATTCGCCGTCTGAGCGATACCGCGACAACAGAAGAAGAGCTGCGCTCAGTGCTGGGGCTGTTTTTGCTTGGCCCGGTGTTTTGGGAAAAAAAAGTGGCGGACTTGAGCGGGGGCGAAAAAAACCGGCTGGTGCTGGCAACGCTTTTTTTGTCGCGGGCCAATTTTTTGATTCTGGACGAACCCACGAACCATCTGGATATGGAAAGCCGGGAAGCTCTGATTGATGCGCTTAATGAGTACAGCGGAACAATTTTGCTTGTGGCCCACGACCGTTATCTGCTTGAGCATGTGCCGCACGAAATATGGGAACTGTGTGACAGCGGGCTGGTGCCGCATCTGACGGATTTCGTGACCTACTGGCGGGAAAAAAATATGGTCCGAGCGCCGGAGGAGCAAAAAAGCGCACCAAAGGCCGAGCGTCAGATTGCCAAACAGCAAAAACGGGACCAGGCTGAACTGCGTAACCGGCTGAACAGAGAAATTAACCCGAAAAAGAAAGAATTTGAACGCCTGGAGCGGGAACTGGAACACAGGCTGGAAGAGCAGGAACAGGCCGGGCAACAGCTTGCCGCCCCCGCGACATATTCTCAGCCTGAAAAGCTGGCTCAGCTCAATCAGCTTTACGCCCGCGCGGAAAAAGAAGCAGAAGAGCTGATGACCCAACTTGCTTTTCTGGAAAAGGATATTCAGGAGCTGGAGCAGGAAAAAAACAGATTGCTCAATGAACTGGAAGGATTTTAGAATTTTGATTTTTGATTGTTACGGTGCTGAGCTTTAGAGTTTTTGATTTATCCGCAGATTTCGCAGATTTTTTATAAAATTCAAATAGTGTGGAACCCAAAGAGTCCCACCTGCAAATTACAGAGTTGCTGTTTTTTGATATAACACAAGAAAAAGTAACGAATTTGCGCGGTTCGTTAATCTTAATCTGCGTTCATCTGCGGATTCAGAAGGGGCATTATTTTTCTGCTTGTTGGCAACTCTTCATGAGCGAAGCGCGAAATCAAAAATCAGCAATCAAAAATAACATTGGGGGAACTATGCCCTTTTTTCGCTACCAGGGACGGTCCAGAAGTGGCCGGAAAATCAGAGGAGAAATAGATGCCTTTTCGCTTGCAGGCGCGGAAAAAGAGTTAAAAGAGCGTGGGTATTACGGCCTGCGGGTACGCCCTGTTCCCAATGATCTGTTTGAAAACATCTGGTTTGAAAAAAAAGTCAGCGAGCGTGAACTGGCCGTTTTCAGCCGCCAGTTCGCGACCATGATTGAGGCCGGAGTTTCCATTCTGGCTGCTTTGCGTTTGCTTGCCCGGCAGGGCGGGAACAGAAAACTCCGGCGCACCCTGGTTGCTGTTCGTTCCGGAATTGAGCAGGGCGCTGCCTTGCATGAGGCCATGGCCTTGCACCCTGATGTTTTTGACACCTTGTATGTCAGCATGATGAAGGCCGCTGAGCTAGGTGGCGTTCTTGGTGAAGTGTTGTTGCGTTTATGCGGGTATCTGGAAAAATCCGTTCAGTTAAAAGCCCGTATCAAAAACGCCATGATTTATCCGGCCGTTGTGCTTTTGGTTGCCTGTGCTGTGCTTTCTTTTGTGCTTTTGTATGTTGTGCCGTCTTTTGAAGATATTTTTTTACAATCCGGTCAGGCCCTGCCGTTGCTAACGGAAATTGTTCTTTGGCTCAGCCGTTTTTTTCAGGACAATTTTTTTATTTTTTGGGGAACTCTGGCTGTTACGGGGTGTACTTTACCCTTGTTTGCGAGTACCAAGGCGGGCAGGCACCTGGTAGATTGGGTCAAACTTTCTGTTCCGGTGTATGGACAGGTCTACCGCAAGGCCATTATGGCCAGGTTCGCGCGTATGCTGGGTTCCATGTTGAGCAGCGGGGTGAGCCTGCTTGGTGCGCTTGAGGTTGTTGCCGCCACAGCCGATAACAGTGTGGTTGAAGAGCTGGTACGCGCGGCGGCTTCTCAGGTTACGCGTGGAGAAACACTGAGCGCGCCCCTGGAAGCCGCCGATCTTTTTCCGCTGATGTTTGTGCACATGGTCGAAGTTGGAGAAAAGAGCGGAACCCTGGACAGCACGCTTGTCAAACTGGCTGATTTTTTTGATGAAGAAGTCTCTTTTGCTGTGGCGGACAGCATGGCGCTTCTTGAACCGTTTTTGCTTGTTGTGATTGGAGGGCTGGTAGGGATTTTGATTATTGCCCTGTATCTGCCCGTATTTCAGATGGGTGCACTTGTTTGAACAGATTTTTGGTCAACCAAAATTAAAAAGACCAACACAGAGGGAAAGTCATGGTAAAAATCGGGACTGATCAAGAGTACATTGAACGCATTCTCTCGCTGCCTCGTCCGGGAGAAGAGAATTATCTGGCATTTTATGAACACAGGCTGGGAGCGATTTTCAAAAATCCACGTCTGCTGTTACTCCCTATGGACGATCATCTTGTGCATCGCGGAGATGGTATTTTTGAAATCCTGCAATGCGTGCAGGGCAGGATTTACCAGCTGGACGCTCATCTGGACAGAATGCGGCGCTCCTGCGCCTCAATAGACCTGATGATGCCGTGTACGCTTGAGCGTCTGCGGGAACTGGTCATAGAGGTTGCGCGCGCGGCAGAAGAAAAAAATCTGGTCATTGGTCTGTATATCGGGCAGGGGCCCGGCGGTTTTACTGTGGATTCAAGGGAATGTCCGGCTCCCAGCCTGTATATTGTGGCCCGTCGTCCGGCTTTTCACCCGGAAAGTTTCTGGGAGCAGGGAGTTTCAGCCATGAAATCTTCTTTTCCGGTGCAAGAACAGCGGCTGGCCAGAATCAAAAGCGTGAATTACCTGCGTAACGCCATGATGAAACGGGAAGCCATTGCCAGCGGCCATGATTTTCCGCTTTGTTTTAACGATGAAGGGCTGCTTTCAGAAGGGGCCACGGAAAGTGCCGTGGTGGTCAATGCCAGGGGCCAGTTGCTGGTGCCGGATTGCAAGGGCGCACTGCCCGGCACAACAATCCGGCGGGCCATGGAGCTTATCGCGCCTGAGGTGCCGTCCCGGTCCTGGATGATAACAGAAGAAATTCTGCAGGAAGCAAAAGAGATTATTTTGCTGGGAACAACCATTGATGCTATTAGTGTGGTCAGATTTAATCATCGCCCTGTGCATGACGGCAAACCCGGCCCGGTCAGTAAGCGGCTGCGTGAGCTGCTCATTCAGGACGCCATTGAGACCGGTGTTGCGATTTAATCCGGCCCTGCGAAACCTCGCGGATTCCTGCGGTGGGCGGGAATGCGAATCATAGCCGGAAAATATAAAGGCCGGATACTGAAAACCGGCTTTGGCCCCGGGTACAGACCAGCCACAGGCAAGGTGCGGGAATCGCTTTTTTCCATGCTTGAATCTCTTGGCCTTGCCTGGCGGGAAACAAACGTACTTGACGTGTTTGCCGGTTCCGGTTCGCTTGGCTTTGAGGCCCTGAGCCGAGGTTGCGTTCGGGTTGTTTTTGTGGAAAAAAGCGCATCTGCGTGCCGGGTGTTGCGTGAAAATATCTGCCGGCTTGGGGTGCGGGGCGAGTGTTCCATCAACCAAAAAGACGCCCTTGCTTTTTTGGCCGCTCCCGGGTCTGTTCCTTTTGGTCTTGTTTTTGCTGACCCACCGTATGGGAAAGATTTGGCAAAACCGGCTCTTGCCCTGCTGACCAAAAACTGGCTTTTGCCGGGGGGATTTTTATGTGCGGAAACCGAAGCCGGTCTTGATATAGCAACAGGTTTTGGCGAACAGCTCTGTCTGGTAAAGGACAGGTTGTTCGGGCAAACAAGGATATATATATGGCAAAAAGCCGAAATAAAAAGATAGCTGTGTATCCCGGAACCTTTGACCCGATGACCAGAGGGCATGTCAGCCTGATTCGGCGAGGTCTTGATGTTTTTGACGGAGTTGTGGTTGCGGTTGCCAAGGATACCGGAAAAAACTCCTTGTTTTCTCTGGAAGAACGCGTGGAGATGGCACAGGAAATTTTCGAGGACGAACCGCGGGTTGAGGTTGAGGCATTTTCCGGCCTGCTTGTTGACTATGTGCGCGAAAAAAATTTGAATGTTATTTTACGTGGCATGCGGGCCCTGTCTGACTTTGAGCATGAGTTTCAAATGGCCTTGATGAACCGCAAACTTGACCACACCATTCAGACTGTGTTTTTGATGACCGATTACAAGTGGCTGTATCTGAGTTCAACTATTGTCCGTGATGTGGCCAAACTGGACGGAGATTTGCACGGGCTTGTCCACGACAACGTGCGCAAGCGGCTGAGAGAAAAAATGCAACAACTCGCCTGAGTGTGAAACGAAAAAAAGGGAGCATTGCTCCCTTTTTCACGCTTTACTTTAATGACTTACTCCACGGCGTGCAAAAACCCTGTTTTTTGCATGGCTTTGACTGCGAAAGCTCCGCCAAGTCCTCCGCCAACAGCCTGTACAAGGTTGGGGAAGATTTCCGGAATTGCTCCTTGCAGACCAATATTGGGCATGAGAGTTTCACCCACAAAATAAATGGTCACCATCATTACGCCGCCAACAACCAGAAACAGTATTTTTGTTGCTCCCTGTCTGCTGGCTGCCCAGGCCGCCAAAGTCCCTTCAATGCCTTTGGCCGCAAAGGTCAGCGGTGCGAAGATGGCAAATCCGCCCAGAATATCAGCCAAGGCCGAACCCAGCCCTGCCGCGCCAAGGGCCCAGAACACGCCTTTGCGAGGGCTCATAAAGCCCAACAGCAAGCCCCCAAACACAACAGCCACGTCTCCAACATTAAAATAGCCTCTGCTGGGAAGCGGAATACGTACGAACATGGTTGTCAAACAAACCAGAACAAGAACAGAAAAAGCCGCGATACGAATATTTTTCATTTTTGTCCCTCCAAGACTGATACTATGTTTGAAATAAATAAACAGGCCAAACAGTCTTATTAGTCCCAAGCAGGGCGTTTGGCAACAGAAAAAACCTGGAAAGACAAGAAAAGCTGCCTGAAAAGAGAGTTCCGGCAGCTTGTAAAGGCAAAGAACACGACCTGGAAAACGATACGTTCCTTATTTGTCTTTTTTCTTTTCTTTGGGTTCAGCTTTTTTCTTGCTTGTCACCTTGGTCTTCTTTTCTTTTTCTTCTTCGGTTGCTGGGCTGTCCATTTTCCTGACATGACTGACTTTGGCCTGTTCATACATAAAATCCATGGCCTTGTCCGCCAGTACGCTGTCACGCAGGTCAAACATCAGGTTGTTGCGTTCGTAAAAATCCTTGAGTGAATGAAAATCCTGTCCACTGCTTATGGCCATACGCCGCAAGACATTATCCACCTCCTGCGGGGTCACGGAAATACTTTCCGCTTTGGCCACGGCCAGCAAAAAGACTTGGGATTTGCTGATGTCTTTGGCTTTTTCGCGGTATTCTTCCCGCAGCTCCGCTTCTGTTTTGCCTGTGGAGCTCAGGTCTTTTCCCTGACGTTCAAGTCGGGTCAGGGTTTCATAGAGCATGTTGCTGACATGCTTTTCAATGACTGAGGCTGGCAGGGGAAAATCAACCTTGGCTTTCAGCGCGTCCAGCAGCTTTTTTTGCGAATCGCTTTTATGCAGCTGACGTTTGCTTTCCATGTATGATTTTTCAATGGCCTGACGCATGTCTTGCAGGGAAGCATAGTTGGCTTTGGCCGCCAGTTCTTCGTTGACTTCCGGCAGGATTTTTTCCTTGATGGTGTGCAGGGAGACCTTCATCTGCACGGTTTTTCCCGCTAGGTCCCTGTTCAAAAAGTCATCAGGAAATGTGACCTCTCCCTCGCCTTCCTCGCCTGGGCGCAGCGTTTTGACAATGGCTTCAAAACCTTCCAGCGCGTTGCCCCGGCCAAGTTCAAGTTCCATATTGTTCGCGCTCACGCCTTCAAGTGGAGCACCATTTTCAAACCCCTTGAAATCAAAGACAGCTATATCGCCGTCAGCGGCCTGGCGCGGTTCTTTTACTATTTCCAGCTTGGCCATGTTTTCCCGAAAACGGTTGAGGACTTTTTCAACATCATCAGGGTCAAGAACCGCCTCTTCCTCTTCAATCTCAATGCCCTTGTAATCCGGCAGCTCAAAATCAGGCACGACTTCATAGGTAAATGAGTAGGCAAGGTCGGCGTTCTTGACCAGCTCGCTCTGTCCTTCAAAGGTCAGACCGGACAGGGGTGTTTCCTTTAATTCGCTCATGATTTCAGTCAGATGGTAATTGATAAGGTCGCTGGCTGCTTCCGAATAAATCTGTTTGCGGTAACGGGCCTCAATTACTGAACTTGGGACCTTGCCCTTTCTGAATCCCTTGATGTCCGCTGATTTGCGGTAAAGAGCCAGGGTCGCGATCAACGCGCCATTTACCTCTTCAGCCGAAGCTGTGACGTGGATTTTCTTTTCTGTCGGACTGAGTTGTTCCAGTTTGTATTCCATGTATTTTCTCCTCTTTCGAAACGGGTCGCCTGAGCAACAGGTTGGTGAATAACAGCGTGTAACTCCATAGTATGGCAGTGGTGCGAAGGAAGGGAGTTGAACCCTTATGGACCGTGTCCGCTGGATTCTAAGTCCAGTGCGTCTACCAATTCCGCCACCCTCGCAAAACATTGCAGACTAGAAACAGAAACCGGCTTTGTCAATATCAGAATCCTGCGGTGGATTTTACACGAGGTTTTCGGTTGTCAGATTAAAGAGTTCCTGGAGCTGATAGCGCAGATTGGTATAGCGGTTGTTTTTGCCAAGATTATTGAGCCCAATGCGCAGGGCCTTTTGACTGCCGATAAGCACCGCCAGTTTTCTGGCCCTGGTCAGCGCGGTGTAGATGAGGTTGCGCTGGAGCATGATATAGTGCTGGGTGAGAATCGGGACAATAACGGCTGGATATTCGCTGCCCTGTGACTTATGCACGCTGAGGGCGTAGGCCAGGGAAAGGTCGTCAATTTCCTGCCCCTCGTAGCTGACCCTCGCGCCATCAAAATCAACAATGAGCTCGTTTTTTTCCTTATCAACCTGTTCTATCCAGCCTAGGTCTCCGTTAAACACGTCCTTGTCGTAATTATTGCGAGTCTGGAGAACCCGGTCGCCAACCCTGAATTCATGTTGGCCCTTGCGCAGCGGCGTGCCAAGCGGATTGAGTTTTTCCTGCAGCAGTTCATTGATGCGCAGAGTGCCGACATCGCCCTTGTGCATGGGGGTCAGCACCTGTACGTCACGGCAGGGGTCAAACCCGTACACACGGGGAATACGTTCGTGTACCATGCGCACAATCAGCTCCTGGACCTGCGAGGGATTGTCGTTTTCCACCCAGAAAAAATCAGCCTGTGGCGGTGTTTTGGTACTGGGCAGCAGCCCCTGTCCGTTGTTGACGCGGTGGGCATTGACCACAATCATACTTTCCTTGGCCTGCCGGAAAATATGTTCCAGACAGATGCTGGGGACAACCTGACTGTCAAGCAGGTCGCGCAGGACGTTTCCCGGGCCAACAGAAGGGAGCTGGTTCACATCGCCAACCAGAATCAGACGGCAGGGCACGGGCAGGGCCCGGAGAAGATGCAGAAACAGAACAGAATCAAGCATGGACACTTCATCAATAATCAGGGCGTCCAGCTTGAGTTTGTTATCTTCGTTGTGCGTGAATTTCATGTTCGGCTGCGCGCCCAGCAGCAGGTGCAAAGTAGAGGCCTTGTTGCCTGTGGCCTCACTCATGCGTTTGGCAGCCCGTCCGGTAGGCGCGGCCAGTCCAACCTTAAATCCCAGGTCTTCAAGGGCCCGGACAATCATGCGGATAATCGTTGTTTTGCCGGTTCCCGGCCCGCCGGTCAGGATATAGAGCTTGTTTTCGCAGGCCCCGTATACAGCTTCGCGCTGTCGGGAAGACAGTTCCAGGCCGGCATTTTTTTCAGCTTTTGCAAGCGCGCGGGTGAGTTCGTCTGTTGCGATTTTGCTTTCATGCGCGGCCATGGAATACAGCCGGTCCGAACTTTCTTTTTCCATGCGGTAAAAAAAAGTGAGAAAAACAGCCTGTTCCACGTTCTGGGCGGGCAGGGGGGTGATGACAACCCGTTTGGAGTGACTTAAATTTTGCAGGGCTTGCGCCAGATTTTTAAGGTCAGGACAGGCCAGCAGCTGGGCGGCCAGGTCAAGCAGTTCACTGTCTGGTAAAAACAGATTGCCTTTTTCGCCGGAACTTCGCAGAGCGTATAAAATACCCGCTTCTAGCCGTCTGGGGTCGTCAGGGGCAAAGCCAAGCTGCATGGCCATTGTGTCGGCAGTTTTGAAGCCAATGCCGCGAATCTTGTAGGCCAGTTCATACGGGTCGCTGCGAATCTGGGCCACGGATTCCAGACCGTAGGCGTTATAAATACGGGAGGCAAAGGTGGTTGGGATTTCGTGTTCCTGCAAAAAAAGCATCAGGTCGCGGATTTCCCGCTGTTCATTCCAGGAGGAACAAATATCGTCCAGTGTTTTTCGCGCCACTCCTTTGACCTCAAGCAGTTGCTCAGGGGCATTTTCAATGACGTCAAAAATCCTGTCCCCAAAGCGGGTAATAAGCCGCCCGGCCATGACCGGACCAATGCCTTTTATCATGCCTGATTCAAGATAGCGTTTGATGCCGTTGAGCGTGGCAGGCAGAAGCTGCTGAAAGGATTCAACCTTGAATTGCAGGCCAAAGCGCTGGTCATTGTGCCAAATACCGCTGAGTTTGACGTGTTCACCGGGAACAAGCTGACCAAGGCTGCCAACAATGGTCACCTGTCCGGGGTGTTCACCTGAACTGATGCGGGCAATAACAAATCCGTTTTCCGGGTTGGAAAAAACGATATGCGTGACCTCGCCTTCCAGGCTTTGCATTTATCCTGCTGCCTCGCTTTCGTCGTTTGTCAGCCCGGCCAGGCCACAAACCTTGAAAAGGGCGTTTACACATTTTTTGTCATAAGCCGGACTTGTGGCCAGTTCAGCAATCGTGGTGTCCAGGTTTTTGGCCTTGGCATAGACGCGGTTACTGCGCATGGCGCAAAATGAATCCGCCAGGGCGCAGATTCTGGCCACAGGGTGAATCGCCTCTTCTTTCAGGCTACGCGGGTATCCCGAACCATTGCTTCGTTCGTGATGCTGTTCTATGCACACCAGCATTTCCTGGTATGGCGCGCTCAGGCGCTGCATACTTTTCAGCCCTGAGGTCGTGTGTTCCTTGACCCGCATTTTTTCCTTGTTCAGAAGCGGGCCTTTTTTGTTGCGGATAAAATCAGGAATATGGTTCATGCCAATATCATGCACCAGAAAACCAAGCGCGTTTTGCAAAAGAGAGTCGGCCAGTTGTTCCGGTGCAAGAAGAGTGAACAGGGCAATGCCCATAAAACAGGTGTTTACGCTGTGACGGCCAAGCGTGTGCTGGTAGTCCATAGCCTGCAGCAGGGTAAAGGCGCGGGCAGAGTCCGCCCAGATGTATTCACATAAAATCGCGGTATGTTTTTTCAGATTTTCAAAGGTTTCATCTATTGGGCGGGCGAAAAAGGCCAGCAGTTCCCGTTCAAGGGCCAGATACAGGATATGGGCCGTGTGAGCGGGGTCAAGGTTTTCCTGAACCAGAATAATGCCCAGGTCAGAGCTTAAAAACCTGGCAAAGGTTTTGTAATCCCGCTTGTTGAGAAACAGATTGCCCGCCTTGCACAGTTGTTCAATTTCTTCTGCCTTGTTGGCGGAAATGCGTTCTTCCGCTTCACAGAAAACCTGCACGCCGCGTATGTCGTCAAGGGTGTAATAGACGACCGGTGGCCGCAAACGGGGCATGGTTGCCAGTATGTTTGAACTCAGTTCAAGAAATTCCTCTCCAAGAATTTCAGATTCATTGCTCATGCTGTTCCTTTATCCTGTTTGAGTGTCTAAAGAGCCTGGCGAAATTCCAGAGACTGCTTCAGGGTTTCTCTGTCCATGTATTTGAGTTCAACGCCTAGGGGAATGCCCTGGGCCAGACGGCACAGGTGGACATGCGGAAATTCCTTGTCCAGTAACGTCTTGATGTATGAGGCCGTGGCCTCGGCTTCAAGTGTTGTTCCCAGGGCCAGAATGACTTCCTGTACTCCACGTTGGGTGATAATGTGCCTGAACAGGTCAATTTCCAGCGCTGCCGGCTGCACGCCGTCAAGAGGGGCGAGCAGGCCGCCAAGAACAAGATATTTTCCCTTGTATACGCCAGATGTCTCCATGGCAAGCAAAGAATCCCACTGGGCTACCACGCACAGCATTTCGTTGGAGCGGGCCGGATCAGCGCACAACGGACAGGGGTCTGTGTCTGTGAGTGAAGCGCACTGCGAACACAGGGTCATTTTTTCCCGCAGTTCCAGAATGTTTTTGCCCAGGGCCAGGGTTTTTTCTTCCGGCCATTTGAGCAGGGTCAGGGCAATACGCAGGGCTGATTTTTCGCCCAGTCCGGGCAGGGTGCGGAAAATATCAGCTACGGCCTGCAATGGTTGAGGAAATGTGTTCATCTGTCTGTTGACTGCCTAAAACAGACCGGGAATTTTCAGCCCGCCTGTCAGTTGAGCCATTTCGCCCTGCATGGCCTCTTTGGCCTTTTTCAGGGCTTCGTTGGTTGCGGCCGCAACAAGGTCCTGAAGCATTTCAACATCTTCCGGGTCAACAGCCGCGGGTTCTATGCTGACTGCCAGAATTTCCTGATCGCCATTGACCCGTACTGTTACCATGCCGCCGCCGGCAGAGGCTTCAAATTCCCTGCGCCCCATTTCTTCCTGCATTTTGGCCATCTTTTTTTGCATCAGCTGAGCCTGACGCAACATTTCATTCATTGCCATTTTTATTCTCCTTTTTGGTAAAACATATTTCTTTTATTCGCTTTCTTCCGGCCCATCAAGCGGCCGGACACTGACAATCCGGGCCTGAAAATTTTTCATCAGCTCCTGTACAGGTTTTTCCTGAAGAGCCAGTTCACGTAGCTGCTTATGTGAAATTTGTTTTTGTTCCGGCTCTTTCAGGGTAACAGTCACGCGCGGCCCAAAGTAGGTGTGAATATGCGCTGTAAGAGGTTGCGATTCCGATTTCAGACGTTCGTACAGGATTTGGTGCCGGCATATCAGCACTAGGCTGTCACCATCCTGAACCGGGTCAACCTCTTTCAGGTCAGGAAGTCCTGATTTTTGGGCCTGCTCTTTCCAGAAAGCAAGAAATCCGGCCCAGTCCGGTTGGCCGGGGTTTGACTGTGTTGCTGACGGGGCAGCGGGCTGGTCATTGGCCAGAGCAAGGGGGGCTGGCTGACTGTTTTTTTTCTGCTCATCACAGCTCTTGTGTTGTTGTGTTTGCGCTACACGTTGTTGTTGTTCTGGCTTTTTTTTTTGTTCCCCGTCCGTATGCAGTTCTGCCTCTGCCAGCGGCAGTAAACGGGACAGGCAGCCCAGATTAACGAGCAGCATTTCAAGAGCCAGAGCCGGGTCAGGACTGCGCAGCACCCGTTGTTGTCCTTCCAGGGTCAACTGCCAGGAAGCGTGCACGCGGCCGGGTGTGTAGCGTGTGGAGATGTCCCGCAGGCGGGTGAGTTCGGTTTCGGAAAGTTCAAGCAGTTTTTCAGCTTCCGTTCCAAGCTCAAGCAGTAAAAAAAGATTGCGCCAGTTCTGCGTCAGTTCACGCAGGAAAAAGCCGATATCCAGTCCCTGCCCCAAAAGTTCCTTGCCCAGCAGATGCAGCTGGGCGGTATCTGCCCCGGCAATGGCTTCCAGTATGGCGTACTGGGCATTTTTATGGGCCAGCCCAAGCACGGAACGGACATCTTCTTCCGTGAGGCGTTCCTTGCCCAGCACAAGCATCTGGGCCAGCAGTGACATGCAGTCCCGCGCGCTGCCGTTGCCTCTGTGGACAAGGATTTCAAGGGCCTCTTTTTCAAACCCGATGTTTTCCCGCTTAAGAATACCGGCTAGGTGCGTGTACAGTTCCTCGCCTCGCAGGGCCTTGAAAACATAATGCTGACAACGGCTGATAATAGTGGGGGGAAATTTTTCCGGCTCGGTGGTGGCCAGAATAAACATGGCGTGTTTGGGCGGTTCTTCCAGAGTTTTGAGCAGGGCGTTAAACGCGGCCTTGGACAGCATGTGGGCTTCGTCAATAATGATGATTTTGAAGCGGCATTCCAGCGGGGCGTAGGCGATTTCTTCTGTCAGCCGCCGCACATGCTCAACGCCGTTGTTGGAAGCTCCGTCTATTTCCAGAACATCAGGGCAGGCTCCGCGCGTAATTTGCCGGCAAAAATGACACTCATTGCACGGCTCGGCGCAGGGGGCCTTTTCGCAATTCAGAGCCTTGACAAAAATTCTGGCTGTTGAAGTCTTGCCAACACCGCGCGTGCCGCTGAACAGATAGGCAGGAGCTAAAGACCCCTTCGCGGCAGCTGTGGACAAAATATCCTTGATATTTTTTTGCCCGGCAATTTCGCTGAACAGCTTGGGGCGGTAGCGGGCGGTTATGTTTTCAAGACTCATTTTTCATCCGTACAAAAAGATAGGAGCTGCGGTGGCGGCTCCTGCCTGCTGTTTTAGTTGGGGGGAACCTGTTATACTGTGTAGCGGGTTAGCCAGGAATCGTAGTCTGGTTTTTCCCCTTTTATGATTGCAAAATATTCCTGCTGCAAATGCCTGGTGATTTTTCCCGCGCTGCCCTGTCCGATTGTCCGGCGGTCAACCTGGCAAATCGGGGTCACTTCCGCTGCCGTGCCGCAAAAAAAGGCTTCGTCCGCAGCGTACAGTTCATCACGGGTAAAACGCTGCTCAACAACAGGGTAGCCAAGTTTTTCAGCAACAAGCAGCAGGCTGTCACGGGTGATACCGGATAGAATGGAACCCAGAGGCGGTGTTTTCACCTTGCCGTTTTTAACGATAAAGATGTTTTCACCGGTTGCCTCGGAAACGTAACCTTCCGGGTCAAGCATCAGTGCCTCATCATAACCGTCTGCCACCGCGTCCCGTTTGGCCAGCACCGAATTGACATAGTTGCCGGAAACCTTGGCTTTGGTCATCATCACGTTCACATGATGGCGGGTAAAACTTGAGGTGCGGACCCGAATGCCTTTTTCCAGGGCCTCGGCACCAAGGTACGCGCCCCAGGGCCAGGTAATAATGGCCATCTGAACGGGATTTTGGGCCGGCAGTACGCCCATAGTACCAGCGCCGATAAAAACAAGCGGGCGGATATACGCCTCAGCCTGTTTATTGGCTTTTAAGGTGGCGACAACTGCCTGCTCCAGTTCCTGCTGGGAAAAAGGAACGTCCATTTCCACAATTCTGGAAGAATCAAGCAGGCGTTGTATATGTTCAGGCAAACGGAACACCGCAGAAGAGCCGTCTGAACACTTGTAGGAGCGAATGCCTTCAAACGTGGCCACGCCATAATGCAGGGAGTGGGTCAGCACATGAATTTGTGCTTCGTCCCACGGGACAAGTTTACCGTCAAACCAGATTTTTTCCGCTTTTTGAACCATTTTTTTCTCTCCATCGTAAAAATGTTGTGTTGCCGGGCGTAAACCCATCTCCGTATCTGTAGCAGAAAATGCTCGTTAAGGCTACTTTTCTTTTTTATGACTGCTGCGAAAAAAGATTTTAAGCGGGGCTTGTTCGATTTGAAAATGTTTGCGCAGCTGCCCTTCAAGGTAACGGGAGTAGGATTCCTGAATGAGTTCAGTGTCATTGACAAAAAAGACAAATGTTGGCGGACCGGTTTCCGGCTGGGTCAGATAATAGAATTTTGCCCGCCGCCTTTTGATAACCGGTGGCTGGTGCTGTTTGGTCGCTTCCTGAATCAGGCGGTTGAGCTGGCCGGTACTAACCCGAATCTGGCATTGCTCCCACAGGCTGTCGATGATTGGAAAGATGCGGCCAAGCCCGGTCTTGCTCAGCGCTGAGGTATACAAAACCGGCGCGTGGGCACAAAAACGCAGTTCACGGCTAAAGTATTCTTTTATCCTGGGCCGCTGGCGGTGAGGGATAAGGTCAATCTTGTTCACGGCAATCAAAAACGGGATTTTTTCGCGGTCAAGAAAAGAAAGCAGTTTTTTGTCCTGCCCCAGCAGCCCCTGTCCGGCATCCAGAACCAGCAGAACCAGCCTGGCCCGTTTGCTGGCACGCAGTGAACGCAAAATGCTGAATCTTTCCAGGTCTTCCACAATAGCGTTTTTTTTGCGCACTCCAGCTGTATCAACCAGGGTATAGGTTGTGTCGCGGTTGGTGATTTGTACGTCCACACTGTCCCGTGTTGTACCGGCAACCGAACTGACAATCATTCTTTGCTTACCGCAAATGGCGTTTATCAGGGAAGATTTGCCCACATTCGGGCGTCCCAGCAGGGCCAGTGTCATCCCCTTGTCCTGAGGTGGAGCAGGGGGGGCAGGCGGCAGGGCCGCTTCGATTTGTTCCTGCAACTGGCCAATGCCAACGCCATGTGCCGCGGAAACCGCAACCAGCGGCAAGCCAAGGCTGTAAAAATCACTGCTCAGGGTATCGGTTAGTTCCTGCCCGTCCACCTTGTTAACAACCAAAATGACCTGTTTGTCGCTTTGGCGCAAAAAGACCGCCAGTTCATCATCCAGTGGGTTGAATCCCTGTCTGCCGTCCGTGACCAGCAGGAGCAGGTCGGCGTTTTCAATGGCTTCCGTGGCCTGAAAGAAAATTTCCTTTTCAAACTGCTCCTCACCGTCCAGGACCAACCCGCCGGTATCAACAAGGGCAAACGCTTTGCTCCCGCTTCGCACCTCGCCGTAAATCCGGTCACGGGTAACGCCCGGCAGGTCATGGGTCAGGGATTTTTTTTCTTTGATAAGCCGGTTGAAAAGGGATGATTTGCCGACATTGGGCCGCCCAATCAGGGCGACAAGAGGGAGTTCCGTATTATTCTGGGGTAGCAGTTCCATAGAAATTGTGTGGATTGGTTTGGGTTGTGCAGGGCGGCTCCCGCCGCAGATCCATTTTGATATTCCAAACCGGAAAAAGACACAAGTTTCTTTTTAGTCCTCCCCTCTCTTTTCAAAATCCTGCAGCCTGAAAATATGGGGAAGGGCGGGCAGATGGACAAGTTCTGCCGGTGGGCTTGGAGATTCAGCCAGGGCATCGGCAATGGGCAGATATGTATCGGAACTTGCATTCATACTGGCCCCGCCCATCTCCAGTTTTAAGGAAAAGTTTGTCCGCGGCACAGTCAGGCAAAATTTTGTTTCAGCCAGCAGCAGGTTGTGTTCTCTTGCAGGAAGCTTGAGCGGCCCGCGTATAAACAGGTCTTTTCTGGATGACCTGTTTCTAAAATAGTCCAGAAGGTTTTCGCGCAGACCTTTGTCTGTGTATGTGTACTGGTTGAGAATTTTTTTGTCTTTTCATCCAAAGCGGACTCAAGATACAGATCAATAGGTATATTCAATTTCCGTGACGTATCCGTCATTCCAGTCTGTATTCATGAAAATTTTTCCTTGCGGTCTGGGGTGAACTCATGCGGTTGTCGCGTGGTAATCCTGAATCGGTTGTACACTGAGTTGGCGAACTTTCAGGGCTTCAATAGCCATGCAAATCGCTTTGGCTCCGTTGACGGTTGTGGTGTACGGAATATTGTACTGAACAGCCGCCCGCCGAATCGCATATCCGTCTTCTCTGGTCTGGGTGGAGGCGCTGGTATTCAAGATGAGCTGGATTTCCTTGTTTTTGATTGCGTCCACAACATTGGGACGGCCTGCGGAAACCTTTTTCACCTCTTTGGCCGGAATATTATACTGGGTTAGAAAGTCCGCTGTTCCGCGTGTGGCCATGATGGTAAATCCCATGTCATGAAACTGCTGGGCCACGGGCAGGGCGCTTTCCTTGTCCTTATCTTGGACAGAGATGAAGACCGTACCCTGGTCAGGCAGCTCCTGTCTTGCTCCGAACTGTGCCTTGGCAAAGGCCGCGCCCAGTTCTTTATCAATGCCCATGACCTCTCCGGTGGATTTCATTTCCGGTCCCAAAACCGGATCAACCCCTTCAAAACGGTCAAAGGGCATGACCGCCTCTTTCACGCAATAATAGGGCGGTCTGATTTCTCTGGTCAGGCCAAGCTCGGCCAGGGTTCTTCCCAGCATGACCTTGGTGGCGAGCTTGGCCAGAGGAATCCCGGTTGCCTTGGACACAAAGGGAATGGTACGGGACGCCCTGGGATTGACCTCAAGAATATAAACCTGGTCATTCATAATGGCGAACTGGATATTCATCAGTCCCCTGACATCAAGCTCTTTGGCAATGGCCTTGGCTGCCTGGGCCATTTCTTCAATATGTTCGGGTGTTACTGACCAGGATGGCAGCACACAGGAAGAATCACCGGAATGGATACCGGCTTCCTCAATATGTTCCATCATGCCGCCGATAATGGTGGTTTCTCCATCGGAAATGGCGTCCACGTCCAGTTCCACCGCGTCTTCCAGAAACTTGTCAATGAGCACGGGTTTGTCCGGTGAGGCCTGTACAGCCAGATCAAAATAGGCTTCCAGGTCTTCCTGGTCATACACGATTTTCATGGCACGACCGCCCAGAACAAAAGACGGGCGTACCATAACCGGATACCCGATCTGTTCGGCCACCTTTTTGGCCTGGTTGCAGGAATGGGCAATGCCGTTTTCCGGCTGGCGAAGTCCCAGTTTGTTCATCATTTCCTGGAACAGATCCCGGTCTTCAGCCCGGTCAATGCTCTCCGGGGAAGTACCGATGATGGGAACTCCGGCCCGTTTGAGATCAGATGCCAGATTGAGCGGAGTCTGGCCGCCGAACTGGACAATGACTCCAAAGGGTTTTTCCTTTTCCACAATGTGCAGAACGTCTTCTCTGGTCAGGGGTTCAAAATACAGCTTGTCGGAAGTATCGTAATCCGTGGACACGGTTTCCGGGTTGGAATTGACCATGATGGATTCCACATCTTCTTCTTTCAGGGCAAAGGAGGCCTGCACGCAGCAGTAATCAAATTCAATGCCCTGGCCAATGCGGTTGGGGCCACCGCCCAGAATTATGACCTTTTTTCTGTCTGATACCCTGGCTTCGCACTCGTCTTCGTATGTCGAATAATAGTAGGGAGTTGCGGCCCGAAATTCCGCAGCGCAGGTGTCAACCAGCTTGTACACCGGCACAATGCCCAGACTTTTTCTGGTCTGCTCAATCTGTTTTTCGGTGAGTCCTGTCAGAAAAGCGATCTGGGGATCGGAAAATCCGTATTTTTTGGCCTTGATGAGCAGATCCTTGGGCAGGGTTTTTCCGGCCAGGCGAATCTGTTTTTCCAGGTTCACAATCCGCTCCATCTGGTGCAGAAACCAGGGATCAATGGCGGTCAGCTCGTGAATCATGGTAACGGGCATACCGTGTTCAATAGCGTATTTAATGTAAAACAGGCGGTTTGAATTGGGAGTGGACAGCTTGTATTCAAGGTCTGTTCCGGCAACGCTTTGTGGGGCAGGGTCGTGGCCGTCCGCGCCAAATCCGGCCCGCCCGATTTCCAGAGACCGCAGTCCCTTCTGCAGGGCCTCGGTAAAGGTGCGGCCAATGGACATGGTTTCGCCCACGGATTTCATGGCTGTGGTCAGAATATCGTCTGTTTCCGGAAATTTTTCAAATGTCCATCTGGGAATTTTGATCACGCAGTAATCAATGGCCGGTTCAAAACAGGCCATGGTCGTGCCGGTGATATCGTTGGGGATTTCGTCCAGGGTGTAGCCCACAGCCAGTTTGGCCGCGATTCTGGCAATGGGAAATCCCGTTGCCTTGGAAGCCAGGGCCGAACTTCTGGAAACCCTGGGATTCATTTCCACAACAATGACTTCCCCGTCTTCAGGATTGATGGCAAACTGGACATTGGAACCACCTGTATTTACACCAATTTCCCGAATAATGGCAATGGAGGCATCCCGCAGATATTGGTATTCCTTATCCGATAAGGTCTGGGCCGGGGCCACGGTAATGGAATCGCCGGTGTGCACACCCATGGCATCAAGGTTTTCAATGGAGCAGATAATGATTACGTTATCCGCCTGATCCCTGACCACTTCCATTTCAAATTCTTTCCAGCCCAGAACAGATTCTTCCAGCATAACCTGGGTGATGAGGCTGGCGTCCAGTCCGGCCTTGGCAAGCACTTCAAGCTCTTCCATATTATAGGCCACGCCGCCACCGGTGCCACCCAGGGTAAAACTGGGGCGGACAATGATGGGAAAACCGATTTCATCCGCGACCCTGTGTATTTCGTCCAGGTCATGGGCAAAGCCGCTTCTGGGAATCCGCAGGCCAATCTTTTGCATGGCGTCCCGAAACAGTTCCCGGTCTTCGGCCTTGTTGATGGCATCCACTGAGGCCCCAATCATTTTCACCTGATATTTTTTTAAGATTCCGGCCTTGTCCGCTTCCATGGCCACGTTCAGGGCGGTCTGTCCGCCAAGGGTCGGCAGCAGGGCGCAGGGGCGTTCTTTGGCAATGATTTTTTCCAGGGTCTGCACGTTGACCGGTTCAATATATACGCGGTCCGCGGTTTGCGGGTCAGTCATAATGGTGGCTGGATTGGAATTGACCAGAATGACCTCAAACCCTTCTTCTTTCAGTGCCTTGCAGGCCTGGGTGCCGGAATAGTCAAACTCGCAGGCCTGGCTGATGATGATGGGGCCTGCTCCGATAATCAGAATTTTATGTATGTCGTTACGCTTTGGCATGGTTCATCGCATTGGTAAATTGGGTGAAAAGGAAATCCGCGTCACGGGGGCCAGGAGACGCTTCCGGGTGGTACTGGACACCAAAGGCATTGTACGTCTTGCTCCTGATGCCTTCAATGGATTTTTCATTCAGACTCACATGGGTGACTTCCCAGCCCGCTTGTTCAGGGTTGTCAAAATTGACCGCAAATCCGCTGTGTTGTGAAGTCATTTCCACTTTGCCAGTCATGAGATTTTTGACAGGCAGAGTGCCGCCCCGCCCCCCGGATGTAATTCTGGTTACGCTGCCGCCCAGGGCCAGAGCCAGAAGCTGCATGCCAAGGCAGATTCCAAAGACGGGGCACTCTCCCAGCAGATTCTGGATAATCTCGATGGAAGCAGTCATAGATCGGGGATCGCCAGGACCGCTGGACAGGAAAATACCGTCAGGTTCAAGGGCCTTGATAACATCTGCCCTTGTTGACGCGGGAACCACAAGCATTTCGCAGCCTCTTGCTTCCAGCTGTCTGATGACAGTATATTTTAGGCCGTAATCCACAGCCACAACCAAGTGCTTTTTCCCTTTGTGCCGCCAGATTTGCGGGTTTTGCAGACTGGCGGTCGCAATAAAGTCCGGTTTGCCGTTTTTCCAGAAAAAAGGAGTTTTCGTGCTCATCTGTTCAGCCAGATTGCGGCCTTCTATCGGCTCAATCGCTCTTGCTTTGGCAACAAGGAAATCAGGATCAAGGTCAAGGGTGGAAATGACGGCACGCAGAGGGCCTGATTTTCTGATGTGCCGGGTCAGGGCACGGGTATCAAGGTCTTCCACGCCAAGCACGCGGGACTTAATCAGATAATCGGCCAAGGTGCCTTTGGAGCGGAAATTACTGGGAAAATTCTGGTATTCCCTGACGATAAGGGCACCAACCTGAATCCGGTCTGATTCCATGTCTTCGTCACACACTCCATAATTGCCAATGAGGGGCCAGGTCATGGTCACCATCTGCCCCGCATAGGACGGGTCGGTCAGAATTTCCTGATACCCGGTCATGCTGGTGTTAAAGACGGCTTCTCCTTCAGCCTGGCCTGATCCTGTAAAACTTCTGCACGGAAATGTTCTTCCGTCTTCAAGTGCGAGCAGTGCTTTCATGCGATTTTGGGGGTTGATTGGTTGATACAAGCGTCCCACGGACAAATTTTTTTATTTACCCCGAGAATCCGGGGTTGGCAAGTTTTTATCCGCGCCTTTTCACAAACGAAAAACGGTTAAAAAAACCGCGGACAACGATTGCCCGCGGTTTTTACTGGATTACGATGTTCTCGCGGAACAGGAAAATTATCCGCCCTGTTTGAGCCGTCTGACTAGCACAACCATTTCTTCGGTTAATTGGCTCAGAACACGTACGGCCTGTGTTGACTCCTCCATGGACTGGCTGGTCTGGTTGGCGATCCTGTTCACCTCTTCGGTGTTACGGTTGATTTCTTCGCTGGTGGCGGATTGTTCTTCACTGGCCGCGGCAATGGCCCGTACCTCGTCAGCTGTTGATTCGACAATATTGACAATGTCTTGCAGGGCATGACCCGCCTGCTGGGCAAATTCCGTGCTTTTGCCTACCAACCGGGCGGCTTCTCCCATTTCAGTGATGGCCTGGCCTACTTCCTGCTGGATCGCGGTTACTGAACTGCCCACTTCTCTGGTGGCGGACATGGTTTTTTCCGCCAGTTTGCGCACCTCATCAGCAACCACGGCAAAGCCTCGTCCGGCTTCTCCGGCGCGAGCCGCTTCAATAGCCGCGTTTAAGGCCAGCAAATTGGTCTGGTCGGCGATATCGGTAATCACGGTCATAATCTGTCCAATGCCTTCAGCCTGCTTGCCCAGGCTGTCAAGTTTGCCGGACATGGCCTGGGCATTGTTGCTGACCAGCTCAATGCTTTCCACTACATTGCTCACAATCTGGCCACCGTTTTGCGCTTCCTGACGGGCCTTGTCCGCACTTTCTGCCGCGCGCGAGGCGTTTTTGGCCACATCCAGTACCGCGTCATTCATTTGTTCCATGGCTGTTGCAGTTTCCGCAGTGCGGTCACGCTGACTCATGGAACCTTGCGCGGCCTCTTCAACCCGGTTCGAAAGCTGCTGTGAGGCAGAAGTGACCTGTTCCACAATTTTTTCAAGAGCACCGGCCGCCTGCAGCATGTCGTCCCGTGCCGTTTCCGCCTTGGTCATGGCCTGTTTTGCTTCCTGCACGGCTTTTTGTGCCTGCTGGCTTTTATCTTCGGCATCTCGCGCCTTATCTTCAGCCAGACCAAGGGTTTTGACCAGTTCCTCCACCATTTTTTTGATACTGGTGTACAGGGTGAGAAATTCTCCGCTGAAATGTCTGGCATCGGGAAGGGCGTTAACATCGCCGCCAGCTACGGTTTCTGCTGATGAGGCTAACATATTGAGAGGCCGTAACAAATTCAGGGCCAGCAGCCAGGCCCCAACCAGTAATAGTATGCCAAGGCCGAAGCCGATAAGGATGACTGAGGTCAACATCTCATTGGAGGCCTCAAACACTTCGGTGCTGTCCATAATATAGGCCAGTTTCCAGCCGGTGGTATTGGAAGTCAGCACAGTGACAAACTTGTCAATACCGTCTATTTGGGACTCAAATGTTCCTTTTTTTATCGCTGTCAGTTTATTAAAGGCTGGAATTTCGACTTCCTGTCCCTTTTTGAAACTCAGTTCTTTGTGGCGGGGATCGGAAAGGATAGTGCCGTCATTTTCAAGAAGCATGATATAGCCGGTTTTTCCCAGTTTCAGGCCGGAGGTCAGAGAGGTCAGGCTGTCCAGTTTGACATCCATACCTGCAACACCGGCTGTTGCACCGGATTTATCCTTGACTTTGGCGGTGACAGTGATGACGACAGAACCGGTTGCTGATTTATAGGCCTTACTGAGTTCCGTATCCTGTGAAGATGTCAGAGTGTTTTGGTACCAGGCCCGTTTGCGTGGATCAAATCCTTTGGGCAGGGTAACTGGTGGATAAAACAGAAGTTCTCCCCGGTTGGAAGCAAGGTACAGGGCTTCATACGCAGGATGTTTTTCAGCCATGGTTTTGAATGTCTTGAAAAGTTCCAGTTCCAGGGGGCTCATGAGTGCGGGATCAATCGTGCTGATTGCCCTTGGCCCAAAAAATTGACTCAGATGGCCGGAGCATGATCGACTGTTTTCAAGGCCGGCCAAGTAGCTGACGTTATTTACGCTTTCACTGATAAACTCGGCAATATAGGCGTCAATAAGCTGCAACTGAACAGCCGAGTTGTTTTCAAAAGATGATCTTGAGTACTTGTTGATTTCCCAGAAAACAGTTGCTGAGATACTGGAGACGGCCAATACAATGGTTATAAGAAAGGCCGTAATCAGTTTTGATTTGAATGTACGCAGCATGATTGCTCCTCCTGTCAAGTTAGAAAATATTAAAGAATAATAACATAGCTTGATAATTAGGAAAGAGGCCGATTCCGCCTGAAAAAAATTAAATTGGAGAAAGGAGAGAAAAACCGAATTATTTTCGAGCGAGGAGGGGTAATTTTATGTTTTTATTGAATGTTTCTAGCGCCAAATACAAAACTCTCCTGGGTCAAAATAAAAATCATCCTGAAAAAAAGCTAATATTGTTTTTTCAAAAAATGTGTCAAGTTTACTTCCAGAAAATTAGCACAGAGTTCTGAACTTGTTGCCTTGACTTTTATGTTTTTTAGTTTGAGAAACTTCGTAACAACACAGACAAAAAGAGGGACGTCATGGAAAGTGAAGCAAGGTTTGCGCTTGAAGGCATGCATTGCGCAGCCTGTTCTTCCCGGATTGAGCGGGTTGTCGGGGCAATGCCCGGAGTCAGGGAAGCCTGTGTCAATCTGGCCGCTCAAAGTGGAAAATTTGTTTTTGACTCACAGGTTGTAAGTTCTGAAGACATAAAACAGGCGATCAGCCGGCTTGGGTTTACAGCCCGTCCGCAAAAAAACGGCGATGATTTGGTGGGTCAGGAAAAAGCCAGAGCACAGCTTGCCCTGCAAAAAAAGGAAGTTGTTTTTGCCTGGATTTTTGCCCTGCCTTTGCTTTTTGTTTCCATGGGGCATATGTGGGGGGTGATACTTCCTGCCTGGATTGAACCCAGGGTTTTTCCCCTGCGTTTTGCGCTTGTCCAGCTCGTTTTGGTTCTTCCTGTTATCTTTGCGGGGCGTCATTTTTATACACGGGGGATTCCCAATTTACTGCGCAAATCGCCGGACATGGATTCACTTGTGGCCTGTGGAACAGGAGCTGCGCTGCTGTACAGCCTGTGGAACACGCTTGAAATCAGCCTTGGTGTTCAGCCGGTTGCCAGAGCCATGGACCTGTATTTTGAATCCGCGGGCATGCTTGTGGCCATGATTTCTCTTGGTAAGTATTTTGAGGCCAGATCAAAGCTGAAAACCACTGATGCCATAACCGCTCTGATGCAACTGCGTCCACAAAAGACCTGTGTGATACGAGATGGCAAGGAAGTGCTTGTGCGGCCTGAAGAGCTGGTGGCAGGAGACCTGGTGCGGGTGCGTCCAGGTGAAATTCTGCCTGCGGACGGACAGATAGAACAGGGCGCGTCCAGTATTGATGAATCCATGCTCACGGGCGAGCCAATTCCGGTTGACCGCGGGGTGGGCGAACAGGTGATTGGTGGAACTGTCAACGGTAGTGGCTCGTTTGTGTTCAGGGCACTCAAGGTCGGGCAGCAGACCATGCTTTCCCGCATCATTGCCCTGGTGCGGGATGCCCAGGCAACCAAGGCCCCTATTGCCAGCCTGGCTGACCGGGTCAGTTATTTTTTTGTGCCCACTGTTATCTGCCTTGCCTGCCTGGCTTTTGCCCTTTGGTTTTTTGTGGGCCACAAAGACTTTTCGTTTTGTCTGCGTATTCTGGTTTCTGTTCTGGTCATTGCCTGTCCTTGCGCCATGGGCCTGGCCACGCCGCTGTCCATCATGGTTGGAACCGGACGGGGCGCGGGGTTTGGGATTTTGATAAAAAGCGGAGCCGCCTTGCAACAGGCGGAACATATAGACATTGCTGTTTTTGATAAAACAGGCACCCTGACTTACGGCAAGCCTCGTATCAGCAAGATTGTCTGTCTGGGACAGGAACAGGATGAAAACAGGCTGCTGGGGCTGGCCGCTGCTGTTCAGCAAGGTTCGGAACACCCGCTGGCTGGAGCCTATCTTGAACTGGCACGGGAGCGGGGGCTTGTGCTTGAAAAAGAAAAAGGGTTCCAGGCTGTTCCCGGACAGGGGGTTCTGGCTGAGGTTGCTGGCAAGGCCGTGCGTATTGGGAGTAGCGTATTTATGGAGCGTGAAAATATTATTCCTGATGAGCGGGTGCAGGCAATTTTTGATGAGCTTTCCTTGCAGGGCATGACTGTCACCTTTCTTGCCATTGACGGACAGCTGGCCGCTTTGGTGGCAATTTCCGACCAGGTACGGGAAAAAAGTGCGGCTGTGGTGAGCGGACTGCGCCAAAGCGGAACAGAAGTAGTCATGCTGACCGGAGACAACGAGCAAACAGCTCTGGCTGTGGCCAAAAACCTTGGCATTGAGCGGGTTGTGGCCGGAGTTTTTCCTGACCGTAAATCCGGGGAAATTCAAAAATTACAGGCTGGCGGAAAAAAAGTGGCCATGATCGGTGACGGCATCAACGATGCTCCGGCTCTGGCTGTGGCCGACCTGGGTCTGGTCATGGGCTCTGGAACTGACGTGGCTCTGGAATCCGGCGATATTGTGCTTGTTCGCTCCCGCATTGAAGACATTGGCATGGCTTTTGGCCTCAGCCGGGCTGTGATGCGTAATATCCGCCAGAATCTGTTCTGGGCGTTTTCGTTTAATATCATCGGTATCCCTGTTGCTGCCGGTCTACTACTCCTTTTTGGCGGGCCGGGCCTTAATCCCATGTTTGCCGGAACAGCCATGGCCATGAGTTCCATTCTTGTTGTTTCAAACGCCCTGCGTCTTCGTGGCTGGCGGCCCGCGCGCGTAGATGAAAAATAAGGGCTTCTGTCTGGAACAAATAATTGAGCGCCTGAACGCCGAGTATGAAAAAGGCTCATGGTGGCAGATACTCGTTGATAGGCCGGGTGTTTTTGTGGGCTTACAGGACGATGCCGTTGCCGCGTACTGGCGGGGATTTTTGCTGCTGCACATCACCTTGGTTGACGGCAGATTGCAGGTACAAGCGAGGGAAAAAGCCCTGTGCATTCATTCCAGCCGCTGCCGTGTTGTTCTGGATAAAAGTGCAACGTATGCAAAGACCCAAACCGTGCAGGGGCTTGACGGTGTTGCCCGCTACCTGCCCCAAATCTGCAAACAGGCAGAACTGCTCGCCACTCCTGCACAGCAGCTGGCAGGCAGGATTGGCAGCCGGCTTTTTGGCACGCTTGCCTGCCATTTTGAAGTCAAAAACAAGGTGGTTGACCTTGTTACAATGTGCGGTGAGGGAAAAATCCGCGGCCTTTGTATCAGGCCATACGCAAGTGCTGATCTGCGTGGAAATCGGCCCCGCATTCAGGACGTACTGCGCGATCTGAACCGGATCTGGCAACGGGAAGAGGAAGCTATCGTTCGTTTGTTCCGGAACCAGATTCTGTTATGGCAGTCCTTGCGGGGCAGGTTTTTTCAGGTCAGGAGAAATATTATCCAGCCTGTTTGCCTGCACCCGATTTCTTTACTTATCACGGATTTTGACAGTGTGCAGCGAGAACACGGTTTGCCGGAACTTGTGTCTGGCCTTGACGGGTTTGGGGCGATCTGCGTGGGCAAACCGGATAACGTGAGTGAAAAACATCTGGCTACCGCGCGTTAGTTTTCCTGATAAAACTGAATATTATACAATTTTTTGTATTCAGGACAAGATGCGAGCAGCTGCTCGTGCGGCCCGATGTCCAGGATTTCTCCTTCCCGCATAACCACGATTTTGTCGGCGTTCAAAATAGTGGACAGGCGGTGGGCAATAATCAGACTGGTACGCCCCTGCATAAGATTGTTAAGAGCCTGCTGCACAATTCGTTCAGCTTCGCTGTCAAGAGCGGATGTCGCTTCATCAAGAATAAGCAGGGTTGGATTTTTCAGGATTGCGCGGGCAATGGTCAGGCGCTGTTTCTGGCCGCCGGACAGTTTGACGCCCCGTTCGCCGATGACGGTGTCGTAGCCTTCAGGAAGCTGGCAGATAAAATCATGGGCATAGGCCGCACGGGCCGCCTGTTCTATTTTGTCCCGTGGGGCGTTCGGGTCGCTGTAGGCGATATTGTCACGCACGCTTATGTTAAATAAAAAGGCTTCCTGGGACACAATGCCAATATTGGTACGCAAGCTATGCAGAGTGTAGTCATGGAGGTTTTTTTCATTTAAGATAATTGCGCCAGATTGCGGGTCGCAGAATCTGGGAACAAGTTGCAAAAGAGATGTTTTTCCGGCCCCGCTTTGCCCGACAAAGGCGACTTTTTCGCCGTGTTTGATGTGCAGGTCAATATCGTGCAGAGCGGATTTTTTCGCTCCAGGATAGGTAAGGCGCACACCCGAAAAAACAAGTTCGCTCAGCGGCGGGACAAACTCTTCCTTTCCCCCCTGTTCAATTTGCACTGCAGGGGAATCAATGATTTCAAAGACCCGTTCAGCTCCGGCCACGGCCTTTTGCAAGACAGCATTGGCACGGGTCATGCCTTTTAATGGTTCATAAATAAGCAGCAGGGCGGTGAGAAACGAAAAAAATTCACCAGGGGTTTTGTGCCCGGCAATCACCTGCTGTCCGCCATACCAGATAACCAGTCCGGCTGCGGTTGCTCCCAGAAATTCCATAAGCGGGGAGCCTATCTGATTATAAATTGTTTCCCGCACGCCAATGCGCACTAGCATGTCACTTGAGTTGGCAAAATTGTCTTTTTCCCGTTCTTCGCTGGAAAAGGCCTTTATCACGTTTAAGCCGTTAAAGTTTTCCTGCAGGGAAGATGAAATATCTGCCAGCTGGGTTTGTAGTCTTCGTCCTGTTTTTCTGATTTTTCGGCCAAGATAGATAATCGGATAAAAGGCAGCAGGAAAAACAATACAGGCGATAAAAGCCAGTTTGGGATCACGGTAGATGAGCATACCGACCAGACCAAAAGCGGTCAACAGGTGCTGGAAAAATTTGATGGTGTCTGGCAGACTCTGGCTGATAAGTCCCACATCATTGATGATCCTGGACATGAGCATGCCAACACTTGTTTTATGGAAAAAACTGACCGGCAGGCAGATGATTTTATTGTACAGTTCCCTGCGGAGTTGATCCAGAACTTTCAGGGCGCAATAACTCATCAGGCATTTTTGAATAAAGATACCAAGCCCTTTGGCCATAAAAAGAAAGACCAGGGCCAGAGGAACAAAGACCAGGGCGGAGCGGTTTTTGTTAATAAAAATATCGTCAAGGGCTGGCTGCACCAGATAGGTTGTGGCCGCTGTCGCGGCCGCGGCAACCGCAAGGGCCATAAAGGCAATGATAATCTGAAGCTTGAACGCCTTGAAATAGCCCAAGCAACGGCGAAGAATGGTAAACGAACTTGGATGCTGCATTTTTTTACGTGAGGTTAGATGGTTAGGTATAAAGAGTTTTTGGTTCAGGATTCAGGCCAGGTGGGGAAAAAAGGACTTTTGTCTTTTACGGCCTTGCCTGGCAACGCGCGCAGTGTAAAGATATTTTTTTTTTTTGCCAAGGCCTGCAGGCAGGTGAAACAGTATGTTTGAAAAAAGGGGGCTGAGTTTGACGAGGTAATTAAAATTTTATATCTTCCAGTGGGTTGGGGAAGGAAGATGAGAGATCTTGCCTCTACTATGCGGTGTTTCCATGATTTTTTATGACAGGAGCCGAGTTTGAAAGCAGAAAAGATGAGTCCTGAAAATGTTCGATTTAATGCCCGGGTCCTGCTTGTTGAAGATAGTCCCATCAGCCAGATTGTAGCCAAAGAGGCGCTTACGTTTTTCGGTCTTGATGTGGATCTTGTCGGCAATGGGCAGGAAGCTGTGGAAAAAATTTCACGGACCCGCTATGATTTGGTCTTCATGGACTGTCAGATGCCGATAATGGATGGGTACAAGGCCAGCGCTGAAATTCGCAGGAACGAAGAGCAGCGGCAGGCCAAACGGGTGCCAATTGTCGCTCTTACCGCCCTTTCCTCATTTAAAGAGCGCAGGCAGATTTTTGAGAGCGGAGTTGATGATTATATTGCCAAGCCATTCCAAATGAATGAGCTTTTTACCTGTCTGATGAAGTGGTTGAAAGAGCAGATAGAACTGCGTTCTTCAAGAGCAGTTGCCAAAAAGGAGGAAAATGCTCCTGAAGCTGAAAAAATAAAAGAAGGTAGCTGCTTAGATGAAAGCATTTTGAAAAGAGTGCTTGACCTGGAAGCTATGATGCCATCTGGCGGGCTGCTGAAAGAACTGTTTCAGACCTATGTTGCCTCTTCGCAGGACGTGATGCAACAGATGGATAAAGACGTATCGTTCAAATGTTTTGAGGGGATTCGCCAAAAAGCCCATAGCCTGAAGTCTTCCAGCTCTCATGTTGGGGCCATAACCCTGTCAAACCTTTTTGGAGAACTGGAAAGTGCTGCGTTAGATAGGGACGCGGACAAGACAGCTTCTTTCTTTTCTCGGATACGGAAAGAATATCACACCGTTTTAAGTGAAATAAAAAGAAGATTAAAGGAATAGCGCGTGAAGCAACCTGAAATATTACTTGTTGATGACGACTCAACAGTGGCTCTTTTGGGAAAAATGGTTCTTTCTCAGGCCAGATTCTCTGTTAACCTTGCTTCGTCTGTTGCTGAATTCTGGAAGGCCGTTGAAAATTTTTCCCCGGATATTATTTTGCTTGATTTTGAGCTTCCTGATGGAGACGGAGTCAAACTTTGCCAGAAACTGCGTTCTTTATCGCGTTTCGCTCAAACTCCGGTGCTGATTATCACCGGCCATGATGACCATGAGTCAGTTGTTGAGGCTCTGGCAAGCGGGGCGACAGATTTTATGTCTAAACCTCTGAACTGGCAACTGCTTGCGCAGAGGGTGCGGTATATGTGGAAATCGCATCTTATCCTGCTCGCCGCCCAGCAAAGTCAGAGATTGCTGGCCAGAGCCCAGGCCATTGCTAAGACAGGAAACTGGGAAAAAGATCTGCATTCAGGGAGCATCATTGCTTCTGAGCAGTTCTTACAGATGCTTGAACACGGAGAATGCGAGTCAGGTGATCTTTTTGAACTTTTTTTCAGTGTTGTGGTTGAGGAAGACCAAAGTCTGATTTCAGAAAAAATAGAAGAAACCCTGCAAACCAAAAAAACGCAAACTGTTGAACACAGAATGATTACAAATGACGGGCTGATTTTTGTCCGTCATTTTCTTGAAATCCATTTTGATCCTGTTACAGGTGAGCCTCTTTCTCTTTGCGGAACTCTGCAGGATATTACGGAAGAAAAGCGAAGAGAGATGTTCACAACCGACCGTAACTCTCTTTTGGAACTGGGAATAAAACAGGCTGATAATAAAGAACTCTATAAGGCCTTTTCCACTCTTCTTGATCATCAGATTGCAAATGCAAAGCTTTTTTATCTCTGGAAAGAAAAAGGGCGCTGGCGGCTTGAATATGCCTCTGAAAATGTATCGCCTGAATTTGCTGCTGGTATGGAAAATTATTTTCAGACCGAGCCGAGGTTTCAGGATCTGCAAAAAGAGGCAAATGTTTTTTTGGTAGCGCCAATGCCCGCTTTTGTCGGAGCTGAGGAGAGTAAGAACTCTGTTCTTTTGTTACTTCCTGTTGCCTTTGAAAAAAAAGGAGAGGCGAACCGCTTGGGGGCAATGATCGTTGAAAAAAATCACCCCATGCTCCGCGAGCAGGAAAAGATCAACGATTTTTTTATAAATGTATCGGGTCTTATCCGTATTCTGGCCAATCATATTGCTCTGTTTTCCAGGCTGGAGTACCAGGCTTACCACGATGTATTGACCGGACTACCCAACCGTGAATTTTTCTTTGAGACCATGGAAGAGGCGCTCGCGGAAAGGGAAGGCCCGTGCGCCTTACTCCTTATTGATATTGACCGGTTCAAAAACATAAATGATTCTCTTGGTCATAATGTCGGCGACCGTATCTTGTGTGAGATGGCGGCCCGTTTAAGGCAGCTCCTTTTGCCGGGTGACGTGCTGGCCCGTCTCTCCGGTGATGAATTTGCCTGGCTGACAGATACAACCACGCAAGAAGAGATTCAAAATCGGGTACAGCAGATTCTTACGAATTTGGGCCAACCTTTTAAGGAAGAGAACTACCAGGTGAACCTGAGCGCCAGGTGCGGGATTACTCTTTTTCCTGAACATGGAACAGATGCGGCTCAGCTCCAGAAGTATGCTGATATTGCCATGTATCACGCCAAAAAAAATGGCGGGAACTGTTGTGTGTACTATGATCCCGATAAAATGGAATCTTTTACGCAAAAATTGGTGATAGAAAATGAAATGAAGCAGGGACTGGAACGGGGAGAATTCTATCTGCTGTTTCAGCCTCAGGTTGAATCAAGCAACAGGGAAGTTACCGCTTACGAATCATTGTTGCGCTGGAAAAGACCGGACGGAGTTTTTATCTCTCCTGAAGTCTTTATCGCTGTGGCCGAAGAAACAGGAATTATTGTACCACTTGGAACATGGGTGCTTGAACAGTCCTGCAAAAGCATTTTAGAGCTGCATAAAAGAGGAAATGCTGACATTCGGATCTCTGTCAATGTCTCAACTGTCCAGTTCGTTCAGGACAATTTTGTTGATGTAGTAAATGAAGTCTTGCAAAAAACAGGATTTCCGGCTGATAAACTTGAACTTGAGGTGACGGAAAGTGCAGTTATGCAGGATATTACACTTGTTGCCGCGCGTCTGGAAGAATTGCGTAAGCTTGGTTTGACAATCGCGATTGATGATTTTGGAACAGGCTATTCTTCCATGTCCTATCTGAAATTTCTGCCCATTGACTGTTTGAAGATTGACCGCAGTTTTATTATGGAACTCGACTCTAAAGACGAGAAAAAATCAGAAGCCCTAGTTGACTCAATGATTACTCTGGCAGAAAACCTGGGCCTTGAAGTCGTGGCTGAGGGAGTGGAAACTGAAGGACAGCTGGAATTTTTAAAGCAGAGAAAGTGCAGGTATATTCAGGGGTATCTGACAGGAAAACCTGGCCCTTTGCCGGTCTGAGATTGCTATCCAAAAATAAAAAAGCTCCTGAACAGGAGCTTTTATCTTTGGTGCGCCCGGCACGATTCGAACGTGCGACCTACTGGTTCGTAGCCAGGTACTCTATCCAGCTGAGCTACGGGCGCGGTAAAAAAAGATACATATAGACCTGTTGAAAGAAGGTCAAGTTTAATTTGAGAAATATTTATTGATTCGCAGAAAATACTCAGGAAGGAAAAAACAATGCAATTACAAGGCACAACCATACTGGCGGTAAAAGGAGAGAAAGGAGTGGCTCTGGCCGGAGACGGGCAGGTCACTCTGGGACAGGCGATTGTCATGAAGCACAGCGCAAAAAAGATTCGCCGGTTGTATAAAGATAAAATTCTGGCCGGTTTTGCCGGAAGCACGGCAGATGCCTTTACGCTTTTTGAGCGTTTTGAGGCCAAGCTGGAAGAATTTAACGGCAATCTGGTTCGGGCCAGTGTTGAAATGACAAAGGCCTGGCGCACGGACAAATATCTTCGTCGTCTGGAAGCCATGCTGCTGGTTGCTGATGCTCAAACCGTGCTGATTTTGAGCGGTAACGGTGATGTTATTGAACCTGATGATGGCATCGCGGCTATTGGTTCCGGCGGAGCGTACGCTCTTTCCGCAGCCAGGGCGCTTTCCAGACATACCGGGCTTGTGCCAAAAGAGATTGTGGAAAAATCAATGGAAATTGCCGCTGAACTTTGTGTGTACACAAATAACAACATCATAATTGAAACTTTGGGTGACTGATATGAGCGTACTGACTCCGCGTGAGATTGTTTCTGAACTTGACAAGTATATTATTGGCCAGAAGCAGGCCAAAAAAATGGTGGCCATTGCCCTTCGTAACCGCTGGCGACGCAGGCGGCTTGATGATGAGTTGCGGGAAGAGGTTGTGCCCAAAAATATCATTATGATGGGGCCAACAGGTGTTGGAAAAACAGAGATTGCCAGACGTCTGGCCCGTCTTGCCGGTGCGCCTTTTTACAAGGTGGAGGCAACGAAATTTACCGAGGTTGGATACGTTGGCCGTGACGTGGAATCCATGGTGCGTGACCTTATGGAGATCGGCATCAATCTGGTGCGGGCGGAAGAGCAGGAGCGGGTAAAAAACAAGGCGGAAGTTGAAGCGGAAGAGCGCCTGCTTGATGTTTTATTACCGTCTTCTCCCAGGCGGCCTGTGCCGGATTCGGGGCATGAGATACTGGAAGCCGCGCAGGGGGAAGATTCAACCCGTTCAAAATTGCGTGCCATGCTCAGGAAAGGAAAGCTTGATGGCCGTGAGGTTGAAATAGAGGTGACCGAAGCCGGTCCAAGAGTTGAAGTCATGTCCATGCCCGGAATAGAAGGCATGGAAATGCAGTTGCAGGACGCCTTCAGCCGCATGTTTCCCAAACAGAAAAAGACCAAAAAGGTAAAGGTCAAAGAGGCGTTTGCCATTTTGGTTGCCGAAGAAGCAGAGCGGATGGTGGATATGGACAAGGTCACGGAAATCGCTCGTGACAGGGTGCAGGAAGACGGTATTATTTTTCTTGATGAGATTGATAAGATTTGCGGAAAAGATGGAAACGGGAAATCTGATGTGTCCCGCGAGGGCGTGCAGCGGGATTTGCTGCCCATTGTGGAGGGCAGCACTGTCAATACGAAGTACGGGCTGGTGCGGACTGACCATATCCTGTTTATCGCGGCAGGCGCGTTTTCCTATTCCAAACCCTCAGACCTTATTCCTGAACTGCAGGGCCGGTTTCCTTTGCGTGTGGAACTTGAAGCCCTGACAAAAGACGATTTTTACCGTATTCTGACAGAACCCAAAAACGCCCTGACTGTGCAGTATGCGGCCTTGATGAAGACCGAAGGCGTTGAACTGGAGTTTCTTGATGAAGCCTTGCATGAACTTTCCGCCTTTGCCCAGGAAGTAAACGGGGAGACGGAAAATATCGGTGCGCGTCGGTTGTATACCCTGCTGGAAAAGGTGCTGTCCGATCTCGCCTTTGATGCCTCTGAATGTGGCGGAGAAAAGGTGGTCATAAACAGCGAGTACGTGCGCAAGCAGTTAGAAGACGTGAGGGAAAACAGGGACCTTTCACGCTATATTTTGTAATCCATAAAATGTCTGGTAGCGGCTTTTACAGAGCGCAGTATAAAAATATTTGCGACAATTGCTCAACAGGCTGAAGCTGTTTCCGCTGGCCTGAATACGCCCCAACAACATTGATTGTTTTTGAAAATCCAAAGGCTGGTACGCCAATTATGCTCAAGCGGCCTCTGGCGGCCCTTGACTTGCCGTTAACGGTGCTTGTGGCCGAGTCTTTTGCTGGTGGACTGTGAGTTTTAATACTGCTGAGTATCTGATCGGGCGTTACCTGCTTGAGCTGGGAGGAGTTTTTGTCGCTGCTGAACAGATGATATTGGCGGCGCTTACAGGTAAGTGTTTTTTTTGTTGAAAACTGAAACAGTAGCAACTGGTGCTTATGGAAGAAGAAAAAAGAAAAGCGGAAGTACTGCTTGAGGCCTTGCCGTATATCCGGCTTTTTTCCGGCGCGGTCATTGTTATAAAGTATGGCGGTCACGCCATGATTGACGAAGAGCTGAAAAAGGGCTTCGCGCTCAATGTTGTGCTGCTCAAATATATTGGCCTGCATCCGGTTATCGTGCATGGTGGTGGCCCGCAGATAGGCAGTATGCTTGATCAGCTTGGAATTGCTTCCCGTTTTTGTCAGGGCCTGCGCGTAACAGACGCGCCAACCATGGACGTTGTTGAAATGGTGCTGTGCGGAAAAGTCAACAAGGAGATCGTCAACCTGCTGAACGTAAGTGGCGGCAGGGCTGTTGGTTTGTCTGGAAAAGACGGTAATCTCATTCAGGCCAGACAGTTGTCTGTAAGCAAAGAAACTGGCGGGCAGGCTGAAATTGATCTGGGTCAGGTTGGCGAGGTGCAGCGTATTGAAACCGCGCTTGTGCATTCCCTGCAACAGGACGGGTTTATTCCGGTTATCGCTCCGGTTGGGGTTGACGCTCATGGTAAAACATACAACATCAATGCCGATAGTGTTGCGGGAGCGATCGCGTCCGCTATGCGGGCAAAAAAGCTGATTATTTTGACTGATGTTCCGGGCGTTCTCAATGAACAAAAAGAACTTGTCTCTTCCCTGACAATGGAGCAGGCCAGACAGGCAATTTCATCTGGTATGATACAGGGGGGAATGATACCCAAGATAGAATGCTGCCTTGAGGCCTTGCAGGGCGGAGTGGAAAAAACGCATATTCTTGATGGTCGGCAGATGAATTGCCTTGTTCTGGAACTTTTTACAAAAAGCGGAACAGGAACCCAGATTGTATCTTCTGCCCTTGAAACAGAAACCTGCCTGAAAAGTAAATGACAAAAATATGTGAGGGAGTATTATGAAATATAGGAAGTATATGAGTGTAAAAAATCTTTTCTTTTCCTTTCTGATGCTGACGCTTGTTGTCTGTCTCGGCTGGGCTTTTTTTCTTTTTATGGAACGAAATACTCCTGAACTTACCCTGTTATTGGAAAATACATATTTTCACCCCGACCGCACATTCCAGTTTCAGGCAAGAGATAAAGGGCGGGGACTCAGGGAGCTTCATGTCCATTTTTTTCAGGCCGGAAAAGATATTACCTTGCTTGAAAAGAAATTTGAGCTTAATGTCTGGGAATGGAATGGAGAACTCAGTTTTACAGGACACAGGATAAGTAACGGTCCGGCTGAACTTGTCTTTACGGTTATAGACAGAAGCCTGAATAATCTGGGAAAAGGAAATATTGCTGTTTTCAGGCAGGCAATTGTTATTGACTCTGTTGCTCCTAAAATTTCTATCAATAATAATACGGAATATCTCAACCAGGGCGGATCGGGAATCGTTTCCTATACATTGTCCGAACAGGTTGAAAAAACAGGGGTTGTAATTGCTAATCATTTTTTTCCCGCCTATAAGCAGGAAAAAGGGAACTGGCTGTGTCTTTTTTCCTTTCCTTATTCTGCTGATCCTGAAACGGACAGGCTTGAGCTTGTTGCTGTTGACGCGGCCGGAAATGAAGGCAAGGTGAAATTTTTTCAGCGTATTCGAAAGGCTGCGTTCCCTCACGACATCATTCGGGTCAATGACAGATTTCTGAAAACTGCCATGCCTGATTTTCAGCAATACTTTCCCACTGAACAGAACCTTCTTGAGCTCTATTTGAAAGTAAACAATGAGCTGCGTAAAGAAAACAGAGCGACTTTAGTTGAACTTGGCAGGCAGACCGCAAAAGAGCCTCTGTGGGAAGGACGTTTTTTACAGCTTCGCAACTCAGCAACCAGGGCAACATTCGGAGATAAAAGAACCTATCTGTACGAGGGAAAAAAGATTGATTACCAGGTCCATCTTGGACTGGACTTTGCTTCTGTTGCCAGGGCCCCTGTTCAGGCCTGTAATCATGGGCAGGTTGTTTTTGCCGGACTGATGGGAATTTACGGTCAGGTGGTTGTTCTTGATCATGGCCTTGGTTTGCAAAGTCTGTATGCGCATCTCAGCCAGATTGATGTCACTACCGGAGATGTTTTGAAAAAGGGCGATGTGATTGGAAAAACAGGGACAACCGGACTGGCCGGTGGAGACCATTTGCATCTGGGGCTTGCTGTCAGCGGAATGCTCGTTAATCCCATTGAATGGCTTGATCCCAAATGGATACAAAACAGCATTACCCGGAAAATGAACTGACCCTGTGGGCCTGTACCAACAGACAGATGAAAAAAATATCCGGTTTGTTCCTCTGGTGTGGCGGAATTATTGGGGTGCTGATAATGGGCCTTTTGCGCCTTATAGGGAAATATTTTGGGCTGTTCCCGCTTGTTGTGTCGATGGCTGTTATCTCCCTGCTTCTTGTTGTGGCTACAATAAAAATTGCTCTTCCGGCAATGCGGGAAAAAAAGCAGGGCACGGATATTTTCAACAAAAAGAAGTAGGAGATACAAGGAGGAGGAAAAAGTGTATTATCAAATGGAAGTAATCGGAAAAATACATTCTCCATATACCTCTTTGGAGGGAATGCCCATTCAGGCAAAATACAGCCCTGATGTTTCTGGTTTTGTGGAAGTATATGATGAATATGCTGCTGGCTTACAGGATATTGAAGGGTTCAGCCATCTTTATCTTTTTTATTTTTTTCATCATACTAAACGAACACAGTTGCGTGTTGTACCGTTTATGGACACCTGTAACAGAGGGGTTTTTGCCACCCGTTCTCCTTTACGGCCCAATCATATTGGTATGTCTGTTGTAAGGCTCCAGGGAGTTGTGGGAAGAATACTTCGTGTTTCTGATCTTGATATCCTTGATGAAACGCCGCTTCTGGACATAAAACCATATATAGAACAATTTGATTCCGTACCTGAAAGTCGTTCAGGCTGGATGCAGGCCAGTGAAGAAGAAATTCAAAAAAAGCTGGCGGATGACAGATTCTTATAACACTATTCCTTGCTGACAGGTGGCGCGTATGACTTTTGAACAGGCAAAAAGAATAAACAGACTTGGCACAGAAACCGCTTTTGCGGTGGCGGCTCGGGCGCAGGAATTCAGTGCCGGCGGCGGTGATGTTTTTCCCTTTCATCTTGGGGATATGAATCTGCCAACACCCAAACATATTGTTCAGGCCGGACTGAAAGCCATTGCAGACGGAAAGACCGGATATTGCCCAAGCGCTGGTATTCCTCAGCTGCGTGAAGCCTTGGCTCAGGAAATAAATCAGAGTCATGGTACAAACTATGAAATGGAAAATGTCGCGATTCAGCCCGGTGGCAAGCCGGTTATTGCAAAATTCCTTCAAAGTGTGATGAATGAAGGCGATGAGGTGTTGTATCCGAATCCGGGTTATCCCATTTATGAATCGCAGATTGAGTATTTTGACGGTATTGCCGTACCCTACAGCTTTTTGCCGGAAGAAAACGGCGGTCTGCGTCTGGATATGGAGCGCCTGAGGGCGAGCATCACGCCCAAAACCAGGGTTATGATTATAAATGATTTGCACAACCCAACCGGACTTGAGCACAACAAGGAGGAACTTGAAGAAATGGCTCGGCTGGCTGTTTCGCACAATCTTTTTGTGCTGGCAGATGAAGCGTATTTTGATATTCGCTATCAGGGAAAGAGCCGGTCTCTGGCTTCTTTGCCCGGTATGGCAGAGCGCACAGTGCTTTTATATACGTTTTCCAAGCGGTTTGCCATGACCGGCTGGAGACTTGGAGCGGCTGTCGGCCCGAAGCCGATTATTGACATTATCAGTAAACTGAACGTGAATAACGAATCCTGTTCCTGCCATTTTATCCAGTACGCAGCCCTGGCTGGTTTGCGGGAAGAGCCGCTGGCGTCCGCACAGATTCTGGAGACCTTGCGCCGTCGCCGGGATCTGGCGGTTGAAATGCTCAGGGCCGTGCCTGGATTTTTTTGTCCCCACCCTGAGGCCACCTTTTATCTGTTTCCTGAGGTCAGCGAATGTATGCGCCGTAAAGGTTTTGAGCGATATAAGGATTTTGCCGAAGATATACTGGTCAAAACCGGTGTTTCCGTGTGCACGCGCGAGCATTTTGGCCGGGTTTTGCAGGGCGAGGAGAAAAAATACATCCGTCTGGCCTATTCCGGCATTGATATTGACCGCATTGAGCAGGGATTAAGCGCCCTGATTGCCTACGGGAAATAGCGTCTCTTGCTCTTGACATCGTTCTTGACAATCATAAGTTAACAGTCTATCTGTATGCTATTTTGGATTAAAACATATAACTTAGGTAGGGAGACATGGGAAATATGTGCAGCAGTGGTTCAAAAAAATTAACTCCGGTTATGGAAGATTATCTTGAAACTATTTACGAACTTGACCAGGGCAAAAAAGTTGTCCGGGTCAAGGATATTGCCCAGTCTCTTGGCGTAAAAATGCCCACTGTAACACGCATGCTCAAAACCTTGCGTGACCGGGAACTCGTTGCCTACCAGAAATATGAGTATGTTGAGCTCACGCCGGAGGGTGAAAAGATAGGCGAAGAAATCCAGCGCCGTCATAACCTGCTCTTAAAATTTTTGACAGGCATTCTCAAGATTGAGTTCAAGACAGCAGATGAAGAAGCCTGTAAAATGGAGCATGTTCTGAGCATGTCCAGCCTGCAGCGGTTTACTGACTTTATGGACTTTATCCATTCCACTCCGTCGGCAAGCGATGCCTGGCTCAATCATCTGGAAAAAATCAGTACAAAGGCGGACTAGTACAAACTCCGCCCTTTTTATAAGTCGGGTATGAGAAAGGCACTGTTTTTTTGGGCAGTGCCTATTTTAGTTGTATGCTGTTTTTATCGAAAGGAGAATTTTTTCATGAAAATAAGTGTGCCAAAAGAAAACGTCAAGGAACCACGCATCCCTCTTGTTCCGGCTACAGCGGAAAAACTGATGAAACTCGGTGCGGAAGTTCTTGTTGAATCAGGTCTTGGCAAGGCCTGTGGATACGAAGACCAGGCCTACAGTGATGTCGGAGCCACCATTATTCAGGAACGGGCAAAACTGCTGAGTGAAGCGGACATGGTTTTGCGCCTGCATAAACCTGATGAAGCAGACCTCAAGCATCTCAAAAAAGGGACCATCCATGTCAGCTATCTGGACCCGTTTAATGAACCGGAACTGATTGAAGCTTTGAAGGCCGCTGAAATAAGTGCGTTCAGCCTGGAAATGATTCCCCGCTCAAGCGTTGCCCAGAAAATGGATGTCCTGAGTTCACAGGCCAACCTGGCCGGGTATGTTTCAGTCCTGCTTGGAGTGGAATATCTGGACAAAATCCTGCCCATGATGACCACGCCGGCCGGGACAATAAAACCGGCCAAGGTCTTTATCATCGGCGTTGGAGTCGCGGGTTTGCAGGCGATTGCCACCGCCCGCAGACTTGGTGCCAGAGTCGAAGCCTTTGACACCAGACCTGTTGTTGAAGAACAGGTTAAATCTCTTGGTGCCAAATTCGTCAAGGTTGACCTGGGAAAAATGGGACAGACAAAAGACGGATACGCCGTGCAGCTGACACCGGAGCAACTGGAAATGCAAAAGGCTGGCATGGCCAAGGCCTGTGCTCAGGCGGATATCGTGATTACAACCGCCCAGCTCTTTGGCCGTCCCGCCCCGCGGATTGTGGACAAGGTGATCATCAAACAGATGCAGCCGGGTTCGGTTATTGTTGATATGGCTGTTGAATCCGGTGGCAATGTTGAAGGTTCAAAGCTGGACAAGGTTGTCGAAGTCAATGGAGTCAAGATCGTTGGTTTTGGCAACCTGCCGGGCCGGGTCGCCCTGACGGCCAGCCAGATGTATTCTGCCAACCTTGGCAATTTTGTTGAACACTTCTGGGACAAGGAAAACAAAAAATTTGAGCTACAACTTGAAAATACTATTGTCAAAGGCGCGCTCATCACGCATAACGGCGAAATTTTCAGTGAAACATATACATCCATAGTCAATAAATAAGGAGCTCCATATGGACGCCATCTTTTTAACCTTTGTTTTTGTATTGGCTATTTTTCTTGGGTTTGAACTGATATCCAAGGTTCCATCAACCCTGCATACTCCCTTGATGTCCGGCTCAAACGCGATTTCCGGCATCACCCTTATTGGCGCGCTGGCCTCGCTGCACACCGACCATACAGGGCTGACAAACTTTCTGGGCTTCCTGTCCGTGGTCCTGGCCACCATCAATGTTGTTGGCGGCTACGCTGTCACCAACCGCATGTTGCAGATGTTCAGAAAAAAAGATCAGGGGGACAAGTAAATGCCAGTACAAAACTCTATTATCAACTTTGTCTACATTATTTCAGCGGCATTTTTCATCTTTGGTCTGAAAATGCTCAGCTCTCCCGCGACTGCCCGCAAAGGCAATCTGCTTTCCGCCTCAGGTATGTTTTTGGCGGTTATTGCTGTGTTGTTCACCAATGGTCTGGATCTTAAGTTTATTGTTCTGGGTATTGTCATTGGTGGAGCCATCGGGCTGTACGCGGCGCTCAAGGTCCAAATGACAGCTATGCCGGAAATGGTTGCCCTTTTTAACGGATTTGGCGGTCTGGCCAGCCTGCTGCTCGCCTGGGGAGAATACAACGAAAGTCAGAGCGTCACGCTTTTTATCGCTCTGGCCGCCTTTCTTTCCGCTTTTATCGGCGGCATGACCTTTTCCGGTTCCATGGTTGCCTACGGGAAGCTGAGCGGAAAAATCAAGCAGAAACCAATCCTGTTCAAAAATCAGCATATTCTCAATGCCATGATTCTTGGTGCGGCTGTTTTGGCTGCCATCATCTTTGTTTTAATACCTCAAAGCAGTCTGGGATATTTTCTCTTTGTTCTTATTATTGGTGTGGCTCTCGCCTTTGGAGTTACGTCCACAATCCCGATTGGCGGCGCGGACATGCCGGTTGTTATCTCACTGCTGAACAGTTACTCCGGTCTGGCTGCCTGCGCAGCAGGTTTTGTGGTCACCAACAATATCCTTATTGTTGCCGGAGCACTGGTTGGCGCCAGCGGCATTATTCTGACCAAAATCATGTGCAAGGCCATGAACCGTTCCCTGAGCAATGTGCTCTTTTCCGGTTTTGGTTCCACAACCAGCGAGGACATGGACAGCGAGATCTATCAGGGAGAAATTAAACCGGCCAGTGCGGAAGATGTGTATTATATTCTGGAAGCTGCTGATTCTGTTGTCTTTGTTCCCGGATACGGACTGGCTGTGGCCCAGGCCCAGCACGCTGTGCGTGAACTTGGTGACCTGCTGGAAAAAAACGGCGCGGATGTCCAGTATGCCATTCATCCGGTTGCCGGAAGAATGCCTGGACACATGAATGTCTTGCTGGCTGAAGCCAATGTGCCGTATGACCAGCTTGTGGAAATGGACGAAATCAACCCGCGCATGGACGCTGTTGACGTTTGCGTGGTCATTGGTGCCAATGATGTTGTCAATCCGGCTGCCGCTCAGAAAGAAAACAGTCCGATTTACGGCATGCCGATTATTGAAACATTTCGCGCCAAGACAGTTATTGTCCTCAAACGCTCCATGAATCCCGGATTTGCCGGTATTCAAAATGACCTGTTTTTTGGCGAAAATACACGCATGTTCTTCGGTGACGCCAAGGCCTCTCTCCAGGCCCTGGTTGCTGAATTCAAAAACGCTTAGAAAAATTCCTTACTCTGCAACAACAAAGACCCGGAAAATAGTTTCCGGGTCTTTTGTTTCTCGCGGCTTGCTGGTTGTTTTATTTTTCTGGAACCAGACCAGACGTTGGGAGCAGGTGATGACGACTTATGCCTGTATGGTTTGCGGAAAGGGAGCGGTATTTCTTGTTGACTTTTTACCTGCTCTTTTTTAGGTAAATCAGCTTTGGAGTCAATTCGGTACGCGCTCGTAGCTCAGGTGGATAGAGCAGGAGCCTTCTAAGCTCTTGGTCGGGAGTTCGAGTCTTCCCGAGCGCGCCATAAAAAATAAGCCACAAAAGGAACAGGCTTGTTATTTACACCCATTGCTTTTGTGGCTTTTTCTGTTTCTTGTTGTTTTCTGGTTGTTTTTCAGCTCTTTAATCAGCGTATTCAGTTCCTGCGCCTGGGAGGTTTCCTGCATGGCCTGGGCTGTTTCAGTGGAAATGGTGTTCACTTCCGCAACTGAGCGGTTGATTTCCTCACTGGTGGCGGACTGTTCTTCGCTGGCCGTGGCAATAGCCCGCACCTGGTCTGAACTTTTATCAACAAGGGTTACGAGTTCGCCCAGAGCGGAAGAGGCGGCCTGGGCCTTTTCCTTGGCCTGGACGGAAAGCTCTGAAGCCTGACCGGCGTTACGGGCTACTTCCAATACCGCGCCGTTCATTTCTTCCATGGCGGTCGCGGTTTTTGAAACACGTCTGGATTGTTCAATCTTGGCGGGGAGCTGCTCCGAGGCCGAAGATACAACAGAGGCAATCTCTTCCAGTCAACTGGCGACCTGACACATTCCTTCCTGTTTGGCCCGTTCTGCCTGTTGTTTGGCCTCTTCGGCCTTCAGCCAGAGTATTTTACTGTGGGACAATGCGCAGTTTTCAACCTCGCCAACAGAGGAAGCAGCAGGAGACATTGCCTCTCGTTTCGCGGTAACATCTTCAGCGTAATGAATAAGCTGGGTAATCGGCTTGGTAATTGTTCTGGCAAAAAGGCTTGAACATAGGAAGCTGACAAGCAAAATACCTGCTCCGGTAACGGCGGAAAATTTTTTGATTTTATCAATAGCCTGAAATGGTTCTGAAGAGTTGGCAACAGTAATGACCACTGCATTCAGGATTGGGATTTCACGGGTTGAAACCAGAATTCTTTCACCGTTTGCGTCAACGCTGGCAAAGGTCGTGGATTGTTAGGAAAGAACATGTTGGGTGTTTTCCTTAAATCCGGGCAGGTCCGGAAGTTGTGAACCGTTTAATTCTTCATCAGCATGGGACATGATTTCACCGTTTTTGCGGGCAGGAAAGGTAACGCCTTTTTTCCAATACGGGTTGAACCAACGCGTTTGATAAATTCGCCAACCTTCATGCCAAGACCGATAATACCAGGAAACTCACCCTGTTCATTTTCAATTCTGCGGTTGATATAGCCATGTTGGCGTATTCGGGGGCATTGGGCGGATTAACTATTTACAAAAATTGGTGCGCCTGATTTTTCAAAATTAATAAACTAGGCATGTTATTACGGCTGGCCTTGAAAATGAGAGGGAGTTGTTCAGGGTCCTCTCCATTTTAACCCAGTCAAGGAACAGAGGGTGACGGGCCATTGCCTCAAGTGTCGTAGCCGGAGACACAAATTGTTTATCAACAGCGGAGACAACTTCGGCCGTTTTGGCCGGCAGAGTGCTGGAAAGGATTTCATTTTCCAGAGCGTTCCGTGACAATAAGACGGAAATACCAATAACTGCAGTACAGGCGATAACAAGCAGTATGGCAACCATACCACTGAGCCTGCTCCCAATACTCATGCTTTTCATTTTTCTCTCCATATATTTTAAAAGATTGATGTAAAAATCAACAATTCCGACAGGATGCCAGAAAAAAATCCAGAGCACAATTCGTTTTTTTTGATTCCAGTGTGTTATAATTATAATTTTTTCTTCCCGTTTTTGCCTTTTTCACTGGTTACTGGTGGCGGATATATTTTCGGGGAGTTGCCATGACTGAGTGGGAACTTGCGCAGAACACTGGGAAAACAGGAATATTTTAGAGCCTTGTTTCCAGTTGTCTGCCTTTCTTTTTTTGCTTATACTCTTTTGTTCAGATTTGTCTGTGTTTGCCCATTATCCTTATTTAGGCAGTCCATTGGGAGATGGTATCTATATTTTTAGGAGAAGGTATGAAAAGAATCGTTTTGCTCTTGTTGGCGTGTTTGGTTTTTGGTCAATATGCTGTTGCCGGAACCGTCAAGATTGGTTTGATGTGTCCCCTGACCGGGAGCTGGGCCAGTGAGGGACAGGACATGCGCAATATTGTCACCCTGCTTAATGATCAGGTCAACGCGGCGGGAGGTATTCACGGTCAACAAGTTGAAGTTATTGTTGAAGATGATGGTGGCAATCCGCGCAGCGCCTCTTTGGCTGCCCAGAAACTGAGCAGCAGCAATGTGCTTGCCGTTATTGGCACCTATGGTTCGGCTGTAACAGAAGCAGCGCAACATATCTATAATGAATCTGGTATCGTGCAGGTGGCCACGGGCTCGACCTCAAACCGACTGACTGAAAAAGACTACCCGGGATTTTTTCGGGTTTGTCCCCGCAATGATCAGCAAGGTGATGTTGCCGCCCGTGTCCTGCTGCAGATGGGCTACCGTGATATTGGCATCTTGCATGACAATTCCTCTTACGCCAAGGGCATGGCCGATGAAACCCGCAAGCGTCTTGAACAATTCAGGGCCAATATCGTCTTTTTTGACGCCCTGACCCCTGGAGAACAGGATTATACCGCTACTCTGGTGAAGCTGAAGTCATGCAAGCCGGAGGTCATCTTTTTTTCCGGCTATTATCCTGAAGCCGGTATGCTGCTCAGGCAGAAGCATGGAATGGGATGGGAGGTTCCACTGGTTGGTGGTGACGCCACAAACAATCTTGACCTGGTCAAGATCGCGGGCCAGGAAGCGGCCAGCGGATTTTATTTTATCAGTCCGCCTCTGGCCAAAGACCTGATGGACGGAGGTCAGGCCCGCAAAATCCTGGCAGACTACGAAAAAAAATACAATTCACTGCCCGGGTCGGTCTGGGCCGTACTGGCCGGAGATGCGTACAGCGTGATTGTTAAAGCCTTAAGGGCTTCAAAAGATTGTAACTCGACATGCATTGCCAATTATCTGCGGGATGAACTGAAAGATTTTTCAGGACTCACCGGACAGATTTCTTTCGACCGAAAAGGAGACCGCGTGGGAGACGTGTACAGGTTGTACAAGGTAGACCGTGACGGCAGGTTTGTTCTGCAGCCCGTAACTTATTAAATGGAACTTTTTTTTCAGCAACTCATAAACGGCCTGGCTGTTGGCGGTATTTATGCTCTGGTCGCCCTTGGCTACACCATGGTCTATGGCGTGCTCAAGCTGATTAACTTCGCCCACGGCGATTTGTTCACTGTGGGCGCGTATCTGGGATTGACCTTTCTGGTCTCGGCCGGTGTGATGAACACGTTTGGCCCGGTAGGGGGGCTGAGCGTTCTGGCCGTTTTGATTGCCGGTCTGGTCGGTCTTGTTGGAGTGTTAGTGGAAAGGGCGGCCTACCGTCCCTTGCGCAACTCAAACCGTCTTTCCGCTGTTGTGTCCGCTCTTGGCGCGTCAATTTTTTTGCAAAACGCCGTAATGCTTGTCTATGGAGCCAGATTTCGTGTTTATCCGCGCAATCTTTTTCCTGACACCATTTCCCTGCTTGGCCTGCAACTGTCCTTTATGCGTGTGTTTTTACTGCTGATCTCATTTTCCCTGATGCTGGCGCTGTACTGGTTTATCCATAAAACCCGTACAGGCGCGGCTATTCGGGCCACGGCTATTGATCAGGACGCGGCCAGACTGATGGGGATAAATGTGAACCGGATTTTGACCCTGGTCTTTTTTATCGGCCCGGCCCTGGGTGGGTGCGCTGGTTTGCTGGTGGGCCTGTACTATGGGCAAATCAATTTCACCATGGGCTGGATGTATGGCATGAAAGCCTTTACCGCCGCCATTCTTGGCGGTATCGGCAATATCCCGGGTGCCATGCTGGGTGGTGTTTTGCTGGGAGTGATTGAGGCCCTTGGCGCGGCCTACATTTCCATTGCCTGGAAAGACGCCATTGCGTTTGCCGTGCTTATTTCTATCCTGATTTTCCGCCCCCACGGACTATTGGGAGAACGGGTTGCTGACAAGTTATGAATGCTGTGCGAAAAATCCTTTTCCTGTTGCCGGTTGTTCTGTTCTTTTGCCTGCCGGTATTTTTGAATGCCTACTGGATTGATGTCTTCAATAATGTCGGGTTGTACGCCATACTCGCCCTGAGTCTGAACCTTATTCTGGGCCATGCCGGCCTGTTTCACATGGGCCATGCCGCATTCTACGCGCTTGGCGCGTATACTACAGCGATTTTGAACATCAATTTTCATATTCCTGTGTTATGGGTACTGCCGGTCAGCGGTCTTGTCGCGGCTCTTTTTGCCGCGTTGGTCATGCGTCCTGTTATCCGCTTGCGCGGAGATTACCTGTTGATTGTGACCATTGGCATTGGAGAGATTGTCCGCATTGCCCTTATAAACGATCTGTTCGGACTTACCGGTGGAGCAAACGGGCTGTTTGGCGTTTCCCGGCCTGTGATTTTTGGATATGTGATAAAAACTCCGGCGGATTTTTTTTACCTGATCTGGTTTTTAGTGCTGGTCACCATGTTTTTGTTTGCCCGTCTGGAACATTCCCGTTTTGGCCGGGCCTTGAATTATATAAAGGAAGATGAGGTGGCCGCCGGTGGCAACGGCATTGACACCGGTTTTTACAAGCTGGCTGTTTTTTGTCTGGGCGCGGCCTGGGCAGGTATGACCGGAACGGTCTTTGCCGCCAAGATGACAATTATTTCTCCTGAATCATTTACTTTTCTTGAATCTGTCATGCTTTTCAGCATTGTTATTCTGGGCGGTTCCGGCAGTATCTGGGGCATGTTGCTGGGGGCTTTTTTGATTGTGGGGCTGCCGGAGCTGTTTAAGCATTTCGCTTCGGCGAGAATGCTTGTTTTTGGTGCGGCCATTGTGCTGATGATGATTTTTCGGCCCCAGGGCTTTTTAGCGCCGTTAAAACGTGTGTACACGCTGCCAGGAAAAGGCGTATGAGTTTTTTCGCGGTAGAAGAATTAAGCAAGAGTTTTGGTGGATTGATGGCGGTCAGCGATTTGTCCTTTTCCATGGAAGAGGGGAGTGTTACCGGCCTGATCGGGCCAAACGGGGCAGGGAAGACAACGGTCTTTAATCTGATAACCGGCAATTACCGGCCAGATCAGGGGCGTATCTTGTTTAACGGAAAAAATCTGGCCGGACTGCCCATGCACGCCATTGTTTCCCTGGGTATTGCCCGCACCTTTCAGTCTATCCGTCTTTTTCAAAAGATGAGCGTACTGGAAAACGTGCTGGCCGGAACGCACTGCCGTACCCACAGCGGGATTGTTGCCGCCATGTTTCGTTTTGCTTCACAGAAAAGAGAAGAACAGGAAGCGGTTCAAAACGCCATGACGGAGCTTGCTTTTGTCGGGCTGGAAAATCTTGCTGACAAGCGGGCCGGCAGTCTGTCTTACGGGCAGCAGCGGTTGCTGGAAATTGCCAGGGCCCTGGCCACAAGGCCCCGACTGCTTATTCTGGACGAACCGGCCGGGGGCATGAATGACAAGGAAACCAAGGACCTTATTGTGCTTATTGAGCGTTTGCAGGAGCGCGGAATTTCAATTTTGCTGATTGAGCATGACATGCGTCTGGTGATGCGCGTGTGCGCTCGCCTTGTTGTTCTGGAACACGGTATGCTGATTGCGGATGGTGAGCCAAAAGAAATCCGCAATCTGCCACGGGTGATTGAAGCCTATCTTGGCCCTGATGAGGCAGGCGTATGCTTTTAGAAATAACAAATTTGTACGTCAGTTATAACAATGTGCAGGCCGTCAAAGGCATTGACATACATGTTGAACAAGGCGAAATTGTCACAGTTCTTGGGGCCAATGGGGCTGGAAAATCAACGACTTTACTGGCCATCAGTGGTCTTGTTATTCCGTGCAAAGGCGAAATCGTGTTTGACGGAAAACCGTTACGCCACATGGAAGCGCATGACATTGTGCGGGAAGGGATTGTGCATGTGCCTGAAGGCCGCCGTGTATTTGGCACCATGACTGTTCTTGAAAATCTGTCTCTTGGCGGTTTTCTTGTGCAGGACAGGGCACGCTTTCAAAAGACGCTTGGCTGGATTTTTGAACTTTTTCCCCGCTTGCGGGAACGAAAAAAACAGCTCGCCGGAACCTTGAGCGGGGGAGAGCAGCAAATGCTGGCTATTGCCAGAGGCCTGATGGGCCAACCCCGGCTCATGCTGCTGGACGAGCCAAGTCTTGGTCTGGCTCCGATTCTGGTGCGGTCGATTTTTTCCACGATACAAGAGATTAACGCCAGCGGAGTGACCATCATTCTGGTTGAACAAAACGCTCGCGCTGCCTTGCGTCTGGCGCACAGGGGCTACGTTCTGGAAACTGGAAATTGCGTACTTTCAGGAACAGCAACAGACCTTTTGCAGGACAGGGGCGTGCAAAACGCCTATCTGGGCGCGAGGGTCTGACACGATGCTTACACCGACGGGAGTGAAGAGTGCAGGAAAACAACATGGCTGAAAAACAGCTGACAAATGAAAATTTTGTGCGGGCCATTATTAGCCAGGATCTGGCTGAAAACAAAAACAACGGGCGCGTTCATACCCGTTTCCCGCCAGAGCCGAACGGCTATCTGCATATCGGACACGCCAAATCAATCTGCCTCAATTTCGGTCTGGCCAGGGAGTTTCAAGGGCAGTGTAACCTGCGTTTTGACGATACCAATCCTGAAAAAGAAGAAACAGAATATGTTGATTCGATTATGGAAGATGTGCGCTGGCTTGGTTTTTCCTGGGACAATCTGTGCTACAGCTCCGATTATTTCGACCAGCTCTACGAATTGGCTGAAAAACTGATTGAAAAGGGGCTGGCCTACGTTGATTCCCAAAGCGCGGACGAAATCCGTGCCACTCGCGGAACCCTGACCGAACCCGGCCACAACAGCCCTTTTCGGGAACGGAGCGTGGCGGAAAATCTTGAACTTTTCCGGCAGATGAAGGCCGGAGCATTTGATGATGGAGCGCATGTCCTGCGGGCCAAAATTGACATGGCCTCGCCCAATATCGTCATGCGGGACCCGGTTATTTACCGTATCCGCAAGGTGAGCCATCACCGCAGCGGCGACAGGTGGAATGTGTATCCCATGTACGACTTTGCCCACTGCCTGTCTGATTCCATTGAAAACATCACCCATTCCATCTGCACGCTGGAATTTGAAAACAACCGTGCCCTGTACCACTGGGTGCTTGACGCGCTTGAACTTGCCTCTCATCCCTGCCAGTATGAATTTGCCCGTTTGAACATGACCTATACCCTGCTCAGCAAACGTAAACTGTTGCGTCTGGTGACCCAGGGCCATGTCAGCGGCTGGGACGACCCGCGTATGCCAACCATTAGCGGACTGCGGCGCAGAGGGTATACACCTGCGGCCCTGCGTGATTTTTGCGACCGTATTGGCGTGGCCAGAGCTGATTCAACCGTGGATGTGGCCCTGCTGGAACATTGCCTGCGTGAAGACCTCAATGCTCACGCGCCCCGTTATATGGCTGTGCTTGACCCCTTGAAGGTGGTGATTGAAAATTACCCGCAGGATCAGGAAGAAGAATTTGTTTTTCCCAACTATCCCGACAAGGAAGAGATGGGGTTACGGACTGTTCCCTTTGCCCGTGAAATCTTTATTGACCGCGCAGATTTTATGGAAGACCCGCCAAAGAAATTTTTTCGGCTGGCTGTAGGCCGGGAAGTCCGCCTGCGCTACGCCTATTACATCACCTGCCAGAGTGTGATAAAAGACGAGCAGGGCAGGGTGGTGGAACTTCGCTGTACGTATGACCCCATGACCCGTGGCGGGTGGTCAGAAGACGGGCGCAAGGTGAAGGGAACACTGCACTGGGTACCGGCCGCGGCTTCCATCGGGGCTGAGGTGCGCCTGTACGACCGTTTGTTCAAAGACGAAAACCCGGGCGCGGCTGCCGAGGAAAATCTGGCCGAAGCCCTTAATCCTGATTCACTAAAGATAAACACCGAGGCCCGTCTGGAACCGGCTCTTGGTCAACTTGCCGCCGGAAGCATTGTTCAGTTTGAGCGGGTTGGGTATTTTTGCGCGGACAGTAAGGAACATCAACCGGAACATCCGGTTTTTAACCGTGCTGTTGGTTTGCGTGACAGCTGGGCCAGGGTACAGCGCAATCAGACCGACTCGTCTGATAGATAAGAAGAGAGCGCAATGGCAACAACAATGATACTTCTTTCCACACTGGGCGGTTTAGGCCTGCTGCTCTTTGGTATGCGAATGATGACCGAAGGGTTGCAGGCGGCAGCCGGACAGAGCATTCGTGGAATCCTGAATCAGGTTTCTTCCAACAGGGCGCTGGGGTGTCTTACCGGTACGGTTGTCACCGCTGTCATCCAATCCTCTTCCGCCACAACAGTCATGCTTGTCGGGCTGGTCGGCGCCGGGCTGATGAGTCTGTATCAGGCGGTTGGAGTGATACTGGGCGCCAATATCGGAACCACTGTTACTGCCCAGTTGATTGCTTTTGACCTTGGCAAGCTGGCCTTGCCGGCAATCGCCCTGGGAGTTGGACTGCGTTTTTTTGCCGTGAAAAAAAGGGTACGCTCTTTTGGGGATATTGTTCTGGGATTTGGCATACTTTTTCTGGGCCTGACCGTGATGAAAGATTCCCTGCTTCCACTGCGCAGCAATCCCCAGTTTGTTGCGTTTTTTACCAGATTTGGAGTTGACACTCTTGGACAGACACTGATGTGTGTTGGTGTTGGCACCATTTTGACCATTCTCATTCAATCGTCCGCAGCAACCATTGGTTTAACCATGACCCTGGCTGGGCAGGGCCTGATTGATTTTCCAACAGCCATGGCCCTGGTTCTGGGCGAAAATATCGGAACCACAATCACGGCCCAGCTTTCAACCATTGGCAGCAACGCGGAAGCGCATCAGGTGGCCAATGCCCATACCCTGTTTAATATTATGGGCGTGATGCTGACGATTTTGTTCTTTCCTTTTTTTGTCAAAGGAGTTGTTTTCTGCACCCAGATACTTGGCCTGTCTTCCGATGTCGCGGGAGTTCCAAATGAGAATATAAATCGGTATATTGCCAATGGTCATACTCTGTTTAATATTGTGAACGCCTTGTTTTTTCTGCTGATTATGCCCTGGCTGGTCAAAATTACGCAGTTGTTGTCTCCAAGAGAGACTGAAGACAAGGATTTACTGGTTCTGCCGCAGTTCAGCGACCTGTTACAGGATAATCCGCTGGCTGCGGTCGCCAAGATCCGCGATGAGGTATTCACGCTGTCACTGGTTTTACGTTTAAGCCTGGAAACAGGGGTCAAGATTATCTCCACCGGCGACCTGAAACTGCTCAAACAGTGTCTGCGCTACGAAGAATATATCAATTCCGCGCATAAAGAAATTTTGCGGTTTATTTCCCGTATCTTTCAAAGCGGAGTTAGCGACGACCTGTCAACAGAAATATCCGCTCTGATGCGGGTCAGCTACCATATTGAGCGGATTGGCAACACGGTTGTCAATATCAATCGCCAGTTGAGCGAGGTGATTGAAGAAGATAAGGACTTCTCACCTGAGGCCTGGGGCGAACTTGAAATGCTGGGGGACACGGTTTTTGATCTGCTGGATATGGTCAGCACGGCTATCCACAAGTACCCGTCTCGTCTGATTGAAGAGGCGGCTGTTTTGGAAGACCGCATTGATGAGCTGCGAAACCAGATGCGCAAAACACACGTCAGCCGTATGCGTGAAGCACGATGTGAGATTGATACCGGAATCATTTTCTTGGACGTTATTGCCAGATTTGAAAAGATTGGTGACTGGACCTTTGATATCGCCAGAAATCTGGAAAATATTGACACGCAGCAGTCCAGCTTTCTGTCGTCTTGAGCTGGATGCCTGAGGAACTGACTTGTAAAAAACGGAGGGCGTATGCTGACATATCTTTCATTTATTGTGCTGGGGATATTTGCCGGTTTTCTGGCCGGGTTGCTGGGTATTGGCGGGGGACTGATTATTGTGCCGTTTCTGTCCTTTGTTTTTGCCCTTCAGGGGAGCGTGGCACCTGAATATGTCATGCACCTGGCCCTGGGTACATCTCTTACCAGTATTATTTTTACCTCCATTTCAAGCACTGCGGCCCACCACCGCCGGGGAGCCATTCTGTGGCCGGTATGGCTCCGGATTGTCCCCGGAATACTTATTGGCACATTTGCGGGAAGCCGCGTGGCCGCATACCTGCCAACAAATTTTTTGAAGGTTTTTTTCGCGTTTTTTTTGTACTATGTGGCGTTTCGCATGATCAGGAGCAAAAAAACGCAAGCCGGACGCGATTTGCCGGGACGGACGGGAATGCTCGCGGCTGGAAGCGGAATCGGTTTTGTTGCCAGTTGGGTTGGTATTGGCGGCGGAACACTTTCCGTTCCCTTTTTAAGCTGGTGTTCTGTTGAACTGCACAAGGCTATTGGTACTTCCGCGGCTATCGGTCTGCCCATCGCCCTTGCCGGAGCTGTTGGATACGCCACAGCAGGGCTTGGAAAGGCTGGACTGCCGACTTACAGTCTTGGTTTTGTCAATCTGGCGGCTCTGCTTTTTATCGTGCTTGGCAGTGTAGCAACCGCTCCTCTTGGAGCCAGGGTTGCGCACAGTCTGCCTGTGCCCCGTTTGAAAAAGTTTTTTGCCGTGCTGCTTCTGGTGCTCGGGACAAGAATGTGGGTCAGTGTTTTTATTTAACAGGCTGTTTTAACTTATTTTGCTGGAACAGATAACAGCATTGCTGAGTTGGATAAAAAAATGTGGAAAGAAAAGACGAGTGGTTCTGAATATCTATGCCAAAATTGTGGAAAAAGACTTGTTCTGGAAAAAAGGTGACGACAGGTTATTTTGCGTTGCCGGGTCTGCAACGCTGAGTACGCGCTTAAAGAGTACGCCCGACAGATGGAAGAAGAATTTGAAGAATATGTGGCAGATATTCCCTGCGACAGACTGTAAAAAATAAAACGGGCCTTTGGGGCCCGTTTTATTTTTGCGTGTTAAAAAAAGTTTAGTCAAACGCCTGGGAGACTTTCCATTCTTCCCAGACCTTGCCGACCAGATTCACTCCGGGGTGCAATACAGCCTTGCCCGGTTTCCAGCCAGAGGGAGTAATGCCTTTTCCGGCTCTTACGTTTTGAAAGGCCTCTATCTGGCGCAGGGTTTCCAGAACATTTCTGCCAACAGGCGGAGTCAGGACTTCAAAGCCCTGGATAATACCGTCAGGGTCAATCAGAAAACGTCCGCGCACGTCAACACCTTCTTCTGCGCTATACACGCCGTACAGCTCGCCTATTTTTCCGCCCGGATCAGAGAGCATGGGAAAGGGAACTGTTTTACAGCTTGTCATTTTGCCAAGTTCCTGATCAACCCACACCTTGTGGACAAACATGCTGTCAGTGCTGACGGAAAGAACCTGGGTACCCAGCTTTTCAAATTCCGCATGTTTTTCAGCGACCGCCGAAACTTCTGTCGCACAGACAAAGGTGAAGTCACCCGGATAAAAACATAAAACGATCCATTTTCCCAAATGGTCGGACAATTTTACCTTTGTAAAATCTCCCTTGTGATAGGCGGATGTCTCAAAGTCAGGGGCCTTGCTTCCAATTCGTATCATATTTTTTTCTCCTGTTGTTTCCGGTTGTTTCTCAACCGTTGTGTCTGGTGCTGTATCATTTTCCTGAGTTTTTACAATTGATGCAGCGCACCCCACTGGGATTTTTTGATTCATAATTTCTCCTGCTTTTACAGTTAGTAAAAAACTTTTTGATAAATAGTCTTATTTAAGATAAAAGGCAAGGATTTTTTGTTCCCGGATTTGAAAAATCAGTTAATTAAAAAACTGCGTAACTCTCTATCTATCTTTGACAACAGGAAATTGACGTTATGGAACATTTTTTTTATTCGTATTTTTTATGATTGATTCCTGTTGGCTTCAAACATAAGATAAGGACATCTAACTTTGCGGAGTATGTTGTATGCTTGGTTCTTTTCTGTTTCGCGTGGCTTTGAGCTTGGTGCTTTTTTTTAGTTTTGCCGCTTCCGGTCTTTGTACGGAATTTGTTCAGGTACGCAGGCAGCTCGAACCCGGGCAATCCGCAGCTCAGGTTAAACAGGAACTGATACAGGAAGGATTCGTGCAGGGAGCAATGAGTGAGGTCAATTCTTTACTTGATGTGCCTCTTAGCCCCAGGCGGCAGGAATTGCTTGTCTCCTATCTTGAACCTTATGTCCAGCGTTTGATTATCAGCTATTCAGACCTTGGTTTGAAACAGGCAGGATCTTCAACAGAAGTGGTTCAGGAGCTTGAACTGACTGTAAACATACAGGCACTGAAAAAGATTTTGAAAAAAATCGGGGTGTTTCATACCTGCGTTAGTCCTGTCCGCTACTTTTTAAGCGGAGAAGGTCTGCCCACGGAGCAGATACACGATCTTGAAGTGCTTTACGGCCTTGAACAGACAGCTGCTCTGGAAGGCGTCAATGCTGTATTGAGCTTGCAGCCATCAGCTCCTGTGGGATTTACGGCCAGACTTTTTATTGGTACACGGGAGCTTGTATCCAGGGCTGGCAGTCTTGAACGGGCCTGGAAAAACATCTGGGAACAATATTTTGCCTTACCCGATCTGGCCTTACAGGGAACCAGTCTTTCAAGCCTGTGGCTGAAAGGCTGGGAAAACAGCGCTGAGGTCTACGCCTTTGACAGAACACTTCACTCATGGGCCAAATTGATTGATGCCGCTCGCCTTGAATTTTTACAGCTTTCAGCCAATCAGACCGAGGCCTTTTGGTCGATTCGCAGTACAAACGATGAACTACTCAAGGAAAAAATCAAGCAGCATCTGGCGCTGTATCCTCATCTTCAATTGATGCATGGAGAACCTGTTCGCAAATTTTCTGAACGCTAGACAGTCTGATTCTTGTCAGCAGCGTCAGCTTCTTTTGTCGGCGTGACATCAATTTCATCAGGCTCGTTTGTTGCTTTTTTGAAATTTTTAATAGCCTGCCCCACGCCTGCGCCAATTTCGGGAAGTTTTTTGGCTCCAAAAACAACCAGAACAATAACCAGAATAATGATAAGTTCAGGAATTCCAATTCCAAACATACGACCTCCTCAGGTGTCAAACGTGCATATATCCGTACCATTGTCCGGTCAAGATTCAAAGTCTTTTCTGTATCCGCATAAAACATGTTTTTTGCTAACAGGACATTTTTCCTCTTATCATGATTGAACTTTTGTCAAAAAAAGAGCCTGGCCTGTGCAAGCCCTTGCCTGATAACTGGCAGGAAATACTTGGTTTTGTCTCAGACTCCTGTCTGCACTCTGAACCTGCCGGATATTGCCGGCTTCCCATCATTGTCTGTGGCGAGTGCAGCTCAACCTTTGCTGTTGCCAGAGCCTTACTGAATGAGAAAAAATTGCCGGTCTGGGGTTCTGTTCTTACCCTGGGACAATGGCAGGGCAGAGGGCAGAAAGGGCGGGAGTGGATTTCTCCGCCAGGCAATATCTACGCCTCATTGCGCTTGCCAGCGCCCCCCCCAAAATGGGATACAATTCTTTCCCTGCTCTGTGGATACTGTCTGGTACAGGCCTTTTCGGAGCTTGGTTTTGCCGCAGTTTTGAAATGGCCCAATGATATTTTGCTTTGCGGAAGCAAAGTCGCAGGCCTGCTGCTGGAAGAACGAGCAGGGGAAATTGTGCTGGGAACAGGAATAAATGTTTCTTTTGCTCCGCCCGCGTCTTCTTTACGGTCAGGAACCACAATAAAGCCAACCTGTCTCAATCAGCAGGGGCAAAAGACTTTTTTCGCGCTGCCTCTATGGTCAACCCTTGTCTCGTCTTTTTATTTTTGTTACCAGAACATGGTATTGAGGTTGACACCCTCTGTTTTTTTGACGCGTTTATACTCAAATTTTGCCTTTTCAGGGGAAATCGTAACCATCACTTTAAAAAATGAAGAGGTTACTGGTTTGTTTTCAGGACTTACACCTGATGGTGGTATTGTCCTGACAGTTGGAGACAAAACACGCGTCTTTTTTTCCGGCAGTTTACTTCCGGCAATTTGACATCTGTTCACGAATAAACCCTTTGACATCTTCCTGGAGGAGAAACCATGGCTCCAAAAACAAACGGCAATTCCAAGGTAAAAGCTCAGGCTGGGGCAGCAAAAAAAAATCTTCATGATTTGAAGCAGCAACTTGTTCTGACCGGTGAAGATATCACAGCCATTGGCGAAGAGGCAGAGCTGATTGTCGGAGGAAAAAACTACAATACCGCTATCATCAGTACCATTGAAGGGGTCCGTGCGCCGCAGTTCAGGGCGATTTCCTCCCTGGCCTTTCATAAACTGCTTGATGAAACAAAAATCAACGCGACAGATATCCGTTCCCTGGTTGACAAGGAATACGACAGTGTTGACTGGAACGACCCTGAAATCAACAGTGACCCCGAATCCCTGCAGCGCATTGTGCGCATGATTGCTGACAAGGCGAAAAAACAGGAGGAGCATGTTGGTTCTCCGATTAACTTGCGAACTTTTATCAATAATGTTGTTGAAGGGTTCGCGGTTTCACCGGAAGGCATTGACCAGTTGAGAAAACGCTCTGTTCTGGTTCAGGTCGCGATTTTATCTGTTGCTCTTCCATCTGAGGTTGAAGAAGAAGTACGCAGGGCGTATCGGGAAATCTGTCATGAAGCCGGCCTGGAAAACGAACCGGTCGCTGTTCGTTCCTCTGCCGCAGGTGAGGACAGCCGGAAAAAAGCCTTTGCCGGTTTGCAGGATACCTATTTGAATATTGTAGGCGAAAACGCCGTTGTTCAAGCCTACCACTGGGACTGCGCTTCTGCTTATAATCTGCGGAGTATGACCTATAGACGTGAAGCCATTCTGGACGCGATTAATCTCGCGGAAACAACTGGAAACAACGACTTGGCTGTTCAGGCCAAACAGGAATGGTCGATTGAAAACACCTCTCTTTCCGTGTGTATTATGCGCATGATCAATCCGGTTATTTCCGGTACGGCCTTTTGCGCTGATACCGCCACAGGTTGTCGGGGAACAGACCGCAAGGATCTGGTCTCGATTGATGCCAGTTACGGTCTGGGTGAGGCTGTGGTTGGCGGTATGGTTACTCCAGATAAATTCTATGTTTTTCAGCGGGATGATGGGCAGGAAGTCGTTATCCGCTATATGGGCGCGAAAGAAAAAAAGATCATCTACGAAGAAGACGGAAGCGGAACCAAAACAGTTATTGTTGACCCTGATTCCGCGTACCGCTGGTCGTTGTCCCTGGCCCAGGCTGAAATAGTTGCCCAGGGTGTACGCCAGATCAGCAGGGCATACGGCGGCATGATCATGGATTCCGAGTTTTGCATCGACCGCTGGGACAGACTGTGGTTTGTTCAGGCCCGACCGGAAACCCGCTGGAATGAAGAGCTGGAAAAGCATCCGCACACAATTTTTTTGCGGCGCATGGAAGTGCCTGATGCCGCTATTAAAGATGCGGAAATTTTGGTTGAAGGCAATGGTGCTTCACATGGAGCCGGAAAAGGCGTTGTCCGTTTTTTACGTTCCGCTCTGGAGCTGAATAAAATCCACAAAGGCGATATTCTGGTTGCGGAGCGTACTGACCCTGATATGGTTCCGGGTATGCGTCTGGCTTCGGCGATTATTGCCGATGCCGGAGGAGACACCAGCCACGCGGCCATTACTTCCCGGGAACTGGGGATTCCGGCTGTTATTGGTGTCCAACGGCCAGAAATACTGCGCTCCCTTGATGGACAGGAAGTCACAGTTGATGGCACGAGGGGCCGCGTTTATCGAGGACTTCTGCCCATGGAAGAGGTTGGGGGCGAAATTGATGTCAGTGCGTTACCGCAGACCAAAACAAAAATAGGGCTTGTTCTGGCTGATGTTGGTCAATCTCTTTTTCTTTCCCGCTTGCGTCAGATGCCGGATTTCGAGGTTGGCCTGCTGCGGGCAGAATTTATGCTGGGCAATATCGGCGTCCATCCGCTGGCCCTGGAAGCTTATGACAATGGGAGTCTCAACAAGATTGTTGAAGGAAAACTTAAAGAACTGGAAGTTGAGCTGACCAAGACCATTAAGGAACAACTGGACGCTGGCCTGATTTATGTCAATATCAGATTGCGCCAGTATGTTGGGGTTGTGTCCGGTCTGACACAGGAAATAGAAGAAATCTCCGAACGCAGCGCGGCAAAAGGAACAGATGAAGTGCTGGCTATTCACCGCAAATTGAGGGAACTGGATAAAAAACAGGACGACTATCTTGAATGCGCGACCCAGCGTCTTGATGTCTTGAAGACTTCCATTGATTTGCATGAGCATGTCGCGATCATCATGGGCTATACTGAAGACCTTGATAATTTTGACGGCGATCAGTTGCGGGATACCATTCAGCAAAAAATTGCCGCGCAGGTTGAAAAGATTCAAGACGATCCTCTGGTACAGGAAATCATGACCAATATCGTAGCGGCGCGGGAAGACGTGGCCTTAAAAATCGGTCTGCAAAGCCGTATTGATGACATCAGGGAACTGCCTCAAAAAATAGGAAGAATCCTGCATACAAAAGGCTACCGTACTGGAAAGGATATGTATATCCAGAGTCTGGCCCAAGGTCTGGCAATTTTTGCCATGGCTTTTTACGGCAAAACGATTTTATACCGGACAACCGATTATAAAACGAATGAATATCGCAATCTGCTTGGCGGGTTGCTTTTTGAAGATGTCGAGGACAATCCCATGCTCGGATACCGTGGCGTATCACGCAATATACACGACTGGGAACTTGAGGCTTTCAAAATGGCCAGAGGTGCCTTTGGAAGCAAGAATCTGGCCTTGATGCTGCCCTTTGTCCGTACCCTGGAAGAGGCACGGAGTATGAAACGCTATCTGGCTCAGGTGCATAATCTGATTTCCGGTCAGGACGATCTGAAAATCGTACTCATGGCCGAAATACCGAGTAACGCGGTGCTGGCCAAGGAATTTCTTCATGAATTTGATGGCTTTTCCATTGGTTCCAACGATATGACCCAGATGATGCTTGGTACGGATCGGGATAATCCCAGTTTGTGCCATATTTACGATTCTGAAGATCCCGCTGTGGTGTGGGCGATTTTAACCACCATTTTTACAGGTCAGAAGTACGGAAAAAAGGTTGGTTTTTGTGGTCAGGGTGTTGCCAACAGCCGGGTGCTTCGCGGACTTGTCTGTATTGCCGGAATTGTTTCCGCCTCTGTTGTTCCTGATACCTACGCCCAAACCAAACAAGACGTGGCTGAGATTGAAAAGGAAAACATTCCGGTCAGCGGGCTTGGAGCCTGGTTGAAAAAGCAGTATACAGAGCGGCTGCATTCCCTGATGCGTGAACAAAACTACGGCCATATTCTGAAAAAAAGCAAGACCGGTGAAGAACTGATGGAATGGTATGAAGGAGAGCTGGCCCGTTTGAATGAACAGTTGCAGGTCAACCTTGGAACCATAAAAGATAAGTTTTACCGGCAGGAAATGATAGCTTTTCGCCAGACGTTTCATAAAATAGTGATTTACGCGACCTGGGATTGGGACAAGACTGTGCTTGACGCTTTACATCAGGCCGGTTTTGCGAACTTTGAAGAACAGACCACGGCTCTTGAAAAACAAAGAGAAAAAAAATGGTAAGCCTGTTCAGGAGCTTTTGAATTTCATTCTCTCAAAAAGCGGCTGGTTGGTCGCTTTTTTTCCTGTTTATTTTTTGCCTGTAAAACAAGAAAATTATGTGTAAGACAATACCAGAAAATAAATCCAATCCCTCTTTGGCGGAAAAATTTGCCAGAACATACGCCATGATGCACCCGGCTGATGCGGCTGAGCATCTGCAGGATTGTCCGCTTGACGAGCAAATTCAGTTTCTTTTGCGCCAGGACATCAATGAGGCAGCAGAAACTATCGCGGAAATGGAGTGGATGGACCAGATTGAGCTGATGAGCCAGCTACCGCCGCAATTCGCAGCTGATTTGCTTGCCCGGATGTCTCCTGATGACGCTGCCGACGCCCTGGAAGATCTGGAAGAATCTGTCCGTTCTGAAATCCTGCTGCGGATTGCCCCCAAGGATGCCGCAGATATTAAATCCCTGTTGCGTTTTGATCCTGATTGCGCCGGTGGAGTTATGAACACCGAGATCCTGGCTCTTGATCAAAACCTGAATGTCAGTCAGGCTATCAATCTTATTCGTGAGCGGGTTGATGAAGCAGAGATCCCTTATTACGCCTATATTGTTGACGAAGCCCGTCACCTGCTTGGCGTGCTGTCCCTGCGTGACCTTATTCGTTCTCCTTCCTGGCGCGTTTTGCGGGATCTGTTAAAGGAACAAAATCTTATTTATGCCTCTTATGATATTGACAAGGAAGAAGCTGCCCGTCTGATCAGCAGGTACAATCTGTTTGCCTTGCCGGTTACTGACCATGACAAACGTATTCTTGGCGTGGTCACTGTTGATGATGTCATTGATATTATCCAGGAGGAAGCAAGCGAAGACATGCAGAGCATGGTTGGAGCTGGCGCGGACGAAAGTACAGATTCTCCCTGGACCTATTCCTTACGTATGCGCCTGCCCTGGTTGTTGATAAATCTCTTTAATTCCGCAATATCTGCCTATGTTGTGCATCTTTTTGAAGGCACCATCGCCCAGATGACGATTTTAGCTGTTTTGATGCCGGTTGTGGCCAATCAGGCAGGCAACACCGGCCAGCAATCTCTGGCAGTCATGATCAGGCAGCTGGCAGTTGAGCGTTTTGATCGAAAAAAAGCCTGGCTGGCAGTGGTGCGCGAAGCCAGAGTCGGGCTGGCAACAGGATTTGTCATTGCTTCTGTTGTCTTTGTTATACTGGCTGTTGGGCTGGGCAATGGCAAACTGGGCGGAGTAATGGCTTTGGCGCTTGGTTGCGACATGCTGCTTGGTGCTGTGGCCGGAGCCTCTATCCCTCTGATTCTCAGGGAAGTTGGTCGTGACCCCGCCCAGGCTTCAAGTATTTTTTTGACAACTCTGACAGACGGCGCCGGATTTTTTACCTTTCTTGGATTTGCCGCTTTATTTTTACTGTAGTTTTTGTGCTCGCAACTGACCGCAGCCAGCGGCAATTTCCGAACCTTTGCTCCAGCGGATACGGACAAAAATGTTTTGCTGGCGGATCTGGTCGGCAAATTTTTGTACTTCACTGTCCGGCGGGCGCTCAAACAAAGGAGCAGCGTCAGGGTTGTAGGGAATGATATTGACCCGCACAGGCAGGTCGCGGACAAAATCGGCCAGTTGCCTGGCATGCAAGGGACTGTCGTTGACGCCGCGCAGCAAGATGTATTCAATAAAAAAGATTTCCCTGTTTCCTAGTGGATATTCTTTCAGACATTTTTTCAATTCTGCCAAAGGATAGCGCTTGTTAACCGGCATCAGTCTGGAGCGCAAAGCGTCTTCACAGGCATTCAAAGAAATGGCAACCCGCAGAGGGCTGAGCTGATACCGGCCCAGTCGGCGCAGACCGTCCAGTTTTCCGGCTGTGGAAAGGGTGATTTTACTGAGTGGGATATTCAGGCCCTTTTGGTCGCTCAACACTTTGATGGCCTGCACAACCTGCTCCAGATTATCAAGCGGTTCTCCCATACCCATAAAAACAATATTTCTGACCGGGAGTTGAAGTCCAAATCTGGCCAGATAGACTTGAGCAACGATTTCTTCCGCTTCCAGATTTCGTGTCAGCCCGTTTTTGCCTGTGGAACAAAAGGCACAGGCCATACGGCAGCCCACCTGAGAAGAAACGCAGATTGTGGCGTAGGAACGCATGGGAATAACCACGGACTCTATTGTCTGTCCGTCTGCCAGTCGGCTTAAAAATTTGATTGTCCCCGCTGTTTCCTGCCTGCGTACGACTTGGGGCAGGGCGCAGACAAGGTCGTTTTCAAACTTTTGCGCCAGGGCCAGAGCCGGCAGAAATTCAGGCAAATCCCTGACAACAAGCTGCCCGCGCTGCATAACCTGTGTGTAGGCGGCCTGAGCGTGATACGCTCCTTTGCCGTACCTGGTTTTGAACCGCTCTTCTAACTGCCGGACTGTCAGCCCCAGAATTCGCATTGTAATTAACGCGCTTTGTAGCCAATCATCCGCAAAAAATCCTTGCGTTTTTGCTGATCAGCTTCGGATTCCACGCCTTTTGAAGCAAATCCATCAATAACACCAAGAACGCCGCGTCCCTGCGCGGTCTGGGCCAAAACGACCTGAACAGGATTGGCCGTGGCGCAGTGAATGGTACAGACTTCCGGTACCTGTTTTAAGCTGGTCATGATATTGATGGGAAACATGCCCCGCATAAACAAAACAAAGGTATGCCCGGCACTCAGGGCGAGAGCGTTCTTTCGCGCCAGTTCCATCAGTTCTTCACTCGTGCCTGAACAGCGGATCAGGCAGTCCTGAGAGGCTTCGCAAAACGCCAGGCCAAAGCTGGCGTCTGGTACGGAAGTGACCATCATTTCATGAATGTCTTCAACAGTTTTTATGAAGTGGGAATGTCCCAGAATCAGATTCAGTTCCTGCGGGTTTTCCAGAGTGACCAGTTTCAGTTCAAGGTGTTCCTGCATTTTTTTATCTCCTTATATTAAAAAGATACAGCCCTGCGTCAGGCCAATTACTGCTCCCAAAACAGCCCCGATAAATTCAACAAAACGAAATTCTTTGCTCATAATGCCCATCAGCAGTTTTTCCAGTCTGGGAATGGACAGGTGTTCTATTTTTTCCTGAATGCGTTCTCTCAGATTGAGTGAATTTTCAATTTCCTGAGCAGCGGTTTCAATAAGAGCCGGAACAATACGCTCCATCTCACTTTCAAGCAGTTTTGAGATGCTGCCAATAAGTTCAGGAGTCAGCAACATGGCCGCCATTGGGTGTACCTGTCCAAGGCGGTGGGTTAAAAAATCCGTAAAACCGTCCAGTAATTTTTGTTTAACACCCAGCGCAAACTGCGGTGAGTGCATGGTCTGTTCAATGTCCTGATGAGAAAAAAGTTCCTCTTCAATAGCCACAGCCAGATTGGCGGCCAGTGCTTTTTGCCGTTTGGGGAAAATGCCATGCAGTTTCAGACCGCAGATGGACACGAGATTATGCGGGTGAAAAAGCATTTTTATGGCCAGAAAATTTGTCAGCCAGCCGATAAAGGCGCAGATACAGGTTGAAAAAAGCAGGTTAAGAACCATGTGTTGTTTCCTTTTGTTTGCTTGCTGCGGATTTGTTTAGCCAGACCCGCACTGAAAGGCAAATATCTCAATGATGATATTTTCTGCCATGTAAAATGGAAAGCGCGCGGTAGGTTTGTTCCAGATGCACAACCCTAGCCAGTTCGTGCGGAAAGGTCATCGGGCTTAAACTCAAAACATAATCCGCTTGCTGAACAAAATCCTGCTGCAAACCATATGCTCCGCCAAGGACAAAACAGGGCAGGCGGCCGGGCATTTCAAGCCAGCTCCCAAGCGCGGCCGCCAGTTTTGGGGAGGTGCAGCCTGTTCCTTTCTCGTCCAGGCAGATAATAAAATCTTTGTCTTGCAGCCTTGATTCAATATACTGGGTCTCTTCTGTTTTACGAAGAGTTATGTCACTGTTGCGGCTATCTTTGACTACACAGGCCGCAACGGGAAGAAAATGTTGAATTTGGGCCAGATAATATTGCTCGGCTTGCTGCCAGTAAGCAGTTTTACTTCTGCCGACAAAAATAAATTTTAATTGGCGCATAGCTAATTGTATCATTTTGGGTTCGAGGTTACTCCAGCCAGGCCGGTCTTCAAAAATTATGAATCCGGTTGGATTGCTGGGAAGCAACAGTTGCCAAAAATGCAGTCCTTGAGTAGAAAATAGCTTGTCGTGCATGTGAAACAACTCATTTCAGTTTTTACCAGACTCCGTTTTCAGTTGGATCTGAAATGGATAGAGATATGAATGAATATTTTTAACACCTTGAGACGATATCCTGCTGTCTGTTTTATCGTCTTGGTTTTCTTTTCTTCTCCAATCCCGGTCTGCGCGCAGTCCATTATCCCTAAAAACCTTGTGATTGACAATAGAAATGGAATCGTGACCCTGCACTTTGACCTGGATATTCAAAACAAAAAACAGATAGAAACGGCTTTAATGAAAGGAGAAAATCTGCACCTCATCTTAACCGCCTCTTTGTATGAAAAAAAATTTTTTTTCTGGAATTCCTCTGTGAGCAGCAAAAAAATAATATGGCAACTAAGCAGCAATCCGGTCACCCGGCAGTTAACGATTCGCCAGGATTTGACCTCAACAGTCCTTGCGCCCAAAGATTTCTGGAACACATTGAACAGGCAGATGGAAAAATTAAAAATTCCTTTTATTGACTGGGGCAGACTCGGCTCTCTCCCTGAACAATACTCTGTTGTGCTGGAAATAAAACTTGGCAGAGATCTGCCAAATTGGGTAAAGATTGTGGAGGCATTCTGGCAAGACGGTCTGGAACAAAATATTCGTTATGAAATGGCCCTTAACAACTGATACCGCCCGTTGATTGTATCTGGCGAATATGATGAAAAAACTTTTGGAACTGCTTCTGTTTTTTTCCCTGCTCATAAGCCTTTTTCTGGCCTTTATCTGTTTTTCCCGGATAAGCGGGATTTGGTCTGTTACAGGAACAGCTTTTTTTCTTGCGTTGGCCTCATTGGCCGGGGGGAAACTTTTTCGCTGTTTTTTCAGGCACCGGAAAAAACAGCATATTTGACTCAGCGCCTGATTGAATATGATCGTCTGGCAACTACGGGTAGAATGGCAGCGGGATTGCCCATGAACTAAACAGTCCGCTGGCCGCCATACAGCAAAACTGCGGCTGGATGTCTGTTCTTGTTGAAGATGAACTGGCTGGCAGACAGTGCATTTTTGGGAATTAAAAAACGCCCTGGCAAAAACAAACAGCCAAGTCGGCAGGGCGCAGGCCACTGTCCGCAATGTGCTTGGCTGTGTCCGTAATATGCCGCCGGACATGCAACCAGCAGATCTGAATGCTCTGTTAAAAGGAACAATTGCCTTTCTGGAACCGGCTTTCAAGCAAAATGATATCGAGTGTCTTTGCTCTTTTCATCAACCTTTGCCTCTGGTGTTTACACATGCAGAGACATTGCAGCAGATTTTGGTCAATATTCTGGCCAATGCCATTGATGCCATGTCCGGTGGAGGCAGGGTTGAGATTGTGACTTCCGCTCAAAAAGACCAGGCCTGGATACAAATTACTGATAATGGCCCTGGCATTAACCCTGAGCAACAAAAACACATTTTTGAACCTTTTGTTACCTCAAAAAATGAGAAAAAGGGAACAGGGGCTCGGACTCTGGATTTGCAGCCAGCTTACAGAAAAAATACACGGAACAATTTTGTTACAAAAAAGTGACCCGACAGGAACGACTTTTGTTGTGACCATACCGCTTGCAAATCAGGACCGAGCTTCCCATTTCCTAGGTTGAAAAAAAATCAGACACTTCAAAGCCAATCAGGACAATGGCGTTTTTGATGGTCTGCTCGTCCAGATTTTTGCTGTTTTCAAAACTGGCCTGTCCGCGTTCAAGGTCAACATTGATCTTTTGAAGTCCGTTGAGTTTTTCTAAGGCCTCTGTTACGGCTTGTACACAGTGCTGACAGGACATACCCTTGATCTGAATTGTTTGCATTTGTTTTTTTCCTCTGGTTAGATGGTTGGTCAAGCTGAAGAAATAGGTGGAAAAGCCATGTTTGTCAAAAACAGGCCGGATTTTTTCAATCTTTTTGTTTTGGTAAGGTGAAAAATGATCTATTCAAGTATCCTTGATCTTATTGGCAACACGCCGCTTTTGCGTCTTCACGCCCTTCATCAGGCCGGAATGGCAGAGGTTGTGGTCAAACTGGAAAATCTGAACCCGTGTTCTTCAATCAAGGACCGGATTGGCTTGGGCCTCATTGAAGACGCGGAACAAAAAAAATTGATTGCTCCAGGCGCGACAATCATTGAACCAACAAGCGGGAACACCGGAATCGGCCTGGCACTGGCCTGTTCGTTAAAGGGGTATCAACTTGTTCTGGTCATGCCGGAAAACATGAGCCAGGAACGCCAGACCCTGCTAAAAGGTTTTGGAGTACAGATTGTTTTGACTCCGGCGGAAGAAGGCATGGGTGGAGCTGTAAAAAAAGCAAAAGACCTGCATACAAAAATGCCGGGCTCTTTTTTTCCTGACCAGTTTTCAAATCCGGCGAATCCCGCTACACACAAAAATTCCACAGCTCAGGAAATCTGGCAGGAAACGCACGGCAAAGTTGATATTTTTGTGGCCGGAGTCGGTTCTGGCGGCACGCTGGCCGGAACCGGCGCAGGGCTCAGGGCCCATAATCCGGATATACAGCTTATCGCGGTTGAGCCAGCTTCCTCGGCTGTTTTATCGGGGCAAAAGGCCGGTTCACATCAGATTCAGGGTATCGGCCCTGGTTTTATCCCTCAAACCCTTGACCTTGACGCGATTGATGAGGTTGTGCGGGTTCACAATCAGGACGCCCTTCAAACAGCCAGAAACCTGCTGCTGAAAGAAGGAATCTTATGCGGGATTTCTTCGGGAGCCAATGTCTGGGCCGCTTTACAACTTGCGGCGCGGGAAAAAAACAAGGGAAAGATGATTGTAACTGTCATCTGCGACACAGGAGAACGCTACTTGTCAACCCCGCTTTTTCAGGACGCTGTATGAGGAAAAAATGACACAAAAAATCCTTTCATTTGATGAAGTGGTCGACACGCTTTGTCAGCCTGAATCATACCAGGCTGTTTTTCACCCTACAGGCACGAACCGTTTAATGCCGTCAGTGGCTGTTCTTGAAGAGGTAGTCAGCCGGCTCAAGGCGGTTTTGTTTCCCGGTTATTTTGGCAAATCGGATATCTCCGCTGCAACCATGCGCTATCAGATCGGTTCCAGTCTGGATACTGTTCAGCATTTGCTGACAGAACAGGTTGAAAGGGGCGGGTGCTTTTTTGATAACAGTCCTGATTGCTCCGGCAAAGCCCAAGAAGTGGTCAAACAATTTCTTTCCTGTTTGCCAGATATCCGGTCCTTGCTGACAACTGATGTTGAGGCGGCCTTTGAAGGCGATCCGGCTTCCAAAACTCCTGGAGAGGCCATCTTTTGCTATCCAAGTATTGTCGCTCTTTGTCATTACCGCATTGCCCACGCTCTGCATAAGCTCAAAGTGAATCTGATTCCGCGTATAATCTGCGAGATGGCCCATTCCCAGACCGGGATTGACATTCACCCGGGCGCGGAAATCGGCGAATATTTTTTTATTGACCACGGTACAGGAACGGTTATCGGCGAAACCTGCGTTATTGGCCGGCATGTCCGTTTGTATCAGGGTGTGACCCTTGGAGCCAAAAGTTTTCCCAAAGACGAAGACGGGCAGTTAATCAAAGGGATTGCCCGTCACCCCATTGTTGAAGACCATGTCATTATCTATTCAGGAGCAACGGTTCTTGGACGGATAACTATTGGTCAAGGAGCTGTTATTGGCGGCAATGTCTGGATAACAGAAGATGTTCCAGCCGGAGCGCGTATCTCACAGGCCGGCGGAAAAATATAAAAAGGAGCAAAAAAATGGAGCTTAAAAACAGACGGCTGTTCAGGCAGCAGTGTTTCATAAATGGTCAGTGGACAAGCGCGGAAGACGGACGCACCTTTCCCGTTTATAATCCCGCGAACGGAAAGGAGCTGGGCAGTGCGCCGCTCTTGTCTCAGGCACAGACAGCGCAGGCCATTGAAGCGGCCCGTCTGGCCTGGCCCATATGGAAAGCCTTGTCTCCTGCAGATCGGGCAACGATTTTACACCGCTGGCATGACTGTATTCTTGAAAATACGGACGATCTGGCCAAGATTATGACCCTGGAGCAGGGTAAGCCTCTGGCTGAAGCTAAAGGCGAAATCGCCAACGCCCTTGGCTATATCACCTGGTTTGCCGAAGAAGCCCGCCGCGCGTATGGCGAAGTTATTCCGCCGTCCGCTTCCGGCAAGCAACCGCTGACCATTCGCCAGCCCATAGGGGTAACCGCGGCTATCACCCCCTGGAACTTTCCTTTTGGCATGATTGTCCGCAAGGCATCTCCGGCTCTTGCTGCGGGCTGCCCCATGGTTATCAAGCCGGCCACGAAAACACCGTATTCGGCTTTGGCCCTAGCCGAACTTGCAGATCAGGCCGGCATTCCCGCCGGAGTGTTCAGTGTCGTAACCGGAGAGGCAAGCGTGGTTGGAGCGGAAATCTGCGCCAACCCGACAGTGCGGAAACTGTCGTTTACCGGTTCTACAGCAGTGGGTAAAAAGCTGATTGCTGCCTGCGCGCCGACTGTTAAAAAACTCTCCCTGGAACTGGGCGGAAACGCGCCGCTTATTGTGTGTGCTGACGCAGACCTTGATTTGGCTGTGGCAGGCGCGCTGGGGTGTAAATTTCGTAATTCCGGCCAGACCTGTATCTGTGTCAACCGGATTCTTGTGTACCGCGGTATTCATGATGAATTTGTTGAAAAACTGAAAGAACAGGCGCAGAAAATAGTGCTCGGAGACGGCCTGCAGGCAGGAGTGACCCAGGGCCCGATGATTAACAATGAAGCGCACGCAAACATGCAGGAGCTGGTTGATGACGCGCTGGCAAAAGGCGCGAAAGTCGTTCTTGGTGGCAAGGCCGGAGAAGGGCTTTTTTATCCACCCACAATCCTGACCGAAGTAACGCCGGAAATGCGGGTCTTTCGGGAAGAAATTTTTGGCCCGATTGCGCCGATTGTTTCGTTTGAAAATGAAGAAGAGGCCGTTACTTTGGCCAATGACACCCAGTACGGCTTGGCATCTTATGTTTTTACCCGCAACCTGAAAAGTTTCTACCGTATATCCACCGCACTTGAATTTGGAATGGTCGGAGTCAATGAAGTGACCCTGGCTTCAAATGAAGTTCCCTTTGGCGGAGTGAAAGAAAGCGGCATCGGCCGGGAAGGCGGCTGGCAAGGTCTGGAAGGGTACCTGGAAACAAAATATATTTTGTTGGGAGGACTGTAACACCAGAATTTCTTTACTTTTTTCCTGTTGGAGAAGTGAAAAGAGGAAGCAGGTAGCCATATCCTTTTTCCTCCAGTTCTTCCTTGGGAATAAAACGCAGGGCGGCTCCGTTGATACAATAACGCAGGCCGCCCGTTTTTTCAGGGCCGTCATTAAAAACATGCCCCAGATGAGCGTCACCAAGTTGACTGCGGACTTCAGTTCGTTTCATGCCCAGACTCTGGTCATCGTGTTCACGCAGCAACGTGCTGTCAATGGGTTTGGAAAAACTTGGCCAGCCACAGCCCGCGTCAAATTTATCCCTGGATGAAAAAAGCGGCTGTCCCGTAGTGATGTCAACATATATTCCCTCGTCAAAATTTTTATCATACGGGCTGGAAAAAGGATATTCCGTGTCTGCGCGTTGGGTGACATTGTAGGAGATTTCGGGCAAAGACCGAAGTTCTTTTTCTGAAAGCTTGCGGTACTCTAATCTCCACAGCTCACTTCCCGGCATACCGCCGACCAGCTTCGCGTCTTTGGCAGGCAAAGAAGAAAAAGAGACATGACAGTAAGCGCCGGGAATTTTATCCAGATAGTTTTGGTGATAGTCTTCTGCAGCAAAAATGTTTTCAAGCGCTTTGACTTCAAGGGCGAGCGGGCTGGAGTATCTTTTTTGCAGCGCACTCAAACCGCCCATGATAACAGGGCGATCAGCCTTATCAAGATAATAAACCCCACTGCGATACTGGGTGCCGACATCATTTCCCTGACGATTTTTTTGTGTGGGATCAATGGTTTTGAAAAAATAAAAGAGCAGATGAGCAAGGTCTATACGCTCGGGATTATATTCCACAAAAACAGCCTCGGCATGGCCGGTTCGGCCTGAACAGACCTGCTGATAAGAGGGCTTGGTGGGTTGACCGTTGGCGTACACAACAACAGAACGGACAACCCCCGGAAGTTGATTCAGGTAGGCCTGGGTTCCCCAAAAACATCCGCCGGCCAGAACAATGCTGCGGTTACCCGTTTTTATTTTTGTTACATTATCACTGTCGACAGGCATGATTTCCCCCGAATGGGCTGATATCGTAAAGAGGAGCACAAGAGGCATAACACACAAAAAAAATGTTGCCCGCTTGATGATTTTGTTTTTTTGAAAAATTTTTCTTTTCATACTTTCCTTTTTGGTTGTATTTTAAGATTTGAAGATTCATACACAAAAAAATATTTTTTTCAAGCAGACAGAATCAGATTCTGACACAACAGATGCCAGAAAAAATCCCTTACAGGCTGAAGAAGCGTGAGAACTGATTGGGCGTTTTTCAAAGATACAGGTCGCTAACGGCAAAAAAATACTTACTTTCACGCCAGATGCCAGGAACAAGGAAGAAATTCTGAAACATTGTCTTGGCCGAACCGGAAACTTACGAGCTCCGGCCGTGGACATGGGAAGCGCACTTTACGTGGGATACAACGAAGAAATATACCGCAATTAACTTCTGCTGGTCTGTTTCGGATTTTCCTGTTCTTCCAGCTTGTCCCGAAAACTGACACCCGCGTCATTGGGACACCACCAGTTTTCACCATCGCCCTGAATGGCTTTTATTTCGTTTGCTTCAAGTGCTTTTGCTGTTTGCCCGTCAAGCTCCTTAAAGCGTTTTCCCTCCAGTTTGGGCAGATGATTTTCATCAAGAGCCGGAATTGTATTCTGTCTTTCTGCCATTTGGACCTTCCTCCTGAACAGACAATTAAAAAAGGTAATGAAAGTGTTCCATGACCTCTGTTGTATGTATGAGAATCTGTTGGGCGCACTTTTCCAGCTGAGATGAATCAACAATACCAATGGTATTATCAAGAAAATAGGGAATAGTTTCTTCTGACTCACTGAACAGCCAGCTAAAAACATAAACAGCACTCAGCCCTGGACGTCCGGGAAATTCATTTAATGTGTTCACACGTAAAAGAATTCTTTTTTCTTTTTTGGTGGCAGGAACAAAAAAAGAACTTTTGTTAAAGTTTTCCTTTAACAAAAAGACCAGCTTTTGACCAATCGGGTCTGTTCCATGCGCTTCAATGGCCAATGGATAAGAAATGTTCACTTTCTTTTCACCAGCAGCCTGTTCCTTTTGTGTTGTCGGCAGAGCAGGCGAAGTTTTTGCTGTTCCCTCTGCTGCAATTTTTTGCATCTGTTCCTGCAGCAGAGCAGATTCCATCTGTCCCATTTCAGAGACCTCGCCAGTCTTGGCAGCCATGATATTTCCCGAAAAAAGAAATAAGATAAAAACAAGATAACCAATCAGGTAACGAGACATATTTTCTCCTTGCCAAAGGCAGATTCCTCACAACTTCATTTAAAAAAACAATGTCTAAAAAATGTTATACCAGGTTGCAAGGAGTGTAAAACAGAAAAAAGGTCAAGATTGGCATCACATGAGCTAAAAAAGAGGCTGAGAATTTTCTTGCCCTTTTGATTCTATAGCCTTTATCCGTTGCTTGGCCGCTTTTTTCTGGCTTTCACGGCCAGAATTTTCAAGAACGGTTTGGTACAGTTTTTTGGCGGCTGCTGATTTTCCCTGCTGTTCATAAATAAGTCCGGCCCGGTAAAGGGCGGTTACAGCCCACATGTTCTCCTTTGGATATTTCCAGCCCAGTCGCAGATAGGTTTCAAGAGCCTCGTCTGTCTGGCCCATATACTGCTGGCCTTCTCCAATCCAAAAAAGGAGTTCCGCCTGTAATTCTTTTGACAGGTCTTTCTTTTGAGCCCAAAGTTCATGTAAAATTTTATCTGCAACCGGCCATTGATTTTGTTGCTGGGCCAGAAGAGCCAGACGCAATTTTTTTACCGGGGGCAGGGCCTGCGGATTTTGGGCAAGTATGTCCAGATAGCTGCTGAGTGCTTCTTTTTCCTTGCCAAGCTGCATTTCAAGTCCGGCCTTGGCCAGAAAGTAATCAATTTCCATTTCTTTTGGCAGTGCCGGAAGAACGATTCTTTGCAGGTACCGCCAGGCCAGGACTGGTTTGTTTTCAGCATGCGCCTGTTGAGCCAGGAAAAACAGGGCCTGCTGGGCAACAACACTTTCAGGAAACAGATAAGCCAGGTGCAAGGCCACTTCTTTTTTTTGCGCTGTTTTTTTCTTTTTTGCCTGAAAAAATTGTGATTTTAATTCCTGGTATTGGGCCAGCGGATCAAAGACAGAAGGGGCCTTTTTCCAAAAGGAAGACTGTATCTTTGCGTGGGGAACATAGCCCGTAGCCGCTGCCAGGGTACAAAAAGCAGGGTAGAGAGGCTGGGCTGTAAAATCCTGATTTTCAGTAAAAACAAGCAGGGCTGAGATTTTCATGGCAGGAGACAGATTGTCCTTTGCCAGTTTATTCCAGAATGTTTTCAGCGCACTGCGTTGTCCGGATTTGGCAAAGTCAGCCGCAATGAGCTGAAAAATAAAAACATAGTTTTCCAAAATGCCACGCAGGTCTTCAGGAATAAGAGAAGATTCCAGTTCTTTTTTCAAGCGCGTCAAAGCAGTTTCAGGAGACATTGTTGCAAGTTCCGCGTAAAATTTTTTCCAGCTTGGGATTTCCGGCATTGTAAGGTTCCAGCCATGTTTTTTTAAGCCGGCAAGACCCTGACCATAGGCTTCAAAAAAATCTGTGGCAGTCGAAGAAAAATTTTGGGGCACAGAAAAAGGAGCTTCGTCTGTCAAAGACAGGAAAAGTCCCCAGAACTGGCAAAGGTCTTTCTTTTGTATCTTTTTCAATTCCGACATTGCCAGTTCTTTGAAACCAGCAGCCGATGCCAACAAAGCCCTGGCTGCTGATAGTCTGTCCTGGTTCAGAGCCGGTTCAAGGTAACCACCTTTGACATCAACAAAATTTTTCCCCTGTGCCAGTTTTTTCGCCTGTTGCCAAAATGTTTTTTTCGGCCAAGCCAGCTCCCCCTGCTGGGCGACCTGCAACAGCAGCGTTCTGCGTCCTTTTTCTAAAAGCGGGCTTGCCAGGCATTCCCACAGCCATTGCCGCCATACAGCTTCCCAGAGTACGGAAAGGGCCTGCTGAGAAAGAAGCAGTTCCTTTTGTTTTTTGGGTTCATAGAATTTCAGGGCCTTGCTGAGCGTTAAAACTGCACGGGAACCGTCTCCATTCAGACGTAGGGCGCTTCCATACAGCCATAACCGTTCGGCTTCGAGCTGGTCTGTGAATGGCTCGTGTTCTTCCAAAAGCTGGAGAGCTGCTTTTGCCTCGCCCAGACGCAACAAACTGTAAGCCCGTTCCAAAACGACTTTTGGAGTGTTTTTTTCCTGTTGCAAAACCTTTTCGTAGGAATCCCAAGCTTCATGTTTTTTGAGCCAGGCCGGAAAAGTCAATTCTTCATCAGCAAAAGCCAAAGAGAAAGAAAAGAAAAGCAGGACAACTAAAAAAGAGAGGAAAGAGAGTTTTTTCATTTATATCAGAATATTATAAAAGTTTACATAATTATCATTATGGGCATTTGCGTATTGTATCCCATTTATAAACGCCTCAGCCAATATCCAAAAAGCCGTCTCCTAAAAAATGACTTTACTACGTTTCGTCTGTATGATTTTTTTCTTCCAGACGGGTCAGGTACTGATCGCGGCATTCATAGCTGCAAAAACAATGAACCTGGCTGCCAGACTTGACCCGAATGGGATTTTGCGCGGAAACATAAGTTCCGCAGACTGGATCTTTTACCATAATCCCGTCAGCCGCCATCTTTTCCTGCTGTTTGGCCTGGTCTTGCTGTTTCTTTTTCTGATCACCAATAAACAGCTTGTAAATGATAAAGGCTGCCGCAGCAAAAATAATAAACCTTAGTAGCAAGAGACTGTCCCCTTATGTTTTTATTTGAAAAAAAACAGCTTGTTTCAGCCACGCCCTTGTTCACGACTTCCGCCTGTATCCGTTTTCAGGACGTTGACGCTGCCGGATTTCTTTTTTTTGCCAGAGTGTTTGACATCTTTCATGATGCCTGGCTCATTTTTTTGAAGCAGCACCATATCTTTCTGGACGATATTTTACGCCACCAAACCTGGGCCGCGCCCTTGCGCCACGCTGAAGCCGACTATCTGCGCCCGCTGGTCTTCAATGAAGACGTATCCGTTGCCCTTACCTGTTTTTATCTGGCTGCGCAAGAAATCACCCTTGGCTGGCAGATTCTCAATCAGGTCCAGGATCTGGCCGCTGTTGGCCAGACGGTTCACACCTTTATTGAGCCAAAATCAAGAACCAGAATTTCTGTTCCAGAGGTCATCACCGCCCTTTTTCCAAACTGAAGGGCTTCTTTCCATTCCCCGGCAACTATGCTATTTTTGCCAACATAAAAGACCCTATAAAAATCAGGAGTCCTAGCCATGAAAAAGCTGCCCATCGGGATTCAGACTTTCAGTGAAATCCGAAACAACAATTATGTATATGCAGATAAAACCGACATTGCTGTTGATCTGATTGACCGTTACAAATATGTATTTTTGTCGAGACCCACGCGCTTTGGCAAGAGTTTATTTCTGGACACCCTGAAAAATCTGTTTGAAGGCAAAAAAGAACTGTTTACGGGCTTGAAAGCTAGAAAATATCCATAATTGGTCAAAGACGTATCCGGTAATCCGCATTGCATTTTCCGAAGGCAGTTTTCGCTCTTTCAAGTCCCTGGAGTAAAGCATCATGAGCATACTTGAGGAAAACGAAAAGCGGCTGGGTGCTGCTGGTAAAAGCCCTGTACCTGCTCTTCGGTTCACTCAGCTGATTCGAGAAGTTGCCAGAAAATATGCGACCCAGGCTGTCATTTTGATTGATGAATATGACAAGCCCATTCTGGACAACATTGCTTCCATGGAAATGGCCCGGGAAGCAAGGGACACTCTACGGGATTTTTACTCCAGCATCAAAAGCAACGATGAGCATATCCGTTTTACCTTTTTGACTGGCGTAACAAAATTTTCCAGAGTATCGATTTTTTCCGGGCTCAACATTGAAGACATTTCTCTTGCTCCAGAGTTTGCCACGGTCTGCGGCTATACCCAGCATGATCTGGAAACCGTGTTTGAAAAACATTTGCAAGGCGTGGATATGGATAAGGAAATTTATCAAATAGTCAGGAATATTCCTCCCAAGGATTGAGCAGCCGAATATCTTCACAGGCAAAATCCCTGACATTTCTGGTGACCAGAGTCATGTTATGTACAAGTGCGGTTGCCGCAAGAAGAGTGTCTCTTTCCGGTAAAAAATGGGGAAACAGAATAAGAGGACATGGGCTTGAAATGTGCTGTCAGTGATGTGTTGGCAAAGGTCAGAGCGATAGTGAATGAATGATTTTTACAGGCACCAGTTTCACCTGTAACTGCCGGGCCAACTTTTTTCTGTTGACCTTGTTTGGCCAGGGGGTTTCCTGGGAACAAAAGGCCACGTATTTTGGCTTTTTGAAGCCCGCCATGTCCATTTGGGCGATGGCTTGTAAAGCCTCATTATGCGGGCTGTCTGTTACAATGGCGGCTGCAACAGCCTCGCCCCACTCTGGATCGTCTATTCCAAAAACACAGGAGCGGATTACCTGCGGAAGACGGTTCAACTGTTGTTCCACTTCCAGCGGAAAGATATTTTCGCCGCCGCTGATAATCATATCCTGCTGACGCCCTTTCAGGCGTATTTCTCCGCCGGATAAAACCATGCCAATATCACGGGTTGTAAACCAGCCTTCAGGGTCAAGGCCGGACACGCAGCGTCCATCCTGCCAGTAACCGGAAAACAACATCTCCCCTCTGACCCGGATTTCCTGCCCCCGTGTTTCAATTTCTACCTGGGGCAAGGCAAACAGTCTGCTGTATATCTTGAAACCCGGCCTGTCTGTGGCGATCTGCGAACAGGTTTCACTCATGCCGTAAGTAACGGCAACCGGCCAGCCAAGGTTGACGGCCTGCTGCCAAAGCCGATCAGGACAAGGTCCGCCGCCAAGTAAGACCAGACGCAGAAACGGGGGCGGACAACTCCCCTGCTCTACCAGACGGGCCAGCATGGTCGGCACAAGCGACACCAGAGTAACCCGATTTTGCTCCACAGTGCCCATGAACTCCCTGACTGTAAAAGAAGCCTCCTGATACAAAACAACAGGGACACGGGCCAGAAAACAGCGGGTCAGCACAGAAAGCCCGCCAACATGGGCAAAAGGCATACAGAGCAGCCAGCGGTCGTCCGGCTGCCAGGGAAAATGTCCGGAGTGGGCGGAAAATGAGGCCACAAAGGCCCGCCGGCTCAGGCAGACCAGTTTAGGGCTGCCGGTTGAACCGGATGTTGGCAGGATGGTTAAAATATCTTCCAGACTGGATTGAGGTTCACCCGCCCTGCTTTTCAGGCTTTGTGCTTCAATTCCGGCGTAATCAGCACCAAGCCGGATAACAGCGGGAAAAGCCGATAAAACCCTCTCCTGTTCGGTTTTGCTCAGATGCGGGTGCAAAAGCAGTGCTGTCTGGCTGCGGTCAAAGCAGGTAAACAAATCCGCTATTGTTTGCGGGTCTGGTCTGACATGAAAAGCAAGGGCCGCAAGTGAAGCAAACGAGCGCCCTGTTTTTTTTTCCAGAACCGCCCTTCTGTCTGCTCCTACTTGCCGCACGCGATCAAACGACCAGATTTCCTTGCCACAAATTAAAAAAGGCAAGGAAAGTTCCCGCCTGCTCAGCGAGGCAAAAGTCAGGGGCAAAACGTCTGGTCTGAACATATCGCCAATTAGTTACCAGGCCTGCACTGTATGTCAAGAAGCAGTCCGGTTAACAGACCTTCTTGATGAAAAAATCCAATCAAAGCCACCCGTTTTTTCATACTCTCTTTTGTTGTGCCACCTGAACTTTATTGCTACCATAACAAATACTTTAACTCACACTCCTTCAAATAAAAATAAAAGGTGTATCATGTCCCAAGGGATGACTTCCATTCCGGCTAATGAATTATATGACGATTTATTTTGACACTGCAAATACCAAAAAACAGGATGCCTGCCTTACGGCCAATGCCATGATAGGCTGGGAATGGGAACGTTTTTCCAGATCTATGCCTGGGGTAAAAACCTGTTCGATGAAGTTTATGCCACCCGCGCTTTTGAATGGGAATGTGATTGGGCTGGCCGGGCAGGAGACCCTGCCACTTTGGCATCACCATCCAATACAGGTTTTAGAACTGCCTGCTTTCCGGGAGAAAAAATCTCCCGGAAATCATCAATGAACAACAGAGACAGTAGAGCTTATTTTGCCAGTTTTTTTCCAATTTCTGTAAGTTTTGCCAACATATCATCTTTTGGTTCTTCTTCAGCAATGACTGGTTCATATGCCATTTTTGCGCCAAAACCGAGAACCTGTTCTTTCCAGTTGTCCATAAACTCTCCATCGCCATGACCAAAGGAACCAAAAAGAAAAAGGGTTTTACCGTTGAGCTTGTCACCAAGTTCCTCCATGAGCGGCTCAAAATAATCCTCATTGATTTGTTCGCTTCCACAGGCAGGACTCCCAAAACAAATAATATCGCTGGCCAGCATTTTTTCCTTGTTGAGTGAGCCGTCTTCAATATTGATAAAATCCAGCTCGGCCCCGCCCTCTTTCAGGCCTTTTTGAACAGCCTTTGCCATACGTTCTGTATTTCCAGTTCCGCTCCAATAAACCAGAGTAACTTTTGCCATAATTTTTCCTCCAGAATAAAAAATATTTTTTATTTAATAGCAATATCTAGTAATATTTGTCAATAAAAGCATCTTCTGGTTTCTTCCCAAAACAGGAAAAAAATGCTCAAATCGGAAAAATCAGGTATGAGTGATTTGCCAACAGGTTAGAACCGTTTTTATTTGCAATACCGCGTTTGAACAATGCGGAAAAAAGAGCTTGTACAATTTTCCAAAATTGAAAGGAGGGCAACGCCCTCCTGTGTGACACCTTCTTTTCGTAAATAAAATCTTTAAAAATCAACCTGTTTCCCTTCATAGCAATACTGAATAATTCTTGGCAAAACAAAACCAACTGCAGACATAATTTTCTCCCTTGTTTATTGTGAATACACGCTACCGATACGGTGGAAAAGATTATAGAAGTTCGTTAGCTGTAGAAAACGTCTCCTTTGAATCAATCAGTTAAGATGAATTATACAGGCAAGACGTATTTTTTCACCAAAACTAATTTGTTAACATAAAGAAATTAATGAGCGTTATCATCTCTTACCAGAGAGAACACCTTAGCCCCAATCCTCAATAAGTAATTATCAATTATCTTGACTACCATAAAAAACAGAGTACTCTTCAAAGAAAAATTTTATATTTTTTGTTGCTACTGGCAGGAAGACAATGGAAGCGCAATCAAAATTTAATGCCCAGGTCAGAGCTGACCAGATCAGGTCTTTTCAGGCAGAACTGGCACTCCTTGAGCGGGAAAAGATTGTATCCCTTTCTGAGGCCCAGCAAACGGCTCTTGCCAATTACCACACAGGACTCATTGCCAGCCTTGCCTCCAGATTTGACATTGACGCCAGTCAACCGGAAAAACAACTCAGCCTGGGCATGAAGGTCAATTCATTTCTTGGCGCGCTGGGACTGGCGGCGGCTGTCTTTTTTCTTTTTTACCAGTTTTGGGGCAGATTTTCGACATCTGCCCAGATCATTGTCCTGCTCGCCGCGCCACTGCTGGGTCTGGCCGCGACCATGTACGCCACTCACAAAGAAACAACCGGCTACTTTGCGAAACTTTTCGGCATGGTCGCTCTGGCCTGCTTTGTTCTCAATCTTTCCATGTTCGGCCAGATTTTTAACATTGCCCCTTCAGAAAATGTTTTTTTCGTGTGGGCGGCATTCGCTTTTGCTCTGGCCTACGCCTCAGACAGCCGTTTTTTGCTGGCTGCGGGTATTGCCTTTTCAGCCGCCTGGCTGTCAGCAAAAACAGGAACATGGGGTGGCTGCTACTGGCTGGATTTTGGAGAACGGCCGGAAAACTTTTTTCCAGTTGCCCTGCTCCTGTTTTGCATTTCCTTTTTTGCCCATAACAGCTTTTCAGGTTTTCGTGTCATATACCGTGGTTTCAGCCTGCTTTTATTTTTTATTCCGGTTCTTATCCTCTCCAACTGGGGTATGATCAGCTATCTTCCTTTTCCCCACCAACTAATTGAAATCTTGTATCAGATTGCCGGTTTTGTGTTCAGCGCCCTTGCTGTCTGGATCGGTATCAGGAAAAACTGGTCAGATGTCATGAACAGCGGCAATGTGTTTTTTACCATCTTTCTGTACACCAAATTTTTTGACTGGTGGTGGGACTGGATGCCCAAATATATGTTCTTTTTTCTTATAGGGTTGACAGCGATATTGCTGCTTTTTGTTCTCAAGTTTTTCAAAAATTCAATTCTCGGACATGAAAGCAGGATATAAAATGAATATAAAGAACTTTTCAAGGACGCTTTTTCTTTTTTGTTTTACCTTTGTTTGCCTTGTCAATATTTTTGTTCTTTTATCTGTATATATCAACAGACATGGAGAGAATGACGCACTACCTGTTTTAACGGAAAGAGAACTGCGTATTTCAGATTTTTCACGCAAAGAAAACAGTGGAATGAATTTACGTCTTGTCTGGCGGGCTTTAGGAGACAGTGACAACTACTATCGCTATAACAGCCCTACCTGGCTCAACACCCAAAAAATGACAGAACTGGGATTTGATATTGATTCGTACCGGTCAATGGCCGATAACAATACATCTTATTATAAGCCTCCGCTTGCCAAAGAGGTATATATTGTTCTTGAAAACAATGGACCTGCGTATCAACAGGCCCTGAACATGGCAGCAGAAGAGGTTATAAAAGCCCAAAAAGCTGTTGAAACAGACCCTGCAGATACGAAATTGTGTGAGGAGCTGAAGAAAGCCCAGAAACAACTGCAACGTGAACGCGTGGAAAAAAGCAGGCTTTTTGCGATTGATGCCGGTCTTGACGCGGACGCGTTAAGAAAAAAATACAGCGATAAAACAGGGTTTATCATTATAAAAGGAAAAGTGAACCCCGCTCTTGAGAATAAAAAAATCATTGGATTTTTATCAGGACTGGTCATGAACCGTATTCATGTTCCGCTTGAGCATCGCCCGTTTTTTGATAGTTTTTCCGGGCGCAAAACAGGCAGGGACGAGTTCAATCCCCCGCGTTTCGCGGTCAATCTGGCCTTTGGAAGCCGTCTGATTCCCTGGATTGTGTCTGTCAGTCCTTTATGAGATTCTGGTTCATCATAGCGGCTGATTGTAAAAACAAAGCCGGCTAATCGCAAAAACAGCTTCGTCCAATTGAAAGTTTTATAAGGCTTTTGAACGCATTAATTTCAAACCGGCGAATTAAGCAAATATTCTGTTTTACAAGGTTGATATTTTTATTTTTTACAAGGAAAAATCTTAATCGTCGCCCGCCTCAAGGCGGTTTTTCGCGAACCAGAGCAGGTCTTTTTCAGCTAGACCCGCGTGCGGTGCAAGTCCGGCAGCCAGACCAGTATGCCCAACAGCCAGAGCCAGAGCCGCGGCAAAGTTCCAGCCAACCGCGCTTTCATACAGATGACTGATGACGATATTTCTGTCCCGGTACCGGGCAATCAGGCGCATGGCAGCAAAAAGACCAAGCAGCATGGGTTTGAGTACCAGTACAGATGAAAAGTTGGCAGGCGGTGAAACAAGTAAAGATTCGTCCTGGGCCAGCGCAGGATGAGGAAAGTGCGGGAGGGCTCCGGGTTCTTCCCAGAACTCCACATTCAGTTTCCACAAAAAACGGGACCAGTCTTCTGTTTGCCGCAGATTAAACACACCATTACTGTCCACACGCAAGCGCCCTTTTTCGCCCATGTTACGGCATAACCAGTCAAGGATTTCCCATTCCTGTTTTTTCTGCCCCCTGCACCCAATTTTCATCTTAAAGGTGCGAAAACCGTTTTCCCAGGCCCTGAAAAAATTTGCATACACTTCATTGGGAGAATCGCCGTGCAGCAAAAAGGCCAGAGGAATTTCTCCTGTCGGAGCAAGTACCCCCCCCATTTCCTGCAAAATCGTGCGCATGGTTTGCCAGACTGTTTCCTGACGAAGACAGGAAAGAACCTGTACATAAGCGCATTCAATTCCACAGCGCAAGGCGGCAGGAAATTTTGCAAGCATTTCTTCTACCTGTTGCCAGGAAAGTTCAAAGATATTTTTTTCCTGAACCAGAGCTTCAAGTTTTTTCAGAAAAAAACTACAATCTTCAAGTGTTTCTTTAGAAAATCCAGGTAAGGGCCCCACCTCTCCAGTGCCTGTTCGCCCGTCTTCATCTGTCAGGGTGAGCCAAAAACCTTCCCGCTGCGTCCATGTTGTATTGGAATTGGACGCTGTCAGCGGGGATATAAAATCTTGAATTGTAAGTCGCATAGTACACACCATCAAGGATAACGTGGAAATTTTTTGAAATCCGGCTTGCGTTTTTCCAGAAAGGAACGGTGTCCTTCCTGCCCTTCTTCACTCAGATAAAAAAGCAGGGTCGCGTTTCCGGCCAGTTCCTGCAATCCAGCCTGACCATCACAGTCCGCGTTCAAGGCGGATTTCAAAAATCGCAGGGCCATCGGGCTTTGTGCCAGTATTTCCCGGCACCAGCGAACTGTTTCTTCTTCCAGTTCTTCAAGTGGAACCACCTTGTTCACCAGCCCCATGTCAAGAGCTTCCCGGGCGTTATACTGGCGGCACAAAAACCAGATTTCCCGCGCCTTTTTTTGCCCAACAATACGGGCCATGTACGACGCGCCATAACCGCCGTCAAAGCTGCCAACCTTTGGCCCTGTCTGACCAAAAACAGCGTTTTCAGCGGCAATGGTCAAATCGCAGACCAGATGCAAAACATGCCCCCCGCCAATGGCGTACCCCGCAACCATGGCAATCACCGGCTTGGGCAGGGTGCGAATCTGGCGCTGCAGATCAAGGACATTCAGGCGCGGAACACTGTCCTCGCCCACATAGCCACCCTTTTGCCGTACTTTCTGGTCACCGCCGGAACAAAAGGCGCGGCCTCCGGTTCCGGTCAAAATAACCACGCCTGTCTGCGCGTCATCACGGGCATCGTTAAACGCGACCTGCATTTCTTTCACTGTTTCCGGGCGAAAAGCATTATGCACCTGCGGACGATTAATGCTTATTTTAGCAATGCCGTCACATTTTTCATACACAATATCTTCAAAATCAAGAGCTTGTTGCCAGACAGTTGTCATTGTATTTCCTCCAGAATACGCGCCACCTGACGCGGTTGCTCCAAAATCAGGTTATGCCCTGCTTTTGGGAAAATATGAAATTGGCTGTTTTGAAACTCTGAAACATACGTGCTCCAGAACCGGACATATTTTTGATCATACTCTCCTGTCAGTACAATAACAGGCATGTCCAGTTCCTTGAGCCGCTGGCGGTAATCCGGCATCTGCCCCAGACCTAAAAAACGCAGACAGGCAGCCAATCCCCCTGCTGTATGCTGAGCGCGGATTTTTGCCTGGGCTTCCAAAATATCCGCCCCCAGTTTTTGCTGCGAGGCAAAAAGCGGCAAATCCGCCCAGTAATCAAGAAATGTCTCCAAGCCATGTTCTTCAAGTAAAAGAGCAAATTTTTCATCTTGCGAGCGCCGGGCCTGCTTTTCCTGCCCTTCAGGCAAACCTGCGTGAGAACTTATCAGCACCAAAGCCCGAAAGCGGGCGGATCTGGCCAGAGCAAGCCCCAGGGCTAGCCGGCCGCCAAGTGAATAGCCGCACAAAACAGTAGGTGTTGACAAATCAGAATCGTTGGCGACAACCTGTTGTAAACGTTGGATTTCATCCGCAAAGCTCCATGGCACCTTGGTTTGCAGGCAGCCAAAATGCCCGTACACCGCCGGACAAACGGACTTTTGCTCTGGCAGCAGGTTTTGCAGGCACAGAAAACTGGCTGAACTGCCTGTAAATCCGTGCAAAAAAACGATGGTGGGTTTCATTTTGTGTCCTGCCCCGCCAGATGAGCCGCTTTCTTTCTAAGTTCATTACAAACAGAGGCCATATTTATTTCTTGAACCAAAGCTTCAACAAGAACCGGACGATTTTGACTGAGCCCCCACTTAATCCCTTTTTCCACCTGTTCTTTTTGAGTAAGGCACAGATACGGCAACTCAAACATGGCCGCGACAGACGAAAAATTCATCTGGTGCGGAGTGGTCCAGAAATCTCCCTCTTTTCCCGCCCAGATTTTGGCAGCCGGAAGCCGGTCAAAAATCCGTCCCCCTTGGTTGTTCATCACCAGCAATACACAGGGTTTGTTAAAATCTGGCAAAGAGCGGCATAGTCCGAACCCGCCGATATCATGCAGGCAGCTGACATCACCAAGCACGGCAACACCACCGCCCTTACAGGCAAAGATGGCACCAATGGCACCGGCGACAAGTCCGTCTATCCCGTTCACTCCCCGTTGACACCAGACCGTACATTTCTGGGCCTGAACCGGAACAAAGGTATCTGCGTTGCGCACACTCAAACCATTGCCCAAGGCCAGAACATGCTGCTTGCTCAGGTACTTTCCAAGACAGTGCAAGACAAAAGCAGACGTCAAATCATTTTGTTCAAGTTTTTCTTGAAGTTTTTGCTGACAGGTTTTGCAAAGCGAATACAGGGCCTCGTGCCACTTTGCATCCTGTCCAGGATTGGGAGCAAGATGCTGCTCAAGCTGCTGCAGGTTGTATTGCATATCACCATGAAAAATCATGCCCGCGCCATGAAAAGGCTCACCCCATTCGCCTTCACATACAACAATACGGGGGATATCCGCGTGTTGTTCAAGCAGGTTATTGGTGGATATGGCTGCTGGTGGAAAACCAAGTTGCAAAATACAGTCAGGCAATGCCATTTCCTGTCCCAGCACTGAAAGCAGGTCTGGAAAAAGCAGCTGCCTGTTCGGGGTCTGAAACCGGAATTGGGACGTGCTTTCCGCCAGAACGCAGAATCCTGTTTTTTGGGCCACCCTCTCAATACATTGGGTATCTCTATGGCGGCTGGGAAGAAGCGGTCCAAGCAGCAAAAGACCACGTTTACTTTTTTCAAGCAGGCTGCACGCCCGTTTATAGTGCGACTGGCTTTCAAGGCGGGCTGTTTTTGGAGTGCATACTATAAGCTCGCTGCTGACAATTTCTTCAACCAGTTCTTTCAGTTTTATCTCCTGAGGGCCAAAATTTTCTGTAATTGGTTCAAGAGGTTTGTCAGCGTGAAAATTCAGGTGTACCGGGCCGGGAAAAACGCTGTGCGCTTTTTCCATGGCCTGAGCGAGCTGGTATTTCAAGGCTCGTAAGGCATTTTTTTCAGCCTGAGGAACAAAATTGGCAAAAAAACGGACATGGCGGCCAAAAAAATGTTGCTGGTCTGTTGTTTGCTGGGCATTGGCATGGGCCAGAAAAAGCGGCCGGTCAGCGGTAACAACCACAAGCGGCACGCAAGCGGCCTCGGCCTCCAAAATGGCCGGATAATAATTGGCTCCGGCAGTTCCAGATGTACAAAGCAGCAAGGGACTGCGGCCGGTCATCTTGCTTTTGGCCAGAGCAAAAAAGGCGGCAGACCGTTCATCAACAACAGAAAGACAGGTCAGACCCGGATGGCGCAGGGCTGCTATGGCAAGCGGAGTTGAACGGGAACCGGGGCTGATAATGACTTCCTCAATGCCCTGCTGTACCAGGGTAGCAATAAACAGGCGAGCATATTCCGTAAGCAGATTACGTGGCATAATTATCCTAAAATAGAGCGCATGGCGTGCAATTTTGTTTCTGTTTCCTGAAATTCCTTGTCAGCTTGTGACCCTTGCACAATACCGGCTCCAGCGTACAAACGGGCCGTGCGTTCCCGCAGCAGGGCGCAGCGCAGAGCAACCCGAAAATCTCCGTTTCCCTGGGCGTCAAACCAGCCAACAGGGCCACTGTACCAGCCGCGCCCGGCCATTTCAACATCACAAATCCAGGAACGGGCTTTGTTCACAGGAAATCCGCAAATGGCGGGAGTTGGGTGCAAAAGCTCTGCCAGCCGCAAAATATGCATATCTGTTTTTAAGCTCGCCTGAACAGGTGAACACAGATGCACAAGATGTGACAGTTCACGCAGCACAGGAACATCAGGAGCGCGCACACCTGCACAATACGGCCGCAGCTGCCCGCAAATATGCTCTAACACGCAGGCGTGTTCCTGTCGCTCTTTTGTGTCAGCTAAAAAAGCAGTCCGGTCACAGGAAAGCGGCGCTGTTCCAGCCAGAGCTTCGCTGTACACCTTGCCTGCCTGTTTGCGAACTAATGTTTCCGGCGTGGCTCCCAAAAAACAGCTTGCGCCGGTTTTGAACAAAAAAACAGTGCAGGCAGGAAGAAAAACCCGCAAACGGGAAAGAATCTCACCCGCAGGCAAGGGATGGGCAAATTCCAGTCGCACCTGGCGGGCAGCCACGATTTTTTGCGCCTCGCCTCTTTGAATGCGGGACAAAATATCGCCAATCAGTTCTTTCCATCTGTTTGCGTCCGGGGAAGAGGTTTGCTGTTGAAGGGTATTTTCTCTTAAAGCTATAGGCGATTTTTCTTGAAGTGTTTGTTCAAGATTCTCCCATTGACAGCGCCAATACTTACGCTGCGAGTCTGTATCTTGCGGCAGAAAAAAAACACGGGCTGTGCAACAGTCGTTTTGCAGCAGCAGTTGTAAGCGGGGAAAAACAAAACAGCTCGACCCGAAATCCGCCCAATATTTGGGAAGAAGCCCGCCAAAATTCGCGCCGCCAAAAAATCTGAGTGCCCCGCCCTGCTCTGCCTCGGAAAAAGAGGTAAAAAAAGGAGCGGCCTGGGCCGCAAGAGGAACAAACCCATCTTGCGCGGGGCCAACAGCAGCGGCCACGCCAAGCCCGACAAATGATTCCTGCTCATTTTCCCAGTACACGGCACGGGAAAAACGATCCACCAGGAACGGCAAGGCATTTGTGTCCGGCAAATCAATTTGTTTATGGAGTACGAAAGATTTTGTCATTGTCCCTTGCTGTTGCCTTGTTTTATACCGTGTTTGATTTTGGGGGGCTGAATGAACGCACACTAAACCAAAAGAAAATGGCAATCAATTTTATAAGGGGTACATTTTTCAGGAATGCGCCTTGCGGATTTCTTCGGAGATTTGAAGCCAGGGATACGGGTCAAGAGCCGGAGATATTCTCCTAACAATCCGGAAGAACGAAATAAAACCATCTTAAAACGGCAAAGAATATTTGACTTCATGGTTCCATTGTTTGTATATTCGCAGTGTATCCATAAAAGTAGCCAAGTATACGGGAAAAGATAAGGTCGATCTCATTGAAAATGAGGAATACGGGTATTGTTCTTTGTTGAGGGCCACGGATCGGGTACTTGATAAACTGGAAATTGAAAACAAGACCCTTACCAAAATTACAGGCAATGCCCGCAGGCTGCAAAAACAGATGATAGATAAAACAGCCCTGCGGGAGGCTTTTATCAACACCATTGTTCATAATGATTATAGCCGTGAAGTTTCGCCAGTAGTGGAAATTTATTCTGACCGCCTGACCATTACATCCTATGGCGGACTGGTTTTCGGTCTCAGCAGGGAAGAATTCTTTGGTGGCCGTTCCATGATCAGGAATCGCGAACTCATGCGTATTTATAAGGAGCTTGATCTGGTGGAACAGCTTGGTTCCGGTATGCACCGGATTTTGCAAAAATATCCCCAAAGTATTTTTCGTTTTAGTGAGAACTTTCTTGAAGTTTGTTTTGAATTTGAAGAAGGTTATCAACAGTCTTTAGATATTAAAAAGTATCGGAAAAACACCCGGAAAACCTTGTGAAAACCCCAGAAGCGCTCCTTGAGGTATTGCAGGGGAATCAATTTCTGCCATTGGTGGAAGTCGCCCAGCAAATTGGAAAATCGGAAGGATACACGTATTCATCCCCTCCTCTCTATTCCTTTTAACGCCTCCTGCAACTGCCGCGCCTTTTGCTTGCCAATATTTGGCAGGGCCTGCAAATCTTCGAGACTGGCCTTTTTCATGGCTTCAACAGAAACAAAATGCTGCCACAGCAGCGCGGCGGTTTTGGTGCCGATTCCGGGCAGGCTCTCAAGCGCGCTGTCAAGCAATTTTTTCTTGCGTGATTTTCTTTGGCTGCCAAGCACATATCTGTGCGCACTGTCCCGTACCTGCTGCAAAAAAAGCAGTTCAGGACTGCCCGGCCTGAGCGGCAATGGATTTTTTCGACCCGGAATGAAAATCCGGTCTTCAAGCTCCCCTGCCCGTCTGGTTTTGCCCTTGGCAATCGAAGCCAGGGCAAAGGCATCTTCTGCCTTGTTTTTGCGAAGTTCAAGCTCAAGGGCGCTGAGCTGCCCTCTTCCGCCGTCAATAAGCAGTAAATCCGGCCAGCCGTCCTTTTCCAGTCTTTTTTTAAGAAACGAGCGCAGGGCCAGATAATCATCATGGCTGCCCTCAAGTTCGGGAAAGGAATAAATGCGGTAGGCATCAGGTACGGGCTGGCCGTCTTCATAGACCACCATGCCCACCCGCATACCTTCTCCGCTGAGATGCGAGGCATCAATACATTCAATACGCCGAATCGCCCCTATTTGCAGTGCACTGGCCAGAGCAGGCAAGAACAAGTGCTTGGTTTTGTCTTCAGTCCCAGATTCCGAGGCATTTATCACCGCCATATCCAGTAATTTTTTTTCACTCTGCCCTCTGGCCTTGCCAACGCGCACAGGGCCTTGGCGCAGGTCAGCCAAAACATCAAGAAGTGCCTCTTTTTGTTCAATATCATAGGGGAGAACAATGCGCTGCGGAACATAGGAATAACGGCTGTAAAACTGCACCAGAAAAGTCGTGAGAAATTCCTGGCTTTCCCACTCGTTTTCCAGACAATCAGCCCAAAAATATCTTTTGCTGTCAATCAGTTTGCCCTGCCGGACAAAAAGAACGGCCAGGGCCAGACCGCCCTGCAGCGGAGTCGGGCCGATAATATCCATTTCCTTGTCTGTATCCAGAACCACGGCCTGCTGCTCTATAGTGGTCTCAATAGCCTGAATCTGGTCCCGCACCGAGGCGGCTTTTTCGTATTCCATCTGGCTGGATAAGAGCTGCATGCGTTTTTTCAATTCCTGGAGCAGGTCATGACATTTGCCGGACAAAAACATCTCTGCTTGCCGCACAAGAGCCGCATATTGGTGAGCGTCAACCTCTTTGACGCACGGCGCCAGACAACGACCAATATCATACTGCAAACAAGGGCGAACCCGATTTTTCATGGCCTTGTCCGTGCATTTGCGCAACGGAAAGATTTTATTAATCAGTAGCAGAGTCTGGGTCGCGGCCTGGGCCGAAGTAAAAGGCCCAAAATAGACAGAACCGTCCTGAATCACTTTGCGGGTTTTTGTCAGCTGGGGAAAATCAGCATTTTTATTGAGCCGAAAAAGAATGAACTGCTTGTCATCTTTGAGAATAATATTGTAGTGGGGCTTATGTTTTTTTATCAGGCTGGCTTCAAGTAACAGGGCTTCTTTTTCCGTTCCGGTACACAAAACCTCAATTTTTTTCACCCTGGGCATCATGGAACGCACCTTGAGCGGCATGGTTTTTTCCTGGCGGAAATAGGAACGTAAACGGTTACGCAACACCTTGGCCTTGCCAACATAAATAATGCGCTCACGACCGTCTTTCATCAGATACACACCCGGCGTTGTCGGATAGGCAAGCGGGTCAAAAACAAAGTCAGGGCTTTCCTTCATCTTATATGGCTTTATTTCCTGATCACACTGCGGGGCTTGCTGCCGTCCTGCGGCCCGATGAGCCCGTCTTCTTCCATTTGCTCAACAAATCGGGCCGCGCGGTTAAAACCAATACGCAGCCGCCGCTGAATCATGGAAATAGACGCCTTTCCGTGGTCTAACACGAATTCAACAGCTTCCTCATACTTGGGATCATCAACAATGCTGTTTCCGTCATTGGTTATACCAAAGTCACTTTTGTTATTTTCTTCATACAGTTCTTGAAAATCGGCCAGATACTCAGGGGCGGCCTGTTCTTTCCAAAAATTCACAACCGCTTTTATTTCCTTATCGTCCACAAAGGCACCATGTGCCCGCAGTAGCGCTCCACCACTTTGCTTATACAACATATCTCCACGCCCCAACAGGTATTCCGCGCCAACAGCATCAAGAATGGTGCGAGAATCGTGTTTGGAACTGACCTGAAAGGCGATACGTGAAGGCAGGTTGGCCTTGATAAGACCTGTTACCACATCAACAGATGGGCGCTGGGTGGCCAAAATAAGATGAATACCAGCGGCCCGCGCCAACTGTCCCAGACGGGCAATGCTGATTTCCGCTTCCTTGGCCGCAGTCATCATCAGGTCGGCCAGTTCGTCAATAATAATGACCAGATACGGAAGCGGTTTTTCGTCTGCCAGTTCTTCCGGTCGTTCATCTCCCATGCTGGACAATTTTTCATTATAGGCCAGAAAGTGACGAACTCCCAGATTGGCCATGGCATCGTAGCGCCTTTCCATTTCCTGCACAGCCCAGTCAAGGGCACTTTTGGTCAATCCCATATCCGTCACCACCGGGTGAACCAGATGCGGCAGATCACGGTACACCGCCAGTTCCACCCGTTTGGGATCAACCAGCAGCATTTTGAGTTCGTCCGGGCCAAAGGTGTACAGCATACTCAGAATCAGCCCGTTCAGACACACGGATTTTCCCGCGCCGGTTGCTCCGGCAACAAGCAAATGCGGCATACGGGCCAAATCAACCACAACGGGATCACCCTGAATATTTTTTCCAAGCGCCAGTGGAATGTCCATGTGCTGACGGTCAAAATCAGGGGACGCAAAAATTTCGCGCAGATAAACAGTCTGGCGTTTTTCATTGGGAATTTCAATGCCCACTGTGTCCTTGCGTGGAAGAGGCGCCACAATACGTACAGCCTGTGCCTTGAGCGTAAGAGCCAGATCGTCACTGAGTCCGGCAATCTTGCTGATTTTTACACCCGGAGCGGGCTTGAATTCAAACATGGTCACAACCGGGCCGGGAACAATATTATTGACTTCGCCCTGAATATTAAAATCCTGCAGGCATTCGTGGACCCGATCAGCCAATGTCTGAAGGTGGTTTTGGCTGTCGGAGGTCTTGCTTTTGGGCACAGGAGCCAGCAAATCCATGTCCGGGAAAGCGTTTTGAGCGGGAACAGTTGAATCGCTTTTTTGTTTGACAGCCCGGCGGGGATCCTGCTCTTTTTTTTCAGGAGCCGGTTGTGCAGGGGCTGGTGCAGCGGTTACGCTCTGCTCTTCCTGCTTCCCTGCCTTTCGTTCCTCTTCCGGCTCCTGCCGGCGTTTATTTCCCTGCATAAAAATACTGGACAAAACAGACGGGCCGGTCTCTTTTTCTTCCGCGTTTTCCTTGCGCGTGGAAAAACGACTGTAGCGGGCCTTGTACATCAAGACAATGTCACGAAATTTTCCATATACCCGCCCCAGAGCCCCGCCCCAGGTAAAACCGACAAAGAGCTGCAAAAAAACAAGGGTGAAAAAGGCCTGCAACAGACAGGCGCCCCAGAAACGAAGATAGTGGACCAGAAACCGAAGTAACAGACTGCCGATAAAACCGCCGCCGGCAATGGTTTGAACAGTAATATTGTCCGCAATAAAAGAATGCGCGCACCAGGTCAGCAGGCAGACATAAAGGAAAAGGCCGCTGATGATTTTCCACCACGCGCAGCGCAGGGCACTCCAAAACAGAGCCGCGGCCAGCCATAAACAAGCCAGAGGCCAGACAAATGCGCCAAGCCCCCAAAAATCAACCAGCAGACCGCTGGTGTAGGCTCCGGCCACTCCGGCCAGATTCTGCACCTGATAAGCTGCCCCTGGCTGCTGATTCAAGGTCGGGTCAGTTCCGGAGTAGGAAAACAAACTGATGGCCAGAAAACAGGCCGCAAAGAAAAAAAGAAGTCCAAAAAACTCCCTGAGAAATCTTGTTCCGTTAATAGCCGCACTCCTCATCGTAAATCATGATAAAAAAAACGGAACAAAGATAACGTATGAAGGCAGACATTGCAAAGATTGTTTTTGGCGGAATAAGCTGGGGTACAGGAGAAAAGCATTTGTTTATATTTGAATTCCTTCTTTCATTACTGTAAAAAACAGCTCTGGTCATTATTTTTTTCCAAAGAACTGATTCAATCCTGTCACTAACCTCTCTTCGTATTCTCCATAATAAGGGGCGTGTTGAAAAAAATATCCCTGAATCTTGTCAACAATAATCGCCACATCAATACCGCTGTCCTGCCATTTCTTTTCCTGTACATACGATCCAAATAGAATCAAATGGTCAAGAGCATCTCTTTTGTAAGAAATTCCTTGCCGACAATTTCTACTCTTACAGTAACAGGACAGATAATCTCCTCAACATCAATTGCCAATAAATCACCATGTGTACAACTATCAAGATTATCAAGCCGAATCATTTTTATACATAGTACATCCCTATGGCTAGGGACACATAGTTGGCTATACATTTCCTTGTACTAATTCTAATTTTTATGTTTTTTCTTTCCTCTGTTATATCCATTGCGAATAGCGGACATCAACTATGCGTATTCTGCCCGTTAAAACCCTGAATAAGACTGGTGACAGGGCCAAAGCCCGAACACAAGCACGAACAAATCCTGAAAACCTCCCTGTCCCAAAAATCAAAAAATCTCAACAATTCAATTCGCGTAAAAAGGGTTCCAAATCTCCTATAACCAGGCCGGAACTCAGGAACATTCCGGCCTTTTCTTTGTTGTCATTGCAGATGAATGAGAACAGGATTCAGCTATACCATGAGATGTTGCATACTCCTTGCTCCAGTCACACAGGGTTTCCAGAATCGGGATAAGTTTTTTTCCCTCTTCAGTCAGCGCGTACTCCACTTTGGGCGGAACAACAGGATACACGGTACGGTTAATAAGCCCGGACTGTTCAAGCTCCCGTAACTGCTGCGTCAACATCTTATGCGTTATCCGGTTCAGAAAACGCCTCAGCTCGCTAAACCGGACAGACCGGTCCCTGAGCAGCCAAAGCACAAACATCTTCCATTTTCCGCCAACAAGATCCATCGCCAGGGTCAGCATACATGAATAAACCGGTTTGATAGTACCCATTGTCTTTCTTGTTTCCTTTTAGATACCGAGTATGAAAAAAGTGCGTTCTTGCCAAAGGGATGGCGCTATGAAGAAACAAGTATCAACTCTAACCCACACTTAAGGAGACGATTATGGATTTTCTTCAACTGGCCCAAAAGCGTCATTCTGTTCGCAAGTACCGCATGCAATCTGTTGCAGCTGACATCCTGCAAAGGATTCTTGAGGCCGGAAGACTGGCCCCTACAGCGGCGAATTTTCAGCCCCAGAGATTTTTAGTGGTCTCTTCAGCAGAGGGGCTTTCAAAATTAAACAAAGCCGGCAATATGCATGGAGTGCCACTGGCCGTTGTTGTGTGCGGCCTTGCGGATAAAGCCTGGAAAAGGCCGCAAGACGGACATTCAATTATGGTCTGGAATGAGAATGTGCCGTCTGGCACGGGTAACTAAAAAGCATTAAAACACAGGAGCTGAAAAATGAAAGATAAAGACTTACGGGTTGAAACTGCACATGAGTTTTATCGTTGCTTTGACAAGAACCAAAGTGAGAAACTATGTGAAATAATCAGCGATACATTTCTTGACCATGACGCGCAAGATAAGCAAAACGGGCTTGAAGAATCACAAAATTTAATCCTTGCTTTACATGAGGGATTTTCTCACATTTCACATGAACTTGAACAGATTCATCTTATAGGTAAAGATAAGATTTTTGTCAGATGGAAAATGACAGGAAAACATACAGAAACCTTTTTTCATATTCCATCATCTGAAAAAGACATTGTTTTACGCGGGCACGATCTGTTCCGTATTGTTGAAGGAAAAATTGTTGAACTCTGGCATATTGAGTAACTTCTGTCGCTTGTAAGCCAACTCTCTCCCAATGAAGGATAAAAAATCAATTTGCACCCACGGAAAAAAACATTTTTACCGTGGGTGCATGGAAATGACAGTCAGAGCCCCTACCCTCGCTCCAGAATATCATGTTTAAGGGCCCACAAAATTGCGTAGTGAGCAGCCTCCGCACTCAGACTGGCCTTGTTTTCAAGTTCTGCAATCAACTCCCCGCAACTTACGGGTTTGCGGGCCAAAAAAGCAATCAGCCGTGCGTGTTCAGGTAAAACATGACGCTCTACTCCGGCGTAGGCTGCTATATGTTCCCGTCCACGGTACACGGCCCAGCCAGTGCGCCCTGTTTGCACTGTCAACCCGTTATCAAGCTGCATGGTTGTGTAATGTCCGAAAAGGCGGCCGTAATCCATACGGGACGGGTGACCGGCACAGCGAAAATTTTCATGAACCTCGTGTTTTCGCAGTTCCTCCCACAGGGCAAGATAACGGGTAATAACAGCCTGGTCGGTGTAGGTTGACTGTACCATATGCCGGGCGGCCTGCCCCATGTTCCTGCGCATGTCAACATTTCCAGCCAGTTCCAGTATAGCCTCTGCCAGTTTGGGCACAGAAACAGCTGTTTGCTGGGCCAGTGTCAGATGGTAGTCGCTGTCAAAGGTCAGCGGAGCCATGCGGTTGACCTGCGGAGTGGCCAGCGGGCCGATTGTGGGCACGAAAATACCGGTAAGGCCATCAAGAACAAGGTCACGGTAGCCATCGTAATCAGAAACAATGGCCGGCAGTCCGGCAGCAGCGGCTTCCAGGATCGTCAGGCCAAAGGTTTCCTGCGGATTGTCCGCGACCGACACAAAGACATCTGATGTGACAAAAAGACGTTTTTTTTCTGCTGCTGTTGGACGCTTGATAACTTCCAGGGGCAGGCCGATATTACGGGCAAGATTTTGAAAGGTTGGCAGAAAATCATCACCATCTTCCACCCAGCCCGCAAGCACCAGGCAAACGCTCTCACGGGCGAGACCGTCTGCAAAAAGCCGCTGAAAGGCACGCAGCACTGGCAAAAGATCCATTTTGGAAAAATGGGAAATACGTCCAAACACAAGAAAACGGCAGGGACATTCAGATATGTGTTTTCGGCAGGCAAAGTCCTGTACGTCCACTCCCAGCGGGATATGGGCCAGAAAAGGGGCGAAAAAACGCTCCGGAGCAAGTCCGTAATTTTCCCGCAGCAAAGTAAAGAGGCGGCAAACAACCTCACGGCCGGCAGTGGACGTACAGACAATGGCGTCCCGGGCAGTTGTGCCGGGTGAAAGATGCCGCAGGAACAGCTCCGCGTAATCCTGATAACTCAGGGAATGAATGGTTCCGGTAATGGGAAAACATGAGAGCGCAACCTCGTTACGCAAGGCCGCAAGCATGGGCTGCAACGTAACGCAATCGGACTGGTGAAAACAGAAGTAGTCATGTGCCGCGAGCATGCCCGGCAGCTCCCGCCTGTCCATGACGCGAACCTTGTGTGCAATTTCTGGAAATTCTTTCTGTATCCTGCCCAAGAGCCATTGGCCAATAGCCCCGCTGCCTGGAAAAAAATGATAGGCATCAAAAGGGTCAGCCCGCAAAAACGCCCGTAAAAACCAGGTATTGGCGACCTTGCGTCCCAGTATCGGCCCGGGCTCAAAAAATGGATCCAGGGTGCCCCATATGCGTTCATTCATGCCTCGCAACCAACCTGAATTTGTATGTATTGTCAATGCCCGTGGTGTATTCCGTTTACAGCTTCTGCTGTCTTGACTCAGGAACCAGGCTGCTGGCATAAACAACAGGCAGATTGTTAACAGCAACATCTTTTATTTGGAACGTATTCATGTTCAAAAAAAATTTTCTTTTTTTGTTTTTTTCTTTGTTTTGCGCCCCGCTTTTGGCCGCTGACCTGCCGTTTTCCGCGGGAGAGGAACTGTTTTTCAGATTGCGCTGGGGTATTTTTATTGGCGGAGAAGGTTCACTGCGGGTAGAACAGGAAAAAGACGCGTGGCACTTTATTGCCACAGGAAAATCCACACCGTTTCTCGATAATATCTACCGGGTGCGCCTGCGTATTGACGCCAGAACCAACGCCGCGATGACCTGCTTTTCTTCCTATGAAGAAAACAGCAAGGAAAAGAAAAAAGATCAGTCAAAATCTATTTTCTTTGACCCTCAAACCGGAACAGTACAGCATATTGACAAAGGAAAGACACGCACGCTGCACACAGATTTGAAGTCACTTTTTGACCCGCTCTCGCTTTTTTATTCTTTCCGTACCCAGAACCTTTACCCAGGGGCGGTATTACACACGAGCGTAACAGATGGGAAAAAAATTATACACGGAACAGCCAAAGCCATAAAAAAGGAAGAAGTCACTGTTCCGGCCGGAACATTCAGTTGCTGGCGTATAGAACCGGATATCAAGGATGTTGGCGGCGTGTTCAAACAAAGCAAAGGTGCCCGCATGTGGCTGTGGGTCAGCGCGGACAAGAAAAAAATTCCGCTCCGTATCAGCACCAAAATCGCCTTGGGCTCTATTACCGCGGACTTAACAGCTATCAAGGGACTGGATTTGAACACACTGGACTCACGACTTCCAGACCCGCCCGCCAGAAAAAATCTCAGACAGCGCCCAAAATGGTAAGGGATTACGAACAGGATTTGGCGGCATAAAATATTTCATCAACACTTTTATCTTTCCACAAATCTTTCTGCCATTGAGTATAGTCAAATTCATCTCTAAGGATAAGACTGATAAACTTTTCTGCTTCGACAATATCAAATCTGGAACTGAGAGCTTTCATACCGTTATACATTATTACGGAATCAGTTCTCATTATTCCTCCGGTAACGTAATAAATTCTAAAGGATTTACTATTTCTATCTCTTTTATTTTTATTCCTTTTCTGATAAGAATTTTATCCGTTGTAAGAAAATATTCGCATTTTTCCTCAATTGCGCATGCCATCTGTTGGTAATATATTTACTCGCCCTCAAATTCCATTCTTTTATTAACTCTCTTCTTTCTTTATAGATTTGCTGAATTTTAAAAATCCAGAATAAAAGACCAAACAAACTCTATCTTATTATCCTTTATATAATTCTGAACAAAAATTTTTGCTTCAGTTTCAATCCTTATCATACCATATGATTAATTATCATAAGGTCTGTTAAAGCAACTGTTATCTAAATATATAAACATCTCTTTATCTCTCAGACATTAAACATTGAAAAAAGATACAACCTCCTGTCACCCAATCTCCTTGGTCAGCACAATGGAATTTCTTTTCAGATTATAGAGTTTTTGCTTTTCAGGCGGTAAAAAGGAAAGGGGCACCTCACAAAATCCCCGCTCCTTAAACCAGTGCAGCGAACGGGTGGTACAGACAAAAATATATTCCAGACCAAGCTCGCCCGCCTGTTTTTCTATGGCCCGCAAAAGCCGCGCTCCACGCTCCTGTTCACGGTACTGCTCATGTACAGCCAGACAGGCCAGCTCGCCTTTTTTCTCAGCCGGATACGGATACAAGGCCGCACAGCCAATGGTTGTACCGTCCAGATCAATGACCGAAAAAAAACTGATTTCCCGCTCTATGAGTTCACGTGAACGGCGAACAAGAATCCCGCTTTCCTCAAGCGGCGCGATAATGGATAGAATTCCCGCCACATCGTCAATACCTGCCTTGCGGGTTTGTTCGTAGCTGTCCCGGACCACCATTGTTCCTGTTCCGTCACGGGTAAAGATTTCGCGCAAAAGTGAGCCGTCCTGTTCGTAACTGACAAGATGCGCACGCTTTACGCCGCCTTCACAGGCCAGCCAGGCCGCCCGAAGACGGGCAACATCTTCCGGCAGGGGCCGGGCTGGATTACAGGCTGCAAGCTGCTGTTCAATAATTTTTCCGGCCTCGCCGGTCAGGATTTCCGTTCGCAGATTTCCCTTTTCGTCATATATGCCCTGTCCACGGCCAGATAATACGATTTTGTCCGCTTTCAGGGCGATTGCAACAGCCGTTGCCACCTCTTCCACTCCCAGATCAAAAACTTCTCCGGTCGGCGAAAAACCAATATTGGGCAGGGCCACAATATGCTGCAGACTGAGCGCCTCTGTCAGGGCGGGAAGGTCAATTTTGCGGACTTCACCGGCCAGCTGCATATCAACGCCATCAAGAATGCCAATAGGTTTGGCGGTTATAACATTGCCGGTCCAGAGACGTAACCGGCTGTTTCGCAAAGGAGAAGGCGCAATTCCCGCGGAAAAGGCCGCCTGCATCATGGTCTGGGCCCGGCCAATCTGATTTTTGATACAGCTCAATGTACGTTCATCTGTAACGCGGATATGGCGATGAAAAATCGAAACAATCCCGTGCCGCTCGAGTTCGTTGTCTATTTGCGGGTTCAGACCGTAAACCAGCACCAGCCGGACACCCAAAGAGGAAAGCAGGGCAATATCGTACACAATGGTTGAAAAATTCGTGTGCGCCAAGGCCTCGCCGTTCAGAACCAGAACAAAGGTGCGCCCCCTGTACGCGTTGATGTACGGAGTTGTATTCCGCAGCCAATAGACGTAATCGTTTCCCTCGGCCATAGTCCATTCCTTAAACAAGATGCAGTTGGGCCAGGTCCCCACATTCAACTTTCGTGGTGGCTTTGCCGATATGCGCGGCCAGACAGCCGCTTTCCAGCAAAATATCACGGGCCTGAGCCAGACGCGGGCCCGGAACCGCCAGCAGCATGCCACCAGAAGTCTGGGCGTCAAAAAAAATGTCTTGCCGCACAGGGTCAAGGCCCTCTCCAGCCCGCACAGCCTGGGCGCAAAAATTTCTATTGGCGTAACTGCCTTCCGGCACCAGGCCCATTCCGGCCAGTTCAACCGCCCTGTCCAGAAACGGGATACTTTCCAGCCAAAACTCCAGACTGACTTTTGAAGCCCGCGCAACTTCCAGGGCGTGACCGGCCAGTCCAAACCCGCTAATATCTGTTGCCCCGCGCAGACCAAGACGAGAAATAACCTGCTGAGCTCCCCTGTTAAGCATGGCTCCCCACTTATACAGCTCGGCTTCAATTTCAGCACTCCCCTCCCAGTCCGCTTTCAGGGCAGTGCTTAAAATCCCGGTTCCAACCGGCTTGGTCAGCAGCAGTTCATCACCCACGCAAAAACCGGCATTGGAAGCAAAGTTCCGCGGGTCAACTGTCCCGGAAACAGCCAGACCATACTTGATTTCCTCGTCTTCCACACTGTGACCACCGGCAAGCAAAGCTCCTGCCTGCCCCAGTATCTCCCGACCGCCCTCCAAAATGGCCCGCAGCTCTTCAACCGACCGTGTTTTGGAAGGAAAACAGACAATATTCATGGCGCAAAGCGGAGTGCCGCCCATGGCGTACACGTCAGACAAGGCATTGGCTGCGGCAATCTGGCCGAACCAGTACGGATTGTTCACAACCGGCGTTAGAAAATCAACAGTCTGCACCAGTGCCTTGCCAGTCGGAAAAAGCACAACTGCCGCGTCTTCTTTATCTTCCGCTCCGGTGAGCAAACGGGAATCAGCAACAGACTGACCGGCCAGAACAAGCTCCAGGACCCCCGGAGCAATTTTGGCTGCTCAGCCTGCTGCTTTTACACTTTTTATCAGTTCAGATACCGACATACAATTTCTCCATATTTCCAGCTCACAACCCGGTGCAACACTTATATATTGTGACTTTTGTCAGCGTCAACAAGCAGTTTCCCGTCCTGACAGTCTATTTTGACCATCTGGCCGTCTGTAATTTTTTCGGCAATAATCGCCTTGGCCAGCGGTGTTTCCAGATTGCGCTGCAAATAGCGCAACAACGGTCTGGCTCCGTACACCGGATCATAGGCTTCACGGGCAATAAAATCCTTGGCTGCGTCACTCAGTTCAAGCGTAATCTTTCTTTCCGCAAGCCGCCCGCGTAAACTTTCCAGCAATAGTTCAATAATCTGCTTGATTTGTTCAGGCAGCAGCGGCTTAAAGAGCACAACTTCGTCAACCCGGTTCAAAAACTCGGGCCGGAACTGGGTGCGAAGCAGGGATAACACACTTTCCCGCACACCTTCTTCCATTATTCCCTGACTGCTGATACCTTCCAGCAGCAACTGGGAGCCCAGATTTGAGGTCATAATCACGATTGTATTTTTGAAATCAACCGTGCGCCCCTGCGAATCCGTCAGCCGACCATCATCAAGCAGCTGTAGCAAGGTGTTGAACACGTCAGGGTGAGCTTTTTCTACTTCGTCAAAAAGAACAACACTGTAGGGTTTGCGGCGCACCGCTTCGGTGAGCTGACCGCCCTCTTCATACCCGACATAGCCGGGAGGTGCCCCAATCAGGCGGGCCACCGAGTGCTTTTCCATATACTCAGACATATCCAGGCGAACAATATTTTCCTGGGTGTCAAACAGGGTACGGGCCAGAGTTTTACATAGCTCGGTCTTACCGACTCCTGTCGGGCCAAGAAACAAAAAGGAACCAATTGGGCGGTCAGGATTTTTAAGTCCAGCCCTGGCCCGAAGCACAGCGTCTGCAACAGCATCCACAGCCTCATCCTGTCCAACAACCCGCTGATGCAATACATCTCCCAGACGAAGCAGCTTTTCCCGCTCGCCTTCCACAAGTCTGGATACAGGAATATTCGTCCATTTGGAAATAATGGCGGCAATGTCATCCGGCCCGACTTCTTCACGCAGCAGCCGTTCGGTTCCACACTCACTTTCCAGTTTTTCTGAATAGTTCCGCAATCTGTTTTCCAGATCATTCAGGCGGCCATATTTCAGCTCTGCCGCCTTGTTCAGGTCATAACTCCGTTCGGCTTCTTCTATCTCCCGCCGCACCTGTTCAATCTCCGTTTTCAGATGCCGCAAACTGTCAATGGACGCCTTTTCCTTTTTCCACTGAACAACAAGCATGCCCTGGGCTTCTTTGTTCTCGGCCAGCTCCTGCTCCAGTTTTTCCAGCCGTTCGCGCGAACTGTCATCTGTTTCCCGCCTGAGCGCTTCCCGTTCAATCTCCAGTTGCATAATGCGCCGGTTGATTTCATCAAGTTCCGTGGGCAGGGAATCAATTTCTGTTCGGATCATGGCTGCGGCTTCATCAATAAGGTCAATGGCCTTGTCCGGCAGCTGGCGGTCTGAAATATACCTGTTGGACAAGGTGGCTGCGTTGACCAAGGCACTGTCGCTGATGCGCACGCCGTGGTGCGCTTCAAAACGGTCACGCAGACCACGCAAAATGGAAATGGTGTCTTCAACACCCGGTTCACTAACCAAAATGGGCTGAAACCGCCTTTCCAGAGCCGGATCTTTTTCGATATTCTTCCGGTACTCATCAACCGTTGTCGCGCCGATACAGTGCAGCTCGCCTCTGGCCAGCATGGGTTTAAGCAAATTCCCCGCGTCCATCGCGCCTTCGGCCTTGCCGGCCCCAACAATGGTATGCAGTTCATCAATAAACAAAATAATGCGGCCTTCGGATTTTTGCACATCTTTGAGTACAGCCTTAAGGCGTTCTTCAAATTCGCCACGGTATTTGGCTCCGGCAATCAACGCCCCCATATCAAGGGCAAAAATGGTTTTGTTTTTGAGACCCTCCGGCACGTCTTCTTTCAAAATCCGCTGGGCCAAACCTTCAACAATGGCTGTCTTTCCAACTCCAGCCTCGCCAATGGCCACCGGATTATTTTTAGTACGGCGGGAAAGAATACGAATACAGCGGCGGATTTCATTGTCACGGCCAATAACCGGGTCAAGGTGCCCCTTGCGCGCCTCCTCAACTAGGTCTCGTCCGTATTTTTTCAGGGCGTCATATGTTTCTTCCGGGTTGGCAGAGGTTACGCGCTGATTTCCGCGTATTTCACTCAAGGCCTGGCGGATTTTCTCACTGTCAACGACAAATTTTTTACAGACCTTGCCAATTCCCGTGCTTGCTGGTTCTTCCAGCATGACCAGAAAAAGATGTTCAACACTGACGTATTCGTCCTGCATCTTTTTGGCCATATCCAAGGCCTTGACCAGAACCGTGTTCAGGCGCGGCGTAACGTATATCTGCCCGGCCTGACCGCCGCTTTGCGTGACACGAGGCAGTTTGGCGATTTGTTCTTCCAAAGCCTTAAGAAATGCCTGTGGATTACAATTCAGTTTTTCCAGCAGGCTGGGGACCAGCCCCTTTTCCTGTTCCAAAAGGGCAAGAGCCAGATGCTCAACATCAACATACTGATTTTCAAAACGAATTGATATATTTTGCGCTTCAGAAATGGCTTCCTGCGATTTTTGCGTAAATTTATTCAGGTTCATACATTTGCCTCCCTGGCGTTTATTTTTTTATTCAAATAACGATATCTCTCACGTTAAAAAATCCTTGGATTGAAATCACTTTTCTCAGCAAGCTGCTGCCAGATTTTTTCGGTTTCCGGGCTTAATTTTTGAGGAGTCCTGATTGCAATCCGCACCAGCTGGTCTCCTTTTTTTTCTTTTATTCCAAGACCTTTCCCTCGAACACGCAATTTTTGTCCGCAGCTGACTCCGGGCGGAATCTGCATGTCAACATTTCCGTCCAGCGTGGGCACCTGAATCTTCGCGCCCAAAGCCGCTTCCCAGGGAGCCAGGAGCAGATCATATATCACGTTGTTTTTTTCCAGCACAAAATGCTCATGCTCTCGAATATGTACTTTCAGATACAGGTCTCCGGCCGGCCCGCCGGCCCGGCCGGGCGCTCCCTGACCAGTCAGACGGATTTTGGCCCCCTCATGCACTCCGGCGGGAATAGTGACCTGCAAACTTTTGGTCTGCCCAGCCAAGGTAATGCTTTTTGTCCCCCCCTTGTACGCTTCCTCCAAAGTGAGCGTGATATCACTTTCGCTGTCGCGGCCTTTGGTTCGATGCCCCCCGGCAAACTGGCTGGTATGAAAACCGCCCGCGCCGCCAAAAAGGCTTTCAAAAAAATCACTGAACTGCCCATGACTGAATCCGTCCACCTCCTCAAACTGAAAATGCATATTCTGAAAGCTCGGCGGGGGCTGAAAATTCTGCCCTTCTTTCCAGTTTGGGCCCAATGTGTCATACATTTTCCGTTTCTGCGGGTCTTTTAGCACCTCGTGCGCCTCGTTAATTTCCTTAAACTTGGCTTCGGCTTCCTTATTATCCGGGTTCAAATCAGGGTGATACTTACGGGCCAGCTTCTTGAACGCCCGTGAAATATCCTCTGAGGATGCGCCTTTCTTTACATCCAGAATCTGATAATAATCTTTATATGTAACAGACATACACTAGTCTCCTTTTTCGATACAAAAAGAACAGGAATCTTTTTTTCCCTGCTCTTTGAAATGGTGCGAACAAAAGATAAGTTCACGGTTCAATTAGTCAAGAATTTGACGAAAAAAGTTTTTGAAAACCGGAAAAATTGAAGCAGAGAGCAAAAGACCTGAAAACACGGTGCAGGGGGCGGCCAAAAATGACATCATGCGTATCAGGGCCGTACGGAGTTTTTTCAGCCACAATATCACGAAAATGCAGGTCAAAACGGCAGGCACTGACAAGCCGGTCAAAAGCGGCTTGCTCCTGTTGAGCCGCAAAACGCTCAAGGACCGGACGCAAACGGACAAGAGCACATTCCTGCTCGTGAACCTGTATCAGTTCAAGCACTGAGCAGGGAAAAATATCCCGGCGCGAAATCCAATCCCGCGCGTAAAGCTGTTCAAGAGATGAAGTATTCCAGCATGCAAGAGTGCGGCATTCAAGTGGGCGGTGCGTATAAATCAGGCAGCCTTTATTTTTCTTGAAATATATACATTGTCTGGAATCTTTCAAAGGTTTGAGCTGAAGAAGTTCCTGTTGCAGGGTTTGCACCTTGCCCCGCACGTTGTTCCAAATTTTTTCTCCGGCCCGCAGGCAAACAAGGGAAGAAAGCGGAATATGTCCATCAAGAACAAGAGAAATATCCTTGCTGTGCAGAGTCGGCGTTGTACGCTGGCAGCACGTACCGCAACGCTGACAGGTTCGCGGCGTTTCAGGTCTGCTCATTGAGAAGAGAAGCCGTTGACAGATTTGCCGCGTCATACAGCATATTGCCATCAACAGCGGCCAAAACAGTTTCCGCGCCAAAATACAGTTCCTGGGCCTGGGTTTCCAGCAGCCCCTGTTCATGAACAACATGCTCAAGCAGGCGGACAACATTTTTCAGTTCAGGCCCAATCTGCTGCTTGTCCGGCTGTGGACAGCAGGCAGTGCCCGCCACGAGTTCAAGCTTTTTTCCTGAAAAGATATTTTTTTCCCTGATTTTTTCCTGCTCTATTTGCCTGTTCACATTGGCCAGCTGCTCAAGATGCAGTTTGTTTTCCAGAGCCAGCCGTTCAAATTCCGCACGGGCAGCAGCAAAGCTCATATTGTCCTGACGCAGGGCGGCCAGAATCTGTTCCATACGCTGGAGATTGTTTCTGATTTGCGCCAGAATTCGGGCAGATTCTTTCAACTTGCCGACAACCAGGATATTACTGTCTGCCAAACGGGACATTTGCCGGGCCTGCAAACGTAACTGGCGCACCATATTGCCGGTATTATCACCGCAACGCTCCGGCCGCAAAGAAGAAAAAAGACGGCTGAGCAGAACCTGTCTATCTGAACCAGCGGAAGAGATAATCCCCTGCCTGCTATCCATAATCAGACGCGCATAGCGGTACAAAAAAAGATGGTCAAGCGGGTTCAGTTCCATAATTTGCCCTGTTATTAAAATGTGATGCCTGCTTCACAGGTTACAGGAAAGAAAAACAGCAATCAAGAAAATCAGTTTTCCCCAAAAGTACTGCCACATAACACCCAAAAAGGCGGCTGGACATCGGTTCTGTTTTGACCTAAGTGCTTGCACATGTTCAAATCCAGTCAACACGAACAAAAATAAAGAAAATGCCTTCAGGGACGTTCCTATTTTTTCCAACATGACAGCAAAAAAAATATTTGTAGCGGATATTGGTGGAACAAACAGCAGGTTCGCCTGGTTCGTACAAAAAGAAAATGAACTTACCGAGCAACAGTCTTTTTGTCTTGCGACCCGCTCAGCGCATTCCTTTCCAGAACTTTTTCTCCAGCTGCGGCAAAGTGGTTTTCCAACCCATATCAGCAGGAAAAACAGGGTGGTCATTGCCGGGGCCGGCCCTGTTCAAAATGAAAAATACTGCCGTTTGACCAATGTCGCGTGGGACATTGACCTGACAACCGTTTCCAGCCTTTCCCACGGACAAGTTATCAATGATTTTGTTGCCCAGGCCTTTGCCTGCCTCAGCAGCCCCCAAAACGGCCATATCAGGATTATTCAAACAGGGTGCACCAAAAAAGCAAGCCCGATTGCGGTCATTGGTGCAGGGACCGGACTTGGGCATTGTGCGCTTCTCCTTTCTCCTTGCGGTCAATGGCTGCCCTTCCCGTCTGAAGCCGGTTCCACCCTTTTTTCCTTTTGGGGCGAGGAAGAGCGGGAATTTGCCCGTTTTTTTCTTGCCCAAAACAAAGGACTGCCCCCCAGAGCGGACCAGATTGTCAGCGGTCAGGGGCTGGGCCTTGTGCATACCTTTTTTACAGGAAGCACGAAAAAACCAGAAGACTTTATCCATGAAATACGCCCGGGTTGCCCGACAACGGCTCTTTTTTCCCGTTTTTACGGCCGTGCCTGCCGCCAATACGCACTGACTGTCATGCCAGGCAGACTTTTTATTTCGGGCGGCATCGCGGCCAAAAATCCCTTTTTTCTGGAACACAAAAACTTTCTTGAAGAACTGCACAACTGCCCAAAACACAAACAGTTTCTGCAAACACTTCCTGTTTCTTTGCTCACTGTGAAAGAACCCGGCCTTTTTGGAGCGGCTGTTTACGCTCAGCAGGCAACAAATTAGAAAAAAACGACATTTCCTGTTTAGCAGGCAATCCGTTCCCTACTCCATGTATTTTTCTCGTTTGCAGCAAAAATACCATGCAAAAAACAATAAAAAGAAAAAAAGAAATAGTATATAATTTAATCTTGAAAAAAATATCATATTATTTTTTATAATTTTATTTTATATAGAATAAATTTAAATTATTTTTTTTATTTTTTATAATACAAATACAATTTAAATTTAAAAAATATAAAATTCTTAGAGAGAGAGAGAGAGAGAAA